>NZ_AJKS02000033.1 GCF_000265245.1 Halomonas smyrnensis AAD6
GCTAGCCATTGCTACTACTCCCGGGCCAAAACCTCGTTCATCGTCAATTCTCTCTCCGACCAGCGGTATACGCACTCGAAGTCAGACTATATCGAGTGGGCCGACACCGTGCGCGAGCGGCCCGATGGAGAGCTCAACCCGGAAGTCTTCACCGACGCCGTGCTACTCGGGGGATTCAATCGATCGTCTCAACATCTCGACGGGAGATGTTACATGGGAACGATAACATCGCTGGGGCGCAAGACCAGGCGGGGACCGATGCATTCTCCTGGCCGACCTGGCGTCAATCAGCAGGATGCCAAGCGCGCGTTCCGGAATCGCATGACCAAGGACTATCGAGAGAGGACCCAGCCTTGAAGTGGTTCGGTTGGTTCAATCACCAGCGGCTACTGGAGCCGATCGGCAACAGGCACCGGCTGAAGGAGAGTCCCTGCATTCCGAGCAACAGGGTCCGGCCAAGAAGGCGGCCTGACTCAAGCCAACTGGCCTCCGAGAAAGCCGGTACGGTTCATCCTGGCGGGCGACACGCTATCCCTCCCCGCACTCAATGCACGGGGTATCTCGAAAAACCTGATGATGTGGCCGCAATTGGATAAGACCTTCTGAACCCACGCCACACGCACCGATAAGGGTGCCCAAGCGAATGACATGGGAATTCCCGGCCCTGCTGGACGCGCTACAGGCACTGGCCCCAGGTCAAGCTGTGCAGGATCCAGATGGTGCCAACACGCGATAGCACAGGATGCAGCACACAGTGGCCAAATCCTGATTAGGGGTCTAGCGCCTTCCCACCGAGTGCAGGTCGGTACCAGGAAAGAAGCCGTCCTTTCCCCTTCCTCATTGACCGAGCATCCCCCTCCGCAGCTATGACGTCTCAAAAAAATTGGGACGAGGAATCGCAAAAACCAGATCTATGACCCCTGTAGATAGGGTGCGACACCAACAGGAGTACCCTAATGAACAGGTTCCACACCGTTTCTGAAGCACACCGCCGACCACGCCAGATCCTCAGGGCCAGCT
>NZ_AJKS02000032.1 GCF_000265245.1 Halomonas smyrnensis AAD6
GGGTCATCAGGACACCCCGCCTCCAGCCAGCGGCGTTTGGATACCAGGCCTGTGGCTTTGCGCTCAGGGCGGCCATAGACCAATGCCTGGTTAGTCTTGAGCGATTTCAGCAAACAAGCTAAAGAGCCCAGAGAATGCAATTTGTAAACGCTGGCATTGCCTTGCTCCATTTGTCCGCCGGAGTACTTTTCCAGTTCATCATTTTCTGATAACCGGTAGTGCTTGGTTAGACAAGCTGGATTCTCGGATGTAATGACTGTTAAATCAGCTGAAAAAATGTTATCTCCGTCTCGAAAGTATTCACTTTCCACCCCGCTAATGGTTGCAGCCTTAGCGGGGCTTTTTTTGAGCTCAAGCATACCCCTCTCCTCACTTTCGGCATCACCACTTCAATAGACTGAAGGTGGAGTAGAAATAAAGTCATTTCCTGAAGTCATCTTCCACTCCGCCTACTTTTCCGCTGGGTCTTTCTTGTCACTCGGCGCGCATTACGATTAGGCAATTCCGATGCGTCTACAGCGCATAGTATTTTCTCGCTAGGCAGATTCTCAGAAACCCCTGCTCGCCTAACATTAAAGTCACGATGCATCAATCTGGCCAAACTAAGGGATGCTTTCATTTCTCTACTCCCTCAGCCATAGATGCCTCTACTGTATTTCCATATACCTCCCCATGCTCCAGCCAATCAATAATTTCTTTCAGGCGATAAAACACAGACCGGCCGCGCTTAACATACCGAGGCGCTGGACGCCCTAGCAGCATTCCTGTAGTACGTGATTTTCGGGCAGTAGATGGCTGTACATTGATCAAAATGGGGAACACAGCCTTTTCGGGAAGTTCGATTAATGCGGGGCTGCACCCCTCTCGGTACCGAGCCATGGCACTACTGGCCAGATCAACGGGGGATTGCTTACGAGTGTTCATTGACGCATCCATCTATAGCTCCAAGTGGTGCGTCGTATATTGTCGAGAACCTCTCAATCCTCCAAGTCTCCCCCTATCCCCCAGTTAGGGGTATACCCCGAGAAACAGAAATCACTTCACAGTTGAACTAAAAACCAAAGTGACCCAGTACCTGCCAACGCTTTTGATCCACTAGGTGCCTGTCATCGCTAGATGACGTCACTTTCATCCGACTGCACGACAAGGCTTTAACTACTTCGTCAGCCTCCCCGAGGGCGGGCTACGGCCAGAACAAGAGGGTTGTGATCAGCGAGCAGTTCCGCGAGCTGAAGGTGAATCAGCGCCTCTACGGATACACCACCATCGCTGGCTTCCTGATCCATGCCTGCTGCGGCTACGCCCCCGGAGAGCAAGGATAATGTCGAAACCGAGGTGAAGTACGCCAAGCAGGATGTCTTCTATACGAGACCTTCTACGAAGAGGCCTACAGGCGAGCTTATGTGCAGCAATGGCACGACGTCGTCACCAACATGAGCACTCATGCCACCATCGGCAAGCAGCCGAGGGAGGGACGCTTCGACTCCCAGGTGCCCAGCCATCCTCACCCAACTTGGCCCCGCCCTGCGTGGGGCGTGAGGTTCACGGCTTAACACCGCGACGGATCGATAAGGCTGGGCTGACGGCCGAAAGGCCAACAAGTAGTCGGTGCCATGGCCTATCTACAGGGCCACGACGGATTTCAAGAACCGGACAACCTTCAATGACGTTGACAACGGGGCCGAGTCTCCCAGACGAATGGAAGCCGAAGGACTCCCCACGGCAGTCGCCACCGCCACGAATACCGCAGTGGCGCCTGCGGCGCCATTACTCGAGGCGTCGACCAGGTGCAAAGCCGCCCTCGCACAAGCCAGTTTCACGCCAGTCTTCGCGGAGCCATTAAAAACCACTAAGGAGCTGGCTCTTCACGTATTCGTCCATGCTTTCTTAGCCGATCCCAAGATTTTTCAAAAATTGTTGACCCCTTAACAAAGATCTTTGGATAATCTGACTCAGACTTTAATTTAACTTCTGATTTCACCCAAAAACTTCCAGGCTTAAACTTAGGAAGCCTTAACGGGTCGTAGCCCAGCCCACCCAATATCTTGAGAACGAGCTCGTCTTGATCGCTTTGCCGGCTCCCTTTCATTATATAGTTATTCTTCACCCTACCTGTACCAGCAGGCCACGAATCCCAGCCTTCATTGTCATCCCCATCTTCAGATCTTTCGGAATGAGGAAACTTAAAGGCCTCAGGGATATCGACTTCCGAGTATCCACACCCTCTCTTTAACCAACGATTAATTTCTTTCCGGTGTATACCCAACCGAACAAGGCTTGGCCTTAAACTCCTCCAGCATTTGTCACCAATAGAAAGATCGAACCAGCCAAATAAACCAGTAACAGAATCTCGATTAACCTCACCACTTGCATTCAGATCAGCAACCTGGACCCAGCACACATCGAGATCACCCATTTGTGCTGCACTAACCAGCCTTCGGTAAGTTATACCTTGATCATCAAAATGGTCATCAGGGTAATTAACTCCCATATCCATACGGAAATCATTAATATCAGCCCCCTCTAAAATAATAGAAATAGCTTCACTTGACCTCACATCAATAGAATGACTAACCAAACTCGACATACAAGCCTCTAAAATTCATCTTAATTATAATAATCAATACTGGAAATAAAACTTATCCATCAACGAATATTTAATCGTTAAAGCCAACTGCTTCACATTAGCCACATAGCTGTCGGG
>NZ_AJKS02000031.1 GCF_000265245.1 Halomonas smyrnensis AAD6
GATAAATACATGCAGAACGGAATATTCGATGCCGAGCGCCACCAGTGCCAGAACCAGCAATCCGTAACAAATGCTGATGCTGGGAATGATCAGCAGCGAGGCTTTGGTGCCGGGAAGGCGGGCGAGACGCTGAACCGCATTGATCGATACGGTATAGGCGATAACAGTGCCGGTCAGCGCTGCCCAAAGAGCAGTGGGAGCCTGCTGCCAGAAACCCCACCCCCAGTGCCAAAGGGCTGGAGCCAGTACAGCGATGCAGAGGCCGAGGAGCAGTTGCAGTTTGTAACTGAAAAGCAAGCGTTCGAAGAACCGGGAATGCCGACGTTGGCGCTCCAGCGGTGGATTGATGGTATCCATGCGTATCCCTTGCTCATCATGAGCTGATAAAACGTGTTATTCACGATCCGTATTTTCTTGTTATAGGCAGGCTCGTGGGAGTGCTGGCATTTTGCCCTTCCCTATAGGGCAGCCGACACTGGAGCCTGTGGTGTTGCTTATATCGCTGCTTCGTTCGGTCGTTCGTCTGATGGGTCAGCCCCCAGGCGTGGTGTGCCGCGCTGGAGGGCCATTGTGTGGTTTTGAGGCTTGGCCGGGGTCCGACCTGTGGCTTGTTGATGAGCTGTCAGCCAACGCGAGCTGGCAGCAGGTTCAGTAAACGAGCTTATTTGTAAGAATAGTTGTAGTAGCCGTAGCCATAGCTGGTAGCAGCCTTGCGTTCCATAGCGTTGAGGATGGCGCCTTTGACCGGCACGCCGGTGGTTTCGAGACGGCGCTTGGCGATTTCCAGCTCCTTGACAGGGTTCACCTGGAAGCGAGTCACCATGAGAGTAGTGCCACACTGCTTGCCGATCACCGCCGCATCGGTTACGGCCAGGATCGGCGGCGTGTCGATGACCACCAGATCATATTGCTCACGAATATCCGCCAGAAACTGGCTGAAGCGTTCCTGCATCAGCAGCTCGGAAGGGTTGGGCGGAGCGCTGCCGCGTGAGATGTAGTCAAGCCCGTCGATGCTGCCGGAACGCGTCACGTCGGCCAGAGCGGCCTTGCCGGAAAGGAGCTCGGAAAGGCCACCTTCGCTGCGACCGCCGAAGGCATGGTGCACATGGCCCTTGCGCATGTCGGCATCGACCACCAGCACCCTCTGCCCGGCCTGGGCGCACACGGCTGCAAGGTTGATAGTGACGAAGCTCTTGCCGATGCCAGGGCTCGGTCCGGTAATCGCCAGCAGGTTGTTGCCGGCCTCCAGCATCGCGAAGTGCAGGCTGGTGCGCAGGCCGCGAATCGCTTCGATGGCGGAGTCGGCCGGCGCCCGTTCGGCGAGGATGCCGGTGCTGATGTCCTGACCACCCTTGTCGTTGCGGTGCTTGACGCGCTTGACCAGCTTGCCCTGCTCGTCGGAGAGCGGCACCGAAGCGTAAACCGGGATGCCGGCGTCCTCGATCTGCTCGGGCGACTCTACGCCGCGGCGCAGCAGCCCGCGCACCAGCACCAGGCCCACCGAGAGCATGCCGCCCAGTAGCGTGGCCAGCACCACGATCAGCGGCTTCTTGGGCTCGACCGGTGCCGGCTGCACGGCGGCCTCGTCCAGGATGCGCACGTTACCGACCGTACTGGCTCGAGCAATCTTCATCTCCTGCATCTTGTTGAGCAGTTGAACGTAGACTTCCTGGTTGACCTTGACGTCTCGACTCATCCGCAGCACCTGCTGCTGCGTCTCAGGCAGGCTGTCGACGCGTTCCTCGAGCTGGTCGCGTTCGTTCTGCAGCTGCTGCTTCTTCTCGAGTAAAGCCTGGTAGGTCGGGTGGCTGGTCGTAAAGCGCCGAGAGATTTCCGCCTCGGTGAAGGAAAGCTCGTTAAGCTGCTTCTCGAGATCCACGATACGCTCGAGCAGCGACTGGGTTTCCATCGACAGGTCCACGCTGTCGCGTTCGGTGCGATAAGAGTTGAGCTGATCTTCCGCCTGGCGAAGCTGTTCGCGCACCTGGGGCGTCTGATTCTCGAGGAACTCGAGGCTCTTCTCTGCTTCGGCGGCCTGACGCTGAATGTTCTGGGTCAGGTAGACCTCACTGACAGCGTCCAGCACGCGAGCGGCGCGCTGAGGATCGGTATCGCTCAGCGACAGGTCCAGCAGGCCGCTGTCCTTGCCTTGCTGGCTGACACCGAAACGTGAACGCAGGTCATTGATCGCCGCCAGCCGCGAGGACTTCTGCAGGGTAAAGTTCGCCCCCTCCCCGGCCTGAAGTTCGGCGACCCGCAGCTGCACGCTTCCATCCAGGAATGACTCATCGGTGCCGGCCTTTCCCTCACCCAACTCGCGGTCTTCCAGGCTCAGCCGGTAGCGATCCTCGCCGAGCACAGTCAACTGAAACGGCTTGCCGATGAACGCCGGCGACACCTGGAACTTGACGACATTGATCGCTTCGCCGGCCCATACGCTGGCCTCGGCGAACCCGGGGCGCTCCATGCCATGGCGGACCAGAAAATCACCAACCACCGGCAGGCGCTCTGGGGTCACGTGCAATGTCAGCTGCTGCTGATCGACCGCCCGACCGAGCACCATGCGTGAACGGAGGATACCCACCTCGGTATCCGCCGAGGGTTCCTCACCGAGGATAGACTTCACGTCCTCGAGGGGGTTGCTCATCCCGGCCTTCTTCTCGACCTGCACCAGGGCATCCGCGCGATACACCGGGGTCGCCAGCAGCGCATAGGCAACGCCAGCCACGGCAAACACCGCGGTGATGCCGATGATCCACCACTTGTGATCGAGCAGCAGGCCGAACAGGCGCCCCAGGTCGATTTCGTCGTCGGCGGGGGCGGAAGAAGCGCGCGGATGCGAAGTGCTCTGGGAAGCGTCAGCCATAGGAGTACTGTCAGGTTGGGCGCCGACGTCCGACAGGGCGGTGGCGCAATAAATGAAAAAAGCGGTGGAGTCTGCCCTACGCGGGGCTTAGATCTTGGCAGCCCAGGAAGCCGTGGCCTCCTTCAGCATTCGATGCACATGTTCGAAGGCTTCACGGCTCTTGCGATAGGGGTCAGGAATCTCGAGGCCCTTGCCGCCGTCGAGCCAGCGGCCGATCAGCATCGTCTTGCCCAGTGCGGCGGGCGCCATCTCGCCGATGGCAAGGCGTTGCCCTTCGCTCATCACCAGGATGAGATCGGCGGATTGCAGCATCTCCTGGGTGATCTGGCGCGCCTGGTGAGCCTCGACGTTCAGGCCTTCGGCTTCGGCCAACTCCCGTGACGTCGGCTCGACGCCATGGCCCACCAGGGCGCCCAGCCCGGCGGATTCCACGTGCCGCCCCGGCAGCGAGGCCTTGAGCATGGCCTCCCCGACGGGGCTACGGCAGATGTTACCGGTACAGACGACAAGCAGGTGATGAAACATCAGAGATCGTCTCGAAGATCGTTGGCATCATTCGCAGCACGAGTGACCTGGTACAGCGCGGTCACTGTCGGCAAGATCTGGTTGATGGTGCGGTTCCAGCGACCCAGCGAGGTGGTGGTCACATAGACCACGTCAGACGGCTCGAGGCGGAACTGCGTGCCGAGCACCATGGCCGCGGCGTTGCGGGCATTCAGCTGATAGACGGTAGCCAGCTTGTCCTGCCGCTGGGTATTGCGGCGAAACACGAAGATGCCACTGGCATCGGCCTGGGCCTCGTTGAAGCTACCGGCACGGCTCAGCGCTTCGGTCAGGGTGATCGGCGAGCGCCCCATGGGCAGCGACTGGGGCTCGCTCACCTCCCCCATCACGAACACCTGTTGCTCACCAAGATCGGGCACGTGCAGCACGTCATTATCCTGAAGCAGGAGGTCGCTAGACAGGTTGCCCTCGTTGAGCATGCCGTACACGTCGAGGGTGCGAGTTTCACCGTCTCGGGTCAGCTGCACACCGTGCCAGTTGGCCTGAGGCCCAAGCCCGCCACTCATGCTGATCGCGTCCAGCACGGTCATCGGCACATTGGTGATCGGCAGCTGCCCTGGCTCCCCTACCTCACCGGAGATCAACACGTCCTGGGAGTTGTAGGCGGCGATGCGCACTTCGACCTGAGGCGCGGCGATGAATTCGGCCAGCTGGCGGGAGATGGTCTCTCGCACTTCCGACACTGTCTGCCCTTCAACGGCCACCTCGCCGATGTAGGGATAGTAGATGGTGCCGTCCGGCTGAACGGTATTGCCCGACTCCGCCGCGCTGCGCTCACTGCCGGCGGGAATGGTCAGTTCAGGGTGGTCATAGACAATGATGCTCAGTACATCGCCCTTGCCGATGCGATAGTCGTAACTGTCCAGGGCGGCGCGCTGGGCCTCGCTCATCTGTTTCAGCGCCTGATCATCCGGCGCGCGCTCTTGGCTGGCGATCAGGCCGAGGGTGATCGGTTCCACATCGACGAGATCGTCTACCGGCGCACTCTCGACGTCGGCATCGAAATGGCTACCGGGGGCGAAGGCGCATCCCGAGAGCCAGGCCACGCTGAGCAGGCTCGCCAGGAGTTTGAGAGGCGTTGAATGACGCATGCGGACTGCCTGTATTGAGTACTAGTTTTGTCATCAGGGCACGCTACCGCCCCGAGGTGTCATGGCGCATCCCCGAGGCCTGTATCATTTGGCAACGCGCCAAAACGTCAATGTAGATCATGCAAAATGAATAGCTTGCGGATCATACATGACCGGGCGATGACATCACCAGCGCCGTGTACGCCGGCATTGGATATGTATGAGAATCACGATCTTTCTTGTAGGAAATCGCTTACAAAGCATTCATTTGCTTATTGTTTTATGCCACATTGGCAGTCATTTAATAAAAAAAGACTCCGTGGCCGCTATTACCCCACTGCAACAGCTATGCGCTAGCCTTTAAAAGCATTAGCATGATGCTGTAGAAGCATGACCGTCACAGACGCAAGGGGGATTCAAGATGCTCAAGAAAGGACTGGCTTATCTCGCCATCGCCGGCATGACGGCCTCTCCGCTGGCCATGGCGCAGAGCGAAACCGGTAATGCCGCCGGCGGCGGCGGTAGCGCCGGTGCAGGTTCGGGCACGGCGGGCGCCAATGCGGGCGCCGGCGCAGGCAGTGCAGCTGGCGCCGGTGGTGGCGCGGGCGCAGGCGCGGGTGCAGCCGGCGCAGGCGCAGCAGCCGGCGGTGCCGCCGCTGGTGGCCTGGCGGCCGCAACCGGCCTTTCTACCGCTGCCCTTACGGGACTGGCCGTGGCCGGCGCCGTGGCAGTCGGCGCTGGCGTGGCCGCCGCTTCCGGCGGTGGCGATGATGGCGGCAGCAGCGGAACCGGGACGACCGGTCCGTCAGGCACGCAATAAGCCCATGACACTAAGAGTGGTACATGGCCGATCACGAGGCCGCCTACGGGCGGCCTCGTCTTGTGTAGCATTGGGCGTCGCACTCGCCTCGCTGAGCGGTTGCGCCAGTTCCGGCGAGACGCCGCTCGGCGCCTCGCTGAATGCCATCCTCTCTGGCGGCGACACCTCCGCCCAGGCCGAAGCGATACCCTACGCCTCCCTCGATGCGCGTATCGGCGATATCCAGGGCCTGATGGTGATGGGCGCCCAGGCTGGCGACATGACCTACTGGCCCGGTCGCAATGGCGTGGTGCTGGAACTCGAGCAAGGCGGCCTGCATGCCTTCCAGGGCCTGGATGCACGGCTACTCGGCACGCACTACACGCCCTCTGCCCCCTGGCAGCACACCGCTTCCGAGCCGGTCACGCTGACGCGCCAGGTTCAGGATGCCGCCGGCGACATACGGCGCTTCCAGGCCGAAGGCGCACCGCACTGCTCGCCCGCGCGACGCTTCGAGCTGCCGCTGGGCGAACGCCGCCTCGAGACCTGCCAGATCGAGTGGCACTGGGCGACCGGCGACACCAACAGCGCGACCTATTGGCGCGATCCTGCCACGCACCGCCTCTGGGCCGCGACCGAGACACCCTGGCCGAACGGCCCAGAGGTCTCGTGGCGCGTCGCTCGCCACTGGTGGTAAGCCCGACATGAGCCGCCGCATGCGAACACTCCGTAACACTGCCTTGCGTCTTTTCCAAAAGCCTCACCTGGGGGCTTGCGCGCGTGGCCTTGTGGGCAGCGCTCTGCTCGGCGCGTCACTGGTCTCGGCCCCGTCAGCGATGGCACAGACCAACGAGCCCGCGACCCTGATCGACGCCTGGCTGAATTGGCAACAACAGCGCCAGGCGGCCGACCAGCCGCCCTTCGACTGGACCTACAGCTTTGCCCTGCGCCATGTCGACGCCGACCAGCTGGCCGACCGCCGCGCACGCCTGATCGCCGAAATCGAGGGCCTTGGCCCGGTGCTCGCGGCCGCGGGGCAGCAGCCCCTGCCCGATGCCCTGGCCCGCTGGTCGCGCCGGCTGCAGAGCATGCCCGCCAGGCCCGCCCGCAGCGCCGAGCCACTGGGGCTGATATCGCTGGCCGGCGCGCTGCGACAGAATCCGCCCATGGCCGACATCGACACCCTCGGCACCTGCCGCACGCCTGGCTGGGTGGAAGCCTGGACCCTGACCGGCGTGCAGCGCATCGACTGGCGGCCCGGCATGAGCGTCGACACCCTGCTCGACCGCCTGCCGGGCTCGGCGACCCAAGGGCTGGATGAGGTCAGCGTCATCACCCCGCGAGGCCAGGCGCGCACGCTCGGCATCGCCGCCTGGAACCGCCAGGCTGCCCCACTGGCGCCCGGCGCCCGCCTCGCCGTGCGTCTGCCCGAGCATTCTCAGGAAGCCCACATCATCAATCGTGAACTGGCCGCCTTCCTGGCGAGCCGACTGCCCGGCGACGACTGCACCCTATGGCCAAACTAGTTTCAGGGGTCAGACCCCGCTATTTCCTTGCCACCCCGCTGCTAGGCCTGACGCCCCTGCTGCTTGCCTCCCACACCGCCATGGCCGGCAACCTGGGCACCGGCCAGAGCGATTTCGGCGGCGTGGGCCTGATGCAGACACCCACGGCGAGGATGAATGAGGTCGGCAACTTCGCCGCGAGCTGGAGCCGTACCGAGCCCTACCGGCGCTTCAACGTCTTCGCCCAGCCGCTCGACTGGCTGGAGGTGGGCTTTCGCTATGTCTCGGTGGAAAACCGTCGCTATGGCGAAGAGATCGCCGGTGACCGTGACTATCTGGATAAAGGCATCGACGCCAAGTTTCGGCTTCGCGAGGAGGAGAGCTACTGGCCCGAGCTGGCCCTGGGGCTGCGCGACGCCGGCGGTACCTCCCAGTTCGGCGCCGAGTATCTGGTCGCCAGCAAGCGCTGGAACTCGCTGGATGTCAGCCTGGGGCTGGGCTGGGGCTATCTCGGCAGCGCCGCGGATGTCGACTCGCCGCTGGGCTGGATCGACCAGCGCTTCGACGATCGCCCCGATAATGCCGGCGGCGACCAGGGCGGCGAGTTCGCCCTGAGCCAACTGTTTCGCGGCCCCATGTCGCTGTTCGGCGGCGTCGAGTACCAGACACCCTGGGACCCGCTGATCCTGCAGCTCGAATACGAGGGCAACGACTATGCCCACGAGCCCCAGGACAACGACCAACCGCAAGACTCGCGCTTCAACGTCGGCGCTCGCCTGCGGCTCGGTGACAACTTCGAGCTGCGCAGCGGCTGGCAGCGCGGCAACACGGCGATGCTCGGGCTGAGTTTCTCCACCAACCTGGCGGGCCTGGCCCAGGTCAAGCGCGATCCGCCGCCCCGTTCACTGAACGCTCCGGCCGATCCTGACTGGGCCACCACGGCGCGCTCCCTGCAGCGCAACGCCGGCATCCGCGTCGACGCGATCCACCGCGACGGCAACGACCTCACCGTGACCGGCGAGCCTACGACCTACCGCGCGCTCAGCCAGAGCGAGGGCCGTGCCAACCGCATCCTCAGCGCCAAGGCCGACGACGCCGTCGACACCTTCCACTACCGCTGGCAGCGAAAGGGCCTGACCCTGCGCGAGGACATGCACGACCGCGACGCCTTCGAGGCCGCCGCCCAGAGCGCCTCGGCCGATACCGCCTACCGCTATGGCATCTACTCCCGCGCGCGCCTGGACGAACCCGCGGGCGAATCGCTCTATCGGGGCGATGCCCAGCGCGCCTCCTGGAGCGTCGGACCCGCCATCGAGCAGAACTTCGGCGGCCCGGATGGTTACCTGTACCGGCTCTCTGCCTATGCCTCGGGCGAATACACCACCGACCGCAACGGCTGGTTCTCGGGTAGCGTGACCGCCACCCTGGCCGACAACCTCGACGAGTACGAGTACATCGCCGACTCCGACCTGCCGCGGGTGCGCACCTACATCGGCGACTACCTCGCCGAAACCGATCTCGGCATCAGCAACCTGCAGTACACCCGCACCGCCAAGCTCGGCGACGGCCTCTACGCCATGGGCTACGGCGGCCTGCTGGAGATGATGTACGCCGGCGCCGGCGGCGAAATGTTGTATCGGCCCTTCGATGCCGGCTGGGCCCTGGGGCTGGATCTCAACTGGGTGCGCCAGCGCGACTTCGACCAGCAGTTCGGGCTGCGCGACTACGAGACCTGGACCGGCCACGCCACCGCCTACGTCGATACCGGCTACGAAGACATCCTCGCCAAGCTCAGCGTCGGCCGCTACCTCGCCGGCGACTACGGCGCCACCGTCGACCTCTCACGCGAGTTCGACAACGGCGTGCGCATCGGCGCCTGGGCCACCTTCACCGATGCCGGCGACAGCTACGGCGAGGGCAGCTTCGACAAGGCCTTCTACGTCACCGTCCCGCTGGACGCCTTCTTCGTGCGCTCCAGCCGCAGCAGTGCCACCATCGCCTGGCAGCCGCTCACCCGCGACGGCGGCGCCCGCCTCGGCCGCCGCTACGCCCTCTACCCCCTCACCGAAGAGCGCGATCTCGGCCGCTACTGGGAGGAGTACGACAAGACCTGGGAGTAAATCGGGGTAGG
>NZ_AJKS02000030.1 GCF_000265245.1 Halomonas smyrnensis AAD6
TCAGAATCATATCAAGGATATTCTGGATTTATGCATGATGCGACGCGAATGGGGCCAGATCCCTCCAACGGCATGGGAGATGGCATGCGATGAGTATGGACATCAAGTGATTGCCACCGCCTTGGGAAAGGCACTCAAGAATTTAACGGCGCACCACCGAGCGCACATAAAACATGCGACCGAGTCACTCCATATGCCCGAGCCGCTCGCAACAGCGCTCATCACAGAACTGGCACCGGAATGGCTTGATGAACTCTTGGCAGCGAACATGGCCAAATAGGCGACGACCTTTCTCGCTTCCCGGCAAACACTCGATCTCGGCAAGCTTTATTTCATCGCATCACGAGCCATTAACGCATTGGCGGTGTTGTAATCAGAAGCTGCATCCGCCCTCTTTCATTTGAAGTGGTCATTTTCGAGAGTTCTTCCTGAAGTTATCGGCTCCACCATCAAAAGCTGAAACTGGGTAAACTTGACCCTCAGCACTCACCCCACATTTCACGCACCCATGCCCAACTTATACGCTCTTGCTCCAAGCGAAGCCGGTCCCCCCAGTGGTGCGCTATCAGCCCTTGATAGACTTGTCCTTCTTCTGCCGTCAGCCGTGGTAGTGTCGCTCGGGTCGGGGTCCGCTCGGTGACAGCCAGGGCTAGGTGGGCTTCGAGTGTCGCCTCATCCATCAAGAGCGAATGAGCCTTGGGGTAATGAGCGCGCAGGCGGTCAAGGATGGCGAATCCATGGGTGTCGATATCGCCCCAATAAGTGAGGCGCGCCTTGGCCAACCAAGAAATGCCCGCCAGCCGCTCTATAGCCATGCCTAACCCGAAGATAGCCACCGTTCCCTGACGAGGCTCAAGGGCCCAGCCGGTCTGCTGATTTTCAACAATCAGCACCTCCTCAGGCTGCCAATCGAAGGCAGCCAAGGCATCTCGCTCCAAGTGCAGCAGATGAACACCGCCCAAGCGAGCGGCGAGTCGTTGATCGAGCACCTTGATGGGTATCATCAGAGGTGATGGGCACAAACCAGTGGACTGATAAATGTCGTCGCTATCACCCCCGCCTTCCGTGTGTAAAACTTTCCACCAGCGCAGCACCCGCCCCCGGTGAGCTTCTAACCACTTAGTATCCATGCCGGCCAGGGGGACCTGGCGGGGGTAAAGGCCGCTTCTTGGGTTGGCGTCCAGCCAGTCGAGCAGTGCAATGAGACGATCGAGATCCTCTTCGTCTACTGCGTCAAGCCAGTCAACCTCCGCAGCCAGACGTTCGGTCAAAATGGGCCAGCGAGTACTCAGTCGAGAGAAGCGAGATGTCAGGCGCTGCCAGGCATCGGCCTGCCCAAGCGCGGAGGCAACCTCGCCAGGTGCAGCGAGCAACAGTCGTGTTGGCAGCTCCTGACGTCCCAACCCTGGCCATTGACGCACCTGCCACTCGACCCAAGCAGCAAGCGGTGAACGCCGCCATGCGGATATCCATGCCTCCACAGCGGACCAGTGGTCTCGCGCCTGTTGCTGAGTAGGCACCCCAAGCGCGAGCCCCAGCGGCCACTGACCGTCACCACACAACCAACGACCGCGTTGGTTGCGCCAACGCTTGGTCAGCCGTGTGTAAAGTGTCTCAGGGTCAGTCAGCGGCATCGGCGTCTCTCTCGGCAGCGTGATCGCCCCGGCCCGGTAGGTCCAGGCATCCGACCTCCACGTTGTAGGCTACAGGCAGCAGCGCCGAACGATTGCGCTCGCTGATCTCCACTAGGCAAGCGCCACCAATGAAGGGCTCGAGGGTACTGATCGACTTGAGCGGCGTGGCCACCACCATCTGAAAGCCAAAGCGCTGGAAGATACGCATGGCGGTGGCGGTGAACTCATGGTCCGCCTTATCGAAGGCTTCATCGAGTACCACGCTGGCATAGCGTGGCCAGCCCTCATCGCCTCCCAACTGGAAGCTCAGCGCCGCCGCCAGGCAGGTGGTGGCGAGCTTCTGGCGCTGGCCACCAGACTTGCCAGCTCCGGAGCGAAACACCTCCAGTTGGTGGTCCTCGGCGTCGAGCTCAATAGCCATGAATTCCACGTGGAAGCGTACGTCCAGCACCTGCTCCCGCCAGCGCTGTTCTTCTGCGCTGCGCCCCGTCAGCTGGGCCACTAGCTCGCGGAGCTGAGCGAATTGTGCCTCGGCATGCTCGGTGTCGTCGGTCGACTGGTGGCTGAGGATTTCTGTGAGCTGGCGGCGGAAGTCGCTGACACGGGGAAGCTCACGATCGATCAGTCGGATTTTCAGGTGAGTGCCGGGATTGAAGCTTGCCTGAGCGAGGCTGGTGTTGACGTCATCCAGGCGGCTGCGGATCAGCTTGCGGGCATTACGCAGCTCGGTTTCGAGCGCCACCAGATTCTGACGGCTCTGTCGGTTGAGCAGCTCGAAGAAGCGTGCTTCGAAGGCAGGCAAGTTGTCCTGCTCGATGCGTGCGAGACGCTCGAAGTAGCCATCGGCGTCAGCCAGGTCGGTACCATGGTCGCTGGCCTCGGCGTGGAACTCGCGCTGAAAGGCCTCGAAGGCCGATGTGATCAGGCTCTCGTCCTCCTTGGCGTCAAGGGCGAGCCGGTTGATTTCCTTCTGCAGGGCGTTGTCGACCCGGCGCAGCTGTTGCTCCAGATTGTCCAAGGTGAGCTCACCCGCCTCGAAGCGCGCCGACAGCCGTTCCCGGCGGGTCTCGTCCAGCTCGAGGTTACGCTCCCGGCATTCGGCCAGGCGCCGCTCACGCTGTTGTTGCTCCTGCTCCCGGGTCTTCAGGGTAGCGCGCAGATCGGTTAGTCGTTCGTGATGCTGATCGCGTTGGTGTCGCGCCTCAGTGAGCTGTTGCTCAATGCTTGCCAGGGCGTCGTTGCCCTCACGTAGCTCTCGAAGTGCCTCGCTGACGTCGGCCTGCCGCTCGCGTAGACCGGCAACATCGACCTCCTCCCAGCGTGTCCCGAGCAGTCGGTGGCAGGCTTGCTGACGATGGCCGGAGCGCCGCTGTTCCTGGTCGAGGGTGTCCAGGGTCTCGGCGATCTCGGTCAGCTCCGCCCCCAGGGTCTCCGCCTCTTCCTCGAACAGCGCCAGCTTCTCGCGATTGTCGAAACCCAACACCCACGCGCGCGGATCATCGAGGGCGATGTCGTCGGCTTTCTCGAACCGGCTGTCGTCTTCGCGAACCAGACCGGCGCGGGTCACCGCCCGGACGTGGCGGGCGAGCTCATGGGACTTCTCCACGCAGTGGTGGTCGTAATCCTGTTGCAACCGATCGGCGAGCCAGTCGCGCCAGGCATGGTCCGGCTTGATGGTGAGCCGAGCCGGCAATTGATCGGGTCCAGCGGTGCCGTGGTGCCTCGGTCGGGTATCGGTGTCGACACGTTGCCAATTCAGACGGTCCCCCAGGTCGGTGGCCTGGACATGGCGCTGCAGGGCATCGGCGCGGCGCCCCTCCACCAGGAGCGTCAGCGCCAGCGGGCGCAGCACCCGCTCGATCGGGCCGCGCCAGTCGTGCTGGGCCTTGTCGACCTGCAGCAGCTCACCGGCGAATGGCAGAGCATCTTCGCCAAGGTTGAGCGATCGCGCCAGCTCGCGGCGCAGCACCTGCAGGTTAGCGGGGATGTTGCTTGGCCGACGACGCAGTGCGGTGATTTCTTCAGTGAGACTTGCCAGGCGCCTCTCCAGGGCGTTGCGACGGGTGATCAGATCGTCGCGCTGCTGCTGGTCCTCGGCCTGGGCCTTTGCCAATTCGTCCAGCCACTGCTCGGCGCGGGCCTGGTGTTCGCCAAAGCCCGCGGCATCTCGCACCGGGGGCAGGTCCAGCGTCTCCAGATCGCGATCAAATTCAGCACGACGAGGTAGAGCGCGGGCCAGATCATTGTCGAGCCGCTTCAACTCGCGCTCCAGGCCGGCGATAGCATCGCCCCCTTCGGCACGGCGCCGATCCTTGAGATCCTCGATCCGGAGGTCCAGCTCAGCCAGGCGCTGCTCGGTTTCTTCTATGAGTGCCTGGTCGGCGGCCTGTTGTTGAGCCAGCGACTTCAGGCGGTCCTCGAGCAGCGCCTCCTCGCGCTCCAGGCGGTACTCCTCCAAGGCCTCGCGGTCAGCCTCCAGGGCCAGGGCGTCGGCTCGGGCGGCCAGCCAGCGCTGGTGGGCCTCCCGTGCGGGACGCAGCAGGTCGCGCTGACGGCGTGCCTTGACCACCGCCTGGTGGGCGGCATCCAGCTCGTCGAATTCCTCCACCAAGCGCTCGGCGGTGGTGAAGGTCTCGGGGCGGTCGAGCATGAAGTGGCGCAGAAACTCGTTGAGGTCGCCAAGGTTCTTGGCGGACTGGGTCTTGTGCAGCAGGCGCAGGGCGGTCTCGCTCTCGATGCCCAGCAGGTGGCGGAAGCGCTCGGCATAAGCGGCGAAGTTGCCCTCGACATGCTGCACGTCAGTGAGGCGCTGTTTGAGCCGGCGTAGGTCCAGGTCGAAGCCCTCCAGCTCGCGCAGTGAGAAAGCACGCTCGGCGAGCATGAAGTGCTTGCGCAGGCTCTGCGCGGCCGTGGCGGTGCCGGCGACCCAGTAGAGGTGCACCAAGGTCACCGTCTGGCCCTGCGGCGTGGCGAAGGTGAGTGCTAGGGCGGACCAGGTGGCGCCGGGGCGCAGGTACTGGGTGGCGACCTCGCCAGTGGCGTCATCCTCGCGGTCTGCCCAGGCGCCGCGCACATAGGAGACCAGGTTGCGGTCGCGACCGCGCCGTGCGTTGTCCCGAGCGGCGGCGTTGAAATCGACCCAGCGCGGCGGGGTCAGCAGAGTGGAGATGGCATCCAGCAGCGTCGACTTGCCGGAGCCCGAGCGGCCAGTGATCAGGAAGCCCTCTCGGGCCAGGTCCAATTCGTGCAGACCATCGAAGGTCCCCCAATTGAACACCGCCAGGCGGGTCATCCGGAACTGGGCCGCTTCAAGGCTCTGCGCCAGGGCTTCGGGATCTTCGAACAAGCCTCCCTGCAGGGTATTCAGCTCCATGCCGACTCCTCGTCATCATCACTGTCGTCTTCCGGCCGCTCCTCCCAGGCATCCTCGGCGGGCGGTGTACCAAGGTCGTTCTCGGCCAGGCGCCGGTACTCGCTGTTCAGGGCGTGAATCTCCTCGGCAGAGAAGAGTAGTTTGAGGATCGGAGACACCTCGAAGCGGCTGTCGCTACCGCGCAGCTTACGCAGGATGCTGTTCTTCTTGGCCTTCTCGATGGCGGCATCGACCCGCTTGCGATGGCCGAAGGCGTCGGTGCTGTCCTGGCGGCGGAAGGGCGCCAGCTGTGCGTGGAGGTCGTCGAATTCAACCACAGCGCGCTCGCCCTGGCGGGCGGCCTCCATCAGCTGCTGGCGCAGGTGCAGCAGCAAAGCCGAGTCGATCAGGGTCAGCCGGGTACTGCGTAATAGGCGCGGGGCATCCAACTCGCCGGTATCGGCCTGGCGCACGAAGGCCACTTCCTGCTCGCTGTCCACCACCAGCGTTAGAAACAGCTCGGAGAGCCTGACCCGAAGGCGCGCTTCCTCACGTAGCAGTACCGGCCACAGCTGGCCATGGCGGTGGGCATCGAGCACCGGGCCGCTGAGCAGCTTGACCAGCACCCGGCGGGCCTCCAAGGGAAGACCACCGTGGTCACCGGGATAGAGGCCTTCCGGCTCCTCTCGGGGCTCGCCTGGTTCGGCTTCCAGAGGCTCGTCACCTTCCAAGGAGGGAACGACCGGCACGTCCCTGGGGGCATCAGTCGAAGAGCTCATCACAGTTCTCCCGTTCGAAGATCATCAGGGGCAGGTGTCCCCGGCGGGTCAGGCCATCGCTGCCTGCCCAGCTCACCGCCTCGCGCTCGCCGCGGATGGGCGTGGCATGACGGTGGGCCAGTACCAGCAGACCGATGATGCTTCCCAGGCCCTGATCAGGTGGGTAGTGATCGAGGACCTCGGCCAGAGTCAACCTTGGGTATTGAGCCAGCAAGTCGCGCAGCTGGCGGGTCAATGTGGTGAAGTCGATCTCGGCCTGGCGCACCAGGTGGCCGATGCTCTCCAACGAGAGTTCGGCGGCCTCCCCCTCGTCCATCTGACCGCCGACTCGGTGCTGCAACGGATCATAGAGCCGCCACTGGGAAGGCGAGGCGATCTCAGCGCTGGTCAGAGTCAGATCCTGGCCCAAGCGGGTCAGGGGCGGCAGGTTCCGCGAGAGTTTCAACGCCTGGCGCTGGGCCTCGCGTAGTCGGGCGAGCAGTCGGCGCTGCTCGCGGAATTCTCCACTCTGCACAAAATGCTTGAGACTGCGCGCGAAGCGCTGCTGCACCTCGTGGACCTCTCCACCACGCTTGAGTAGCGCTTGGGGCAGATACATCAGGAAACGCCGCGCGGCGGGGTCCAGAATCTCAACGAACTCCCGAGCCAGCAACTGCTCAAGGGCGTCCTCTAGATCGGCGTTGGCCACCGGGTCGGTGAGCAACTGCCAGAAGGCTTCGAAGCTGCGGCCTGCTTCGCTCTCCGCGATCACATCGACCCCGTCGAACAGCGCCTCCAGCACCTCCCCACGAGCCTTCTCTTCTTCCAGCAGCTGCTCGCGCAACTCGCGGTGCAGCGAATCGAAGGCCTGAGCCACCTGGCCAAAGTCACTAGTCAACTCGCTGGCCAGATCGAGAATTTCACGGGCCCGCTCAAGTGCTCGCTCGGGTGCCATGGGTTCCAGCTCGCCGGCCTCCAGCGCCTCTAGCTGGGCATCGAGGCGTTCTCGCTGATCTAGCAGATGGCGACGGCGCCGCTCAGTGTCTGGGTCGGTCTCGTCGGCTAGCTGGCGCAACTGCTGGGCCACCAGCGACAAACGGCTTTCGGTGGTAGTACTGCGCGGCGAAGCCATGCCTCGGATGATCTGGATCGCCTGGATGGCAGCGGACGAGAGGCGGTACTCCTCCTCGTTGCTGTCGGCAGGTAGGAAACGCTCTAGATACCCTGACGCCAGCCAGTCGCTGACATAGCCGCGACTACTCTGGGGCAACTCCACGCCGGTATCACGCAGGGCTTGGAGGTCACGTTCTACCCGCTCCAGGAAGAGCGAGGCCGGTAGACGGGAGTCGCTACCGTGGAGATGGGACTCCAACAGGCCGAGAATGACCGGGGCATGCTGGGCACCAAGCAGGCGCCAAGTGGTGGATTCACGGAGGCGCTGGTAGCTCAGAACCTGGCGATAGGAACTCATGCATCTCCTTTAAATCAGCTACAGCTTGCCCGCACAGTAAGAAGCGTCGGAACGACCCAACGGCCACAGCGCCTCAATCCGGTATACCCACCACCACAATCAGTGTGCGACAGATGGGCCCGTATATCGACTCACCATCGATCCGTGCGGCCTACACTGGGCGTCGCCCTCCTCAATCCTAGCGAACTGCCCCAACTCTGCGCACGTAGCTGAATGGCAATGCAGGGAACGAGCCATTCGTCAGGTCTTCAGACATGAAGGTGACTGGCAAACACCCTCCACATTTAACCATCGGCTTCAGGGACAAATTACAACTAAAGACACCCAGAGGCATACCGTTGAAAATCTACCTCAATCGCCTCATCGCCACTCTGCGCCTTCTCGAAGTACCTCCGTGCGTGAACCAGCCTTCAACGTGAGTCATCCCCGGATGGGTGCCCGGCATCGCGTAGATGCGCCGCCGATGTATGAGGGACATCACGGCTTTATCATCAATTATCAATGTTTTGATAATTGATCGGTTTGGCCGTAAAAGGACGTAAAGTCCTGCGTGCCGAGGGCACCAACACGCTGACGGCGACACCACTGGCCCGCCTTCGTCGAGTCGCGTGCTGGCCGACGTATGCCCAAGCCCTGATAGAGGGACTGACCGTGCGGGCGGCAGCACGGCGCTGCGGCATCAGCAAGAATACGGCCTTTCGCTGGCGACACCGGTTTCTGGCGCTGGCCGCTCAACATCACGACACCCGGGAAACGGGCATCGTGGAAGCCGATGAGACGTTCTTTCTGGAATCCTTCAAGGGACAGCGCCACCTGCCACGACCACCGCGTCAACGCGGTGGCGTGGGCAAGACGCGAGGGACGGGACCTGAACAGATTCCGGTGATGGTGGTACGCGATCGAGAGGGTCATACGGCGGACTTCCTCCTGGACAAGCTCGATGCTCAGCATATCCAGGACGCCCTATCTCCCCTCATCGATCAGGAAGCGGTGCTCTGTACGGACGGTGCCAGCGTGTACTCGGCCTTCGCCCGCCGCCATGGCATCACTCATCAGGTGGTGCATGCCAGGCCTGGACAGCGCGTCCGCACGGGGGCCTTTCACATCCAGAACGTCAATGCTTACCACAGCCGCTTGAAGGGCTGGATGCGCCGTTTCCATGGCGTCGCCACCCGATACCTCGTCAATTACCTCGGGTGGCGACGAATGCTGGAACGCTACGCCCTGGCGATACGCCCGGTTCACTGCCTTCAAGAGGCAGTGGGGCGCACCGAACAACATTCGATGGGGACATAGCCATTCCAGTGCCTCGCGAAAGCTCTCCAGGGGTTGGGGGAAACGGTCACGGAGGTCGATGACCCTGTCGGCAAAGATCCGGGCTAGCGAGCGGGTCTGTGGGAGGATGTGAGAACGGTGTCATGGGGAGGCTACCCAGCTGATGATATGGCTATCAGGGTAGCCCATGGCCACCGCGGTCTACCGTGGGTTGCTCCCTCACGGGCACCTGCGTCAGTCCACATCAGCCACCTCGGCAGATCATCAACGTCTGGGATAACGACATAGATCAGACCTCCTGATCATCACACGGGACCCGACATCTATCTTTGTGCTCATGCCTGCCTCATGAATATCCCGGGCTTAGGGGGTAAGTTCGAGTACAGGAATGGTCGTTCACCCCTGCTTGGCTGGCTGACATTCTCTTTGCGCTTTACATTTTTTGTGATCTTAAGGTACACAATTATACCAATCTACAAAGAAGTGAGCGGCAAGCTCATTGATATCATGCTATTATGTGTTCCATGAGTACACATAAAAAAGAAAAGCTAAAGAGTATCCTTGAAGCCGTCCCTCCCGGCTTCATAGTGGATTCTGGCTGGCTGGAGCGCCATGAGATCAGCCGCTTCCTCGCACGCAAATACGTGAATCGCGGCTGGCTGGAGCGGGTGACTCGTGGCGTTTTCCTGCGTCCGGCCCCGGATACGGGAGCCCCCGATACAATTGACTGGAAAACCTGCCTGCTCTCGCTACAGCACATCATGGCCTACGACGTCCATGTCGGCGGCATGACAGCGCTCGCGCTGCAAGGCTATAGCCATTATTTACCGCTCGGCGGACACGCGCCGGTTTGGGTCTATGGCGAAGACATACCGAACTGGCTGATCCGACTACCGTTAAACGCATCGCTGAACACGCGCACAACCCCGCTCTTCTCCGAACCCTCACTCGGCCTCACCAAGGAAGGGTCCGACACGACAAGTGCCCTGCCCTGGGACTGGCCACTGACAATGTCATCGCCCGAAAGGGCGATCCTGGAAGTCATGGACGAACTGCCTGACAATGAGAGCTTCCACAATCTCGACATGGTATTTGAAAGTCTGACCACCCTTCGCCCGCGCACGCTTTCCGCGTTGCTGCATAGTTGCAGAAAGATTAAGGTGACGCGGCTGTTCTTCGTCTTTGCCGATCGCCACAACCACCCGTGGCGTAAGCGCCTCGACCCGCAGGAATTCAACTTAGGAAGCGGCGACCGTGCTCTGGTCAAAGGCGGCAAGATACACCCGCGCTATCGCATCATGGTGCCGGAAGAATTCGCCATAAGGGAGGCAACTGATGGCGCGTGAAGATTACACATCGCAGGTCGCCCTGCTCGTACGCGTTCTCCCCTATGTCGCCGAAGAAGAGATTTTCGCACTGAAAGGCGGCACGGCCATCAACCTGTTCTACCGCGATCTCCCACGCCTATCGGTTGATATCGATCTGACCTACCTGCCGGTTAAAGACCGTACTGAAAGTCTGGCCGAGATCAACGCAGCGATGGACCGCATTGCCTCTGCCGTCGCGCGCGGCATCAGGGGGGCGCAGACACAACGCATCAAAGGCGGCGGTGGCGGTGCCACCCGCGTGCTAGCACGACTTGGCGGTGCGGAGATCAAGATCGAGACCTCGCCGGTCCCACGCGGCGTTGTCCACGAACCTAACATCCGTGCGGTGTCGGAAGCCGTCGAGGATGAATTCGGCTACGCGGAAATCCAGATCGTCTCATTTGAAGACCT
>NZ_AJKS02000029.1 GCF_000265245.1 Halomonas smyrnensis AAD6
GGACGCCATCGACCCGGCCGTCGGCCTGAGCGACATCGCCGAGCTGGGCGCGGCCGTCGCCGCCGGCCAGCCACTGGCGCGCATCCACGCCCGCAGCGAGGCCGACGCCGAGCGCGCCGAGGCCCGGCTGCGCGACGCCCTCACGCTGAGTGACGCGCCCTGCCCCGCGCCAACACTGATCCAGGACACCATCCGTCGGGAGGTCCCATGACCCGCGCCATCGTGCTCGTTCTCGATTCCTTCGGCCTCGGCGCCACTCCGGACGCCGAGGCCTTCGGCGACGCCGGCGCCGACACCCTGGGCCATATCGCCCGGGAGTGCGCCGATTCGACCACGCGCGGCCCCCTCGCGCTGCCGAACCTCGGCCGACTGGGGCTGTTCCACGCCCACCACGAGAGCACCGGCGCCTGGGCCGCCGGCGTGACCCCGCCGCAGGGCGTCGACGGCGCCTACGGCGTGGCCAGGGAAATCTCCTCCGGCAAGGACACGCCCTCCGGCCACTGGGAGATCGCCGGCGTGCCGGTGCGCTTCGAGTGGGGCTACTTCAGCGACCGCGAGCACAGCTTCCCGCCCGAGCTGCTCGAGGCGCTGGTGCGCGAGGCCGACCTGCCCGGCGTGATCGGCGACTGCCACGCCTCCGGCACCGAGATCATCGCCCGGCTCGGCGAGGAGCACGTCGCCAGCGGCAAGCCGATCGTCTACACCTCGGCCGACTCGGTGTTCCAGATCGCCGCCCACGAGGACGCCTTCGGCCTCGAGCGCCTCTATGCGCTGTGCGAGACCGCCCGCCGGCTGCTCGAGCCCTACAACATCGGCCGGGTGATCGCGCGGCCCTTCACGGGCGAGAGCGCCGACGACTTCGCCCGCACCGCCAACCGCCGCGACTACAGCGTCGAGCCGCCCGCGCCCACGGTGCTGCAGAAGCTGCACGACGACGGCGGCGAGGTGGTGGCGATCGGCAAGATCGCCGACATCTACGCCCACTGCGGCATCTCGCGCACCCTCAAGGCCAGCGGCCACGACGCCCTGTTCGACGCCACCCTCGACGCGATGGCCGAGGCCGGCGACCGCTCGCTGATCATGACCAACTTCGTCGACTTCGACATGGTCTACGGCCACCGCCGCGACGTGGCCGGCTACGCCGCCGCCCTGGAGGCCTTCGACGCCCGCCTGCCCGAGCTGCTGGCGCGCCTCGAGGACGACGACCTGCTGATCCTCACCGCCGACCACGGCTGCGATCCGACCTGGCCCGGCAGCGACCACACCCGCGAGCACATCCCGGTGCTGGCCAGCGGCGCCGGCCTCGCGCCCGGCTCGCTGGGCGTGCGCGAGAGCTTCGCCGACATCGGCCAGAGCCTGGCCGCGCACCTCGGCCTGGCGCCCATGGACGACGGCACGAGCTTCCTGCCGGCAAGATAATCGACGTCCGACCAGGCCCCGGGCCGACGACACTCGGATCAAAGACCAAGGAGACCGAACATGGCCACCCCGCATATCAAGGCCGAACGCGGCGACTTCGCCGACACCGTGCTGATGCCCGGCGACCCGCTGCGCGCCAGGTACATCGCCGAGACCTTCCTCGACAACGCCCGTCAGGTGAACGACGTGCGCAACATGTATGGCTACACCGGCACCTACAAGGGCCGCGAGATCTCGGTGATGGGCCACGGCATGGGCATCCCCTCGGTGTCGATCTACGCCAAGGAGCTGATCACCGAGTTCGGCGTGAAGAGCCTGATCCGCGTCGGCTCCTGCGGCGCGGTGCGCGACGACGTGAAGGTGCGCGACGTGGTCATCGGCCAGGGCGCCTGCACCGACTCCGGCGTCAACCGCACCCGCTTCCTCGGCAACGACTTCGCCGCCATCGCCGACTTCGAGCTGACCCGCCACGCGGTGGACGCCGCCGCGGCCCAGGGCGTGCCGGTCAAGGTCGGCAACATCTTCTCCGCGGACCTGTTCTACGACCCGCGCCCCGAGATGATCGACCTGATGCGCCGCTACGGCATCGTCGGCGTGGAGATGGAGGCCGCCGGCCTCTACGGCGTGGCCGCCGAGTTCGGCGCCCGGGCCGCCACCATCTGCACGGTCTCCGACCACATCGTGCGCGGCGACTCGCTCTCCAGCGACGAGCGCGCCACCACCTTCGACGAGATGATGACCGTCGCCCTGGACAGCGTGCTGCGCGACGACGCCGCCCGGGAGGCCCAGGCATGAGCGAGGTCCAGCCCGATATCGTCGAGGCGCTGATCGACGTGCGCGACCGCGCCTACGCGCCCTACTCGAACCATCCGGTGGGCGCGCTGATCGTCAGCGAGAGCGGCACCCGCTACGTCGGCGCCAACGTCGAGGTGGCCCACTACAAGGGCATCTGCGCCGAGGCCTCGGCCATCGCCACCATGGCCAGCGCCGGCGAGCGCGAGCTGCGCGAGGTCTACGTGATCGGCCCGGGCGAGCACCTGTGCACGCCCTGCGGCGACTGCCGCCAGCGCATCCGCGAGTTCGCCACCCCCGAGACCCTGATCCGCGTGGTCGACGCCCAGGGCACGCTGCTGCGCCGCTACACCATGGACCAGCTGCTGCCCGACTCCTTCGGCCCCGAGAACCTGGGCCGCGACTCGGCGATGGACTGAGGGGGCTGTTTCCTCGGAGCTGATCCACGGACAGGCCTCCGAGGGGCGCTGTGAACCCATCCATGGGCGCTAACTTTTGCCATCCCTGGCAAAGCCCCTCTACGCCCTGTCCCCGGCGCTCCTCATCGTGAGGCACCAACGCCCCGCCATCGTGCGGGGCGTTTTGGTAGACTGTCCGACCGCCGAATGCGGAAAGGACAGCCCTATGCACAGCCCCGCCATCGCCATCGAGCGCACGCCCCTGGTCGCCGTCTACGGCACCCTCAAGCGCGGCCTGCGCAATCACCACTGGCTGAACGGCGCCGAGTTCGTGGGCACGGACCTGCTCACCCACGTCACCCTGTTCGACCTCGGCCCCTACCCCGGCGCCCGGCTCGAACCCTCCCGGGGCATCGAGATCGAGGTGTTCCGCGTCGATGCCGCGGGGCTCAAGGAGCTCGACGTGCTCGAGGACTACCGCGTGCGCCAGCCGGCGAGCGGCACCTACGACCGGGTCGTGCACGAGACCGCCTTCGGCCCGGCCTGGCTGTATCTCTACAATCGCGACGTCGCCGGCTGCCCCGCGATTCGCGAGGGCGGCTGGCAGCCCCGCCGGTCCCATATCTGACCCCACGCCACACGAGGAACCCGCCATGGGCCGACTTCTCTCCCTGATCGTGATCGCCGCGCTGGCCTACGGCGGGCTCTACGTCACCTACGGCATGGCCGTGAAGAAACACGTGACCCAGGCACTGACCGACATGGGCCTCACCGCCGTGGAAGTGGACGGCGTCAGCTACGATGTGCTGGCACCGCTCGGCACCGAGGCCGAGGTCACCGCCGACGTGCACTACCGCGGCGCAGCCGCCGGCATCGACCTGACCGTGCACGGCCACCCACTGTTCTCTGAGGAGACCCGCCTCGAGCTCGGCGGCCTGCAGGCGCTGCGGCTGACCATCGGCGGCGGGCAGTAACGATCCATTCGTCGCCCTATCGCTAGCCGCCGATTTCCGAACGGCGGTCAATGAGATCGATCTCTGGTACTAAAGGAATAGGCGGCAATCGCTCTTGAATGGACTGTGCCATAAGTTCGGCCGCCTCACTGTCGGGGGACTCGGAAAGCCTTTGGGACGACTCCCAGGCCTTCCGATTCGGCCATTTCGCATAGGCCATCCACCAACCATCCTTGGAATAGTGCAAGCGGGAGCCCAGCCCTCCTCGTTGTTCGCGAATGGCCTCCGTCATGCGACACCATCCTTCCTTGAAGGCCTCCTCCCTTCCCGGTGTCACCTTGAAGCGATACAGCACATAAAACGTGTCTTGTTCTGTCATTCCAGCCCCTCGTACAAGGTCATACACAATCCCGACAATGTCAGCCGGGTCTGCCTGTCCTTCTCGCAACCCAAGCCACACTAGACATCGATAAAACTCTTTAGCGGCGCCAGCCCGTTGTGGTAGAGGTTGTCGTCGTTATCAAGGTATATCCATCTGCCCCGCCCTCCATTAGGAGCCCTCATGTCCCGCGCCATCGACCTTCCCGCCGCCGACGGCACCATCGACGCCCATGTCTTCACGCCCGAGAACGCCGACGGCCCGCTGCCGGCCGTGGTGCTGCTCACCGATATCGGCGGCCTTCGCCCCTGCTATCGCGAGAAGGCCCAGCGCATCGCCGACGCCGGCTACGCCGTGCTGATGCCCAACATCTACTACCGTGACGCGGCCGGCGAGATCGTGCCGGCGGGCCAGTCGTTCCGCGACCCGGACGTGCGCCCGACGCTGGTCCGCTACGCCGGCCAGCTGACGCCCGAGGCGCAGTCCCGCGACTTCGCCGCCTGGCTCGCGGGCCTCGATGCCGCGCCGGAATTCGCCAAAGGCAAGGTCGCCGTGGTGGGCTACTGCCTCACCGGGGCCTTCGCGCTGCGCATGGCGGCGGAACACCCCGAGCGCATCGCCGCCGCGGCCGGCTTCCACTCCGCCAACCTGGCGAAGGCCGACGACGAGAACGCGCCGGTGAAGGTGGTGGAGAACATCGCAGGCCGCGTCTATTTCGGCCACGCCGACAAGGACGAGCTGCTGCCCGCCGACCAGATCGCCCGCATGGACGAGGCCCTGGCCAGTGCCGGCGTGCACTTCACCACCGAGCTCTACCGGGGCGCTCCCCACGGCTTCACCGCCAAGGACGCCACCGGCTCCTACCAAGCCGAAGCCGACGAGCTGCACTACAAGCGGCTGCTGACGCTGCTGGAGGAAACGCTGTAAAGCGACATTCCGCGCTGGCCGTTATCAGCCTCGAGGAATTGGGGCTGATAACGCCGCGCTCTGGGGCAAACCGAAGCGCAGCGTAGGTTTGTCCCTAGCAGTGCATTGTTATGCCTTAGCTTGGATAGCCTGTTGGATTTCATTCTTATGCAACCTTTCAATGACTTTTTCTTCTTTTGTTTTCCTAAACTTTCCGCCCATCTCTATATACTTTAAATTTTCATCTTCTGCATGAACTGGCTCTTTACCCGCAAAATCGCAAAGATTATGATAATAGCTCTTTGCATACCTATATGCTGCAACAGCTTCATCTGTCGTCTTACCAACGGTTAAAAGCTCCTTTTCCTCGTTGCCTTCGAGCTTCGTTGGAACGAGAATGCTACGTTCAGCAAGCTCAACGTATATTTCCGGCAACCCAAGCTTTCTGCTTAGCCGATAAATTGTGCTACAGAAATTAGCGATATAAACACTGTAGGTAAGTTGAGGATTGACGTCTCGAATAATTAAATCCAACTCACTTCTGGCCGACGACAACTCTCTCTCGATATCTTCAAATACGTCTATATTTGTTTGTGGAACCCCATCCTCAGGCTTGCCAATAAAGAAACTTTTATGAACTCTTGGGTGCACCTTAAACTCCCCGACCAAACAATCAAGATACTCAACCTCACCGATTTGGCCAAAATAATCAAACAACTCCTTCCTATGAGAATGAAAAAGGTCGATGTTATTTTTCTGATTTGTGATCTTAATCTGCTTAGCTGTTTGTTTCGTTGCATGTAGACGAGACACAAGAACCGACAATGGCAATAAAAGAGACAAAGCGCCTAGCGGCAGTGTGCTGATTGAAAAAAACACACTCAAACCATCACTTGTCAAAGAGATCGAATAATCCCTCCAAGCGATTACACCTAAGGCGACAAAGTATAAAAATGGAGAAATTGTTGAGACCCATAGTAGACCTTGCTCGGCAAGTCCTCGCTCTTCATCTAGAGTCAGCGTGGACTTGAGTCGCTCTAAAATCCAAGAGCCATTTCCCAAAACTGCCGAAACGACCAATACCGGCAAAATAAGAGGCAGAAGCACAAGGGCCACCAAATAAACTATGTCGGTCAATAAAAACTCTCCTTAGGAATAAAAGGTATTAAATAGCCGGCTCGTTTATCGACTTGAACGCGCCGGCACGTTCATCCGTGTTATGCGGCGCACCTCAATACGCCCCAACCATTGATTTCCAATAGCATTAACAATCGTTTGGCACGATAACACCGATCATCGTGCCGTCCATCTATCACGCCCTTACCCTCAGCCTGCCACTAATTTGACTGAGGATCTACGCCAAGCCATGGCGAGCACAGAGGCTGGAACTGAGCGCATCTGATAACACGCCACCCTACTCCCCGAAGTGGCGCCTCAGATAATCGATGATGCGCTGGGCGTTGTAGAGCCAGCGCTCCTCGCCGGAGGCCTCGCGGATATAGAGGCACGGCACCTGGAGCTTGCCGCCCTGCTCCTTCAGCGTCTGGCCGTGCTCGGGGTCGAGGCGGGCGTCGCGGGTCTCGATCGAGAGCCCCAGGCGGGTGATCTCGCGGCGCACGCGGATGCACTCGGGCTCGCTCCAGAACTGGTAGAGCGCCAGCGCCTCGCAGGCCTCGTCCACCTCGGCCTGCTGCGCCTCGTCCCGGGCGACCTCGCGGCTGGTGCCGAGCTTGTCGGCCACCCACACCACCGGCGCCAGCAATGTCTGGATCAGCGTTCGCATCATGTTCTCCTCCTGGCATCAGGATCGGGCGCCAGCGGCCGATGCCCCATGGTTGCCCCACGCGTCGGCGCGCCTGCCGTGGCCGAGGCGTCCGGCTTTACGCTAGCACACCGCCGGCCTTGCCGGGCTCGCGCTTCGAGCAGCGGAGGCAACGAGGGCCCTAGCCCGGATCGGGCGAGCCGCCGCTGGCGCTGGTCTGGCGATGGGGATCGGCGACGCCGGCCTCGCCGGGCTCGCGCCCGGCGGCATCGTGCTGCTCGCCCCAGTCGGCGCTGCCGTCCAGCCGGCCGCCGCCATGCCCTTCCATGCTGACGCTCAGGCGCGGCACGCCCAGGTCCACGCCCTGCTCTTCCATGCGCCGCTTGAGCAGCAGGTTGAAGGCGCGCGCCACGTCCCACTGCATCTCCGGCGCGGTGCGGAAACGCATGCGCAGCAGCGGGCAGCCGTCCTCGAAGGCGTGGATGCCCTGCATCTCCAGCGGCGACCAGATGTAGTGGCGCATCATCGGGTCCTGGCGCAGCGCCTGGGCGGTCTCCTGCATCAGCGAGATGGCGTCGTCGATCTTCATGTTGTAGGGAATGCGGATCTTCATCAGCGCGATGCCGAACTGGCGCGACATGTTGTGGATCGAGTCGATGCGGCTGAAGGTGATGATGTGCACGATGCCGTCCAGGTCGCGCAGCTTCACGGTGCGCAGCGTCAGCCCCTCGACGGTGCCCATGTGGCCGTTGATCTGCACGAAGTCCTCCACCGCCAGCGAGTCCTCGATGAGGATGAAGATGCCGGTGATCAGGTCCTGCACCAGGGTCTGGGCGCCGAAGCCGATCGCCAGGCCGATCACACCGGCACCGGCCAGCAGCGGCGTGACGTTCACCCCAAGGTTGGCCAGCCCGACGATGGAGGCGATGATCACGATGGTGGCGAAGATAATGTTGCGGATCATCGGCGTGATGGTCTGGGCGCGGGCCTGGTTGACCCGCCGTCCGCGGGCCCGCGCCGAGGAGGCCAGCGCCCGCTGGATGGCGGTGTCGGCGAAGATCCAGGCCAGCCAGGCCAGCAGCACGGTGAAGCCGATGCCGAGCAGCGCCTGGCCGATGCGCACGCTGGCCACGCCCTGCTGGCCGATGCCGATCAGCGAGCCGCCCCACACCTGCAGGAACAGCTCGGCGAAGGTGATCCAGGCGACGACGTGGGCCAGGGTGTAGCCGAAGCGCTCCAGGCGGCGGCGATACTCGCGACGGAAGCGGCGCTTGGTGCGGCGCTCGGAGTGGCGGCGGATCAGCCCGGCCACCACCAGGGTCAGCACCAGAAGCGACGCCGAGACGATGGAGCGCGCCAGCGCCGTGGCCACGTCGCCGCCGGTGACGAAGATCGCCACCAGCGAGCCGCCCACCAGCAACAGGGCGGGAATGTGCCACAGCCCGCCCACGGTGCGGGCCATGTCGGCGGCGCTGCTGCTGTCGCGGCGGTGCTTGTAGGAGCGGTTGCGGATCAGATGCGTGATCGGGCGCTTGAAGCGGATCACGAAGCGCCCGCTGAGCAAGGCCGCCAGCACGTTGGCGATCACCGACAGCAGGTTGGCAAGGTCGAGGCCGAGCGACACGGTGATGCGCGTGGAGTTCAGCGCATCGCCCAGCGCGATCAGCGCACCGATCACGAACAGCGGGCGCAGCGCCTGATGCTGGAGGATCTGCACGGCCACGAAGCGATGGCCGCGGGTGAACACCGAGATTACCGTCTCCACCACCACCGACAGGGTGCGTCCGCACAGTGAGATGTAGGCGATCACCAGCGCCCCGGTGCGCCCGGCGCTCTCCGGCACCAGCTGGGCCACGCCCAGCGCCAGCACGAAGGCCAGCCCCCAGGGCAGCAGGCGGCGCAGGAAGTGGATCGCCAGCAGCGCCCCCTTGGGCTCGCGGGGCAGGTCCAGCGGCCAGCCGCGCCGCTGCGCCAGCCGCCGCCCCAGCGCGATCAGGATCACCAGCAAACCGGTCCAGATGCCGACCAGCACCGCCATCTCGACCACGAAGTTGAGCAACGCGCCGTCGCCGGTGCGCACCACCAGCTCGGTGAAGTCCGTCCAGCCCTCGCGGAACTGGCGCTGCCAGTCGTTGAACGGCGAGCGGCCGGACTCGGCCTGCTCGCCCAGCTCATTGAAGGTGTCGGCCAGCGCCCCCAACAGCCCCTGCTGCCCGGCGATGCCCTCCTCCTCGGCCACCTCGCTGTTGGCGGTGCGCAGCGACTCCAGGCTCTGCAGCAGCTGGTCGCGCCGGTTCTCGTCTTCCAGCGTGGTGATGATGCGATCGAGCGCCTGCTGCAGGGCCTCGGGATCGGGCTCCTGTTCGCTGCCCTGCTCCTGGCCCCCGCCCAGGGCGGAGATCGGCAGCGACTGGGCGGCCGCCATCAGCGGCAGAAGAAGCAGCGAGAGCAGCAGCAGGCCCCGCAGGGCGAACGAAAAGTGGCGAGGCGCGCGTGGCAACGTGAGTCTCCGTACGTTGGGTGACCGCAATATCAGAATCCCTGGCAGCAATGTTAGGCTGCCGATACCGTCACACAGGATGCCGTCATGACGCCGCAACCGCCACCCGTACCCGACAATGCCGAGGGAAGGCCCCGCCGGGTCGGAGTCGAGATCGAGTTCGCCGGCCTGCCGCCGCGAGACACCGCCAACCTGGTCAAGGAGCTGTTCGGCGGCGAGGTCGAGGTGCTGAGCCCCCATCGCCTGAAGGTCACCGACACCCGCTGGGGCGAGTTCGGCATCGAGCTGGACACCCAGTACGCCCACCCGGACGCCGAGCGCGTCGACCCCGAGGCCTGCAAGGACAGCGAATGGGAGCGCATGCGCCAGGAGTTCCACCGGCGCACCCGGGAGCTGATCGGCGATGTGGTCACGGGCCTGGTGCCCACCGAGATCGTCTGCCCGCCGGTGCCCTGGGACGAGCTCGACCAGCTCGATGCGCTGTTCGAGGCGCTGCGCCAGCGCGGCGCCAAGGGCACCGAGGCCAGCCTGCTCTACGGCTTCGGCCTGCACCTCAATCCCGAGGCGCCGGGCCTGGACGTCGAGAGCCTGCTGGCCCATCTGCGCGCCTATCTGCTCAGCGCCCGCTGGCTGCGCGAGCAGATCCGGGTCGACATCACCCGGGAAGTGCTGCCCCACGCCAATCCCTTCCCGCGGGCCTACGCGCTCAAGGTACTCGATCCCGGCTACGCGCCGGACCTCGAGACGCTGATCGACGACTATCTCGAGTACAACCCGACCCGCAATCGCGAGCTCGACCTGCTGCCGCTGTTCGCCCACCTGCATCCCGAGCATCCCCACGAACTGCTCGGCGATCACCTGGTCAAGCCGCGGCCGACCTATCACTATCGGCTGCCCAACGCCCAGCTCTCCGAGTCCGGCTGGGGCGCCGTCCAGGAGTGGAACCGCTGGCTCGAGGTGGAGACGCTGGCCGCCTCGCCGGAGACGCTGGCCGAGCGTGGCGCCCAGTATCTGGCCCGCCACCGCCCGGCCTGGCCGGTGCGGCTGTGGCAATCGCTGCGCCGGAGGCTCGGGCAGTCATGAGGCAGAGCCAGCGCCCGCTGATCGGCATCACCACCTCCGACCGCAAGAGCCGCATCGCCTGGTGGTTCGACTGGTTCGCCGTGTGGCGTCACGGCGGCCGCCCGCTGCGGCTGTCGCCCTCGCGCCCGCGGCCCGAGACGCTCGATGGCCTGATCATCGGCGGCGGCGACGACATCGAGGCCCACCACTACGGCGGCGAGATCCAGCTCGACGTGCGCGTCGACCCCGAACGCGACCGGCTCGAGCTGGCGCTGCTCGAACGCTTCATTCCCGCCGACACCCCGGTGCTCGGCATCTGCCGCGGCGCCCAGCTGATCAACGTGCACCAGGGCGGCACCCTGGACCCGGACATCTACACCACCAACGAGGGGCTCAAGCGACGGCGCACCGTGCTGCCGCGCAAGACGGTGGACATCGTCGGCGACAGCCGGCTCTACCGCATCCTCCGCGTGACCTGGTGTCGCATCAACAGCCTGCACCACCAGGCGGTGCAGGAGACGGGCCAGGGCATCGAGATCGTCGCCCGCGACCGCGACGGCCTGGTGCAGGCCATCGAGTCCCGCGAGCACGACTTCCTGATCGGCGTGCAGTGGCATCCGGAGTGGCTGATCTTCAATCGCCCCCAGCAGCGGCTGATCCGCGCCCTGGTGGACGCCGCCCGCCGGGCGCGCTGATCTCCCCCGCCAGCTTGGCTGGTGCCCATACACGCGAGGCCACCCGAAGGTGGCCTCGCTGACTGGCGTCTATGGTCCGGTGGATCGCGCCGGGCGCCTCAGTCCAGCTTGGCGTCCAGGGTGATCTCGGCATTGAACAGCTTCGACACCGGGCAGCCGGCCTTGGCCTTCTCGGCCGCGTCTTGGAAGGCCGCCTCGTCGGCGCCCGGCACGCTGGCGCGGGTCTCGAGATGCACGGCGCTGATGCTGAAGCCGCTGTCGTCCGGCGCCAGGGTGACGGTGGCGCGGCTGGCGATGCGATCCGGCGTGTAGCCCGCCTCGCCGAGGATCATCGACAGCGCCATGGAGTAGCAGCTGGCATGGGCGGCGCCGATCAGCTCCTCGGGGTTGGCGCCGGACTCGTCCTCGAAGCGCTTGGCGAAGCTGTACGGCGCCTCGGTCAGCGTGCCGCTCTGGGTGGATACCGTGCCCTTGCCGTCCTTGAGGCCGCCCTGCCAGACGGCGCTGCCGTTCTTCTGGATGCTCATGTCGACTCCTTGCGCTTGGATGGTCGGAATTTCCGTCTCTACACGATAGACCATGGGGACGATAGCACCGTGTCACAAGGGCGGATTGCGCCGCGGGATCGGCATCTCCAGACTGGACGCGAGTCTTCAGCACAAAAAAGA
>NZ_AJKS02000028.1 GCF_000265245.1 Halomonas smyrnensis AAD6
TGCTGCTCGGCGGCGGCCTGGCGCTGGCGGTGCTGTGGGGCCTGGGCGGTCTGCTGCTCGGCGGCGTGCTGGCGCTGTGCTCGCGGCTGCCGGCGCGGGCCGGGGCCGGATACCTGCAGGCGCTGCGCCTGGGCGGGCGCCAGCTGGCGAGGCGCCGTGCCGCCAGCCTCGGCCAGCTGCTGGCGTTCTCGGTGGCGCTGTTCGCCATGGCGATGATCGCCCTGGTGCGCGGCGACCTGCTCGACGCCTGGCGCGAGCAGCTGCCCGAGAACACCCCCAACCAGTTCGCCATCAACATCCAGCCCGGCGAGCGCGACGCCTTCGCCGCGGCCCTGAACGAGGGCGCCGAATCGCGCAGCGATCTCTATCCCATGGTGCGCGGCCGGCTCACGGCCATCGACGGCGCCCCGCCCCGCGAGGCGGTGCCGGCGGAGGCGCGCGGCGCCAACTCGCTGCGCCGCGAGCTCAACCTGACCTGGCGTGCCGACCCGCCGGAGGGCAACCGGCTGGTGGCGGGGGAGTGGTTCGACGCCGAGGCGGCGTCCGGCGGCGAGGCCGCCTCGCCGGTGCCGATCTCGCTGGAGAGCGGGCTGGCCGGCCGGCTGGGGCTCGAGCTCGGCGACGTGCTGACCTTCACCGTCGGCAGCGCCACCATCGACGGCGAGATCACCAGCCTGCGCGACCTGGACTGGGACAGCTTCCGGCCCAACTTCTACGTGATCTTCCCGCCGGGCGTGCTCGAGCGCTTCGGCCACAGCTACATCACCGCCTTCCACCTGGCGCCCGAGGAGCGCGCGCTGCCGGGCCGGCTGGTGCGCGACTTCCCCGGCGTCACCCTGCTCGACGTGGAGGCGATCCTCGAGCGGGTCCGCGAGGTGCTGTCGCAGGTCACCCGGGCCGTGGAGCTGGTGCTGGTGCTGGTGCTGCTGGCCGGGGTCAGCGTGCTGCACGCCGCCCTGGCCGCCAGCCTGCCGGTGCGCGCCCACGAGGCCGGGCTGCTGCGGGTGTTCGGCGCCGGCGACCGGCTGCTGCGGCGGGTGCAGGGCGCCGAGTTCGCGCTGCTGGGGCTGGCCAGCGGCCTGCTGGCCGCGGCGCTGACCGAGCTGGCCGCGGCCGGGCTCTACGGCGGCTGGCTCGACCTGGCGCCGCGCTGGCATCCGGCGCTGTGGCTGGCGCTGCCGCTGGGCGGGGCGCTGCTGGTCGGCGCCATCGGCCAGTGGCTGTCGCGGGGCATCCGGCGACGGGCGCCCGCCGAGAGTCTGGGGCTGCTGGGCGAGGCATGAGGAAGATGGCATGAAGGAATCGCTGCGCTATGCATTGCTCGAGGCCCAGCTGGAGCTGGCCCGGCAGGCCTCGCGCTCGGTGGTGCTGGTGGTCACCGGCCACGCCGCCGCCGGCAAGACGGCGCTGATCAACGAGCTCAACCATCGCCTCGAGAACCGCCTGACCGAGGTGCACGCCCTGGCGCCGAGCAGCGAGGAGCGCGAGCGTCCCTACTGGTGGCGCTACTGGCGCCGCCTGCCGGCCCGCGGGCGGGTCGGGGTGTTCGTCCACGGCTGGTACGGCGATGCGCTGTTCGCCCGCACCGAGCAGCGCCTGGGCGAGGGCGCCTTCCGCGACCGGCTGGCCGAGATCCGCGCCTTCGAGGCCGAGCTGGCGGCCGAGAACGTGGCGATCGTCAAGCTGTGGCTGGACATCGACCGCGACGTCCAGGGCCGCCACCTGAGGGCGCTGTGGCACGACCCCGAGCGGGCCTGGCAGGTCAAGGATCACGACTGGCAGCGCCATCTCCAGTATGACGCCCTGGACCGGCTGGGCCATGCGATGCGCGAGGCCACCGAGGCCGATCACGCGCCCTGGCACCGCCTGGCCGGTGGCCCCGGCGAGACGCCGATCAAGGCCCTGGCCCACCGGCTGGTGGCGGCCATGGCCGGGCCGCTGCCGGAGGTCGAGCCGCCGGGCTTCCGCCCCATCAAGGGCATCGGGGCGCCGCCGCGGCTCTCGGACCTTGCCGCCGCGTCGCTGGAGGCTATCGACAAGGCCACCTACCGGGAGCGCCTCGCCGAGGCCCAGGCCCGGCTGGCCGGCAACGCCCGCGAGGTCCAGCGGCGGCGGATCCCCGTGGTGCTGGCCTTCGAGGGCCAGGACGCCGCCGGCAAGGGCGGCTGCATCCATCGCCTGACCTCGGCGCTCGACGCCCGCCAGTACCGCGTCCATCGCATCGCCGCGCCCAGCGACGAGGAGCGCGCCCATCCCTGGGCCTGGCGCTTCTGGCGCCGGCTGCCGCTGGACGGCCGGGTGGCGATCTTCGACCGCTCCTGGTACGGCCGGGTGCTGGTGGAGCGCGTCGAGGGCCTGGCCGAGCCGGCCGCCTGGCGCCGCGGCTATGACGAGATCCGCCGCTTCGAGCGTCAGCTGCTGGCCCACGGTGCGGTGCTCGGCAAGCTGTTCCTGGCGGTCGACAAGGACGAGCAGCTGCGCCGCTTCCGTTCACGCGCCGAGACGCCCCACAAGCGCCACAAGCTCACCGAGGAGGACTGGCGCAATCGCGAGCGCTGGGACGACTACCGGCGGGCGATCGACGACATGTTTGTGCATACTCATGACGTCGACGGGGGCTGGGCCCTGATCGACGCCAATGACAAGCGCCGCGCCCGACTGGCGGTGCTGGACCACGTCAACCGCCTGCTCGAGGCGCGTCTCGCCGAACCGCGCTGACGCCCCCAGGCGCGATCACCAGGGAGGTGACCCCCATGCGCAAGCCCTTGCTACGTAACGCCTTGATGCGCAAGCCCCTGATACGTCAGGCCCCGTCGCGAGCCGCCGCGCTCGCCGCCGTGCTCGCCGCGCTGCCGTGCGGCCTGGCCCAGGCCGATGCCGAGCGCCTCGAGGCCGACCTGCAGGAGCGCTTCGCCGCCGCCGGCGAGTTCTCGGTAGGCGAGGTCTCCGACAGCCTGCTCGGCGGCGAGACCCGCGCCGAGGACCTGAGCCTCGTCGACGCCGACGGCTCGCGGCTGGACGTCGCCCGCTACGTGGTCGAGGGCGACTACGAGGCCCCCGAGGCGATCGTCATGGAGGGGCTGCGGCTCGAGCGCGCCGGCCGAGACGCGGGCGTGCTCACCGCCGACCGGCTGCGCCTCGATGGCCCCGGCGGGCCGCTGCCCTGGGGCGAGGGCCGGCTGGGCGATGCGGCCTTCGAGGCCGACGCATTGAGCGCCGAAGGGTTGCGCCTGGCGCTCGCGTCGGCGGCGATCACCTCCGCCGATGGCAAGAAGACCCTGAGCCCGCAGGCGCCGACGAGCGGCTGGCTGTCGGCGCAGCGGCTCGAGGCCGAGGGGCTCACGGCGACCGGCGTCGGCCGCCTGGAGATGAGCGGCATCGAGGGCCACGCCGAGGGGTTGGAGGACGTGGGAGCGGGAGACCTCACCCTGGCCTCGCTGAGCCTCGAGGGCCTGAGCCACCCGCCGGGCGATCCCGAGGCGACGACGCTGGATCGCCTCGAGCTGAACGACCTGTCCATCGTCGCCGATCATCTGGTGGCCGATCTGGCGCGGCTGAGCGTCGACGGCGACATGCACGACGGCGAGGGCAGCGCCCGGCTCGAGGCCCTCGAGCTGGACCTGGCGCGGATGATCGAGCTGGCCCCGGCCGAGGAGCGTACCCCGCTGCGCCTGGCCAGCAACGTGCTCACCGGCGGCAGCGGGCAGCTGCGCCTGGACGCCGAGTTCGACGGCGGCTGGGAGGCGCTGGGCCAGAAGAGCCTGCTCTCCGGCGACGGCACGATCACCGCCGCCGACGCCTTCCGCTGGACGTTCGACAGCGAGCTGCCGGTGCGCCTGCCCGACGGCGTGGAGCCGGCCGCCTATCTGGCCGAGATGACCGACCTGAGCGGGGTCACCCTGCTCGGCGGACGCATCGAGACCACCCTCGTCGAGCTGGGACTGTTCGGGCGCATGCCGGCGGTGATGGCCGCCAGCCGCGGCGTCAGCGAGGCCGACTTCCTCGAACAGGCGCGCACCCAGGCCAAGGGCTTCGGCACCATGCTCGGGCCCGAATTCGGCCGGCTGCTGGACGGCCTGGTGGACATGATGGAGGGCCGGGCCAGCGAGCTCGAGGTGGCGCTGACCCTGCCGCCGGAGAGCGACGCCGACGTGCTCGCCGCCGACCCGCTGGGCCTGCCGAGCAAGCTCTCGATGTCGGTGGAGACGCGCTGAGCCGCGCGGCGAGGGAGCCTTCAGAAATTCTGAAGCGCGCATGAGAAATCATGGGGCGCCGCATGACGGGGTTTCATGTGAAAGCCGCCATACCCTGGGGTATGATGGCGGCCTTCGATTTCCCCGTTGATGCGAGGTTTCCCGCCGATGTTCAGCCGTGACATGCAGATTGCCGGTTTCGATGATGCCCTGTTCGATGCGATGCAGAAGGAAAGCACGCGTCAGGAAGCGCACATCGAGCTGATCGCTTCCGAGAACTATGCCAGCCCCCGCGTCATGGAGGCCCAGGGCAGCCAGCTGACCAACAAGTATGCGGAAGGCTATCCCGGCAAGCGCTACTACGGCGGCTGCGAGTACGTCGACGTGGTCGAGCAGCTGGCCATCGATTACGCCAAGGAACTGTTCGGCGCCACCTACGCCAACGTCCAGCCGCACTCCGGCTCCCAGGCCAACGGCGCCGTCTTCCAGGCGCTGGTCACCCCGGGCGACACCGTGCTGGGCATGAGCCTGGACGCCGGCGGTCACCTGACCCACGGCGCCAAGCCGAACTTCTCCGGCAAGCACTACAACGCCGTGCAGTACGGCATCGACGAGAACGGCCGCATCGACTATGAGCAGGTCGCCGAGCTGGCGCGCGAGCACCAGCCGAAGATGATCATCGCCGGCTTCTCCGCCTACTCCCAGATCATCGACTGGGCCAAGTTCCGCGAGATCGCCGACGAGGTGGGTGCCTACCTGCTGGTCGACATGGCCCACATCGCCGGCCTGGTGGCCGCCGGGGTCTACCCGAGCCCGATGTCCCACGCCCACGTGGTCACCACCACCACCCACAAGACCCTGCGTGGCCCGCGTGGTGGCCTGATCCTGTCCGCCGAGGGCAACGCCGACATCGAGAAGAAGCTGCAGTCCGCGGTCTTCCCGGGCATCCAGGGCGGCCCGCTGGAGCACGTCATCGCCGCCAAGGCGATCTGCTTCAAGGAAGCCATGGCGCCCGAGTTCAAGACCTACCAACAGCAGGTGCTGAAGAATGCCAAGGCCATGGCCGGCGTGTTCATCGAGCGCGGCTTCGACATCGTCTCCGGCGGCACCGAGGATCACCTCTTCCTGCTGTCCCTGGTCAAGCAGGGCGTGACCGGCAAGGACGCGGACGCCGCCCTGGGCCGCGCCCACATCACCGTCAACAAGAACGCCGTGCCGAACGACCCGCAGAGCCCGTTCGTGACCTCCGGCCTGCGCATCGGCACCCCGGCGGTGACCACCCGCGGCTTCGGCGAGTCCGAGTGCGGCGAGCTGGCCGGCTGGATCTGCGACATCCTCGACGTGCTGGCCAAGGGCGAGGACACCTCCGCCATCGAGGCCGAGGTCAAGGGCAAGGTCGAGGCCGTCTGCGGCCGTCTGCCGGTCTACCGCTGATCGGCGCCTGACTCAGGCCTGACGCGCAAGCGTGCGCCCCGCCCCGGTTCGTCCGGGGCGGGGCGCGCTGCTTTCTGGCTACCGTTTCACGGCAATAGGCGGCCGCGAACCCCGCCTGTTCGACGCTTCGGCGGGGTCATCATCGCCGGCTCGGGCACCGGCGGGCGCATCGTCCATCACCCGCGCGATAACCTGGAACGCGAAAGCCCCGGCCGGTGAGCGTCGGCATCGAGGCGGAGATCGCGACCCGGCGCCGGCGCATCGCGCTCCGATTCCTCTCCAGCTCTTCCGAAACGGCTCTGGCTCAGACCCAGCCCCAGACCCAGACCCAGACCCAGACCCAGACCCAGCCCCTGCGGCGGGTCGCCCTCATTCGGCATCCGGCTATGGCGCAGTGCTATCTGCCGCTGCGCTATATATGAAAAATAAATATAACGTTAGAACAAAATATATTGTTATGCTGCGGCTATCGCCAACCGGCATCGGGACGCGCCGCGTCCGTCGCTCTTCACCCTCTGCTGCCAACGGAGGCACCCCATGTCCCAGCAGCCCATCGTCACGGCCTTCTTCGACGAGCCCACCAACACCTTCAGCTATGTGGTCCGCGACCCGGACTCCACGGCCTGCGCCATCCTCGATTCGGTGCTCGACTTCGACTACGCCGCCGGCCACACCGACGTGCGTTCGGCCGATGCCATCATCGACTTCATCGAGCGCGAGGGGCTGAGTGTCGAGTGGGTGCTCGAGACCCACGTCCACGCCGACCACCTCTCGGCGGCGCCCTATCTGTACCGGAAGCTCGGCGGCCGCACCGGCATCGGCGCGCGCATCGTCGAGGTGCAGGAGATCTTCGGCAAGGCCTTCAACGCCGGCACCGAGTTCGCCCGCGACGGCAGCCAGTTCGACCGCCTGTTCGAGGAGGGCGACACCTTCGCCATCGGCGGCCTCGAGGGCCGGGTGCTGCACACCCCGGGCCACACGCCGGCCTGCCTGACCTACGTGATCGGCGACGCGGCCTTCGTCGGCGACACCCTGTTCATGCCCGACTACGGCACCGCGCGCTGCGACTTCCCTGGCGGCGACGCCCGCACCCTCTACCGCTCGATCCAGAAGGTGCTGTCGCTGCCCGCCGAGACGCGGCTTTTCCTGTGCCACGACTACAAGGCGCCGGACCGCGAGGAGTTCCAGCACGAGACCAGCGTGGCCGAGCAGCGTGCCCACAACATCCACGTCCACGAAGGCGTCGGCGAGGACGACTTCGTGACCATGCGCACCGAGCGCGACGCCACCCTGGGCATGCCGCGGCTGATCATCCCCTCGGTGCAGGTCAACATGCGCGCCGGCGAGATGCCGCCGGCCGAGGACAACGGCCAGGTCTACCTCAAGGTGCCGCTCAACCGTTTCTGAGCCGCCGCCCGACCCCGATAACGCCACCTGGAGCCCGCCATGTCTCACCCGACCCCGGAATCCCCGTCACGCCGCCACGATGTCGTCGTCATCGGCGGCGGCGCGGCGGGCATCGCCGTCACCGCCAGCCTGCTGAAGCGTCGCGGTGACCTGGATATCGCCATCGTCGAACCCGCCGAGATGCACAGCTACCAGCCCGGCTGGACGCTGGTCGGCGGCGGCGTCTTCTCCGCCGACATCACCCGCCGCCCGATGGATGACGTCATCCCGAGCAAGGCGACCCGCTACGCCACCCGGGTCGAGCGCGTCGACCCGGAGGCCGCCGAGGTCGCCCTGGCCGACGGTCGGCGGCTCGGCTATGCCCGGCTGGTGGTGGCGCCGGGGCTGGTGCTCGACTGGGGCGCCATCGACGGCCTGGAGGAGACACTGGGCGAGAACGGCGTGACCTCCAACTACCGCTTCGACCTGGCGCCCTACACCTGGTCGCTGGTGAAGTCGCTCGAGCGCGGCCGGGCGCTGTTCACCCAGCCGCCGATGCCGATCAAGTGCGCCGGCGCGCCGCAGAAGGCGATGTATCTCTCCTGCGATCACTGGCGGCGCCAGGGGCGACTGGACGACATCGAGGTGCGCTTCTGCAACGCCGGCGGCGTGCTGTTCGGCGTGCCGGACTATGTGCCGGCCCTTGAGCGCTACATCGACGCCTACGGCATCGAGGCGGCCTACGGCGAACGCCTGGTAGCGGTGGACGGCCCCTCGCGCACCGCGCGCTTCGCGGTCGTCGGCGAGGACGGCGAGCATGAGGAGGAGCGCGGCTTCGACATGCTGCACGCGGTGCCGCCGCAGCGTGCGCCGGGCTTCGTCGCCGAGTCCGGGCTCGCTAACGGCGGCGGCTGGCTGGACCTGGACGCCGAGACGCTCCAGCACGTGCGCTACCCGGCGGTGTTCGGCCTCGGTGACGTCAGCGGCACCGGCAACGCCAAGACCGCCGCGGCGGTGCGCAAGCAGGCCCCGGTGGTGGCCGAGAACCTGCTCGCCTCGCTGGACGAGACCCCGCTCACGGCGGCCTACACCGGCTACGGCTCCTGCCCGCTGACCGTGGAGCGCGGGCGCATCGTGCTGGCCGAGTTCGGCTACGGCGGCACGCTGCAGCCGACCTTCCCGCGCTGGGTCAACGATGGCACCCAGGCCACTCGCCGCGCCTGGTGGCTCAAGGCCAAACAGCTGCCCTGGTTGTACTGGAACCTGATGCTCAAGGGTCACGAGTGGCTGGCCACGCCGGCCCGGCGGGCGCCAAGGGTGGAATCCGGTGACGCCCGGAGCGCGAGCGGCCGATGATCCCGTCACGCTGGATTCCGCTGATCGGCTGGCTGCACGGCTACCGGCGCGACACCCTGGCCCGAGACCTGCTGGCGGCGGTGATCGTCACCCTGATGCTGGTGCCCCAGGCCCTGGCCTATGCGCTGCTGGCGGGCCTGCCGCCGGAGGTGGGGCTCTATGCCAGCATGCTGCCGCTGGTGCTCTACGCGATCTTCGGCACCAGCGCCACCCTGGCGGTGGGGCCGGTGGCGGTGGCCTCGCTGATGACCGCCTCGGCGCTGTCTGCCATCGCCACGCCGGGCAGCGCCGAGTACGTGGGCGCCGCCCTGGTGCTGGCGGCGCTCTCCGGGGCGATGCTGGTGGCCATGGGGCTGCTGCGGCTGGGCTTTCTCGCCAACTTCCTGAGCCATCCGGTGATCTCGGGCTTCGTCACCGCCTCGGGGATCCTGATCGCCGCCAGCCAGCTGCGTCACCTGCTCGGCGTCGAGGCCTCGGGTCACACCCTGGTCGAGATGGTCATGGCGCTGGTCGCCGCGCTGGGCGAGGTCAATCCGGCCACCCTGGCGATCGGCGTCGGCGTCTGGGGCTTTCTGGTGCTGTGCCGGCGCTATCTCAAGGGCGGGCTGCGACGCCTGGGGCTGTCGGCCACGGTCGCCGATCTCGTGGCCAAGGCCGCGCCGGTCTCGGCGGTGATCGTCACCACCCTGCTGGCCTGGGCGCTGGGGCTCGGCGAGCGCGGCGTGGCGCTGGTCGGTGAGGTGCCGGGCGGTCTGCCGTCGCTGGCGCTGCCGAGCCTCGAGCCGGGGCTGTGGTCGAGCCTCGCTCCGGCGGCGCTGCTGATCAGCCTGGTGGGCTTCGTGGAGTCGGTGTCGGTGGCCCAGACCCTGGCCGCCAAGCGCCGCCAGCGCATCGACCCGAACCGCGAGCTGATCGCCCTGGGGCTGGCCAACCTCGGCGCCGGTACCAGCGGCGGCTCGCCGGTGTCCGGCGGCTTCTCGCGCTCGGTGGTCAACTTCGAGGCCGGGGCCGCCACGCCGCTGGCCGGCGCCTTCACGGCGCTGGGCATCGCCGTGGCGACCCTCACCCTGACCGCGCCGCTGGCCTTCCTGCCCAAGGCCACGCTGGCCGCCACCATCATCGTCGCCGTGGGCACCCTGATCGATCTGCCCGCCATCCGCCGCACCTGGGCCTACTCCCGGGCCGACGGCGTGGCCATGCTGGCGACCCTGACGCTGACCCTGGTGCACGGCGTGGAGAGCGGCATCCTGGCCGGCGTGGCGCTGTCGCTGGGGCTGCACCTGTACCGCACCAGCCGCCCGCACAGCGCCGTGGTGGGGCGGGTGCCCGGCAGCGAACACTTCCGCAACGTGCAGCGCTACGATGAGGTGGAGACCGACGAGCGCCTCGCCATCCTGCGCGTCGACGAGAGCCTCTACTTCGCCAACGCCCGCTATCTGGAGGACACGGTGATGGCGCTGGCGGCCCGCCAGCCGGGCCTCGAGCACATCGTGCTGGCCTGCCAGGCGGTCAACGTCATCGACGCCTCGGCGCTGGAGAGCCTGGAGGCGATCAACCGGCGGCTGAAGGACGCCGGGGTGGCGCTGCACCTGGCCGAGGTCAAGGGGCCGGTGATGGATCGCCTGGCGGCCACCGACTTCTGCCACGAGCTCGGAGGCCGGGTGTTCCTGAGCACCTTCGATGCCTGGCAGGCGCTGCATGAAGGCGAGGCCGCGGCGAACGCGTCGCCCGGCAGGATGACGGAAAAGGAGACATGACGGTGGACATGACGGCAAGCCTTCACGGCCTGATCGGCGGGGTGCTGATCGGCCTTTCGGCGACCTGGCTGATGATCACGCTGGGACGCATCGCCGGGATCAGCGGCATCCTCGGCACCCTCATCACCGCGCGTCCCAAGGGCGACAGCGGCTGGCGGCTGGCCTTCCTGTTGGGGCTGGTCTCGGGGCCGGCGCTGGTGATCCTGGCCGGCGGCGGGCTCGGCAACGTGGCGGGGCAGGCCGGGGCGGTGATCGGCGCCCCCGCCGGTGGGGTGGCGACCATGCTGGTCGCCGGCCTGCTGGTGGGCGTGGGCACCGGCATCGGCAGCGGCTGCACCAGCGGCCACGGCGTGTGCGGTCTGGCCCGGCTGTCGCCGCGCTCGATGGCGGCGACCCTGGTGTTCCTGGCGGTGGCGATCGTCACCGTGTTCGTGGTCCGGCACGTGATCGGAGGTGACGCATGAGGTCCGTGATGGCCTATATCGCCGGGCTGCTGTTCGGCCTGGGACTCGCGATCTCCGGCATGACCGACCCGGCGCGGGTGCTCGGCTTTCTCGACGTCGCCGGCGACTGGGACCCGACCCTGATGTTTGTGCTCGGCGGCGCCGTGGTGACCAACTTCGTCGGCTACCGGCTGGCCATGCGGCGGCCGAATCCGCTCTTCGCCAGCGCCTTCCAGCTGCCGACCCGGCGCGACCTGGACGGGCGGCTGCTCGGCGGTGCGGCGCTGTTCGGCGTCGGCTGGGGGCTCTCCGGCTACTGCCCGGGCCCGGCCTTCGCCTCGGTGTCGGGCATCACCCTGCCGCTGGCCGCCATGCTGGCGGCCATGATCGTCGGCTGGTTTATCGCCCGGCGGGTATAGATGGCGCGGTGATCAGGGGCGCGGGCCGAGGATCTCGGTCAGTGCCTCGTCGCTCGGCATGCCCTGGGCGGTCTTCAGCAGGCCGCTGCTCTGAGAGTCGTTCGGGCGATAGACGATGCCCGGGGTGGCGACCAGGCCGAAGCCGTCCATCAGGTTGTGGTTCTCCTGCAGGGCCAGCTCCAGCGGGCGGGGCAGGGCGTCGCGGATCGCGACCGTATCGCCACGCTGGTGGTCGGCCAGCGCCGCGGCGGGGTCGTCGGCGGCCAGCAGCGAGACCGCCTTGCGCGGGCTGTCGGCGGCGAGGATGCCGACCATCACGTGGCGCAGCTGGACCCTGCCGGCCTCCACCCAGGGGCGAGCGGCCTGCCAGAACTGGCGGCAGTAGGGGCAGTTGGGATCGGTGAACACATAGACGATGCGTTCGGCGTCGTCGCGGCCGTCGGCGATCCAGGCGCTCCGCTCGAGCTCGCCCCAGGTCTCGGCGTCCTGTGGCGCGCGCACCAGGCGGTCCAGCGGCGCCCGGGAGAGGTTCTCGCCCTCGGCGTCCACCAGGTTGCCGATCACCGCGTGCTCGCCGCCCTCGGTGACGAATACCGTCATCGGCTGGCCGCCGGCGCTGGCGGCGTAGCCGGTCAGCCCGTCGGGCGCCTCGAAGCGGCCGTGTATCGTGAGGCCCTCGGCCTCGAGGGCCTGGAGCGGGGCGGGGAGTTCGTCGGCGGACGCGACGAGGGGCAGCAGCAGGGCGGCCGGCAGCAGGCGGCGGGGCAGGGCGCGCATGGCGTTCCTCCGTGTATGGGTGGCCCTCTGCTGACAGCGAGACGGCCCCGGGGTTCGCTGGGCGTCGCGGGGCCAAAACCGTTACAATGTGGCGACATCCTTCATCGTCCCCGACCTCCCGGAACCCTGCTTATGCACTGTCCCTTCTGCGGCGCCTCCGATACCCGCGTGACCGATTCCCGACTGGTCGTCGACGGCGATCAGGTGCGGCGGCGGCGCCAGTGCGCGGCCTGCGGCGAGCGCTTCACCACCTACGAGACCGCCGAGCTGGTGATGCCGAGGGTGATCAAGGGGGACGGGTCCCGGGAGCTGTTCGACGAGGCCAAGCTGCGTGCCGGAATGCTGCGCGCCCTGGAGAAGCGCCCGGTGAGCGCCGAGTCGATCGAGGCCGCGGTGGAGCGCATCCGCCAGACCCTGCGCGCCCGCGGCGAGCGCGAGATCCACGCCCGGGACGTCGGCGAGGAGGTCATGCACGCCCTGAAGCGCCTCGACCAGGTGGCCTACATCCGCTTCGCCTCGGTCTATCGCCGCTTCCAGGACATCGACGAGTTCCGCGCCGAGATCGATCGCTTGGCCCAGGAGCCGAGCTTCCAGCCCGACGGGTCCGGTGAATCATGAGCGCCGTGGCCCGTTCCCCCGAGAGCTGGATGGCCCGTGCCCTGGTGCTCGCCCGGCGCGGCCTCTATACCACCGATCCCAATCCGCGGGTGGGCTGCGTGCTGGTGAAGGACGGCCGTCGGGTCGGCGAGGGCTGGCACCAGCGCGCCGGCGAGCCCCACGCCGAGGTTCACGCCCTGCGTGACGCCGGCGAGGCCGCCCGCGGCGCCACCGCCTACGTCACCCTGGAACCATGTTCCCACCATGGCCGCACCGGGCCCTGCGCCGAGGCGCTGGCCCAGGCCGGCGTGGCGAAGGTGGTGATGGCCATGCGCGATCCCAATCCGCTGGTGGCCGGCAACGGCATCTCCATGCTGGAGGCGGCCGGCATCGAGGTCGAGGTCGGCCTGCTCGAGGCTCAGGCGCGGGCGCTCAACCCCGGCTTCGTCTCGCGGATGTCGCGGGGCCGCCCCTTCGTGCGGCTGAAGATGGCGATGAGTCTCGACGGCCGCACCGCCATGCGCTCCGGCGAGTCCCAGTGGATCACCGGGCCCCGGGCGCGCTGTCAGGTGCAGCGGCTGCGGGCCCGCTCCAGCGCGGTGATCACCGGCGTCGAGTCAGTGATCTTCGACAACTCCCGGCTGACCCTGCGCGCCGAACAGCTCGAGCTGCCCGACGCCGAGGCGATCGCCGCCCGCCAGCCGCTGCGCGTGGTGGTCGATTCCCGCCTGCGCCTGCCCGAGGCGGCGGCCTGCCTGCGCGAGCCGGGCCGCACCCTGGTGGCCACCGTCGAGGACCACGACGCCGAGCGGCGGGGCCGCCTCGAGGCCGCCGGTGCCGAGGTGCTGGCGCTGCCGGCGGGGGAGGACGGGCGCGTCGATCTGGCGGCCCTGCTGGGGCATCTCGCGGAGCGCGAGGCGGTCAACGAGGCGCTGCTCGAGACCGGCGCGACCCTGGCCGGCGCCATGCTCGACGCCGGACTGGTCGACGAGATGCAGCTGTTCGTCGCCCCGACCCTGCTCGGCGGCGAGGCGCGCCCGCTGTTCGCGCTGCCGGGGCTCGAGACCATGGCCGAACAGAAGCCGCTGGAGATCCTCGACATCCGCGCCGTGGGCCGCGACTGGCGCATCACCGCGCGCCCCGCCTGAGCCCGGCGCCGCTCGCGACGTGCCGTTCCGAGTACGCCGCCCGACCGCCCGATGGGCGTCGTCGGGCGAGCCACTACTAGCGCCGGCGGTCACGCCACGGTACCCTGACGCGGTTTCGAGCGGACGACGCCCGACGGCGACTTCGGTGTCGTCGCATCGCGACGACCGCAGCAGAGTCAATGGAGATTCCATGGAGCACTCCTCCTCCGGGGGCCTGGCCCCCATCGCCGAACTGATCGAGGACATCCGCAAGGGGCGGATGGTGATCCTGATGGACGATGAGGATCGCGAGAACGAGGGCGATATCATCATGGCCGCCGAGAAGGTGGAGGCCGAGCACATCAACTTCATGGCGCGCCATGCCCGCGGGCTGATCTGCCTGCCGATGACCCGCGAGCGCTGCGAGCGCCTGCAGCTGCCGCTGATGGTGCGCGACAACGGCTCCGGCTTCGGCACCAAGTTCACGCTCTCCATCGAGGCCGCCGAGGGCGTCAGCACCGGAATCTCCGCCGCCGACCGCGCGCGCACCGTCCAGGCGGCGGTGGCGCGCGACGCCGAGCCGAACGACATCGTCCAGCCCGGCCATATCTTCCCGCTGATGGCCGAGCCCGGCGGCGTGCTGCGTCGCGCCGGTCACACCGAGGCCGCCTGCGACCTGTCGGCCCTGGCCGGGCTGGATCCCAGCGGCGTGATCTGCGAGGTGATGAGCGAGGACGGCAGCATGGCGCGCCGCCCCGAACTCGAGACCTTCGCCCGCGAGCACGGGCTGAAGATGGGCACCATCGCCGACCTGATCCACTACCGCATCCACAACGAGCAGACCGTCGAGTCGCTGGAGTCGATGCCGGTACAGACTCCCCACGGCGAGCTGACGCTGCACGTGTTCCGCGATCGCATCCAGGGCGCCCATCACCTGGCGCTGGTCAAGGGGCGCCCGGCGCCCGAGTCGCTGACCACGGTGCGCGTGCACCTGTCCAACGTGATGCGCGACCTGCTGCTGCTGCAGAAGGGCGAGCACGACAGCTGGACCGCCCACGAGGCGATCGCCGAGGTCGCCCGCGCCGAGCACGGCGTCTTCGTGCTGCTCGACGACGGCCGCCCGCAGCAGGATCTTCACGACCTGCTCGAGGTCTTCCTGGAGCGTCGCCGGGCGCCGCGCACCACCGACTCCGACGGTGCCGGCAACTATCTTACCATCGGTACCGGGTCGCAGATCCTGCGCGAGCTGGGCGTGGGCCGCATGCGCCTGCTCAGCTCGCCGTGGAAGTTCTCGGCGCTCTCCGGCTTCGACCTGGAAGTGGTCGAGCGCCTCGAGCCCGGCCAGGCGCCGACCGCCGAGGGTGACGACGGCGCCTGACGCCCTCATCCGACATCTCGCCGGGGCGCCGTTCGTCGCGCGTCCCGGCGATTCCGTTTTCATCGGGTTCAGCAGGAAAGAGACCATGCAACCGATTTCCCAAGTCGAAGGCAGCTTCGTCAACGTCGATGGCCGCTACGTGATCGTGGTGGGCCGCTTCAATCATCATGTGGTGGACAGCCTGGTCGAGGGTGCCGTCGACAGCCTGACGCGCCACGGCGTCGACGAAGAGAACATCGACATCGTCCACACCCCGGGCGCCTGGGAGCTGCCGCTGGCCATCAAGCGCGTGCTCCAGGTGGTCCGCCCCGAGGCGGTGATCGCCCTGGGCGCGGTGATCCGCGGCGGCACGCCGCACTTCGAGCACGTGGCCGGCGAGTGCAACTCGGCCATGAACCGCCTGCAGCTGGAGTTCGACACTCCGGTGGCCAACGGCGTGCTGACCGTCAACTCCATCGAGCAGGCCATCGAGCGTGCCGGCACCAAGGCCGGCAACAAGGGCACCGAGGCGGCCATGGCGGCCATGGAGATGGTCTCGCTGCTGCGCCGCTTCGGTGAAGGGGAGAACGCCTGATGAGCGAACAGCGTCGCGAGCCGTCCAAGGCACAGCTGGCCCGTCATGCGGCCCGTGAACTGGCCGTTCAGGGGCTCTACCAGTGGCAGCTGACCGAGAAGCCGATCGCCGCCGTCGAGGCCGAGTTCCGCAGCCAGATCGCCGACGAGGATCTGGAGGATCACGAGAACTGGCACAAGGTGATGGGCATCGCCGACCTGGCGCTGTTCCACCAGCTGCTGCACGAGGTGGCGCGTAACCGCCGCGAGCTCGACGCCACCATCGCGCCGCTGCTCGACCGTCGCCTCGAGGACCTCGACCTGATCGAACTGGCGATCCTGCGCCTGGGCGCCTACGAGCTCGCCAAGCGTCCCGAGGTGCCGTACCGCGCGGTGATCAACGAGGGCGTCGAGCTGGCCAAGTCCTTCGGCGCCACCGAGGGGCACAAGTACGTCAACGGCATCCTCGACAAGCTCGCCGCCAAGCTGCGCGGCGCCGAGGTCTCCGCGCGTCGTCGCTGAAGGCCTCGATCCGATGTCCAGCGAATTCGAGCTGATCGCCCGTCATCTCGCGCCGACGCCCGCGGCCAGCGCCGCCGGCGTCAGCCTCGGGGTCGGCGACGACTGCGCGCTGCTCGCGCCCACGCCGGGCATGCGGCTGGCGGTGAGCGTCGACACCTCGGTGGCCGACGTGCACTTTCCCGCCGATGCCCCGCCCAGGGCCATCGGCCACCGGGCGCTGGCGGTCAGCCTCAGCGACCTGGCCGCCATGGGCGCCCGGGCGCGCTGGTGCCTGATGTCGCTGACCCTGCCCGAGGCCGATGACGCCTGGGTCGCGGACTTCGCGGCCGGCTTTCATGCCCTGTGCGACGCCAGCGGCGTGGCGCTGGCCGGCGGCGACGTCACCCGCGGCGAGCTGG
>NZ_AJKS02000027.1 GCF_000265245.1 Halomonas smyrnensis AAD6
GCACGCTCGCCAAAAAACGTCCCGTCCTCTGCGAGAGGGCGGGGCGTTTTGGGTTCGAAGGAAACGATGGATCAGTCGGCGACTTCGTAGAGCTCGATCGGCGTGCCGTCGGGATCGGCCAGGAAGGTGAAGCGCGCGCCGGTGTACTCATCGACGCGAATCGGCTCGGGCGTCGCGCCGCGGGCCTCGAGCAGGGAAACACAGGCGTCGAGGTCGGAGGTGGCGAGTGCCAGGTGGCGAAGCCCGCAGGCCTCGGGATAGCTCGGTCGTGGCGGCGGCGAGGGGAAGGAGAACAGCTCGAGCTGAATGCCGCCCGGCAGGCGCAGGTCGAGCTTGTGGCTATCCCGTTCCTCGCGATAGGCCTCGTTGAGGATCTCGGCGTCCATGACCTCGAGGTAGAAGCGTCTGGCGCGGGGGTAGTCGGCGGTGATCAGCGCCACGTGGTGCACGCGGCTCAGGGGCAGTCGTGAGTCGGCCATGGAGGGCTCGTATCGTCGGGAGAGTCGGTCCGGCGGGGCTGGGCGAGGGGCGTCGAGCGACGCCCCTGACGCTCAAGGCCGGATCAGCGGCAGAGTTCTTCCAGCACCTCGACCAGGCTGTCCATCTCGTCCTCGGTGCCGATGGAGATGCGCAGCCAGCCGTTCAGCGCCTCGGTGTTGAAGTGGCGCACCAGCACGCCGCGCTCGCGCAGGCCGACGAACAGCTGGGCGGCATCCTGCTCGGGGTGATGCACCAGCAGGAAGTTGCTCTGCGACGGCAGCACCTGGAAGCCGAGGCTCTCGAGGCGTGTGCGGGTGCGCTCGCGGGTGGTGATCACCGCCTCGCGGCAGGCGTCGAAGTGCTCGCGATCCTCCAGCGCGGCGACGCCGATGGCGCTCGCCAGGCTGTCGACCGGGTAGGAGTTGAAGGAGTCCTTGACCCGCTCCAGGCCCTCGATCAGCTCGCGTGAGCCCACCGCGTAGCCGAGCCGCAGACCGGCCAGGCTGCGCGACTTGGAGAAGGTGCCGGTGACCAGCAGGTTGGGGAAGCGCTCGATCAGCGGGATGCTGCTCTCGCCGCCGAAATCCACGTAGGCCTCGTCGACCAGCACCACCGATTCGGTGAGGCGCTCGAGCAGCGCGGCGATCGCCTCGCGGCCGTGGCCGTGGCCGGTCGGCGCGTTGGGATTGGCGAAGATGGCGCCGCCGGCGTCCGGCGAGAAAGCGTCCAGGTCGACGCGCCAGTCGGCGTCCAGCGGCAGGGTGCGGCGCTCCACGTCGTAGAGCCGGCAGTACACCGGATAGAAGCTGTAGGTGATGGCCGGCATCTCGAGCGGGCGGCCGTTGGCGAAGAAGGCCTGGAAGGCCAGGGCCAGCACCTCGTCGGAGCCGTTGCCGACGAACACCTGGTCGACCCCGACGCCGAACTCCCGGGCCAGCGCCTCGCGCAGGCCGTGCGACTCGGGATCGGGGTAGCGGCGCAGATGGTCGGCCGGAAACTCTCGCAGCACCGTCTCGACGCCCGGCGCCGGCGGATAGGGATTCTCGTTGGTATTCAGCTTGATCAGGCGCTCGCGCGGCTGTTCGCCGGGAACATAGGGCGTCAGCTCGCGGACCTTGGGGCTCCAGAACTTGCTCATCGTCACTTCTCGGATCGTGGGGCAATCGGGTCATGGTCGCCCGCTCGCGGCGCCCGCGCAAGCCGGCTCGCCAGGGGCCGCCGCGCATTGGTGGAACACGGTGGCGTTCGGGCTGTGCGCTGTTCCCACAAGAGGTTATGCTGTGAGGCAGGCTGCCGTGAAAGGCGGCGTCATGCCCATTGGTTAGGAGGACGAATATGCAAATCAGGACGTTGCTGGCCGGTTCCGCGATGCTTGCCCTGCTGGCGGGCTGTGCGGGTGGCCCAGGCGGGCAGGGCACCGAGCCCGGAATGGAGGCGACCCAGAGCACCTACCAGGGCACGCTGCCCTGCCGTAACTGTGAAGGGATCGACCTGAACGTGACCATGATGGGCGATGCCCAGAGCCCTGCCGCGGATCGCACCTTCGATCTGCAGGCCTCCTATCGTGGCCACCCGCAGAACCCGCCGAACGAGAACTACGAAGGTAGCTGGCAGCTGCTCGACGGCACCGCGGACAATCCCGATGCCACCGTCTATGAGCTGACGCCCCAGGGCGAGGGCCAGACCTACTTCTTCCTGCGCCTCGACCCGCAGACCCTGGAACTGATCGACCCCCAGCGTCGCCGTTTCCAGAACAACGAGATGCTGCGCCTGAAGCGCCTGTAAGGCAGCGCAACGCGTAGCAGCGAGGGGCGGCCGACGGGCCGCCCCTCGTCGTTGGGCCCACCGGCCCACCATTCCAGAGCAACCGTCGTCGGACATCCCATGGCCAAAGCGAAAAGCGCCTTCGTGTGCACCGAATGCGGTGCCGAGTACAGCAAGTGGCAGGGGCAGTGCACCAGCTGCCGCGAGTGGAACACCCTGAGCGAGGTCCGGCTGTCGGCCGCCCGCCCCGGCGCGGGCCATGGCGGCGGTGGCGGCTCGGCGGGGCGGGGCGGCTATGCCGGGGCGGTCTCCCGTGAGGTGATCGATCTCGCCAACGTCGACCTCAGCGAGGTGCCGCGGCTGTCCTCGACCTTCGAGGAATTCGACCGGGTGCTGGGCGGCGGCCTGGTGCCGGGCTCGGCGGTGCTGCTGGGCGGCCATCCCGGCGCCGGCAAGTCGACCCTGCTGCTGCAGACCGCCTGCAAGCTGGCCCAGCAGCGCAAGGTGCTCTACGTCACCGGCGAGGAATCGCTGTCCCAGGTGGCGATGCGCGCCCACCGCCTGCAGCTGCCCACCCAGGGCCTGCAGATGCTGGCCGAGACCAGCATCGAGACCATCCTCGGCGTGGCCGAGCGCGAGGGGCCCGATATCCTGATCATCGACTCCATCCAGACCACCCACCTCGAGGACATCTCCTCGGCGCCGGGCGGCGTGGCCCAGGTACGCGAGTCCGCCGCGGCGCTGACCCGCTTCGCCAAGCAGTCCAGCACCGTGCTGCTGCTGGTCGGCCACGTGACCAAGGACGGCACCCTGGCCGGCCCCAAGGTGCTGGAGCACATGATCGACGCCTCGCTGCTGCTCGAGGGCGGCGCCGACTCGCGCTTTCGCACCCTGCGCGGGCAGAAGAACCGCTTCGGCGCGGTCAACGAGCTCGGCGTGTTCGCCATGCTCGAGCACGGCCTCAAGGAGGTGAAGAACCCCAGTGCCATCTTCCTGTCGCGCACCGAGGAGCAGGCGCCCGGCAGCCTGGTGATGGTGGTCTGGGAAGGCACCCGGCCGATCCTGATCGAGGTGCAGGCGCTGCTCGACGACTCGGCGCTGGGCAACCCGCGGCGGGTGGCGGTGGGCGTCGACCAGAATCGCCTGTCCATGCTGCTGGCGGTGCTGCATCGCCACGGCGGGCTGTTCACCGGCGACCAGGACGTGTTCCTCAACGTGGTCGGCGGGGTCAAGGTGCTCGAGACCAGCGCCGACCTGGCGGTGCTGCTGGCGGTGGTGTCGAGCCTGCAGAGCCGGCCGCTGCCGCGCGAGCTGGTGGTGTTCGGCGAGGTCGGCCTGTCCGGCGAGATTCGCCCGGTGCCGAGCGGCCAGGAGCGCATCGTCGAGGCCGCCAAGCACGGCTTCCGGCGCGCCATCGTGCCGCGCGGCAACGCGCCCAAGCACTCGCCCGAGGGCATGGAAGTGGTGCCCGTGGACAAGCTGGCCGATGCGCTGGAAGCGCTCTAGGCGCCCACCCCGCGAAGCGTGAAATCGTCGTCCAGCGACGGGGCGGGGGCGCTGTGATGTAGAATGCCGGAAAACGACGCCAAGGAGACCGTGATGAGTGCCATCCGCCTGACGCAGTACAGCCACGGCGCCGGCTGTGGCTGCAAGATCGCCCCCGACGTCCTCGACGGCATCCTCGCCAAGGCCGGGCCCGGGGCCAGCCACTCGCGGCTGATCGTCGGCAACCAGGGCCGCGAGGACGCCGCCGTCTACGACCTGGGCGACGGCCGCGGCATGATCGCCACCACCGATTTCTTCATGCCGATCGTCGACGATCCCTTCGACTTCGGCCGCATCGCCGCCACCAACGCCATCAGCGACGTCTACGCCATGGGCGGCACGCCGATCATGGCGCTGGGCATCCTCGGCTGGCCGCTCGACAAGCTCGGCGCCGACATCGCCGGCGACGTGGTCGGCGGCGCCCAGGCGGTCTGCCGCGAGCTGGGCCTGGCGCTGGCCGGCGGCCACTCCATCGACGCCCCGGAGCCGATCTTCGGCCTGTCGGTCAACGGCCTGGTCGACCTCGAGCACCTCAAGCTCAACAAGGGCGCCCAGGTCGGCGACCTGCTGTATCTCACCAAGCCGCTGGGCGTGGGCCTGCTGACCACGGCCGAGAAGAAGGGCCTGATCCAGCCCGGCCACCAGGGCCTGGCGCGGCGCACCATGCTCGCCTCCAACCGCATCGGCGCCGAGCTGGCCAAGGTGCCCGGCGTGCACGCCATGACCGACGTCACCGGCTTCGGCCTGGCCGGCCATCTCAGCGAGGTCTGCGAGGCCAGCGGCGTGGCCGCCCGGATCGACTTCCGTCGCCTGCCGCGTCTGGCCGAGGCCGAGTCCTACCGCCGTCAGGGCGCGGTGCCCGGCGGCAGTGCCCGCAACCGCGATGCCCTGGGCAAGGCCCTGCCGGCCATGGACGACGCCCACTGGCAGTGGCTGTGCGACCCGCAGACCTCCGGTGGCCTGCTGCTGTCGGTGCATCCGTCCTGGGAGGACGACGTCGAGCGCGTCGGCCGCCAGTACGGCCTCGAGCTCGAGCCGTTCGGCGAGGTGATCGCCGAGCGCGGCGAGACGCGCATCGAGGTGAAGGGATGAATCTGCCGCTGGTCGAGCCGGACCTCGCGCTGCTGCGCGAGGGTCGGACCCTGATCGACGTGCGTGCCCCGGTGGAGTTCGCCCAGGGCGCGCTGCCCGGGGCGCTCAACCTGCCGCTGATGGACGACGAGGAGCGTCATCTCGTCGGCATCTCCTACAAGCAGCAGGGCCAGCAGGCCGCCATCGAACTGGGCCAGCGGCTGGTCAGCGGCGGCATCAAGGCCGCCCGGGTCGACGCCTGGCGGCGCGAGCTGGAGGCCCATCCCGACGCCATCGTCTACTGCTTCCGCGGCGGGCTGCGCTCCCAGGTCGCCCAGCAGTGGCTGGCCGAGGCCGGCATTACCCGGCCGCGCATCCGCGGCGGCTGGAAGGCCATGCGCCAGGCGCTGTGCGCGCACATCGACGCCGCCGCCGAGCGGCCGATGCTGGTGGTGGGCGGGCTGACCGGCTGCGCCAAGACCTCGCTGATCACCGCCCTGGATCAGGGCCTGGACCTGGAGGGCTGCGCGCGCCACAAGGGCTCGGCCTTCGGCCGTCATCCGCTGCCGGCGCCGTCGCAGATCGACTTCGAGCACGCCATGGGACTGCGGCTGCTGGAGCTGCCCGGGCCGCTGGTGCTGGAGGACGAGTCGCGCCACATCGGCTCGGCCAACGTGCCGCTGACCTTCTGGCGCGGGATGGAGGCCGCCCCGCGGATTCGCGTCGAGATGCCGCTGGACTGGCGCCTGGCGCAGATCCACAAGGACTACATCGACGATCTGTGGGCGGTCTATCGCCAGCAGTTCGGCGACTGGCTGGGCTGGGCGCTGATGCGCAAGCAGCTGTCCGGCGCGCTGGGGCGGCTCAGGAAGCGTCTCGGCGGCGCCCGGCTGGCGCGGCTGCAGCGCCTGCAGGCGCTGGCCTTCCGCGAGCACGAGCGTGGCAATCGCCAGGCCCACGAGGCCTGGCTGGCGCCGCTGCTCACCGAATACTACGACCCCATGTATCGCTACCAGCTGGAGAAGCACGACGACCAGCGCTTCCTCCACGTGGGCGACTGGGACAGCTGCCTGGCCTTCGCCCGCGACTGGGTCGCCGAGGCCGAATCTTCGCCCCGGCCGAGCGCCACCGCCTCGGCCTGAGGCGAGGAGACAGGGTCAGCGCATCGTGGCGTGCCTGGCCCATTGGGTGAGCACCCGGTCGAGCAGCGGTGCCAGGCGGTCGAAGCGCCGCGTATCGTTGAGCATCGCCTCGCGATCCTGGCGATAGGGGCTCTCGGCGTCGCCCTCCGGGCGCGTCAGGTGGTCGAGCATGGCGGTGACGCTCTCGGCGGTGGCCTCCAGATGGCACAGCAGGCCGACCACCCGGCCGGCGTCCCAGGCGAAGCCCTGCAGCGGACTCGCCGCGGTGCCGCCCAGCGGCAGGGCCTCCTCGGGCAGGGCGAAGATCTGGCGATGCCAGGTGAAGGCCTCGAAGCGCTCGGGCAGATCGAAGGGGCTGGCCGCGGCCAGGGTCACGGTCTGCCAGCCGCTCTCGGCCAGGGTGCCGCGGGACACCGGCGCGTCCAGCGCCTCGGCGATGCGGCGGGCGCCGTGGCCGATACCGAGCAGCGGCTGGCGGCCGTCCAGGATGCGCTCGATCAGCTTGCGCTCGCCGCGATCCCAGGCGGCGGGCGCCTCGCCCTCGGGGGCGTCGAGCACGATCAGCGCCTCGACGTCGCCGGGCCGCGGCGGCAGCTCGCCCTCGTCGAGGTGGAACACGGTGTGGCTGTGCCCCATGCTGTCGAGCCAGTCGCCGATGCGGGCGGGTCCCAGATGGGGGCTGTGCTGAAGCAGATGGACGTGCATGCGGGCGGCCTCGCCGATATCAGCAGAAAATCAGGAAAGGCAGGGTACATGAACGCGGCCCTCAAGGAACAGATACTGACCGTGCTGGCCGAGATCCCCCCGGGGCGGGTCACCACCTACGGGCGCATCGCCGCCATGACCGAGGGCGGCACGCCCCGGCTGGTGGCCCGGGCGCTGCGCGAGCTGCCCAGCGGCCACGGCCTGCCGTGGTTCCGGGTGATCACCGCCTCGCGCAAGCTGGCCGACCATCCCGGCGCCGACGAGCAGCGCCGGCGGCTGATCGACGAGGGCGTGGCGTTCGATGCGCGGGGCAGAGTGGCCCCCGAACGGCTCTGGCCTTGAGTGAGCACAGGGACGATGCCGAAACAGCGATATTCCAAGGAGAATCCATGAGCGGTTTCTTTCAGCGTCTGCAGCGGCTCGAGCCGCGCCGTCAGCAGGCCTTCATGGCGGCGCTGTGCGAGCGGCTGCTGCCCAACTACGCCTTCTACGCCGAGGCCACCGGCCATGGCGACCCCAGGGCGCTGCGGGTCGTGCTCGATCTGGTCTGGGAGCGGCTGGCGGTCAAGGACGCGCGCATCGACTTCGACCGCCAGGCCGAGAAGCTGGCCGAGCTGGAGCCGCCGGCCGAGGACGACAGCTTCGGCGCCCGCCGCGCGCTGGAGGCGGTGGTGGCGATCTCGTCGCTGCTCGATACCCTGCGCGGCGACTCGCCGGAGGCGGTGCTGGAAGTCAGCCGCACGTCCCGCGGCGGCGTGCGCGCCTTCATCGAGCTGACCGAGGGCGAGGAGGACGGCGAACGCCTCGCCGCCATCGTGCGCGAGCATCCGCTGATGGAAGACGAGAACGGCTTCCAGGACGCGGTGCTCGAGGCGGTGGAAGGCGAGCTCGGCCGCGACGGCCTCAAGGCCCTGCGCCGGCTGGGCCGCAACGAGGGCGTCAGCAACCTGGGGCTCGGCGGCGAGGAGTAGTCGCCCGCGCGCCGGCCACAACGACGAAGGGCCCGCCAGTTGGCGGGCCCTTCGTGTGTCCGAGCGTGCGACCGTTACAGCCGCATCTCGATCCCGTGCTCGGCCATGTACCGCTTGGCCTCGGGGATGGTGTACTCGCCGAAGTGGAAGATGCTGGCCGCCAGCACCGCGTCGGCGCCGCCGTCCTTCACCCCCTCGACCAGGTGGTCGAGGTTGCCCACGCCGCCGGAGGCGATCACCGGCACGCTCACCGCTTCCGAGATGGCGTGGGTCACGCCGATGTCGAAGCCGATCTTGGTGCCGTCGCGGTCCATGCTGGTCAGCAGCAGCTCGCCGGCGCCCAGGTCGACCATCTTCTTCGCCCACTCCACCGCATCGAGCCCGGTGGGGCGGCGGCCGCCGTGGGTGAAGATCTCCCAGCGCGGCGCCTCGCCTTCCGCGGAGACCTTCTTGGCGTCGATGGCCACCACGATGCACTGGCTGCCGAAGCGCTCGGCGGCCTCGTGCACGAACTCGGGGTTGTGCACGGCGGCGGTGTTGATCGACACCTTGTCGGCGCCGGCGTTGAGCATGGTGCGGATGTCATCGCAGGTGCGGATGCCGCCGCCCACCGTCAGCGGGATGAAGACCTCGCCGGCGATGCGCTCGACCATCTCCACCGTGGTGCCGCGATCCTCGTGGCTGGCGGTGATGTCGAGGAAGGTGATCTCGTCGGCGCCCTGCTGGTTGTAGCGCTGGGCGATCTCCACCGGGTCGCCGGCGTCGCGGATGCCGATGAAGTTCACGCCCTTGACCACCCGGCCGGCATCGACGTCCAGGCAGGGGATGATGCGCTTGGCGAGTCCCATGGTGTCAGCTCCCGTCGCGTTGGCCGGTGAGGCGGTCGCACAGTGCCTGGGCGTCGGCCACGTCCAGGCTGCCTTCGTAGATGGCGCGGCCGGTGATGGCGCCGAGGATGCCCGGCTCGCCGGCGGCGATCAGCTCGCGCAGGTCGTCGAGGTTGGTCACGCCGCCGGAGGCGATCACCGGCAGGCCGCCCTCGCGGGCCAGCTCGGCGGTGGCCTCGACGTTGACGCCGCCCATCATGCCGTCGCGGGCGATGTCGGTGTAGACGATCGAGGACACGCCGTCGTCGGCGAAGCGCTTGGCCAGCTCGGTGGCCTTCAGGGTCGAGACCTCGGCCCAGCCGTCGGTGGCGACGAAGCCGTCGCGGGCATCGAGGCCGACGATCACGTGGCCGGCGAAGGCCTTGCACATCTCGGTGACGAAGGCCGGTTCCTTGACCGCCTTGGTGCCGATGATGACCTGGGACACGCCGGCGTCCAGGTAGTGCTCGATGGTCTCGGCCGAGCGGATGCCGCCGCCGATCTGGATCGGCAGGTTGGGGTAGGCGCGGGCGATGGCGGTGACCGCCTCGCCGTTGACCGGCTCGCCCTCGAAGGCGCCGTTGAGATCGACCAGGTGCAGGCGGCGGGCGCCGGCCTCGACCCAGCGCGCGGCCATGGCCACGGGATCGTCGCCGTAGGTGGTGGCATCGTCCATCCGGCCCTGCTTGAGGCGAACGCACTTGCCGTCCTTGAGATCGATGGCGGGGATTACCAGCATGTCCAGTCCTCTACGGGCGCTCAGCGGGCGCCCTGGAAAGTTGTCGTAGGCGCGGCAGCGGGCGCCCTTGAAGTTGTCTCAGGCGCGTCAGCGGGCGCCTTGGAAATTGTCGCAGGCGCGTCAGCGGGCGCCCTGTAAATTGTAAGGGGCGCGGGGTCGGGCGCCCTTGAACTGTCGCAGGCGTGGTCGCCGCTCAGGGCGTCCACTGCACGAAGTTTTCCAGCAGCCGCAGTCCGGCCCGGGAGCTCTTCTCCGGGTGGAACTGCACGGCGAAGGTGGCATCGCGGCCGGTGGCCACGTGGGCGGTGACGCGGCCGTAGTCGGTGGTGCCGAACACCTGGGCGTCCTCGCCGGCCTCCACGTAGTAGCTGTGCACGAAGTAGAAGTGCTCCCGGTCGTCGATGCCCTTCCACAGCGGGTGGTCGTGGCGCTGGCGCACCAGGTTCCAGCCCATGTGCGGCACCTTCAGGCGATGGTCCATGTCATCGCGCATGTCGGCCGGGAAGCGGCGCACCTGGCCGGTCATGAAGCCCAGGCAGTCGACGCCGCCGTTCTCCTCGCTGCGCTCGTGGAGCATCTGCTGCCCGACGCAGATGCCGAGCAGCGGCTTGGCCTGCTGGGCCAGCAGCTCCTCGACCAGGCCACGCAGCTCGGTGCGCTCGAGCTCGCCCATGCAGTCGCGGATGGCGCCCTGGCCGGGCAGCACCAGGCGCGTGGCGCCCTGGATGCGGCGGGCGTCGCGGGTCACCACCACGTGTTCGTGGGTGACGTGTTCCAGTGCCTTGGCGACGGAATGCAGGTTGCCCATTCCGTAGTCGATGACGGCAATGGTCATGGGACGCTCCTCGTGTCGGTCGGCGGGATCACAGGCTGCCCTTGGTGGACGGCATCTGGCCGGCCATGCGCGGGTCTTCGGCGGCGGCCATGCGCAGCGCCCGGCCGAAGGCCTTGAAGATGGTTTCCGCCTGATGGTGGGCGTTGAAGCCCTTCAGGTTGTCGATGTGCAGGGTGACCTTGGCGTGGTTCACGAAGCCCTGGAAGAACTCCCAGAACAGCTGGGTATCCAGGCGGCCGATGCTGGCGCGGGTGAACTCGACGTCCATGAACAGCCCCGGGCGACCGGAGAAGTCTACCACGACCCGCGACAGCGCCTCGTCGAGCGGCACGTAGGCGTGGCCATAGCGGTAGATGCCGCGCTTGTCGCCGATCGCCAGGTCGAAGGCCTGGCCCAGGGTGATGCCGAGATCCTCGACGGTGTGGTGATCGTCGATGTGCAGATCGCCCACCGCCTTGATCTCCAGGTCGATCATCCCGTGGCGGGCGACCTGGTCGAGCATGTGGTCGAGGAAGGGCACGCCGGTCTCGCAGACCAGCTGGCCCTTGCCGTCGAGGTTCACGGTGACCGTGATCTGAGTTTCCTTGGTGTCGCGGGTGACCGTGGCGATACGCTCGGACATGTCGGGTCTCCAGCGCCTGGGCGCGTGTCGAAATGGGGGTCGCCGTCGGGGCGGAAAGACGGGGCGGCCCCGCCGTTGCAAGGCTGCCATTATAGTGAAACGCTACCCCCATCCGCTACAATGCCCCCACCATGCGGCAGGCCAGGCCTGCCTCTTTCAGGGAGATACCTGCATGCCGGTCACGCTACAGCGCGTCGATCAAGCGATCTGGGAAGCGGATGCCCAGGTGCGCAGCGATCTGACCCGCATCTACGCCGATGCCCCCACCGAGCGCCTGCCGGCTCCGCCCGAGCAATTCGTCGACGATCATCTGGTCGCCGAGCGCTTCTTCTTCTGTGCCCGTTTCAATGACCGCCTGCTGGGGGCGCTGGCCGTATCGCCGGATGACCAGGCCTGGTGGCTGTCGCATCTGTGCGTGCGCGAGACCACCCGCCGCCGCGGCGTCGGCTCGCGGCTGCTGGCCCTCACCGGCGAGGCCGCCCACGCCGATGGCCGCCGGCTGCGCGTACTGTCCTCCCAGCTGCCCATGGCCGACCAGGTGCTGCTGACCCGCATGGGCTACCGGCTGACCCAGGCCGGCGACTACTTCGAAATGGATCTCTCGCCCAAAGGAGCCGGGTAATGAAGCGAATCCTGCGTACCCTGCTGGCCTCCATCGGCGTTCTCGGCCTGGTGCTGGTCGGCGCCGTGGTGTTCATCACCACCTTCTTCGACCCCGACGATCTCAAGCCGCGGCTGGTCGACGTCGTGCGCGAACACAGCGGCCTGGAGCTGGAGCTCGAGGGCCCGCTGAGCTGGTCCTTCTATCCGCGCCTCGGCGTCGGCGTGGCCACCGCCGAGGCGCGCCTGCCCGGCCAGTCCGCCGAGGAGACCCCCTTCGCCGCCTTCGACCACGCCGAGGTCAGCCTGGCCATGGCGCCGCTGCTGCGCGGCGAGATCGCCATCGACGGCCTGACCCTCGACGGCCTCGACCTCGACCTCGAGCGCAACGCCGAGGGCCGCGGCAACTGGGAGGCGCTGATCGAGCGGCTGCGCAACCGCGGCGAACAGGCCGAGTCGGTGCTGGCGCCGGCCAGCGCCGGGCCCAATCCCAGCGCCGATGCCAGCGCCCTGGACGTGGCGCTGAACATCGCCAGCGTGCAGGTGCGCGACGGCCACATCGCCTACCGCGATGCCCAGGCCGGGCGCGACGTCACGTTCTCGGGCGTCGACATCACCGGCAGCAACGTCAATCCCGATCGGCCCTTCCCGCTCAGCGCCAGCCTCGAGGTCGCGCTGCGTGACGAGCCGGGCGCCGAGACGCCGAGCCTGGCCAGCGAGCTGAGCCTCGAGACCCAGGTCAGCCTGGGCCTGGCCGAGGGGCGCCACGTGCTTCAGGGGCTGGCGCTGGAGACCAGCACCCGCCTCGACGGCGCCGACGAGGCCCAGCGGCTCGAGCTCGACGCCGACGAGCTGGTGCTCGACCTCTCCGGCGACCGGGTGCGGGTCAACGGCGGCCTGCTGGAAGCCAGCCTGATGGACGACCGGCTGGGCGAGCAGCGCCTGCCGCTGTCGCTGGCCTTCCGCCTCGACGCCGATCTGGCCGCCCAGAGCGCCCGGCTGAGCGAGCTGGCGCTGAGCGGCCCCGACGGCCTCGACCTCCAGGGCAACCTGGCGCTGACCGAGCTGGCCGAGGCGCCCGCCTACCAGGGCCAGCTGAACCTCGCCGAGCTCTCGCTGCGGCCCTGGCTCGAGCGCTTCGATGCCCTGCCGGACATGGCCGACGACGCGGCCCTGAGCGAGGTGGCGCTGACCAGCCCGATCGAGGGCGACCTGACGCACGTCACCCTCGACGGCCTGAACCTCCAGCTCGACGGCAGCCGCTTCAACGGCCGCCTGGGCGCCCGCCTCGACGGCACCCGTCTGGAGGCCGACCTGCAGGGCGATCGTCTGAACATGGACGACTACCTGCCGGCCAGTGAGCCTTCCGCCGAGACCGCCGGCGGCCCGAGCCTGCCGGGCGTGGGCCGTGCCCTGGCCCAGGACGAACAGCAGGCGCTGCTGCCCGCCGACTGGCTGGCCGCGCTCTCTCTCGACGCCAAGCTGAGCCTCGACGAGCTGATCCTGATGGGCCAGAGCTTCAGCGACGTCAGCCTGACGCTGGCCGGCGACGACGGCCGCCAGCGGCTGGTGAACTTCGCGTCCGGCCTCCATGAGGGCCGCCTCTCGGCCACCGGCGAGCTGGACGCCCGCGAGACGCCGCTGCGCTGGCAGCTGTCGCCGCGGGTCGAGAACCTGCGCCTGGGCTCGCTGCTGACCTCGCTGGGCGAGGAGCCGGCGCCGCTGGAAGGCCAGCTCAACGCCGAGGGCGAGCTGACGACCCGCGGCAACAGCGTGCCCGAGCTCAAGCGCGCCCTGAACGGCCGGCTCGCCACGCGTCTGGCCGAGGGCCGCCTGCCCGGCGTCAACGTCTCCCAGGAGCTGTGCACCACCACCGCACGCCTGGAAGGCGAGAGCACCAGCCGCGACTGGGCGCCGGACACCCGCTTCCAGCGCGCCGAGGCCAGCTTCCGCATCCGCGACGGCGTGGCCGAGAGCGACGACCTCAGCGTCGCCATCCCCGGCATCGGCCTGGGCGGCGAGGGCAGCTTCGACCTGACCAGCGAGCGCTTCGACCTGCGCGCCAACGCCCGTTTCACCGGCGAGGACGTGGACAGCGCCTGCGAGGTCAATCGGCGGCTGGTCGACGTGCCCTTCCCGGTGCGCTGCGAGGGCCAGCTGGGCGGCGACAGCGGCGAGTGGTGCCGCTTCGACCGCGACGCCTTCCGCTCCACGCTGGGCGACCTGCTGCGCGAGGAGGCCTCCCAGCGGGCCAACGACAAGCTGCGCGAGAGCCTCGACGGCGCGATGGAAAAACTCGACGAACGCATCGGCGAGGATTCGCGTCGGGAACTTCGCGACGCCCTCGATGGTCTCTTCAATTGAGCAAGCAATAGCCAGTCCCTGCGCCGACTCTTATAGTCGGCGCTTTTTTTCGTGCCGAGAAAATACCCATGACGGAGACGCCCCCCGCCATCCTGCCTCGCGACACCTTCCAGCAACGCCTGCTCGAGTGGTTCGACGTCCACGGCCGCCACGACCTGCCCTGGCAGCACGAGCGCACCCCCTACCGGGTGTGGGTCTCGGAGATCATGCTGCAGCAGACCCAGGTCACCACCGTGATTCCCTACTTCGAGCGCTTCATGGAACGCTTCCCCGACGTGCGCTCGCTGGCGGCCGCCGAGCAGGACGAGGTGCTGCATCTATGGACCGGGCTCGGCTACTACGCCCGCGGGCGCAACCTGCACAAGGCCGCCCGGGTCGTCGTGGAAGAACACGACGGCGAGTTCCCGGTGCACAGCCTCGACGCCATGGCCGCGCTGCCCGGCATCGGCCGCTCCACCGCCGGCGCGGTGATCGCCCAGAGCACCGGCCAGCGGGCGGTGATCCTCGACGGCAACGTCAAGCGCGTGCTCACGCGGCTGCACGCCGTGGAAGGCTGGCCCGGCCGCCCCGCGGTGGAGCGCGAGCTGTGGGGCCTCGCCGAGCACTACACCCCCGAGCGCCGGGTGGTCGACTTCACCCAGGCGATGATGGACCTGGGCGCCACCCTGTGCCGGCGCGGCCAGCCCGACTGCGAGCGCTGCCCCTTCCATGACGTGTGCGTGGCCCGGGCCCGGGGCGAGCAGAAGCGCTTTCCCGAGTCCAAGCCCAAGAAGGCCATTCCCACCCGCACCACCACCATGCTGCTGCTGCAGGACGAGGCCGGGCGGGTGCTGCTCGAGCAGCGCCCCTCCAGCGGCCTGTGGGGCGGGCTATGGAGCCTGCCGCAGTTCGACACCTCGCTGGAGCTGCGCGCCTGGCTCGACCACCATGCCCCCGGTGCGAGCCTGGAAGCGCCCTGGGAGGCCTTCACCCACGTGTTCAGCCACTTCCGCCTCGAGATCACCCCGCAGCCGGCGCGGGTGAGCCGCCTCGACGGCGTGGGCGAGGCGCGGCGCTGGTTCGATCCCGCCGAGCCGGACAGCATCGGCCTGGCCGCCCCGGTGAAAGGCTTGCTGGACGCGCTGCGCCCCTTCACCCTGAGCGTCCAGGACGCCCCCCATTCTTCCTCATCCCAGGAGCCATGACCGATGAGCCAGACCGTCTTCTGCCGCAAGTATCAGCAAGAACTCGAGGCCCTGCCGTTCCCGCCGCTGCCCGGCAAGAAGGGTCAGGAGATCCAGGCCAGCGTCTCGAAGCAGGCCTGGGAGGAGTGGCAGGCCCTGCAGACCCGCCTGATCAACGAGAAGCACCTCAACATGCTCGAGCCCTCGGCCCGCGAGTACCTGATGGAGCAGCTGGAGCGCTTCCTCGATAACGAGCAGACCGATCAGGCGGAAGGCTACGTGCCGCCCGAAAAGTAGGCGTGACGGGGCCTGCGGCCGTCTTCCAACTTTTTGAATCGAAAAGAGTTGACGACAGCGGGCCATTACGGTTTAATACGCACCGTTGGCGAGGGCCAGATAGCTCAGTCGGTAGAGCAGGGGATTGAAAATCCCCGTGTCGGCGGTTCGATTCCGTCTCTGGCCACCACGTTGGGGTATAGCCAAGCGGTAAGGCACCGGTTTTTGGTATCGGCATGCGCAGGTTCGAATCCTGCTACCCCAGCCACGCCAACATAAGTTTTCGAGAAGCCGTGAACGAAGGTTCACGGTTTTTCTCGCTCAGGAGGGCACGCTCCTCCTGCAGTGGTTGCAAGCGCCGTTGCCGGCATAGCTCAGTTGGTAGAGCAACTGACTTGTAATCAGTAGGTCCCGGGTTCGACTCCTGGTGCCGGCACCATTTGCTTTCACTGTGTTAGCGACATGAGAACCGCCCCTCGAAGGCGGTTTTTTTGTGTCTGCACGATGCGTCGCGCAACTATTCCCAGCCCCTTCGCCGGCGGCGGGTGTGGATATCCTTCCTTCGGGCAAAAAAACGGCCCGCCAGACGGCGAGCCGGAATCTCGGCATTTCCCAAGCCAGATCCATATCACGTGTCACCTCGTGATAGGGCCCATCCTATCCCCGGTTTCTTGCAACCGTGTGACGGCCGGCAAGCCTGAGCCGCACCATGACGCCGAGAAGGCCGTGACGGCGCCTGTGAAGCCGCTGTGGTGGCGCTGGGAGACCCTGACCGCCATCCCCTTCGACTATGCCCGTTCGGCCGCGCCACGTTGTCAGAGTATCCGGTGAGGGCTAAATTACCTTCAGTCCTGATGCCCGATAAGGCCGATAGGAAGAATGCCCGCGTCGAGCGTGTCATCACCTGGCTGTGGACAACGACGATAAACTACGGAGGGGCGGGCCATGGAACAGGCCATGCAGGAACTCACGAATACTGCCGTGAAGTTCGCCATCTATGGGGTGCTGTTCATGGCAGCCCTCACCATCCTCAAGATCATCTTCTACCGCTCTTCCCTCGGTAAGCTGCTGGGCTCGGGAAACAGGCGACGACGCGATCGGCGTCGCCGGAAGGCCGAGGATGCCTCCCAGCCACCCAAAGTGCCGGTGGTGAACCCTGAAGCCAAGCGAGAGAAAAGCGACCGGAACTACTCGGAAGAACTGATGGACCAGGGCGATGCCTATATCGCCCGTACCCACCTGATGACCCCCACCGAGCGTGACGTCTTCAAGGTGCTCAAAAAGGCCTATGGGGACAAGTATCACATCTGCTGCCAAGTTCGCGTTGTGGACATCATTCAGCCGAATACGTCGAAGTATCACGCCAAAAGCAAAGAATACATGTCGCTCTTTAGGCAGTTGTCGCAGTGGCATTTTGATTATGTG
>NZ_AJKS02000026.1 GCF_000265245.1 Halomonas smyrnensis AAD6
ACTCTTCTGGCGTTTCATCCAGCGGTCCCCTCGTCCCGCCATCCCTTCTGGGAGCGCTTGCGCCGTTCCTGTACTTCCTTGATGGCCGCCTGAGTGCCTTGAAGCGGGTCTTCCATAGCATTGGCGGGACGAAAGGCGACTTGGGATAATGAGGGACAGACCCTCATTAATTCGGGGTTGAGGCAACCAGCAGATCACTCTTTTGACGACTCCGTTAGCGGCCCCTATGTTGCATCTTCGCGTCAACCCTTGCGGGTTCGCTTGCGCCGTTCCTGCACTTCCTTGATCGCCGCCTGAGTGTCCTGAGGCGGGTCTTTCGGAGAATTGACGCGGCGGAAGATCGTTTCTCTCATCGGTGCTTCATCCGGAGTTTCTCCGTTGAGCGCCGATGGCGAGTGACGGCACCTTAGCACTCTGCGGGGCGAGATGACGTCACGCGTACTCGACCCGTATTATTGACGATGACTCTGGCCCCCTCATCCTGCCGCCCGCACAGCCGGAAGGTGCCGTTGTAGCCCGTCGAGCGGCCGAGCGACTTGTAGCGCACCGGGCGGTTATCGTTGCGGTAGGTCAGTGACGGCAGGCGGCTCTCGTCGAAGCTGCGAAGCAGATCATCACCGGGCTCGCCGCGCCCCTCGAAGATGGCCAGCGTGGCCAGCCAGGCTTCGCCGTCGGCATTGTCCTGGATCTGGCACTGGACCATGTCGGTGGTGGGGCAGAGCGTCATGGTGGTGCGTCGGGTGATGGCGGCGCTGCGTGTCATGGCGAGTGCGGACTTGAGCCTCATCACCTCGGCGGCGACCTCGTTGCGCGCGGAAAAGCGCTGAAAGCCGGGCACGGCCACGGTGACCATGATCACGGTGAGGGTCACCAGCAGTTCGATCAGGGTGAAGCCCTTGCCCACGGGCTTTGCCAAGCCGCTTGGCTTCTCGGTAAGGTGTTGCTCTTCGGCGGCGCCGGGTTGCATGTCGTTCTCCCGGGGGCATTCCCATGGTTCCTGGAGACTCCCTTTACTATCGGCCGGGCGCCGAACTCTCTCCGTCAGTCAACACGGACACGCCTCGTGAGTGATTTTCTCGTCGTGGGCGGTGGCGTCATCGGCATGATGACGACCCTGCAACTGGCCGATGCCGGCCATTCGGTGACCCTTCTCGAGCGCGGCCGCTGCGGCCGCGAGGCCTCCTGGGCCGGCGGCGGCATCGTCTCGCCGCTCTACCCCTGGCGCCATTCGGCGCCCGTCTCGCGCCTCGCCACCTGGTCGGAGGGCTTCTATCCGGAGCTGGCCCTGCGGCTCCTCGAGGAAACCGGCGTCGACCCGGAATATCGCCAGAGGGGGCTGCTCTACCTGCGGGTCGATGACGAAGCCCAGGCCGAGCGCTGGGCGCGGGAGGTGGGCAAGCCGCTGGAGCGGGTGTCGGCCGATTTCCTCTATGCCAAGGAGCCGCAGGCCGCCCCGGGGGTCGAAGACGCGCTGTGGATGCCGACCCTGGGCAGCATCCGCAATCCTCGTCTGGGTCAGGCGCTGCGCTGCCGGCTCGTGGCGATGCCTCGCGTCACGCTGCGCGAAGGCAGCGAGGTCACGGGCTTCCGGCAGTCGGCGGGGCGGGTCACGGGCGTCGAGACCGCGGACGGCACCGTCGAGGGCGATCGCACGATCGTCTGCGGCGGCGCCTGGGCGGCGGCACTGCTCGAGCGGGTCGGGGTGACGCTGCCGGTGCGTCCGGTGAAGGGGCAGATGATCCTGTTCAAGGCGCCGCCGGGGCTGGTGAATCGCGTGGTGCTGATGGACGGTCGCTACGTGATTCCGCGGGCCGACGGCCGGGTGCTGGCCGGCTCGACCCTCGAGGAGGCCGGCTTCGACAAGACCACGGACGCCGAGGCCAAGGCCTCGTTGCACGCGTCGGCGATCGGCATCGTGCCGGCGCTGGCCGAGTGCGAGGTGGAGCATCACTGGGCGGGGCTGCGCCCGGGCTCGCCGGACGGCGTGCCGTTCATCGGGGCGGTGCCGGGGCGGGAGGGGCTCTACGTCAACGCCGGCCACTATCGCAATGGCCTGGTCCTGGCGCCGGCCTCGACGCACCTGCTGGTCGATGAGCTGCTGGGGCGCGAGCCGATCCTCGATCCGGTGCCGTATCGCCTGGCCGGCCGGGTGGCCGACATCGCCCGCTAGGTCGGAGCGCCTGGCAGCATCCTGCTTGGCGCTTGGCGCTTGGCGCTTGGCGCTTTTGGCCTCAGTCCTCGCGCCGGCGCTCCTCCAGATACTTGTCGCGGTGGTCGGCGGAGCAGAACCAGTCGCCCTTCTCGCGCAGGGCATCGTTTTCCGGCAGGTGCACCTGGCACCAGGCGCAGCGGACCATCTGCCCGCCCTGATGGCTCGCCTGCTCGGCGTCCTCGCGGTCGAGTTTCCATTCGCGGTACATGCGATAGAGCTTGAGGCCGGCGAAGAACAGCACGGCGAAGATGATCAGGCGGATCAGCAAGAGATTCATCCTTAAGCGCTCCCTGTAGCGTATCGGCCGCCTTTGCCACTCGACCGCCCTTGCGGGACAATGCAGGTATCCAAGGATTCTCGAGAGATTTCTACGCCCATGCAAGACCTGACGCTGGTGATGGCTCAGCTGGACCCCCTGGTCGGGGACATTCCCGGCAACACCGACCGGGCCATCGAGACGGTTCGCGAGGCGCGCATCGAGCATGGTGCCGACATCGTGGTGCTGCCCGAGCTGTTCCTGACCGGTTACCCGCCGGAGGATCTGCTGCTGCGCCCCTCCATGGAGACGCGGCTGCGCGAGGCCCGCGCCCGCATGGCCGAGAAGATGTCCCGCGACGTGATGGTGATCGTCGGCTATCCCGGGCGCCGCGAGGGGCAGACCTGGAACCTGGCCGGCGTGCTCTACAACGGCGAGTGGCTCGACGAATACGCCAAGCAGGCGCTGCCCAACTACCAGGTGTTCGACGAGCAGCGCTACTTCGCGGTCGGCACCCGGCCGCTGGTGATCGAGCACAAGGGCGCCAGGCTCGGCATCCTGATCTGCGAGGACATCTGGTCCGAGGCGCCGGTGCAGCAGGCGCGGGACGCCGGTGCCGAGATCCTAGTCACCCTCAACGCCTCGCCCTTCCATCAGGACAAGCCCGCCGAGCGCCTGGCGCTGCTCGAGCAGCGCGCCCGCGAGGTGTCGCTGCCGGTGGTCTACGTCAACCAGATCGGTGGCCAGGACGAGCTGGTGTTCGACGGCGGCTCGGCCTGCGTCGACGCCGATGGCCAGCTGCGCGTTCAGGCGCCGCACTGGGCGGTCGGCCTGATGCCGGTGCAGTTCGTGCGCGAGCAGGAGCGCTGGGTGCCCCAGGCCGGCGAGATCGACGAGTCGGTCGAGCCCGAGGAGGACCTCTATTGCGCGCTGGTCACCGGGCTGCGCGACTACGTCAACAAGAGCGGCTTCAAGGGCGTGGTGCTGGGTCTTTCCGGCGGCATCGACTCGGCGCTGTCGCTGGCCATCGCGGTGGACGCGCTGGGCCCGCAGCGCGTGCATGCGGTGATGATGCCGTACCACTACACCGCCGACATCTCCAAGCAGGACGCCGCCGAGCAGGCCGAGCTGCTGGGCGTCGACTACGAGGTGATGCCGATCGAGCCGATGGTCGAGTCCTTCATGTCGACCCTGGCCGAGAGCTTCGCCGGCACCGAGCGGGACACCACCGAGGAGAACCTGCAGTCGCGCTGCCGCGGCGTGCTGCTGATGGCGATCTCCAACAAGAAGGGCCTGATGGTGCTGACCACCGGCAACAAGAGCGAGATGGCGGTCGGCTACGCCACGCTCTATGGCGACATGGTCGGCGGCTACAACGCCATCAAGGACGTCTACAAGACCTGGGTCTACCGCCTGGCACGCTGGCGCAACACCCAGGCGCCGGCGATCCCCGAGCGGGTCATCGAGCGTCCGCCCTCCGCCGAGCTGGCGCCGGACCAGCAGGACAGCGATTCGCTGCCGGACTATGACGTCCTGGACGCCATCCTGGTGCGCTACATCGAGGGCGACATGAGCGCCGAGGCGATCATCGACGCCGGCTTCGAGCGCGACGACGTCTACAGGGTGGTGAAGCTGGTCGACCGCTGCGAGTACAAGCGTCGACAGGCGCCGGTGGGCGTGCGCGTCACCCGCCGCGGCTTCGGTCGCGACCGTCGCTATCCGATCGTCAACGGCTGGCAGCCGGGCGAATAAGCGCCGAGCTACAAGCGCCGAGCGACAAGAAACCCCCGAAGGTGTTCAGCCTTCGGGGGTTTCGTTTGCTTCGGGGGATCTCATGCTGCCGATTTGCAGCTTGCAGCTTGCAGCTTGCAGCTTGCAGCTTGCAGCTTGCAGCTTGTCAGGCGGTGATCGGGTCCGCCTCGACGTACTGCGGATCGAAGGTGCGGCCGTCGAGGCGCTCGTGATCCGGGGCGTTGTCGATCAGCACGCGCAGGGTCTCGCGGGCCCGCTCGGTCATGTCGAGGCCCAGATAGCCCTCGACCATGGTCGCCAGGGCGTCGCGGGTGGCCTGCGCCTCGGGATAGCGCTCGATGACCCAGCGGCCACGCTCGACGGCCGCCAGGTAGGCGCCCTTGCGCAGGTAGAAGTCGGCCACCTGCAGCTCGTGGCGGGCCAGCAGGTTGCGCAGGTAGACAATGCGCTGCTGGGCGTCCGGCGCGTACTGGCTGTCGGGGAAGCGCTGGACCAGCTCGCGGAAGTCGGAGTAGGCGTCGCGGCTGGCGCCCAGGTCGCGCTTGGAGATGTCGATCAGGCGCAGCCCCTCGAGGCTGAAGCGCCCGGCCTGCCAGGCGGAGAGGCCGCGCAGATAGTAGGCGTAGTCGACCTGGGGATGATCCGGGTGCAGGCGGATGAAGCGGCTGGCCGCGGCCCGGGCCTGCTCCCAGTCGTCGGTCTGGTAGTAGGCGTAGACCAGTTCCAGCTGCGCCTGCTCGGCGGTGTCGCCGAACGGGAAGCGGGTGTCGATGGCTTCGAGCCGGTTGATGGCGGTGGTGTAGCGTCCGCCCTCCAGGGCCGAGCGACCCTCGTCGTACAGCTGGCGTTCCTGCAGGTCAGGCGCTTCCTGCTCGTCGGCGGTGCTGGCACAGCCGGCCAGCAGGGCACTCGCCAGCAGCATGACGGCCAGGCGGGGTCCGGTCGTGATAACGCGCATCGTGATCCTCGTGTCAAACAACCCTGGGTGGCCGTGCTAGAATCGGCCCGAATTCGCCCACTATAAAGCACCTCGTGGCAAAACGCAGTCACCGCGCCGAGCGCGCTGCCGCGGAGCGCTCCACCGCCCAGACGGAAGATCACCGAGTCCATGTCCCAGACCTTCGAAGCCCAGCACCGCGTCCCCGAGCACATGGCCGGCCTGCGCCTCGACCAGGCCGCCGCCGACCTCTTCTCCGACTTCTCCCGGGAACGCCTCAAGGCCTGGATCAAGGAGGGCGCGCTGACCCTGGACGGCCGCCCCGCCAAGCCCCGTGACAAGGTCTACGGCGGCGAGGCCGTGGCGCTGACCGCCACCGTCGAGGACGATTCCCGCTTCGAGCCCGAGGACATCCCGCTCGACGTGGTGTACGAGGACGACGAGGTGATGGTGATCGACAAGCCGCCCGGCCTGGTGGTGCACCCGGCCGCCGGCAATCCCGACGGCACCCTGCTCAACGGCCTGCTGCATCACTGTCCCGAGCTGGCAGCGGTGCCGCGGGCCGGCATCGTGCATCGCCTGGACAAGGACACCAGCGGGTTGATGGTGGTGGCCAAGACCCTGGGCGCCCAGACCGCGCTGGTGGAACAGCTCCAGGCGCGCACCGTGTCCCGCGAGTACGACGCCGTGTCGGTCGGGGTGATGACCTCCGGCGGCAAGGTGGACGCGGCCATCGGTCGCCACCCCAAGGACCGCAAGCGCCAGGCGGTGACCGCCTCCGGCAAGCCGGCGGTGACGCACTACCGGGTGGTCGAGCGCTTCCGCACCCATACCCACGTGCGCTGCAAGCTGGAGACCGGCCGCACCCACCAGATCCGCGTGCACCTGGCGCACCTGCGCTATCCGCTGATCGGCGATCCGGTCTACGGCGGGCGCCTCAAGCTGCCGGCCGGTGCCGGCGAGACGCTCAAGGAGGTGCTGCGCGAGTTTCCGCGCCAGGCGCTGCACGCCCGCAAGCTGGCCTTCGTGCATCCGACCAGCGGCGAGACACTGACCTTTCGCGCGGCCCTGCCGGATGACATGCTGATGCTGCTGGACTTCCTGCGCGAAGACCGCGAGACCCGCCGCTAAGGAAACCGCGATGAGCGATGCCCTCGACCTGCGCCCGACCCTGATCCGCCCCGACTGGCCGGCGCCGCCCTCGGTGGCGGCCTGCGTCACCACGCGCGAGACCGGGCCCAGCCAGGGGCGCTTCGCCGCCTTCAATCCGGCCCAGCACGTCGGCGACAACTCCGCCCACGTGGCGCTGTGCCGCCGCCAGCTGCAGAAGGAAGTCGGCGACGACCGGCCGCTGCTGTGGCTCGATCAGGTCCACGGCGCCCGGGTGCAGTCGGAGTATCTCGAGACCCCGCCCGAGGCCGACGCCTCGGTGGCCCTCGACCGCGGCCACGCCTGCGTGGTGCTGACCGCCGACTGCCTGCCGGTGTTCTTCTGCGACCGCGACGGCCAGCGGGTCGGCGTGGCCCACGCCGGCTGGCGCGGCCTGGCCGGCGGCGTGCTCGAGGCCACGGTGGCCGCCATGGGCGTGCCGCCCGAGTCGCTGATGGCGTGGCTGGGGCCGGCGATCTCCAACGCCCAGTTCGAGGTCGGCCGCGAGGTGCGTGAGGCCTTCGTCGCCGTGCAGCCCGATGCCGCCGAGGCCTTCGTGCCGAGCCCCTATCGGCTGGGTCACTACATGGCCGACCTGTACAAGCTGGCGCGCCTGCGCCTGGAGCGCCTGGGGCTCGCCCACATCAGCGGCGGCCACTTCTGCACCTCCTGCGAATCCCGCTTCTATTCCTACCGCCGCGACGACGGCGCCACCGGCCGCATGGCCAGCATGATCTGGCTGCGCTAGCTCGGCCTCGCCGGGCGCGAGCTTGACCCATATCAACCCTCCGGCGTTTCCTCCGGCGGCCGACTTGAAAGCCGGCCGTCCTGACGCCACTTAAGATGTCAAGACCCATGACATTGGGACAGGCGGCGCGTCCGAATCGCGTCGCTACCCCGACGGAGGACATTCCATGCGAATCGACAAGTTCACCGCCAAGCTGCAGAACGCCGTGGCCGACGCCCAGTCGCTGGCCGTGGGCCACGGCCATAACCAGCTCGAGCCCGGGCACCTGCTGCTGGCGCTGCTCGATGCCACCGACACCGGCGTCAAGGCGCTGGTGCAGAAGGCCGGCGCCGACGCCGCGCGGTTGCGCGACGGCCTGGTCGGCCACCTCGGCGACCTGCCCAGGGTCGGCGACTTCGACGGCGAGGTGCAGCCGTCCCGCGACCTGATGAAGCTGTTCAACCTCACCGACCGCGAGGCCCAGAAGCGCGGCGACCAGTACATCGCCAGCGAGCTGGTGCTGCTGGCCGCGCTGGAGATGCGCCACGCGGTGAGCAAGCTGCTCGGCCAGGCCGGGCTGAGCCGCAAGGCGCTGGAGACCGCCATCGACGACGTGCGCGGCGGCGAGAAGGTCAGCGATCCCAACGCCGAGGAGAGCCGCGAGGCGCTGGAGAAGTACACCCTGGACCTCACCGAGCGGGCGGCCAGCGGCAAGCTCGATCCGGTGATCGGCCGCGACGACGAGATCCGCCGCACCGTGCAGGTGCTGCAGCGCCGGACCAAGAACAACCCGGTGCTGATCGGCGAGCCCGGCGTCGGCAAGACCGCCATCGTCGAGGGCCTGGCCCAGCGCATCGTCGACGGCGAGGTGCCCGAGGGCCTCAAGGACAAGCGCGTGCTGTCGCTGGACATGGGCGCGCTGCTGGCCGGGGCCAAGTTCCGCGGCGAGTTCGAGGAACGCCTCAAGTCGGTGCTCAAGGAGCTGGCCCAGGAGGAGGGCCAGATCATCCTGTTCATCGACGAGCTGCACACCATGGTCGGCGCCGGCAAGGCCGAGGGCGCCATGGACGCCGGCAACATGCTCAAGCCGGCGCTGGCGCGCGGCGAGCTGCACTGCGTGGGCGCCACCACCCTCGACGAGTATCGCCAGCACATCGAGAAGGACGCCGCCCTGGAGCGCCGCTTCCAGAAGGTGCTGGTCGACGAGCCGAGCGAGGAAGACACCGTGGCCATCCTGCGCGGTCTCAAGGAGCGCTACGAGGTGCACCACGGCGTCGATATCACCGACGGCGCCATCATCGCCGCGGCCAAGCTGTCGACCCGCTACATCACCGACCGCCAGCTGCCCGACAAGGCCATCGACCTGATCGACGAGGCCTGCTCGCGGATCCGCATGGAGCTCGACTCCAAGCCCGAGGAGATGGACCGCCTCGACCGCCGGCTGATCCAGCTCAAGATGGAGCGTGAACACCTCAAGAAGGAGACCGACGAGGCCTCCAGGAAGCGCCTCGACGGCCTCGAGGAGCAGATCGAGGAGCTCGAGCGCGAGTACGCCGACCTCGACGAGATCTGGAAGGCCGAGAAGGCCAGCATCCAGGGCGCGGCCCAGTTCAAGGACGAGCTCGACCGCGCCCGCATCGACCTCGAGCAGGCCCGCCGTCAGGGCGACCTGGGACGAATGTCCGAGCTGCAGTACGGGGTGATCCCGGAGCTCGAGCAGAAGATCGCCGAGTCCAGCGACGCCGAGGCCGACACCGCCCGGCACCAGCTGCTGCGCTCCAACGTCACCGAGGAGGAGATCGCCGAGGTGGTGTCGCGCTGGACCGGCATCCCGGTGTCCAAGATGCTCGAGGGCGAGCGCGACAAGCTGCTGCGCATGGAGGAAGCGCTGCACGAGCGGGTCATCGGCCAGGACGAGGCCGTCACCGCGGTGGCCAACGCCGTGCGCCGCTCAAGGGCCGGGCTCGCCGATCCGAACCGCCCCAACGGCTCCTTCCTGTTCCTCGGCCCGACCGGGGTGGGCAAGACCGAGCTGTGCAAGTCGCTGGCCGGCTTCCTGTTCGACACCGAGGAGGCCATGGTGCGCATCGACATGTCCGAGTTCATGGAGAAGCACTCCGTGGCCCGGCTGATCGGCGCGCCTCCCGGCTACGTCGGCTACGAGGAGGGCGGCTACCTGACCGAGGCGGTGCGCCGCAAGCCCTACTCGGTGCTGCTGCTCGACGAGGTCGAGAAGGCCCATGCCGACGTCTTCAACATCCTGCTGCAGGTGCTCGAGGACGGCCGCCTGACCGACGGCCAGGGCCGCACGGTGGACTTCCGCAACACCGTGATCGTGATGACCTCCAACCTGGGCTCCGAGATCATCCAGGGCATGGGCGGCGACGACGGCGGCTACCAGCAGATGAAGTCCGCGGTGATGGACGTGGTCGGCACCCACTTCCGCCCCGAGCTGATCAACCGCATCGACGAGGTGGTGGTGTTCCACGCCCTGCGCCAGGAGCAGATCCAGGCCATCGCCGCCATCCAGCTCGAGCGCCTGCGCGGGCGGCTGGCCGAGCACGACCTGTCGCTCGAGGTCTCCGATGCGGCCATGGCCCAGCTGGCCGAGGTCGGCTTCGATCCGGTGTTCGGCGCGCGGCCGCTCAAGCGGGCGATCCAGAACCGGCTCGAGAACCCGCTGGCCCAGGACCTGCTGGCCGGCGCGTTCTCGCCGGGCGATGTCATCCGCGTCGAGGCCGAGGGCGACCGCCTGGTGTTCCAGAGCTGAGGCGTTTCTCGCCAGGAAACGAGACCGCCCGCGCCGAAAGGCGCGGGCGGTTTTCGTTTCCGGGCCGTCGGTTCGACGGCGGTGCGGCGGCGTCGTGTCAGCCGCGCTGGGCGGCGACGCTCGAGGCCTCGCGCTTGCCCTGCGGTTCGCGCACCAGGCGCTTCTGCAGCTCCTCGAGGGAGACGCCCTTGGTCTCCGGCATCAGGAACATCACGAACACCAGCTGCAGCGCCATCATCACGGCGAAGAAGGCGAACACCGGGCCGCCGCTGAAGCTGCCGAGCACCCAGGGCATCAGCAGCGCGATCAGCGCCGCGCATACCCAGTGCACCGAGCTGCCGAAGGACTGGCCGCGGGCGCGCACATGGTTGGGGAACACCTCGGAGATGAACACCCAGATGATCGCGCCCTGGCTCATGGCGTGGGCGGCGATGAACAGGCCCAGCAGCAGCGGCACGTCCAGCCCGCCGAGCTCGCCGCTGAAGAAGGCGCGCGAGATCAGCACCAGCGAGAAAAGGTAGCCGGCCGAGCCGATGTAGAGCAGGGTGCGGCGCCCCAGGCGATCGATCAGCGCCATGCCGAGCATGGTAAACACCAGGTTGACCAGGCCGATGCCGGCGGTGGAGAGCAGGGCGGTGTTGGCGCCGAGCTCGGCGGCCTCGAGCACCCGCGGGGCATAGTAGATGATGAAGTTGATGCCCGAGAGCTGGTTGAAGAAGGCGATCAGGAAGGCCAGCAGGATCGGCAGCCGGTAGCGGCCGGAGAAGAAGCCGGCGTGGGCGCGCTCCTCGCTGTCCTCGGCGGCCTGGATCTCGGCGATCTGGGCGTCGACGTCGGCGTCGGGATCGAGGCGCAGCAGCACCTCGCGGGCGCCCTGGGTGTCGCCGCGATGCAGGATCAGCCAGCGCGGGCTGCGCGGCACCCGGCTGATCAGCAGGGTGTAGAGCAGCGCCGGCACGATCTCGATGCCAAGCATCCAGCGCCAGGCGTTGGTCTCGAACAGCCCGCCCACCACGTAGTTGGAGATGAAGGCCATCAGGATGCCGAACACCACGTTGAACTGGTACAGCGCGACCAGGGTGCCGCGGTGCTTGGCCGGGGCGATCTCGGAGATGTAGGTCGGGGCGGCCACCGAGGAGATGCCGACGCCGATGCCGCCCAGCAGGCGGAACAGCGAGAACCAGTAGGGATCGGTGGCCAGCGCCGAGCCGACCGCGGACACCAGGTAGAGCATGCCGATCAGCAGCAGGGTGGCGCGGCGGCCCAGGCGGTCGGTCGGCCAGTTGCCGCCGATGGCGCCGATCACGGTGCCCCACAGGGCCATGGACATGATCAGCAGGCCGTGCTGGAGGTCGCTGAGCCCCCAGAGCGCCTGGATGGGCTGGTCGGCGCCCGAGATGACCGCGGTGTCGAAGCCGAACAGGAAGCCGGCCAGGGCCACGGTGATGGACCACTGCACGATGCGTAACATGTGCGTCTCCTCGGTGAAGCGGTGTTCCGAATGAAGGTGAATCGATTCACCTGGCGAGCGCCGCCTCGCCGGCACGACGAGGAAACGGGAGGGCACTCGATAAAGGTGAATCGTGTCAGCTGGCGTCATTAAAGCAGCAACGTCGGGCGGTCGCGAGCCGGGAGTTTTAGACTTTCGTCTTAAGCGGCGGCGAGGGGTGGGGCGCGAAAACGCCGAAACGCGCCGATCGGCGCCTGCCGGTGCGGGCGGCGGTTGACACTTTTCGGACGCTATTGGAATCTTGACCCTTCCTGATTATCGGGCGCGGACTCCAGCGGGCGATCCCCGATTTCCGTGCGAAGGGTAGGCCGAAGGGCCTCTACCCGCCGAAGGACTTCCGGGTCCGGGCTAACCGCCCGGCCTGGCCAACGCCCCGACGCGGTGATCCGCCGTGATTAGAGTGCTGGCCCTAACCGGGCCTCAATACGCCAGGGTTTGGCATCAGGTGCCGGCGAGACCGGCAGCGGCATACCGCCGCACTCGACCCCGTGCCCGACGAGGGCGCGGATCGCACTCGAGACCTCCAGGGGAGAAACATCTGTGGAACTGCTTTCCGGCGCGGACATGATCGCCCGCTTCCTGCAAGATGAGGGCGTCGAATACATCTACGGCTATCCCGGCGGCGCTGCGCTACACATCTATGACGCCCTGTTCCGCCAGGACAAGGTCAAGCACATCCTGGTGCGCCACGAACAGGCCGCCACCCATGCCGCCGACGGCTACGCCCGGGCCTCCGGCAAGCCCGGCACGGTGCTGGTGACCTCCGGGCCCGGCGCGACCAACGCCGTCACCGGCATCGCCACCGCCTACATGGACTCGATCCCGATGGTGGTGCTGTGCGGCCAGGTGATGAGCCACCTGATCGGCGACGACGCCTTCCAGGAGACCGACATCGTCGGCGTGACCCGGCCGATCGTGAAGCACAGCTTCTCGATCAAGCACCCGAGCGAGATTCCGGAAGTCCTCAAGAAGGCCTACTACCTGGCCGCGAGCGGGCGTCCCGGCCCGGTGGTGGTGGACATTCCCAAGGACATGACCGCGCCCACCGAACGCTACGAGTACGTCTATCCGAAGAAGGTCAAGCTGCGCTCCTACAACCCGGTGACGCGCGGCCACACCGGCCAGATCAAGAAGGCCGTGGAGCTGATGCTCAAGGCGCGCCGTCCGGTCTTCTACACCGGCGGCGGCGTGGTGACCGGCGAGGCCAGCGAGGGGCTGACCGACCTGGTCAAGCGGCTGGGCTTCCCGATCACCACCACCCTGATGGGCATCGGCGCCTTCCCGCAGAGCGACGACCAGTGCCTCGGCTGGCTGGGCATGCATGGCTCCTACGAGTCCAACATGGCCATGCACCATGCCGACCTGATCATCGCCATCGGGGCGCGCTTCGATGACCGGGTGACCAACAACACCTCCAAGTTCTGCCCCACGGCCAAGATCGTCCACGTCGACATCGACCCGAGCTCGATCTCCAAGACGGTGCGCGCCGACGTGCCGATCGTGGGGCCGGCCGGCAGCGTGATCAACGAGATGATCAGCCTGCTGCAGGGCCGCGAGATCGCCAGCCCCGAGGCGCTCACCGAGTGGTGGCAGAGCATCGACGGCTGGCGCGAGGAGCGCCGCGGCAAGCTCTACGAGCCGTCCGCCGAGGGCGAGGTGCTCAAGCCCCAGGAAGTCATCGAGGCGGTGTGTCGCGCGACCCGCGGCCAGGCCTACGTGACCACCGACGTGGGGCAGCACCAGATGTTCGCCGCCCAGTACTACAAGTTCGACAAGCCCAACCGCTTCGTCACCTCCGGCGGGCTCGGCACCATGGGCTTCGGCTTCCCGGCGGCCATGGGCATCAAGCAGAACTTCCCCGACGAGCAGGTGGTCTGCTTCACCGGTGAGGGCAGCTTCCAGATGATGATGCAGGAGCTCTCCACCTGTAAGCAGTTCGGTGGTGGGGTGAAGATCATCAACCTCAACAATGCCTCGCTCGGCATGGTGCGCCAGTGGCAGGACCTGAACTACAAGTCCCGCCATGCGCATTCCTACATGGAGTCGCTGCCCGATTTCCAGAAACTGATCGAGTCTTATGGCTTCACCGCCCTGAAGGTGCAGACGAAAGAGGAACTCGAGTCGGCGTTGGAGAAGACCTTCGCCGACAACGACGAGCTGGTGTTCCTCGACGTCGCCGTGGACCCCCACGAGCACGTCTATCCGATGCAGGTGCCTCTGGGCTCCATGCGTGACATGCTGCTTTCCAAGACGGAGCGGACCTGATGCGCCATATCATCTCGATTCTGATGGAAAACGAACCGGGCGCCCTGTCTCGCGTGGTGGGGCTGTTTTCCCAGCGCAACTTCAACATCGAAACCCTCAACGTGGCCCCCACCGAGGACGAGACCCTGTCGCGTCTGACCGTGACCACCATCGGCGACGACCGGGTGATCGAGCAGATCACCAAGCACCTCAACAAGCTGGTGGACGTGGTCAAGCTGGTGGACCTGACCGAGGGCAGCCACATCGAGCGCGAGCTGATGCTGGTCAAGGTCAAGGCGCTGGGCGCGGCGCGGGACGAGGTGAAGCGCACGGTGGACATCTTCCGCGCGCAGATCGTCGACGTGACGCCGAGCCAGTACACCGTCCAGATCACCGGCGACGCCAGCAAGCTGGATGCCTTCCTCGAGGCGATGTCCCCGGTGGGGCTGCTCGAGGTGGCGCGCACCGGGGTGTCGGGGATCGCCCGCGGCGACAAGGTCCTGTCGCTGTAATCACGTCGTGATCCGCCCGATCGAAGAAGCCGCCCTCCGGGGCGGCTTTCTCGTGTCTGGGGGGGCGTCAGCCGTGCTCCTCGACCTCCGCCCACAGGGCGTGGATCAGCGGGCTCTTCAGCCGGCGGTTGAGCACGCACAGCCCGACGTCGTAGTGGGGCAGCTCCGGCTTCACCGGCAGTACCCGGACCCGCTCGGCCAGCGGGCTCGCCTCCAGCACGATGCCCGGTACCACGCCGACGCCGAAGCCCAGGCTGACCATGCTGACGATGGCCTCGTGGCCGGAGACCTGGGCGTAGATACGCGGCTTGATGCCCAGCGCCCGGAACCAGGTGTCGCTGACCTCCCGCGACAGCCCCGATTCCGAGAGGATCATCGGCACGTCCCGCCACTGGTCGGGGCTGGCCGCCTCCGGGGTGGCCGGGATCCACGGCTGAGGGTCCTTGGGGGCGATGAACATCAGCGACGAGCGGGTCAGCGACTTGAAGGCCAGGGCCTCGGGCAGCCGCCGCGGCCGCAGGGTGATCGCCATGTCCTCGTTGCCGGCCAGCACCCGGGGCATCGACTGGGCGGGGTCGCCGGTATGCAGCTTGAGCTCGATGCCCGGATGGCGGGTGCGAAACTCGCTGAGCAGGTCGTAGAGGAAGCTGTAACTGGCGGTCACCGAGCAGTAGATGCTGATCTCCCCGGTCAGCGCCTGGGCCTCGCTCATCATCGACTGGCGCAGCCGTTCCCACTCCTCCAGGGCATCGCGGGCATAGTCGTGGAACTGATGCCCCTGGCGGGTCAGCGTCACGTGGCGGTTGTCGCGCTCGAACAGGCGCACGCCGAGGCTCTCCTCCAGCTGGCGGATCGAGCGCGAGAGGGTGGAGGGGCTGACGTGGCAGGCCTCGCTGGCGCGGCCGAAGTGCAGGGTGTCGGCCAGGGCGAGGAAGTGTTTCAGGGGGCGCATGTCCATGAGGCCGGTATTTCACTTTTCGGGATATGTCGTTGCAAATATAGCGTTTTACGCAACGAAATGCCTGGCGTACAGTCGATGCATCGAACGGGCATACAGACCCGGGCCTGACGCCCAGCGCCGCGACAAGACGGCGCGGGTGGCCATCAACGCTGACACCTCTTTCTCACCCTCGTTTTCAGGAGCCTCACATGCGCGTTTATTACGACAAGGACTGCGATCTCTCCCTCATCCAGGGCAAGCAGGTGGCCATCGTGGGTTACGGCTCCCAGGGCCACGCCCACGCCAACAACCTGAAGGAGTCCGGTGTCGACGTCGTCGTCGCGCTGCGTGAAGGTTCCTCCTCCGCCGCCAAGGCCGAGGCCGCCGGTCTCAAGGTCGCTTCCGTCGAAGAGGCCTCCAAGGCCGCCGACGTGGTGATGGTGCTGGCGCCGGACGAGAACCAGAAGGCCATCTACGAGCAGCAGATCGAGCCGAACCTGAAGCAGGGCGCGACCCTGGCCTTCGCTCACGGCTTCAACATCCACTACAACCAGATTGTGCCGCGCGCCGACCTCGACGTGATCATGATCGCGCCGAAGGCCCCGGGCCACACCGTGCGCTCCGAGTTCGTCAAGGGCGGCGGCATCCCCGACCTGATCGCCATCCATCAGGACGCCACCGGCAGCGCCAAGGAACTCGCGCTGTCCTACGCGGCGGGCGTCGGCGGCGGCCGTACCGGCATCATCGAGACCAGCTTCCGTGACGAGACCGAGACCGACCTGTTCGGCGAGCAGGCGGTGCTGTGCGGCGGCGCGGTCGAGCTGGTCAAGGCCGGCTTCGAGACCCTGACCGAGGCGGGTTATGCCCCGGAAATGGCCTACTTCGAGTGCCTGCACGAGCTCAAGCTGATCGTCGACCTGATGTACGAGGGCGGCATCGCCAACATGAACTACTCCATCTCCAACAACGCGGAGTATGGCGAGTACGTCACCGGCGGCGAGGTCATCAACGACCAGTCTCGCGAAGCCATGCGCAACGCCCTCAAGCGCATCCAGACCGGCGAGTACGCCAAGATGTTCATCAACGAGGGTGAGACCAACTACCCGTCGATGACCGCGCGTCGCCGCCTGAATGCCGAGCATCCGATCGAGCAGGTCGGCGAGAAGCTGCGCGGCATGATGCCGTGGATCGCCGCCAACCAGCTGGTCGACAAGTCCAAGAACTGATCGGACGACATCGATAGCAGCCGAAACGAGGGCGCGGGAAACCGCGCCCTCGTTTGCGTTTACGGGCAATGAGTCTCGCCGGGCTCTATGTGTAGAATGGACCCAACCTCAGTCGCAACGGATGACACCATGAGCCAGGATCCCAGCAATCACGAGCCGCAGACCCCGTCACACGACGACGATGATCTGGCCAAGACCTTCCTGCGTGAGTCGGAGGTCGTCGAGGAAGCGCTGGAGGATGGCAAGAAGGTCCGCCGCAAGGGGATCTACCTGCTGCCCAATCTGTTCACGACTTCGGCACTGTTTTCCGGCTTCTTCGCCGTGGTCGCCGCCATCAACGGCGACTTCACCTCGGCCTCCATCGCCATCTTCATCGCCATGGTGCTCGACGGCCTGGACGGCCGGGTGGCGCGCCTGACCAATACCCAGAGCGCCTTCGGCGCCGAGTTCGACTCGCTGTCCGACATGCTGTCCTTCGGCGTGGCCCCCGGGCTGGTGGCCTTCACCTGGATCCTGCAGGACGTGGGCAAGACCGGCTGGGTGGTGGCCTTCCTCTATGTGGCCTGTGCCGCGCTGCGCCTGGCGCGCTTCAACGTGCAGATCGGCAGTGTCGACAAACGCTGGTTCATCGGTCTGCCGAGTCCCTCCGCCGCGGCGGTGGTCGCCGCCAGCGTCTGGACCTTCCACAGCTTCGACGCCGATGCCTTCGGCTTCAAGCTGCTGATGCTGTTCCTGGTCGGTGCCGCCGGCGTGCTGATGGTCAGCAACGTTCGTTACTACAGCTTCAAGGACGTCGACCTCAAGGGGCCGGTGCCCTTCGTGGTGCTGTTGGCCATCGTGCTCGGCTTCGTGGTCATCTCCATCGAGCCGTCCGTGATGCTGCTGCTGCTGTTCGGGGCCTATGTTGTTTCCGGCCCGGTGATGGCCCTGCTGCGCAAGATGAAGGGCGGCGCCAAGGGCTGAATCGCGTTATCCTTGCCGGCCATGACGCCCGCCTCGTGCGGGCGTTGTTGTCTCCGGGCGCCGGCTCTGAGCTATCCACAGGTGGTCGAGCAGGCGAGCGGGTGTGGATAGTTATCTGCGGGTGGGTGTCACCCACTGTTCATCCCGCCGTCACGATTCTGGCAAATAGTCCTTGCGTCGCCCCGGGAGAATCCGTAAAGTACGCATCCGCTGCCGGCGACGGGCAACGTTGCAGGCGGTGATGAGTGGCAAAAGCACTTGTTTTTCTTGAGGTTTTTTGGCGGTTGTCGGAAGCGCTCGATTGACAAGGCCAGCGGAATCGGTAAAATGCCCGCCACTCGCTACGGTAGCCCGCTGAGGGCTCGATCGGATGTCGCTTCAGTTGCTGAAGCCGCACGCTCGGTCATCCGCTTCG
>NZ_AJKS02000025.1 GCF_000265245.1 Halomonas smyrnensis AAD6
GCTAGCTACCTCGTTTTCGGCTGCGGCCATGAACGGCTCCCTATGTGCTGTGTCATACGGGCTTCGGCATCATGTGATCACGGGGCCGATTCCCCATTGGTGAGGAAAGAGGATGAGGGTGGCATCACTGTCACACTGGCAGCGACTTAACTCCTGGCTGCTGGCCGCCTTCGCGGCCCTGTTGATTGTCGTGAGCCTGGGATATGCCCTGGTGCCGCTGACGGTGGCCTTGCTGGCGATGGCTGGGGTGGCATTGAGGCCCGGCGTGTTCAATCGGTTCGACGGTGTCGATCGAGAAGATGGCCTGTGGTGCCTGGCCCTGCTGGCGTTCGCCGGATTTTGGCTGTGGGATGTCTGGCGCACCGGCACCTGGCCGGTGGGAGAGGGTAACCAGGGCGTCCTCCTGCCGCTGTGGCCGGTGCTGACGGCGGCACTGTTGATCTGGCTGCGCGGGCATCATCCGCTTCCACGGCACTGGTGGATCGGCGTGTGTCTTGGGGCCTGGACGGTCGGTGGTATCGGCCTTTACGAGCGGCTGGCGCTGGGCGTGGCCCGGGCCGACAACGGCATGAATGCGATTCCCTTCGGTAATCTGTCTCTGCTGCTGGGCGGACTGTCGCTGCTGGCGGCGCTGTGGTGGGCACGGGCCTCTGGCCTGAACGGCCGATGCAAGCTCGGCGTGGCGCTGGCCGTGGGAGCCGCGCTGTCGGGCATTCTGGCCTCGCTGCTTTCCGGCACGCGTGGCGGATGGCTATCGGCGCCGCTGCTGCTGTGGCTCTGCTATCGAACGGGTCGCGAGGTGCTGGGCCCGGATCTCCAGCGTTGGTGGCGGGGCGGCATGTTGGTGGTCTCGCTGCTGTTGGCGAGTGTCGTGGTTCTGCCGCAGTCGGGCGTCATCGACCGCGTCGAGTTGGCGGTCGATAACGTCCAGCAGTACTGGCAGCAGGATCAGCGCGGTAGCTCCGTGGGGCTGCGGCTGGAAATGTGGCGCAGCGGCTGGGCGCTGTTTCAGGAACGCCCTCTGACCGGCTGGGGCGAAGGCCGGCTGGAAGCCGCCCGCGATGCGATGGTGGAATCCGGCGAGCTGCACCCGGGGGTGAGTGCCTATGACCAGCTGCACAGTGACATCATCGATACCACGGCTCGCCGCGGCCTGGTGGGGCTGGCCAGCCTGATACTGCTCTATGGCGTGCCGATCGTTCTGTTCTCGCGGCGGTTGGCCCATGGCGATGCCGGCGTTCAGATACTGGCCGCCGCCGGGCTGATGATTTCCCTGGCCTTCATCGATTTCGGGCTGACCCAGTCGATGCTGCGCGATGTGCGAGGGTTGAGTGGCTTCCTGGGACTGGGCCTGGCGTGCTGGGTGCTGTTGCGGGGAGAAGAGGTTCGATGTGGGACCAGCCGCTCAAGCCAATCATGGGATCAGCCCCCACCGTTGTCTGTAGGGGGCTGACCCTGACCTTGGCTAGCCTGACAGCACCGTGGGTAGCCACAGCGCGATCTGCGGCCATACGCTGATGATCAGCGCGGCCAGGCACATCAGCAGGAAGAAGGGCGCGGCGGCCAGCGCCACGCGGCCGATGCTCTCGCCGGTCAGGCTCTGAAGCACGAACAGGTTGAAGCCCACCGGCGGGGTGATCTGCCCCAGTTCCACCATGATCACCAGGAAGACGCCGAACCACAGCGGGTCGTAGCCGGCCTGGATGATGATCGGCAGGGTGATCGGCAGGCTCATCACGGTGATAGAGATGCCGTCCAGGAACAGCCCCAGCAGAACGTAGAACAGCGCCATGGCCAGCAGTAGGGCGATGGGCGAGAAGCCCTGTTCGGCGATCCAGCCGGCCAGCTCGCTCGGCAGGTGCAGGTAGCCCATGGCGGTGGAGAGCAGGGCGGCTGCCACCAGCAGGCTGCACACCATCACCGCGCTGATCAGCGCGCCGCGCAGGGCGTCGATGAACAGCGCCACCGTCAGCTGGCGCTCCCACAAGAGCAGCGCCAGGGTGGCGGCGCAGCCCACGGCGGCGGCCTCCGAGGGCGTGGCGATGCCGGTGTAGATGGCGCCGATGACGATCACGATCAGCCCCAGTACCGGGGCGAGGTCGCGTAGCGCCTGGAGCATGCCGCTGCCGGTGCCCTCGGCCTTCGGCGCGAGGGCCGGGTTGGCCAGGCAGCGCAGTCCCACGTAGCCGACGTACAGCGCGGCGATCACCAGCCCCGGCAGCACGCCGGCCATGAACAGCTTGCTGATCGAGACCTCGGCCTGCACGCCGTAGACGATCATCACGATCGACGGCGGAATCAAGAGCCCCAGGCTGCCGGCCCCGGCCAGCGAGCCGATCGAGAGGTCGCGGTCGTAGCGGCGCTGGTCGAGCTCGCGGGTGGTGATCTTGCCGATGGTGGCGGTGGTGGCGGCGCTGGAGCCGCTGACCGCGGCGAACAGCGTGCAGCCCAGCACGTTGGTGTGCAGGATGCCGCCGGGCAGGTGGCGGGTGAACGGCGTCAGGCCACGAAACAGCCGCTCGGAGATGTTGGAGCGGAAGATCAGTTCGCCCATCAGGATGAACAGCGGGATGGCCGAGAGCTCCCAGCTGTTGGCGGCGCGGAACAGGATCTTGGACAGGATCAGGCCGATGCGGTTGGCGTCGAAGTCCCCGAGCCCCCACAGCGAGAGCATGGCGACGATGACCAGGCCGGCGAACACCCAGCTGCCCAGCGCGAGCACGGCCAGCAGGATGCCGATCACGCCGGCCCCGATGAATAGCGTTTCCATTCAGGCGTCTCCGGCGTCGAAGGCGTGGCGCTGCACCAGGATGCGCAGCGAGCGAACGATGAGCAACAGGCACAGCAGATAGAGGCCGACCAGTACGGTGCCCTGGGGAATCCACAGCGGTGTCTGGGCCAGGGTCTCGCTGACGATGCCGCGCTGGTAGCTGCGCTCCACGGCGATGGTCCAGTAGCGGGCCAGCCAGCCGAAGGCCAGCAGGGCGCTGACGCTGGCGAACAGCTCCAGCGGCCAGCGCCAGGCCTGGGGCAGCCGCTTGAGCACCAGTGCGACGCGGATCAGCCCGCCCTTCTCCAGGGCGTAGGGCAGGCCGAGGAAGGTCATCGCCGCCACCGCGTAACCGATGTACTCGTCGAGGATGAAGGTCGAGCGCCCGAACAGTCGCATGCCGATCTCGAGCAGGATATGGCCGAGCATGTAGACCACCAGCAGCATGGCCAGGCCGGCCCCCAGCGCCGCGAGGGCGCTGGTCAGCCGGCCGAGAGCATCGACCAGCAGTGCGGCGACGCTGGGGAAGGCGCTGCCGTCACGGCGATGCTGCGAGCTCATTGGCCGCTCTCTTGGTCGCCCGCCTCGTTGAAGGCCTCGAGGATGCGGGTGGCGCGCTCGCCGGTGCTCTCGACCCAGTCATCGACCACCGGCTGGGCGGCCTCGGCGAGCGCGGCGTGGAATTCCTCCGGTACCGGATCGTGGATGGCGACGCCGTGCTCCTCGAGCTCGGCATAGTTCTCGGCCACGCGTTCCTTCACTACCTCCCAGTTGTGGGCGTCGGTTTCTTCGGCGGCCTGGAGCACGGCCTGCTGCTCTTCCTCGCTCATCGATTCGAAGGCGTCGCGGTTCATGTGCACCATGTTGAGCGGCACGGCGTATTGGATGGCGTTGAAGTCGCTCAGGTGCTCCCAGAAGCTGCCGCTGGCGCCGGCCTCGGCGGAGGTCAGCACCGCCTCGATGCCGCCGGTGGCGAGTTGGGGCACGACGTCGGCCCAGGACAGCTTCACCGGGGAGGCGCCGGCGTTGACCAGGGTGGCGGTGCCGTTGCGGTCGTAGCTGCGGATCTTGAGGCCGTCGAGGGACTCCATGCTGGTGACCGGCTCCTCTGACCAGATGCCGCTGGCCGGCCAGGGCGAGGCGTAGAGCAGGATCTGGTCGTTGTCCTCGAACACCTTGGCGTATTCCGGGCGGGCGATCTCGTAGAGCCGCTGGGCCGATTCGACGTCATCGGCCAGGAAGGGCAGCGACGAGAGCAGGAAGATCGGATCGATGCCGCCCAGCGCGCCGGACAGGCTGTCGGCGATCTGCACCGCGTTGTCGGCCACGGCGTAGAAGTGATCGCCCGAGCGGAAGCCCAGCGCGCCGCCGGAGTGCAGGGTGATGTCGACCTCGCCGTCGGTCAGCGCCTCGACGCGGTCGATGAACCAGGCATCGCCCTCGGCGTGGATCGAGTTGGCGTTGTATTCGTTGGAGAAGTCCATGCCGGCGGAATGGGCCGGCAGCGATGCGGCGAGGCCGAGGGCCATCAGCGGCAGGGCCGCGGTGCGGCGGAGGGCGGGGGAGCGAAGGGAAGGCGTCGCAAGGCTCGGCATCGGGGGCATCCTTTGTGGTTGTCGTCGTTTGCCGATTCAGCATCCTCAAGAATGCTGCGATGCGGGAGTGCCAGTGCGACTTCTGCTGTTCCAAGTGCGGCACGTGGCAGGGCCGCGCCGGGGGTAGCCCCCCTGAGGAGATTGAGGGGGCTGGCGCCAAAGGACGATCAGTGGCGTGTCGGGACGCGATTTTCCAGCCAGCGGAGCCCGATGTTCAGGATGCCGACTACCCGTTCAAAGTGCTGCCACTGACGGCGACGACGGAGAAAGTGATCGATGAGGAGCCGCTGCCCAAGGCACATCCGTTCTGGCGGGATGCTCGACTGCGTATCACGCCTCACATCGCCAGTGATTCGCTGCCGGAGGTGGTGGCGATGCAAGTGATCGAGACGGCCCGAGCCCTGCGCGACGATCAACCGCTGGCAATGGGCATCGATCGTCGCCAGGGTTACTGATGATCGGCCATTCGCGAACCATTCCGTCAAAGGAGCCTACGATGAGTCTCGAGCCGTCCCGCCATGCCGAGATCAGCGATGCCGAGCGAGAGGCCCGCATCGCGCTGGCGGCCTGCTATCGGCTGGCCGCCCTCTATCGCATGACGGACCTGATCTATACCCACATCACCGCGCGCGTGCCGGGGGAGGAAGGGCACTTCCTGATCAATCCCTATGGCTGGCGCTGGGAGGAGATCACCGCGTCCTCGCTGGTGAAGATCGATGTCGGTGGGCGCAAGGTGGACGATAGCCCGGAGGGCGTGAATCCGGCCGGCTTCACCATTCACTCCGCCATCCATCGGGCAAACCACGACGCGGCCTGGGTGATGCACATCCATACTCGGGCCGGCATCACGGTGGCCACCCAGGCGCGCGGGCTCGAGACGCGGCTGAACCAGATCTCGCTGCAGTTCCACGAGCGGGTGTCCTACCACGACTACGAAGGCATCGCCCTGGACCTGGATGAGCGCGAGCGCATCGTGGCGAGCCTCGGCAACCACTCGGCGCTGGTGCTGCGCAACCATGGTCTGCTGACCACCGGCGCCTCGGCGGCCGAGATGTTCAACAACATGTTCTACCTGGAGCGGGCCTGCGAGCTGCAGGTGGCCGCGCAGGGCACCGGCGAGCCGCTGAGCCTGGTGCCGGAAGAGGTGGCCCGGCATGTGGCGCGCCAGTACGACCAGACCATCCATGAGGAAGGCGACCTGGCGCTCGAATGGGCGGCGCACCTGCGCACCCTGGATTCGCTGGACCCGAGCTATAGGAACTGATCGAGCGGCATTCCCCACCCAGAGCTCCCGGCAAGCCAATGGCTTCCGGGGATTAAACGCTTCGGCACCATATGAGGGCGAATCGCGAGAGGCCGGCGCAACGGTGGTGCGTCGGAAGGAAGGAGGTGTGGGGTAGAATCGACAAGGCCTGGGATTATTCTTGGCTAAGGCCTTGATATCAATATTTTTTGTAGTTGTTGGCCCGCTGTTCGCTAAGTTCGAAGGGAAAGGCCGCCGTGGCGGCGGCCCTTCGAACGTGAGCTGGCGTGCTCCAACTGGTCCCCTTCGGGGGACTTTTTTTATGTGCGTTTGTTGAGGGGCATGATGGGCGTCATGACTCGATCCGACAACGAGACCTTAGTGGTAGGGTGGGCATGCGCCTTGTCGGCGGCCGCGATACCCCACCCATTTTCTTCTCGTCGCCGAGCCCCGGCGTGCACGCTTGAACCGCTACTGCGTGCCTGGCCCGCTGGCCATTCAGCCCTGGATGCCCCGGCAGCGCCTATGGCATCGGCGCGCGCGATGGTGTTCCATATCGGCCTATCCCGTACCTGAGGCGTTGGCGTGGCATGTGCGATCGATGCGTCGGCATTCGATTCGGGAGAAGGAGCGTTGGAGAAAGGAGAGTCATTGTGAGAACACTTGTCGTGGTGCGTTCCCTGAAGATGGGGGGCATGGAGCGCGTCGCGGTCAATCTGGCGGATGCCTTCGCCGAGGCAGGCCACGAAAGCCATCTGCTGAGCTTTCGCCGCGTCGAGCGCGAGCTGTCGCCTGCGCATCCGGGGGTAAAGCACCATCATCTTAATCTGCGTTGGTGGTCTCGGGTCACCGGGCTCGGGCTGCTGCTTGAGCTGCTGGCACGGCTGGTGGTGAATCCGCTGATCAAGCGTTCGCTGTATCTGGGCACCGGGATCATGGGTGGCGCGGTCTTCAAGCTTTGGTTGCGCCGGTTCGAGCGGCGCCACGGGCGCATCGATCGCATCGTCTTCCGCGGCATCGGCACCTTCGAGCAGGTCTGGACCTTCCGCGACGACAGAGCCTGTTACGTGCTGGAGAACATCCTGCATGCCTCGCGACCGAGCATGAGGCGGCGTCTGATGGGGCGCTGCCTGTTCCAGCAGCGTCATCTGGTCACGGTCTCGCGCGGCGTCGCCGAGAGTGTGGAAAAGGCCGAACAGTACTGGCGGTTCCGTCCCGCCTCGTTGCGGGTGATCCCGAACCCCTGCCCGGTGGAGGGCATCCGCGAGGCGATGCGCGAACCCGAGCCCGACCTCCCGGACGAGCCCTATCTGGTCAATGTCGCCCGGCTGGTGCCGGCCAAGGACCAGGCGCTGCTGCTGAAGGCCTATGCCGAGTCCGGCCTGACCCTGCCGCTGGTGCTGGTCGGTGACGGCCAGGAACGTGGGGCGCTGGAGGCGCTGGCCGAAGAACTCGGCATCGCCGGACGGGTTCGCTTCGTGGGCCAGCGCAGCAACCCCTACCCTTGGATGCATCATGCCCGGCTGTTCGTGCTGAGTTCCCGCTTCGAGGGCATGGGCATCGTGCTGTTCGAGGCGCTGGCCTGCGGCACGCCGGTGCTGAGCGTCGACTGCCCGGGCGGCATTCGGGAGATTCTCAAGGGCGACCTGGAGGCCGCCATCGTGCCGCACTCCGTCGAGGGACTGGCCCACGGGATGCGAGCGGCGCTTGAGCAGGAAGCCCCCGCGATCCAAGAGGCCTGGCTGTACGATTTTCGCCCGGAAACTGTCGCCGAGGCGTTCCTGGCGCCAACGACCCAGGCCGGAGCCTGACAGGGCCTCATCGAAGCGCTGGACGCGTGGCGTCGATATGGCACCATAACGAACGATTCAACGGCCGACGAGTCTTTACACCGGCTGTCATCGGCACAGGGCGCATGAATGACATGGAGATAGTGACATGCAGGACGTGATTCAGGCGTTTCACGATATTCAGCCCGATCCCGCCGATTCCACTCAGGCGGTGAGCTTCGGCACCTCGGGGCATCGCGGGCGCTCGCTGGCGGGCTCCTTCAATCGCGCGCATATCCTGGCCGTGGCTCAGGCCGTGGTGGATTATCGCCGCCAGGCCGGTATCACCGGCCCGCTTTACCTCGGCCGCGATAGCCATGCGCTGTCGCGCCCGGCCTGGGAAACGGCGCTGCAGGTGCTGATCGCCAACGGCGTGGAGGTGCGCATCGAGCGTGACGGCGAGCTGACCGCCACCCCGGTGGTGAGTCGGGCGATCCTGGCCCACAACGACGAGGGCGCCACGCCCCAGGCCGATGGCCTGATCGTCACGCCGTCGCACAATCCGCCCGAGGACGGCGGCATCAAGTACAATCCGCCGCACGGCGGCCCCGCCGAAGGCGAGGTGACCGGCTGGATCGAACGCCGCGCCAACGAGCATCTGACCCAGGAGCTCGAGGCGGTGGCCGAGGTGTCGCTGGAGGAAGCGCTGGCGCAGGCCGTTCGCCATGACATGGTGGGCGAATACGTCGACGGCCTCGCCTCGGTGGTGGACTTGGAGGCGATCAAGCGCGCCGGTCTCACGCTGGCGGCCGACCCCATGGGCGGCACGGCAATGCCGGTGTGGCAGGCCATCGCTGACCGCCACGGCCTCGCCCTCGAGGTGGTCAATACCGAGATCGACGAGAGCTTTGCCTTCATGCCGCCGGACCATGACGGCAAGACCCGCATGGACTGCTCCAGTTCGGCCGCCATGGCCAACCTGCTGGCGATGAAAGACAACTTCGACCTGGCCTTCGGCAACGATCCGGATGCCGACCGCCACGGCATCGTCGACGCCGCCGGCCTGATGAACCCGAACCACTACCTGGCGGTAGCCATCGATTACCTGCTGACCCATCGCCCCGGCTGGCGCGAGACGCTCAAGGTCGGCAAGACGCTGGTGTCGTCGTCGATCATCGACCGCGTGGTGGCGGCCCGCGGCCGCGAGCTCCACGAGGTGCCGGTCGGCTTCAAGTGGTTCGTCGATGGCCTGCATGAAGGCTGGCTAGCCTTCGGCGGCGAGGAGAGCGCCGGCGCGAGCTTCCTGACCCTGGATGGCCGGGCCTGGTCGACCGACAAGGATGGCATCCTGCTGTGCCTGCTGGCCGCCGAGCTGATGGCCGTGACCGGCAAGCGCCCGAGCGAGGCCTATCGCGAGCTGACAGAACGACACGGTGCGCCCCATTACCGGCGCGTCGACACCGCCTGCACGCCCGAGCAGCAGCAGGCGTTCAAGCGCCTGGATCCCGCGAGCCTGGCCGTCACCACGCTGGCCGGCGATACGGTCGAGCGCATCCTCGTCACCGCGCCCGGCAACGATGCGCCGATCGGCGGGCTAAAGGTGGAAACCGCCAACGGCTGGTTCGCGGCTCGCCCCAGCGGCACCGAACCGCTCTACAAGGTCTATGCCGAGAGCTTCCGCGGCGAGGCCCACCTGCAGGCCATGATCGAAGAGGCCCAGGCGATGCTGGATGAGGCTCTGTAGCCTCATCGTCGACCGCGTAGCCAGCCCTGGCTCGTGTTGAGATAAAGGGCGAAGTGTGCTTAACTTCTTGCTATTCAAAGTGTTGGGCGAAAAGCGTGCCCTCTGAAGCTGAAAACGCTCCAGACATAGGTTTGTGGGCGGAAGTAGTGCTTTATTGCACGGCTATTGGCCGTATGACCGGCCCTTCGGTTGCGATAGGCTGAGCTAAAACCCTCTGGCGGGATGCGTCGGAGGGTTTTTTGTGGCTGGGTCGCCGAACATGACCAGGCAAACTTAGCCTGTCCGCGCTGCCTGGCGTCGCTGGATAGAGGCGCCAGGGGTACTGGCGTAGAATCGCAAGTCTGACAACGTGGTGGGTGGCTTGGCCTTGTAGGTCGGCACCATCGCTACAAGACAGCAGGGCATGGGAAAACGCCCGGGACAATCCCAGGGCGGTAGCGTGTTCAAGCTTTTAGCCTAGTTACTATCAGGGGGGGCAAGGTTTTTGCCCTTAACATGAAAACAGGAAGCATTATCATGAAGCATCTGGCGATCGCAAAAGATTCTTTGATTGCTCAGTCTCAGGCCATCGAGCATTTGGCCAAGATACTGGATGGCCAATTCGAAAAGGCGGTCGAAGCGATTCTTGATTGCCAAGGGCGAGTCATCATTTCGGGGATGGGGAAGTCTGGCATCATCGGAAAGAAAATGGCTGCGACCTTCGCATCAACAGGTACTCCTAGTTTTTTCATGCACCCGGGCGAAGCGTTTCACGGCGATCTGGGAATGATTACCCCCGATGATCTGATTATTCTTCTTTCCTATAGTGGTGAAACTGAAGAAATTCTGAAGTTGATCCCAAGCCTCAACTCTTTTGGTAATCGAATCATTGCTATGACAGGTGAAGAAGGTTCTTCACTGTCTAAACATTCCGATATCTTTTTGAATGTGACCGTGGAAAGAGAGGTGTGCCCCAACAACCTGGCACCCACCACGTCGACCTTGGCTACCATGGCGATGGGAGATGCTCTCGCTGTCGCCTTGATTCAAGCACGCGATTTTCAGCCACTGGACTTTGCTCGTTATCACCCAGGTGGCAGTCTCGGTCGTAAGCTTCTGACTCGCGTCAAGGATGTCATGCACCGCGACGTGCCTACCGTTTCGCCGGAGGCTTCGCTTCAGGAATGCCTCATTGCCATGACGAAAGGCCGTATCGGTATGGTGGTGGTAATGGATGGCAGTAAACTTCAAGGATTGATTACCGACGGTGACATTCGGCGCGGCTTATTACGTGGGGATGAAACGGAAAAGACAGCTGCAGAGCTTATGACAAAAGAGCCTCTTCACGTGCAAGAGGATTCTCAACTAGTTAATGCCGAACAGATGATGCATGATAAAAAAGTCAAGGCCTTGTTGGTTTTTGACAGTAGTTGCAGAGTGTCTGGTGTTTTGGAGATATTTTAATGTTCAACAAAGTAGTTGGCAGGGTGGGTGATTTTTTTTTCGCTCTTGGTGTCTCTCTTAAAGATCGCAGAAGCGGCGTTGATAAGGTAAAAAACAAAGTAGAAGACGGTGTTGGAAAAAAGTTTAGAAAAGCCGTAAATGTGAGCGAGGAAAACCTTAAGCTGGGTCATGGGGTAAAAATCTCCGGGAATGTCGATATATTATTCTCTGATAGCTCTCAAGGAAGTCTGGTTGAAGTAGAAGATGGCGTTGAGTTAAAGAATTTAAAGATAGAAGTAAAAGGTAAAGATTGTCATCTTAAAGTAGGGCGTAACGCAAAATTTGCAGGGCATATTCTGTTGGTGGGCCGAGGTCGAAAAATCGCCATCGGCTCCGAAAGCACTGCTGTGAATGTTTATTTGATGGCGCGAGATGCCGATATAACTATTGGCGAGCGCTGCATGTTTTCTAGAGGAATTGAGATACGCTCTAGTGATGTCCATAAGATTTATCCTTTGGGAGGCGGGGAACGGATCAATCCTGGTAGAGATGTGAGTATTGGAGATCATGTTTGGATTGGTGCGAAGGTTATGGTTTCTAAGGGAGTTTACATACCAGACGGATGTGTATTAGGTGCTTGCTCATTTGTCAACAAATCTTTTGGAGATAAAAACTGCGTTATCGCAGGATCACCAGCAAAAGTGGTTAAAAAAGATGTCGAGTGGGAGCGGTGAGGCTTTAAGGTCTTCGGGGAAAACTTTTGCGTTCTGGGGTTTCTATGGGAATTAAGAGGAAAATCAAAAAGTACGGCTTTGACAAGCGAGGGAGGGAGTTTTTCGCTCTTGCTAGGAATCCTTTTACTGTTTTGGTCGTAGGGCTTTTATATCTCGCACACAAGTGTTTTAAGAAAATTTATAAGAGAAAAGAGAGGGCTGCGAGCAATAAGAAGTTAACATATGTCCTTGGGTTTTCTCCGTGGAAGGCGTATGTTAAAGACTGGTTTCCTGAACGAGAGCTGGTTTTTTTAAAGACTAATATAACGTTTGTTGAGCTAGTGTCAGAGCTGGGTTTTTTAAGGGTATTAAAGAAAGATTACGAAATATTCCAATGGGGCTTTAAGGTTGGCGATGATGTCGAAAAAGGATTGGGGTTTCTAGGTGTTAAGCGTTGGATAATCGAAGATGGATTCGTGAGGTCAATTGGCTTGGGTGCCACAAAAACCCCACCTTTTTCCCTGTCTATTGATAGCAAAACTGCTTACTTTGATGCCAGCAAAGAGTCTGATCTTGAGCAGATTATTAGTAGCTATGACTTTAGCTCAGATGTCGCGCTTATGGAAAGGGCGAGGGCTTTTAAAGAAAAGCTAGTTTCTTCCGGCTTGAGCAAGTATAACTTTGCTGGTGAGTACGATATAGAAAGTATTTATGGCGCCAAGAATAAGAAAAGGGTGTTAGTGGTAGGGCAAGTGGAAGATGATGCTTCCATTCAATATGGGTGCAATAAGGTTATGACCAATAATGACCTTGTTACCATGGCTGCTCTTGAAAATCCTGATGCTCAGATCATATATAAGCCTCATCCGGATGTCCTGCATGGTCATAGAAAAGCTATTTCAAGTCCGGAGAATGTAAAAAGTTTTGCGCTTGTGTTGGAAGACCTCAGCGTTCCACTGGCTGAATCGTTCAAGACTATCGATCATGTATACACTATCACTTCTCAGGCTGGCTTTGAGGCTCTCCTTAGAGGGATAAAAGTCACAACTGTTGGTTGCCCTTTTTATTCAGGCTGGGGGTTGACGGACGATAGGCAGAAAAATGCAAGGCGAAATAGGAAGCTAAGTGTTGATGAGATATTTGCCGCTGCCTATATTTTATATCCTAAGTATTTTGATCCTATTGATAAAAAGCCTATATCGCCAGAAGAGGCTCTTGATAAGCTGTTGGATCTGAAGCAGCTTTATTCTAATGCCGATGTTGATGAAATCGTTATCGAAGACAATGTGGTTTCGAATGAAGCAGGTATAAGCGACTTCGAAAGTGTAAAAGAGTATTTGGCGTTCAAAAAAGTTATTTTAGAGCTTGAAGAAGAGCTTGTTGATAAGCTCGAGTCAGGTAATATTAACATTGGTGAGGTTGGTGATTGAAGATGAATTTCAACGTATTGAAGAATGAGAACCCTTTTGTGCTGTTCGGCGGCATTAATGTCATCGAAGATCTCGACAGCACCCTCAGGGCTTGTGAGACGTACGTCGATGTTACTTCACGCTTGGACATTCCTTATGTCTTCAAAGCGTCCTTCGATAAGGCGAATCGTTCTTCCATTCATTCTTTTCGTGGTCCTGGGCTCGAGGAAGGATTAAAGATCCTGGAGAGGGTCAAAGAGACTTTTGGCGTGCCCGTCATTTCCGATATTCATGAGGTAGAGCAAGCTGCGCCGGCCGCTGAAGTGCTCGATGTCCTTCAGCTGCCAGCCTTCCTGGCTCGTCAGACGGATCTGGTAAAGGCTATTGCTGATACAGAAAAGCCGGTTAACGTGAAGAAACCGCAGTTCCTGAGCCCGCATCAGATGAAAAACATTGTCGAAAAATTTGCTGAATGTGGTAACGGCAAGGTGATCCTCTGTGAGCGAGGAGCCAACTTTGGTTACGACAACCTGGTCGTTGATATGCTGGGCTTCGGCGTCATGAAGCAGGTGACCAACAACCGCCCGATCATTTTTGATGTGACGCACGCGCTGCAGTGTCGAGATCCCCTGGGAGAAGCCTCTGGCGGACGTCGCGCCCAGGCATTGGACCTGGCTCGTGCGGGCATGGCCACTGGGCTTGCTGGATTGTTCCTGGAAGCGCACCCTGACCCTGACAAGGCAAAATGCGACGGTCCCAGCGCCTTGCCACTGAACAAGCTTGAGCCATTTCTTCAGCAGATAAAGGCTATTGATGATCTGGTAAAATCCTTCTCACCAATTGATATTTCGCAGTAGGAGTCTGGCGCCGTGACCGTTCGCATTGTGATTCCCGCCCGTTATGGCTCAAGCCGGTTGCCTGGAAAGCCGTTGGCGGATATTGATGGCAAGCCGATGATCCAGCACGTATACGAGCGCGCGCTGACAGTACAAGGTGCTACTGGTGTGGTTGTTGCCACTGATGATGAGCGTGTGCGAGATGCTGTCGAAGGATTCGGTGGTACTGCGGTCATGACCGATCATCGACATGAATCTGGTACTGATCGTTTGGTTGAAGTAGCCGAGCTCTATCCGGCAGATATCTACGTCAACATCCAGGGTGACGAGCCTCTGTTTCGACCTTCGGACGTGGAGCAGTTGATTGCCTGCATGACGGACGATGCTTCGGTAGACGTTGCGACTCTATACCACGTCATTAATGCCGATGAGGCGAGTAACCCCAATTCGGTCAAGCTCGTGCTGAATGCACAGAATGATGCTCTCTATTTCAGTCGTTCCCCGATCCCCTATGATCGGGATGGAGAGGGAGTCACCTATCGAAAGCATATTGGAATATATGGTTACCGTCATTCTGTGCTGGATCAGTACGGTGAGTTGACGCAGCCGATGCTTGAGACGGCGGAAAAGCTTGAGCAGCTCCGGCTCCTTCATGCAGGGTTCAAGATTCGTGCCGTTGAAGTGGCTGAGGTAGCCGCAGGTGTTGATACACCAGAATGTCTGGATCGTGTTCGTGGACTGATGGCGGGTATAGAGCCAAAGCAAATGCGTGCGCCGGCGCTGGCTGATGTCAGGCTTGTCATCACCGATGTAGATGGTGTCTTGACCGATGGTCGGCTCGTCTACGACACCCAAGGTGAGTGCCTCAAGACCTTTCACGTACGTGATGGGTTGGCCATTCGAGTGCTGGAAATGTCAGGTATCACGGTGGCGGTATTATCTGGGCGGGATTCTGCTGTGCTGAGAAAGCGGTTGGCCGACCTCGGGATCAATCGCGTGTGTTTAGGGGCCAAAGATAAACGTTTAGCATGTCAAACGCTTATGGATGAGCTCGATATCAGGCCTGAAAACACTCTTTTTATCGGTGATGACACGCTTGACCTTCCTGCCTTCGAAGCCTGCGGCATCTCGGTAAGTGTGGCCGATGCGCCTGGCTACATTCGAGAGGCCGCCGATATCGTGTTGGCTGCTGAAGGTGGGCAGGCAGCTTTCCGTGAACTAGCCGACTCTATCTTACTTGCACAAGGAAAGTTCGAGAATATCTCCACTGCTCACGGCTATGAAAATCTTTCCGGTTTCAAAACACAATGAGGTTTGTTGCATCTTCTCGCGTGCTGAAACGATGGCAACTCGATGAGTTTATTCCAGGAGTGGCCTGCCTTGATGAGGCAGGCCAGTTTGATGCCGTCATTACCGACGAAAAAATGGATCGGAACGGATATGAGTTCGCCCGAAATGCCGGTCTTCCTCTCTATCGAGTAGTGCCAGGTCTGATAGCACCTTATGGTGTACCCTGTTTGAATCGGCGTGATGATCTATCGCTCCAGTTGATACCAATAAAATCGGCCCCAGATCTGCCTGGTGCTTCCCAAGAGGTTGAAGTGCTGCTTCAAGAGTGGCGGGAGTCCGGTGTTTCTTGGGTGAACGATACTCCGCCTTTTGAGGGGCCGCTAGGAGAACGTTTCGAGTTAATAATACTCGATGAGCGAGATGTTAATCGTGCTGGCTCGCCTCAAAGGGCTCTGACGGAAATGATGCCATTGCTGTCAGGTGAGTCCGAGCATGGCCTCGTGATCTACTTGCCTAAGCGGCTGGATGACCGATCGCTTCGTCAGTGGATTGAGCGTCATTTATGTCGGTATGATACTATGGTGATCGGTGATGATTACCACGTATCAACACTGCTGAAGTCAGCACAGTCGGTGTTGCTGTATTCCTCGACGCTGGAGCTAGATGCTCGAATGAGAGGCAAGACATGCCATGTCTTGTATTCTACTCTTTCGGAATCAATGAGAATTGAAGTTGAAAAGCAGCTGCTTCGTGGCTGCTTTTATCGGAACCCGGAAAATCGGACACCTGTATCACTATTGAGTCTTATAAGTTGGCTTCGTCTCCAACGTGAAAGGCGTTTCTTCTTTACTGGCGATATCTATGCCTTGGGTTTTTCCCGATGGAAATATCCTGTTTTGCGGACTTATTTTCAAGGGGCAAACGTTCATCGAGTCACTAGCAAACATAATGCCGATATCCCGATTGGTTCCACCGTCGTGGTATGGGGAAGCAAGCCCATTTTCGAGTACCCCGGGGCAGAGGCGCTTAGCAGTGATGGCTACAGGGTAGTTCGCTTGGAGGATGCTTTCATCCGCTCAGTGGGGTTGGGCGCCAAGTTGGTTCGACCGCTTTCATGGGTCATTGACTCAAAGGGTATTTATTACGATCCACGAACTCCTTCCACTCTAGAAACATTATTGAATTCAGGGGGGTTTTCGTCTAGTGATGCGGAAAGAGCTGCTTTGCTGATGCAGCGCCTGATAAAGGAAAATGTTACTAAGTATAATGTTGGTGTTTCAGTCTGGCAGCGCCCCGATGCTCATCGCCGAGTGATTCTGGTTCCTGGACAGGTGGAGTCCGATGCCTCTATCCTCTATGGGGCTGGCGAGATAAGGACAAATATAGACCTTTTGAAAGCCGTACGCTCAGAAAATCCAGAAGCCCATATCCTCTATAAGCCTCATCCGGATGTGTTGGCCAACTTGCGCGAACAGGGAGTTGGTGAGGGAGATGCATTGGAGCATTGTGACGAGGTTATTACTGATGCGCTGATGGCGCAGCTTCTAGACGATGTAGATGAAGTTCACGTGATGACATCGCTTGCGGGCTTTGAAGGTTTGATTCGCCGCAAGACTGTAGTCGTCTATGGTAGCCCATTCTACGCTGGTTGGGGCCTCACCAGGGATAAACAATCCCATCCTCGTCGCCGTAGAACGTTGTCCCTGGAACAGCTCGTAGCGGGAACGCTGATTTATTATCCAACGTATGTAAGCTTGAAAACAGGCTATTACATGACGGCAGAAGATGCTTTGGATCAGTTGATAGACTGGCGAGAGAATGGAACTTACGATCCTGGGCGGCTAAAGCTTCTTGTCGTGTGGCTCCGCCGTAGGGTTCTCAACTTGTTAGGCCGCTGATACCGAGATGAATTTTTTACTACTTTCTACCCGCTCATTGATCGCGTATCTTAAAGATGTTTCTTATGTTGCATACAGCTACGGTAATAATTTCCTAGTCTCTGTGTTCTGTCTTTTTTTATCTGAGGTTTTGAAGGTGGTGTCTTTTATTATTCCTTTGAAGATAATCCTTCTTCTTTCGGCTCAGCAAATGCCTCAGTCACTATCATCCTACATGGCATTTGGTACTTTGAATGAATGGGTGGTTTTTCTTTCTTTGATGACTGTTTGTGCTTACTTGGTATCCATTGGCTTCTTTTATTGTGCCAAGGTAGCGACGCGAAGAGGAAGTCAGAAGGTTAGAGCTTCCAGGCAGAGTGAAGAAGAAAGTTGGAGTTCCCGAAAAACCAGAGAGGTGGTGCTCTTTTACAAGCTTTTCTCTGAGTCTCTGGCAGATTTTATTTTAGCAGCTATATGTTTGTGTGTGGTCGGACTTGTTAATGTAAAAGTTTTCTTCTTTATTCTTGCTGTGCTTCTGGCGGTGCTTTTTGTTCTCTCTTTTTTGTATCGATATGATGCTTTGAGGGATGTTTTTTTTGGTGATAAGTCGAATTTTCTGGTTCAGTATGTCTGTCAGGGTGCGTTTTTTGCCATTTTCCTTTTCATGATATTTAATTATTTGCTATGGACGCCTATTGATCCGATTTTGGCAATGGTTACTCTTATTGTGAGTAGAAGAATGGTTTCGGCATCCGAGAGGTTTTTCAAGAAAATTACAAGGATTAATAAGTTGGATCATAGAGCCGTCGCTGCCTTGGACTTAAAAAGAGTTGCTTTATGACGGTGCTTGTGTTTGATCCTTCGTACAGCAATTACATGCAAGATTTGGGTGTCGCGATTGCATTTAGAACTAATGCATCGTGTGAGGCCGTGCTGTCCTCAAGGGCATACTCACTTTACGCAAGCCGAATTAAAAGAAACGTCTATCGCCAGCCTGATGTGCGTGTCCAGACCGCATGTGATATTGGCATGACGGCTAATGGCTTGGTCTGGGGGAGGGGGGCGATCGATGAGGCTAGGCCGTTTTATGAAAGATGGCTGCGCGATCTTTTTTCAATCAAAACGCCAACGTTTTGTCTTTTTCATAATGAGCGCTTTTTATGGTGCGCTTTGGGGATTGTCTTATGCAAAGAACAGGGCATTCCCTTTGTCGTTTTAGAGCGTGGCGCCTTCAGGCCTTTAACAAGTTCGGCAGATTCTCGCGGAACTAATGCGAACTCGTATTTTAGAACAATGCCCCATGATATGGTGGCCTCTAAGAGTGTTGATGCTTTTAGGCTTGATTCCGCGAGGGAGGTCTCTAAAAGCATTTTGCCGAAGTTCGCGTTTTTTCTCTTCTGGGCTTCATTAGAGGTTATGTTGTCGCCTTCTAGGCGTCTTTTATTTCACAAGAGATACTCCGTTGCCAATTATTTGGATATTGGCTGTGGGTTTCTGCGTCGTAAGCTTTTTCCCCGGCAAGCCGTCACCCCACCGATAGATGAAGAAAAAATTTTGCTTGTGGCTTTGCAGCGCCCTGGTGATACTCAGTTGACTTTTTCAAAAACATATCCTGGAATGCAAGGTATGGTCGATTTGGTAGCATCTGCTGTCACTTCGTTAACAGATGATTGGAAAGTTTTTCTGAAGTTACACCCCTATGACACGGGAACGTACGATAATAAAGGCATGGAAATCTTGCGATCTGGAGATGTCGCAGATCTGATTAATAAGTGTAGTGTTGTTCTTACCTTTAATTCCACCGTAGGCTTTGAGGCACTTCTTCATGAAAAACCCTGCGTCTGCCTTGGGGAGAGTTTTTTTACTAAGCCTGAGTATGTCTATAAGCCTTGTGATCTTTCCGCAGAGTCTATCAGGGATGCAATAAATGCTGCCGTGTCAGGCGGTCCCAAGCATACCGAGGGTCAGATTGTTAACAGCGTTTTGAATGGGTATCAGATACCGGGTGATTTCTTCAGATATGATAATCTTGATATAAAAAATGCTGCGGATATTCTGTGTGATAGATATTTGAGTGTTTAGTTTTTTGGCTGATGGTTAGGCTTCTAATGCTCTATTTGGTGTTTCTGTGAAAACAATTTCTGGCTTTACAGCGTATTCGCATCTTGCAGCTCGCCTGGCTGATTTTTCTTCTGTCATGGCTGGTGGTTTCGTTGCTTACTGGCTTCGGTTTGACACTTTAAGCATCACGGCGGAACGTTACCAATGGATGATTCTCTCTGCCACTCTTCTAGGTATGATTGTTTTCTCTTATATGGGGATATACCGTTCCTGGAGAGGGGCAGTCAGAATCCAGCTTTTGATGCGGATTTTTCGTGCTTTTGCAGTATTGGCAGCTATTATTTTTGCCTACCTTTACTTTTCCAAGACAGGTGAGCGTTTTTCTCGTCTGTGGTTGGCACTATGGCTTTTGCATTCATTGCTCTTTGCAGTCGGGGCTCGCGCTGTTGCTTATCCAATTCTTAATAGATTTCGTCAGCGCGGACACAACCGTAAAAGCATTGCTCTTATCGGTGATGCCGCATCCTGCCATGATGTGTTGATAAGACTTCGTAGTGATAGGTCCACTGGCTTCGATGTGGTCTTGTTGCGGCTGATGGATGCATCACCTTGTGAAGAGCTTGGTATCAAGGACTGTCGAGCGTTCGATGCAGATCTTGATGCCTTGATTGA
>NZ_AJKS02000024.1 GCF_000265245.1 Halomonas smyrnensis AAD6
ATGGCGCGAACCCGGCGCCGAGCCGGTCTTCAGCGATACCCTCGAGCTCGACATGGGCGACGTCGAGGCCAGCCTGGCCGGCCCCAAGCGGCCCCAGGACCGCGTCAACCTGGCCGACATGCCGACGGCCTTCGCCAAGGTGATGGAAGACGACGGCAAGCCGCTCGAGGCGCCCTCCGAGAAGGGCAAGCTGATGTCCGAGGGCGGCCAGACCGCGGTCGGCGTCGAGGAGAGCTACGAGCACCACGACAGCCAGCAGGTCGACCTCGAGGGCGAGGCCTTCCGCCTCGACCCCGGCGCGGTGGTGATCGCCGCCATCACCTCCTGCACCAACACCTCCAACCCCAGCGTGATGATGGCCGCCGGCCTGCTGGCGCGTAACGCCCGGGAGCGCGGCCTCGACACCAAGCCCTGGGTCAAGACCTCGCTGGCCCCCGGCTCCAAGGTGGTCACCGACTACCTGGCCGCCGGCGGCGTGCAGGGCGACCTCGACGCCCTGGGCTTCAACCTGGTCGGCTACGGCTGTACCACCTGCATCGGCAACTCCGGCCCGCTGCCCGGCCCGATCGAGCAGGCGATCACCGACGGCGACCTGACCGTGGCCTCGGTGCTGTCCGGCAACCGCAACTTCGAGGGCCGCGTCCATCCGCAGGTGAAGACCAACTGGCTGGCCTCGCCGCCCCTGGTGGTGGCCTATGCCCTGGCCGGCAACGTGCGCAAGGACCTGGCCCGCGACCCGCTGGGCATCGACCGCGACGGCAAGCCGGTCTACCTGCAGGACATCTGGCCCTCCCAGGCCGAGATCGCCGAGGCGGTGGAGAAGGTCCGCACCGAGATGTACCGCAAGGAGTACGCCGAGGTGTTCGAGGGCGACGAGGTGTGGAAGGCCATCGACGTCCCCGAGAGCGAGGTGTACCAGTGGGACGAGGCCTCCACCTACATCCAGCATCCGCCGTTCTTCGACGGCATGGGCCGCGACCCCGCCCCCACCGAGGACGTCCACCGCGCCCACGTGCTGGCCATGCTCGGCGACTCGGTGACCACCGACCACATCTCGCCGGCCGGCGCCATCAAGCCCGACAGCCCGGCGGGCCGCTACCTGCAGGAGCGCGGCGTCAAGCCGGTGGACTTCAACTCCTACGGCTCGCGGCGCGGCAACCACGAGATCATGATGCGCGGCACCTTCGCCAACGTGCGCATCAAGAACGAGATGCTCGACGGCGTGGTCGGCGGCGAGACCCGCCACGTGCCCTCCGGCCAGCAGATGGCCATCTATGACGCGGCCATGCAGTACCAGCAGGAAGGCACGCCCCTGGTGGTGATCGCCGGCAAGGAATACGGCACCGGCTCCTCCCGCGACTGGGCCGCCAAGGGCACCCGGCTGCTCGGCGTGCGCGCCGTGCTGGCGGAGTCCTACGAGCGTATCCACCGCTCCAACCTGATCGGCATGGGCGTGGTGCCGCTGCAGTTCCCCGAGGGCGAGACCCGCGAGACCCTGGGCCTGACCGGCGACGAGCGCGTCTCCATCAAGGGCCTCGACGATCTCGCCCCGGGCGGCAGGGTCGAGGTGACGATCGAGAGCGACAAGGGCGAGCAGACCCTCGAGGCGCTGTGCCGCATCGACACCGCCAACGAGCTGGAGTACTACCGCCACGGCGGCATCCTGCACTACGTGCTGCGCAAGATGATCGGTTCAGCCTGATCCAGCCTTCTGAGCGAACGCCGTAAACGCAAAAGCCCCCACCGGTGACCCGGCGGGGGCTTTTTCATCAATGGCTTGCCTTCAAGCCATCATCATTTTCCAGGGAGCGCAGATTTATGTCGCGAGCGAAGAGAGGCTGGCCGCCGCCGGAGAGGAACATCCGGAATTGACTGGGTGCTCAATGAGGAATGCGAGCACCGCCGGCGGCCAGGATATCGAGCGCAGCAATAAATCCGCGCTTCCTCAGAAGGAGCGGCGACGATAGGCGCGATACTCCGGCGTCCAGAAGTTGCGCTCGATGGCGTGGCGCAGTGTCTGTTCGTCGGACTTCAGCGCCACGCCCTCGCGCTGGGCCTCGGCCCCCACCTCGAAGGCGATCGCCTTGGACAGCTCGCGGATGTCGGCCAGCGCCGGCAGCACCGCGCCCTCACCGGTCCTGGCGACCGGCGCCGCGTCGGCCAGCGCCCGGGAGGCGGCCATCAGCATGGTGTCGGTGATGCGCTTGGCGCCGGACGCCACCACGCCGAGGCCGATGCCCGGGAAGATATAGGCGTTGTTGCACTGGGCGATCGGGTAGGAGCGGCCGTCGTGCTCCACCGGGGCGAAGGGGCTGCCGGTGGCGACCATGGCCTGGCCGTCGGTCCAGCGGATCACGTCCGCCGGCACCGCCTCGGCGCGGGAGGTCGGGTTGGACAGCGGCATCACCAGCGGCGAGGCGCAGCCGGCGTGCATGGTGCGGATCACCTCTTCGGTGAAGATGCCCTGCTGGCCGCTGACGCCGAGCAGCACGGTCGGCTTGACCCGTTTGACCACCTCCAGCAGCGACTGGCCGTCCCAGTCGGCGACCAGCGTCACTTCCTGGGCCAGGCGACGCTGGAAGTCGCGCAGCCAGTCCTGGTCGCCGGTCACCAGGCCCTCGCGGTCGACCATGTAGATGCGCTCGCGGGCCTCGGCCTCGGACAGGCCCTCGGTCTGCATGGCCACGACGATCTGCTCGGCGATGCCGCAGCCGGCCGAACCGGCACCGACCACCGCCACGCGCTGGTCGCTGACGGTCTCGCCGCGGGCCTTGCAGGCCGCCATCAGGGTGCCGACACAGACGGAGGCGGTGCCCTGGATGTCGTCGTTGAAGCAGCACAGCTCGTCGCGGTAGCGGTCGAGCAGCGGCAGGGCATTGGCCTGGGCGAAGTCCTCGAACTGCAGCAGCACGTTCGGCCAGCGACGCTTCACGGCGGTGATGAACTCGGCCATGAAGGCGTTGTACTCCTCCTGGGAGATACGCGGATGGCGCCAGCCCATGTACATGGGATCGTCGAGCAGGGTCTGGTTGTTGGTGCCCACGTCGATCTGGATCGGCAGGGTGTAGGCCGGGCTGATGCCGCCGCAGGCGGTATACAGCGACAGCTTGCCGATCGGGATGCCCATGCCGCCGATGCCCTGGTCACCGAGGCCGAGGATGCGCTCGCCGTCGGTGACCACGATCACCTTGACGTTGTCCTTGGTCGCGCTGCGCAGGATGTCGTCCATGCGGTCGCGGTCGGGGTAGGACACGAACAGGCCGCGGTGATTGCGGTAGATGTTGGAGAACTCTTCGCAGGCCTGACCGACCGTCGGCGTATAGATGATCGGCAGCATCTCCTCGAGATGCTCGGAGACCAGGCGGAAATACAGGGTCTCGTTGTCGTCCTGGATGGCGCGCAGGTAGATGTGGCGATCCAGGTCGGTCTGGCACTGGCGATACTGGCGATAGGCCCGCTCCGCCTGCTCCTCGATGGTCTCGACGTTCTGCGGCAGCAGGCCGACGAGGTTGAACTCGAAGCGCTCCTCCCGGGTGAAGGCGCTGCCCTTGTTGAGCAGGGGCATTTCGAGCAGAGGCGGCCCGGCGTAGGGCACATAGAGGGGGCGCTTGGCTTCGCTGGTCATCAAGTTCTCTCTTTCCATGTCGGGAATGCGGGCCGTGGCGCTCTGCGGCGCCTTGGGGCGTACTCTACCACAACGGCGCCCCCGACCAGGGTCGGAGGCGCCGTTGTGGATCTCAACCTTGGGGCACCGTGGCTAGACGAACTGGCCCAGGCCGACCGCCTTGCGCAGGCGGTCCATGAAGGGCGCGGCCTCGGCCCGAGCGCGCTCGGCGCCCTGCTTCAGCACGGCCTCGATATGACCGGGGTCTTCCAGCAGCGCCTGGTAGCGCTCGCGGGGCTCGCGCAGGTGGGCATTCAGGTATTCGAAGACGCGGTTCTTGGCGTCGCCCCAGCCGATGCCGTTCTCGTACTCGGTGCGCATGGCCGCGGTCTCCTCGGCGCTGGCGAAGGCCGAGTAGATCTGGAACAGGGTGCAGGTGTCCGGGTCCTTGGGCTCGCCGGGCTCCAGCGAGTTGGTCTTGATCTTGCGCACCAGCTTCAGAAGCTTCTTCTCGGAGACGAACAGCGGAATGGTGTTCTCGTAGCTCTTGGACATCTTGCGACCGTCCAGGCCGTTGAGCACCTGGACCCGCTCGTCCACCACCGCCTCGGGCTGGGTGAAGTACTGCCCCTTGAACAGGTGGTTGAAGCGCCCGCCCATGTCACGCGCCATCTCGATGTGCTGGATCTGGTCGCGGCCGACCGGCACCTTGTTGGCGTTGAACATCAGGATGTCCGCCGCCATCAGCACCGGGTAGCCGAACAGGCCCATGGTGATGCCGCGATCGGGGTCGGGGCTGCCGGCCTCCTCGTTCTCCGCCACCGCCGCCTTGTAGGCGTGGGCGCGGTTCATCAGGCCCTTGGCGCAGACGCAGGACAGCATCCAGTTCAGCTCGCCGATCTCGGGGATGTCCGACTGGCGATAGAAGATGGCGTTGTCGGTATCGAGCCCCAGCGCCAGCCAGGTGGCGGCGATCTCCAGGCGCGACTGCTGGACCCGCTTGGGGTCCTGGCACTTGATCAGCGCGTGCAGGTCGGCGAGGAAGTAGTAGGACTGGACGCTCGGGTCCTGGCTCGCCGCGATGGCGGGCTTGATGGCCCCGACGTAGTTGCCGAGGTGGGGCGTGCCGGTGGTGGTGATGCCCGTCAGCACACGGGTCTTGTCGGACGATGCGGTCATGAAAGCGGGACTCAGCTGACTCTCGAATGCCCGCTATGGTAACGCGGCGCCCCGGCCAAGGCGACCTGCCTGAGGCCGCCCGCGGGCTGATCCGGCGACAGGTCCCGGGGTGCCGGACCATCGAGGAGGCGCTGTGCCCCCCTCCCTGGGCGCTACTTTTGCCGTCCATGGCAAAAACCCTCGCTCCGCCTTATCCCCGGCGCCCGCCAGCCATCGACTCGGTAACGGGAATCAGCCGATCAGCCGGTCGGCCTCCACGTACTCGAGCCCGAAGGCCTCGGCCACGGCGCGATAGGTCAGCTGGCCGTCGTGGACGTTGAGCCCCGCGGCGAAGTGGGCGTCGTCGGCCAGCGCCTGCTGCCAGCCCTTGTCGGCCAGGGCGACGACGAACGGCAGGGTGGCGTTGGTCAGCGCCTGGGTCGAGGTGCGCGCCACCGCGCCGGGCATGTTGGCCACGCAGTAGTGCACCACGCCGTCGACCACGTAGGTCGGCTCGGCGTGCGTGGTCGGCCGACTGGTCTCGAAGCAGCCGCCCTGGTCGATGGCCACGTCCACCAGCACGCTGCCCGGCTTCATCTCCGCCAGCATGGCACGGGTGATCAGCTTGGGCGCGGCGGCGCCGGGCACCAGCACGGCGCCGATGATCAGGTCGGACTCGCGCACCGCCTCCTCGAGGGCGTCGGCGGTGGAGAACACGGTCTTCATGCGCCCCTGGTAGCGGTCGTCGAGGGTCTCGAGGCGCGGGATGGACTTGTCCAGCACCGTCACCTCGGCCCCCAGCCCCAGCGCCATGCGGGCGGCGTTCTCGCCGACCACGCCGCCGCCGATCACGGTGACCCGCGCCGGCGCCACGCCGGGCACGCCGGGCAGCAGCACGCCGGCGCCGCCCTGGGCCTTCTCCAGGCTGTGGGCGCCGGCCTGCACCGCCATGCGGCCCGCCACGGTGCTCATCGGCGCCAGCAGCGGCAGCCCGCCATCGGCCGCGGTGATGGTCTCGTAGGCGAGGCAGGTGGCCCCGCTTTCCATCAGCCCGCGGGTCAGCTCCTGCTCGGCGGCCAGGTGCAGGTAGGTGAACAGCGTCTGCCCCTTCGAGAGCCGTGCGACCTCCTCCGGCTGGGGCTCCTTGACCTTGAGGACCAGCTCGGCCTCGGCCCATACCCGGGCCACGTCGGGCTCGAGGCGCGCCCCGGCGGCCTCGTAGTCGGCATCGGAAAAGCCCGCGCCCTCGCCGGCGCCGGCCTGAACGACCACCGCGTGGCCGCGGCCGATCAGCTCGCGGGCGCCGCTGGGCGTCAGGGCGACGCGGTATTCATGGTTCTTGATTTCCTTCGGAACGGCGATCTGCATGACGATCCTCCGCGGTTGGCCGATGGATGAGAATGGCTCACCACCTCATTACAGCACAGCAGAACGATCACGCAGACGGGCGCGCTTCAAAAGACAGGATTTTCAGGAAAGTGGCGAGCGACACAGGACGTCGTTCTGCCAGAAGGGGTTCACGCCACAATTCCCTCGACGACCAGACCTCGGCCCGAGGCGCCCGGCATCAGGGCCGGGAGCCGCCGCAGTTCCAGCAGGCATCGAACGCGCCTTCCAGCCGCTCGCCACAGCCGGGGCAGGTCCAGGCCGGGCGGTCTTCGCGGCCGTCGAGGGCCTCGTGGATCAATGCCTCGGCCCGGGCCCGATTGTGGGGGGCGACCCAGACCTCGGGCTCGCACTCCCCCGGCGGTAGCTCGCCGGCGCCGCCGCCCAGGGTCAGGTTGCGCCGCTCGACGGGGATGCCGGCGACCTCCAGCAGGTTGGCCACGTGGCCGACCAGCAGCGGATTGGTGTGGGAGAAGACGCGGACGAAGGCGAAGTCGTTCATGGGCACTCGCGGTCAGGAAAAACGGGACGCGCCGGATGGCGCGCCCCGTTTCATCGGGCCTCGATCAATCGCGGAAGACGCGCACGCCGAGGGCCTTGAGGTAGGAGGTCTCGGGGATCGCCGGGTGCACCGGGTGATCCGGCCCCTGGTGGCCCTGGAACAGGATCTGGGCGTGGCGATCCTGGTGGCGGGCGGCGCCGCGCACGGTGTCCACCAGGCGCTCCGGCGCCAGATGCATCGAGCAGGAGGCCGACAGCAGCAGGCCGTCGCGGCCCAGCAGGCGCATGGCCTCGCGGTTGAGCTTGCCGTAGGCGCGCTCGCCGGCGGTGGTGTCCTTGCGCTTCTTGATGAAGGCGGGCGGATCCAGGATCACCACGTCGAACTGTTCGCCGTCGGCCTTGAGCGCGGCCATGGCCTCGAAGGCATCGCCCTCGCCCACCGCCACCTGCTCGTGCAGGCCGTTGAGGGCGGCGTTGTCGGCGACCCGCTCGAGGGCCGGGGCGCTGGCGTCCACACACAGCACCTCGCTGGCACCGCTGGCGGCGGCCTGCACGCCCCAGCCGCCGACGTAGCTGAACAGGTCGAGCACGCGCTTGCCGGCCACCTGCTGGTTGAGCCAGGCGCGGTTGACGCGGTGGTCGTAGAACCAGCCGGTCTTCTGGCCGTCGAGCACCGGGGCGACGAAGCGCACGCCGTTCTCCTCGAGCTCCACCGCCTCCGGCAGCGTGCCCTTGACCACCTCGATCCGGCTCTCGAGGCCTTCCTGACGGCGGCCGGAGGTGTCGTTGCGCAGCACCACGGCGCTCGGCGAGACGACCTTGTCCAGGGCGTCGAGCAGCGGCTCGAGCTGGGCCTCCATGCCGGCGGTGTTGAGCTGCACCACCAGCACGTCGCCGAAGCGGTCGATGATCAGCCCCGGCAGCAGGTCGCCCTCGCCGTGCACCAGGCGATAGAACGGCTTGTCGAACATGCGCTGGCGCAGGGCCAGGGCCTGGTTCAGGCGATGGACCAGCAGCGAGCGGTCGAGCTGCATGCCCGGATCGCGGGACACCAGGCGCGCGCAGATCAGCGAGTGGGCGTTGACGTAGGCCACGCCCAGCGCCTTGCCGTTGGCGGCCTCGACCTGGGCCTGCTCGCCGGGGGCGAAGTCCTTGAGCGGCGTGGCCCGGGTGTCGATCTCGTTGGAGTACAGCCAGAGATGTCCCGCCTTGAGGCGGCGATCGGCGTTCTTCTTCAGGCGCAGTGAGCGTAGGGCGGTCATGTCGTGGCTCTCATCATGGAGGTCGTGGGCGTCGCTTCGTGGGCGTCGCAGGGACGTTCGGGGGATGCCGGCCTTGGGCCCGGGCATCGGAATCGGGTGGCGGCGCTCAGGTCTGGCACTCGCCGCAGAAGACGCTGGCCCGCTGGCCCAGGGTCACCAGGCGCAGCTCGGCGCCGCAGCGCCGGCAGGGTTCGCCGTCGCGGCCGTAGACGTTGAGCCGCTGGGCGAAGTAGCCCGGCTCGCCGGTGCCGCTGACGAAGTCGCGCAGGGTGGTGCCGCCCTGGGTGATGGCGGCGGCCAGCACCTCGCTGACCGCGGCCGCCAGGCGGTCGTAGCGCTCGCGCGAGATGCGCCCGGCGGCGCGACGGGGGTCGATGCCGGCCAGGAACAGCGCCTCGGCGGCGTAGATGTTGCCGACGCCGACGACCACGGCATTGTCCATCAGGAAGGGCTTCACGGCCATGCGCCGCCGGCGCGACAGCTCGTACAGCCGCCCGCCGTCGAAGGCCTCGGAGAGCGGCTCCGGGCCCAGCTTCGCGAGACGCGCGTCGTGCTCGGCGTCGCCGGCCAGCCAGTCGACGAACCCGAAGCGCCGCGGGTCGTGGTAACGCAGCACCGCGCCGTCGTCGAGCACCAGGTCGACGTGATCGTGCTTCTTGGGCAGCTCGCCGACCCGGGCGACGCGCAGGCTGCCGGACATGCCGAGATGCCACAGCAGCGTGCCGCCGTCGCCTTCCACGGGGATCAGCAGGTACTTGGCACGACGCGAAAGCGGCCCGATGCGCGCGCCCACCAGGCGGTCGACCAGGTCGTCCGGCACCGGCACCCGCAGGCGGGACTGGCGCACGATCACCTCGGTGATCTCGCGGCCTTCCACGTGCGGGGCAATGCCGCGCCGGGTGGTCTCGACTTCGGGCAACTCGGGCATGGAACGACCTGCTATCGGCGGCGTGCGGCGATCATACGCAAGAACCCGACCATCGGGCCGGGTTCTTGAGGACAGGCCGAGGCCTGCGGCGGAAGCGATCTCGGGAACCGCGGGGATCCCGACTTACTTGATCTTGGCTTCCTTGTACATCACGTGCTTGCGAACAACCGGATCGAATTTCTTCATCTCCATCTTGTCAGGAGTGTTCCGCTTGTTCTTGTCGGTGGTGTAGAAGTGGCCGGTACCGGCGCTGGACACCAGACGAATCTTGTCACGCATGAGTCTTCTCCCTTATGGAAACGCTTAGACGGTTTCGCCGCGCTTGCGAATGTCGCCGAGCACCGCTTCGATGCCCTTCTTGTCGATGATGCGCATGCCTTTGGAGGAGACGCGCAGCTTGACGAAGCGCTTCTCGGACTCCACCCAGAAACGGTGGCTGTGCAGGTTCGGCACGAAACGACGACGCGTCTTGCGCTGGGAGTGTGAAACGTTGTTACCAGTCACCGGGCGCTTGCCGGTAACCTGACATACTTTGGACATGAGAGCCTCCAACCGCTTGGCCAGGTACGAATACCTGATTGTTCAAAACCTGTCGGGCAAAACCGGGACGACCCCGCTGTCATTTGACCCAAGGGAATTCAAAGGCTGCACTTTATACCAGAGTCAACGTTGCCAGACAAGCGACGTGCAGAAATGTGCAGCGGCATCGCCGGCCAACGTGGCCTCGGGGCCAGTCTCGGGCGAGCACGACTGCGTCTGCGGATTTTGATCGCGGAGGATTATAGCAGCCCTCGCTCGGCGAATGACACCACCTCGCCGTCGCCGACCACGAAATGATCCAGCACCCGGATCTCAAACAGCCCGAGCGCCTCCTTGAGACGCTCGGTGATGCGCCGGTCGGCATCGCTGGGCTCGGCCACCCCGGAGGGGTGGTTGTGGGCGAAGATGATCGCCCCGGCGCCCAGCTCCAGGGCGCGGCGCGCCACCTCGCGGGGATACACCGAGGCGCTGTCGAGGGTGCCGCGGAACAGCGACTCGAAGCGGATCACCCGATGCTGGCTGTCGAGGAACAGCGCCGCGAACTCCTCGTGGCCGAGATGGCGCAGCCGCGAGGCCAGATAGGCACGCACCAGCGACGGCGAGGTCAGCGCGTCCTCCCGCGCCAGCTGGCTGGCCAGGTGGCGCCGTGACAGCTCCAGCGTGGCCTGCAGCTGCACGAACTTGGCCTCGCCCAGCCCGCGCTCGGCGCAGAAGCGCCTGCGATCGGCCTCCAGCAGCGGCCGCAGGCCGCCGAAGGCCGACAGCAGGTCGCGGGCCAGGTCCACCGCCGAGCGCCCGGTCACGCCCACGCGCAGGAAGATCGCCAGCAGCTCGGCGTCGGAGAGCGCCTCCGAACCCAGCGCCAGCAGCTTCTCCCGGGGGCGCTCGCCCTCCGGCCAGTCACGAATCGACATCCCGGCCTCCCTGCCCGCCTTTTCACGATGTCATTGTAGTCGAGGCGCGCGATCGGGCATCGGCCGCAGCACCAGGGGCGCCGGCAGCGAGTCGAAGAGGAGGTCCTGTGCCATGGACGGCATCGGTAGCGCCCAGGGATGGGTTCACAGCGCCTCCTCGGAGACTCGATGACGGATCAGCCCGTGGCGCTTGACCGAGGAGGAGAGCAAAGGAGCGCGGCTACGCAAGGGTGCGGCCGAATGGTAAGGTAGACGGCCGGATTCACCCGCGGATACGACCATGTCGACAGCCCTTCCACGCCGCGTTCTGCTCGGCATCAGCGCCGGCATTGCCGCCTACAAGAGCGCCCAGCTCGCCCGCCTGCTCAAGCAGGCCGGCTGCGAGGTGCGCGTCGTGATGACCGACGGCGCCCAGGCCTTCATCACCCCGCTGACGCTGCAGGCGCTGACCGGCGAGCCGGTGCGCACCTCGCTGCTCGACCCCGAGGCCGAGGCCGGCATGGGGCACATCGAGCTGGCCCGCTGGGCCGACCTGATCCTGATCGCCCCGGCCACCGCCGACCTGATGGCGCGACTGGCCAACGGCCACGCCGACGACCTGCTCACCACCCTGTGCCTGGCGAGCGACGCCGACAAGGCCATGGCCCCGGCCATGAACCAGGCCATGTGGCGCCAGCCGGCCACCGCCCGCAACGCCCGCCGGCTGGCCGACGACGGCTGGACACTGCTGGGCCCGGACAGCGGCGACCAGGCCTGCGGCGACGTGGGCCCAGGCCGCATGCTCGAGCCCGACGCCATCCTCGCCGCCCTGAGCGGGCCCGCCGACCGCCCCGCCGAGGGCCTGCACGTGGTGATCACCGCCGGCCCCACCCGCGAGCCGCTGGACCCGGTGCGCTACCTCTCCAACCACAGCTCCGGCAAGATGGGCTACGCCCTGGCCACCGCCGCCGCCGCCCTCGGCGCCCGGGTGACGCTGATCAGCGGCCCGGTGGCGCTGCCCGCCCCGGCGGGCGCGACGCGCATCGACGTGGAAAGCGCCCGGGAGATGCACGACGCCGCCCAGCGCCTGGCCGGCGACTGCGACCTGTTCATCGGCTGCGCCGCGGTGGCGGACTACCGCGCCGAGGCGCCGGCCGAGCACAAGCTCAAGAAGCAGGACGGCGAGGACACCCTCACCCTGCGCCTGGTCAAGAACCCCGACATCATCGCCGCCGTCTCCGCGCGCGCCGACCGCCCCTTCGTCGTCGGCTTCGCCGCCGAGACCCGGGACCTCGCCGCCTACGCCCACGACAAGCTCGCGCGCAAGGGGCTCGACATGGTGGTGGCCAACGACGTCTCCCGCGCCGGGCTCGGCTTCGGCGCCGACGACAACGCCGCCCTGCTGCTGTGGCGCGAGGGCGACACCACCGGCCAGGCCGACCTGCCGCCCCAGCCCAAGGCCGAGCTCGCCGAGGCCGTGATCCGCCGCGCGCTGGAACGCCTGGCCTCGTCGGCCGGCGACGCCGACTGATCCCCGACGCCGTTCGTCTTTTACCGTTCTATATTTCTGGAAGCCACACCATGCCGACCTTCGCCGACCGCCCCCGCCTCGCCGTCAAGCTGCTCGACGAGCGGATGCGCGACCACCTGCCCCACTACGCCACCCAGGGCTCCGCCGGCATGGACCTGCGCGCCCTGCTCGACGAGCCCCTGGTCATCGAGCCCGGCGACTGCCAGCTGGTGCGCACCGGCCTGGCCATCCACATCGCCGATCCGGGCCTGGCCGGCATGATCCTTCCCCGCTCCGGGCTCGGCCACAAGCACGGCATCGTGCTCGGCAACCTGGTCGGGCTGATCGACTCCGACTACCAGGGCGAGCTGATGATCTCGGTGTGGAACCGCGGCGGCACCACCTTCACCCTCGAGCCCTTCGAGCGCCTGGCCCAGTACGTGCTGGTGCCGGTGGTGCAGGCCGAGCTCGAGCTAGTCGACGACTTCGACGAGAGCCTGCGCGGCGACGGTGGCTTCGGCCACTCCGGGCGCCACTGACGTCCCCGGTCGCCACTGACGCTTCGGGCCGACACTGACGCCGCCCTTTCCCCCCACCAGGATGACGAGCGACATGACACAGGACAGCTCTCGCCAGGCCCCGGCCTCGATCTTCCGCGCCTACGACATCCGCGGCATCGTCGATGACACCCTCACCGAGGCCGGCGTCGAGGGCATCGGCCGGGCCATCGGCAGCGCCGCCCTCGCCCGCGGCGAGGACCGGGTGGTGGTGGCCCGCGACGGCCGCCTCTCCGGTCCGCGGCTCAAGGACGCCCTGACCCGCGGCCTGACCGCCAGCGGCTGCGACGTGATCGACATCGGCATGGTGCCGACGCCGGTGCTCTACTTCGCCACCCACGTGCTGGACGGCACCGCCTCCGGCGTGATGGTCACCGGCAGCCACAATCCGCCGGACTACAACGGCTTCAAGATCGTGCTCGGCGGCGAGACGCTGTCCGGCGAGGCGATCACCGACCTGCACCGCCGCATCGAGCAAGGCGAGCTGGCCGAGGGCGCCGGCGAGGTGCACGAGCAGAACGTGCGCGAGGCCTACCTCGAGCGCATCCTCGGCGACGTGGCCCTGGCCCGCCCGCTCAAGGCGGTGGTGGACTGCGGCAACGGCGTGGCCGGCGAACTCGGCCCCGAGCTGGTCGAGCGCCTGGGCGCCGAGACGATCCCGCTGTTCGCCGAGATCGACGGCACCTTCCCCAATCATCATCCGGACCCGGGCAAGCCCGAGAACCTCGAGGACCTGATCCGCGCCGTGCGCGAGCACGACGCCGACATCGGCCTGGCCTTCGACGGCGACGGCGACCGCCTGGGCGTGATCACGCCCCGGGGCCGGCTGATCTACCCCGACCACCTGATGATGGCCTTCGCCGAGGACATGCTCGAGCGCAACCCCGGCGCGCGGGTGATCTTCGACGTCAAGTGCACCGGCAACCTGGCCCGCGTCATCGATGAGGCCGGCGGCACCCCGGAGATGTGGCGTACCGGCCACTCGCTGATCAAGGCGCGCATGAAGGAGACCGGCGCGCAGCTGGCCGGCGAGATGAGCGGCCATATCTTCTTCAAGGAGCGCTGGTACGGCTTCGACGACGGCCTCTACGGCGCCGCCCGGCTGCTGGAGGTGCTGTCGCGTCATGCAGAAGACGCCGACGCCTTCTTCGACCGCTACCCGCAGGACATCGGCACCCCGGAGATCAACGTCGCCGTCACCGACGAGACCAAGTTCGAGCTGGTGGCGCGACTGGCCCGGGAAGGCGACTTCGGCGACGATGGCATCAAGACCACCCTCGACGGCATCCGCGTCGACTATCCGGACGGCTGGGGCCTGTGCCGCGCCTCCAACACCACGCCGGTGCTGGTGCTGCGCTTCGAGGGCAAGAGCGACGCGGCGCTTGCGCGCATCCGCGCCCGCTTCGCCGACGCCCTCGCCCAGGTGGCCCCGGACCTCGAGCTGGCGCTGTGAACCACGACAAAGACACGACCAGGAAGGAAGACATGAGCGAACAGAACCGCGACCCGCGCCAGGTAGTGGAGGTGCTCTCGGAGGCCCTGCCCTACATCCAGCGCTTCTCCGGCAAGACCGTGGTGGTCAAGTACGGCGGCAACGCCATGACCGAGGACACCCTGATCGACTCCTTCGCCCGCGACATGGTGCTGATGAAGGAGGTCGGCATCAATCCGGTGGTGGTCCACGGCGGCGGCCCGCAGATCGGCGACCTGCTCGGCAAGCTCAAGATCGAGTCGCGCTTCGTCAACGGCATGCGGGTCACCGACGCCGAGACCATGGACGTGGTCGAGATGGTGCTGGGCGGGCTGGTCAACAAGGGCATCGTCAACCTGATCAACCAGAGCGGCGGCAAGGCCATCGGCCTGACCGGCAAGGACGGCGGCCAGATCCGCGCCCGCCAGCTCCGGGTCGAGCAGCAGACGCCGGACATGGCGGCCTCCGAGATCATCGACATCGGCCACGTCGGCGAGGTGGAGCATATCTCCACCGACCTGATCGAGATGCTCGCCGAGCGCGATTTCATTCCGGTGATCGCGCCGATCGGCGTCGACGAGGACGGGCGCAGCTACAATATCAACGCCGACCTGGTGGCCGGCAAGGTGGCCGAGGCGCTGGACGCCGAGAAGCTGATGCTGCTGACCAACGTCTCCGGGCTGATGAACGCCGAGGGCGAGGTGCTCACCGGGCTGACCACCGCTCAAGTTGACGCCCTGATCGCCGATGGGACCATTCATGGCGGCATGCTGCCGAAGATCCGCTGCGCGCTGGACGCCGTGAAGGGCGGCGTGGCAAGCGCTCACATCGTCGACGGCCGGGTGCCCCATGCGACCCTGCTGGAGATCTTCACCAACGCGGGAGTGGGCACGTTGATCACCAACGCGAACCGATGATGACGCCGGGGCCACGGCCCCGGCTGCCCCTCTTATCAAGGACCGACAAGAAAAGAACATCATGACGCAGGCAACTCACACTCCCAGCCGCCGGGAGCAGATCCTCCAGGGACTGGCGCTGATGCTGGAGGAAGACAGCGGCAAGCGCATCACCATCGCCGCCCTGGCGCGACAGGTCGGCGTCTCCGAAGCCGCCCTCTACCGCCACTTCCCCAGCAAGGCACGCATGTTCGAGGGGCTCATCGAGTTCATCGAACAGACGCTGTTCGAACGCATCGGCCGCATCCTCGAGGAGGTGCCCGAGGCGCTGCCTCGCTGCGGCCGGATCCTCACCCTGGTGCTGGCCTTCGCCGAGAAGAACCCGGGCCTGTCGCGGCTGCTCGGCGGCGACGCCCTGACCGGCGAGACGGCGCGGCTGCGCCAGCGCATCCACCAGCTGTTCGAACGCCTCGAGACCCAGCTCAAGCAGGTGCTGCGGGAGGCGGAACTGCGCGAGGGGCGTCGCCCGTCGCTGCCGATTCCGGCCGCCGCCAACCTGCTGGTCGCCCAGGTCGAGGGGCGCATCGCCCAGTACGTGCGCAGCGACTTCCGCCACCTGCCCACCGCGCACTGGGACGACCAGTGGCCGGTGCTGTCGGCAGGGCTGCTGCGCGAGGCGGTACAGACCGCCTGACGCCGCCCGAACGAGACGGCAACAAAAAACCCCGAAGGCCAGGCCTTCGGGGTTTTCTTCGTGCGGCGCGGCGGCCCGTGCCGTCAGGCCGCGAGCGTCTCGCCGATCTGCTGCTTGATCTTCTTCATGGCGTTCTTCTCGAGCTGACGGATGCGCTCGGCGGACACGCCATAGACGTCGGCCAGCTCGTGCAGGGTCGACTTGTCGTCGCTCAGCCAGCGCTGCTGGAGGATGTCGCGGGAGCGCTCGTCGAGCCCCTCCAGCGCCATCTGCAGGCGGCGGGTGGCGTCGGCCTCCCAGTCGCTGTCCTCGAGCTGGGTCGCCGGATCCTGGCTGGCGTCGTCCAGATAGTGGACCGGCGCCTGGTAGGCGGTCTCCTCGTCCTCGCCCGGGGCGGCGTCGAAGCCGGCATCGTGGGCGGACAGGCGGCCCTCCATCTCGCGCACGACCTCGGGCTTGACGTCGAGGTCCTTGGCGATGGCCTCGACCTCGTCGGTGTTCAGCCAGGCCAGGCGCTTCTTGGCGCTGCGCAGGTTGAAGAACAGCTTGCGCTGGGCCTTGGTGGTGGCGATCTTGACGATCCGCCAGTTGCGCAGCACGAACTCGTGGATCTCGGCCTTGATCCAGTGCACGGCGAAGGACACCAGGCGCACGCCCTGGCGCGGGTCGAAGCGCTTGACCGCCTTCATCAGGCCGACGTTGCCTTCCTGGATCAGATCGGACTGAGCCAGGCCATAACCGGAATAGCTGCGCGCGATGTGTACGACGAAGCGCAGATGCGACATTACCAGACGGCGAGCCGCCTCGAGGTCGCCTTCGTCGTGCAGACGGAAGGCCAGGTCACGCTCCTCGTCGACGGTCAGCATGGGAATGCCGTTCACCGCCTGGATATAGCCGTTGAGGTCGTGGCCCGGGGAAAGGTGGCCCACCGGCAGAAGACTGGTGCTCATGTGCAAAATGTCTCCGTTGAAGCCCGTGTGTGGAATCCCTCGTATGGAAACCCGTACTTGGAACCCGAGTCGCCGCATTGGATAGCGGCTTACCGATTTGGTTCCGCAGTATTCCCGATTCGAAAATGCTTCGCTAGCGGGGCCGGATCTGCGCCAGGTGACGACTCACGGCGATCCAGGCGCCCAACCAGCCCAACAGTGTACTACAGCCGAGCAGGATTGCCGACCCCGCGAACCCCAGCCCCGGCAGCGTGAACCCCGCACCGTAGCTGGCCGCCAGCGCGGCGATCGGCGTGGCCAGCCAGTTGCCGCCGAGGGTCAGCAGCAGGCAGGCGAGCGCCCCGCCGCCCAGCCCGTACCAGGCCCCGCTGTAGAGGAAGGGGCGGCGCACGAAGGCGTGGGTGGCGCCGATCAGGGTCACCACCTCGATCTCCTGACGCCGGTTCTCCACCGCCAGGCGAACGGTGTTGCCGACCACCAGCAGCACTCCCAGGCCGAACAGCACCGCGAGCCCCAGGCCGACACGGCGGCCCAGCTCGGCCAGCTGGCCGAGCCGCTCCAGCCACGCCAGGTCCAGGCGCACCTCCTCGACCCCGGCCATGTCCTCCAGGCCGCCCGCCAGGCGCTTGACCGCCGCCGGCGACGGATCGTCGGGGCGAATCACCACGCTGGCCGGCAGCGGATTGCCCGGCAGCCGCGCCAGGGCATCCTCCAGCCCCAGCGCCTGCTGGAACTCGGCCATGCCCTCGTCGGCGGTGATCAGGCGCGTGTCGGCCACGCCGTCATGGGCGGCCAGGGCCTCGACGATGCGCCCCGCCTCGGCATCGCCGACGCGCTCTTGCAGATAGACGGTGAGGGTCGCGCTCTCGTCGAGCTCGGCGTCGAGCAGCCGCGCGCCGTCCAGGGTCAGCCACAGTCCGGCCGGCAGCACCAGGGCGATGGCGATGGCCAGCATGGTCAGCAGGCTGCTCAGCGAGTGGCGCAGCAGCCGGCGAGCGCTGTCCAGCGCCATGGCGCGATGGTGGCGCAGCCAGCCGCGCCAGCGGCCGCCGGAGGAAGGGCGCTGGGCACGGGCGCCGCGGCGCGTGGATGTGTCACGGCTCATGAGGCCTCCTCGTCGGCGACCAGGCGCCCCTCGCTGAGGCGCAGGGTACGGTGGCGCAGCCGGGCGATCAGCGCCAGATCGTGGCTGGCGATCATTACCGTGGTGCCGATGCGGTGGAAGTCCTCGAACAGCCGCATGATGTCCGCCGACAGCTGGGGGTCCAGGTTGCCGGTGGGCTCGTCGGCGAGCAGCAGGGACGGCTTGTTGACCACCGCCCGGGCGATGCCCACGCGCTGCTGTTCACCGCCGGAGAGCTCGATGGGCAGCGCCTTCTCGCGATGCAGCAGCCCGACCTTGTCCAGCGCCGCGCGCACCCGGCGGGCCGCCTCGCGCGGCTCGGCGCCCTGGATCTCCAGCGGCAGCGCCACGTTGTGATAGATCGAGCGGTCGAACAGCAGCTGGTGATCCTGGAACACCACGCCGATCTGGCGCCGGTAGAACGGCACCTGGCTGTGATGCAGGCGGTCGATGTCATGGCCGGCGACCAGGATGCGCCCGCGGCTGGGCCGCTCCAGGCGCATCAGCAGCCGCAGCAGCGAGCTCTTGCCGGCCCCGGAGTGGCCGGTGAGAAACACCATCTCGCCGCGGCGCACGCGGAAGTCGAGATTGGCGAGCGCCTCGAAGCGCCCGCCGTAGCGCTTGCCGACGTGCTCGAAGGCGATCATGCCGAGGCGTCGTCGCGGTCGAACAGGGCGTCGACGAACTCCCGGGCATCGAAGGGACGCAGATCGTCCAGGGTCTCGCCGACGCCGATGAAGCGGATCGGCGTGCCCAGCTGCTGGGCCAGGGCGAAGATGACGCCGCCCTTGGCGGTGCCGTCGAGCTTGGTCAGGGTGATGCCGGAGACCGGCACCGCCTCGTTGAAGGTGGAGGCCTGGGACAGCGCGTTCTGGCCGGTGCCGGCGTCGAGCACCAGCATCACCTCGTGAGGCGCCTGCTGGTCGAGCTTGGCCATCACCCGGCGCACCTTCTTGAGCTCTTCCATCAGGTGGGCCTTGTTGTGCAACCGGCCGGCGGTATCGGCGATCAGCACGTCGACGCCGCGGGAGCGGGCCGCGGCCAGGGCGTCGTAGACCACCGAGGCGCTGTCGGCGCCGGTGTGCTGCGCCACCACGGGCACGTCGTTGCGCTCGCCCCAGACCTTGAGCTGCTCCACCGCGGCGGCGCGGAAGGTATCGCCGGCGGCCAGCATCACGCTGCGGCCCTCGCGCTGGAAGCGCTGGGTCAGCTTGCCGATGGTGGTGGTCTTGCCGACGCCATTGACGCCGACCACCAGGATCACGAACGGGCCCTCGCCCTTGGGCGGCAGCGCCAGCGGCGCGGTGACGCCGTCGAGCAGGGTCGCCAGCTCCTCCTGCAGCGCCTGGTAGAGCGCCTCGGGATCCTTGAGCTCCTTGCGCGAGACGCGGTCGGTGAGCCGTTCGATGATCTCGGTGGTGGCCTCGATGCCCACGTCCGCCATCAGCAGCTGGGTCTCGAGCTCTTCCATCAGATCGTCGTCGATCTGCTTGCGGCCCATGAACAGGCCGGCGAGCCCCTCGGTCAGGTTGGCGCGGGTCTTGCCCAGCCCCTCGCGCATGCGCGCGAACAGCCCCTTCTTCTTGCCCTTGGGCTTCTCGCGGGTCTCGGCCCTGGGCTGCTCCACCGGCGCCGGAGCGGGCTCGGCCTCCGGTTCTGGCTCCGGTTCTGGCTCCGGCTCGAGCGCGGCGGCCTGTTCGGGTTCGGATGCCGGCTCGGCTGGCGACGGGACGGGCTCTGCCTCGGACGCCGCGGCCGGCTCGGCGTCTGCCGCCTCGGCTGCCTCGGGCTCGGACGCCTCGGGTTCGACGTCGGCGGCCCGGGGCGTTTCAGGCGCCTCGGCGGGCGCGGGTTCGGCGTCTGCCGCGGGGGTCTCGGGCTCCTCGACCGGCTCGGGCTCCCCGGCCGGTTCGGGCTCGACGGCCGGCTCGGGCGCGGTGGACGCTGCGGATTCATCGTCGCGCTCGGCGACGGGGGCGGACTCGGTCGCCGGGACGGGCTGCGCCTCGCTCGGCGTCTCGGCCTCCGGCTCGGCCGTCGCGGCATCCGGCGCCTCCTCCTGCTCGACCTCGGGGGCCTGCCGGGGCTCCTGCTGCTGCTCTTGCTGCTTCTTCTTGCGCTTGAAAAAACCGAACATGGGGGGATTCAGCCTCGCGGGTGAACGAATCGCCACATCCTACCATCGCGCACCATGACTGTGGACAAGGCGCCCGCTACAATCGGCGCCCATGAGCCGACGACGCCCCTCCTCCCGATCCTCGACGCCTGCCCGCGGCCGCGGCAAGCAGGCGACCTCCCGCCCCGCCGGGCAGCTGCGCATCATCGGCGGCGAGCATCGCCGCCGCCGGCTGCCGGTGCTGGACAGCCCGGGCCTGCGCCCCACGCCGGACCGCGTCCGCGAGACGCTGTTCAACTGGTTGGGCATGACCACGCCCGGCGCCCGGGTGCTGGACCTGTTCGCCGGCACCGGCGCGCTGGGCCTGGAGGCCCTCTCCCGCGGCGCCGCCGAGGCGACGCTGGTGGAGCGCGACGCGCGGGTCGCCCGGGTGCTGTCCGACAACCTGGCCACGCTTGGCATCGCGTCCGCCGAGGTCAGCGTCGCCGACGCACTCGGCTATCTCGAGGCGGGGCTCGCCGAGGCGTCATCGCCCTTCTCGCTGGTGTTCCTCGATCCGCCCTTCCGCCAGGGCCTCGCCGCGCCCTGCTGCCGGGCCCTCGAGGCCGGCTGGCTGGCGGCGGACGCCTGGATCTACGTGGAGACGGAGTCGGAGCTCGCGCCGGAGGTGCCGGACGGCTGGCGGCTGCATCGCGAGGTGCGGGCCGGCGACAGCACCGGGCGGCTCTATCACCGCCCGGGCGCGGCCGACGCGCTGCCCGACGAAGACGCTTGCTGAGCCCCGTCCACGGCGTTAGTCTGCCGCTGCAGGACGCCAATCACGGGCCCAGCCCCGCCGACATCGTCAGGAGAAACGGATGAGCATCGAACTCTTCAACCAGCTCGAACAGAAGGTCGCCAGCGCCGTCGAGGCACTGGAATTGATGAAACTGGAAGCCGAGGAGCTGCGCGAGGAAAACGCCCGCCTCAAGCAGGAGCGCGAGGAGTGGGAACGCCGCCTGTCCGCGCTGCTGGGCAAGTTCGACGATGTCGAGACCGACAGCACCGCCGAGCAGCAGGCCGGCTGACGAGCCGAGCGTCGCCGCCCCTGGCCGCCCCGTCGTGCGTCAGGTCAGGGGGCGGGACATCAGCAGCGCGTCCTCGCGTTCGGTGCCGGCCAGCGGCGGATAGTAGCCGCGCCGGCGCCCGTCCTCCGCGAATCCCGCCCGCCTGTACAGCGCGATCGCCGGGGCATTCCCCGCCCGCACCTCCAGCAGCAGCCGCTCGGCGCCCCCTTCGCGGGCGCGCTCGACGACCGCGGCCAGCAGCCTTCCCGCCAGCCCCTCGCCGCGCCGCTCCGGTGCGATGAGAATGCTCTCGAGCTCGGCGTCGAAGGGCTGACGCGACACCACCGCGTGGCCGATCAGCCCTGCCGCGTCTTCCAGCCCCAGCACCGCGTATTCCTCCGCCGCCAGCGCCTGCTCGAGCCGCGTCGCCGACCAGGGATGGGCCTGGCCGCCTGTCTCCAGCGCGACCAGCGCCGACAGATCGGCGCCGCCGAGCTCCCGCAGGCGAGGCTCAGGCATCGCCTTTCGCCTCACCCTTTGCCTCACCATGCCACTCACGGCGCCAGTCGAGCAGCCGCGGCCAGAGGTCTCGCTTGGCCTCGGCGCTTCCCGCCAGGGTCTCCAGCGCGGGCCCCTGCCAGGCCGGCAGGTCCAGCGCCGTCGAGCGCCCGTCGTCGATGGCCAGCACCCGCGTCAGGGTGGCCTCGTCGCCGAACACCAGCAGCCGCTCCGGCGCCCAGCCGCGACGCGCGCGGCCGGCGAGGAAGGCGCCGAGCCCCTGGCGCGCCTCGTCCAGCGGCGCCTGCACGTCCAGCCCCTCGATCTGGGGCCAGTGGAAGGCCTCGAAGGCCGGCGGATGCTCCGGCGTGACGCCGACGGCCCGCAGCAGGTTGGCCAGCAGCCGCTGCGCCAGCGGCGAGGGAGCCGCCTCGCCGGGCTGCACCACCAGCCAGCGCCCGTCCAGGCAGGCCACCTGCAGGGCGAAGCGCAGCGCCTCCCGGGGCTCGTCCGACTCGACGCTCCTGGCCGGTTCAGGCGCCGCGTCCGGAGCGGCCTCTTCGCTGGCCGCCT
>NZ_AJKS02000023.1 GCF_000265245.1 Halomonas smyrnensis AAD6
GCCGCAGGCGGCCGGTCAGCGCCTCCCGCGAGCCGGCGTGGGCGGCCAGCGACTGGGCCATCAGGTGCCCGCGGGGGCGGCGCTCGCCCCGCGCCACCCGCTCGGCCAGGGCGGCGTCGAAGCCGCCCTCGTCGGCCACCACCGCCACGGCCGCGGGGCCGGCGGCATCGCCCAGGGTCACGACCCGCGTGTCCGGGCCATCCAGCAGGTGACGCAGATCGCTCGGCGTGGTGCGGTAGTGGGCCTGCACCAGCAGCCCGAACAGCGCCCGCAGGCGCGGCTCGTCCCGGGCCAGCGCCTGCGGCGACTCGACCCGCCAGGCGGCCTGCGCCGTTGCTCCGCTGTCATCGGGCGCGACCGGCTCGGCGTCGAGCATCAGCAGCCTCGAGGTCAGCGCCTCCAGCGGGTCGTCCTCGGCCCAGCGGATCGGCGCGGACAGGTGATACTCCCGCCACTCCGGGGTCAGGCGCTCCAGCCGCGCGCGGAAGCGCAGCGCGAAGCCGCGCCCGGCGCCCTCGTAGCCGTGCACGGTGGTGGCGAAGGCGATGCGCGGGAAGGCCGAGAGCCACTGCCCGAGCAGCCCGGCCGGGATCGCCGCGGCCTCGTCGACCAGCAGCCAGGTGCCGGCGCCGCCGGCCTCACCCCGCTCGACCCGGGCGCTGAGCTCGTCCGGGGCGAGGAAGGTCACGCCCCCGCCGACATCCTCGAAGCGATTCCCCTGGCGCCGGCCCTCGGGGCGCAGCGCGGCGAGCCGCTCGAACAGCCCGGCCACCGCCGCGGGGCGCGGCGCGGTGACGAGGATCTCGATCTCGGCGCCGTCTTCCTGCGCCTTCGCCAGCAGCCGGGCGCAGGCGATGCCGAGGGCCGCCGTCTTGCCGCGGCCGCGATCGGCGGTCAGCACCAGCGGCCGGCGCCGGCGCAGCTTGACCAGCCGCGCCACCGCCTCGGCCTGATCGGCGGTCAGGCAGTCGCCATCGTCGGGCGCCGCCTCGGATACCAGCCCAGACGGCGGCGCCTCGGGCCAGTCGGGCAGCGTCGGCGCGCCCGAGGCGGGCCAGCGGATCGTCCGCGGCGAGGCCTCCAGCAGGCGGGCGAGACGCGCCAGATAGTGCGCCGAGAGCGCCTCGGGCGCATGCGGGTGGGCGGCGAGCCGGGCGTAGTCGGCATCGGGGCGCGCGCCCCAGTCGTCGGGGGTCAGCAGCACCAGCAGCCCACCGGCGCGCAGGGTGCCCGAGAGCGCGCCGAAGGCGTCGGGATCGAAGCCGGCCCCGGGCGACAGCGCATCGAAGACGATCAGGTCGTGCTCGCCGCCGAGCCGGGTGCGGGCCTTGGCGGCGGGCAGCCAGGCCTCGGCGGCGATGCCCTCGGGCGGCTCGGGGCCGACCCACAGCGGCGCCGTCACGCCCAGGGCGTGCCACAGCGCCAAAGCCCGCTCATGACAGAGCGCCACAGCCCGCTCATGACAGAGCGCCGCCCCCCGCTCACGGACGCTCTCGACATCGCCGGTCAGCCATGCCAGGCCCCGCCAGCGACGTTCGGTCAGACGCTCCTGGCAGGCCAGCAGCCCGGCGGGCACGGAAGCTTCCATCGTCGACCTCTCTTTAAGAACCTTCTAATGACTTGAATCGCTGTACTTTGGTCTAAGCAGCCGACGCCCTTTCAACGCCCGGCGCCCCTTCGGCGATGCAGCATACCGGTCATACTCTTGTTTTATACACCTGAAAACCAAGGATTTTTCCTGACCGACGGGGCAGCGCGGCCGACACGCGCCCGCGCCACTTCGACGTTTGGAGGCCTTCTCGCGGTCCCCAAGGGCCATGCTAGCTTGTTGCCAGGGTCGCCACGCGGAGCCCCTCACCGGCGGGCGACCGTATTTTTTGCACCGCATCATCCCCACAACCAGAACAAGCTTTCGGGAGAGCATCACCATGAAGCCGACGCGTTTCGCCCTGACCGGCCTGGCTGCCGGCATCGCCCTGGCCGGCATGACCACCGCCGCCCAGGCCCAGGAATCGTGGACCATGACCACCACCTGGCCGGACAACCTCGATCTGATCCAGATCGACCGCCACTGGGCGGAGCTGGTCAACCAGCTGGCCGGCGACGAGCTGCAGATCGAATTCTACGCCGGCGGCACCCTGATGCCCGGCACCGAGGTGTTCGACGCCACCGAGACCGGCAGCATCCAGGCCGCCGGCGACTGGCCGGGCTACTGGGCGGGGCGCAGCCCGGCCTTCTCGCCGCTGGCCACCACCACCAGCCTGTTCAACGGTGTGGACTACCTGAACTGGATCAACCAGTGGGGCGGCTTCGATCTCTATCAGGAGGTCTACGGCCAGTACAACATGGTCTATCTGCCCTACGGCATCACCAACAACGAGTCCGGCTTCCGCGGCGGCACGCCGATCGAGAGCCTCGCCGACCTGGAAGGCAAGCGCCTGCGTCTCTCCGGGCGCGACCAGGGCCGGGTGCTGGAACAGCTCGGCGGCTCACAGGTCACCCTGGCCGGCGGCGAGATCTACCAGGCCATCGAGCGCGGCGTGGTCGACGGCGCCGAGTTCTCGACCCCGGGCGTGGACTACAAGGCCGGCTTCTCCGAGGTCGCCGACTACTGGATGACCCCGGGCTGGCACCAGTCGGCCAGCGTGTTCGGCGTGATGATCAACCGGGACGCCTGGGACGCGCTCTCCGAGGAGACCCGGGAGACCCTGAAGATCGCCGCCGAGGCCACCATGGCCTGGTCGCTGGCCTGGTCCGAGAAGCAGTCCACCGAGGGTACCGCCCAGTTCCTCGAGGACGGCACCACCATCAACCAGCTCTCCGAGGAAGACCTGGCGACGATCCAGGACATCACCAACGAGGTGATCGTGCAGGGCGCCTGCGAGGACCCGATGCACGCCAAGATCTACCACTCGATGATCAGCTACATGGAGGACTACGCCCAGTGGCGTGACGTCTCGGTGCCCTTCAACATGAGCCGGGTCACCGACAACCTGCCCTCCCTCGAGGACATCGAGGCCTGCATGAACCCGTAAGCGGTTCACGCCCGATCCCCCTGTCCGGCCGGCGGCACCCTCAAGGCCGCCGGCTTTATACGTTATTCGAGGAGGCTCTCCGGATGCATGCCATCGCCCGGGCCATCGATGCCCTCAACGAGGGCTTCGGTCGCCTGATCGCCCCGCTGATCGCGATCATTACCGTCGTGGTGGTCTACGACATCGCCATGCGCTTCTTCTTCGGCCGGCCCAGCGACTGGGCCTTCGATGTCACCACCATGCTGTTCGGCAGCCACTTCATGCTGATGGCCGCCTACGGCCTCAAGCATCACGCCCACGTCGAGGTGGACGTGCTCAAGCGGCTGCTCTCGCGGCGCGGCCGGGCGCTGATCGAACTGCTCGGCTACCTGCTGTTCTTCACCCCCTTCATCCTGATGTTCATCACCTACAGCTGGCGCTTCTTCGAGCGCTCCTGGAGCCGTGGTGAATCCACCTACGGCATCGTCTCGATCCCGGTCTACCCGGTGAAGGCGGTGCTGGTCATCGCCGGCGTGCTGGTGCTGCTGCAGGCCATCGCCATCGTGATCCGCGCCGTCGCCGAGCTGACCGCCGGCCCGTCGTCATCGGAGGACGCCTCATGAGCCCGGAATTGCTCACCCTGTTCATGTTCGGCGGCCTGCTGACGGGGCTGTTCATGGGCCATCCGCTGGCCTTCGTGCTGGGCGGCACCGCGGTGCTCGGCGCCTGGTTCGGCCCCGGCCCCCAGGTGCTCGGCATCATCATCAACAACATCTACGGCCGGGCCATGGACAACTACGTGCTGGTGGCCATCCCGCTGTTCATCCTCATGGCCCGCTTCCTCAACGACTCCGGCGTCACCGAGCGGATGTTCGAGAGCATGCGCCTGCTGCTCGGGCGGGTGCGCGGCGGCCTGGCGCTGACCGTGGTCATCGTCTCGGTGCTGCTGGCCGCCACCACCGGCATCGTCGGCGCCTCGATCGCGGTGATGGGGCTGATCGCCCTGGCGCCGATGCTCAAGTACGGCTATCACAAGGGCCTGTCGGCCGGCGTGATCATGGCCAGCGGCTGCCTGGGCATCCTGATTCCGCCGAGCATCATGCTGATCCTGATGGCCAGCTACTCGCCGGTCTCGGTGGGCGCGCTGTTCGCCGGCGCCCTGGTGCCGGGCCTGCTGCTGGGCACCCTGTACGCCGGCTACGTGCTGCTGGTGTGCTTCATCAAGCCGAGCTACGGCCCGCCGGTGGCCGCCGAGGAGCGCGCCGACCTCTCCACCGGCGAGCTGGTGGTGCGCCTCGGCAAGTACGTGCTGCCGCCGATGAGCCTGATCCTCGGCGTGCTGGGCGCGCTGTTCACCGGCATCGCCACCGCCACCGAGGCCTCGGCGATCGGGGTGACCCTGGCCTTCGTGCTGTTCCTGGTCTTCGGCGACCGCAAGGTCTCGACCTGCTATCGCACCTTCATCGAGGCCGGCAAGACCACCACCATGGTGATGTTCGTGCTGGTCGGCGCCACCGCCTTCACCGGGGTGTTCTCGATCGGCGGCGGCATGGACGTGATCAGCGAGCTGGTGCTGGCGATGCCCGGCGGCACCACCGGCGCCCTGATCCTGATGTTCCTGCTGGTGTTCGTGCTGGGCATGTTCCTCGACTGGACCGGCATCGTGCTGCTGAGCTTCCCGATCATGCTGCCGATCATCGAGGCCATGGGCGTCGACACCCTGTGGTTCGTGGTGATGGTGGCCGTGGTGCTGCAGACCTCCTTCCTCACCCCGCCGTTCGGCTATGCGCTGTTCTACCTCAAGGGCGTGGCGCCGCCGGAGATCCAGACCCTGGACCTGTACAAGGCGGTGATCCCGTTCTGCGCGCTGATCCTGCTGGCCTGCGTGCTGATGGCGGTCTTCCCGGCGCTGGTGACCGGGCTGCCGTCGCTGTGGCTGGGCTACTGACGCTCGCCGCCCTCGCCTGACCCGCCCGCGACGCCCGTCCCTCCGGGGGCGTCGCGGGACCGGCCGACCGGCTGCGACCCCGCCGAGCAGCTGGTACTATCTTGCCCCCGCCAGTCCTTCGCCTCTGGCGAGCGTGTCGGCCACCCCACCGGAAGGAGAACCCGCGTGTCCAGTCCCCTCAGCCATCGGCCCAGCTCGTCCGCGTCCCGGCCGAGGCGGCGCCTCGATGCCTGGAGCGTTTTGACCCTGCTCATCGCCGCGGTCGTGGCCCTGCCGGTGCTCACGGTGCTGGCGCATATCGTGATGCCCGCCGGCGGCGTGTGGCAGCACCTGGCCAGCACCGTGCTGGGCCGCTACCTGGCCAACACGCTGTTTCTCGTCGTCACGGTGGGGCTTGGCACCTTCGTGATCGGCACCGGCACCGCCTGGCTGGTGGTGATGTGCCGCTTCCCCGGGCGCAAGCTGTTCGAGTGGGCGCTGCTGCTGCCGCTGGCGGTGCCGACCTACGTGATCGCCTACGCCTACACCGACTTCCTGCAGTACGCCGGGCCGCTGCAGAGCGCCCTGCGCGAGGCCTTCGGCTGGGAGCGCGGCGACTACTGGTTCCCCGACATCCGCTCGCTGGGCGGCGCGGCGACGCTGATCACCCTGGTGCTCTACCCCTACGTCTACATGCTGGCCCGGGCCAGCTTCCTCGAGCAGTCGGTGTGCGTGCTCGACGTCGGCCGCACCCTGGGCCGCGGCCCCTGGCGGCTGTTCACCAGCATCGCCATCCCGCTGGCGCGCCCGGCCATCGTCGGCGGCGTGTCGCTGGCGCTGATGGAGACCCTCAACGAGTTCGGCGCGGTGCAGTACTTCGGCGTCGACACCTTCACCACCGGCATCTACCGCACCTGGTTCGGCATGGGCGAGCAGGTCGCCGCCGCCCAGCTGGCGGCCTGCCTGCTGGCCTTCGTGATCATCTTCGTGCTGCTCGAGCGCGCCTCGCGGGGCAAGCGCCGCTACTTCCACACCACCGGCCGCTACCAGCAGCTGCCCGAGTTCCGGCTCGGCGGCCTGCGCGCCGCCGCCGCCACCCTGGCCTGCCTGGCGCCGGTGCTGGTCGGCTTCCTGATTCCCAGCGGCCTGCTGGGCTACCTGTCGATCAAGGGCGGGGACTCGCTGTTCGGCGCCCAGTTCCTGGAATTCGCCGGCAACAGCCTGCTGCTGGCGGCCGTGGCGGCGCTGGTCGCGGTGGGGCTGGCGCTGGTGCTGAGCTACGGCGCGCGACTCAACCCGGGGCCGCTGACGCGCACCGCCACCCGGGTGGCGGCGATGGGCTATGCGGTGCCCGGCTCGGTGGTGGCGGTGGGCATCCTGATCCCCTTCGCCTGGCTGGACGACACCCTGAACGGCTTCCTGCGGGCGCACTACGGGGTGATGGCCGGGCTGATCTTCAGCGGCTCGGCCTTCATCCTGATCTACGCCTACGTGGTGCGCTTCCTGGCGGTGTCGTTCAACGCCCTGGAGGCGAGCCTCGGCAAGGTCACGCCGAGCATGGACGCGGCCGCCCGCACCCTGGGGCAGACCGCCGGAGGCACGCTGCGCCGCGTGCACACGCCGATCATGCGCGGCAGCCTGCTGGCCGCCGGCATCCTGGTGTTCGTCGACGTGATGAAGGAGCTGCCGGCGACCATCATCCTGCGCCCCTTCGACTTCGACACCCTGGCGGTGCGGGCCCACAACCTGGCCGCCGACGAGCGCCTGGCCGAGGCCTCCACCGCCTCGCTGACCATCGTCGCGGTGGGCATCATCCCGGTGATCCTGCTCAGCCTGGCGATGCGCGGCTCACGCCCCGGCAGCGGCGGGGTCGCTGGCGGGAAAGACGAACACCTGTGACGGATCCAGCCGGATCGTGACCGGCTGGCCCTCCTCGGGCAGGAACACCCCGGGAACCCGGGCGTGCAGGTGCGACTCGCTGCCGCCGCCGTGGGCGCAGATGTGCAAAAGGCTGGTGCGGCCCAGCAGCTTGGCCATGATCACGTGGCTGTGGTGGTCCGCCGGCGGCTCCTCGAGGGCCACCACGCGCAGCGCCTCGGGGCGGATCATCACCCGCGCCCGGGCGCCCTCCTCCAGGCCATGGGCCATCACCTCGCCCACCGGGGTGTCGACGCGACCGTCGCGCACCGTGCCCTCGAGCTCGTTGACCTCGCCGAAGAAGGTCACCACGAAGGGATCCACCGGCGCGCAGTAGAGCTCCCGGGGCGTGCCCATCTGCACGATGTGGCCGTCGCGCATCAGCGCGATGCGATCGGCCATGAACATCGCCTCTTCCGGGTCGTGGGTCACCAGCAGGGCGCCGGCGCCGACCTTCTTGAGCACGTGCAGGGTGTCGTCGCGGATGCGGTCGCGCAGCCGGGCGTCCAGGCTCGAGAACGGCTCGTCGAGCAGCATCAGCCGCGGCGCCGGCGCCAGCGCCCGGGCCAGGGCCACGCGCTGCTGCTGGCCGCCGGACAGCATGTGCGGATAGTTCTCGGCGAAGCGCCCCATGCCCAGCTGGTCGAGCAGCTCCAGGGCACGCTTGCGGCGCTCCTTGGCCGGCAGCGACTCGAGGCCGAAGCCGACGTTCTGCAGCACCGAGAGATGCGGGAACAGCGCCGAATCCTGGAAGGCCAGGCCGACGTTGCGCTTCTCCGGTGGCACATGGGCCTGGCCGGGGCGACCGACGGGCCGGCCGTCGAGATCGACCCGCCCTTGCTGGAGCACCTCGAGCCCGGCGACGATGCGCAGCAGCGTGGTCTTGCCGCAGCCGGAGGGTCCCAGCAGGCAGACCACCTCGCCGGGGCGCACCTCCAGGCCGACGTCCTCCACCGCCAGGTGGTGGCCGTAGGCGTGGCGAATATTGTGCATGGCGAGCACCGGGGCCTGCTCCGGCACGGCGTCGGCGGCGGGGGTAAGCTGAGCGTGGCTGGTCATAGGCAAGAATCGACGGCTGGCATGACGGGATGCTCCATGGTAACGCGAAACCTTCGCCTTTTCGTCGTCATTCGGCGGTGCCGCGATGCCGGTTGACGCCATGGCGGGCAGGCGCTTCAATGGCAAGCCTAATACAACCTATTATCATTCTAAGCCGTCGCCGGCTTCCACACCCACGAGGTCACCCATGCATCAGCACAGCCGTCTCGTCATGCCCCTCGCCGCCCTGCTGGCCGGCGCGGCCTTCGCCGCCCCGGCCGTCGCCGACGAGGTCAACGTCTACTCGGCCCGCCACTACGATTCCGACCAGGACCTCTACGACGCCTTCACCGAGGAGACCGGCATCGAGGTCAACGTGCTCGAGGGCGGCTCCGACCAGCTGATCCAGCGCATCAAGCGCGAGGGCCAGGCCAGCCCCGCCGACGTGATGATGACCGTGGACGCCGGCCGCCTGTGGCGCGCCGAGCAGGAAGACATCTTCGCAAGCGTCGACTCGGAGCTGCTCGACGAGCGCCTGCCCGCCAACATGCACCACCCCGAGGGCAAGTGGTTCGGCTTCAGCCAGCGCGTGCGCGCCATCTTCTACAACCCGGAGGCCGTCGGCGCCGACGAGCTCCGCAGCTACGAGGACCTGGCCGATCCGCGCTTCGAGGGCGAGATCTGCATCCGCTCCTCGAACAACATCTACAACCAGTCGCTGCTGGCCTCGATGATCGCCCACCACGGCGAGGAAGGCGCCGAGGAATGGGCCCAGGGCGTGGTCGACAACATGGCCCGCGACCCCGAGGGTGGCGACACCGACCAGCTGCTCGGCGTGGCCAGCGGCGAGTGCGACGTGGCGGTGGCCAACCACTACTACTACGTGCGCATGCTGACCTCCGACGACGACGCCACCCGCGAGGCCGCCGAGAAGGTGCAGATCCTGTTCCCGAACCAGGACGACCGCGGCGCCCACATCAACGTCGGCGGCGCCGGCATGGTCAAGGGCGCCCCGCACCCGGACAACGCCGTGCGCTTCCTGGAGTTCCTGGCCTCCGACACCGCCCAGTCGATCTTCTCCACCGGTAACCACGAGTTCCCGGTGGTCGAGGGCGAGCCGGTCGACGAGGTGCTGGCCTCCTGGGGCGACTTCAAGACCGACGACCTGAACGTCAGCGTGCTGGGCGAGAACAACCCGCAGGCGGTGCGGATCTTCGATCGCGTCGGCTGGCGTTAAGCCTCGCGCCATCCCTCGGTGCGTCCTGGCCCGAACCAGCGGCCACCACGCAAGAGGCCCGCGGCAATGCCGCGGGCCTTTTCATTTCAGTGGCATACGCGATCAGTCATCGCCCGGACGGGGCGCGGCGTCCGCAGTGGTTGAGGAAGCTCTCGAGCACCACCACGGGCTCGCTGCCCTGACGGGTGAATGCGAGTCGGTCCGGCGCGGTACGCTCGAACTGCCCGCCCTCGCCCAGGCACTGGCCGAGGACCTCGCCGCCGGGTCATCCGGCCCCATGCCAAGGTCCCGCGAGGGGCCCGTTCCGCCATCATGACAGCCAGTGCTTGAAGGTCCGTGCGGCCGGCTTCAGCGGCTCCTTTGTCCCGTGGACCAGGAAGTCCTGCTTGCCGGCATCGTATACGAACTCTCCCACCCGTCGCAGCCGGCCTTCCCTGACGGCCTGAGACACCATGAACTCCCATCCCAGGCTGACGCCCAGGCCCTCCAGGGCGGCGTTGTAACTCAGAGACACCTGATTGAATCTCAAGCCATGGGGCCGGGGGGCGTAAGCCTCGTCGAAGTGGGCAAACCAGTCGACCCAGTCGATGCAATCCCAGGCACGGGAGTCCAGTTCGATCAGCGGTAGTGCCTTGAGATCCTGAAGCGTTCGAGGCTCGGCTAGCGCCAGGTCCGGATGGCAGACGGGATAGATCCGCTCGGGGAACAACGGCTGCGCCTCGAGCCCCGGCCAGCGTCCGCGGCCGAAGAGCACCCCGAAGTCATACTCCCCGATGACCGCCGGCGAGATCGCGTTGTCGGACTGAATGCTCACCGTGATGTCCGGATGTTCACGGTTGAAGGCCATGACCCTGGGGAATAGCCAGTAATGGGACACGGCGTGGGTGGCGATCACGGTGACCGTGTCCGCATCCTGGCGCTGACGAATCCGTTCGAGACCGGAGGACAGCTGTGCCAGCGCCGGCTGGATCTCCTGCAGCAAGGCGGCACCGGCAGAGGTCAGCTCGATCCCCCGCGCGTGCCTGAGGAATACCGGGTAGCGGGTGTGTTCCTCAAGCGTCCTGACCTGTTTGCTGACGGCGCTTTGGCTCAGGTGAAGCTCCTCGGCCGCCGAGGAAAAGCTGCCGTGCCGGGCGACCGCCTCGAATGCGGACAAGGCATGGATGGGGGGGAGGCGTTTCTGCTTGGAAATCAACAGACGAATCCGAGAGCGACGGTGAATGGCCGGGGAGTATCCTGCGCCAGGCGGGGCCGGGAACGACAGCCTGGCCGCTATGCCAGTATGGCATATTTCCATGCGCGATTGTCGCTACTGGACGGCACGTCACGGCCGCTAGAGTCACTCCCTTCTCGATCACCCAACATGCTGGGGAGTGAACATGATGCTGAGCGGAGTGCTACTGGGAGCGGTCGCCGGTGCCTGCTGGGGACTGGTGTTCCTGAGTCCCCTGGTGCTGAACGCGTTCAGCGCCCTGGAAATCGCCGCGGGCCGATTCGTCATGTACGGCATGGTGTCGCTGGTCTGCCTGCTGCCCCTGCTTCGCCGCCTGCCGCGCCGTCTCACCCTGTCGGATGTCGCGTTGCTGCTGGTGCTGGGCGCCTGCGGCAATGTCGCCTTCTTCGCCCTGCTGGCGGCGTCGATCCAGAAGGTCGGCGTGGCACCGGCCTCGCTGGTGGTGGCGCTCGTGCCGGTGGTGGTGACGGTCCTGGGGCGACACGACCCGGGGGCGGCCTCGCTCCGACAATTGGCATGGCCCCTGGCGCTGGTCTTCGCCGGCGTGGCCTGTATCAATCTGGATGCCCTGGATAGCGCCGTGGCTAGCCGCAACAGCCTCGTCGACGTCGCTCAGGGGCTGGTCTTCGCCTTTGCGGCCCTGGCCAGCTGGAGCCTGTTCGCGGTGCTGAACGCCCGGGCACTGAAGACCATGGTGGCCGTGTCCAGCCAGCAGTGGTCCTACCTGACGGGCCTGGCGTCCGGCCTGTGGGCGCTGGTGCTGGCCGTGGTGATCTGGGGCGGCGACGCCGCGACGTCGCACGCCCATGTCGAGGCAGTGGCGGGCGCCGCGGCCCGGGACTGGCCGTTGTTCTGGCTCGTCAGCGCCGGTGTCGGCATTGTCGGCTCGCTGGTGGCTAACGCCCTGTGGAATGGCGCGTCCCGGCGTCTGCCGCTGACCCTGACCGGGCAGGTGTTCGTGTTCGAACCGCTCTTCGCACTGCTCTATGGCTTCGCGTACGAAGGGCGAGCCCCCCGGACGCTGGAGCTGGTCGCCATCATCCTGCTGATCACCGGCGTGCTCTGGACCGTCCGGCAGCACGGCCCCCGCCAGGCGCCGTCGACCGAGGCGTCCTGACGAAGGGGCGAGAGGCAGGCCGCGTGAGGGCGCCGAAGGCCGGTCGGCTCGGGGCGGCCCGGTCGCCGCCCCCGGCATCGGCATGCGCAGTGCGGTGCGTCCGGTCATGGGGCAGACAAGCGAAGGCCCGCGGCATTGCCGCGGGCCTTTTCATTGGCTGAGGCGCTCAGGCGCCGGTCAGTCTCACTCGTCGCCCGGCCGGGGCACGGCATCCGCGGCGTTCTGGTACACGCCAAGGGTGCCCATGCGGCGTCCGCGGTCGTTGAGGAAGCTCTCGAGCACCACCACGGGCTCGCTGCCCTGGCGGGTGAACGCGAGCCGGTCCGGCGCGGTGCGCTCGGACTGCCAGCCCTCGCCCAGGCACTGCCCGAGGGCCTCGCCGCCGACCACCAGCGCGCCGCGCGGGTCGTCGGTCGAAAGCGGGCCGAAGCACAGGTAGTGGTCGGGCCGGCGGGCCGAGGTGATCACGCAGGCGTCATGAAACGCCTGGGTGTCGGTCTGCCAGGTCCGGGTCAGATCGGTGGTCTCCAGGCGCCCCTTGATGTCCTCGAAGCCCGTCCCCGCGCTCGTGATCGCCTGGTTCAGGGCGGCACAGTCGAAGCGCTCCGCCGCCGTCTGCTCGGTGGCCTGGCTCGCGCAGCCGGTCAGCAGGGCCACGCCCGCGCCCAGCAGCCATGGAATCATGATCCTTCGCATCACTTGCCTCCTTGTTGGACCGGGCCCTCGTGGCCCGCTGCGGCCCCCACAGCATGGCACGAACCGGGCGTCAGTGCGCCTCGTCCCAGTTAACGCCGCTCTCGGCCTCGACGATCAGCGCCACGTCGAGCTCGGCGGCGGCCTGCATGCGCCGCTTCACCTCGGGAATGAAGGCCTCGACGGCGTCTTCGGCGACCTCGAACACCAGTTCGTCGTGGACCTGCATGACCATCATGGCGTCGACCTCGCCCTCGGCCAGCCAGGCGTCGACGTCGATCATGGCGCGCTTGATGATGTCCGCCGCGGTGCCCTGCATGGGCGCGTTGATGGCGGTGCGCTCGGCGCCCTGGCGACGGGCGCGGTTCTGGGAGTGGATCTCCGGCAGGTAGAGGCGCCGGCCGAGCACCGTCTCGACGAAGCCGTCCTCCGCCGCCTGTGAACGAATCCGCTCCATGTAGCGGGCCACGCCGGGATAGCGGTCGAAGTAGCGGTCGATGTAGGTCTTGGCCTGCTTCTGCTCGATGTGCAGCTGGCGGCCCAGGCCCCAGGCGCTCATGCCGTAGATCAGCCCGAAGTTGATCGCCTTGGCGCTGCGACGCTGATCCGGGGTGACCTTGTCCAGCCCCACGCCGAACACCTCGGACGCGGTGGCGGCGTGGATGTCGCGGTCGGCGGCGAAGGCCTCGAGCAGGCCCTTGTCGCCGGACAGATGCGCCATGATGCGCAGCTCGATCTGCGAGTAGTCGGCGGCGACGATGCGATAGCCGGGCCGCGCGACGAAGGCCTGGCGGATCTTGCGCCCCTGCTCGGTGCGGATCGGGATGTTCTGCAGGTTGGGATCGGAGGACGACAGCCGCCCGGTGGCGGTGACCGCCTGATGGTAGCTGGTGTGCAGCCGGCCGGTGGCCTTGTTGACCAGCTTCGGCAGCTTGTCGGTGTAGGTGGAACGCAGCTTGGAGAGCCCGCGGTGCTCCATGATCACCTTGGGCAGCGGGTAGTCCAGCGCCAGCTCCTCGAGCACGGCCTCGGCGGTGGACGGCGCGCCCTTGGGCGTCTTCTTGATCACCGGGATCTTCTGTTCCTCGAACAGGATCTGGCCGAGCTGCTTGGGCGAGCCCAGGTTGAACTCGCGCCCGGCCAGCTCGAAGGCCTGCTGCTCGAGCTCGCCGATGCGCCGGCCGAGCTCCTGGCTCTGGGCGTGCAGGCGCTCGGCGTCCAGCGCCACGCCGCCGCGCTCCATGCGCGACAGCACCCGGATCAGCGGGCGCTCCAGGCCGTCGAGCACCTCGGCCAGGCGGCCCTCGGCCTCGACCCGCGGGCGCAGCTCGCGGTGCAGGCGCAGGGTGATGTCGACGTCCTCGCAGGCGTAGGGCGCGGCCTGCTCCAGGGCGATCTGGTTGAAGGTCAGCTGCTTGACGCCCTTGCCGGCGATGTCCTCGAAGCTGACCGTCTTCTCGCCCAGGTACTTGAGCGCCAGCGAGTCCATGTCATGGCGGGTGGCGGTGGAGTCCAGCACGTAGGACTCGAGCATGGTGTCCTCGAGGGCGCCGGCCACCTCGATGCCGTGGCGCGCCAGCACCGAAATGTCGTACTTGAGGTTCTGGCCGATCTTGGCCTTGCCGGGGTCCGTCCACAGCGGCGTCAGCGCCTCGAGCACGCTCTTGCGGTCGAGCTGGGCCGGCGCGTCCAGGTAGTCGTGGGCCAGCGGGATGTAGGCGGCCTCGCCGGGCTCGAGGGACAGCCCGACGCCGACGATCTCGGCCTCCATGTAGTCGAGGCTGGTCGTCTCGAGGTCGAAGCAGAAGGCCTCGGCGTCGTCGAGGCGCGCAAGCCAGGCGTCGAGGTCGGCCCGCTCGAGGATCACCGCGTCCTCGCGCTCGGCGCCGCTCTCGCCCACGTCGTCACCCGCCTCGGCGCCCTCGGCCGACGCGGCGTCATCGACGCCCTTGTCCTTGCCCTCCAGCAGCTCGGACAGCCAGGCCTTGAACTCCAGGCGGCGATACAGCTCGCCAAGCGCCTCGCGGTCGGGGTGGGCGATGTCCAGGTCGTCGAGGCCCACCGGCAGCGCGCAGTCGGTCTTGATGGTGGCGAGCTCGTAGGACAGGAAGGCCTGGTCGCGATGCTCCTCCAGCTTCTTGGGCAGCGTCTTGGCGCCGCGGAAGCCCAGCGTCTTGACCCGCTCCAGGTCGGCGTAGACGGTCTCGAGGCCGCCCTCCATGCCCTGCAGCAGCCCCAGCGCGGTCTTCTCGCCGACGCCCGGCACGCCGGGAATGTTGTCGACCTTGTCGCCCATCAGCGCCAGGAAGTCGATGATCAGCGCCGGCGGCAGGCCGAACTTCTCCTTCACCCCGTCCACGTCCAGGGTCTCGTCCTTCATGGTGTTGACCAGGGTGATGTGGGCATTGACCAGCTGGGCCATGTCCTTGTCGCCGGTGGAGATCACGGCGTCGCGGCCGGCCTCGGTGGCGTGGCGCGCCAGGGTGCCGATGACGTCGTCGGCCTCCACGCCCTCGATGCACAGCAGCGGCAGGCCGAGGGCGCGCACGCAATCGTGCAGAGGCTGGACCTGGGCGCGCAGGTCGTCCGGCATCGGCGGGCGCTGGGCCTTGTACTCGGCGTAGAGCTCGTCGCGGAAGGTCTTGCCCGGGGCATCGAACACCACCGCCATGGGGCTGTCGGGGTAGTCCTTGATCAGCCGCTTGAGCATGTTGAGCACGCCCTTGACGGCGCCGGTGGGCAGACCCTCGGAGGTGGTCAGCGGCGGCAGGGCGTGAAAGGCGCGGTAGAGATAGGAGGAACCGTCGACGAGGACGATGGGGGTGTCGGCCATGAATCGGCATCCCTTGCTGGCTGGGCAGATGATCGCGTGTCGAGGGGTCGGCGGTCATCGCGAGCGCCGCCCCTGATCCTGGTCAGTCATGATACGCATTGCCGAAGCGATTTGCCGGGCAAAGCATGCGTCATCGACCGCCAAGGGCATACACTGGGGGCAACCCCATGGTCAGGAGAACACCATGAACCTCATGCGCTCCGCGCTGCTCGCGCCGCTGGCCGTCCTGGCCCTGGTGGCCGCCGCCCTGCCGGCCGCGGCCCAGTCCAGCACCGACGTCGAGCCGGACGTCACCATCCGCCAGGAAGAGGACCGCACCATCCGCGAGTACCGGGTCAACGGCGCGCTCTACGCCATCGAGATCCGGCCCGCCAGCGGCCCTGCCTACTACCTCGTCGACCGCGACGGCGACGGCGACTTCGAGCGCCAGGACGGCCAGCGCATCGCCGTGCCCGAGTGGGTCATCAAGCGTTTCTGACGTCCGCCCCCGCCTCCCGCGGGGGCGACGCCATCCGGTTCGTGCATCACGCCGCCAAGCCGCTACAATAGGCGGCTTCGCATACCCGGGCGAGACATCCATGGCCGTATTCACACCGCTGACCGACTCCCAGGTCGAGACGTTCCTGAGCCGCTTCGACGCCGGTTCGCTGGTCGCCTGCAAGGGCGTGCCCGCCGGCACCGAGAACAGCACCTTCTTCGTCACCACCGACCGTCGCGAGCTGGTGCTCACGCTGTTCGAGCAGGGCGAGCATGAGGAGCTGCCGTTCTTCGTCGAACTGCTCGACTACCTGGACGAGCATCGTCTGCCCGTGCCCGGGCCGCTCCACGACCGCGACGGCATCGCCCTGCACAGCCTGGCCGGCAAGCCGGCGCTGCTGTTCCCGCGCCTGCCCGGCAAGCATCCCGAGGCGCCCGACCTGGCCCAGTGCCGGGCGCTGGGCGACGCCCTCGGCCGCATGCACAAGGTCTCGCGGCGCTTCCCGGGCCATCGGCCCAACCCGCGCGACCTGCACTGGCTGCTGCCGATGCACCACAAGGTGCTGGCCTACCTCTCGCCCGAGGATCAGGCGCTGATGAAGGACGAGGTGGAGATCTACCAGGGCTTCTTCGGCGACGCGCCGACGCTGCCCCAGGGCGCGATCCACGGCGACCTGTTCCGCGACAACACCCTGTTCGACGGCGACACCCTGGGCGGGCTGATCGACTTCTACAACGGCTGCACCGGCGACCTGCTGTTCGACCTGGCCATCGTGATCAACGACTGGGCCACCGAGGCCGACGGCCGGCTCGACCCGGCACGCTACGAGGCGCTGCTCGGCGCCTATCAGGCGCGTCGTCCGCTGGAGGAGAGCGAGCGCGAGGCCTGGCCGATGATGCTGCGCATGACCGCGCTGCGCTACTGGCTGTCGCGGCTGCTGGTGGTCTACGTCGACCCGCCCGCCCACGACCTCACGCCCCACGATCCGGACGTGTTCCGCGGCGTGCTGCGCCGGCGCATCGCCGACGGCGCCCTGCCGCTGCCCGAGGCCGCTCGATGAGCCCGACCCTCGGCAGCATGGCCGGGCCCGCGCAGCGTGCCCGGCACACCTGGAACATCGACCAGTGGGGCAGCGGCTACTTCGACGTGGCCGAGGACGGCCAGGCCCTGGTGCGGCCCCGCGGCGGCGAGGACGACGGCCCCGCCCTGCCGCTCTCGCCGCTGATCGCGCAGCTGCGCGAGGCCGGCCTGCGGCTGCCGGTGCTGGTGCGCTTCACCGACATCCTCCACGACCGCGTCGAGCAGCTGTGCGCCGCCTTCGACGGGGCCATGGAGGAAGAAGCCTTCGGCGGCGGCTACACCGCGGTCTACCCGATCAAGGTCAACCAGCAGCGCCGGGTGGTCGAGGAGATCCTCGCCACCCGCGAACGCGGCCACGACCGGGTCGGCCTGGAAGCCGGCAGCAAGCCGGAGCTGCTCGCGGTGCTGGCGCTGTCCGGCGACGGCCCCTCGCTGATCGTCTGCAACGGCTACAAGGACCGCGAGTACATCCGCCTGGCGCTGATGGGCGAGAAGCTCGGCCATCGCGTCTATCTGGTGGTAGAGAAGCTCTCGGAGCTGCCGCTGATCCTCGAGGAGGCCGAGCGCCTCGGCGTGCGGCCGCGCATCGGCCTTCGCGCGCGGCTGGCCTCGGTGGGCAAGGGCAAGTGGCAGAACACCGGCGGCGAGAAGTCCAAGTTCGGGCTCACCGCCGGGCAGATCCAGGCCGTGGTCGAGCGCCTGCGCGAGGCCGACGCCCTGGGCAGCCTGCAGCTGGTGCACTTCCACCTGGGTTCGCAGATCGCCAACATCCGCGACATCCAGCGCGGCCTGCGCGAGTGCGCCCGCTTCTACCAGAGCCTGATCGCGCTGGGCGCGCCGGTGGACACCGTCGACGTGGGCGGCGGGCTCGGCATCGACTACGAGGGCACCCGCTCGCGCAGCGACTGCTCGATCAACTACTCGATGCGCGAGTACGCCCGCAACGTGGTCGCGGCCTTCGCCCAGGTATGCGAAGCCGAAGGGCTGCCGCATCCGCACCTGATCAGCGAGTCGGGGCGCGCCCTGACCGCGCATCATGCGGTGCTGATCACCAACGTGATCGGCGAGGAGCGCGCCGATACCCGGGCCCCGGTGGCCCGGGTCGAGGGCGATCCTCAGGTCGCCGAACTGTGGCGGGTCCACGACGCCCTGGCCGCCGACCCGGCCCCGCGCGGGCTGGTCGAGGCCTGGCACGATCTGGGCCAGGCCATCGGCGAGCTGCAGGAGCGCTTCGTGATGGGACTGGCCGGGCTCGAGGCCCGCGCCGAGGGCGAAGGCGTCTACAGCGCCGCCTGCGCCCGGCTGCGCGAGCGCCTCGATCCGCGCAACCGCGCCCACCGCGAGATCCACGACGAGCTGGCCGAGAAGCTGGCCGACAAGCTGTTCGTCAACTTCTCGCTGTTCCAGTCGGTGCCCGACGTCTGGGGGATCGACCAGATCTTCCCGGTGCTGCCGCTATCCGGCCTGGACCGTCCGCCCGCGCGGCGCGCGGTGATCCAGGACATCACCTGCGACAGCGACGGCCGCATCGACGGCTACGTGGACGGCGAAGGCGTCGAGGCCACCCTGCCGCTGCCCGAGTGGGGCGACGACGAGGAACGCCTGCTGGGCTTCTTCCTGGTCGGCGCCTATCAGGAGATCCTCGGCGATCTCCACAACCTTTTCGGCGACACCGATTCGGTGGACGCGTCGCTGGACGAGCGCGGCGCCTGGCGCCTCGACCACCGACGCCGCGGCGACCGGGTGGCCGACGTGCTCGGCTACGTGGACTTCGACGCCGAGGTGCTGCGCCAGCGTCTCGCCGACCAGCTCGCCGCCAGCGGCCTCCCGGCCGATGAGCAGGCGCGCTTCCTCGACGACCTCTCCGAGGGGCTCGAGGGCTATACCTACCTCGAATGACGCGCCGTTAACCGAGCCCGCCCGACGCCGCACCTTCACCAGACCGTCGTGAAGGTGTGCGAACGTCGTTCCGGCGGGGTCGGCACAGGGCGACGTTCTGTCGATGCCATTTTGATTTGCATCCTAATGATTTATCATGGGGTGAGTCACGTATTTCTCGCAAGGAGCAAGGAGCATGGGTTCATGATCATACTTTCCCTCATTTTCTGGCTGGTGGGGCTGGCCCTGCTCGGGGGCGGCCTGTGGCTGGTCACCCTCGACGGCAGCTGGTACTACGCCCTGTCAGGCATCGTGCTGATCGCGGTCGGCGCCATGGCCCGCTCGCGCCGCCCCAAGGCCCAACTGCTGTATGCGCTGTTCCTGGTCGCGACCGCGGCCTGGGCGCTGTGGGAATCGGGCTATGACTGGTGGCCGCTGGCCCCGCGCCTCGGCATCTTCCTGCTGCTCGCCATCCCGCTGCTGTGGCCGGCCAAGGGCGGCTCGCGCCTCGGCACCGCCGTGCTGCTGCCGGTATGGGCCATCATCGGCGTGGGCCTGCTGGCCAGCATGACCGTGGACCAGCACCGCATCGACGGCGAGCTGAACCGCGAGGTGGTCAACCAGAGCCCCGATCTCGGCGACAGCCCGGAAGAGAGCTGGCACGCCTACGGCCGCAGCAACATGGGCCAGCGCTTCTCGCCGCTCGAGCAGATCACGCCCGAGAACGTGAACGAGCTGGAGCTGGCCTGGCAGTACCAGACCGGCGACGAGAAGGGGCCCGACGACGTGGGCGAGACCACCTATGAGGTCACCCCGCTCAAAATCGACGACTCGCTGTTCCTGTGCACCCCGCACAACCTGCTGATCGCCCTCGACGCCGACACCGGCGAGGAGCAGTGGGTCTACGACGCCAAGCCGCCGGCCGAGAGCTCGCGCCAGCACCAGACCTGCCGCGGCGTCTCCTACCTGCCGCCGGCCGACGGCGATGCCGACAGCCTCGACGTGCAGATCGCCGGCGCGCCGGCCGAGGACCAGGCCGCCATCCAGTGCGACGCCCAGCTGTTCATGCCGACCTCCGACGCCCGCCTGCTGGCCGTCGACCCGGCCACCGGCGCGCGCTGCGCCAACTTCGCCGACAACGGCGAGCTGGACCTGATGCACAACATGCCGTACAAGCAGTCCGGCTTCTACTACTCCACCTCGCCCCCCGTGGTGGCCGATGGCAAGGTCGTGGTCGCCGGTGCGGTCAACGACAACTACGCCGTCAACTCCCCGTCCGGCGTGATCCGCGCCTACGACGTCAAGACCGGTGAACTGGCGTGGAACTGGGATCCGGGCAACCCGGACGAGACCGCCCCGATCGGCCCGGACGAGGTCTACAGCACTAGCTCGCCGAACAGCTGGTCGGTCGCCAGCGCCGACGAGGAGCTGGGCATGGTCTACTTCCCGATGGGCAACCGCACCCCGGACCAGCTCGGCATGTACCGCAGCGAGGCCGAGGAGACCTACGCGACCTCCGTGGTGGCGCTGAGCCTCGAGACCGGTCAGGTGGAGTGGGTCCAGCAGTTCGTGCACCACGACCTGTGGGACATGGACACCCCGGCCCAGCCGAGCCTGCTCGACCTCGACACCGACGAAGGCCGTCAACCGGCGCTGGTGATCCCCACCAAGCAGGGCGACGTCTATGTGCTGAACCGCGAGACCGGCGAGCCGATCTTCCCGATCTCCGAGCAGCCGGCCCCGCAGGGCACCATCGAGGGCGACTACGCCTCCGAGACCCAGCCGGTCTCCGCCCTGAATTTCCGCCCGCCGACCCTGCGCGAAGCGGACATGTGGGGCGCCACGCCGTTCGACCAGCTGATGTGCCGCATCCAGTTCAAGTCGCTGCGCTACGAAGGCCAGTACACGCCGCCCTCCGAGCAGGGCACCATCGTGTTCCCGGGCAACTTCGGCGTCTTCAACTGGGGCAGCCTGGCGGTGGATCCGAAGCGACAGGTGATGTTCGGCATGCCGCTCTACCTGGCCTTCACCTCCACCCTGGTGCCGAAGGACGGCGCCGACCTGGGTGAGACCAACCAGGGCGAGCAGGGCCTCAACGAGAACGCCGGCGCGGACTACGCCGTCGAGATGAAGCCCTTCCTGTCGCCGTTCGGCGTGCCCTGCCAGCAGCCCCCGTGGGGCTACGTGGCCGGCGCCGACCTGCGCACCGGCGAGGTCGCCTGGCAGCACAAGAACGGCACCGTCGAGGACATGACCGCGCTGCCGCTGAAGATCCGCATGGGCGTGCCCGGCATCGGCGGCCCGATGATCACCGACAGCGGCGTGGTGTTCATGGCCGCCAGCGTGGACAACTACCTGCGCGGCTACGACCTCGAGACCGGCGAGCAGCTGTGGGAAACCCGCCTGCCGGCCGGCGGCCAGGCCACGCCGATGACCTACCTCAACAGCCAGGGCGAGCAGATGGTCGTCCAGGTCGCGGGCGGTCATGGCTCCATCGGCACCACCATCGGTGACTACGTGATGGCCTACAAGCTGCCCCGGCAGTAACCGGCCAGGGGCGCCTCTGCGCAGGCGCCCTCACGCGACGAGGCCCCCGTCGGCGATGCCGGCGGGGGCCTCGTCGTTGATCGGGCCCGTCCCTGGCGTCGCCTCAGTCGGCGACGCCCGTCACGATCTCCAGCCCGCCGGTCAGCGACAGGCGCAGCTCGGCGCCGCGCGGCAGCTCGCCCACCCCGGCCGGGGTGCCGGTCAGCACCACGTCGCCCGGCTCCAGGGTGAAGTGGCGGCTCATCTCGGCGACCAGCTCCGGCACCGGAAACAGCATGTCGGCACCGTGGCCGTGCTGGCGCTCCTCGCCGTCCACCGCCAGGGTGAAGGCCAGGGCGCTCCAGTTCGGCACCTCGCTGAGCGGCAGGAAGACCGACAGCGGGCAGGCGCCGTCGAAGCCCTTGGCCACCTCCCAGGGATGGCCCTTGTCCTTCAGCTTGCCCTGGACGTCGCGCAGGGTCAGGTCCAGCGCCAGGCCGATGCCGGCGATGGCCCGCTCGGCCTCGGCGGCACCGGCATCCTTCAGCGTCTCGCCCACCAGCAGCGCCAGCTCGGTCTCGAAGTGCACCTCGCCGCGGGCGAAGGGGGCGTCGATCGTCTCCTCGAGGCGGGCCGCGCTGGTGGCCGGCTTGATGAACAGCAGCGGCTCGTCGGGCACCGGGTTGTCGAGCTCCCGGGCATGATCGGCGTAGTTGCGGCCGACGCAGACGATCTTGCCCAATGGCTGCGGGAAGGCCCGGCCATCGGTGAAACGGGGAACGAAACGCATGACGACGCGACTCCTGGCTGACGGAACGGAAACGGCTCTGCCCTCAGTCTACGCGTGCCGGCCCGTCGGCGTCAGGCCTCCGGCGTCCACCGCTCGTCGGGATCGTGAGCCAGGAAGCGCGGGCGGCGCCTGCCGGCGGCGTAGGGCTCGACGCAGCGATTGTCGCGGCGGTTGTAGACGAAGAAGGCGTTGCTGCGCGGGTCCGGCGACATGTTGGCGTTGGAGCCGTGCAGGGTGTTGCAGTCGAACAGCAGCAGCCCGCCGGCGGCCCCGGTGGGCGCCTCGATGCCGTGACGCTCGATCAGCCGGCGCAGCGCCTCGCGGCCCGGCACGCCGACCTGCTGGGTCTTGAGCGACTGCTTGTGGTTGTCCTCCGGCGTCTCGCCCAGGCAGGGCACGAACACCCGATGGGAGCCCGGCACCAGCATCAGCGGGCCGTTGAAGGCGTGATTGTCGGTCAGCACGATGGAGGCGCTCACCGCGTGCATGGCCGGCATGCCGTCCTCGGCGTGCCAGGTCTCGAAGTCGGAGTGCCAGTTGAAGCCCTGCCCCTCGAAGCCCGGCTTGTAGTTGATGCGCGACTGATGCACGTAGGGCTCGCCGCCGAGGATCTGCCGCGCGCGGCCGGTCAGGCGCGGGTCATGGGCCAGGCGGCCGAAGAGCCTGGACAGGAAGTGCACGGCGAACAGCGAGCGGATCTCGTTGCCCCGGGGCTCGGTGACGCTGAAGTCGCGCCCGCGATAGGCGTCGTGGTCGAGCAGCCCCTGGAGCTCCCGGCGCAGCTCGTCGAGCTCGTCGCCCGCGAGGAAGTCGGGCTCGAACAGGAAGCCCTGGCGCTCGAACGCATCGAGCTGCGCCGCGGAGAGCGGGCCCTGGCGGTCGCGGCCCTTCACCACCGGCTCCCGGCGGCTCAGCCAGGGCAGGTCGAGGGGCTCGGACAGCCGGGTGGGATACGGGTCCTCGCCGGGGCGCGGGGCGCTGCGCACCCGGCTCTGGGGATCCGGGGAATCGACGATATCGAACGGGGTCGCCTGATGAAGCGGTCGGTCGGACGATGTCTGCACTGACATCCACTACCTCCTTTGCAGTCGGAATGGGGTTCAGATTCGATCTCGCTACCGACGGCGGTCAGCCGCACGGCGGGGGCCGCAAGGCCCCCGACCCTCTACCCTGGCGACGTCTCGCCGGGGTTTCAAGGCGGGGCGAGCTCCCGACCCGCCGAAGGGGGCGACGCCAGACGGGTGCCGCGTCGCCTGCCGTCATCTCGTTGCAAGAAACCGGTGCCAGGATAGGCGACATCACGAGGCGAGCTCGTGATCAGGCAGAGCACGCATCACACCAGATGCGAGGTTGGCCCGCCCCTCTCGGGGCGGGCTTTTTTTGCGTCCGGCGCCGGCGGTCGTCAGACCTCGGGCAGGCGGTCGATCATGCGCTCCAGGGTGATCGGGTAGTCGCGCACCCGCACCCCGGTGGCGTTGTAGGCGGCGTTGGCGATGGCCGCCGCCACGCCGCAGATGCCCAGCTCGCCGACCCCCTTGGCCTTCAGCGGCGTGGAGGCCGCGTCCAGGGTGTCGAGGAAGAGCACCTCCTGATGCGGGATGTCGGCGTGCACCGCCACCTCGTAGCCGGCCAGGTCGTGGTTGGCGAAGAAGCCGCGCTCGAGGTCGACCGCGAGCTCCTCCGACAGCGCCCCGCCGACGCCCATCACCATGCCGCCGATCACCTGGCTGCGCGCGGTGATCGGGTTGAGGATGCGGCCCGCGTCGCACACCGCCAGCATGCGGCGGATGCGCGTCTCGCCGGTGGCGACGTGGACGCCGACCTCGACGAAATGGGCGCCGAAGGTGCCCATCTGCAGGCCCTGCTTGAAGTCGCCGAAGCGGATGGTGTCCTCGCCGACCAGCTCGGCGCCGTCGGCGACCTCGCCCAGGGCCAGGTCCAGGCCGTCCGCCGTCACCCGGCCGTTCTCGAAGCGCGGCGACTCGGCGCCCAGGCGCTCGGCGACGGCCTCCTGCAGCGCCAGGCAGGCGGCGTAGACGCCGGCGGTGGAGCTCGCCGCACCGAACTGGCCGCCCGAGCCGGACGACACCGGATAGGCGCTGTTGCCCAGCCGCACCTCGACCTCGCCGAGCGACAGCCCCATGGTCTCCGCCGCGGTCTGGGCGATGATGGTGTAGGAGCCGGTGCCGATGTCGGTCATGTCGGTCTCGACGATCAGCCGGCCGCCCACCAGCCGCACCCGCGCCCCGGAGTTGAGCGTCAGCGCGCCGCGGAAGGCGCCCGCCATGCCGTGGCCGATCAGCCAGTCGCCCTCGCGCCGGCCGCCCGGCGTGCGGTTGCGGTCCGCCCAGCCGAACTTCTCGGCGCCGCGTTCGAGGCACTCGACGAAGTGGCGCTCGGAGAACGGGATCGAGGGGTCGCTGGGATTGACCTGGGTGTCGTTGGCGATGCGGAAGGCCACCGGGTCCATGCCCAGCTTCTCCGCCATCTCGTCCATGGCGATCTCCAGCGCCATCAGCCCGGAGGCCTCGCCCGGGGCGCGCATATCGGAGGCCTCGGGCAGGTGCATCTCGACCAGGTGATGGCGCACCCGGCGATTCGGCGCGGCGTAGAAGAACGGCGTCTGGGCGGTGGCGTTCTCGCCGCGGCCGCCCGGCAAGGTGTGCGAGGCCGCCTCGTGCTCGATGGCGGTCAGCCTGCCGTCGGTATCGGCCGCCAGCCGGATGCGCTGCACGGTGGCGCTGCGGTGGGTGGTGTTGTTGATCACGAAGGGCCGCGGCAGCGCCACCTTGACCGGCGCGCCCACCGCGCGGGAGCCGATCGCCGCCAGCACCGCGTCGGCGCGCAGCCACAGCTTGCCGCCGAAGCCGCCGCCGATGTAGGGGCTCTCGACGCGGATGCGGTCGGGCGCGATGCCGAAGGTGGTGGCCAGCGCCTGGCGGTTCCACTCGATCATCTGGTTGGAGGTCCACACCGTCATCCGGCCGCCGTCGGACCAGTCCACGATCGAGGCGTGGGGCTCCATCATGGCGTGGGTCTGCGACGGGGTGTGGTACATCTCGTCCAGCGTGACCGGGGCCGCGGCGAAGGCCGCGTCGACGTCGCCCACCAGGGTCGAGGGCTCACCGCTGCCCTGCAGGCGCCGCCAGCCGGCCTCGAGGTCGACGTCGACCGGGTCTTCCTCGTAGCGCGCCTCGACCAGCGCCGCCGCCGCCCGGGCCTGCTCGAAGGTCTCGGCCACCACCACGGCGATCGCCTGGTGATAGTGCTCGATGGCATCGCCGCCGAACAGCCGGGCGACGTTGTAGTTCCAGATGCCCAGCGGGTCGATCTGCAGCGTGGTGATCACGCCGCGCACGCCGGGCGCCTGGCGCGCCGCGTCGGCGTCGATGGCCACGACCCGCCCCTTGGCGATGGTCGAGCCCACCGGATAGCCGTAGAGCTGGCCCTCGATCGCGTCATGGCGCTCGTAGGCGTAGGGCGCGCTGCCGGTCACCTTGAGGATGCCGTCGATGCGCGCGTGGGGCTTGCCAATCACGGTCGCGCGGTCGAAGAGGTTGTCGTCGGTCGGTTGATGGAAGTCCATGGATCACCCCTCGGCCAGCATGGCGGCGAGCGTGCGTTCGGCCAGCCGGATCTTGAAAGCGTTCTCTTCGGTCGGACGCGCGCCGTCGAGCAGACGTGACATCACGGCCCCGGCGCCGTTCGGCAGCTCGGCATCGGCCCGGTCGCGACGCCACGGCTGGGGCGCCACGCCGCCCAGCGCCACGCGCCCGCTGCCGTCCGGCCGGCGCACCAGCGCCACCGAGACCAGCGCGAAGGCGTAGGAGGCCCGGTCGCGCACCTTGTGGTAGGCCTGATGGCCGCCCACCGGCGCCGGCAGCCTCACCGCGGTGATCAGCTCGCCCGGCATCAGCGCGTTCTCCACCTCCGGGGTATCGCCGGGCAGGCGATAGAACTCGTCCAGCGGGATGCGGCGCGAGGCGCCCGAGGGCGTGACGGTCTCGACTTCCGCGTCCAGCGCGCGCATGGCGACGGCCATGTCCGAGGGATGGGTGGCGATGCAGGCGTCCGAGGTGCCGATGATGCCGAGCTGGCGCGAGAAGGCGCCCTCCCCCAGCGCCGCGCAGCCGCTGCCGGGGTTGCGCTTGTTGCAGGGCATGGCGGTGTCGTAGAAGTAGGGGCAGCGGGTGCGCTGCAGCAGGTTGCCGCCGGTGGTGGCCTTGTTGCGCAGCTGGCCCGAGGCGCCGGCCACCAGGGCGCGGGTCAGCACGCCGTAGTCGCGCCGCACCCGCTCGTCGGCGGCCAGCGCGGTGTTGCTGACCAGCGCGCCGATGCGCAGGCCGCCCTCGTCGGTGGCGGTGATCTCGTCGAGCCCGGTGCCGCGCACGTCGATCAGGTGCACCGGGGTCTCGATCTCGAGCTTCATCAGGTCGAGCAGGTTGGTGCCGCCGGCGATGAAGCGGGCACCCTCGACCTCGGCCGCGCGGGCCGCGGCCTGCTCCGGCGCGGTGGCGCGCTCGTAGGAAAAGGCTCTCATGCGCCGTCCTCCGCGACCTGGGTGATGGCGTGCAGGATGTTGGAGTAGGCCCCGCAGCGGCAGATGTTGCCGGACATGCGCTCGCGGATCTCGGCCTCGGTGGCCTCGATGCGGGCGGTCAGGTCGCCGGTGACGTGGCTCGGCACGCCGTCCTGGATCTCCTGCAGCACCGCCTTGGCCGAGCAGATCTGCCCGGGCGTGCAGTAGCCGCACTGGAAGCCGTCGTGGTCGAGGAAGGCCTGCTGCATCGGGTCGAGCCGCTCGGCCGTGCCGACGCCCTCGATGGTGGTCACCTCGTCGCCCTCGTGCATCACCGCCAGGCTGAGGCAGGCATTGATCCGCTCCCCGTTCACCGACACCGTGCAGGCGCCGCACTGACCGTGGTCGCAGCCCTTCTTGGTGCCGGTCAGCCGCAGGTGCTCGCGCAGCACGTCGAGCAGCGTGGTGCGGTTGTCGACCACCAGCCGGCGGGGCTCGCCGTTGACGTCGAGGGTGACGGTGGTCTGCTCCGGCCCCACGGGCGCGGCGGCCTCGCCGGACGCGGCCTGGGCCCTGGCGCTCCAGGGAATGTTGCTGGCGACGACCGCGCTGGCGGTGCCCGCCAGGAAGGTCCTTCGACGCATCTCGAATCTGATGGGAGGGCTCATGGCTAGGTCCTGTCGGTCTCGGTTCCGTTATCGTTAAACGCTTGTTCGGCTCACGCGGCGGCTGGTCATATACAGAGACAGCCTAGTGACATCGTCCGGGATGAAAACCTCGCCCCGGGTCATAAATTCCATGAATCGAGCTCATGTATCGCGGCGGCGCCCGTGACGCCGCGCCCTCAACGAAGGTAGCAGTGCGGGGCGTCGCCCACGAACCGGCGCCGTTAACGGGCCATCGTCCGGGGGCATGTCCCGGCAATGCCGATTGGACGTTAGCCTGCGACAGGGGCAGAGTGAGGGGCTGGAGATGGACGTATCGACAAGGAGAGAGGGCGTCGTGACACAACCGGCCTGGTGGGAAGAGGTGCTGAGCCTCTCGCATTCCGCTTATCTGCATATCTCGCGCGAGCAGCGCATCATCGATGCCCTGGGGGACACCCGAACACTGCTGGCCCGCGACCCATCAGCGCTGATCGGCATGGCACTGAGCGAGCTCAAGGACATCCGCGCCCAGCTCGGTGGCGCCGTGGCCGAGAGCCTGGCCCGGCGCGAGATCCGCCCCGGCGAGACCTGGGGCTTCGAGGACGGCGCCGGCAGCTACTACGGCCTCGCCGACGGCAGCTTCGTCATCAAGCTGACGTCGGCGCTGAAGGTCGACCAGGGCATCGTCGGCCGGCTCGCCGATCAGCTGCCGATCCTGGTGACCTACATCGATCAGGACCTGCGCTTCCGCCTCACCAACCAGGCCTACGAGAACTTGATCGGCATCGACCGCGAGACGCTCTACGGCCAGCCGATCGACACGGTGATGGACGACGCCTCCTACGCGCAAATCCAGCCGCGCCTGGACAGGGTGCTGGCGGGCGAGGACGTCACCTTCGAGGACCACCTGACGCTGGCCGATGGCCGCGCCTTCTACTTCAAGGTGCACTACATCCCCGACTTCCTGGAGGGCGAGGTGATCGGCTTCTACGCCATCGTCCAGGACATCTCCGAGTACCGCGCCATGATCCAGCTGCTGCGCGACGTGCACAGCGGCGTGAACCGCACCGACATCGGCACCGACGAGATCATCGACCACCTGCTGCGCGACGCCCTGGCCTATCTGTCGCTGGATATCGGCCTGGTCAGCCGCATCATCGACGAGCAGTACATCGTCAAGTGGGCCGCCTCCGACATCGCCGACATCTCGACCGACGACACCTTCGAGCTGGGCAACACCTACTGCCGGCTGATGCTGGACGCCGGGGGCGTCTACCACACCGCCGAGGCCGGCAAGGATCCGCGCGTCAGCGGCCATCCCTGCTATCAGACCTTCAGCCTGGAGAGCTACATCGGCGCCCCGCTGCGCCTCAACGGCGAGATCTGGGGCACGCTCAACTTCTCCAGCCCCCAGCCCCGCCAGGAGCCCTTCGACCAGATGGAGATAGAGCTGGTGCGGCTGATCGCCGACGCGGTGGAGCGCGTGATCACCGACGAGGCCGAGCTCGAGCAGGTGCGCCAGGAGCTCGACCGCATGGCCGACAAGGCGCTGCGCGACTACCTGACCGGCCTGCCCAACCGCGCCTATCTGGACCAGCACGTCGAGACGCTGATTCACGCCCACGACACCCGCGACGAGCCCTTCTCGCTCGCCGTGCTCGACATCGACCACTTCAAGCAGGTCAACGACCGGCACGGCCACGACGCCGGCGACGCCGTGCTCCAGTGGCTGAGCGGCCGGGTGTCCGAATGCCTGCGCGAGGGCGACACGGTGGCACGCACCGGCGGCGAGGAATTCGTGGTGGTGATGCGCGGCACGCGCACCACGGAAGCGGCCTCGGCCATGGAGCGGGTGCGCGAGCACGTGAGCGCCGGCCGCGTCACGCTCGAGAGCGGCCAGCGCCTCGGCGTCACCATCAGCGGCGGCGTCAGCGAGCACATCGCGGGCGAACCCTTCTCGAACCTGTTCAAGCGCGCCGACACCGCCCTCTACACCGCCAAGCGCAGCGGGCGCGATTTGGTCAGCAGCTTGTAGGGGCCCCGGCCGTGTCATCGTTCGGTAACGACGCGCGACTACGATGATGGCGTCACGACGGGCTTCGTGACTCGACTTCGGAAACTTCCAGCACTTGGCTCGCCCCGTGGCGGGCCATTTTTTTGCCCCCACGGCGGCCCACACGAGCCGATAGGCACAGCCTAACGGGGCCATACAGATTCTTGGATGGGCAGCACAGGGCCGTGGCGATATAGTTAGCACACTTACTGAGTTCCCTGTCCTGTAAGTCCCTTATTGCCCGCCAGCCCCGGTGGGCTTTTTTATGGCTGGAGTAAAGGCCCGCGACACGCGGTAAAGTGCCGACGTAAAAAAACCGCCTTCGAGGGCGGTTTCAGGCACGGGTATTTAGAGAAAAACTGGCAAACAACTTATTACAAGATGCTGTCAGTACCGGTCGCTGCGGCTCACACCATTCAATATCAATGCGTTAGAACGCCATTTCCGCCCAATCGCGCAGGGCGCGGCACGCTACCGTAGACACTCATGCATGCCGTTAGGTAGCATGCATGAGCAAAATTAAACCCAAAAATCAAAAATTAAAAAACGATTATTAAAAACTACTTGACAACCCCCGAATCACTCAAATCTTAAGCAAAATCTACCAAAGTATCTTGTCATAACATGAGCAAATGCTAGATTAAAAGCGAACATAAAACATCCCATGGGGTAATGAGCAATCTGAGGAAATGACCATGTCTTTTGTAGAAAACATTGCCACTGCCATACTGTATCGCGATTACTTCAAATCTGATGAGCGCATTTCTAAGGCAGAAGCCGCCTATAAAATCCTTGATGGCGGGACTGTGGATATAAAAGACGAGCACCTTGCAGCGGTCAGAAACAGTATTGACGATGAGCGGCTTGAGGCTGTAATGAAAAAAAGCAAAGAGATGAAAAAGTATCTTGCCGCCATCGAAAGCCAAGAAGAATTAAAAGATTGCTAAACTACCACTTCAAACAGGGACGTTTGTGCAATGCTGGCTTTTCTAATCATACCTCTCTTGGTCTGCGGATTAATTTGGATAAAAACAGATCCTAAAGAACACTTCAGGATTAGCACCTATCAAGGATGGTTGGTATATCTTCATGCTGCCCGCTTAGGCTTCATCATTCTCTGCACAATCTTTGTATCAGTTGAGTTGCTTCTAGGATCAGCTTTCGATCATGTGGTTACGCTACTTTACCCTGAACCCACATCGATAAAGCTAACACCAGTTAATATTGTTTCATCCATATTAAACGACGCAGCTCCTCAGTCGATAAAAGACTCTGCAAGCTTCGACCCTGCAATATACCTTGTCTCTCTTTCTTTTGTTTTTGTTTTTTCTACTTATTTGGCAAGCTTTCTTACCAAGGGCATTCACAAGAAATTTGCATTTAAGAGGTTTTATCTAAGGAAATATTGGCGTGAAAATAGTCTCTTCGATTACAGCCTCTTGCAGAGCTTAGAAAACCAAAGCATGATCCTAGTTACACTCGAAGACAGAAAGTGCTATGCCGGCTTCATAACCAGAATCCAAGAGCCTAATGAAGAAAGCACTGGGCACAAAGAAATTGCAGTATCCCCCGTGCTCAGTGGGTATAGAGAAAAAGACACTTTACTTGTGTTATTTACAAACAAGTACCCCAAGGATCAAAAATCACGATTCATTTTGCCAAGAGATAAAATCATATCCATTAGCGACTTTGACATAGATACTTACCTGAACACCAATAAAAACATGGAAAAACAATAGAGCAACCACCTTTACAACAAGCCTCTGCCAAGGGCTTGTTGTAAAGCACAGAGCTCACCTCTCCTGGCTTTCTATAGCAAACTCAATAGTCTCTCGCACTGCATCAGCCTTAAAAACTACACCAAGATCGATCATCTCTTCATAAACTGCCAAGCTTTTTGTGCTTGTTGGCACTGGAAGCTCAACCACTTCTTTGGCATTAGTCTTAAAGTAAACAGATGCCACAACCCCTATGAAATAAAATTTAGTACCCATCATGGCTTCACCAGACTTTGTGCCATAAGTACCAGAATTATAAATAAAAACAGGACTGCCGCTTGACCCTCCAAATACAGAGGCATCAATTAGAAACTTTTTCTCACCTTCGTAGTCAACCGAAAATGGCGTAGCAGTTGTCCCCTTTCTCATTATCGGAAGAAGATTTGCCTTGTCCCAAATACCGTTAGGGTACCCAACAAAAACTACTTCTTCGTAAGCATCTAAATCTTTAATCTGATTTTCATTAGGGATGTGCTCTGTCGAAATTGCCTTATAAAAAATTTCCACCCCATGCTTTTGCATATTTGAAATAAGAGGAAACAAAGGGGTTACGCAGACATCTATATCATCTGATGGATGGTTGAACCAGGCAGATTTAAAGTCTCGGAAGTTTAAACGATGACCTTCACCTAGCGCAGGAGCACCATCACCATTCTTCTTTATGAATGTTAAACCTCCTTTTTCAGCATCTTTAACGACATGCTTATTTGTTACTAAAAAAGGATAATTCTTTCCTTTATACCAGTGATTGAATGCAAAACTGGTTCCTGAGCCTGTAGCACCTTCATTGTCTTCAGTATCTACACGGATAGTGTTGAAAAAAAGGCACTCTGCCAAAGACGCAACTTCCATCACATCGCCCTCTTGTTCACAAAACTCTCAATCTAACAAAGATATCCGCTTTTCTTTATGATCCACATACATTCTATGAAGATCAACCCCAGCATCCCTACATGCTTGATTTAGTATCCTATCTCGCTTTAGTCGTTCTGGCCTATCATGTGTTTTATCATCCAGCTCTAACGCACAAAAAACTTCAAAGTCTTCTCTATGGCATAACAC
>NZ_AJKS02000022.1 GCF_000265245.1 Halomonas smyrnensis AAD6
CAGCAGCCGGCCGAGCAGGGCCAGCAGCAGCGCCTGGCCGGCCAGCCCCAGCAGCGCGCCCAGCGCCGAGGCCGCCAGCGCCAGCCACAAGAGCTGCAGGGCGAACAGCCGCACCAGCTCGGCCTGGCGGGCGCCGAAGCAGCGCAGCAGGGCCGCGGTGTCCAGATGGCGCTCCACGTAGCGCCGGGTGGCCATGGCCACCGCCACGCCGGCCAGCAGCACCGCGGCGAGCCCGGCCAGGCTCAGGTAGCGGTCGGCCCGGGACAGCGCGCTGCCGAGGCGCGGCCGGTCGCGACGCACGTCCTGCACCTCCACGCCCTCGCCGCGCAGCCGCTCGAGCCGAGGAGTGATCGCCTCCACGGCCTCGGGCGGGCCGGCGGCCAGCAGCTCGTACTCGATGCGCGAGCCGGGCTGGATCAGCCCGGTGGCCTCGAGATCGTCGACGTGCACCATCAGCCGCGGGTTGAAGCTGGAGAAGCCGGCCGAGGGGTCGGCCTCGCGCTCGATCACCCCGCTCACCGCAAGCTCGGTCTGGCCCAGGCGCAGGGTATCGCCGAGCTCGAGCTCGAGCAGCTGCGCCAGGCGCGGGGCGACCCAGGCGCCGCCGCGCTCGGGCCCGCGGGGCAGCGCCTCGGGGCCGTCGCCGCGGTCGACCACGGACTCGCCGTAGTGGGGATAGGCGTCGTCCACCGCCTTCACGCCCACCGGCTGGAAGGCCTCGCCGGCGCTGACCATCGACACCATGTCGACCTGATCGGAGAGCGAGAGGCCGGCGTCCTCGAAGGCGCGGCGCAGCTCGGGATCGAAGGGTCGCGACTGCTCGAGCACCACGTCGCCGCCCAGCAGCTGGCCGGCCTGGCGGGTCAGGCCGCGCTCCAGGCGGTCGAGGAAGAAGCCGATCATGGTGGCGGCGGCCACCGCCAGGGTCAGCGCCAGGAACAGCGCACGCACGTCGCCGGCGCGCAGGTCGCGCCTGAGCCCCTTCCACGACAGGCCGATGGCGTGGCGCATCATGCCTCGGCCTCCTCGCGCGCGATCGCCTCGAGTCGCCCGTCGGCCAGCCTGAGGCAGCGATCGCAGCGCCGCGCCAGGGCCAGATCATGGGTGACCAGCACCAGGGTGGTGCCGGCCTCCCGATTGAGGGCGAACAGGCTGTCGATGATGCGCTCGCCGGTGGCGGGGTCGAGGTTGCCGGTGGGCTCGTCGGCGAACACCAGCTCGGCGCCGGTGACGAAGGCGCGGGCCAGGGCCACGCGCTGCTGCTCGCCGCCGGAGAGCTGCTTGGGCAGGTGGTCGAGGCGCTCGCCGAGCCCCACCCGGCCGAGCCAGTCGCGGGCACGGGCCTCGGCGTCGCCGTCCGGGGCCAGCTCCAGCGGCAGCAGCACGTTCTCCAGCGCGGTCAGGGTCGGCAGCAGCTGGAAGTTCTGGAACACGAAGCCGACCCGCCCGGCGCGGAGCCCGGCGCGGCCGTCCTCGTCGAGCTCGCCGAGGGGCTCGCCGAACAGCTCGAGCTCGCCGCCGCTCGGGGCATCGAGCCCGGCCAGCAGGCCGAGCAGGGTCGACTTGCCCGCCCCGCTCTGGCCGAGGATGGCCAGCGTCTCGCCGGGGAACACCTCGAGGGCAAGATCACTCAGAATGGTCAGCGAGCGTTCGCCGCTCTCCACCCGCTTGGTCAGGTGGGCGGCGCGTAGAATAGGATGAAGGTTTGCTGGCGAGGAGTCGGACATGAGGTCGGTCATGAGAAAGCGCATCCCTGTTGGTCGAGCCCGAGGCGTCCTGACGGCGTGCCTGCTGTGGACGCTGCTGGTGCTGGTGGCCGCCCCGGCGGCGGCCGCCGAGCGCCCGCGGGTGCTGGTGATGGGCGACAGCCTGAGCGCCGCCTACGGCATCGAGCGCGAGGCCGGTTGGGTCAGTTTGCTGGCCCAGCGGCTGGAGGGAAAGGCCCGGGTGATCAACGCCAGCATCAGCGGCGAGACCAGCGGCGGCGGCGCGACGCGGCTGCCGGCGCTGCTCGAGGAGCACACCCCCGACCTGGTGGTGCTGGAACTGGGCGGCAACGACGGCCTGCGCGGCCTGCCGCCCGGCCAGATGCGCGCCAACCTGGCCGGCATGATCGAGCAGAGCCGGGCCGCCGACGCCGAGGTGCTGCTGCTCGGCATCGACATTCCGCCCAACTACGGGCCGGCCTATCGCGACGCCTTCACCGGGGTCTATGACGATCTCGCCGAGCGCTTCGAGGTGGCGCTGGTGCCCTTCCTGCTGGAGGGCGTGGCGCTGGATGAGTCACTGATGCAGGACGACGGCATTCACCCCACGGCGGCCGCCCAGCCTATCGTACTCGACAACGTCTGGCCGGCGCTGGCGCCGCTGCTGGAAGAGGAAGGCGTGGCGCTGGCGGCACGGAGAGACTAGGCATCGTCCGGCGACGCCGGGGCCTTCTGCCACTGCTGCAGGGCCAGTCCGCCGAGGATCAGCACCAGGCCGACCAGGGTCGAGGGCAGGATCGGCTCGCCGACGACCAGGTAGAGCAGCATCAATGAGACCGGCGGCGACAGGAAGATCAGGTTGGAGACCTTGGCGGTGCGCGACACCGTGCCCACCGCCAGCTGCCACAGCACGAAGGCGATGCCCATCTCGAACAGCCCCACGTAGACCCCGGCGGCAAGCCCGTCGAGGCCGTGCCACTGGAGCCCCGGCCCGAACAGCAGCAGCCCGGTCAGCACCGGCACCCCGACGCTGAAGTTCTGCCACTGGGCCACCAGCGGCGGGCGCCGGTCGCGCACGTTAAGCAGCCAGTAGAGCGCCCAGATCAGCGTCGAGACCAGCGCCAGGCCCACGCCCAGCGGGTCGGCGAAGGCCACGTCGAACACCGCGCCGCGGGTGGCGATCACCCACACCCCGGCGTAGGCCACCAGCCCGGACAGCGCATCCATCAGGGTCAGGCGCTGGCCGAGGATCGGCACCGCCAGCAGCGCCATGGCCAGCGCCCAGGTGTAGTTCAGTGCCATCGCCTCCTGCCCCGGCAGGCGGTCATAGGCGGCGAACAGCACCAGGTAGTAGGCCACCGGATTCATCAGCCCCGCCCAGACCGCGGTGCGCCAGCCGCGCTTCAGCGCCTCGCCGAGCAGGCCCCGGCGCACCACCAGCGCGCCGATCAGCGCCCAGGACACCAGCGCCGCGAGCCACATCAGCTCCAGCGGCGTCATCCGCTCCAGCGCCACCTTGAAGGCGGTGGCCACCGTGGACCACAGCGCCACGGCGCCCAGCCCATAGAGCATGGCGCGACGATCCGTTGTCATAAGCTCTCCCTGCCAGGTATCGAGCCGGCGGCCGGCTCAGCGATCGATGTGTCCCAGCTCCCGCGTCGGATCGAGGCGGTCGCGCAAGCGCTGCTTCAGCGTCTTGCTGTCGGGGAAGCCGCCGTCGCGCTTGCGCTCCCACAGGCTCTCGTCGTCGCAGAAGATCTCGAAGTAGCCGCCGTGGGACGGCACCAGGCTGACCTCCTCGAGGTCCTCGCCGAAGGTGGCGAGCAGCTCCTGGGCGTACCAGGCACTGCGCAGCAGCCATTGGCACTGGGTGCAGTAGTGAATGCGAATACGTGACACGATGCCCTTCCTGTCGCAACAATAAGCGCTTCATCCTACCAGCGAGGAGCTCCCATGGCCGCCCCCGAGATCAGCCAGACCCGCCTCTACGAGCGGCTGACCGGCGACGAGGACAGCCGGATGTGCAAGGACATCCCCGACGAGGCCTGCCAGGAGCAGCCGCGCAACTTCTTCCTTCATCTGATGGCATCGCTGGGCAACAAGCTGGCCGACGAGCTGGCCAGCGCCCGGCTGGTGCTGCCCTGGCTGCTCGGCGCCATCGGCGCACCGGTCTGGATGGTCGGGCTGCTGGTGCCGATCCGGGAGGCCGGCGCCCTGCTGCCCCAGGTGTTCGTGGCCGGCTTCATCCGCGGCCGCCCCGAGCGCAAGGGCGTGTGGGTGGCCGGCGCCCTGCTCCAGGCGCTGGCCGCGGCCGCCCTGGCCCTGCTGGCCTTGTTCGGCCAGGGCGGGCTCGGCGGCGCCCTGGTGCTCGCCGTGCTGGTGATGCTGTCGCTGGCCAGGGGCCTGTCGTCGATCGCCACCAAGGACGTGCTGGGAAAGACCATCGCCAAGCGGCGCCGCGGCACCCTGATGGGCTGGAGCGGTAGCCTGGCCGGCGGCGCCACCCTGGCCGCCGGCCTGGTACTGATGATCTTCAGCGACCGCCCCGGCGAGCTCGCCCTGGCCGCGCTGCTGGGGGTGGCCGCCCTGGGCTGGGGCGTGAATGCGCTGTGCGCCGCGCGTATCCACGAGGTGCCCGGGGCCTCGGAAGGCGGCGACAGCATCGCCTCGACGCTGCGCGAGGGCCTGCGGCTGCTGCGTCAGGACCGCACCTTCCGTTACTTCAACCTGTCCCGGGCGCTGCTGCTGTCGAGCGCCCTGGCGCTGCCCTACGTGGCCCTGCTCGGCCAGCGCCAGAGCGGCGCCGAGCTCGGCGACCTGGGCGTGCTGGTGATCGTCTCCGGCCTCGCCGGTATGGTGGCGAGCCCGCTGTGGGGCAAGCGCGCCGACGACTCCAGCCGCCGGGTCATGCGCCTCGCCGCCCTCGGCACCGCCCTGTGCTGCGCGGCCGGCGCGCTGCTGGCCTGGCTGCCGCTGTCCTGGACCGCCAGCGTCTGGCCCTATGCCGGGCTCTACGCGCTGCTGGTGATCGTCCACGCCGGGGCGCGGCTGGGGCGCAAGACCTACGTCGTCGACCTGGCCGGCGCCGAGGATCGCGCCCTCTACGTGGCGCTCTCCAACACCCTGACCGGCGTGCTGATGCTGATCGTCGGCGCCCTCGCCGGGGCGCTGGCCCAGTGGCTGGGCAGCGGCGCCCTGCTGCTGGCGCTGGCCGCCACGGCGCTGGCCGCCGCGGCCAGTGCCCAGCGCCTGCCGGAGGTCGAATGAGCGCACCCGACGTTGAAATCCGGCCGGCGGCTGGCCATGATATTCCGCAAAAGGGGCATGCAGGCTGCATGCTCCACCAAGACCCCGTGACAGGAACGCCTCGATGAAACGCCCCTCCCTGATCAGCCCGGACCTGCTCGAACGCATGGTCGATGCCTCCGAGGACGGCATCGTCGTCGCCGAGCGGGAAGGCGACGAGAACATCCTGATCTACGTCAACCAGGGCTTCGAGCGCCTGACCGGCTACCGCGCCGACGAGATCCTGTATCGCGACTGCCGCTTCCTGCAGAACGACGATCGCGACCAGGCGGCCCTGGCGGAGATTCGCCAGGCCCTGGCCGAGGGGCGTCCCTGCCGCGAGGTGCTGCGCAACTACCGCAAGGACGGCACCCTGTTCCACAACGAGCTGTCGATCACCCCGGTGTTCGACGAGCAGGACGAGCTGACCTACTTCATCGGCGTGCAGAAGGACGTCACCGCGCGCGTCGAGGCCCAGCAGGAGCTGGCTCGCCTCAAGGAAGAACACGGCCTGTCCTGATCCCACCGACGACGGCCTCCGCCGCCCCGCCGAACGCCGCCTTGCCACGCCCCCGTGCGACACGCCGTGTCGCACGGGGGCTTGCATCGAACCCCGTCCCGTCTTATACAGCCCTCAGGTGCCCGACGACGGCGCCCTGGGGCCTCGCGCAACGCGGGGTGTCGGATCCGTTTCGCCGCCCCGCGCGGCCGGCCATGGGAGGACCTCGCATGCGCCACAACAGCCATCACGAAGCACCCCTTCACGACGACGCCTATGACGACGACCACGACGAGGCCGTCAACGATGACGACTATCGCCGTGCCCGACCGGCCAGCCGCGCCGAGCAGCTGCAGGCCAGGCGCCGCCTGGAGGCGCTGCTGGAGGAGCGTCGCCTGAGGCGCAGCATCGACGACGACTGGGATCTCGACGAGGAGGAGTGAGGGGGCCGGCTGGCCTTTCCGGGGTGCGGGCTCTATCATCGTGGGCCAGCGGAGTCCGCACTCAAAACCTCCAACCCGCACTCCACAACCCGCTTTTCCAACCATTAGTGAGATTCCATGGCGCAATACGTCTACACCATGAATCGGGTGGGCAAGGTCGTTCCGCCCAAGAAACAGATTCTCAAGGACATCTCGCTGTCCTTCTTCCCCGGCGCCAAGATCGGCGTGCTCGGCCTCAACGGCGCGGGCAAGTCGACCCTGCTGCGCATCATGGCCGGCGTCGACACCGAATTCGAGGGTGAGGCCCGCCCGATGTCGGGCATCAACGTCGGCTACCTGCCCCAGGAGCCGGAGCTCGACGACGAGAAGAACGTCCGCGAGACCGTGGAAGAAGCGCTGGGCGCCATCAAGGAAGCCCAGGAGAAACTCGACGGCGTGTATGCCGCCTACGCCGAGCCGGACGCCGACTTCGACGCCCTGGCCGCGGAGCAGGCCCGCCTCGAGAACATCATCGAGGCCGCCGACGCCCACAACCTGGAGCGCAAGCTCGAGGTGGCCGCCGAGGCCCTGCGCCTGCCGCCCTGGGAGGCCCAGGTGGGCCATCTCTCCGGTGGCGAGCGTCGCCGCGTGGCGCTGTGCCGCCTGCTGCTCTCCAGCCCCGACATGCTGCTGCTCGACGAGCCGACCAACCACCTGGACGCCGAGTCCGTGGCCTGGCTCGAGCGCTTCCTGCACGACTACAGCGGCACCGTGGTGGCGATCACCCACGACCGCTACTTCCTCGACAACGTGGCCGGCTGGATCCTCGAGCTCGACCGCGGCGAGGGCATCCCCTTCGAGGGCAACTACTCCCAGTGGCTCGAGGCCAAGGAGCAGCGCCTGGAGCAGGAAGCCAAGCAGGAAGCCTCGCGCCAGAAGGCCATCAAGCACGAGCTCGAGTGGGTGCGCTCCAACGCCAAGGGCCGCCAGGCCAAGAGCAAGGCGCGTCTCAACCGCTTCGAGGAGATGCAGTCCGGCGACTTCCAGCAGCGCAACGAGACCAACGAGATCTACATTCCGCCCGGTCCGCGCCTGGGCGACAAGGTCATCGAGTTCCACGGCGTGTCCAAGGCCTTCGATGACAAGCTGCTGTACGAGAACCTGGACTTCGCGATTCCGCCCGGCGCCATCGTCGGCATCGTCGGCGGCAACGGCGCCGGCAAGTCGACCCTGTTCAAGCTGATCAACGGCACCGAACAGCCGGACACCGGCGAGGTGGTCAAGGGCGAGACCGTCGACATCGCCTACGTCGAGCAGCTGCGCGACGCCCTCGACAACAAGCAGACGGTCTGGGAAGCAGTGTCCGACGGCCAGGACATCCTCAACATCAACGGCTACGAGGTCTCCTCGCGGGCCTACGTCGGCCGCTTCAACTTCAAGGGCAACGACCAGCAGAAGCGCCTGTCGGACCTGTCCGGCGGTGAGCGCGGTCGCCTGCAGCTGGCCCAGACGCTGAAGCAGGGCGCCAACGTGCTGCTGCTCGATGAGCCATCCAACGACCTGGACATCGAGACCCTGCGTGCCCTGGAAGAGGCCCTGCTGGCCTTCCCCGGCTGCGCCCTGGTGATCTCCCACGACCGCTGGTTCCTCGACCGCATCGCCACGCACATCCTCGCCTTCGAGGGCGAGTCGCACGTGGAGTTCTTCGAGGGCAACTACACCGAGTACGAGGCGGATCACAAGAAGCGCGTCGGCGACGAGACCCCGCATCGCATGAAGTACAAAAGGATTGATGCCTAAGCCGACCGCCTAGCGCCGGCAGCGGGACGACAACCCCACGACCTCGAGGTCGTGGGGTTTTTGCGTTGGCCCCGGGGCTGGACAGCGGCGGCCGAAGCCGCCATAAGAAGACAAGGCGGAGCGCGGCGCCGCGAATGCCGTCATCCTGGCCGCGCGAGGATCGGCCATGTCACCGAGGCTTCTGCTGCACCCCGTTCAGCTGTTCCGGCGCTTCGCCAGCAGCATCGCCTACCTGCCGACCCTGGCCGCCGCGAGCTACGGCCTGCTGGGCCTCGCGATCCTGCTCAGCACCACCCTCGACGTCGGCTTTCCCGACGGCCTCGAGGCCTGGATGCCGCCGCTGCCCGACGGCGCCCGCGGGCTCTTGACCGCGCTGCTCGGCGGCATGGTCTCGCTGATGGTGTTCAGCTTCTCCATGGTCATGTCGATCCTGTCCCAGGCCGGCGGCCATTTCTCCCACAAGCTGGTGTTCGGACTGATCGGCGAGCGCCGCCATCAGCGGGTGCTGGGCCACTACCTCGGCACCATCCTGCTGCTGCTCCTGCTGCTGATGGCGCCGGACGACGCCCGGGGCTGGATGGCACCCGCCGTCTATCTGGCCTGCGTCCTGGTCGTGCATTGCCTGGGGCTGTTCGTCTATTTCATCCACAACGCCTCGCAGTCGGTGCAGGTCGACGCCGTGATCCGCGATCTGCACGACGCCACGCTGCGTGCCATGCATCGCCAGCAGGCGCGTCAGCGGGGCGAGCACTGGCGCTTCATGGACGCGCGACCGCTGCCGCGAGCCCCCTGCCACGAGATCCGGATGCACCGGGAGGGCTATGTCCAGGGCGCCGATCTCGCCGCCATGGCGAATCTGGCGGCACGGGCAAACGGCCGGCTGCACCTGAGCTTTCGCTTCGGCGACTACCTGATCGAGGGCGCCCCGCTGGCGGTGCTGGAGGCCGAGGAGGCGCCGGACGCGGCCTGGGAGGCAGCGCTGCAGGAGTGCCTGGTGCGGCTGGACGGCGAGTCGGTGAACGAGCACTACGTGCACGGCATGACGCAGCTGATGGAGGTGGCGCTCAAGGCCCTGTCGCCGGGCATCAACGATCCGGGCACGGCACGGCTGTGCCTGCATCGCCTGACCGATCTGCTGCGCCATCATCTGGCCTGGCAACCGCCCAACGCCCTGCTCGACGCGCAGCAACGGCTGCGGGTGAGCTGGCCGCTGGAGGGCATCGACGGCCTGCTGCATCGGCTGTTCGTGCCGCTGCTGCACTACGGCGGCGACGATCAGAGCGTGCTGCTGGGGCTGCTCAAGGCGCTGAAGGCGCTGTCACTCGAGGCCGACGGCACCCGGCTCACCGCCCTGCAGGCCATGGCCGAGCGCGTCGTGGCGCGGCTCGATAGGGTTTCCCGCCATCCCATGGACCGGGCCTTCGTCGGCGAGCGGCTGACCCGGGGACGGCACCGGCTGGCGCTGCCCCGCGAGTTGCCGTCGATACCGCCGGAGGGCGGTGAGGCTCAGTAGAGCTTCGGCTCGCCCTTGGGGCGGGTCTTGAAGCGCCGATGCAGCCACAGGTACTGCTCGGGATGACGGCGGATGGCGGCCTCGATGACGGCGTTGACCTGGGTGGCATCGGCCACCTCGTCGCCGCTGGGGAAGCCGTCGAGCGCCGGCAGGTACTCCAGGGTATAGGTGCGATCATCGGGATTGCGGTGGAACACCAGCGGCATGACCGGCGCCCCGGTCATGCGGGCGATCTTGGCGGTCAGCTTGATGGTCGCCGCCTCGACGCCGAAGAAGGGGGCGAAGACGCTGGCGTCGCGGCCGAAGTCCTGGTCCGGCGAGTACCAGACGTTGTGGCCGGCCTTGAGCCGGCGCACCACGCCGCGCAGGTCGTGGCGGTCGATGGCGCGACCGAAGATCCGCGAGCGGGCGCGGGTCATGAAGCGCTCGAACAGCGGGTTGTCGTGGGGCCGATAGACCACGTCCGCGGGGAAGAACAGCGAATGCAGGGCCCCGCCCATGTCCAGGGTCGAGAAGTGGATGCCGATGATCAGCACGCCCTTGCCCTGGGCCTGGGCGCGCGCCATGTGCTCCTGGCCCTTGAAGGTCACGCGGTGGCGCAGGTGCTCGGGATCGCGGCACCAGCCGGTGGCCGTCTCCAGGATGCCGATGCCGTTGGCGATGAAGGCCTCGCGCACCAGCCGGGCGCGCTGTTCCTCGTCCAGCTCGGGGAAGCACAGCCGGATGTTGGTCTCGGTGATGTGTCGCCGCCGCCCGGCGAAGCGCCAGGCGGCCAGGCCGATGGCCCGGCCGATCCACAGCTTGAGCCGCCACGGCAGCCAGGCGGCGACGCGCATGGCACCGATGGACAGCCAGGTCGGCCAGTAGCGGGGATGGGCGAAGGAAGTCGGTGTCTCGGTCTCGTCCTTGGACATGGGGCGCTCTTGCTCGGGTTCAGCCCCCATGATAGCGCCTCGGCACCCGGGGCAGCACCCCGGTGAGCAGCGTATAGCTGATGGTGTCGCAGTGGCGGGCCACCTCGTCCACGGACAGCACCTCGCCGTTCGACGCCCGCCCCCACAGCACCACCTCGCTGCCGATATCGGCCTCGGGCAGCGCGGTCAGGTCGACGATCAGCATGTCCATGGAGACCTTGCCGGCGATGGCGGCGCGCTGCCCGTCGACCAGCACCGGCGTGCCGTCCACGGCGTGGCGATCGTAGCCGTCGCCGTAGCCGCAGGCCACGACCCCGATGCGCGAGGGCCGAGACGCCGTCCAGCGGCCGCCGTAGCCCACCGGCTCGCCCGCCTCCAGCTCGCGCACGGCGATGATCTCGGAGCGCAGCGTCATCACCGCCTCGAGCCGCCGGCTGGCCTCGGTGGGCGCCTCCAGCGGATCGCTGCCGTAGAGCATCACGCCGGGGCGATTCCAGGCGCCGTGGACCTCGGGGCGCGCCAGGGTCGCCGGGGAATTGGCCAGGCAGGTGGGCGCGCCGAGCCGCTCGGCCAGGGCGGCCAGCAGCGCCGACTGGCGGCGGAAGTAGGCGGTATCGACGGCGTCGGCGGTGGCGAAGTGGCTCATCAGGTGCAGGTCGGTGACGCACGCCGGCGCCTCGCTGAGCCGCCGCCAGGCCGCCTCGGCCCGCTCGGGGGTGAAGCCCAGCCGGTGCATGCCGGAGTCCACCTTCAGCCACACCGGAATCGGCCGCGCCGGGCGATGCGCCAGCAGCGCGTCCAGCTGCCACTCGCTGTGCACCGCCACCCACAGGCCCAGGGCCTCGACGCGTTCGAGCTCGCCGGCCTCGAAGATGCCCTCCAGCAGCACCACCGGCGCCGTGATGCCGGCCTCGCGCAGGGTCTCGGCTTCCTCGATGCAGGCCACGGCGAAGGCCGGCGCCAGCCCTTCCAGGGCCCGCGCGCAGGCCACCGCCCCGTGGCCGTAGGCATCGGCCTTGAGCACCGCCACGGCCTGGCTGTGGGGCGCCAGCTCGCGGGCCAGGCGGTAGTTGTGGCGCAGGGCGTCCAGGTCGATGTCGGCGCGCAGCGGTCGGGCCATGCGGGGAGTCTCCGGAAGGGGCAAAACCCCCATTATTTTGCAAACCAGCGCCATTTTCACGGCCCTGACGACTAAAATATTTTTATCCCACCATATTTATTACTGCTTTTTCATATGGAGGCAGGCTTTTCAACCAGGCAGGTGATAAAAAGCAGAAAGCCAGGGCAGGGCCCTGGCTTTCGCTGGAGAATCATCGCTTCAGGAAGGCAGCGTCACTCGAATATCGCGTCGAGATCGAGCCCCTGCTTGTCGAGCATGCGGCGCAGCTTCTTCAACGCCTCGACCTGGATCTGGCGGACCCGCTCGCGGGTCAGGCCGATCTCCTCGCCGACCTGCTCGAGGGTCGAGGCCTCGTGACCGCGCAGGCCGAAGCGGCGCACCACCACCTCACACTGCTTGTCGGTGAGCTCGGCCAGCCAGTCGTCGACGTGCTGCTTGACGTCGCCGTCCACCAGGGTCGATTCCGGCCCCAGCTCGTTGTCGTCGGTCAGGGTCTCGATCAGCGGCTTGTCGCTCTCCGCCCCCACGGGGTAGTCGACCGAGGAGACCCGCTCGTTGAGCCCCATCATCTTCTTGACGGTTTCCACCGGCTTGTCGAGATGCTCGGCGATCTCCTCGGCGGTGGCCTCGTGGTCGAGCTTCTGGGTCAGCTCGCGGGCCGCCCGCAGGTAGATGTTGAGCTCCTTGACCACGTGGATCGGCAGGCGAATCGTGCGGGTCTGATTCATCAGCGCCCGCTCGATGGTCTGGCGAATCCACCAGGTGGCGTAGGTGGAGAAACGGAAGCCGCGCTCGGGGTCGAACTTCTCGACCGCACGGATCAGTCCCAGGTTGCCCTCCTCGATCAGGTCGAGCAGGGTCAGGCCGCGGTTCAGGTAGCGCCTGGCGATCTTGACCACCAGGCGCAGGTTGGACTCGATCATCCGCGACCGGCCGGCGGGATCGCCCTTGCGGGCGAGGCGGCCGTAGAAGACCTCCTCCTCCGGCGTCAGCAGCGGCGAGAAGCCGATCTCGTTGAGGTAGATCTGGGTGGCATCGAGGCTGTGATGATAGTGGCGGTCCTCACGGCTCAGCGCCTTCTCGAAGGCCGCGTCCGCATCTTCGGGCGCGGCGGTCTCGAGCTCGACCTCCTGCTCACCGGCTTCTTCGGCCGATTCCATGTCCACCTCGTTCAGGTCCCGTTCAAGCATGCTCATCGATTGTTACCCCATGGTTGTATCGAGCACCGTGTCATGCTCGAAACGATCGATGTCAGAGGTTGTCATTGTATGGTGTTGCTTTGCTGACTCGAGCGGCTTGCCGACCCTTTCCTTCAACGCTTGAGCTCAACGCTTCGGCAGATACTCCAGCGGATCCTGAGGCTGGCCGTCCTTGCGCACCTCGAAGTGCAGCCTGACATCCTCGGCGTCGCTGTCGCCCATGGTGGCGATCACCTCGCCGGTCTCGACAACGTCGTTTTCCTTCACCCTCAGGCTGTCGTTGTGGGCGTAGGCACTCAGGAATTCATCGTTGTGCTTGAGCAGGATCAGGTTGCCGTACCCGCGTACGCCGCTGCCCGCGTAGACCACGATGCCCGGCCCGGCCGCCTTGACAGGTTGCCCCTTTTGTCCGTCGATATCAATGCCGGCGGTGATGGTGCCACCCTCGCCGAATGTCCCGATCACATCACCGCTGGCGGGCCACTGCCAGGGCACGTCATCCACCGGCGTATAGCTGCGTGACTCGCGGGATTCGGCCTCCGGTTCGCCGGCCACCCGGGTGCCGGCATCGGCCTGCGGCTGGGCGTCGGACTCGCTCTCGGCAGCCTGTCCCGACCCGGCGTCGGAAGCCGTCTGGGCCGCGGCCTCGCCTTCCGTCCCCGCCTGCTCGCGCTCCTCGCGGCTGCGGCGCTCGGCCTGGTCGCTCTCGCTCACGGGTGCCGTCGGCGCCCGGGCTCTCGGGATCGTAGACCGGCCCAGGCCCCTGGGCGCCCTCGCCGTCGCTCGCCTGGCCGCCGTCGGAGGCGGCCTCGGCCTGCGCCTCGTCGCCGCTGCGCTCGCTGCCGCCGTCGGGCAGCAGCCAGTCCAGCGACCCGTCATCCTGGCTCGCGCCGCCGAGCCCGGTCGCCACGGCGCCGCCGGCCGCCCCGGCGCTCACCGCCGAGCCGGCGTCGCCGCCGCGACCATCGGAGCCGGAGCCGGCACCGCCGCCCAGCGTCAGCTGCTGGCCCGGCTGGATGTTGTAGGGCGGCTCGATGCGATTGAGCCGCGCCAGGTCGCGGTAGTCCATGTCGTGGCGCCAGGCGATGCCGTAGAGGGTATCGCCGGCCTCGACGGTGTAGCTGGCCGGGCGCTCGGCCGAGCGGCTGGACGACAGGTCCTGGACCTGCACCGGCGACGGGGCCTCCTGGGAGGCGGCGCAGCCCGCCAGGGTCAGGGCCAGCCCTGAAATCAGCAAAACCTTATGCATCGGAACCTTCCTCCTTGTCCTCGTGTCGGCCGCCCAGGGCAGCGCTCTGGTCGCCATTCTGGGTCCTGCCGATGCTCCACACCAGGGCAGCACCGGCCAGCATCAGCGCCACCACCGCCGCCAGATGGGCGGGATCGCCGGTGACCTCGGTGAACGCCGACGGCGTCAGATAGCGGTAGTCCAGGGGGATCATCTGGCCGTCCGGCCCGAGCTGGTAGCTCACCAGCTCGCGCCAGGGCCACAGCACCGGCAGCGAGCCGAGGATGAACCCCACCAGCAGCTGCAGGGTGGCGGTGTGAAAGCGCACCAGCAACCAGCACAGCAGCCGCGAGAAGGCGAACAGCCCGATCAGGCAGCCGCCACCGAACAGCAGGATCGCCCCCAGGTCGAAATCGCGGATCGCATCCATCACCTTGCCATAGAGGCCCATGGTCAGCAGCAGGAAACTGCCCGAGACCCCGGGCAGCAGCATGGCGCTGATGGCGATGGCGCCGCCGGCCACCAGCATCAGCTCGGGGCTGCCCAGCCGCCCGATCAGCGGCATCAGCGCCGGCAGCAGCTGGGCCAGCAGCAGCCCGATGGCCAGCGGCAGCAGGTGCCAGAATCGCCAGTCGGCGGGATGCCGGCCGACCACCAGCGCGGAGGCCGCCACCAGGCCGAAGAAGAAGCCGTTGAGCGGCAGCGGATGATCCTCCATCAGCCACACCACCAGGTGGGCGACGCTGATCAGGCTGGCCACGATGCCGGCCATCAGCGGCAGCAGGAAACCGAGATTGAGATGAGTGACCAGCCCGGCCATGCCGCCCCGGCGCCAGGCGCCGACGGCGCTGGGCCCGAAGCGACGCACGGTCAGCAGCAGCTCCTCGTAGATGCCGGTGATGAAGGCGATGGTGCCGCCGGAGACGCCGGGCACCGCATCGGCGGCTCCCATGCCGGCGCCCCGCAGCAAGAGGCCTAGTTGACGCTTCAAGAACTTACTCCCTGAGAAAACACTGATGTATGACTACGCCTCCGGGCGCCCCATGGCATAGATCAGCGCTTTCGCCGTTGCGGCGCCCTCCCTGGCACCGTTTTCCAGGACCGCCTAACGGATCACGCCCTCCAGCAGCGGCACGAAGCGCACCGGTTCCAGGCGCTCCTTCTCGAACCGGTCGCCCTGGCGGCGCACCCGCACCAGCCACTGGCGCCCGTCGCGCTCGGCCAGCGGCGCGATCATCACCCCGCCGTCGGCCAGCTGGGCCAGCAGCGGCTCGGGCAGCGAGCCGGCACAGGCGGTCAGCAGGATGACCTCGAAGGGCGCGGCCTCGGGCCAGCCGTGGCCGCCGTCGGCCAGGCGCAGGTGCGCGTTGTGCACGCCCAGCAGCCGCAGCCGCTCGCCGGCGCGACGATGCAGGGCATTGATCCGCTCCACCGACCAGAGTTCCGCCACCTGCCGCGCCAGCACCAGGGTCTGGTAGCCGGAGCCGGTGCCGATCTCCAGCACCCGCTCGGGCGCCTCCTCGCGCACCAGCTCGGTCATGCGCGCCACGATCCACGGCTGCGACAGCGTCTGGCCGTGGCCGATGGGCAGCGAGGTGTCCTCGTAGGCGCGATGGGACAGCGCCTCGTCGAGGAACAGGTGGCGCGGCTCCTCGGCCATGGTCTCCAGCACCCGACGGTCGGCGATGCCCTGCCGGGCCAGACGCTCGACCATGCGGTCGCGGGTACGCTGGGAGGTCATGCCGACGCCCTTCACCAGCTCCGGTCGCAGCCGGCGGCGGGAATCAGGTGAGTGCATCCAGCCATTCCTGAACGTCGTCGCGCGCCGCATGCCGGGTCAGGTCCAGCTGCAGCGGCGTGATGGACACGAAGCCGGCCTCCACGGCGGCGAAATCGGTATCTTCCCCGTCGTCGGCGCTCTCGCCCGCGGCGGCGATCCAGTAGCGCTTGCGCCCGCGCGGGTCGAGCACCTCCAGCGGCTCGGCGGCCGGCCCCCGGTAGCCCTGGCGCGTCACCTTGAGGCCGCGGATCTCCTCCCAGGGCAGGTCCGGCACGTTGACGTTGAGCAGGCTGCGCGGCGGCAGCGAGAGCCGGTCGGCGGCGCCGACCAGGCTCGCCGCCACCCGGCCGGCGGTCTCGAAGTAGCGATGGCCGACCAGCGACATGGCGATCGCCGACATGCCCAGGTTGCGGCCCTCCATGGCGGCGGCCACGGTGCCCGAATAGAGCACGTCGTCGCCCAGGTTGCCGCCGTGGTTGATGCCCGAGATCACCAGGTCCGGACGCTCCTCCCAGACCCCGTTGACGCCCAGGTAGACGCAGTCCGCCGGGGTGCCGTCGACGCTGTAGAAGCCGTTGTCGAGGGTCGACAGCGCCAGCGGGCGGGTCAGGGTCAGGGAATTGCTGGCACCGCTCTTGTCGCGGTCGGGGGCCACCACGCGCAGCCGCGCGTGGGGGGCCAGGGCGTCATGCAGGGCGCGCAGGCCCGGGGCATGCACCCCGTCATCATTGGACAGCAGCAGTCGACGCATCCGCGGCTCCTTGCTCGGGCCCCGGCCGGGGCGTGTGGTAACTCAGGGTCGGGTGGGCGATCAGCTCGCGCAGCACGGCGGTGGCGAAGGCGCCGCGGGGCAGCGTGAAGGAGAACCAGGCCTCGCCCTCGCCGGGCGCCAGCCGCGGTGCGGCCAGGCGCAGGCGCAGCGGCCGGCGGGCGGTCTTCACCCCGGCGCGCACCAGGCCGTCGCACAGCGCGGGATGCGCCTCGGCCAGCGCCAGCTCGCGCGACTGGGCCTCGCCCTGGGCCACCGAGCGGCCCTGCCCCCAGAGCACGCCGCTCGGGTGCAGGTCGAGCCGCTCGGCGCGCTCGAGCAGCGAGTCGTCGACCGTCTCGGCCACGAACTGGCTCGACGTGCCGTCGAGGATCACCGCCTCGCCCGGCAGCGGCGTCGCCCAGCTGCCCTCGGCGATGCGCGCGGCCAGCAGCTCGTTGAACAGGTAGCTGCGCGCCGCGGAGAGCAGCATGCCCTCGCGGTCGTCGCGCTTGCGCCAGCCCCGGGCCAGCACGCTGGCCGCGCGATGGAGATTGCGCCCGTCGGGGCCGAAGCGCTGCGGTCCGAAGTAGTTGGCGGCGCCGTGGTGGCACAGCCAGGCCCAGCGCTCTTCGAGATGCGGGTCCTCCAGCGCCTCGCCGGTGACGCGCAGCCGGAAGCGGTTGGCGGCGTGCACGCCGCGCTTGAGCTTGCGCGGATGGCGGGTCGCCTCGAGCAGCGTCAGCGGCAGGTCGGCGAGCCGCGCCCCGAGATCGTCCGGCGCCTCGCGGCCGGGCAGGTGCACCGAGAACCACTGGCGCGTCACCGCGTGACGATCCTTCATGCCGGCGTAGCCGACGTCGCGCTGGGTGACCTCGCAGGCCCTGGCCAGGCGGCGGGCGACCATCGCGGTGGTCAGGTCGCGCTTCTCGATCCACAGCCACAGGTGCTCGCCCTGCCCCTCCGGTTCGAAGCCGAGCTGCTCCTCGACCCGGAAGTCCTCCGGCGTGGCGCGGTAGCCGCCGGGGCGCGGCGCGCCGAAGCGCGCGTCCAGCACCCGCGGCCAGCTCGGCGGCCAGGCGATCGGGGCCTGCGGCCGATCGGACGTCGCCTCAGACATCGTCGCGCTCCTGCATCAGCAGCACCACCGCCTCGGCGGCGATGCCCTCGCCGCGGCCGGTGAAGCCCAGCCGCTCGGTGGTGGTCGCCTTGACGTTGACCGCCCCGCGCGCCACCGCCAGGTCGGCGGCGATGGCCTCGGCCATGGCCTCGACATGGGGCGAGAGCTTCGGCGCCTGGGCCATCACCGTGGCGTCCAGGTTGCCGACCCGGTAGCCCGCCGCATGCACCTGCGCCACCACCCGACGCAGCAGCTCGCGGCTGTCGGCGCCGGCCCAGGCCGGATCGGTGTCGGGGAAGTGGCGGCCGATGTCGCCCAGCGCGCAGGCGCCGAGCAGGGCATCGCAGATCGCATGCAGCAGCACGTCGCCGTCGGAGTGGGCGACGAAGCCGCGGTCGAAGGGAATGGCGACGCCGCCGATCCGCAGGTGGTCGCCCTCGCCGAAGCGGTGGACGTCGAAGCCGTGGCCGATTCGCATCATGCGGTGTCGTTCCTGTCGGCGGAGGGATCGGGCGCTTCCTGGGCGGCGAGGATCGCCTCGGCCAGCGCCAGATCCTCCGGATGAGTGATCTTGAGATTGTCGCGGCGCCCGCTGACCAGGCGCGGCGAGAGGCCCAGCGCTTCCACCGCCGAGGCCTCGTCGGTGACGGCGACGCCGCGATCGGCGGCCTCCTGCAAGGCCCGGCGCAGCAGCCCGTAGCCGAAGCCCTGGGGCGTCAGGGCGTGCCACAGGCCGTCCCGGGGCTCGGTGCCGCCGACCCGGCCGTCGCCGTCGTCGCGCTTCATGGTGTCGGCCACCGGCGCGGCCAGCAGCCCGCCCACGGCGTCCTCGGCCACCGCGGCCGCCAGCCGGCGCAGGTCGTCGACCCGCACGCAGGGCCGGGCCACGTCGTGCACCAGCACCGGGTCGGCCGCGCCGGCCTCGTCGGCGATGGCGGCCAGGGCGTGGGTCACCGAGTCGACGCGCTCGGCGCCGCCGGGCACCCGCCGCCAGTCGGCGAAGGGCATCTCGGCCGGGTCGAAGCGTTCGTCGTCGGGGTCCAGGCACAGGCACAGCCGCGCCTCGGGGAAGGCCTCGTGGAGCCGCGCCAGGGTGCGGGCCAGCACCGTGCGCCCGGCCAGCGGCAGATACTGCTTGGGCAGCGCGGCGCCCATGCGTCGGCCGCGGCCCGCGGCGGGCACCACCAGCCAGAGTCGCTCGCTCATCGTGCCGTCCCTTCGCCGTTCTCGCCGGCATCGGGCACCCAGAAGAACTGCTCGTCGCGGCGCACCATGCCGATGTCGCTGCGCGCCCGCTCCTCGATGGCGTCGAGGCCGTTCTTGAGGTCCACCACCTCGGCGGCGAGGCGCTCGTTGCGCGCCCGCAGCGGCGCATTCTCGGCCTCCAGGCGGTCCACTCGCTGGCGCACCTCGGCCAGCTCGCGCAGTCCGCCCTCGCCGAGCCACAGGCGATACTGCAACAGCGCCTGGAGGGCGATGAGCACGATGGCCAGCCACTTGAGCATGAAGAGGGTCCGTCACCAGGGAATTCGAGGGCGTAGTATGCCATCTTCCCCGGGTCGCCTCATCCATCAAAGCCCCGGCACCCGACCCGCGTCAGCCGCCATCGTCGAGACGGAACGGCAGCGCCCGCTCGGCGGCCGCGACGTAGGCCGCCACGTGCTCGGCCTCCTCGGCGCAGAAGCGCCCCACCCCGGCGCGCAGCCGCGGATCGGCGACATGGTGCAGCGAGGTCAGCCGCCGCGGCGCGAAGCCACGGGCCAGCTTGTGCTCGCCCTGGGTGCCGGGGTCGAAGCGGGTCAGGCCTCGGGCCAGGCAGTGCTCGAGGCCCTGGTAGTAGCAGGCCTCGAAGTGCAGGCCGTCGGCCTCGATCTCGCTGCCCCAGTAGCGGCCGTAGAGCGTGCGGCTCCCCTGCAGGCACAGCGCCGCGGCCACCGGCCGCCCCTCGAGGCGCGCCTGGACCAGCACCAATGCCTCGGGCAGGTCGCGGCGCAGCCGGGTGAAGAAGTCGCGGTTGAGATAGCCCCGCTGGCCGCGCTCGAGATAGGTGATCTGGTAGCAGCGATAGAAGTGCGCCAGGTCGGCCTCGCCGATCGCCTCGCCCTCCAGCCGCTGCAGGGTCAGCCCCTGCTCGGCGACCCGGCGCCGCTCGCGGCGAATGGCCTTGCGCCGCTTGGAGGTCAGCGCGGCGAGGAAGCCGTCGAAGTCGCCGTAGCCCCGATCCTGCCACTGGAACTGCACCCCGGCCCGGGCGATCAGCTCGGGCCGCGCCTCGCGCCAGGCGGCGACCTCGTCTTCCTCGGCGAACAGCAGGTGCCAGCTCGACAGCGTCGAGCCCTCCCAGCGCTCGGCCAGCAGCCGACGCGCCTCGCGCGGGTCGACGTCATCGGCCAGCGCCAGCCGCGGCCCGGGCGCCGGGGTGAAGGGAATGGCGCTGAGCCCCTTGGGATAGTAGCGCCCGCCGGCCCGCTCCCAGGCGTCGGCCCAGGCCCAGTCGAAGACGTACTCGCCGTAGGAATGATGCTTGTGGTAGTGCGGCAGCAGCCCGACCAGCGCCTCGTCGCGCCACAGCGTCAGGTGGCGCGGCGTCCAGCCGCTCTCCTCGCTCGCCGCCCCGCTGGCCTCCAGGGCATGCAGGAACTCGTGGCGCAGGAACGGATGATCGTCGCCCACCAGGGCGTTCCAGGCCGCGGCCGGCACGGCGGCCACGGCGGACTGTTCGACGACACGCAATAGACTCATGAACTCTCCCGAGAGGGCCGGCTGACGGCGGCCGGCGCAGGGCCTACCCTAGATGACAGCATGATCGGGACACGGAGACCGCCCCGTTCCGCCCTGAGCGACGAGGGGTCTTGACGCGCCTGTCATGGTAAATTAATTACAACTATAGCCGCATAACCCGGTTCGCCCCCGGTTTTCGGGCGATACTTTTGTTAAACTTACGAAAACACTTCCTTCACTTTCGTTGCCGAGGTGCCCCATGGCTCACGCTTCCACGCCACTCAACGCCACCGTCCAGCAGGTCACCCAGCGCATTCGCGAGCGCAGCGCCGAGCGCCGTGCCCTCTATGAGCGGCGCATGGCCGACCAGCATCGCCGCGGCGTGCACCGCGGCGAGCTGTCCTGCGGCAACCTGGCCCACGGCTTCGCCGCCTGCGGCAGCCAGGACAAGAATTCGCTGAAGCTGATGAACGCGGCGAACCTCGGCATCATCTCGGCCTACAACGACATGCTCTCGGCCCACCAGCCGTTCGAGACCTTCCCCGAGACCATCAAGGCCGCGGCCCGCGACATGGGCTCCACCGCCCAGTTCGCCGGCGGCGTGCCGGCCATGTGCGACGGCGTCACCCAGGGCCAGCCGGGCATGGAGCTGTCGCTGTTCTCCCGCGACGTGATCGCCATGGCCACCGCCGTGGGGCTCTCGCACAACATGTTCGACGCCGCCCTCTACCTGGGCGTATGCGACAAGATCGTGCCGGGGCTGTTCATCGCCGCGGCGCGCTTCGGCCACCTGCCGGCCATGTTCGTGCCCGCCGGCCCGATGCCGAGCGGCCTGCCCAACAAGGAGAAGGCCCGCGTGCGCCAGCTGTTCGCCGAGGGCAAGGCCAGCCGCGACGACCTGCTGGAGGCGGAGTCCGAGTCCTACCACAGCCCGGGCACCTGCACCTTCTACGGCACCGCCAACTCCAACCAGCTGATGATGGAGATGATGGGCCTGCACCTGCCGGGCACCTCCTTCGTCAACCCGGGCACCGAGATGCGCGAGGCGCTGACCCGCTTCGCCACCGAGCAGGCGATCCGCAACACCGAGCCCGGCGGCGACTATCGTCCCTTCTACCAGCAGATCGACGAGCGCGCCATCGTCAACGCCGTGGTCGGCCTGCTGGCCTCCGGCGGCTCCACCAACCACACCATGCACCTGGTGGCCATGGCCGCGGCGGCCGGCATCACCCTGACCTGGGACGACTTCACCGACCTCTCGGCGGTGACGCCGAGCCTGATGAAGGTCTACCCGAACGGCCAGGCGGACATCAACCACTTCCAGGCCGCCGGCGGCATGAGCTACCTGTTCCGCGAGCTGATCGGCGCCGGCCTGATCCACAGCGACATTCCCACCGCCTTCGGCACCGACATGACCGCCTACACCCAGGAGCCCTTCCTGGAGGACGGCAAGCTGGTGTGGCGCGAGGGCCCCGAGGCCAGCCTCGACACCGAGGTGCTGCGCGGCGTGAAAGAGCCCTTCGCCCCCACCGGCGGCCTCACCGTGCTCGACGGCAACCTGGGCCGCGGCGTGATCAAGGTCTCCGCGGTGCAGGAAGAGCATCGCCTGGTCGAGGCCCCGGCGCGGATCTTCGAGGACCAGAACGAGCTCAAGGCGGCCTTCGACGCCGGCGAGCTGGACCGCGACGTGGTCGCCGTGGTGCGCTTCCAGGGCCCCAAGGCCAACGGCATGCCGGAGCTGCACAAGCTGACGCCCTTCCTCGGCGTGCTGCAGGACCGCGGCCACAAGGTGGCGCTGGTCACCGACGGCCGCATGTCCGGCGCCTCCGGCAAGGTCCCGGCCGCCATCCACATCAGTCCCGAGGCGCTGGACGGCGGACCGCTGTCGAAACTGCGCGATGGTGATATCGTGCGCCTCGACGCCAATGCCGGCACCCTGGAAGCCAAGGTCGACGCCGCCACCTGGGCCGACCGCGAACAGCGCGTGGTCGAGCTGGAGCACTACCACGTCGGCCTCGGCCGCGAGCTGTTCGGTGGCTTCCGCCACCTGGCCATGCGCGGCGAGGAAGGCGCCGGGGTGTTCGGCGGCTTCGAGGCCGACGACCTGGCCCGCCAGGCCGGCCAGATCCACGACGAGGACGCCTGAGTCGTTCCCCGGATTGCCCTGCGCATCCCGGGGACGATCGTGGCCCTAGAGATCGGGAGCGGGGAACCAGGCCCCGCTCCCGCACTGTTTGCAAGAGACGAATGTGACGATGACCCGACCCGCACTGATCGGCGATATCGGGGGCACCAACGCCCGCTTCGCCCTGGTGACCCCGGGGGCCTTCGAGCCCCACGACATCCTGAGCCTGCCCTGCGCCGACTATCCCGGCCTGGTCGAGGCCATACGCGACTACCTGGAACGGGTCGGCGCCGTGGGCGACGCCGCCCCGCTTGAGGCCTGCCTGGCCTTCGCCTGCCCGATCAACAGCGACCGGATCAAGATGACCAACAATCCCTGGTCATTCTCCCGCGCCGAGGTGCAGGAGGCGCTGGGGCTCGAGCTGTTCAAGGCGATCAACGACTTCACCGCCCAGGCCCTGGGCGTGCCCCACGTGGCCGAGGACGAACTGGTCGAGGTCCAGCCCGGCGAGGCGGTGCCCCATGCCGCACGCCTGGTGATCGGCCCGGGCACCGGGCTCGGCGTGGCCGGCGTCTTCCCCGGCCGCCATGCCTGGATCCCGCTGCCCACCGAGGGCGGCCACGTGACCTTCGCCCCCACCGACGAGCGGGAACACAACCTGCTGCGCCACTTCCGCAACCGCTACGGCCGCATCTCCGTGGAGCGGCTGCTGTGCGGCCAGGGGCTGCTCGACCTCTACCTGGCGCACTGCTCGCTGAAGGGCGCCAATCCGGCCTGCACCTCGCCCGCCGAGGTCACCGAGGCGGCCGCGAGCGGCGACGCCGTGGCTCGTGATACCCTGCTGCGCTTTCTGAAGATCCTCGGCGACGTCAGCGGCGACGCCGCGCTCACCCTCGGCGCCCGGGGCGGGGTCTACCTGTGCGGCGGCATCCTCCCGAGGCTGCTCGACTGGCTGCCGCAGAGCCGCTTCCGCGAGGCCTTCGCCACCAAGGGCCGCATGAGCGTCTATACCGCCGACATCCCGGTCCGGGTGGTCACCGCCCCCTGGACGGGCCTGCTGGGCGCCGCCGAGGCCCTGCACAACGAAGAGGTCGAGTAACTCGACGGAAGAGGTCGAATCAACCGGCGCCACCGCGTCGATCGGCCCGATGGAGGAGATTGCATGATTCCCGCATCCCTGCGCGCCCTGCTGGACGCCACCGACGGCCAGCGCCGCGCCGAATGGGCCGGCCGCGAGGTCTGGCTGGCCAATGAGGCCTGGGGTGAACTCGTGGTGTCGCTTCAGGGCGCCCAGGTGCTTCACTTTTTACCCGCGCCCGAAGACGCGCGCGCTGAGGGCTCGCTTTCCAATGCGCCCGAAGACGCGACAGCCGCAGGCGCGCACGCCACGAGCGGCGAAGACGAGGAAGCCCTGGTGGCCGGCGGCTGGCTGTGGGTCACGCCCACGCCCCAGGCGCTGCCCGGCGCCATCCGCGGCGGCATTCCGCTGTGCTGGCCGTGGTTCGCCGACGAGCACACCGCCGACGAGTCCGAGGACCGCTCCGGTCCGATGCACGGCCCGGCGCGCAAGGCCGACTGGCGCCTCGACGCCGTGGACGAGCACGAGGAAGGCGTCGAGCTTCATCTTTCGCCGCTGGAGCGCCTGCACTCCCAGCTGGTGCCGCGGGCGGTCATCCAGGCCAACGCCAACCGCCTGCACGTCGAGCTGATCACCGAACACCGCGGCGAGACCCCGGTGAAGATCACCGGCGCCCTGCACAGCTACCTGGCGGTGAATGACGCCCAGGCCTGCCGCGTCGAGGGGCTGGCCGGCGCCCGCTACCTGGACAAGCTCGCCGACTTCGCGGAGCGCGAACAGCAGGGCGAGCTTGGCGTGCGCGGCGGCCTCGATCGCATCTACCACACCAACGCCGAGCTGACCCTGGACGACGGCCAGCGCCGGCTGCGCATCGCCCGCCAGGGCAGCGACTCCGCGGTGGTCTGGCATCCCGGCGACGCGCGCCCGGCCGACACCTCCGCCGCCGCGGCCCGTCGCTTCCTGTGCGTCGAATCGGCCAACACCCGGCTCGACCCGGTGTGGCTGGTGCCCGGCGCCCAGCACCTGCTGGGCACCACCCTGTCATTGGAGGCCTCGGCATGAGCGGCCCCACCTTCGATGTGCCCTTCGCGCTGGGCATGATGAACCTGCACCAGGCGACGGAGCTGCACGCCGCCGAACGGCTGGCCGACTGGATCGAGGCGCGCCTCGATCAGGGCCTCGACTGGTTCGACCATGCCGACATCTACGGCGATCGCGCCGGCGAGCGGCTGTTCGGCGACGCGCTGCGCACCCGTCCCGGGCTCGCCCGCCGGGTGCGGGTGGTGACCAAGACCGACATCGTCACGCCCGAGCGCGATGCCTCAGCGTTCGCCGTCAAGCACTACGACAGCTCGCCGGCCTACGTGACCCGCGCCATCGACGCCTCCCTCGAGCGGCTGGGCGTGGAGCGGCTGGACCACTTCCTGCTGCATCGCCCCGACCCGCTGATGGACGCCGAGGCCACCGGCCGCGCCCTGGACGACGCCATCGCCGCCGGCAAGATCGGCGCCGCCGGCATCTCCAACTTCCTGCCGGAGGCCTGGCGCCGGCTGCAGGCCGGCATGCACGCGCGCCTGTCGGCGCATCAGCTGCAGCTGTCGCTCGACCATAGCGCGCCGCTGTTCGACGGCCTCTACGACGCCGTGATCGGCGACGGCCAGGCCCCCATGGCCTGGTCGCCGCTGGGCGGCGGACGGGCGCTGGACGGCCCGGCGGCAGCGCTGCTGCACTCCCAGGCCGAGGCCCTCGGCGTCAGCCCCGCCGGGCTGGCCCTGGCCTGGCTGCGCGCCCTGCCCGGGCGACCGCTGCCGGTGATCGGCAGCCTCAGGCCCGAGCGCATCGAGACGCTGCATCGGGACGCCTCGCTCGAGCTGTCGCGCCCGGCCTGGTTCGCGCTGCTCGAGGCCGCCCGCGGCCACGAGGTGGCCTGAGCCGCCCCTTTCATCACAAGGACCCCCACCATGCTGCCCGTTATCGCCTTCGGTGAAGCCCTCGTCGACATGCTCTCCAGCCGCCTGGGCGCGGCCGACGAGGGCGCGACCGAGACCTTCACCCCTTACGCCGGCGGCGCGCCGGCCAACGTCGCCGTGGCCTGCGCTCGCCTCGGCGTGCCCAGCCGCTTCCTCGGCATGCTCGGCGACGACCACTTCGGCGACTTCCTGGCCGCCGAGCTATCCGCCCAGGGCGTCGACGTCTCCGGCGTGACACGCACCCGCGAGGCGCGCACCGCCCTGGCCTTCGTCTCCCGCGACGCCGCGGGCGAGCGCACCTTCGACTTCTACCGGCCGCCCGCCGCCGACCTGCTCTACCGCCTGGAGCACCTGCCGGCCGGCGTGTTCGCCGAACCGGCGATCCTGCACCTGTGCAGCAACAGCCTGACCGACCCGGAGATCGCCGAGACCACCCTGGCGATGGCCGAGATGGCGGCCCGGGCCGGCTGTTTGATCAGCGTCGACGCCAATCTGCGCCATAACCTCTGGGCCGAGGGCCGCGCCGACAGCGCCCTGGTCACCCGGCTGCTCGACAGCGCCGACCTGCTCAAGCTGTCCCGCGAGGAGGTGGACGACCTGCGCGGCGACCACCCCGAGGACGACTGGCTGGCCGAGCGTCTGGCGGCCGGCGTCAAGCTGGCGGTGATCACCGACGGCGGCGAGCCGGTGCGCGCCCTGGGCGCGGGGCTCACGCTGGCGGTCACCCCGCCGCCGGTGCAGGCCGTGGACACCACCGCCGGCGGCGACGCCTTCATCGGCGGGCTGCTGGCGGCGCTGGCCGAGGGCGGCTTCGCCGAGGGCTGGCATCAGGACACCGCGCGCCTGGAAGGTGCACTGGCCTTCGCCTGCCGCTGCGGCGCCCACGCCGTGACCCGCCCGGGCAGCTACGTCGCGCTGCCGACCCGGGCCGATCTCGTCGCGGCCTGATCCCGCCCGACACGAAGACGCCCGATGATGCCGGCCATCATCGGGCGTCTTCACGTATGCGAGCCGCCTTGGCGCCGAGGGCTACCCGGCGACGGCGCCGCCTCAGGCCGCGACCAGCGCCTCCAGGGTGGCCCGGGCGCCGCGCCGATGCAGGCTCTCCAGGGCCTGGAGATAGGCCTCGCGGAAGCGCGCATTCTCGGCCAGATCGCCGAACAGCTCCTCGTTCTCGATGAAGGCGGTGGGATGCTCGTGGTTGCGTGCCGCGATCGCCATCAGCTCGTCCTTCAGGCGGTCGACCACGGTGATCGGCTCACCCTTCTCGTCCACGCCCTCGTCATAGCGCGCCCAGCTCGCCACCACCGCCGCGCAGCGATGGATATCGCCGCCCGTCTCGAGCTGCTGGCGAATCAGCGGCACCATCCATTTCGGGATGCGATCCGAGCTCTCGGCGCACAGCCTGGCCAGGGTGTCGCGCACCTCGGGATTGGCGAAGCGCGAGATCAGGGTGCGGCGATAGGCCTCCAGGTCGACCCCCGGCAGCGGCGACAGGGTGGGGGTCGCCTCGTGGGTCATGTAGTCGAGCAGGAAGGCCTCGAACAGCGGGTCGGCGCTGGCCTCGTGGGCGTAGCGATAGCCGGCCAGATAGCCGAAGTAGGCCAGCGCCTGGTGGCTGGCGTTGAGCAGCCGCAGCTTCATCAGCTCATAGGGCACCACGTCCTCGACCAGCTGGACCCCGACCCGCTCGAGGGCCGGACGGCCGGCGACGAAGTGATCCTCCAGCACCCACTGGGTGAAGGGCTCGCAGACCACCGGCCAGGCATCCTCGACGCCGAACTGGCTGCCGAGCTCGGCGATGTCCTCGGGGGTGGTGACCGGCGTGATGCGATCGACCATGGAGTTCGGGAACGGCACCTCGGCCTCGACCCAGGCGCCGAGCTCGGCATCCCGGGCATGGGCGAAGGCGGTGAACATCCTGCGGGCGACGTCGCCGTTGCCCTGGATGTTGTCGCAGGACATCACCGTGAAGGGCGTGAGGCCCCGCTCGCGGCGGCGGCGCAGGGCCTCGATGAGCAGGCCGAAGGAGGTCCTGGGCGCGGCCCCGGGCACCAGGTCATGCTGGACGTCGGGATTGTCGAGGTCGAACTCGCCGCTGATCGGGTGGAAGTTGTAGCCGCCCTCGGTGACGGTCAGGGAGACGATGCGGATCGCCGGGTCGGCCATCTTCTCGATCACCGCCTCCGGATCCGCCGGGGCGAACAGGTAGTCGATCATGGCGCCGATCACCCGCGCCTGGCGACGCCCGTCGGGGTGCTTCACCACCAGGGTGTAGAGATGATCCTGCGCGGCCAGGATCTCCTGCATGCGACGATCGCCGGGCATCACGCCGACCCCGACGATGCCCCAGTCCAGCGCCTCGCCCCGGTTCATCAGCTCGTCCAGGTACATGGCCTGGTGGGCGCGATGGAAGCCACCGACCCCGATATGGACGATGCCCGCGGTGACCGCCTGCCGGTCGTAACTCGGTGTGGCGACATCGGGGCCCAGGTCCATCAGGTGGGCATTGTCGAGTTGGGTCATGCTGGTGCTCCTGAGAAGCGTCATTCCCGCCGGGATCGGGCGGGGTGGGTAAAGCGCCGGGAAGCTTCCCGGCCAACGAAAAAATGGGGGTCGGCCCGACTCACACGATCGTGCTCCAGTGCAGGTCGGCGGGCATCGAGGCGGCCTTGATCAGACGGGCATTGAGCATGTCCTTGTGGCGGGTGCGCTCGATGGCACCCGCCTGGTCCTGCCCCATGCCCAGCCAGCGCTCGATCAGCCGCGCCTCGAGCACCTCGTCGGGCACCTCGAGGAACAGCGTCAGGTCGAACAGCGACCGCAGCCCCGGCCAGTCGCCCTGATCGAGCAGCAGGTAGTTGCCCTCGACGATGATCACCCGGTGCTCGGGGGTGATCAGTCGGCCGCCGGCCCGCGCCAGGTCCAGGGGCCGGTCGAAGACCGGCACGGCCACGGTGCGGTCGGCCCGCCGGATCCGCGCCAGGTCGTGCCGGAGGCCGTCGATATCGAAGGTCTCCGGGGCGCCCTTCACCGGCACCAGGCCCTCGGGGGCGAGCACCGCGTTGTCGTAGTGATAGCCGTCCATGGGCACCACCGCGGCGATGCCGGGCCGTCGCTCGTTGAGCTCGCCACACAGCCGGCCCGAGAGGAAGGACTTGCCTGCCGCCGGTGGCCCGGCCAGGGCCACGATGAAACGCGCCTTGCCGCTCGCCGCCTCGAGGAGCCGCTGGGCCATGTCGTGGATAGGGGGAATCATGGTCGTCATTCGGGTCTTCGCTCGTCACGTCGGTTCATCCAGTCTTCATCATCGACGCTTGATGCCGGTGACACCACCGGCGGCTCACGAACGCCCTCACGCCTGACATGTCCCACGCCCCTCAGGAACCGACGGCGGGGGCGCGCGCGGCCCGCCACTGCTGCACCAGGGCCTCAAGGCCCCGCATGTGATCGAGCACCTGCCAGGCCCCGGCCGCGCGCAGCCGCTCGGCCTGCCCCGCCGGCACATGGCTGGCGCCGACGAAGCCGATCACCGTCATGCCGGCCGCACGGGCCGCGGTAACGCCGGCCACGCTGTCCTCCACCACCAGGCAATGGTCCGGCGCGCAGGCGAGCTCGGCCGCCGCCAGGCGATAGAGCGCCGGGTCCGGCTTGGGCGCCGCCACCTGGTCGGCGGTGAAGATCGGCACCCCGTCCAGCCGCGCCTCGAGCCCGGTGGTGGCAAGGGACGCCAGCACCCGCTGGCGTCGGCTGTTGGAGACCACCGCCAGCGGCAGCGTGAGCCCCGCGAGGGCCTCGGCGACGCCGTCGATGGCGGTCAGTTCCCGGCCCAGCCGCGCCTCGATGGTCTCGTCGACCCGTTCCGTGGCGTCGGGCGGCAGGCGATGGGCGCTGCGGGCCTCCAGGTGCGCGAGGATGTTCGCCGTGGTCATGCCGAGCGCCGCCTTCAGCTCGGCCTCGGCGGCCAGGTCCGGCAGCCAGGCCCCCAGCAGGTCGATCAGGGTGGCCTCGGCGATCGCCTCGCTGTCCACCAGCACGCCGTCGCAGTCGAAGATCAACCGATGCATGGGCGTGTCCTCACTGACCGACGGCATCGGAGGCCGCCCGGTTGTCCTGGCGCTTGAGGCCGGCCAGGGGATGCTGGTTCAGGCTCGGCAGCGCCAGGCCCTGCTCGTCGAAGAGATGCGCCCGCCCCGGGGCGAAGCCGAAGCGCACCTTGTCGTGGACCCGATGCGCCACGTCGCCGTCGGCCATGAGGGTGATCATCGCCTCGCCCATCTGCACGTACAGCGAGGTCTGGCCGCCCAGGCGCTCCAGCACCTGGATGCCCCCCTCCAGCGGGCCCTGATCGTCCAGCGCCAGATGCTCGGGTCGGATGCCGAGCTCCAGGGCGGTCCCGGGGCGCAGGTCCTTGCCCTCGGCCGGCACCTTGGTGATGCCCCCACCCGGCAGCCTGACGCTGACGCCCTCGGCGTCGGCCTCCACCACCTCGACCGGCAGGAAGTTCATCTTCGGCGAGCCGATGAAGCCGGCCACGAAGCGGTTGCGCGGGTGGTGGTAGAGCTCCATCGGCGAGCCGACCTGCTCGATCTCGCCGCCCTGCAGCACCACGATCTTGTCGGCCATGGTCATGGCCTCGATCTGGTCGTGGGTGACATAGATCATGGTGGCATCGAGTTCCTCATGGAGGCGGGCCAGCTCGATGCGCATCTGCACGCGCAGGGCCGCATCGAGGTTGGAGAGCGGCTCGTCGAACAGGAAGATGCTCGGGTTGCGCACGATGGCCCGACCGATCGCCACGCGCTGGCGCTGGCCGCCAGAGAGGGCCTTGGGCTTGCGGTCCAGCAGCGGCTCGAGCTGCAGGATCCTGGCCGCCTCGAGCACCTTCTCGCGGCGCTTCTCCTTGGGGACGCCGGCCAGGCGCATGCTGAAGCCCATGTTGTCCTCGACCGTCATGTGCGGGTAGAGGGCATAGCTCTGGAAGACCATGGCCAGGCCACGATCGGCCGGGCCCACCTCGTTCATGCGTTGGCCGTCGATGAGGATGTCGCCGCTGGTGGCGCTCTCGAGCCCGGCGATCATGCGCATCAGGGTCGACTTGCCGCAGCCGGAGGGCCCGACGAAGACCACGAATTCCCGGTCGTTGACCTCGAGATCGACGCCCTTGATCACGTGGGTGTCGCCGAAGCTCTTGGTGATCTGCTTGAGTTCTAGCGTTGCCATAATGAGATTCCTTTACCCGGCGGCGCCGGGGCGCCGAAAAGTAGCTATTTCTTGTCGTTATGCCAGGGCAGCGGCCGATGACGTGTCGTCGGCATCGTCACCATTCATTTGACCGCACCGAAGGTCAGGCCGCGCACCATCTGTTTCTGGGTGAGCCAGCCGAACACCAGGATGGGGGCGATGGCCATGGTCGAGGCCGCGGAGAGCTTGGCCCAGAACAGCCCCTCGGGGCTCGAGAAGGAGGCGATGTAGGCCGTCAGCGGCGCCGCCTGGGACGAGGTCAGGTTGAGACTCCAGAAGGCCTCGTTCCAGCTCAGGATCACCGACAGCAGGCCCGTGGAGGCGATGCCGGGCAGGGTCAGCGGCAGCAGCAGGTAGAGCACCTCCTGCACGGTGCCGGCGCCGTCCATGCGGCCCGCCTCGAGGATGTCCTTGGGCATGTCCTTGAAGAAGGTGTAGAGCATCCACACCACGATCGGCAGGTTCATCAGGGTGTAGACGATGATCAGGCCGGTGCGGGTGTCCAGGAGCCCGACATCGCGGAACAGCAGATAGATCGGCACCAGCACGCCGACCGGCGGCAGCATCTTGGTGGACAGCATCCACAACAGGGTGCCCTTGGTGCGCCTGGTGGGCAGGAAGGCCATCGAGTAGGCCGCCGGAATGGCGATCACGAGCGCCAGCAGGGTCGAGCCGAAGGCCACCACCACGCTGTTGATGGCGAACTTGGCGTAGCCGGCGCGGCTCTGCACCTCGGCGTAGCTGTCGAGGGTCGGCGAGAAGATCAGGCTCGGTTCGGCGATCGCCTCGGCCTCGGTCTTGAAGCCGGTCAGCACCATCCAGAAGATCGGGAAGAAGATCACCAGCGCCACGCTCCAGCCCAGCACGCCGAGCCACAGGCGCCGGTTGAGCAGGGCCTCGGTCAGGGCCGATCGCTTGGCCGGCGGAGCCGAAGCCACGGAGGGGGTTCTTGCAGTCGTCATGGGCGCGCTCCTGCGTCAGCTTTCCAGGTTCTTGGCCACCATGCGGACCAGGAAGATGGCAACGATGTTGGCGAGGATGATCGCGACCACCCCACCGGCGGAGGCCATGCCGACGTCGAAGTCGAGCAGGGCGCGGATGTAGATCAGGTAGGCCAGGTTGGTGGTGGCAAGCCCCGGGCCGCCGGAGGTGGTGACGAAGATCTCGGCGAAGATGGTCAGCAGAAAGATCATCTCGATCATGATCACCACGCTGATCGCCCGCTTGAGGTGCGGCAGGGTGATGAAGAAGAAGATCGCGATCGGCCCGGCGCCGTCCATGCGGGCGGCCTCGACCTGGTCCTCGTCCAGCGACTGCATGGCGGTGAGCAGGATCAGCAGCGCGAACGGCAGCCACTGCCAGGCCACGATGATGATGATCGAGGTCAGCGGCAGCGACGAGAACCAGTCCACCGCCGGCAGGCCGAACAGCTCGGCCACCCAGGACAGCACCCCGTTGGCCGGGTGCATCATCATGTTCTTCCATACCAGGGCGCTGACCGTGGGCATGACGAAGAAGGGCGAGATGGCGAGCACCCGGGCGATGCCCTGGCCGAAGAACTCCTGCTGGAAGAGCACCGCCAGCAGGGTGCCGCCGACCACGGTGATCACCAGCACCCAGCCCACCATCAGCAGGGTGGTGCCCATCGCCGACCACAGGGCGGGATCGGTGAACAGGTACTCGTAGTTCTCGAGGCCGGCGAAGCCGGTCATGCCCGGCATCAGCAGGTTGTAGCGCTGCAGCGAGAACCAGACGGTCATCGCCAGCGGCACGATCATCCACAGGAAGAGCAGGGAGACGGCGGGCGCCTGCAGCGAGAGGGTTCTCAATCCGCCGATGGTTCGCCCGGACGTTCTGGTCTTGTTCATACTCGGTCACCGTGAGGGGTCGCGAAGAAGGCGCCGGCCGGGGCTTCCCGGTCGGCGCACACGGATCAATCCAGGTAGCCGGCGCGCTTCATGGTGCGCTCGGTGGCGCGTTGCGCCGCCTGCAGGGCCTGCTCGACGGAGGTCTCGCCGGTCAGGGCCGAGGCCACCATCTGGCCGACCTGGGTACCGATGGACTGGAACTCCGGGATACCGACGAACTGCACGCCGATGTAGGGGCTCGGCTCCAGGGTCGCGTCGGTGGGATCGGCGCCTTGGATGGCGTCCAGCACGAAGCCGGCGAAGGGCGCGGCCTCCTGGTAGTTCGGGTTCTCGTAGGTGGACTTGCGGGTGCCCGGGGGCACGCTGGTCCAGCCCTCACGCTCGCCGACCAGGTTCACGTACGCCTCGGAGGTCGCCCAGGTGATGAACTCCTGCGCCGCGTCCTTGGACTCGGACGAGGCCGGGATCGCCAGGGCCCAGGACCACAGCCAGTGCGAGCCCTTCTCCGTCTTCGCGACCGGTGCCGGAGCGAAGCCCAGCGCGTCGGCGACCTGGGACTCGTCGGTGTCGAACAGCTTGCCCGCCGCCGAGGTGGCGTCGACCCACATCGCGCAGTTGCCGCGGGAGAACAGCGCCAGGTTCTCGTTGAAGCCGTTGGAGCTGGCGCCCGGGGGGCCGAAGTCGTTGAGCAGGTCGACATAGAAGCCGATCGCTTCCTGCCAGGCCGGGGAGTCGATCTGCGGGTTCCAGTCCATGTCGAACCAGCGCCCGCCGAAGCTGTTGACCATGGTGGTGGCCAGCGCCATGTTCTCGCCCCAGCCCGGCTTGCCGCGCAGGCAGATGCCGTAGCGCTCCTGATCGGCATCGTGCAGCTGACCGGCCCATTCGCGCACCTGCGGCCAGGTCGGCTGCTCGGGCATCTCGATGCCGGCCTCCTCGAACAGGTCCTTGCGGTAGTACATCATCGAGCTCTCGGCGTAGAACGGCAGCGCCTGCAGGATGCCGTCCTGGCTCAGGCCGTCGCGCACCGACTGCAGCAGGTCGTCGACCCGGTAGTCGGCGGGCAGGTCGTCGAGCGGCGCCAGCCAGCCACGCTCGGCCCAGATCGGCACCTCATAGGTGCCGATGGTCATGACATCGAACTGGCCGCCGCCGGTGGCGATGTCGGTGGTCAGGCGCTGGCGCAGCACGTTCTCCTCGAGGACCACCCAGTCGAGCTCGATGTCCGGATGCGCCTGCTCGAAGGCCTCGGTGAGGCCCTGCATGATCACCATGTCGTTGTTGTTGACGGTGGCCACGGTGAGGGTCTCCGCCTGGGCGGCGGTGGCGCCCAGGACCGTGAGGCCGGCCAGGGGGAGTGCGCGTGTAAGCGTCATGGCTTGCTCCTTGGAAAGGTTGTTGTGTTGTTATCGGGTCACACGAGGAAATCGATCATTTAAATCAACTGACGATCAAATGATCGGATAGCACCCCCGAAAAGGCAAAGCCATGATGCTTATACTTTAGGGGCAAGATGGGACCTCGGGGAGAAAAGAGTGGCGCGGATGCCGAGATCGGCATCCGCGCCAGCGACGTCGGATCCTCCGGGCGATGCCCGCGGGACATGCCAGAGCCGGCTCAGCGGCTCGAGGTCTGCGTGACGAAGGCGGCCCTCCCCTCCTGCACGGCCTTGGCCCGCTTCAGCCCCCAGTAGGCGAACACGAAATAGGCCAGGGTGCACCAGATGGTGATGTCGTAGAACAGCTCGCGGTTCGCCTGGTAGCCGGCCAGGTCGGCGCTGAAGAAGAGCACCTTGACGGCCAGCAGGCTCGGCACCACCAGGCCCAGGATCCAGACGGCCTTGATGACCCGGCTGAGCGTGCTGGTGTCCCGGGTCGGGCCCGCGGGCTCCTGCGCCGCCTGCTGGGCATGGAAGGCCTCCACCCGCGCCTGGAAGTCACGCTCGCTCGCCTCCGCCTCGGGATAGGCCTCGGCGGCACCGAAGCGCTTGGCCAGCAGGGTATAGGCGGCGATCGACACGCACCAGGTAGGCACGAACAGGTAGTAGAAGGGCATCACGTCGCTCAGGTTCAGGACGCAGGCGAACGCCAGTGACAGCGCCCAGGTCGCCAGCGCCGGCACGTTGTGGGCGAGCCCCTTGTAGCGCGCCCAGAAGCGGCTGAAGCCGAGTCGGGGGAAGAGGTGGTGCTCGGCGAAGATGATGCCGCCGATCGGCACCAGCAGCAGGCCCGCATAGGTCAAGAGCGGCAGCATGCTGCGATAGATGAACGGGAAGCAGCTGATCACGGCGACCCCGAGCCCCACCAGCAGCGTGGCCTTGTTGCGCGAGAAGCGGGGCATCACCGCCTGGGCCGCGAGGCCCGCCCGGTAGAGGTTGGAGTTGGCCGTGGTCCAGCCGGCGACCACCACGATCACGAAGCCGGAGGCACCCAGCGCATGCCAGGCGACTTCGCCGGGCTCCAGCACGGCGATGCTGGTCTGGGTCACCGCCGCGGTCGCCGCGCCCATCAGGCCGGCCGAGATCCAGGCGACATAGTGGCCGAACATCATGCCGGTGCTGGTGGCGAGGCCGGAGCGCTTGCGCTTGGCATAGCGCAGCAGCGCCATGTCGATCAGGCCGAAATGCGAGAAGGTATTGGCCGCCCAGGCGAAACCGATCACTTCCCAGATGCCGATGCCCGGCTCGCCGTCGACATCGGTGCCGGTGAAGACGGTGCTGCCGGCGACCTCGATGAAGGTGGAGAAGTCGCCCAGGGTGGTGGTTCCGGTGACCGATTCGGCCAGTTCCGGCAGCAGCACCATACCCCCGGCGGTGAACATCACCATCAGCCAGGGCGCACAGATGCTGGCGAACTCGGTCAGCGCATTGAAGCCGTAGACCGCGATCAGCACCACGATGGCGGCGACCGCCAGCGCCAGCACCACGAAGGCGGGGTCGGTCGGATAGGGCTGCGCCTGGGCCGGAATGTCGAACAGGATGCGTACCGCCGTGGCCGAGACCGTGATCATCGCCGCCGAGATGACGCTGAAGATGATGACGTTGGCCCAGTTGTAGAGCCAGGCCATCGAGTCGCCGGCGATGCGGTGCAGGTAGGTGAAGAGGCTCAGGCGGGTCTCGATGGCGATCGGGGTGGTGATCAGCCAGAAGCTGAGCACGGCCAGGGCATTGCCGACCAGCAGGCCGATCAGGATGTCCCAGATGCCCGCGCCGAGGGCGACGAAGGTGGCACCGATCACGAACTCGGTGGCGGCGACGTGCTCGGCAGCGTACAGGCCGGCGAAGTGCGGCCAACGATGCAGTTTGTGCGGCGGAACCGGCAGCTGTTCATCGTCCATCTGGGCGATGTGCCGGTCCAGGCCTGGCCCGGTGGTGGCCATAGAAAACTCCTCATGATGACTCGGGCCACGTAGACGCGCCCCTAACAGCGAACATTTGATCATATAAAAAGCAAATGATCATTTGTGCGCACCAAAAACGCAAAATTGCGACCTTAGACTTTAGCCGTAGCGTGGAGGATCGAGGCCGAAGGCGGCGCTTACGGCCCCGCCTCGATGATGGCCCGCGCCGCGCCCTCGTCGGTGACCAGGCCCTGGAGCCAGCCGCCACGCAGGGCGGCCAGGATCGCCGTGCCCTTGGCACGCCCCCCCGCCACCGCCACCAGCGGCCGGTCGCGCAGGATCTCGAGGGGCAGGCTGGTCATGCGGCGAGTGATGGAGCAGTCGATGACCCGGCCGTCGCGGCTCAGCGGCCAGCCCAGCAGCTCCCCCACCGCCTCGCCGGCCAGCAGCTCTTCGAGCTCGGCCTCGCTGATGAAGTGATCCTGGAAGAGGTTGGCGCGGCGATCGATGCGCCCGACGCCGACGAAGGCCACCTCGGCTTCCCGGGCGACCCGCTCTACCGACTGATAGAGCCGCTGGCCGCAGAGTGCCCGCTTCTCTTCCACGCTGTCGGCCACCACCGGCGCCGGCAGCAGGAAGCGGCCGCCGCCGGTCTTGTCCGCCAGCACCATCACGCCATCGTAGCGGTTGGAGGAGCCGTCCCGGGCCACGTTGCCGACCAGCGACACGAAGCGGTGCTGGGGCCGGTCGATGCGACTGAGCGCCTCGACCATGGCGCGTACCGCACGGCCGGTGCCCAGCGACAGGGTCAGGGGATCGCTGCGCTCCAGGTACTTGGCCAGCCGGTCGGCCGCCGCCACCGCCAGGTAGGGGGGGCTGGCGTCGGCATCGGTGTCCGTCGCGGTGGGCACCACATCGCAGAAATCGAGCCCGTAGCGCTCGCACAGGGCCTCGGAGAGCGCCATGCAGCCGGCGATGGGGTGGTCGACATGCACCTTGATCAGCCCTTCCTGGCGCGCCAGGGCCAGCAGGCGCTGCACGCCGGGACGCGACACGCCGAGCTGGCCGGCGATCTCGTCCTGGGTGCGTCCGCCGACATAGGAGAGCCAGGCCGCACGGGCGGCCTGGTCCAGGCGTTGTTCGAACTTGTCCACGTGCGGGCTCTGCTCAGATGACTGCGATGCGGCAAATCATCGCAAGCCTGGCGCGTCGGCACAATCGTGCCCCGCCCGCCAGCGCATCCGCCGCGGCACCGCCCGCCGCCCCGGGGCGCCCTCGCCCCGGGCCGCGGCCAGCGCACTCTCCAGCGTCGCCTCGGCCATGCGGTCGTGATCCTGCTCGGCGGAATTGACCGCCACCGGCAGGAACTCCAGCAGCCGGCTGTCGCCGAAGGTCGCCAGCCGCAGCGAGGCCGGCAGCCCGCCGGCCTCGAGCAGGGTATCGAGCACGCCGTCGAACAGCGAATAGGACGCCGTGACCAGCGCGTCCGGCAGCCCGTGCTCGTCGATGACCCGACGCATCAGCCGCGCGCCCTCGGCGCGATCGTAGCGCTCGCCGGACAGCATCAGGGCCATCGCCTCGCGCCCGGCCAGCGCCCGCTCGAAGCCGCTGCGCCGCTCCTCGGTGATCGACAGCCAGGGCACCGCGTCCAGCCACACCACCCGCGACCTCCCGGGCGACAACACCGAGGCGGCGAGCCGCCCGGCGGCCTCGGCGTCGTTGCTGACCACGCTTGGGAAGCGCGCGGCATCGAAACCGCGGTCGACGGCCACCACCGGCAGCCCCTCGGCCTGCAGCTCGGCGTAGAAGGGATCGTCCATGGGCAGGCTGCTGGCGGTGATCAGCACCTCGCAGCGCCGCGCCCGCAGCGCCAGTGCCAGGTCGCGCTCGACCTCCGGCCGGTCGTCGGAGCCGGCGATCAGCAGCTGGTAGCCCGCCTCCCGGGCGCCGCGCTCCAGCCGCTTGGCCAGCCGCGCGTAGGTCACGTTCTCCAGGTCGGGCACGATCAGCCCCAGGGTCCGGCTGGAGCCACGGCGCAGTGCCGCCGCCTGGGGATCGACCCGGTAGCGATGGTGTTCGACCACCGCCATCACCCGGTCGACGGTGTCCTGGCTGATGCGTCGCTTCTCGGCCTGGCCGTTGATGACATAGCTGGCCGTGGTGCGCGACACCCCGGCCAGTCGAGCGATTTCCGCGAGCGTCATGGATCCCCCCTGAACTGGACGTGGCATTCTACGCGGGAGCGCCGCGCCACCATCCCCTGCCAAAGTCGTAGACATTAAGACTTGCCAAGCCGGAGCAAGCATTCCAGCATTCGCCCTATCGAAGGTGACACGATTCACCTTCCCCGCACAAGCCACCGCTGCGCCCCGGGAGCCATGGAATGGCCCGGCGTCGCCCCCGACCACCGGAGACATCGATGTTGACCCTACGCCAGGATGACGTCCTGCTCGGCTGCCGGGCCGAGCACTGGCGCGACGCGCTGGATCAGGCCGCCGAATCGCTGCACGCCGCCGGGCTGGTCGCCCCCGAGTATCGCGACGGCCTCCACGCCCGGGAGGCCCAGTCCTCGACCTTCCTCGGCAACGCCATCGCCATTCCCCACGGCACCCCGGAGAGCCGCGAGCACGTGCGCGCCACCGGCGTGCGCGTGCTGCAGTTCCCCGAGGGCATCGAGTGGCACGACGGCCAGCGCGTCCACGTGCTGGTGACCATCGCCGCCCAGAGCGACGAGCACCTCGACATCCTGCGCCAGCTGACCCACGTGCTCGACCAGGACGGCATCGCCGAGCGCCTGGCCGGCGCCGAACGGGCCGCCGAGATCGCCGAGCTGCTGTCGAAGGCGGTGGTCGAGGCCCGGCTCGACGCCGACACCCTGTGCCTGGGCTTCCCCGCCCGCGACCATCGCGAGCTGGCGCTGGCCGGCGCCGCCCGGCTGCGCCAGGCCGAGTGCGTCGACGCCGCCTTCGTCGCCGCCGTG
>NZ_AJKS02000021.1 GCF_000265245.1 Halomonas smyrnensis AAD6
GGTAGGATCATCAGAGTAATGCCCAAACGTCGGGGCCAGCCAATAGCGGCTGGCCCCGAGTTTTTTGTGAGCATGTTCTGATGCCTGCTTAAACAGCTCAAGGATTCGTGGACAGGTAATCATTTCAAACAGAGATATGCTCAGCGCTTCAACAACCTAAACCGGCGAATCGGAACTCTATGCGAGTACCGCTGGCCTAGCTATCGCATTATTCCCTGGAATATGACGAACCTCACCCGCCTCAAGCGGAAAGCGGAGCAGCGCTGCCGGCACTATCGGGAACTCTTCCACCGCACTCTCGACCCTGCTTTCCTCGATCAGATTCGACATACCACCCATAGCGGCCTGATGCTCGGCACCGAGCGATTCCAGCAACAAGTTTCCGGGCTACTCGGACGACGCACCACGCCAGGCAGACCTGGCCGTAAACCCAAAAACGACTGGAAGCCCAACAAAGAAAACGGCCGGCATATGCCGACCGTTTCCGTTCATTTCGTTAGTTGGGGTCTGCCCCGATTACTACTGCGTGGCGTTTGGATCAACGCCTTGACAGCTGCCAGGACGATATTCAGCGGAAATGCTACCACCACAAGTCCAGCCTGTTATCCTAAGATCTGTTCCAGAAGTACCAGATGTGTTAGGAGTGAGAGTCACTGTACCAGTCACGCCAGAGCTTAAATTCGTAGATGTAGCGACAATATTACTACCGTCCCATGTAGTCCCGCTCACAAATTGAGAATTTTGATTTGCAATAGAGAAAGTATCTGGAGGTAAAGAGCTATTAGATGACACATACTCAGAAACAGCAGTCCTACCAGCCGAAGCAGCCATCATTACCTCTGAAACTTGCGATCGAACAACGTATGCTTGATATCTCGGTATAGCCACCGCCGCCAAGATCCCGATAATCGCCACCACGATCATCAGCTCGATCAGGGTAAAACCACCCTGAGCGCGCTGCATGCCCTTCTTCATGCTCTGTGCCTTCATCTCGTTCACCCCTTGCTCGTTGTCCTTCCCGGCGGCCGACCCTCGGCCACGCTCACGGCGGCGACCCGCCACCCTGTCGATTACGTTAAGTTACGGCCAGCACTACTGCAAGGCCGTCATCCATATAAAATCTAATATATCATCCTTTGCTCAACCTAAAATCGCATGATCTCACTCAGGTCAAAGGTTGATAGGACGCTCATCGCCTATGGCCGCTACCTGCGCGAAGGGACTAGAATCGCCATTAAGCCCCCATCATGATGCCGGCCAGGCCTCGCACTCGCCACACGGGGCCACCGGCCGGCCACCCAGGAGCTCCATGAACGACTATCGCCCGCCCTCTGCCGAACACCAGCCTTCCTCACACCAGGCGGACACCTCATCCGCCGGCCGCCTGCGCGGCATGCGCGGCCTGGCCCGCCGGCTGGTGACGGACGGCCTGCTGACCGAGGCGGCGGCACAGCTCGCCGAGCAGGAGGCCCGGGAGGCCGAGACCTCGCTGCTCAAGCACGTCATCAGCACGGGGCTGGTGCAGGCGCGCCAGGCCACGCTCACGGCCGCCTGGGAATATGGCCTGCCGATCATCGATCTGGATGCCCTGCGGCTGGAGAGCCTGCCCGACGCCGGCGACTATCCCGACAAGCTGCTGCGCAGGCTCGGCGTGCTGCCGCTGCACCGCCGCGGCCACAAGCTCACTGTCGCCGTGCCCTACCCCAGCACCCTGGCCCAGCTCGACGAGCTGCAGTTCGCCACCGGCCTGTCGCTGGAAGGCGTGCTGGCCCCGACCGACCAGCTCGGCCCGGTGCTGGAGGCCTACCTGGCCCGCAGCGAGTCGTCGATGCTCGACGAGCTGTCCAACGTCGACGATGCCGTGGGCGAGCTGGAATTCGGCGAGGACGTCGTCGACGTCACCAACGAACAGCAGGCGATCGCCAACGCCGGCGACGACGCGCCGATCGTCAAGTTCGTCAACAAGATCCTGCTCGACGCCATCCGCCGCGGCGCCTCGGACATCCACTTCGAACCCTACGAGACCAGCTATCGGGTGCGCTTTCGCATCGACGGCATCCTGCACGATGCGGCCCATCCGCCCTTCGCCATGCGCAACCGCATCGCCGCCCGCCTCAAGGTCATGGCGCGGCTGGACATCTCCGAGCGCCGCCTGCCCCAGGACGGCGCCATCAAACTCAAGGTCTCCTCGACCCGCTCCATCGACTTCCGCGTCAACTCGCTGCCCACCGTCTACGGCGAGAAACTGGTGCTGCGTATCCTCGATCCCAGCTCGGCGCAGATGGGCATCGAGCAGCTGGGCTTCACGCCCGAGCAGCGCGCCATGTACGAGAACGTGCTGGAGCACCCCCAGGGCATGATCCTGGTCACCGGCCCCACCGGCAGCGGCAAGACAGTGACGCTCTACACCGGCATCAACATCCTCAACGAGATCGAGCGCAACATCTGCACCGCCGAGGACCCGGTGGAGATCAGGGTACCCGGCGTCAACCAGGTCAACGTGATGCCGCGCATCGGGCTCGACTTCGCCAGCGCCCTGCGCGCCTTCCTGCGCCAGGACCCGGACGTGGTGATGGTCGGCGAGATCCGCGACCTGGAAACCGCCGAGATCGCGGTCAAGGCCTCCCAGACCGGCCACCTGGTGCTCTCCACCGTGCACACCAACTCCGCGGCGGAGACCCTCACCCGCCTGGCCAACATGGGTGTGGCGCCGTTCAATATCGCCAGCTCCGTGAGCCTGATCATCGCCCAGCGCCTGGCCCGGCGGCTGTGCCCGAACTGCAAGCAGCCCGCCGACATTCCGCGCGAGGCGCTGCTGGCCCAGGGCTTCAGCGAGGAAGAGGTCGAGGGCGCCACCATCTACGAACCGGTGGGCTGCCAGCACTGCACCCAGGGCTTCAAGGGCCGGGTCGGCATCTACGAGGTGGTGCCGATCTCCCATGCCATGAGCCAGCTGATCATGACCCACGGTAACGCCATGGACTTCGATACCCAGGCGCGCGAGGAAGGCCACCCGGACCTGCGCCGAAGCGGCCTGCTGAAGGTCATGCAGGGCATGACCAGCCTGACCGAGGTCAACCGGGTCACCAAGGAATAACGCACGCAACGCGGGGAACGCATCATGGCAACGGCCACCTACCACAAGGCCCGGAAGCTCAGGCTGTATCGCTGGCACTGGTCCGGCAAGGGCCCGCAGGGCCGCAAGATCAGCGGCGAGATCATCGCCAGGAGCCGCGTCGAGGTCGAGAAGGAACTCTCCGGCCAGAACATCATCGTCAAGACCATCCGCCGCAAGAGCGGCATCGGCAACGGCATGGGCAAGGTCAAGCCGCGCGACATCATGCTGTTCGCCCGCCAGATGGCGACCATGATCCGCGCCGGCGTGCCGGCCCTGCAGGCCTTCCAGGTGGTGGCCGAGAGCATGAGGAAGCCGGCCATGCGCGGCCTGGTGCAGGAGCTGATGAACGAGGTCGCCGCCGGCGCCAGCTTCTCCGAGACGCTACGGCGTCACCCGGCCTACTTCGACCGGCTGTTCTGCAACCTGGTGGAGGCCGGCGAGCAGTCCGGCTCGCTGGACCGCATGCTCGAGCGCGTGGCCACCTACAAGGAGAAGGTGGAATCGCTCAAGGCCCGGGTGAAGAAGGCGCTGTGGTACCCCACCGCGGTGATCGCGGTGGGCATCGGCGTCACCGCGATCCTGCTGATCAAGGTGGTGCCGCAGTTCGAGAGCCTGTTCCAGGGCTTCGGCGCCGAGCTGCCGGCGATGACGCGCATGACCATCCAGCTCTCGGAGCTGGCCCAGCAATACTGGCTGTGGGCGCTGGGCGCGGTGGTGGCCGCCATCTTCTTCATCCGCGCCGGCATCAAGCGCTCCGAGCCTTTCGCCTATCGCATGCACGCCCTGGCGCTGCGCCTCCCGGTGATCGGCGACATCCTCGACAAGTCCTGCGTGGCCCGCTACTCGCGCACCCTGGCCACCACCTTCGGCGCCGGCGTGCCGCTGGTCGAGGCACTGGAGACCGCCGCCGGCGCCTCAGGCAACCGGGTCTACGAGCGCGCGGTCGAACAGGTCCGCGACGACGTCGCCACCGGCCAGCAGCTGCACTTCGCCATGCGCCTGACCGAGCAGTTCCCGGCGCTGGCGGTGCAGATGGTCGGCATCGGTGAGGAAGCCGGCGCCCTGGACGCCATGCTCAACCGGGTAGCGGACTACTATGAGGAAGACGTCGACAACAAGGTCGACGCCCTCACCTCGCTGCTCGAGCCCTTCATCATCGTGGTGCTGGGCGTGCTGGTCGGCGGGCTGGTGATCTCGATGTACCTGCCGATCTTCGAGCTGGGCAGCGTGATCTAAAGGGCAAGCTGCAAGCTGCAAGCTGCAAGCTGCAAGCTGCAAGCTGCAAGCTGCAAGCTGCAAGCTGCAAGTCGGCAGCCTGAAACCGCCCGAAGCAAAAGAAACCCGAAGGGCATGGCCTTCGGGTTTTCTTGTAGCTCGGCGCTTGTAGCTCGGCGCTTGTAGCTCGGCGCTTGTAGCTCGGCGCTTGTAGCTCGGCGCTTGTAGCTCGGCGCTTGTCGCTCGGCGCTTGTAGCTCGGCGCTTGTCGCTCGGCGCTATTCCGGCAGCGGCGCCTGAATGGCGGCGACCACTACCGGACGCAGTTTCTGCACCAGCTCCGACACCGAGACCCGCTCGCCGTAGTCGTGCTCGGCGATGTCGCGCAGCGCATCCAGCCCGGAGAGCGTGAAGATCACCGACCCCAGGATGAAGTGCAGGCGCCAGAAGCGCTCGGCGTCCGGCAGCTCCGGCGTGGCCTGCCGCACCAGCTCGATGAAGCGGTTGAAGGCCTCGCCGTACTGCGCCTGGATGTAGCCGCGCAGGTGCCCCTGGGCCTGGCTGTAGGCAAGGCCCAACAGGCGCATGAACACCTTCAGGCTGTCCCGCTCGGCGGGCACCTCCAGCACCGTGCGGGCCATGGTCTCCAGCAGTTCCTCGAGCGGAATCTGGCTGCCGTCGCGGGCATGGCGCGCCTCGAGCTCGTCCAGCGCCAGATGAAAGCGTTCGGTGAAAGGATCGAGATAGCGGGCGAACACCGCCTGGATCAGCGACTTCTTGGAGCCGAAGTGGTAGTTGACCGCCGCCAGGTTCACCTTGGCCTTGCTGGTGATGTTCCGCAGCGAGGTCTCGGCGAAGCCGCGCTCGGCGAACAGCACCTCGGCGGTATCGAGAATGCGAGTGACGGTATCGGGCTGGGCCATCGGTTCGATCCGGTGTTGTGTGGTCTCGGGCGTGAGAAAACGCCTGTTTCAAACTGTCCTTGAATCATGAGAGTGCAGCGTCAGGCGCGGCGAGGTCAACCATCATACGTTTGAAACGGATTGGCCGAACACCACGGTGAGGAGGCTCGGCAGGAAAACGGCGCCGCGATCACGCTTTTACTGGATGGAATCCCATGCTGTATACTTGATCAATACTCGCCCCCCATCCGCTCCGGAGGCCGCATGACTCGCCCCCTCACGTCACGCCAGCAGAACGTCTATGACTTCATCGTCAAGACCATGAACGAGCTGGGCTATCCGCCGACCCGAGCGGAAATTTCCCGTGCCCTGGGCTTCAAGTCGCCCAACGCCGCCGAGGAGCACCTGCGCGCCCTGGAGCGCAAGGGCGTGATCCGCGTGATTCGTGGCACCTCCCGCGGCATCCGCCTGCCGGCCCAGGAGGCCGAGGCCAGCGAGGGCGCGGCCAACGACGAGCCGAGCCAGAGCCAGGGCCTGCCGATCATCGGAGAGGTCGCCGCCGGCAGCCCGATCCTGGCCGCCGAGCATATCGACCGCTATTGCCCGCTGCCGGCGGAATACTTCACCCCCAGGGCCGACTACCTGCTACGGGTGCGCGGCCTGTCGATGAAGGACGTCGGCATCATGGAAGGCGACCTGCTCGCCGTTCACCGCACCGAGCGCATCCGCGACGGCCAGATCGTGGTCGCACGCCTGGAGGACGAAGTGACGGTCAAGCGCTTCCATCGCCAGGGCCACAAGGTTCGCCTCGACGCGGAGAATGCCGACTTCGATCCCATCGAGGTCGACCTGCGCCATGACGCCTTCGAGATCGAGGGTATCGGCGTGGGAGTCATCCGCGGCGGCAACGGCCAGGCCCTGGGCTAACGCCGGCAGCGCTCGCCAGGCGTCAAACCGTTTTCTCTGCTGACATGGGCACCCAGCGCAAGATCCTGCACGCCGACTGCGACTGCTTCTACGCCGCCGTCGAGATGCGCGACGATCCGAGCCTGCGCGATATCCCCATCGCCATCGGCCGCTCGCGCGAGCATCGCGGGGTCATCGCCACCTGCAACTACCCCGCCCGGGCCTTCGGCATCCATTCGGCGATGCCCACGGCCCAGGCCCTGCGCCTCTGCCCGCACCTCACCCTGCTGCCGGGCGACTTCGACAAGTACCGCGAGGTCTCCCGGCAGATCCAGGCCGTGTTCTATGAGCTGACCCCGCTGGTGGAGCCGCTGTCGCTGGACGAGGCCTATCTGGACGTCACCGACGTCGAGGGCTTCCAGGGCAGCGCCACCTGGATGGCGCAGTGGATCAAGCAGGAATGCTTCGCGCGCACCGGCATCACCGTCTCGGTGGGCGCCGCGCCGACCAAGTTCCTGGCCAAGGTGGCCAGCGACTGGGAGAAGCCCGACGGGCTCACGGTGATACCGCCGGATCGCGTGGCGGCGTTCGTGTCGCAGCTGCCGGTCGGCAAGCTGCACGGCGTGGGGCCGGCCACCAAAGCCCGACTCGAGGCGCTGGACGTGGCGACCTGCGCGGACCTGCGCCGCCTGCCACGCGAACGACTGCTCGAGGAGTTCGGCAAGTTCGGCCAGCGGCTGTTCGAGCTGGCCCGCGGCATCGACGAGCGCCCGGTGAAGGTGGAACGGGAGCGCAAGTCGGTCAGCGTCGAGAGCACCTTCGACCGCGACCTGCCCGACCTGCCCAGCGCCCAGGCGGCGCTGACGCCGCTCTGCGACAAGCTCGTCCAACGCCTGGCCCGGCACGGCGAGCCGGCGGTCGCCGGCCTGTTCGTCAAGGTGCGCTTCGACGACTTCAGCCTGACCACGCTGGAAAGCCGCGGCCAGGCCATCGACCGCGACAGCTACCAGCGCCTGCTGGAACAGGCCTGGGCCCGGTCCTCGCGCCCGGTGCGCCTGCTGGGCGTGGGCGTTCGGCTGCAGCCGGAGGCCGCCCGTCAGCAGCTGACGCTGCCCCTCTAGGTGCTGTACGACCACTGTCTGCGCTCGCCGTCTTTTCACACACAACCGACGTATTTCGCTCCGGCGGCTGCCGCCGCCTCCCGACCAGAAGGCAGAAAAAGAGCGCAGGAAAAGAGGCCGGATCAGGCCGTCACGACGGAGCCGGCCACGCAACGGGCCGGCTCGAAAACGGGCGCCTCAGCGGCGCCGGTCAGGCAAACACCACCGTCTTGTTGCCGTGCACCAGCACGCGGTCCTCGAGGTGCCAGCGCAGACCGCGGGCCAGCACGGTCTTCTCGACGTCGCGACCGAAGCGCACCAGATCGTTGGGCGTGTGGCAATGGCTGACCCGGTGGATGTCCTGCTCGATGATCGGGCCGGCATCCAGCTCCTGGGTGACGTAGTGGCAGGTGGCCCCGATCAGCTTCACGCCGCGCTGGTAGGCCTGATGGTAGGGCTTGGCCCCGGCGAAGGACGGCAGGAAGCTGTGATGGATATTGATCACGCGACCGGCGTAGCGCTCGCAGAGGCTCGGCGGCAGGATCTGCATGTAACGGGCCAGCACGATGGTGTCGGCCCGCGCTTCCTCGACCAGGCGCTGCACTTCAGCGAAGGCGATCGACTTGTCCGCGGGATCGACCGGCACGTGGTGGTAGGGAATGCCGTGCCATTCGACCAGCGACCGCATGTCCTCATGATTGGAGATGACCGCGGCGATGTCGCAGTCCAGCTCGTTGGCCGTCCAGCGATAGAGCAGGTCCACCAGGCAGTGGCTCTCGCGGGACACCATCAGCACCACACGCTGTCGCGTCTGGGTGTCGGTCAGCGACCAGTCCATCTCGAATTCGTCGGCGATCGGGGCGAAGGCGTCGCGCAGCGTCTCGGCGGACATGCCGATGGAATCCGCGAGTATCACGTAGCGCATGAAGAAGCGCCCGGACTCCAGGTCGGAGTGCTGGCTGGCCTCGGTGATGGAGCCGCCCTGCCCGGCGATGAAGCTCGAGACACGCGAGACGATCCCCAGGCGATCGGGGCAGGAAACCACGAGACGGTAGTAGTGTGACATCGAAAGACCGTAGATTGGATAAGCCGAATAATCCCCCATTGTAGCGAAATCCTGCCCGTCGAGTCAGACCCCGCGCGTCCGAGGCGGCGCGTTGTGACGCCGTGCCACCATCCCGTATAGTGATCGGCACATTTTCCGTCGACGTCCCTTCGATGCCACAACCTCGCGCCCAGATCCGCCCCCGCCGCCGACCTCCCCTGCGTTTCCTGCCGTTGGGTGGCTGCGGTGAGATCGGCATGAACCTCAACCTCTATGGGTATGCAGAAAAGGAGCACGAGGAACGCTGGATCGCCGTGGACTGCGGCATGATGATCCGCCAGGACCTGCCGGACAGCCCGCTGCAGGTGCCCGATCTGTCCACCCTGGACACCCTGGGCATCGCGCCCGAGGCGCTGATCATCACCCATGGGCACGAGGACCATATCGGGGCCGCCGCCTGGCTGTGGCCGCAGTGGGGCTGCCCGATCCACGCCACGCCGCTGGCGGCGGGGCTGCTGCGCGCCAAGTTCGCCGAGCGCGGCCTGTCGCAGTCGGCGATCCACGTCATCGAGCCCGGCGAGGCGCTAAGCGTCGGCCCTTACAGCCTGCGCTACCTGCCCCTCACCCACTCGATTCCCGAGAGCTGCGCGCTGCTGATCACCGCGGGCTCGCATCGCGTGCTGCATACCGGTGACTGGAAGCTGGACCCCGAGCCGCTGATCGGCCCCGCCGTGGATGCCGAGCTCTATCGCGCCCTGGCGCCGGTCGATCTGGTCGTGGGCGACTCCACCAACGCCCCCCTCCCCGGCCACTCGCGCAGCGAGGGCGAGGTCGCCCAGGCCCTCACCCGCGCCATCGAAGGCTGTCGGGGACGCGTGGTGGTGAGCTGCTTCGCCAGCAACCTGGCCCGGGTGCTGGCCATCGGCCGCGCCGCCGAGCGCTGCGGCCGGCGCGTCGCGCTGATGGGGCGCTCCATGGAGCGCATGGTCGGCGTGGCCCGCGGCCTCGGCTATCTGGACGACATGCCGCCGCTGGTCCCGATCTCCGACATGGGCTATCTGCCGCCCGAGGAAGTGCTGGTGATCGCCACCGGCAGCCAGGGCGAGCCGCGGGCGGCGCTGTCACGACTGGCGCGGGGCCGTCATCCCCACGTCGAGCTGGAAGCCGGCGACAGCGTGATCTTCTCCTCCAAGGCGATTCCCGGCAACGAGCGCCTGATCGAGCGGCTCAAGCGCGGCCTGAGTCATCTCGGCGTGTCGCTGCTCGACGAGAGCAATCATGAAGAGCTGCACGCCTCCGGACACCCCGCCCAGGACGAACTGACCACCTTCTACGGTTGGTCCCGCCCGCGCCATTTGCTGCCGGTACACGGCGAGCCTCGCCATCAGCAGGCCCATCAAAGCCTCGCGCAGTCGCTCGGCATCGAGGCGCCGATCATCCCGCGCAACGGCGACATGATTCGCCTCGACGCCGACGGCCTGCATCGGGAAGCCCGCCACGCCCAGACGCCGCGCATCATTCATCAGGACGAAGTCGCTCGCCTGCCAGGCCTGGGCGGCGGCGAGGCGCGCCACGGACAGCTGCATCTGGCCCTCACGGTCATGGCGACCGAGCAAGGGTGGACGCGCATCGGGCGCCTGCTGCTGGATGTCAGCGAGGCCAGCCCGCTGGACGAGGATGCCTTCGTCGACTGGCTGGACGACTGTCTGGACGACATTCAGGTGGAGTCGCTGGCGGATCTTCGTCTCGCCCTGCGGCCCCGCATGCTCGCCTGGTTCGGCGATCACCTGCGCCGGATGCCGGAGATCCATCTGCAGATCCTCGCCGCCGAGGCCGAGACGTCGGGATAACGCCTTAAGCTGCCAGCCTGAAACCGCCCGAAGCAAAAGAAAACCCCGAAGGTGGAAGCCTTCGGGGTTTTCTTGTAGCTCGGCGCTTTTAGCTCGGCGCTTTTGGCTCGCCGCATCACGCCTTGTCGGCGGCCTTCTTCGGCGGACGACCGCGCTTGCGCTGGGGCTGCTCGGGCACCAGATCCTCGACGGAAAGCCCCGCCTCGTTGATCTGTTCGCGAATCTCGGCGAGCTTGCGAGCCTTGTCAGCTTCCTCTTCCTGGCGCTGACGCTCCTCGTCATTCTTCTGCTCGATGACTTCGCCGATGACCTCGGCCAGCTTGTGCAGTTGCTCCATGCTGAGCTGACGAGCCGCCGCACGGGCCACGTTCTTGTTGCGAGCGATACGCTCCAGGGTTTGCTCGGACATTGCCCCCTCCAGGACGCTGATTGATGGTCGATTACAGTCAACCGATAACGATAAAAGTATATGCTCTACGGCACGGTTGGCAAGCAATGTTGGCAAGAAAAGCCCACCGGAAATATCGGGCATAGCGCGAAGAAAGAAAGAGGTATCGCGACAGCGAGGAGAGGATTGCTCTGGAAAAGTCGTACGAATGACTCGGGAAGGAAGTACGGCCGGGAGACCGATAATGCCTGACTCCCGGCTCGGGCGAGCGTCGTTAGCCGCCGGTCATGTTCATGAAGCGCACCACCTGCACATCGCCATCGGTGGTGAAGTGGTGCCGCTCGGGTTTGAGCGGCATGGCCTTGATGATCGCCGCCTTGAGTGCCTCGATATCGCCGGGGTGGCGGCGCATCACGGCGCGCAGGTCCACCGAGTGCTCGTTGCCCAGACACAGCAGCAGCCGGCCCTCCGCCGTGACGCGAACCCGATTGCAGCTGGAGCAGAAGTTGTGGCTGTGCGGCGAAATGAAACCGACCCGGGTATCGCTGTCCGGCATGCGGAAATAGCGCGACGGCCCGAGCGTCGACTCGGTGGTCGGCAGCAGGGTGTGACGCGTCTCGACCAGCGCCTGCACTTCGTCGCTGGAACAGAAGGTTTCCTCGCGCCCATGATCGGAGACCTCGCCCAGCGGCATCTCCTCGATGAAGCTGATGTCGAGTCCCTCGCGGCGGGCGAAGTCGACCAGATCGATGACCTCGTCGTCGTTGCGCCCCTTGAGGATTACGGCGTTGAGCTTGATGCGCTCGAAACCGGCCGCCTTGGCGGCGCGAATGCCATCGATCACCCGCTGCAGATCACCGGTGCGCGTCAGCCGCCGGAAGCGCTCCGGGTCCAACGAATCGATGCTGATATTGAGCCGCTGGAGACCGCCCTCGTGCAGGCGCTCGGCATACCGGGGCAGACTGGCACCGTTGGTGGTCATGGCGAAGTCCTTGAGCCCCGGCAAAGCGCCGATGTCATCCACCAGACGATCGATGTCGCGGCGCACCAGCGGCTCGCCGCCGGTCAGACGCACCTTCTCCACCCCGAGTTCGGTAAAGGCGCGGGCCACCAGCGCCAGCTCCTCCAGGGTCAGCACCTGGGCACGAGGCAGAAAGGTCATCTCCTCGCTCATGCAGTAGACGCAGCGAAAATCGCAGCGATCGGTCACCGAGATACGCACGTAGCGCACCCGCCTGCCGAAGTCGTCGATGAGCTCGTCGGTCATGATGACACCTCCCAGCGCTCGGCATCGCGATGATCGGTCTGGCGCTCGGCCACCCAATAATCACCGCTGGCCGTGTGCTCCTTCTTCCAGAAGGGAGCACGGGTCTTAAGATAATCCATGATGAAGTCGCAGGCCTCGAAGGCGGCTCGCCGATGGGCACTGGCGACCACCACCAGCACGATGGGGTCGCCCGGCGCAAGCCGGCCGATACGATGAATCACCCGCACCCCCTGCAGGGGCCAGCGGGACTCGGCCTCATCGACGATGGCCTCGAGAGCGGCCTCGGTCATGCCCGGGTAGTGTTCCAGGCTGAGCGCCTGCACCTCGGGACGTTCATTGAAGTCTCGCACCAGGCCGGTAAACCCGACCACGGCGCCGATATCGGTGCGCGCTTCGATCAACCGGCGCTGTTCCTCGCCGGCGTCGAAGGCCTGTTGTTGTACTCGCACACGTGACATGGTCAGCCTCCGGTGACCGGGGGGAAGAAGGCCACCTCGTCCTCGGCGGTCAGCGGCGTGGCATTTCCCGCCATCACCTGATTGACCGCGCACAGCACGCGCCCCTCGTCGAGGCCGGCGAAGCGCGGGTCCGAGGCCTTGAGGGCGGCCTTGAGCCCGCCCACGTCGGCCCGCTCGAGGGCATTGAAGGGCAACGACACCTCGCCGACCCCGAGGCGCTCGCGAAGCTCGGCGAGGCATTTCACCAGGATGCAGGGCTCGCCGGCGGCACACCGCGCCCCGAGCGAGACCTCGCCGGCCTCGCCCTCGCCGGTGACGATCGGCGCCTCGGCGACCTCGCCTTCCCGAGCGTAGTCCCCGGACTTGCCGCCGGTCTTGGTCTCGAGGCGGATCTCGCCGATCTCCATCGCCTTGTCCACCGCCTTGCACATGTCATAGAGCGTGAGGCAGGCCACGGACACGGCGGTCAGCGCTTCCATCTCGACGCCGGTGCGGCCGTTGAGCCGGCAGGTGGCGGAGACGCGCACGCTGGCACTGGCCTCGTCGAGCTCGAAGTCCACGCTGACCTTGGACAGCGCCAGCGAATGGCACAGCGGAATCAGCTCGTGAGTGCGCTTGGCGGCCTGGATGCCGGCGATGCGGGCCGTGGCCAGCACGTCGCCCTTGGGCAGCTCGCCATCGGCGAGCAGCGCCAGGGTCTCGGGGCGCATGCGAATGGCCCCGGAAGCACGCGCCTCACGGCGGCTCTCGGCCTTGTCGCCGACGTCGACCATGTGGGCTTCGCCGCGGGCATTGAGGTGGGTCAGGCTCATGGAAGGCGCCTCATGACAGTCGAAAAAGGGGTTGGATGGCCACCGCCTCACCGGGTTCGACAACGGCACGCGCCGCATCGATCTCGATCAGGCAGTCGGCAGCCACCATGGAAGACAGGATACCGGAGCCCTGGGCCCCGGTGGGCCGCACCCACAGCCGTCCCTCGTCGTCGCTGCGACAGGTGGCGCGCAGGAAATCGGTGCGCCCGACGCGGCCCTTGAGCGACGTCTCGGCCAGGGCCGTGTGGCGCCGCGGGGCGAGATCGTCACGCCCCTGGAGTCGCCGCAGCAGCGGGGCCACGAACTGCAGGAAGGTCACCATCGCCGCCACCGGATTGCCGGGCAGGCCGATGAAGGGCACCTCCCGCTCGCCGAGCGTGCCGCAGGCGAGCGGTCGCCCGGGGCGAATGGCCAGCCGCCAGAAGGCCAGCCGGCCGACGTCCTCCAGCGCCTGGCGGGTGAAGTCGGCCTGCCCCGCCGACACGCCGCCGCTGGTCAGGACCAGATCGGCACCGCGGGCGGCACCGCCGAGCGCCTCGACCAGCGCCTCATGGTCATCGCCGAGGATGCCGAGATCGATCACCTCGGCGCCGTGCTCGGCCAGCAGGCCGGCCAGCGAGAAACGGTTGGCATCATAGATGCCGGCCGACGGCAGCGCCTCGCCCGGGGCGGTGACCTCGTCGCCGGTGGAGAAGATCGCCACCCGGGGCCGACGATGCACGGCGGCCTCGGCGAGGCCCAGCGAGGCCAGCAGGCCCAGCTCGGCCGCCCCCAGCCGGGTCCCGGCGGCCAGCGCCGGCTGACCGCGGGCGATGTCCTCGCCGGCCTGGCGCACGTTCTGGCCGCGGCACACGGTCTCCGGCCGCTCCACCGCGACGTCGTCATCGGTGACGCTCAGCTGCTCGCCCATGATCACGGTATCGGCGCCCGGCGGCAACGGGGCCCCGGTGGTGATCGTCACGCACTCGCCGGCGGCCAGCGGCGCCTCGCGGCGATGCCCGGCCAGCACGGCACCGACCCGGCGCCAGCGAGCGGGACGCTCGCCATCCGCCTCGTCATCGCCCCATGCCAGCGCGATGCCGTCCATGGCGGCATTGGTGTTCTGCGGCACGTCGATGGGCGAGCGCAGCGCCTCGGCCAGCACCCGGCCCTGCAGCGCGGACAGCGCCACCCGCTCGGCGGGCAGCGGCCCCGCCACCAGCGCCATCAAGGCCTCACGGGCCTCGTCCGGCGACAGCGTGCGCTCGCCGAGATCGAAGCAGGACAGCGTCATGACGCCGCGTCCTCGCCCCGAGGGCGACGCCGGTCAGGCCAGCGTGACGGCCAGGCGGCGATCCAGTCGGCGAGGCGTTCGGGATCGTTCAGGTCGAGCCGCTCAACGTCGTCGGGCAGATCAGGCTCGCCGTCGCTGGCCACCGCCACGATCCAGGCGTCCTCGGCCGCGCGCAGCGGCTTGCCCACCGACTCGCGGTAGAGCTCGAGCTTGGGCAGCGGCCAGGCCTTGAAGCCCTCGACCAGCACCAGGTCCGGCCGCTGAGGGCGCACCATCTCGATCAGCTCGGCGAGATCGGCCTCCTCGCGATCGGGGGTCTCCATCATCAGCGCGACCCGGGCCCGGGACGCCACCAGGATCGGCTCGGCGCCGGCCTGACGCAGGCGATGGCTGTCCTTGCCCGGCTGATCGACGTCGAAGGCGTGATGGGCATGCTTGATCACCGCCACCCGCAGGCCGCGCTCGCGCAGCGCCGGCAGCAGGCGCTCCAGCAGCGTCGTCTTGCCGGTGCCGCTCCAGGCGGCGATGCCCAGCAGCGGCAGGTCATCCTCCAGCGGCACGGAGCCGACGGGTGTGTCGCTCATGGGCGCAGTGTCTCCCGGCGACGCCCTTCCAGGCGCCGCGTGTCATCCAGGGTATTGAGATTGACGAAGGCCTCGGCGCGATCCGACATGTCCACCGCGCACCAGGCATGGCGCGCGATCCAGCGGTCGACCTTGCGCTCGCCGGCGGCCAGCGCCTGACCCAGGTCGTCGGCCAGCGAGCGGCGCAGCAGCATCACCACCGGCTGCAGGCGCTCGCCGTCGTGGGCCACCGCGATATCGGCGTCGCCTCGGCCCGCGACGAGCCGCGCCACCAGGTCGTCCGGCAGCGCCGGGCAATCGCAGGGCACCACCACCACCCAGTCGCTGGCCGCCGCGCGCAGGCCGCTGTAGAGGCCCATCAGCGGGCCCATGTAGCCCGCCTCGGCGTCGGCGATGACCCGATCGGCCCACTCGGCGTAGGCCTCGGGATGCCGGTTGGCGCTGATCAACAGCTCCGCCACCCGCCCGACCAGCGGGGCGATGGCATGGCTCACCAGGGGACGGCCGTCGAAGGGCGCGAGCCCCTTGTCGCATCCGCCCATGCGGCGGCCCTGGCCGCCGGCCAGCACCAGTCCAGTGAGGGCATCACGCTCTATCACGACCCGGCTCCCGCGAGGCATTCGGTAGTGCGTCCCATGATGCCTCAGCGCCACGATGGGTGCCATGTCCACAGAGGCAGCGCCCTGTCCGAGACCGACCTTTGACGCCGCGCCTTATCGTCGCCGCCGGGAGACGGTATCATCCGTCCATAATTCTGCACGACAGATGCTTCGCCGACCGACAGAGGACCGCCACCCGCACGCGGACAAACGACGATGGAAGACGGTTTCAATGTAGGCGCACGGCTGCGCCAGCTACGCAAGGAAAAGGGGCTCTCCCAGCGCGAGCTCGCCAAGCGCGCCAAGGTGACCAACAGCAGCATCTCGCTGATCGAACAGAACAGCGTCAGCCCGTCGGTGAGCTCGCTGAAGAAGATCCTCGACGCCCTGCCGGTGTCGATCAGCACCTTCTTCGCCGGCGAGGAGGCCAGCCACCCCCGGCCCTTCTACAAGGCCAGTGAGCTCACCGAGATCGGCGATGGCCTGCTGTCCTGGCGACTGGTGGCGGCGCGCCGCCCGGATCGGCGCATGTCGATCCTGCACGAGCGCTACCCGCCCGGCGCCGACAGCGGCGAGGACATGCTGGAACACGACGGCGAGGAAGGCGGCGTGGTGATCTCGGGTCAGATCGAGATCACCGTCAACGGCGAGGTGGAGGTGCTGTCACAGGGCGATGGCTACTACTTCGACTCGCGCCTGCCCCACCGCTTTCGCAATGTCGGCGACGAGGAGTGCGTGATCGTCAGCGCCAACACCCCGCCGTCGTTCTCCGACGGCGGGGAAGAGCTGCATCACGGCTGATCGCGCTCACTCACCGGCGCGATAGAGCCACTGGATGCTGGAGAAATCGCGCTGGCCGCTGCCCTGGGCGCTGTGCAGCGCGAACAGGTTACGCGCCTGGGAGCCCATGGGCACGCTGGCCCGGGCCTTGAGCGCCAGCTCCCAGGCCAGGCCCAGGTCCTTGGCCATCAGGTCGGTCAGAAAGCCGCCCTGATAGTCGCGCGACGCCGCCGAGCCCTCCATCACCCCCGGCCAAGGGTTGTAGACGTTGAGCGCCCAGTTGCCGCCGCTGCTCTGCTTCATGATCTCGGACAGCACCGCCGGGTCGAGCCCGTTCTTCACCCCCAGCGCCAGCGCCTCGGCGGTGCCGCTCATCAGGATGCCGAGCAGCATGTTGTTGCAGATCTTGGCGACCTGCCCCGCCCCGACGTCCCCGGCGTGGAAGATGTTCTTGCCCATGGCCTCGAGCACCGGCCGGGCCTTCTCGAAGCCTGACTCGCTGCCGCCGACGATGAAGGTCAGCGTGCCGGCCTTGGCCCCGCCGATCCCCCCGGAGACCGGCGCGTCCAGATAGCTCAGCCCCCGCTCGGCCGCCGCTGCGCCGACCCGGCACGCATCGTCCGGCGAGATGGTCGAGGCATCGATCACCAGCGGCTTGTGCGTCAGCGCATCGAGCAACCCGGGCGCCCCATCGCGGCCCAGATAAAGGCCGAGCACGTGGGCCCCGGCCGGCAGCATGGAAATGACCACCTCGGCGTCGCGACAGGCCGCCTCGGCACTGTCGGCGCGCCGGGCGCCCTGCCCCTCGAGCTCCGCCATGGCGGCCTCGACCAGGTCGAAGACGCAGACGTCGTGGCCCGCACTCAGCAGGTTGGCGGCCATCGGCGAACCCATGTTGCCGAGTCCGATAAAGGCGATGTTCATGGCGTGGCTCCTTGTCTTGTTGTATTGGCAAACCCTGAAAAATCACGGCCCGGAGGCCGTCAGCCGACCCGCAGCCCGACGCCCAGATCCCTCAACGGATGCGCCTCGCTCGACCACGGCGAGGCGAGCATCGCCTGGAGGTCGGCCTCCGGCACGCTGGCCACGTCGGCATGCGACCAGCGCGGCGTCTTGTCCTTGTCGACCAGCAGCGCACGCACGCCTTCGGCCAGATCGCCGCGCTGGCAGCACTGCACCGACAGCCCGAGCTCGTCGCGGAAGGCGTCGGCCAGCCCGGTGTGGCGATGACGCTCGAGCATCCGCCACACCAGGTGCGCGGTCAGCGGACAGCCGGCGGCGAGGCGCTGGCGATTGGCCGCGAGCCACGCATCGTCGCGCTCGTCGGCGAGAATGCGCGCCACGGCATCCGCGGCGCTGGTCTCGCCGACCAGCGACTGCAGGTGATCACGCCGCGGCCAGACCTGCCCCTCCGGGGCCTGCTCGCGGGCCTCGAAGCGATCGAGCACCCCTTCCACCGCCAGCCGGCACGCCGCCGGGGCATGATCGCCGTGGTCGGCCTCGGCCAGGGCGGCGAGCAGATCATCGCGGCGCGCCCGGGGCACGAAGCGATCGGCCAGCCCCAGGTCCAGGGCATCGCGGGCATTGAGCTGGGCCCCGGTCAGCCCCAGGTAGGCGCCGATGCCGGGCGGCATGCGATTGAGGAACCAGCTCGCGCCGATGTCGGGGTAGAGCCCGATGGTGATCTCGGGCATGGCGATCAGGGTGGTCTCGGTGACCACACGCTGGAAGCCGCCGGCCAGCAGCCCCAGGCCGCCGCCCATGACGATGCCGTCGCCCCACACCAGCAGCGGCTTGGGATAGGTGTGGATGCGGTGATCCAGCCGGTACTCGGCGGTGAAGTAGCGCGTGGCGAAGGTCTCGTCACGGGCCGCGTCGTCGGCCAGCGAGCGATACAGCGCCACCACGTCGCCGCCGGCGCAGAAGGCCTTGCCGCCGGTGCCTTCCAGCCACACCGCCACCACCCGCTCGTCCAGCGCCCAGGCCTCGAGCCGGTCTTCCAGCAGCCGGATCATCTCCAGCGACAGTGCATTCAGCGACTTGGGCGCATTGAGGGTCGCCACGCCGATCCGGCCGCCGCCGCGCGTGGGGAGTTCGTCGAAGCTGACCACGGGGTCCGACATCACTGTCTCCTGATAGTCCGTGTGAGAGAGTCCGTACGAGGGTGACGGCCGTCCGCCGGCCGCTCCCGGGTGTCGGGTCACTGCAGGCCTTCGACGACGCCGTCGGCCAGCAGCCGGCGAGCGACGATCAGCCGCATGATCTCGTTGGTGCCCTCGAGGATCTGGTGCACGCGCGTGTCGCGCACCAGCCGCTCGAGGGGATATTCGCGGATATAACCATAGCCACCGTGCAGCTGCAGGGCCTCGTTGCAGACGTTGAAGCCCATGTCGGTGGCGAAGCGCTTGGCCATGGCGCAGTGGGCGGTGGCCTCCGGGTCGCCCTGGTCGAGCCGCCAGGCAGCGTGGCGCACCATCAGCCGTGCCGCGCTGAGCTCGCTGGCCATGTCGGCCAGCTTGAACTGCAGCGCCTGGAAGCTCGCCAGCTCGCGACCGAACTGCTTGCGCTCGCCCAGGTAGTCCCGCGACAGCGTCAGCGCCTGCTGGGCCGCGCCCAGCGAGCAGCTGGCGATATTGAGCCGCCCGCCGTCGAGCCCCTTCATGGCGAAGCGAAAGCCTTCGCCCTCCTCGCCCAGCCGGTTGCCCACCGGCACGCGCACGCCGTCGAAGCTGATCAGGCAGGTGGGCTGGCTCTTCCAACCCATCTTCTCTTCCTTCTTGCCGACCGCGATGCCGGCGGCATCGGCCGGCACCAGGATCGCCGAGATGCCGCCCGCGCCGCTGTCCGGCGCGCCGGTGCGCGCCATCACCACCAGCACCTGGGTCGCGCCGGCCCCGGAGATGAACATCTTGCTGCCGGAAATCACGTACTCGTCGCCGTCACGCACCGCCCGGGTGGTGAGGCTGGCGGCGTCCGAGCCGGCGCCCGGCTCGGTGAGGCAGTAGGAGCCCAGGGCGTCACCCGCTATCATGGCCGGCAGATAGCGCTCGCGCAGGGCATCGCTGCCCCAGCTGGCGACCATCCAGGTCACCATGTTGTGAATGGTGAGGTAGGCGGTGGTAGCGATGCAGCCCTGGGCGAGGCGCTCGAAGATCAGCGAGGCATCGAGTCGCGACAGCCCCAGCCCGCCGTGTTCCTCCGGGGTGTAGAGGCCGAGGAAGCCGGCCTCGCCGGCCCGACGGATGACGTCGACGGGAAAATGGCTGCGGGCGTCCCAGTCGGCGGCATGATCGGCCAGCTCGGCCCGGGCGAAGTCGGCGGCCGCATCGGCCAGCGCTCGCTGGTCTTCGGTCAGCGCAAAATCCATGGAAACACCTCCGTCGAGAGAATCGGGAACGGCCGAGTGCCGGGCCGGCGATGCACATCCGCGGGATCCTCCCGGCGGCTATCGCCAACCTAGCAACTGCTCGGGTTATCCCATATCCCGCCATGGTCTAACAAGCACTTTACGTTAACGTAAACCTCGTCTAGGGTTCTCGGACGAGGTGGGAAACCGCCGGTGGACCACCCGGCTACAGGATCGATCACATGACGCGAACGCCCTCCCAGGCACAGGACAGCGACAACGACGCCCTGCCCCGTCAGCAGCGCACCTACACCATCGGGGAGCTGGCCCAGATCTTCGAGGTCACCCCCCGCACCATTCGCTTCTACGAGCAGGAGGGCCTGCTGGCCCCCTCGCGCCAGGGCCAGAAGCGCATCTACCGCGAGAAGGATCGCGTGCGCCTCAAGCTGACCCTGCGCGGCAAGCGGCTGGGCTTCTCGCTGGCCGAGATTCGCGAGGTGGTGATGATGTACGACGCCATGCCGGACGGTAACGCGCGCCAGCTCAAGCGGCTGCTGGAGCTGCTGGCGGAGAAGCGGGCCAACCTGGAGCGCCAGCTCGAGGACATCCGCCTGATGCGCCTGGAGATCGATGACGTGGATCAGCGGGCGCGGGACGTGCTGCGCCAGCTGGAGGACACCCCGTAGCCGGAGCGACCAGTGCGGCAGGGTTTCCCGGTCTTCCCGAGACAACACAGCAATGTCCCGAGATAACACAACAAAGAGAGCCACCATGCCACGCCAGCCTCGACACGCCAGCTATCTGAGCGGCATCAGCGACACCCCTCTCAAGGGCCAGACCATCGGCGACTGCTTCGACGACACGGTCGCCCGCTTCCCCGATCGAGACGCCCTGATCAGCCGTCACCAGGGCCTGCGCTATCGCTGGCGAGAACTCCAGACCGAAGTGGACCGCGCGGCCCGCGCGCTGATGGCGCTGGGCGTGGCCAAGGGCGATCGGGTCGGCATCTGGTCGCCCAACACCGCCGAGTGGGCCATTACCCAGTTCGCCACCGCCAAGATCGGCGCCATCCTGGTCAACATCAATCCCAGCTACCGCACCCACGAGCTGGAATATGCGCTGCGCCAGTCCGGCACCTCGACACTGATCCTGCAGGGGCAGTTCAAGACCACCGACTACGTGGCGATGCTGGCCGAGCTGGTCCCGGAGCTCGATGACGTCACCCCCGCCGACCTCAAGAGCGGCGCCCTGCCCGACCTCAGGCGGGTGATCTGCCTGGATGGCGCCCGGGCGCTGTCCGGCATGCACAGCTGGGAGACCATGCTCACCCACGCCGACCGGGTCAGCGACGCGCAGCTGGCCGAGCGACAGGCCGGGCTCGAGTTCGACGAGCCGATCAACATCCAGTACACCTCCGGCACCACCGGCGCCCCCAAGGGCGCCACGCTCTCCCACCACAACATCCTCAACAACGGCTTCTTCGTCGCCCGCACCCTCGACCTCAGCGAAGCCGATCGCATGGTAATCCCGGTGCCGCTCTACCACTGCTTCGGCATGGTGATGGGCAACCTCGGCTGCATGACCCACGGCGCGGCGATGATCTATCCCGGTGACGGCTTCGACCCACAGGCCACCCTGGCGGCGGTGGCCGAGGAGCGCGCCACCGCGCTCTACGGCGTGCCGACCATGTTCATCGCCGAGCTGGAGCATCCCGAGTTCGAGCATTTCGATCTTTCCAGCCTGCGCACCGGCGTCATGGCCGGCTCGATCTGCCCCATCGAGGTGATGCGCAAGGTGATCGAGCGCATGCACATGCAAGGCGTGACCATCTGCTACGGCATGACCGAGACCAGCCCGGTGAGCCTGCAGACCCGCACCGATGCCCCGCTCGAGAAACGCGTGACCACCGTCGGCAGCATCCATCCGCACCTGGAGGTCAAGCTGGTCGATCCCGGCACCGGCGCCGTGGTGCCTCGCGGCGAGCCCGGGGAGCTGTGCACCCGGGGCTACAGCGTGATGCTCGGCTACTGGCACAACGAGGAGGCGACCGCCAAGGCCATCGACGACGCCGGCTGGATGCACACCGGCGATCTGGCGACCATGGACGACGACGGCTACGTGGCCATCGTCGGGCGCATCAAGGACATGATCATCCGCGGCGGCGAGAACATCTATCCGCGCGAGATCGAGGACTTCCTCTACACCCACCCCGCGATCTCGGACGTGCAGGTCATCGGCGTGCCCGACGACAAGTACGGCGAGGAGGTGATGGCCTGGGTCAAGCTCGCCGAGGATGAGACCCTCGACGAAGACGGGCTCAAGGCCTTCTGCCAGGGCAGGATCGCCCACTACAAGATCCCGCGCTACGTGAAGTTCGTCGACGACTTCCCGATGACCGTCACCGGCAAGATCCAGAAGTTCAAGATGCGCGAGGAGGCGACGCACGAGCTGGGACTCGGCTAGACCACGCCTGAGCCCTGCCGGCCCGCCGGGGATTGCATCGGCGGGCCGTGTCGCGCTTCAATGCGTCTGACCCTTTAGAGATTGCCCCCTTCGGGACTGACGCATGAGTTCATCGGCCTGGACATCGCGATCCCACCGCGAGTGGCGGCGCCTTCTGGCACTGCTGCTGGTGATGGCGTTTGCCCTCGCGTCCCTGCCCGGCCATGCGGCCGGCAATGCCTGCCAGGCCGACTGTGCCCGGATGTCGATGACATCCACGGGACTCGATGACCTGCCCGATCCCGGCGATGCCTGCGGCGGCGGCTGTGCCGCCCCAGCCGCCTCACTGTCCCCCGCGGTCATGGCCCCTCGCGCCCTGCCCGCCCCCGTGGTCACGCTCGTCAGTGACCACATCCCACAGCCCCCGCGCCGACCGCCAAGGGCCTGACGACGCCCCGGGCCATGCCCGCCCCCGATCCGTATCGGCCCGTCGACGACGGCACTGCGGGACATGGCCACGATTACCGACCGCTTCGCCGCCATGGGCCACATCGAAGCCCTTCGGCTGGCCGATGCCACTGACGGTTCTGCTGTTACCGGGACCCGGCATCATGACCCCGATCACCTATCTATTTACTTCTCACAAGGGACATCACACATGACATCCACCGCCTCTCGTCTGCTGCTGACCGCCGGCCTCGCGCTGGGCGCCACCACCGCACATGCGGCACTGCCGGACACCGCCACCCTCTACAAGAATCCCCAGTGCGGCTGCTGCGACGGCTATGCCCGCCATCTGGAGCGCCTGGGGATCGACGTCACCGTGGTCGATGACCAGCCGCTCGGCGAGATCAAGCAGGACGCCGGCGTCCCCTACGGTCAGGGCTCCTGCCACACCGTCGAGATGGGCGACTACGTGATCGAGGGCCACGTGCCGATGGCCGCCGTGGAGGCGCTGTTCGAGCAGCAGCCCGACACCGACGGCATCGGCCTGGCGGGCATGCCGAGCGGCACCCCGGGCATGCCGGGGCCGCAGAACGCGCCCTACGAGATCTATCAGTTCCGCGACCAGCAGGCCTCGCCGTTCATGACGCTGTAACGGCTCTCCTCAAGGCCGAAAAAAACCCCGCGAGCCTGGAGCTCGCGGGGTTTTATCGTCTCGGCGACCGCCGAACGAAGGGCGTGATCACATGCCCTTGGGCGCGAAGATCCCCGGCGCGTTGCGCCAGTAGCCCTTGTAGTCCATGCCGAAGCCGAACACGTAGCGATCCTCGACCTCGAGGCTGCAGTAATCGGCCTTGAGATCCGGCATCGCCTTGCGATCGTGACGCTTGTCGACCAGCACCGCGGTGGAGATGCTGGCGGCACCGGCCTCGCGGCAGTAATCGAGGATGGCGGCCAGCGTGGAGCCCTCATCGAGGATGTCATCGACGATCACCACGTGACGGCCGGCCATCGGCACTTCGGGGGACACGCGCCAGAACAGCTCGCCGCCGCGGGTGCCGCCGCGATAGCGAGTGGCATGCAGGTAATCGACCTCGAGCGGGAAACCGAGCCGGGTCAGCAGGTGGCCGGTGGTGATCAGGCCACCGTTCATCACGCAGTAGAACACCGGCAGCTTGTCGCCCAGGTCGGTCGCGATCTCTTCGGCCATGCGGTCCAGGGCACGCTCGACCTCTTCCTGGCTGATCAGGCAATCGGCGGAATCCATGACCTCACGCATGTCCGACAGGGACGGGAGGGCATTGGCATCGAGTTTAGGCATCGTCAGCTCGTCGTAGTTCGAAAGTCAGAGTTCGAAATTCAGGAAACCGTCAGTCGGCGGCCATGGCCTCGAGGTGCGCATGCACCCGACGCCAGCGCGACAGCGCCACGAGCGCGTCGAGATCGGGGCGCGCCCGGCCGTAGCGCAGCTTGGCGGCGCGCTTGGTGGTGCGGCCCTCGCAGGCCTCGACCACCTCGAGGGCGGCGGCGCGGTCGTTGCACACCAGCAGCATGTCGCAGCCGGCCTCCAGGGCCAGGCGGGCACGCTCGGCGGGCGCGCCGACGCTGGTCGCGCCGGCCATGCTCAGATCATCGGAGAAGATCGTGCCCTTGAAGCCCAGCGACTCGCGCAGCATCCCGAGCCAGGCCGGCGAGAATCCGGCCGGGCGGTGATCGAAGGCCGAATACACCACATGGGCCGGCATGATGCCGCCGAGGCGTGACGACAGGGACGCGAAAGGCACCAGGTCACGCTCGCGCAGCGCCTCGAAGGAGCGCGCGTCCACCGGCAGCTCGTGGTGCGAGTCCGCGGCCACGCCACCGTGACCGGGAAAATGCTTGCCCACCGAGGCCATGCCGGCCTCGTGCAGCCCTTCGACGAAGGCACCGGCCAGCTGGGTCACCACCTCGGGATCGGCACCGAAGCTGCGATCACCGATCACCGTGGACTGGCCATCGTCGACGTCGAGTACAGGCGCGAAGCTGAGATCCAGCCCGCAGGCCGCCATTTCCATGCCGAGCAGCCAGCCGGTGTCCTGGCACAGGCGTCGGGCGACTTCGGGCGCCGCCCGATGCTCACGGCCGAGCCGGCCCATGGCCGGCAGTCGGGTCACCCCCTCACGCAGGCGCTGCACGCGCCCGCCCTCCTGGTCGATGGCCAGCAACAGCTCCGGGCGCACCTGCCGGATCGACCGGCACAGTGCCCGCACCTGGGCCGCATCTTCGACGTTGCGGCCGAAGAGAATCACACCACCAACCGCGGGACGCATCAGCAGCTCGCGCTCCTCATCACGCAGCTGCGTCCCTTCCAGGTCCAGCATCACCGGTCCGAGCGTCTGGGTCATGTTCGCCTTCCTGACGGATGAAGGGAGGCGATTCTAGACCAAAGCCAGCGCCGACGACAGCCCGCGGCATCGCCTCGCTTGAGAAGATAGATGACCCCGGACAAGTCGTCGCGGGCTCCGTAGAATGGGCGCCATCACCTTCTCGCCCTACTACCCGCGGATAAGGAGCGTCCCTTGCCTGTCGATCTTCCCCCTGTGCTGCTGTGGCCGCTGGCTGCGGTGATCGGTCTGTGCCTCGGCAGTTTCCTCAACGTGGTGATCACCCGCCTGCCGGTCATGCTGATGCGCGAGTGGCGCGCCGAGGCCCGCGAGGCGCTGGAGCTCGAGGCCGAAGACACCCCGACCTTCCACCTGGCCGCGCCGCGCTCGATGTGTCCGCGCTGCGAGGCGCCGATCGCCTGGCATGACAACATCCCGCTGCTCGGCTGGCTGAAGCGCCGCGGGCGCTGCGCCCACTGCGATACGCGCATCAGCCCCCAGTACCCGCTGGTGGAGCTGGCCGGCGCCCTGCTGACGCTGGCGGTGACGGCGCTGTTCGGCCCTACCCTGGAGGGGCTGTTCATCCTCGGCGCCTGCCTGAGCCTGCTGGCGATGGCGGCGATCGATCTGCGCACCCAGCTGCTGCCGGACGCGCTGACCCTGCCGTTGCTGTGGGCCGGCCTGCTGTACCAGCTGCTGTTCCAGCCGCTGCAGCTGCCGGGCGCGGTGATCGGCGCCATGGCCGGCTATCTCTCACTGTGGGGCTTCTACTGGCTGTTCAAGCTGGTCACCGGCAAGGAAGGCATGGGCTACGGCGACTTCAAGCTGTTCGCCGCGCTGGGCGCCTGGCTCGGCTGGACCTTCCTGCCGATGATCCTGATCCTGGCCGCCGGTGCCGGCGCCATCGTCGGCGTGATCGTCCAGCTGGCCGTGCCGCGCCTGCGCGGCGCGCCGATGCCCTTCGGCCCCTGGCTCGCCGCGGCCGGCTGGATCGCGCTGCTGCTCGGCGAACCGCTGATGGCCACCTACCTGAACCTGGTGCTGTGAGATGTCCGAGACGACCCTGATCATCGGCGTGACCGGCGGCATCGCCTCCGGCAAGTCCACCGTGGCCCGCGCCTTCGCCGCGCACGACATTCCCTGGGTGGATGCCGACGACGTCGCCCGCGAGGTGGTCGAGCCCGGCGAGCCCGCCCTCGCCGCCATCGTCGAACACTTCGGCCCCCGGGTGCTGCAGACCGACGGCCGCCTGGATCGGCGCGCGTTGCGCGAGATCGTGTTCACCGACGAGGCCGAGCGCCGCTGGCTGGAGTCGGTCACCCATCCGCGCATCCGCGAGCGCCTGCTCGAGCGACTGGCCGCGTTTCGCGAGGGCCCGGCCCCCTATGCGCTGCTGGTCTCGCCGCTGCTGTTCGAGTCGGGCCAGCATGCGCTGGTCGACCGGGTGCTGGTCATCGACGTGCCGGAGGCGCTACAGATCGAACGCACCGCCGCCCGCGACGGCGTCGACGAGGCCCAGGCCCGCGCCATCGTGGCCGCCCAGATGCCTCGCGACACACGCCTGGGCCGCGCCGACGAGGTGCTCGACAATGCCACCGACGAGGCCGGCCTGGCGGCCCGGGTCGCCGAGCTGGACCGGCGCTATCGGGCGCTTTCCGGTTTGCCCCCGGCGCGCTGATTCGTCATCCTTTCCTCGATTTACTGACGCCGAGAGAATCCCCATGAACCAAGCCGAGTCCGAGCGCCCCCTCGAGGTCGCCTGCCCCCAGTGCCGCACCAAGGTGGCCTGGAGCGAGGACAACCCCTACCGCCCCTTCTGCAGCAAGCGCTGTCGCCTGCTCGATCTGGGCGCCTGGGCCGACGAATCGCACCGCATCGCCGGCGAGCCCGCCATGGACGAGACCGACATCGATGCCCTGCTGGCCCGCGCCGATCGCGACGGCGGCGTCTAGCCGATGACCAGCCATGCGCCCGAATACCAGCTGCTGGCTCGCCTGGAGGCCGCCTTCGACGGCCTGATCGAGACCAGCGAGGCACTGGTGAGCACCTGTCGAGACGAGGGCGGACAGACCTGGGCCTTCGGACGCGAACGTGCCGATGCCGACTGGCTGCACGAGGCGCTGCTGGACCTCTGGTATCAGGATGGGCAGGACGGACGCAGCACGCGCAGTCATGTGGGACTGGTGGCCGCCACGCCGGCGGTCATGGACGCGGCCCTGCGGGTCAACGGCGCCAAGCAGGCCTTCGCCGACCTGCTGGCCAGGATTCGGGAGGAAGAGCCCTCACTGCTGCCCGAGATCAAGGCGGTGCTGCCCTTTCGCCATCCCGAGCTGCATACCCATCTGCGCGGCAGTGGCCTGGCGAGACTGCATCTCAAGCAGTGCTGGCGAGGCATTCCGCTGGCCCCGGCACCGGTGGCCAGGGTGCGCTTCGCCTGGTACTCGAGCGGGCGCTCCATCAAACGGCTGAGCGTGCGCGAGGCCGAGCAGAAGCTGCTGGCCCTCGATACCGACGCCCCGCATGTGCGCATCCAGCTGCGCCAGCTGGCCGGCATTCCGGACGGCGAGCCGCTGGCCCAGGTGCAGACCCAGGCACCGCTGATGCGGGCCAACCTGTTCTTCACGGAACCGCTGGAAGACGGCCACCGGCGACGCGCCATGAACGTGGCGCTGCCGCTGTTCGTGCCGGCCGACGACGGCCGCCTGCCGGATCACAACCAGCCGCCGGACCATCCCCCCCAGACGCGCACACGGGCGCGTCGCCGCGACGAGCGACTGGAGCAGGAGCCGCTGCTCCCGAGCCTCAGGGTCTATCGCTACCGTCGCTGACGGCCGCGCCGGGCCTTAGGTGAAGCGCCTCAGGGGCATGTCAGGCAATGCGCCCGAGCCCCTGCAGCGTCCGCAGCAGATCGCTGACGCTGTTCTCATCCTGGGCATAATCCTGCATCAACTCCCGGAGACGGCGCTCGAAGAGCTGCTGGCGACTCTCCGGCGCTTCCATGGGCAGCTCAGGCGGCTCATCCGGAGAACGAACCGGAGACCCGGTGGAAATATCCAGGGCCGGACCGGAAGTGTCGAGCTCACGCAACGCCTCGGCGAAGGCATCATCGAGTTCACGGAACTTGCGTAACTTCTCACGCTCATCCATGGGCTTTTGAAATCTGTGCTGTTTCATTCGCAACCAGTCGGTTCAAGGCCTGGCCAGAGGAGGAAGACAACGAGGGCCATGGCCGGGCGAGATAACAACACGATTATACCCGCCTCCCCCTCGACAAGCACCCATCCTGTGGCTTTTGGCGCCTATTATGTGCCGAAACGTTCATTACCCGGAGGCAAACTTGCCTTCGCCCCCGTTAGACTGCATAAAGCAGTGACTGTAGCCTTATAACGACATCAACCGACACACAGACCACATTCCGGCAAGACGATCTGCCAGCCATCGATCACGACCGGCATCACGCAAGGCACTGGAAACAACGCAGCAAGGGAGTCGGGCATGTGCCAAGACATGATGCGCGCGGAAATATGGTTGCAGGACACGCTGGGCAACCAGAAGGGCATCGAGGAACTCGCCAGCAGGATTGGCTATTCCTCATCACAGGTCAGACGACGCTTCCGGGATTACTTCGGACTATCACCGGGCGCCTATCGAGACAGACTGCGACTCGAAAAGGCCGCACGCCTGTTAATTCACACGACTTGCCATATCAGCCGGATCGCCAGCATCTGCGGGTATCAGAATCATTCGGCGTTTTCGCGCGCCTTTCAGCGTCATTACGGCCAGCCGCCGCGTCGCTATCGGCAGGCACGGCGCGTGTCGCTCAAGCGCCGCCTTAACGAGACCGAGGGATTCTCCTACGCCATCAGGGAGCTGCCCGCACGCAAGGCGGTGCTGACGCGCCTGTATCGACCACAGCGGCTGCGTGACAACCTGCGCGACTGGCTCCGCCACACCGAGGGCGCCGAGGCCCTGCCCAGCCGCCTCGAGCAAGCCACCCCCTTGGCCATCTTCCATGATCGCCCACTGGAAGGCGCGCTGCCCCGGCTCGATCTCGGCATGCAGCTCAAGGCCCACAGCACCAGCCTGGCGCTGCCCCCGGCCTTCCGCATGCTCGACCTGCCCCCCCAGCGCCACGCCTGCCTGCCGCTGCAGCATGCCAGCCAGCTGGATGACGCCGTACTGTACATGGCGTGCCGGGGCGTCTCCGGGGCCGGCGAGCCACTCAGCGGCGACCCTCCCCTGCTGCTGCAGACCGAGGACAGCCTGGAACTGCATGTTCCCCTGCTGTGACTGACACCTGAACCCAAGACACAAAGACGCCGCCCAAGGGGCGGCGTCTCTTGATGCCAGCCGAGCTTCGCCGTATACCCGGCCTTACCGCCGATATCAGTCCTCGGTGCGCACCAGCCAGGACTCGACGGTCTCGGAACCGAACTCGTCTTTCCAGGCCTTCAGGGTCTTCTGATTACCGCCGCGAGTTTCGACGACTTCGCCGGTCTGCGGGTGCTTGTAGATCTTCAGCTTGCGCTTGCGACGGCTGCCGGCGCTGGGGGCCGCGGCCTTGGGCGCGGTACCGGGCTTGGGGTTCAGCAGTTCGATGACATCATTCGCGCTCTTGTCGAACTCTTTCATCAGGGCTTCGAGCTTGGTCTTGAATTCCAGCTCGGCCTTGAGGCGCTCGTCATTCTCCAGACGATCGAGTTCATCCTGGAGTTGCTTGAGCTGCTGTTCTTTCTGCATGTAATTGCTGAGCAGTGATGACATGTAATCGTTCCTTGTCTGGGGGAGTTTCGGGAATGCCTCGATATTATTGCGCCTAAAGGCATATCACGCAACTACAGAACAACTCGCCAAGAGTTGAAGGCCACAGTTAAATATAAAACTGCCGCCAATAGCGCCTTTATTCATTATTTTTAATATGATGGCCAATCTGCAAGTTGTCACCGATCCGCCGACATCCCGAAGACGACATCCCGAAAACGGCATCCACCAGGCCGGAAACCCGCCCTCGCAACCCACAAAAAAAGAGGCGCCGCCCTCGCGGGCGGCGCCTCCGGTCTAGCCAAGATTCGCTAAATGGGCAGGGCCCCGAATCTTAGTCCTGACCCATCTGCTGCTTGATCAGGTCACCGATGGTGGTCGGGCCATCCTGGTCGGTTTCCTGCTGCTCGCGCAGCTTGGACATGTTGCGACGAGTGTCGTCCTGATCCTTGGCCTTGATGGACAGGCTGATCTGACGGCTCTTGCGATCGACGCTGACGATGCGCGCTTCGACGCTGTCGCCTTCGTTCAGCACGTTGCGCGCGTCTTCGACGCGGTCAGCGCTGATCTCGGAGGCCTTGAGCACGGCCACGACATCGGTCGCCAGCTCGACGTGAGCTTCCTTGGCGTCAACCTCGACCACGCGGCCGGTGACGACGGAGCCCTTGTCATTGACGGCGAGGTACTCGGCGACCGGATCGCTGTCCAGCTGCTTGATGCCGAGAGAGATGCGCTCGCGCTCCGGATCGATGGACAGGATGACGGCTTCGGCTTCGTCGCCCTTCTTGAAGTTGCGAACCGCCTCTTCGCCGGTCTCGGTCCAGGAGATGTCGGACAGGTGAACCAGGCCGTCGATGCCGCCTTCCAGACCGATGAAGATACCGAAGTCGGTGATCGACTTGATGGTACCGGCAACGCGGTCGCCCTTGTTGTACTGGGCGTTGAAGGTTTCCCACGGGTTGGCAGTGCACTGCTTGATACCCAGGGAGATACGACGACGCTCTTCGTCGATATCCAGCACCATGACGTCCACATCGTCACCGACCTGAACGACCTTGGACGGATGGATGTTCTTGTTGGTCCAGTCCATTTCGGAGACGTGAACCAGACCCTCGACACCCTCTTCCAGCTCGGCGAAGCAGCCGTAGTCGGTGAGGTTGGTGACGGTGGCGTGCACCTTGGTGCCTTCCGGGTAGCGAGCCTTGATGTTGACCCACGGATCCTCGCCCAGCTGCTTGAGGCCCAGGGAGACACGGTTGCGCTCGCGATCGAACTTCAGCACCTTGACGCTGACTTCGTCGCCGACGGACACGATCTCGCTCGGATGCTTGATGCGCTTCCAGGCCATGTCGGTGATGTGCAGCAGGCCATCGACGCCGCCCAGGTCGACGAAGGCGCCGTAGTCGGTCAGGTTCTTGACGATACCGACGATCTGCTGGCCTTCCTGCAGGGTGGCGAGCAGAGCTTCACGCTCGGCGCTGTTCTCGGCTTCGAGAACGGCACGACGGGAAACGACAACGTTGTTGCGCTTCGGGTCGAGCTTGATGACCTTGAAGTCCAGTTCCTTGTTCTCAAGGTGCGTGGTGTCGCGCACCGGACGCACGTCGACCAGGGAACCCGGCAGGAAGGCGCGGATGGAATCCACGTCGACGGTGAAGCCGCCCTTGACCTTGCCGTTGATCACGCCCTTGACGATTTCTTCCTTCTCGAAGGCGGCTTCCAGGACCTTCCAGGCCTCGGCGCGCTTGGCCTTCTCGCGAGACAGACGGGTCTCGCCGAAGCCGTCTTCCACGGCTTCCAGAGCGACGTGGACTTCGTCGCCGACGGCGATGGTGAGTTCGCCGTTATCGTCGCGGAACTGGGCCGCGGGAATCTGACCTTCGGACTTCAGGCCGGCATTGACGGTGACCCAGTCACCCTCGATGTCGACGACGGCAGCCGCGACGATGGCGCCCGGCTCCATGTTGATGTCCTGGAGAGACTGTTCAAACAGTTCAGCAAAGCTTTCGCTCATGATGTTCCTACGTGATCAACGTTGTGCGGCAGGGCCGCTCCTCCGTACCACCAGCGAGTACGGGCCATTTCAGACTGCTCCCGGGGATGTTGGCGCTGGTTCGACCTGGCCGGGCTCACGGGGCACTTAAGGTGCCCGACCACGTCATCACATCGTTCCGGGAGCGCCGCAAGGGAGCTCAGGTGCCGGAGGCGAGCCCACGCTGGGCCAGCAGCTCCGTCAGCCGATCCACCACTTCCGGTATCGTCAGGCTCGTGGTGTCCAGCTCGACGGCATCTTCGGCCGGTACGAGTGGCGCCACGCTGCGTTGCATATCGCGCGCATCGCGTGCCTGAATCTCCTTGAGAAGACTCGATAGACTAGCATCCACCCCTGCCTCCCGCAACTGAAGCTGGCGACGATGCGCCCGCTCCTCGGCACTGGCCGTGAGGAAGATCTTCAGCGGCGCATCGACGAACACCACGGTGCCCATGTCGCGCCCGTCGGCGACCAGCCCCGGGGCCTGGCGAAAGCCGTGCTGCCGCTTGAGCAGCGCCTCGCGCACCGCCGGCAGCGAGGCGACTCGCGAGGCCGCATCACCGACCTGCTCGGTACGAATCGTGCTCGTCGCGTCATCGCCCTCGAGCAGGATGCGCGCTTCGCCGTTCTCGGCCAGGAACACCACGTCCAGGGTCTCGGCGATGGCCGCCACCGCCGGCTCGTCATCCAGCGCCACGTCGTGCCGGGTGGCCGCCAGGGCCGTCAGCCGATAGAGCGCGCCGCTGTCCAGCAGATGCCAGCCCAGTCGCTCGGCGACCAGACGACTGATGGTGCCCTTACCGGCCCCGCCGGGGCCGTCGATGGTCAGTACCGGCGCCAGCTCGCTCATGACGCCTCCTGCTCTTCTTCGAGGGACAGCCCCACACGGCGGGCCAGATCCACGAAACCGGGGAAGGACGTGGCCACGTTGGCGCAGTCGTCGATGACGATCTCGTCGGAGGCTCTCAGGGCCGCCACGGCAAAGGCCATGGCGATGCGGTGGTCGCCCAGGCTGTCGATGCGACCGCCATCGTAGCTCGGGCCGTCGGCGCCCTGCCCTTCGAGGCGACCGACGATGTCGATGCCATCTTCATAGAGACGGTTCTCGACCCCCAGCACGGTGAGGCCATCGGCCATGGCCTTGAGACGATCGGATTCCTTGACGCGCAACTCGGCGGCATCGCGCAGCCGGGTCGTGCCCTCGGCATTGGCGGCCGCCACGAACAGCGCCGGAAACTCGTCGATGGCCAGCGGCACCTGGTCGACCGGAATGTCGATGCCCTTGAGCGGCGCATAGCGAATGTGCAGGTCGGCCACGGGCTCACCGCCCACCTCGCGCTCGTTCTCGAGACGCAGGTCGGCCCCCATCTGCTGCAGGATATTGATCACGCCGATGCGGGTCGGGTTGATGCCCACGTGCTCGAGCACCAGATCGGCGCCCGGCGTGATGGCGGCCGCCACCAGGAAGAAGGTCGCCGAGGAGATGTCCGACGGCACATCGATGGGCGCCGCCGCCAGCTCACCGCCGCCCTGCAGCCAGCAGGTATCACCCTGGCGCTCGACCTCATAGCCGAACCCGTTGAGCATGCGCTCGGTGTGGTCGCGGGTCGGCGCCGGCTCGCGCACCCGGGTCTCGCCCTCGGCATAGAGCCCGGCGAGCAGCAGGCAGGATTTCACCTGGGCGCTGGCCATCGGCATGTCGTAGGTGATGCCCTTGAGCGGCTGGCCACCCTTGATCTTCATCGGCGGGCGGCCGCCCTCGGCGGTCTCGATCACCGCACCCATCTCGCGCAGCGGATCGGCCACGCGACCCATGGGGCGCTTGGTCAGCGAGTGATCGCCGGTCAGCTCGGTATCGAACGACTGGCCGGCCAGCAGCCCGGCGAACAGGCGCATCGCCGTGCCGGCGTTGCCCACGTAGAGCGGTCCGGCCGGCGCCTTGAGGCCGTGCAGGCCGACGCCGTGCACGGTGACGCGCCCCTGGTGCGGCCCCTCGATGGCCACGCCCATCTCGCGGAACGCCTGCAGAGTGGCCAGGCTGTCCTCGCCTTCCAGAAAGCCGGAGACCTCGGTCACGCCTTCGGCCAGGGCGCCGAGCATGATCGAGCGATGAGAGATCGACTTGTCGCCGGGTACGCGGATGCGCCCGGTCACGCCGCCGCCGGGGCTGACCCGGTAGCGCAGCTGGTCTTGTGCTTGCATCTGGTATTCCGCCTGGTAACTGGTCTGGTTAAGCAGGGTATCGAAGTAGTGTCGGGCATGACTGGCGCGATCGAAGGTCGCCAGCATGGCATCGGTGTCGCCGCGCTCGACGGCGTCGCGCAGCCGGGCCACACCGGATTCGAAGTCGTCGAGGGCATGCAGCACGGCGTCGCGATTGGCGACGAAGATGTCACGCCACATCACCGGATCGCTGCCGGCGATGCGCGTGAAGTCGCGAAAGCCGCCGGCGGCGTAGCGGAAGATGTCGAGCCGCTCGTCCTGGCGCGCCAGGGTATCCACCAGCGAGAAGGCCAGCAGGTGCGGCAGATGACTGGTGCGGGCCAGCACCTCGTCGTGACGCTCCACGCCCATCTCCAGCACCTCGGCGCCGGCGCGCTCCCACAGCGCACGCACCTTGCCCAGCGCCTCGGGATCGGTGGTCGGCTCGGGCGTCAGGATCACCTTGTGGCCGACGTAGAGCTCGGGGTTGGCCGCCGCCACGCCGCTCTTCTCGGAGCCGGCGATGGGGTGGCCGAGCACCAGATTCGGCGGCATGCTGCCGAACACGGCCTCGGCCGCTTCGCGAATGGCGCCCTTGGTGCTGCCCACGTCGGTGATCACCACTCCCTTCGCGATGGCATCCGCGTCGGCGAGCTCGGTCATGACCTGGCGCATCGCCAGCACCGGAACCGCCAGCACCACCAGGTCGACGCCGTCGAGCATCGACGCCAGGCGCGTGTCGCCGCGGTCGACCAGCCCCATCTCGATGCCGCGGGCGATCTCGTCGGCATCGGGGTCGCAGGCCAGGATTTCGGCACGCTTATCAGCGGCCCCGAAGCCGGCCGCGCCTTTCTCGGAGGCCCCGAAGCCGGCCTTGCGCAGGGCCGCGGCCAGCGAGCCGCCGATCAGGCCGAGACCGACGATCAGCACCCGGTCGGGCATGGCATTCCGTTGCATCCTAGAGCACGCCCTGAGGATAGGAGCCCAGCACCTTGAGCTCGGCGGCGCGCAGGCGCACCTCCTCGAGCACCGCGGCAACCCGCGGCTCCTCGCGATGGCCCTTGAAATCGATGAAGAACACGTAGTTCCACACGCCGGTACGCGAGGGCCGCGTCTCTAGGCGCGTCATGTCGATCTGGTGGCGATGGAACGGCTCCAGCAGGTCGTGCAGGGCGCCGGGCTGGTTGCGCATGGCCACCACGATGGAGGTCTTGTCCTCGCCGGACATCGGCACCTGCTGGTTGCCGATGATCAGGAAACGCGTGGAATTGTCCGGGCTGTCCTCGATCTTCTCGGCCAGACGCGTCAGGCCGTAGAGCTTGGCGGCCATGTCGCCGGCAATGGCGGCGCTGTGCCACTCGGTCTTCACCAGGCGAGCCGCCTCGGCATTGGACGACACCGGAATGCGCTCGGCGTGGGGATAGTGGGCATCCAGCCACTTGCGGCACTGGGCAAAGGACTGCGGATGCGAGTAGATCCGCGAGACCTTGTCCGGGCGCGTGGTCTCGGCCACCAGCAGATGGTGATGAATGCGCAGCACCACCTCGCCGCAGATGCCCATGCCGGAATCCATGAAGGAGTCCAGGGTGTGGTTGACCACCCCCTCGGTGGAGTTCTCCACCGGCACCACGCCGTAGTTGACAGCACCGGCCTCCACTTCGCGGAACACCTCGTCGATGGCCGCCATCGGCAGGCTGACCGCACTCTCGCCGAAGTGCTTGAGCGCCGCCTGCTGGGTGAAGGTACCTTCCGGCCCCAGATAGGCGACCTTGACCGGCTGCTCCAGCGCCAGGCAGGCCGACATGATCTCGCGGAACAGCCGGGCCATTTCCTCGCCGTCGAGGGGCCCCGGGTTGAGCTCCATGATCCGCCGCAGCACCTGGGCCTCGCGCTCGGGCCGGTAGAACACGGCCTTGGGGTCGCCCTGGGTCTTGACCTCGGCCACGCGGCGGGCACACTCCGCCCGCTCGCTGATCAGCCGCAGGATCTCGCCGTCCAGCTCGTCGATACGCTGACGCAGCGAATCGAGATTGATGGGGGCATCACTCATCGGTGGTTCCCTTTTCCTCGGGGCCACGCCCCGTTGTCATACGGAGATTCAGGCGTGAAGGCGGGCACCGAAGGGACACCCGCTTTCACCTCACCCGTTGCGCTTCTCGAAGTCGGCCATGAAGTCGACCAGGGCGTCCACGCCGGCCTCAGGCACGGCATTATAGAGGCTGGCCCGCATGCCGCCGACGCTGCGGTGACCCTTGAGGTTCAGCAGCCCCGCCTGCTCCGATTCCGCCAGGAAGGCCTTGTCGAGCCGGTCGTCGGCGAGGACGAACGGCACGTTCATCCGCGAGCGATTGATCCGGGCGATCGGGTTCGAGTAGAAGTCGCTGCCGTCGATGGCGGCGTAGAGCTTCTCGGCCTTGCGTGTGTTGAGGGCATCCATGGCCGCCAGGCCACCGATGTCGTGCTTGAGCCACTGGAACACCAGGCCGGCCAGGTACCAGCCGTAGGTCGCCGGGGTGTTGACCATGGAGCCGGCCTCGGCCAGCGCCTTGTAGCCCATCAGGCTCGGCATCTCGGCGCAGGCGCGATCGAGCAGGTCGTCGCGCACGATCACCAGGGTCAGACCGGCCGGCCCGATGTTCTTCTGGGCACCGGCATAGATGATGCCGAACTGCGAGACGTCGATCGGCCCGGACAGCAAGCTCGACGACATGTCGCACACCAGCGGCACCTCGGTGCCGTCCGGGCGCAAGCCGCGGGGCACGTAGTCGAACTCGATCCCGCCGATGGTCTCGTTGGCGGTGTAGTGCAGATAGGCGGCGTCATCGCTCAGCGCGATGTCGGCCTGGCGTGGCACGGCGCTGTGGCCGTTCGCCTCGCTGGAGGCCGCGATGGGCGCCGCGCCGAACAGGTGGCGCGCCTCGGCGATGGCCTTCTTGCCCCAGATCCCGGTGTGCAGGAAGTTGGCGCTGCCGCCGTGGCCCAGCAGGTTGTAGGGCACGGCGGCGAACTGCAGCGTCGCCCCGCCCTGGGTGAACAGCACCCGGTAGTTGTCGGGAATCGCCAGCAGCTCGCGCAGATCGCGCTCGGCCTGCTCGGCGATGGCCACGAACTCGGCGGAGCGATGACTCATCTCCATCACCGAGAGGCCACGCCCCTGGTAGTCCAGCAGCTCGTCGCGGGCGCGCTCCAGGACCGGCTGCGGCAAGGCAGCCGGGCCGGCGCAAAAGTTGAAATGGCGTGTCATCAGCGTTGTCGTTCCGTTAGCTATTACTGATCATCGTCCTCGGCAGACGGCTCGCTGCCGGCCTCGGCATCGGGGCCGTCCATGACGCCCTCCTCGTCGCCCTCGGCAGGCGTCGCCTCGTCCTCGGGCTCGTCGATGCGCACGGTCTTGACCAGCGACTCGGCCTCACCCAGGCGAATCAGCATCACGCCCTGGGTGTTGCGCGAGCTGATCGACACCTCGTCGACACGGGTGCGCACCAGGGTGCCGCGGTCGGTGATCAGCATCATCTCGTCGGCGCCGTAGACCTGCATCGCCGCCACCAGGGCGCCGTTGCGCTCGCTGGTCTGCATGGCGATCACGCCCTGACCACCGCGACCGCGCAGCGGGAATTCCTCGAGGCGGGTGCGCTTGCCGTAGCCGTTCTCGCTGGCGGTGAGGATGTAGATCTGGCCGCCGTTGCCGCCCGCGTCCTCGACGCTCTCGACCGCCTCGTCCTCGCCTTCGCTGTCGATGCGCTGGCTCTGCGGGATGATCAGGCTGATCACCTCGGCGCCATCCAGCAGCTTCATGCCGCGTACGCCGCGAGCGGTACGGCCCATGGCGCGCACGTCGCTTTCCTCGAAGCGGATCGCCTTGCCGTTGGACGACAGCAGCATGGCGTGGTCCGAACCGCTGGTGATGGCGGCACCGACCAGGCGGTCGTCCTCTTCCAGCTCGATCGCGATCAGGCCCACGCTGCGCGGCCGGGAGAACTGCTCCAGGCTGGTGCGCTTGACGGTGCCCTTGGCGGTGGCGAAGAAGATGTAGCACTCGGGGTCGTAGTCGCGCACCGGCAGGATGGCGTTGATCGACTCGCCCTCGTCCAGCGGCAGCAGATTGACCAGCGGCTTGCCGCGCGAACCGCGGCTGGCGGCGGGCATCTCGTAGACCTTGAGCCAGTAGACCTTGCCGCGGTTGGAGAACAGCAGCACGGTGTCGTGGGTCGAGGCCACCAGCAGGTGCTCGATGACGTCCTCGTCCTTCATCGAGGTGGCGGACTTGCCGCGGCCGCCGCGGCGCTGGGCCTGATAGTCGGACAACGGCTGGGTCTTGGCGTAGCCGGAGCGGGACACGGTGACCACCATGTCCTCCTCGGCGATCAAGTCCTCGATGGACAGGTCGAGATGGCTGGCCTGGATCTCGGTGCGACGCGGCTCGCCGAACTGATCGCGCACGGCGGTCAGCTCCTCGCGGATCACTTCCAGCAGGCGCTCGGCGCTGGCCAGGATCTCGGTGAGCTCGGCGATCCGCTCGAGGATCTTCAGGTACTCGTCGAGCAGCTTCTCGGTCTCGAGGCCGGTCAGGCGATGCAGGCGCAGCTCGAGAATGGCCTGAGCCTGAGCCGGCGAGAGGCGATACTCGGTGGCCCCCTCGTTGAGGCCGAAGCCTTCTTCCAGGTCCTCGGGCTTGCAGGAGTGAGCGCCGGCACGCTCGAGCATGCCGGTGACCTGGCCCGGCGACCAGCTGCGGCCGAGCAGCTTCTCCTTGGCCTCGGCGGCATTCGGCGAGGCCTTGATCAGCTCGATCACCTCGTCGATGTTGGAGATGGCGACGGTCAGGCCTTCGAGAATATGGCCGCGCTCGCGGGCCTTCTTGAGCTCGAACAGGGTCCGGCGGGTCACCACCTCACGACGGTGGCGGATGAACGCCTCGAGCACCTGCTTGAGGTTGTGGGTGCGCGGCTCGCCGCCCTCGAGGGCCACCATGTTGATGCCGAACACGTTCTGCAGCTGGGTCTGGGCGAAGAGGTTGTTGACCACCACCTCGCCGGACTCGCCGCGCTTGACCTCGATGACGACGCGCAGGCCGTCCTTGTCGGACTCGTCGCGCAGCTCGGCGATGCCATCGATGCGCTTGTCCTTGACCAGCTCGGCGATCTTCTCGATCAGCCGCGCCTTGTTCACCTGGTAGGGCAGCTCGGTGACGATGATGTGGTCGCGACCGGTCTTGTCATCGTGCTCGATGGTGTGGCGGGCACGCACGTAGATGCGCCCGCGGCCGGTGCGATAGGCCTCGAGGATGCCGGCACGGCCGTTGATGATGCCGCCGGTGGGGAAGTCCGGACCGGGGATGTACTCCATCAAGTCGTCGACCGACAGGGTGTGATCGTCGATCAGCGCCAGGCAGCCGTCGATCACCTCGGTCATGTTGTGCGGCGGAATGTTGGTCGCCATGCCCACGGCGATGCCGGAGGAGCCGTTGACCAGCAGGTTCGGCACCTTGGTCGGCAGCACGTCGGGGATGCGCTCGGTGCCGTCGTAGTTGTCGACCCAGTCGACGGTGTCCTTCTCGAGGTCGGCCATCAGCTCGTGGGCGAGCCGGGCCATGCGCACCTCGGTGTAACGCATCGCGGCGGCGTTGTCGCCGTCGATAGAGCCGAAGTTGCCCTGGCCGTCGACCAGCACGTGGCGCATGGAGAAGTCCTGGGCCATGCGCACGATGGTGTCGTAGACGGCGCTGTCACCGTGGGGGTGGTACTTACCGATGACATCGCCGACGACGCGCGCCGACTTCTTGTACGGCTTGTTCCAGTCGTTGCCCAGCTCGTGCATGGCGTAGAGCACGCGGCGGTGGACCGGCTTCAAGCCATCGCGCACGTCGGGCAGCGCACGGCCGATGATCACGCTCATCGCGTAATCGAGGTACGACTGCTTGAGCTCGTCCTCGATGTTGACTGGCAGAATCTCTCTGGCGATGTCACCCATGGGTCGTCGAATCCTTTGCACTGCAAGAGGTTGGCGCGCCGTCTGGCCGTGAGACGGCGCGCCATTTCAGCCGAACATGATACCACTCCGGGCGCCGCAAAGCAGCGGTCATGCGACGACCAGCGGCGCCAGAGCCTCGCGCAGCTCGCCGCTGATGCTCACCGCCTTGTTGGTGGCCACGTCCAGCAACACGAAGGTGATGTCGGCGCTGGCCACGGTCTTGCCGTCGCGGGCCCGGCGAATGTCCTGACGCATGCGGGCGCTGCGGCTGCCGAGCTCGGCGAGGCCGGTGACGATCTCCAGCTCGTCGCCGGCCGACGCGGCGCGCCGATAGTCGATGTTGAGATTGACGACGACGAAGGCCACTTTGCCGCGCCCCACCACCTCGCCGAGCGCCGGGCGCTCGTCGAAGAAGCTCCAGCGCCCCTCTTCGAGGAACTCCAGATAGCGGGCATTGTTGACGTGGCCATAGCCGTCGAGGTGGTAGCCTCGTACGCGCAGCGAGACGGTGGAGCGAGGATCATCCATGAGACATCTCCCGGGGAATGAAGAGCGAATCCCGATTCTATTCAGCCCCGACGCCGACCTTCAAACAGCAGTTTGAACACGAGACCGATCGGGCGCTGGCACCCCCGTTCCCCATTCGCCATAATGTGCCTCCTTTTTCTCCCAGGATACGCTTCATTCATGTGGTTCAAGCACTTGCATCTCTATCGCCTGCACGACGCGCCCGAGCTGGACGCCGCCCGCCTCGAGGAAGCGCTGGGAGAGCAGGCGTTTCGCCCGCTGGGCGGCAGTGAAGCCCGTCGCCTCGGCTGGTGCGCCCCGGCCGGCCGGGCCGGCACCCAGCTGCTGCACGAACTGCAGGGCCAGCGCCTGATCACCGCCCTGCGCCAGGAACGCCTGCTGCCGGCCGCCGTGGTCAAGGAAGAGCTGGAGGAGCGCGTCGAGGCGATCGAGGTCGCCGAGAGCCGCAAGCTGCGCCGCCAGGAAAAGCTCACGCTCAAGGAGCAGGTCTACGAGGAACTGCTGCCGCGCGCCTTCGTGCGCAGCCAGAAGGTCGACCTGTGGTGGGACACCCGGCGCGGCCTGATCGCCGTCAACACCAGCAGCCGCAAGCGCGCCGAGGAGCTGCTCGATCTGCTGCGCGAGACCCTGGGCAGCCTCAAGGTCACCCCGCTGGCCAGCCAGACGCTGCCGATGCGCGCCATGACCACCTGGCTCGGCGATGCCGCGTCGCGGCCGGAGGACATGGCGCTCGGCGACCAGGTCGAGCTCAAGGCCAAGGGCGACGACGGCGTGCTGCGGGCCCGCCAGGTCGACCTCGACAGCGACGAGATCCAGCAGCTGCTCGAGAGCGGTCGCCAGGCCAGCAAGATGGCCCTGGGCCTCGAGGGCCGGCTGACGTTCGTGCTCCACGACGACCTGGCGGTCAAGTCGCTGCGCTTCGACGACGCCCTGATCGACGAGGCCGGCCAGACCGACGACGGCGACGACGCCCTGGTGCGTCTGGAAACCGATTTCATGCTGATGACCCAGGCGCTGGCCGACGGCATCGAGCGCCTGCTGGCCTGGCTGGGCGGTGAAGCCCAGGCTGGCCAGGCCACTCCCTCCGCCTGACCCACACGGCCGCGCTCATGACGACCATGCAAGACCAACACGACAACGATCCCTGGGCCGAGATCCGGCCCTATCATGACGAGGAAGTGCCCGAGGTACTCGAGCGCCTCGCCCGGGACCCGGAGCTGCTCGACGCCCTGACCCGCTTTCGCCTGCCGCGCCTGGCGAAGTGGATGCCGCGGCTGTCACGGACCATCGCCAGTGCCGCGGTACGCCGCGAGGTGCGCGGCGTCACCTCGATCCGCGGCTTCCAGGATCGCATCGCGTCCTACATGCAGCGGATGCTCCGCAACTCGACCACCGACTTCCGCGTCGATGGCCTCGAGCAGCTGGAACCCGACACGGCCTATCTGTTCATCGGCAACCACCGCGACATCTCGCTGGACCCGGCGTTCGTCAACTACGCCCTCTATCTGGCGGACCGCAACACGGTACGCATCGCCATCGGCGACAACCTGCTGCAGAAGCCCTATGTCACCGACCTGATGCGGCTCAACAAGAGCTTCATCGTGCCGCGCAGCGCCCGCGGCAAGCGCGCCATGCTGGCCGCCTACCAGAAGCTCTCGGCCTATATCCGCCATTCGATCACCGGTGACAACCACTCGATCTGGATGGCCCAGCGCGAGGGCCGGGCCAAGGACGGCATCGACGGCACCGACCCGGCGATCGTCAAGATGCTGAGCATGGCGCGACGCACCGTCGACCGCGATGCCGGCATCGGCGAGGCCATCGCCGAGCTGCGCGTGGTGCCGGTATCGATCAGCTACGAGTACGATCCCTGCGACGTCCAGAAGGCCCGCGAACTGCACGCCGTGCACACCAGCGGCGGCTACGACAAGAGCGAGTTCGAGGACATCCGCTCCATCGTGGCCGGCATCACCGGTCAGAAGGGCCGCGTCCACCTGCGTTTCGGCACCCCGCTCTCGGCGGACTTCGACAGCCCCGACGCGGTGGCCGCGGAGATCGATCGTCAGGTGCTCGGCGGCTACCACCTGTTCCCCAGCCACTATCTGGCCCTCGAGGCCCTGGGTGACGCGCCGGAACTGCTGGACCTGAGCGAGGTCACCGACGCCGACCGCGCCCGCTTCAAGGCCCGCCTCGCCGAGGTGCCGGCCGAGCTGCGCGGCTGGTGGCTGGCCCAGTACGCCAACCCGGTACGCAACGTTCACGGCAGCATCTAGGCCGACTGTCGTATGCTGTGAGGCGACAGGGAGTGTCGCCCCACCGCTGACGGGAGAGCCAGGATGACGCCGAGCCACGAACAACGAGCCAGTCAGGCCCGGGAAGCCCACAAGGTCACGCTGGTCGGCGCGGTGGTGGACTTCCTGGTCGGCATGGCCAAGCTCATCGCCGGCCTGATGGTGGGCTCGGCGGCGCTGGTCGCCGACGGCATCCACTCCTTCTCCGACATCCTCACCGACCTCTTCGTGGTCGCGGCCACCCACTTCGGCCGCCAGGCCCCCGATCGCGGCCACCCCTACGGCCATGGGCGCATCGAGACGCTGGCCACGCTGTGGCTCGGCGGCGTGCTGATCTTCGTCGCCGGTGCCATCGCCTGGGCCAGCCTGGGGCGATTGATCGGCGGCGAAGCGGTTCCCGCACCCGGCGGCTGGGCGATCGCCATCGCCGTCGTGTCTCTGCTCGCCAAGGAAGCCATCTATCACTACACGATGCGGGCCGCCCGACGCATCGGCTCGCGCCTGCTCGAGGCCAACGCCTGGCACTCACGTTCCGATGCCCTCTCCACCCTGGTGGTACTGGTCGGCCTGGTCGCGACCCAGCTGGGTGTCGCCTGGATGGATGCCGTCGCGGCGATCATCGTCGGCGTGATGGTCGGCCGGATCGGCGGCCGCCTGCTGTGGGAATCCAGCCAGGAACTGATCGACACGGCCCTGCCGGAGGACGAGCAGGCACTGCTGCAGCGCACCGCCGAGACGGTGCCGGGCGTGCGCGGCGTGCACGAGCTGCGCACCCGTCGCATTGCCGGCGATGCTTTGCTCGACCTGCACATCGTGGTGCCGCCGCGAGTCACCGTGTCCGAGGCCCACGAGATCGGCAATGCCGTCAGCCGACGACTGCGCGAGGCCATGCCGCAGCTGGCCGATATCACCTTCCATGTCGATCCCGAGGACGACGAGGGGCAGACCGAGCACAGCCTGCGCCCTGGCCTGCCCCTGCGCGACGACGTCGAGACCCTGCTGGACCATGCCTGGGGCGCCTCGCCGGCCTGGCGGGCACGCGTCGACCTGGACCTGCACTATCTGGATGACCGCATCGATGTGTCACTCTACCTGGAGACTCTCCCCGAGACCGTCGACCTGGACGCTGCCGCCGCCGAACTGCGCCGCGCCGCAAAGGGCCTCGACTGGCTGGGTCGGCTGAGGCTCTGGCAGGGACCGGGGCGCGGCTGAGCGTCCTCGGGCTCTCGCATTAGCGCCGCCTCCCGCCTAAGATTTGACTCATCTTCATTCATTAGCGGGACGACATGTCCAACCCCTCTCGCCACGGCCCGGCATCTCCCGGCCGCCGGCGCTGCCTGGCGATGCTCGGCGGCCTGCTGGCGGCCGGCGCCCTCGGGCTGCATACCGCCGACTCGCAGGCACGCATCGACCGCACACGCCTGCGCGACAGCATGCGGCAACAATATGGCGAGGGCGGCGTTTCGGTGCTGGAAGAGTGGCTGGCGATGCTGGACGAGCTGAGAGGTGCCGCCGTCGACACGCAGCTGCGAGGAGTCAACGACTTCGTCAACCGTCGGGTGCGCTGGCTGGAAGATCCCAGCGTATGGGAGCAAGAAGACTACTGGGCCACGCCGCTGGAAACGCTGGGACGCGGCGCCGGCGACTGCGAGGATTTCACCATCGCCAAGTACGTGTCGCTGCGCGAGCTGGAGGTGCCCGAGCCACAGCTGCGACTGATCTACGTCAAGGCCCGTATCGGCCTCAGCGACATCACCCAGGCGCACATGGTGCTCGGCTATTATGCCTCCCCCGGCGCGGAACCCCAGGTACTGGACAACCTGGTGACGTCGATCTCGCCGGCCAGCCTACGCACCGATCTCGACCCGCTGTTCAGCTTCAATGGCAGCGGCCTGTGGGCAGGAGGTTCCAGCCAGTCGCGCGCCGATCCGGTGGCGCGTCTATCGCGTTGGCGCAGCGCCATCGACCGCATGCGGCGGCAGGGCTTCATCCAAGGAGGATAATGCATGTCACTCATCAAGCAGCTCTGGCTAATCATCGTGGGCCTCGTGCTGCTGTCCTTCGGGGCCAGCCTGTTCATCGGCGTGAGCACGAGCCGTGCCTACATCGAGCAGGAAGTGCGCATCAAGAACGCCGACAACGCCAATGCCCTGGCGCTGACCATGACCCAGATGCCCAAGGACGACGTCACCCTGGAGCTCTTGATCGCCGCCCAGTTCGATACCGGCTACTATCGGCGCATCGAGCTGCGCACGCCGGAGGGCGAGCTGATCGAGTCCCGCCAGGCCGACGACGCCATCGGCGACGTACCGGCCTGGTTCGTCGATCTGATCGACTTCAACGTGGCACCGGGCGTGGCGGTGATCCAGGACGGCTGGCAGCAGTTCGCCACCCTGTCCGTGGAGAGCCAGCACAGCTACGCCTATCGCTCGCTCTGGAACAGCACCTTGAAGCTGACCGGCTGGTTCGCGCTGGCCGGCGCCCTCGGCCTGCTGCTGGGCGGCTGGCTGATTCGCGGGATCCGCCGGCCACTGCACCGCGTCGTCGAACAGGCACGGAACATCGGCATGCGCCGCTTCACCACCTCTCCCGTTCCACGCACCCGGGAACTCGGTGACGTGGTCGAGGCCATGAACCAGCTGAGCCGCGACGTCGGCGACATGCTCGGGCGCGAAAGCCAGCAGCTCGATGTCCTGCGTCGCCGCCTGCAGCATGACGCGATCACCGATGCCCTGAACCGCGATGCCTTCCTCGCCCAGCTGCAGATCCATCTGGAGAGCCATGACTTCCGGGCCAGCGGCGGCCTGGCGCTGATCCGCGTCAGCCACCTGGCTGACGTCAATGAACGACTCGGCCATGCCGGCGCGGATAGCCTGCTGAAGGAGCTCGTGGCCGCGCTGGAGCAGCTGGCCCAGGACCACGGCAGTGGCCTCGTCGGGCGCCTCAACGGCAGCGACTTCGCCTTGCTGCTGCCCGGGCTCGACGATCTGACCTTCGCTCAGCAGAAGCTGAACACTCGCCTCAAGGCCCTGACGGAGGCTCGTGACGCCTCGCTCCTGCTGCCCGGCGCGATCTGTCACTATGTCCAGGGCGACAATCGCGGCACGCTGCTCGCCGGCCTCGACGGCGCCCTGTCGATGACCGAATCCAACGGCCAGCACGATATCGCCATCACCGACGGCGAGCGGTCCGCCAGCCTGTTCAATAACCATGCCGAGTGGCGAGAGGCGCTCCAGGGCGCCCTCGGGGAAGGGGTGTCTCTGGCCCACTACCCGGTGCTGGACCGCGACGGCAAGCTGCTGCACTTCGAGTGCCCCTCACGGCTGCGCCTGAAGCAGCAGTGGCACTCCGCCGGCGTGTTCATTCCCTGGGTCTCACGGCTGGGGATGACGACACAGCTCGACCTGGCCGTCGTCGATGCCGCCCTGCAGGACATCACCCAGCGTCAGCAGCCGGTCGGCATCAACCTCTCGGGCGACTCGATGCGCGATGCCCACTTCGCCCTGGAGCTTCGCGCGCGCCTGAGCGCCCGCCCCGAGGCCGCCCGTCGGCTGTGGATCGAAATCCCCGGCAATCTGGCCATTCAGGATCTCGAGCACTTCCGCAGCCTGTGCAAGGCGCTTCAGCCTCTCGGCTGCCGGGTGGGGCTCGAGCACGTCGGCGCCGAGTTCACGCGCATCTCCAACCTTCACGACCTTGGCCTGGCCTATCTCAAGCTCGACAGCTCGCTGACTCAGGGCATCTCGGACAGCCATGAACAGCAGACGATCCTGCGCGGCATGGCGACGCTCTGTCACTCGCTCGGCACCCTGGCCATCGCCGAAGGCGTCGAGAGTCACGACCAGGCCGGCACGCTCTTCGAGCTGGGGCTCGACGGGGTGACCGGCCCGGGCATTCGCCAGAGTTTCGAGACCGGCTTCTAGCCGTTCCCACGCCCCAACGACCCCCGCCGGCCACGAGGCCGGCGGGATTCGTTGGGGCATTCTTCAGCATGCCGGCGAAGGCGCTCAGATCACGTCATCGCCACCCTCGCGATCCGACACCAGATGCAGGCCATTGAGCCGGTGACGCAGCGACTGTCGCTCCATGACCTTCTGCTGGGCCGCCTCGGGCAGCTCGGTGAAGCGAATGAGCCCCTTGTCCATCAGCAGCTCGATCACGTCCTCCAGCACCCGCACGAAGGCCAGATCCGATGCCTGGAAACGGGCCTTGCCGGACTCGCCCTCCGACAGAAACGCCAGCAGCTCCGGCGAATCGGCCGGCAGGAACTCGGCGCAGTGCGGCGTTTCCTCGCGACTCACCAGCTGGATATGCCCACCCTCGTCTCGCTGGACGTACATGATTCGCTCTCCTCTGGGTCACTGACCGCATATTAGCAGGCAAGGGACCAAGAAAACGCGCCCGGCGTGAGCCGGGCGCCATGGTGAAACCCAACTCACTCGATATCGAGCTGGCCGTTGTTCTGAAGGTCAGACACGGATGTCACCACATTCTGCAGTTGGATGATCTGGTCCGCAGCACTGACGTCGCCCGAGGTCATATCCCCCGAGGTGCTGATATGCAGCGTCGTATTGGTGCCGTCGTCGGTCGACTGAATATAGCTGGACAGATCTTCGCCATCCTGCATGCCGGACAGCAGGTCCGACAGGTCCAGCTTGTCCGCGTTGGCATCGGTGCCGAAGGTGCCCGTCGTGAAATCGGTGACCGTATCCTCGGCGGGCGTCGAAGAGCTGCCTTCATCACCGAGATTCCAGGCGAAGACATCGGCCCCGAGGCCACCAGTTAGTTGATCATCGCCGGTTCCGCCCACCAGCAGATCGTCTCCACCCTCCCCGCTGATCGTGTCGTTGCCATCATTACCGATCAGAATATTGCTGTCGCTGTTGCCGGTCAGGGTGTCGGCGAAATCCGAGCCGATGATATCGGGGGCAGAATCCGATGCAACCTCCACCACGCCACTGCTAGAACCGGAATAATCTTGGGTGCTTTCAGGCATCAGCAACACATCCAAGCTACCGCTAGCAACGTCACCATCACCATCCACGACATCTACGGGCACACTCAAGTCAACCGGGTCACCCGGCTCAATGGCGGTGGTGCCGAAGTCACCGATCTTGAAGGTATTTCCCGCAGCATAGTGATACTCGACACTGTTATAGCCATCGGCAGTAAAGACCGAGACCTGAGCCCCTCCGACAATGCCTTCGACGCTCGCCTCGAGCTTTCCAGCACCATTCTCTGCGAACACAACGATAAACTCCTCTCCTCCCACGTTGGTAACGAATGGGCCGCCGGTACCGTCATAGGCCACCAGTTCATAGTCACCACCGAAGCTTATCCCAACCGCGGTGATATCATCTTGTGTGCCATCGCCTACCGTATTATCACCATCGACATCATCGAAAGCCTTGAATAGGACAGTAGATCCAGAGGTTTGAGTGAAAGTCGCCGCAGCCCCATTGACCTGGTAGTGCCCATCGAAGACATGGTTATCAGCACCAGCGTCCTCATAGTCCGTTCCATTGACAGGAGTGCCACTAAGGTCGACGACATAGTCAACACGCATCGCTTCGTTTGCACCAACTGAGTTGCCGCCACTTACCCCACCTTCATTGGCATTGGTATTGACAGATCCCGCACTGGCACCATCGGTCATTGGTGTCAGCAACAAGTCACGGCTATCGTCATTGGCAGCGGTATTGAAGCCGGCCCACGCGCTATTCCCACCGATAAAGTCATAGTTATCATCGCTGAAATCAATACTGCTAGCCCCGCCATCCACGGTGCCTGACATTTCGATAACGTAGGTATCTTGCCCACTGTCATTGACGCTCAGATCGATCGTGAAGATTTCTCCTGCTAACGTCGAGGCGGTCAATGTCTGACCATCCGCCGAGACGCTATAGGTAATCGACAGACCACCGGACGTCAGCGGATTGCCATCGGCGTCCAATGCCGTGGCTCCATTCAATGAATCCGAGAACCGGACCGTTCCTGCCCCGTCAGCACCGAAGTTGTCCTCAACTTGCCCGTCGACATCCAGCAGCCCCGTCAGAGCATTATTGGCCGTATTGACCAGATAGGCATTTTGGGGGGCGATTGCC
>NZ_AJKS02000020.1 GCF_000265245.1 Halomonas smyrnensis AAD6
ATGCGCCGGGGCTCGCGAGCGAATGCCGACAGCTGCCCCAGCGCGCCTGCTGGGCGGCCTGGGCCCGCCTCGAGGCGCCGCTCGCGCTGCCCGGCGCCGAGGCCGGCTGGCCGCTGCTGCAGTTCGACGAGGGCCCGTTGAAGCGCGTGGTCCGCCACCGCACCAAGCCCGGCCGCGAGGATGCGCCCGAGCTCATCACCCTGCTGGCCGACCTCGACTGGAGCGAACGCCGGCTCGAAGACGCCCCCGATGCCGTGGCCGAAGACCTGCTCGCCGCCCTGAACGCCGCGCTCGAGACGCTCCGGCCCACCACCGGCCTGCCGGGGGTGCAGGCGCGAGGCGCCCACCGCTGGCGCTATGCCGAGCCCGGTGCGGTGGCGCCGGGCGATGACCATCGCCTGACGGACACCGGCCTGGCGCTGTGCGGCGACGGCTGGCGCGGCGGGCGCATCGAGGACGCCTGGCTGTCCGGCCACCACCTGGGCGAGGCGCTGTGCCATCGCCTTTCCGACCCTGGAGATTTCCCGACATGAGCAATGCCCTGATCCTGATGGCCCACGGCTCCAGCGACCCCAACTGGCGCGCGCCCTTCGAGCGTCTCGCCGAACAGCTCTCCGCCCGGCTCTCCACCCCGCTGCGCCTGGCCTACATGGAGATCTGCGCCCCCTCGCTGGAGGACACCGTGGCCGAGCTGGCGGCCGAGGGCGTCGAGCGCGCCGAGATCCTGCCACTGTTCTTCGCCGCCGGCCGCCACCTGCGCAAGGACGTGCCCGGCCAGGTCGAGGCCCTCGGCGAGGCGCACCCCGAGGTGCAGCTGACGCTGCTGCCGCCGGTGGGCGAGCATCCGGCCTTCGTCGAGGCCCTGGCGGCGGTGATCGCCGAACGAGCGGGCGAGAGCGACTGATCGTCGTGTTGTACATCGACCGTCTTTTGTACAAAATTGGTGGTTGAAGCGACACCCCTTCCGTCACCGATCTCACCGAGGCAGAGACCGCATGAGCGATCAGGCGAACCATCCGGCCGATGCGCCGCTCTATCCGATCCGCGAAGTCTCGCGCCTGACCGGCGTCAATGCCGTGACCCTGCGTGCCTGGGAGCGCCGCTACGGGCTGATCCAGCCCAAGCGCACCCCCAAGGGCCACCGACTCTATGCCAAGGACGACATCGCCCGCGTCGAACGCATCCTGCAATGGCTCAACCGCGGCGTCCCCGTCAGCCAGGTCCGCGAACTGCTGGAACAGCCCGAGGCCGTGGAGGCGCCGCCGCCCGCGGCCGGCGACTGGGACAGCCAGCGCCGCCAGCTGCTGGCCGCCGTCGAGGCGCTGGACCTCGAACGCCTGGAAGCGCTGTTCAATCAGGCGCTAGCGCTCTATCCGGTGGCCACCTGCCTCGACGAGCTGTGGCAGCCGGTGCTGCGCGAGCTGGAGGAGCGCTGGGACGATCGCCTGGGCGCCGACCTCCAGCGCCGCACCCTGGAAGCCTTCCTGCGCACCCGCATCGGCACCCGGCTGTATCACGCCAACGCCCAGGCCGGCGAGGCCACGCTGCTGATCGTTCCGCTGCCCGACGACGGCCCGATGTGGGGGCTGCTGGCCGCCCTGGCCGCCGCCGATCGCGGCTATCGCGTGCAGTGGCTCGACGCCGCGCTGCCGCCCCAGGAGCTGACGCTGGCCGTGGAGCGCTTCCATGCCACCGCCCTGCTGCTGGCCAGCGGACGCGCCGAGCGCGCCGACCTGATCCGCCGCCAGCTGCCGCGCCTGGCCGAGCAGCTCGAGGTGCCGGTGGCGCTGTGCGGGCCGGTGGCGCGCATCCGCGCGGCCGACCTCGACGCCTCCGGCGTGGAGCTGCTCGGCGACGACCTGAGCCACGCCATGACGCGTCTGAAATCCCTGACCCAAGCCGCCTGAACGGAGGCGCCGATGTCCCCGACCCTGGTCTGGTTCCGCAGCGACCTGCGCATCCACGACAACACCGCCCTGGCCGCCGCGGCCCGCCGTGGCCCGGTGATCGGCGTCTTCCTGCGCTGCCTGCCCCAGTGGCAGCAGCATGGCCACGGCGCCAACAAGCTCGACTTCACCCGACGCGGCGTCGCCGCGCTGTCGGAGTCGCTGGCCGGGCTCAACATTCCGCTGCTGCATCGCGACATCGAGCGCTTCGACGAGGCCCCGGCGATGCTGCTCGACCTGGCCCGGGAGCTCGGCGCCGAGGCCCTGCACTTCAACCGCGAGTATCCGCTGGACGAGGCGCGCCGCGACGCCGCGGTGATCGAGGCCTTCGAGGACGCCGGCCTGGCCGCCCACGGCCATCGCGACGCCGTGGCCTTCGCCCCGGGCGAGCTCTTGACCGGCAAGGGCGACGTCTACGGCGTCTTCACGCCCTTCGCCAAGGCCTGGCACAAGGCGATCACCGCCGAGCGGCTGGCGCTGCACGACGCGCCCGAGCCCCAGGCCAGCCTGCCCGTCGCCCCCGACCCGATTCCCGAGCTGCCCGAACTCGAGGACGCCCCGATCGACGGCCGCCTGTGGCCCGCCGGCGAGGGCCCGGCCGGGGACCGCCTGGAGCGCTTCCTGCGCTTTCGCGGCCGCCACTACGACGATCAGCGCGACTTCCCGGCGATCCGCGGCACCAGCGAGCTCTCGCCCTACCTGGCGCTGGGCATGATCTCCCATCGCCAGTGCATGCAGGCGGTGATGGCCGAGAACGATGGCGCCCTGGCCGACGGTGACGCCGGCCTCACGGCCTGGGTCGGCGAGCTGATCTGGCGCGAGTTCTACCAGCACATCGCCGCCGGCTTCCCGCGGGTGTGCCGCCACCGTGCCTTCCAGCGTCACACCGAGGCGCTGCCGTGGCGCGACGACGAGGCCGGCTTCCGGGCCTGGTGCGAGGGGCGCACCGGCTACCCCATCGTCGATGCCGCCATGCGCCAGCTCGTCGCCACCGGCTGGATGCACAACCGGCTGCGCATGGTCACCGCCATGTTCCTGTCCAAGCATCTGCTGATCGACTGGCGCCGCGGCGAGGCCTTCTTCCTGCGCCACCTGGTCGACGGCGAGTTCGGCGCCAACAACGGCGGCTGGCAATGGGCGGCCTCCACCGGCACCGACGCCGCGCCCTACTTCCGCATCTTCAACCCCACCACCCAGTCCCAGCGCTTCGACCCGGAAGGCCGCTTCCTCGCCGAATGGCTGCCGGAGCTCGCCGAGCTGTCGCCCAAGGCCCGTCACGCCCCGGGCAACGACCTGCTGAGCGGCGTCGACTATCCGCCGCCCATCGTCGACCACAAGGCCGCCCGCGCCCGGGCGCTGGACGCGTTCAAGAACCTGCCCGCGTCCTGAGGCGGGCGCGTCTTCCCGGCCGCGTCTCCCGGTTCCTGTTCCCCCGATCACGCCCCGTCCCCACTTCTCCACCTTCCCTCGCCCAGGAGGCCGTCATGTCACCCGATCCGGACCTGGAGGCCTTCTGCGCCTTCTACAACAAGCTAGACAATTCCTGTACAAAAAATCTGTACAAGATATATACTCAAGACATTGCATTCACCGACCCGCTGCATCGCATCGACGGCCTGCCGGCCCTGGAAGCCTACTTCGCCGCCCTGTACGAGAACGTAACGGCGTGTCGCTTCACCTTTCACGAGCGTCAGCGTCACGGCGACATCGCCTTCGTGACCTGGACGATGCACCTGGCCCATCGGCGGCTGGCGGGCGGCAGGGACATCACGGTGGAGGGCGCCTCGCGGCTGGTCTTCGCCGACGACGGATCGGGGCGGGTGAGTGAGCACCGGGACTACTTCGACGCCGGCGAACTACTATATGAGCGACTGCCGCTGCTGGGCACGGTGATCCGCTGGCTCAAGCGCCGCGCGGGAGGCTGAGGGGCCAGCCCCTCGAGCCCTACGGCTGAAACCCAGAGGCCGTGACCCGCGTATCCCTAACAAGAGACATAGCAGGACGCGAGGAGACGACATGACGGCACCTCACACGCCCCGCTGCATCTGGCTGACCGGCGCGACATCCGGCATCGGCCGGGCGCTGGCGACACGGCTGCTCGACCAGGGCCATCGGGTCGCCCTCAGCGCCCGCCGCTCGGACGCCCTGCAGGAACTGGCCGGCGAGCGCGACAACGCCCTGCTGCTGCCGCTGGACGTCAACGACCGGGCTGCCGTGCTGGCCGCCGGCGATCGCATCGCCGCCCGCTTCGGCCACCTCGACCTGGCGATCCTCAACGCCGGCACCTGCGAATATCTCGAGGCCGGCACCTTCGACGCCGCGCTGATCGAGCGGGTCTTCGCCACCAATTTCTTCGGTGCCCTGCACGGCGTGGAAGCGGCGCTGCCGCTGCTGCGCCGGGCCAGGGCCCGGGGTGGCCGGCCGCTGCTGGCCGCCACCTCCAGCGCCTCGGCCTATCTGCCGCTGCCCCGCGCCGAGGCCTACGGCGCCTCCAAGGCCGCGCTCAGTCACTTCCTGGAATCGCTGCGCCTCGATCTGGCCGGCGAAGAGATCGACGTCAGCCTCATTCATCCCGGCTTCGTGAAGACGCCGCTGACCGATCGCAACGACTTCCCGATGCCGATGCGGGTCGGCGTCGATCAGGCCGCCGAGGCGATCCTCAAGGGCCTCGAGGCCCATCGCCTCGACGTCCACTTCCCGCGCCGCTTCACCCTGCCGCTCAAGCTGCTGGGCATCCTGCCGCCGGGGCTGCGCTTCCGCCTCGGGCGGCGCCTGGCCCGCGGCGCCGACACGGAGGCCTCGTCATGACGTCGCTCGCCACTCCCGCCTCTCCCCAGGGCCGCCAGCGCATCGCGGTGATCGGCAGCGGCATCGCCGGCATGGCCGCCAGCTGGTATCTGTCCCGCCGCCACGAGGTCACGCTGTTCGAGGCCGACACCCGCCTCGGCGGCCACACCGCGACCATGGACGTCGAGCTCGAGGGCCGCCACTACGCCATCGACACCGGCTTCATCGTCTTCAATGACTGGACCTATCCCCACTTCCGGCGTCTGCTCGCGACCCTCGGCGTGGAGAGCCAGCCCACCGAGATGAGCTTCTCGGTGCACGAGACGGCCCGCGACTTCGAGTACAACGGCCACAGCCTGCCGCGGCTGTTCGCCCAGTGGTCGAACCTGCTGCGGCCGAGCTTCCATGGCCTGCTGCGCGACATCCTGCGCTTCAACCGCGAGGCCACCCAGGCGATGGTCGACGACCGCCTGCCGGCGGACCTGACCCTGGGCGACTACCTGGACGCCGGCGGCTACGGCGAGGGCTTCCAGCGCCACTACCTGCTGCCCATGGGCGCGGCGATCTGGTCGGCCAGCATCGGCCAGCTGCGCGCCTTCCCGGCCCGCTTCTTCGTGCGCTTCTTCCATCATCACGGCCTGCTGTCGGTCAACGAGCGCCCCCAGTGGTACACCCTGGTCGGCGGCTCGCGGGCCTACATTCCGGCGCTGACCGCGCCCTACGCCGAGCGCATCCGGCTGGCCACCCCGGTGCGCGGCCTGCGCCGCGAGGCCGACGGAGTCCGCGTCCGCAGCGACGCCGGCGAGGAGCGCTTCGACCAGGTGGTGCTGGCCTGCCACGCCGACCAGGCGCTGGCGATGCTCGACGACGCCAGCCCCGCCGAGCGCCAGATCCTCGGCGCCCTGCCCTACCACGACAACGAGGTGGTGCTGCACACCGACACTCGCCTGCTGCCCCGCCGCCGGCGCGCCTGGGCGAGCTGGAACTACCGGCTCGACGGCCGCGGCGATGACGCCCGGGTCTCGGTGACCTACGACATGAACATCCTGCAGCGCCTCGAGGCGCCGCACACCTTCTGCGTGACCCTCAACGACGGCGACAGCATCGACCCGGCCAGGGTGCTCGGGCGCTACACCTACGCCCATCCGCAGTTCAGCCTCGCCGGCATGAACGCCCAGGCCCGCCACGCCGAGATCTCGGGGCCGGGCCGGCGCACCCACTTCTGCGGCGCCTACTGGCGCAACGGCTTCCACGAGGACGGCGTGTGGAGCGCGCTGCGGGTCGCCCGGGCGCTGGGCTGCGACCCCGACGCGCCGGCCGGGGCCCGGGCGGCCACGGAGGTGCCGGCATGATCCAGGCCCCGCGCTCGCGCATCTACCGCGGCTGGCTGCGTCATCGTCGCTTCCTGCCCCATGCCCACGCCTTCCGCTACCGGCTGTGGATGGCCTGGCTCGACCTCGACGAGCTGCCGGAGCTGTTCGACGGCGTGCCCGGCTTCAGCGCCCGGCGCCCGGCCCTGGCGCGCTTTCGCCGCGAGGACTACCTGGCGCCCCACGACCGGCCGCTCAAGGACGCCGTGCGCGCCGAGCTGACGCGGCTGCTGGGCGACGCCCCGGACGGCCGCATCTGCCTGCTCACCCAGCTGCGCACCCTGGGCCTGGGCTTCAATCCGGTGTCGCTGTACTACGCCTACGACGCCCGCGGCGAGCTGCGCGCGCTGCTCGGCGAGGTCAGCAACACCCCCTGGGGCGAGCGCACCACCTATGCCTGCCGGGTCGAGCCGCGGCGCCACGGCCATCGCGCCGAGTTCGACAAGGCCATGCACGTCTCGCCGTTCAACCCCATGGACATGCGCTACCGCTGGCGCTTCGACAGCCCCGGCGAACGCCTGAACCTGAACATGGAGACCTGGCGCGGCGACGAGCGCCACTTCGACGCCAGCCTGAGCCTGGAGGCCCGCCCGGCGACCCGCGGCGTGCTGCTGGCCACCCTGGCCCGCCATCCGGCGATGGCGCTGAAGACCCTCGCCGGCATCCATTTCGAGGCCCTGCGCCTGTGGCTCAAGCGCGTCCCCGTCCACGACCATCCCCGCCATCAGGAGAGTTCGCCGTGAATACACGCACCGCCAACGCCCGTCCACTGCCGGCCGAGGGCGACCGCCTGACGCGCTGGCTCAAGGCTCGCCTGCTGCCCCAGCTGGATCGTCTGGAAGGCGGCGAGATCACCCTGATCGAGGGCCATCAGCGCCACCGCCTGGGCCGCGGCGGCCCGCTCTCGGTGACCCTGGTGGTGCGCGACTCGCGGGCCTGGCGGCGCATGGCGCTGGGCGGCACCGTGGGCGCCGGCGAGGCCTACATGGACGGTGACTGGGACGCCGACGACCCGGTGGCGCTGGTGCGGCTGTTCGCCGCCAACCTGGAACGGGTCAACGGCGAGATGGAGGGCGGCCTGGCCGGCGCCGGCCGCTGGCTGCTCGGCGCGCTCTACCGGCTGCAGCGCAACAGCCTGAGCGGCTCGCGGCGCAACATCGCCGCCCACTACGACATCGGCAACGACCTGTTCGCGACCTTCCTCGACCGCCGCCACTGGATGTACTCCAGCGCCGTCTTCCCCCGCGCCGGCGCCAGCCTCGAGGAGGCCTCGACCCACAAGCTCGACCTGATGCTCGAGCGCCTCGACGTGCGTCCGCATCACCATCTGCTGGAGATCGGCACCGGCTGGGGCGGGCTGGCCATCCACGCCGCCCGCACCCGCGGCTGCCGGGTCACCACCACCACCATCTCCGACGAGCAGTATGCCCACACCGCCCGGCGGCTGGCCGAGGAGGGGCTCGAGGACCGCGTCACCCTGCTCAAGCGCGACTACCGCGAACTGGAGGGCCGCTTCGACCGGCTGATCTCGGTGGAGATGATCGAGGCGGTCGGCCACCAGTATCTGGAGACCTACCTGACCACCCTCGACCGGCTGCTGACCGACGACGGCATGGCCATGCTGCAGGCCATCACCATCCGCGATCAGCGCTACGAGACCGCCAAGCGCGAGATGGACTTCATCAAGCGCTACATCTTCCCCGGCGGCTTCCTGCCCTCCCACCGCGTCATCCTCGACGGCCTGACCCGCCACACCTCGCTGAACCTGGTGGGCCTGGACGAGATCGGCCAGCACTATGCGCGCACCCTGCGCGAGTGGCGCCACCGCTTCGAGGCCAACCTGGAGACCGTGCGCCGGCTCGGCTACGACGAGCGCTTCATCCGCATGTGGCGCTATTACCTGTGCTACTGCGAAGGCGGCTTCCTGGAGCGCACCATCGGCACCAGCCAGCTGCTGCTGGCCAAGCCCGGCGCGCGGCCGGCGCCGCTCTCGGGGGCGGTGTGAAGCGAGGGGTCTGGCGGGCGCTGGCCAACCTGGCCGGGTTCCAGCTGGGCTGGCTGGCCTGCGTGATGGGCGGCAGCCTCGCGGGGCTCGTCGTGGCGGGCGGGGTGATCGCGGCGCATCTGCGCTGGCAGGCGCGGCCGGGGGAATGGCGCTGGCTGGCGGGTTTCGCGGGGCTGGGGCTCGCCATCGACGGCGGCCTGGCGCTGGCCGGGGGCTTTCGCTTCCCGCCGGAGACCCTCCTGCTCGGCCCGCTGCCACCGTGGCTGTGGCTACTGTGGCCGCTGTTCGCCACCCTGCTGCACCATTCCCTGGCCTGGCTGTGGCGCCACCCCTGGCTGGCGGCGGCCGGCGGCGCGACCAGCGGGCCGCTGTCCTACTATGCCGGCGCCCGGCTCGCCGGCGTCACCCTCGCCCCCTGGCTGCTGGCCGTCGAGGCGCTGTGCTGGGCGGCGCTGTGCCTGTGGCTATGCCATCGACTCGGCCGACGCGGCGACCTCGCTTGCTTCGGCTGAGGACCGTTCGCGCCAGGGCGGGGCTCCTCGCCTTCGGCCACCACCTCCAGCGCCAGCCCCCGGGCCATGGCGGGCAGCGCATCCAACCGACGGGCGATTCAGGGAAAGCACGGGCCACATGGCTTCGCTCTCGACTCTTCGACATGAATGTTTGCCCCTCTTGTGAGCGGGCCATATCGTCACCATATCGGCCGATGCGAACATAACGGTACCCCGGACGACGGCGATGACCCTCCGGCACCCCGGCCGGCGTGCATTCGCGAGACACGAACAGTAGACTAGGCGTGGCCGCCAGGGCGGCCCATGCCGTTTCGATACGGCATACCACCATCTCGACACTCGGAACGATTCAGTGACCAAGCAACATTCCTTTGATCGCGAAGCACTGCTGGCATGCAGCCGTGGCGAGCTGTTCGGCCCCGGCAACGCCCAACTGCCGGCACCCAACATGCTGATGCTCGACCGCATCGCGCACATCCATGAAGAGGGTGGCGAACACGGCAAGGGCGAACTGATCGCCGAGCTGGATATCCGCCCGGACCTGTGGTTCTTCGACTGCCACTTCCCCGGCGATCCGGTCATGCCGGGCTGCCTGGGCCTCGACGCCATGTGGCAGCTGGTCGGCTTCTATCTCGGCTGGCTGGGTCACCCGGGCCGCGGGCGCGCCCTGGGCTGCGGCGAGGTCAAGTTCAGCGGTCAGATCCTGCCGGATGCCGAGAAGGTGACCTACCGCATCAACATCAAGCGCATCATCACCCGGCGCCTGATTCTGGGCATCGCCGACGGCACCGTGTCCGTCGACGGCCGCGACATCTATCAGGCCAACGACCTGCGGGTCGGCCTGTTCACCTCCACCGCGAATTTCTGATCAGGAGGCTCCCATGCGACGAGTGGTAGTCACCGGCCTGGGCATCGTGTCCTGCCTGGGCAACGACGCAACACAGGTTCTCGACGCCCTGCGCACCGGGCGCTCAGGCATTCGCTTCAAGGATGAATACGCCGAGCTCGGCTTCCGCAGCCAGGTGGCGGGCGTCGTCGATATCGACCTCGACGCCCTGGTCGACCGCAAGCTGCGCCGCTTCATGGGCGACGCCGCGGCCTATGCCTATGTCAGCATGGCCCAGGCGGTCGAGGACTCCGGCCTGACCCCGGAGCAGGTCTCCAACGTGCGTACCGGCCTGATCGCCGGCTCCGGCGGCGCCTCCAGCGCCAACCAGGTCGAGGCCGCCGACGTGATGCGCCAGAAGGGCCTGCGCCGCGTGGGGCCCTATCGGGTCACCCGCACCATGGGCAGCACCGTGTCCGCCTGCCTGGCCACGCCGTTCAAGATCAAGGGCGTGAACTACTCCATCTCCTCCGCCTGCGCCACCTCCGCGCACTGCATCGGCAGCGCCATGGAGCAGATCCAGCTGGGCAAGCAGGACGTGGTCTTCGCCGGCGGCGGCGAGGAGGAGCACTGGACGCTGTCCTGCCTGTTCGACGCCATGGGCGCGCTCTCGACCCACTACAACGAGACGCCCGAGCAGGCCTCCCGCCCCTATGACCAGGCCCGCGACGGCTTCGTCATCGCCGGCGGCGGCGGCATGCTGGTGCTCGAGGAGCTGGAGCACGCCAAGGCCCGCGGCGCCAAGATCTACGCCGAGCTGGTCGGCTACGGCGCCACCTCCGACGGCGTCGACATGGTCGCCCCGTCCGGCGAGGGCGCGGTGCGCTGCATGCGCCAGGCCATGGCCACGGTCGACGGCGACATCGACTACATCAACACCCACGGTACCTCCACCCCGGTCGGCGACGTCGCCGAGCTGAAGGCGGTGCGCGAGGTGTTCGGCGACTCCACGCCGGCGATGAGCTCGACCAAGTCGCTGACCGGCCACTCGCTGGGCGCCACCGGCGTGCAGGAGGCGATCTACTCGCTGCTGATGATGGAGAACGACTTCATCGCCGCCTCCGCCAACGTCGAGAACCTCGACGAGCAGGCCGACGGCTTCGACATCGTCACCGAGCGCCGCGAGGCCAAGGTCGAGCGCGTGCTGTCCAACAGCTTCGGCTTCGGCGGCACCAACGCCTGCCTGGTGCTGGAGAAGTATCGCGACTGACGCGCGATCATCGCCGCGGCGCTGGTTCAGGCCGCGGCGATAAAAATGAAGAGAGGCGCCCCGCGGGGCGCCTCTCTTTTTTGTGTCTCGCGGCGCGGGTGGCGCCGGCGGCGAGTCGGCTCAGCTTGCCGCCGTCTCCCGGGGGCCGGCCTCGACGTTCTCGTCGCGGGGGCGCGGCACCTCGGAGATCTCGGCCAGCTGCGCCTCGATCCAGGCCTCGGTCTCGGCCAGCACCTCTTCCGGGCTGCGGCCGACGGTCTCGATCGGCTCGCCCACCACCAGCGTCAGGCGCCCGGGATGCTTGACCCAGTGACGCCCCGGCCAGCGCTCGCCGGCATTGTGCGCCACCGGCACCACCGGCTTGCCGGCGCGGCAGGCGATCACCGCCCCGCTCTTGTTGTAGCGGCGACGCTTGCCCGGCTCGACCCGGGTGCCCTCGGGGAAGATCAGCACCGAGAGCCCTTCCTCGAGGCGCGTCTTGCCCTGGATCAGCACCTGCTTCATGGCCCGGGCCGGCTTGGAGCGGTCCAGGGCGATGGGATGCAGCAGCCTGAGCCCCCAGCCGAAGATCGGAATGCTGAGCAGCTCCTTCTTGAGCACCGTGCACACCGGCGGCTTGAGCAGCTGCAGATAGACGGTCTCCCATTCGCACTGGTGGTTGGACAGCAGCACGCAGGGGCCATCGGGCAGCCGCTCGAGCCCGCGGATCTCGTAGCGCACCCCGCAGACCAGCCGGAACCAGGCGATGATGAAGTGGTTGTAGAGGTTGAGCAGGCGATAGCGCGAACGCAGCGGCAGCAGCGGTGCCGGCGGCAGGAACAGCACCCCGCACACCAGCATGGCGATGAAGTAACCGATATAGAAGATGATGCTGCGGATCACGCTCATGTCTCGCGGGTCTCCTCGACGGGGCGGGCATCGTCGTCGCGCGCCAGGCACCAGATGTCGAGCATGCGCCCCACCTCGAGCCGCCAGGGCTTCTGGTGGACGCCGAAGACGTCGAGCACCCGCCGGCAGTTCAGCACCCGGCGCAGCGGCTGGTCGTGGTGGTGGCTGAGCGCCTTGACGCCGCCCAGCGCGACCGTCTCGCCGCGCCCCTCGAGGCGGGTGACCAGCTGGGTGCGCACCATCGACACGAAGGTGTAGGCGCTGACCGGCTCGGTGCCGGCCAGATGGTAGCTGCCCCAGGCAGCGGCGCCGCAGCCCTGCTGCTGGAGCATGCCGATCAGCGCCATGGACACCGAGTCGGCGGACGTGGGGCAGAAGATCACGTCGTCCTCGGCGCGCAGGTCGTTGCCGCTGACCAGGGTATCAAGCAGCTCGCCGAGCCAGGCATGGCTGCCATCCAGGGCGAACAGCGGCCCCAGGCGCACGATCAGGTGCCTCGGCAGCTCGGCGCGGATGCGCTCGCCGGTGGCGACCAGGCGCCGCAGCCCCTCGTCGCGGGGCGCGGGCACCACATGCTCGTCGATGGGCTCCTCGTACCCCTCCTCGTAGAGCTGGTCGGACACGCACCACACCAGCGGCACCTCCCGCTCGCGGCAGGCGGTCACGCAGGCCTCCACGGCCTCGGCATGGGCGGTCACGGCGGCCGGCGCATCGGTGATCGGGCGCGACAGCGGCGGAATCAGCAGCGCATCGGGGCGCACCTCGTCGAGCCGCTCCCGCGACAACGACAGGCCGGGCTCGATGACCAGCTCCACGTCGGTGCGACGATTGGCCTCGCGCGCCATGGCGAGGCTCAGACAGTGTCCGGCGTCCAGGATCAGCAGCTTCACGATGACTCCTCGGGGCTGGGCGTCGGGATCGCAGCGACCACGACTCACCAGACGGCGACAATCTTGGGAACCATGACGTGAGGGGCATCCTGAAACAGGACGCCCCTCACGTCAGCAATCGCGCCACTATACCATTACCGCCCGCCGTCATGGCAGCGCCGACCGTGCCGCCGGCCACCGCGGGAGAACGCGCACGCACAGACGAAAACGGGGCCGGACATGGCCCGACCCCGTCGTTCGATTCGCTCGGCGGCTCGCGTCGAGCGCCGAGCCCCGTCACAGCAGCCAGTCGATGGGCAGCACCGAGATGAACTGCACCCAGCCGCGCCGCAGCAGCCCCACGTTGGGCTCGCTGTCGTGACGCACCGTGCCCTCATCGGTGCGCTCCAGCCATACCAGGTCATCGTTCTCGTCGAGGCGCACCTCATAGGCGTTGCCGGGAACGTCGTCGCGGAAGAACACGGTCATCTCCCGCGCCAGCTCGGGGCTCTCGATGACGAAGCCGAGCTCGGTGTTCAGCTCCGCGGAGCGCGGATCGAAGTTGAAGGAGCCGACGAACAGCCGCTGCTCGTCCACGGCGAAGGTCTTGGCGTGCAGGCTGGCCCCCTTGCTGCCGAAGGGCCCCGCCGCCTCGCTGCGCCCCGGCGCACCGGGCTGTCGCTTGAGCTCGAACAGCCTCACCCCGGCCTCCAGCAGCTCGCGGCGATGCTTGGCGTAGCCGGCATGCACCGCGCCCACGTCGGTGGCCTCCAGGGCGTTGGTGAGGATGGTGACATCGACGCCGTTCTCCTCCAGCCGGGTGAACAGCCGAGTGCCCTTGTCCACCGGCACGAAATAGGGCGAGACCAGATAGACCTCGTCTTCCGGTGGCCCCAGCAGGCCGCGGATGCGTCCGGTCAGCAGCTCGTCGGCCTCGGCCTCGCCCAGCCCCTTGGCCGGATCGTCGCTGACCATCCTCGCCTCGGCCCAGACCAGCGGCAGTCGACGCTCGCGCAGGCGCTGGATCAGCGGCTCCTCCTCCAGCGCGCTCAGATACTCCTGGGCCTCGGATTCGCCGACCAGCGCGTCGACCTGTGTCTTGAGCCGCGCGGTGCCCTCGCGGCCCACCGAGTCGATCAGCCGGCTGGCCGGGTAGGAGGAGCGGCTCGACCAGTAGCGGTCGAAGTCGCCCGAGACGTCCTGCACCACCGGCCCGATGGCCAGCACGTCCAGATCCGAGAAGGCCACGTCCATCGCCGCGCCGAAGTACTCGTCGCCGATGTTGCGGCCGCCGATGATGGTGGCCTGATTGTCCGCGGTGAAGGACTTGTTGTGCATGCGCCGGTTGGCGCGGGAGAAATCGGTGAGGTAGCCCACGAAGCGCGGCGAGCGGATCACGAAGGGATTGAACAGCCGCACCTCGATATTGGGGTGCGCATCGAGCGCGGCTAGCGTGTCGTCCAGCCCGGCGGTGTTGGTGTCGTCCAGCAGCATGCGCACCCGGACGCCGCGATCGGCCGCGTCCAGCATCGCCCGGTGCAGCAGCGAGCCGGTGATGTCGTCGTGCCAGATGTAGTACTGCACGTCGAGGGTCTGCTCCGCCGACTGGGCCAACAGCAGCCGGGCCGCGAAGGCATCCCGGGCGTTGCGCAGCGCGTGGAAGCCGTTGATGCCGTCATGCTGCGCCACCAGCGGCGACACCATCTCGCCCAGCGACGTCTCTCTGGCCTGCGCCACCGGCAGCTGCTGCGTCTCGCTGCGCCCCTCGAGCGGCGGCAGGGGGCTGCAGCCCGCCAGCCACACCAGCATCGCCAGGGCCAGCCATGCGGCGGTCCGGCTCCGGCGTCCCGGTAAAGATCGTGTCATGGGAAGGACTCCTGTCGGCACCTCTTCCCAACATAGCGGGTCTCGCCGGGGGCGAGTTGCCCTGAGTCAACGCGCGGCACCAACGCAGACACGACAACGCAGAAACGACAACGCAGAAACGACGACGCCCTGCCGAGGCAGGGCGTCGTGAAGCCGCACGGGGAACGCGCCGAGGCTCGCCTCAGAACGGGATCTCGTCGTCGAAGTCGTCGAAGCTGCCCGGATCCGGGGCGCCGAAGTTGCCGCCCTGCTGCTGGCCGCCGCCCTGGTTGGGTGCCGGCTGGGGCGCGGGGCGCTGGCCGCCCTGCTGCTGACCGCCGAAGCCGCCGCCCTGCTGGGGCTGGCCGCCCGGGGGCTGACCATAGTTGCCGCCCTGCTGCGGGCCGCCGAAGCCGCCGCCCTGCTGCGGCTGACCGCCCTGGGGCTGGCCGTAGTTGCCGCCCTGCTGACGCGGCTGACCGCCGCCGAATCCGCCCGGCTGGCCGCCACCCATCTCGCCGCCGCGCGAATCCAGCATCTGCATGTCGTTGGCGACGATCTCGGTGGAATACTTGTCCTGGCCGTTCTGGTCCTGCCACTTGCGCGTCTGCAGGCGGCCCTCGACGTAGACCTTGCTGCCCTTGCGCAGGTACTGCTGGGCGATCTCGGCGGTCTTGTTGAACATCACCACCCGGTGCCACTCGGTGCGTTCCTGACGCTGGCCGCTCTGGCGATCCATCCACGTATCGGTGGTGGCGAGGTTGAGGTTGGCCACGGCGGTGCCGGACGGGGTGAAGCGCACCTCGGGATCCTGTCCGAGGTTGCCGATGAGAATGACCTTGTTGACGCCACGGGCCATGGTTGACTCCTTGATTCTGTCGGAAGGCGGACCGCCGGGCGAGGCCCGGGCGAAGAGCCCCGGCCTCCCGGAACGCTCGAATGCATGTAGGTAGATTGACGCGCCGGCCGCACCCGCGCGTGAAAGACCGATCCCGATACTATACGCGAGTTCCCGCCTCGACGCCGCCGGCGGAGCGGCGATCGCCGAGGCTCGCGCGGCGCGACCCGGTCAACGCGACCCGGTCAGCCGCGACAGGGCCTCGGTGTCCAGCCGCTCGCGGTCGACCTTGAGATAGGCCAGCCGCTCCTCGGGCACCACCAGCACGTCCTCGACGCCGGCCACGGCGGCGAAGCGGGCCATCAGGGCGTCTAGGGCATCGTCCTGCTGCTGCTCGGCCAGCGCCACCACCTCACTGGAGAGATGCCGCGGCGGCGTCATGCCGAGCATGAACACGAACCAGGCCAGGCCGATCACGGCCACCCCGAGGAACACCGCCGTCAGGCCAAAATGCTGCGACAGGAAGCCGCCCAGCACGCCGCCGAGGAAGGCGCCCAGGAACTGGCTGGTGGAATACAGCCCCATGGCGGTGCCCTTGGCGCCGGCCGGGGCGAGCTTGCTGATCATCGACGGCAGCGTCGCCTCGAGCAGGTTGAACGCCGTGAAGAAGGCGAACAGCCAGCCGATCAGCGGCATCAGGCCGTGCCCCTCGAGGCCCAGGCCCAGCAGGCTGGCGACGATGACGGCGATGGCCCCCAGGCACATCAGCTTCATCTTGCGCCGCTTCTCGGCCACGATCACCAGCGGCACCATGGCCACGAAGGACAGCCCCATCACGCCGAGGTATACCAGGCCGTGATGGGGCTCGGCGATGCCGGCGTCGACCAGCCGAAACGGCACGGCGACGAAGATCGCCATCAGCACCAGGTGCAGGCCGAAGATGGAGGCGTTGAGGCGCCACAGGTCGAGACGCCCGACCAGCCCCTTGAGCTGGTCCCGGTCGACGCCCACGTCCTGGTGCCCGCGCCGCTGCGGCGCCCGGGGCACCAGCTTCCACAGCACGCCGAGCCCCAGCACGGCCAGGGCGGCGGTGAACCAGAACACGCCGGAAAGGCCGAAGTGCGCCGACACCAGCGGCCCCAGCACCATGGCCACGGCGAAGGCGACGCCGATCGACAGCCCGATGGTGGCCATGGCGGCGGTGCGCACCTGCTCGCGGGTCTGGTCCGCCAGCAGCGCCATGATGGCGGCGGCCACGGCGCCGCTGCCCTGCAGGCAGCGGCCCAGGATGATGCCGGCGATGCTGTCGGCCTGGGCCGCCACCACGCTGCCGACCAGGAACAGCAGCAGCCCGCCGGCGATCACCGGCTTGCGCCCGATGCGGTCGGAGAGCAGGCCGAAGGGGATCTGCAGCACGGCCTGGGTGAGGCCGTAGATGCCGAGTGCGAACCCGACCAGCAGCGGCGTGGCGCCGATCAGCTCCTCGGCCTTCAGCGCCAGGACGGGCAGCACCATGAACAGGCCGAGCATGCGCGTGGCATAGAGCCCGGCCAGGCCGACGATGGCCCGCCGCTCGGCGGCTAACAGCAAGCTGGCCTTGGACATAGCGATTCCAGTGCTTCCAGAGGGAGGGCGCGGGGCCCCGGAGATGATGGACCGCGTATTCTACCGCGTCGCTCCGGCACACGAAACGCCGCCTCCCCGAGCGACTTTGCCGCACTCCCGGCCGGGCCCGTATAATCGATCTTTTGCCGTGGCCCGCGAGGTAGGAATGGACAGGATTCTGGTCAGGGGTGCTCGCACCCACAACCTCAAGCAGATCGACGTCGAGCTGCCCCGGGACAAGCTGATCGTGGTCACCGGGCTGTCGGGCTCCGGCAAGTCGTCGCTGGCCTTCGACACCCTCTATGCCGAGGGCCAGCGGCGCTACGTGGAGTCGCTCTCCACCTACGCCCGGCAGTTCCTGTCGATGATGGAGAAGCCCGACGTCGACCACATCGAGGGCCTGTCGCCGGCGATCTCCATCGAGCAGAAGTCGACCTCCCACAACCCGCGCTCCACCGTGGGCACCATCACCGAGATCTACGACTACCTGCGCCTGCTGTTTGCCCGCGCCGGCACGCCGCGCTGCCCCGAACACGGCGAGGATCTCGAGGCCCAGACCATCTCGCAGATGGTCGACCAGGTGACGGCACTGCCCGAGGGCAGCAAGCTGATGCTGCTGGCCCCGGTGGTCAGCGGCCGCAAGGGCGAGCACCTGCAGCTGCTGGCCGAACTGCGTGCCCAGGGCTTCGTGCGCGCCATGGTCGACGGCCAGGTGCTCGAGCTCGACGACATCGCCCCGCTCGACAAGAACAAGAAGCACGACATCAGCGTGGTGGTGGACCGCATCAAGGTCCGCGAGGGCCTGGAGCAGCGCCTGGCCGAGTCCTTCGAGACCGCCCTGGGGCTGGCCGACGGCACCGCGCTGATCCACTTCATGGACGGCGAGCGCGACGACATCGCCTTCTCCTCGCGCTTCGCCTGCCCGGTCTGCGGCTACTCGATCTCCGAGCTCGAGCCGCGGATGTTCTCGTTCAACAACCCGGCCGGCGCCTGCTCGAGCTGCGACGGCCTGGGCGTGCAGCAGTACTTCGACCCCGACAAGCTGATCAGCCATCCCGAGCTGTCGCTGGCCGAGGGTGTGATCAAGGGCTGGGACCGGCGCAGCGTCTACTACTTCAACCAGCTGCAGGCGGTGGCGGACCACTACCGCTTCACCCTGGAGACGCCCTGGCAGGACCTCGCCCGCCACGAGCGCGAGGTCATCCTGCACGGCAGCGGCAGCGACGAAATCGCCTTCCACTACGTCAACGACCGCGGCCGCAAGGTCACCCGCGAGCACCCCTTCGAGGGCGTGCTGCCCAACATGCAGCGCCGCTACCGCGAGACCGAGTCGAGCTCGGTGCGCGAGGAGCTGGCTCGCCACATCGCCGTGCAGCCCTGCCCGACCTGCCACGGCTCGCGGCTGCGCAAGGAGTCGCGCCACGTCTACATCGACGACCAGACCCTGCCCGACGTGGTGCGCCTGCCGATCGGCGAGGGGCTGTCCTACTTCCAGGCCCTGTCGCTGCCGGGGCGCAAGGGCGAGATCGCCGAGAAGATCCTCAACGAGATCCGCGCGCGCCTCGAATTCCTGGTCAACGTCGGGCTCGACTACCTTAACCTCGAGCGCAGCGCCGAGACCCTGTCCGGCGGCGAGGCCCAGCGCATCCGCCTGGCCAGCCAGATCGGCGCCGGCCTGGTCGGGGTGATGTACATCCTCGACGAGCCCTCCATCGGCCTGCACCAGCGCGACAACGACCGCCTGCTGCACACCCTCGAGCACCTGCGCGACCTGGGCAACACCGTGATCGTGGTCGAGCACGACGAGGACGCCATCCGCGCCGCCGACCACGTGCTCGACATCGGCCCCGGCGCCGGCGTCCACGGCGGCCGGGTGGTGGCCGAGGGCACGCCCGAGCAGGTCATGGCCACGCCGGACTCGCTGACCGGGCAGTACCTGTCCGGCGAGAAGCGCATCGAGGTGCCGCCCTGGCGCATCCCGGGCAACCCCGAGAAGCAGGTGGTACTGCACGGCGCCCGGGGCAACAACCTGCAGGACGTGACGCTGAACCTGCCGCTGGGACTGTTCGTGTGCGTGACCGGGGTCTCCGGCTCCGGCAAGTCGACGCTGATCAACTCCACGCTGATGCCGATCGCCGCCCGCGAGCTCAACCGCGCCACGGCGCTGAGCCCGGCCGCCCACGACCGCATCGAGGGCCTCGAGCACCTGGACAAGGTGATCGACATCGACCAGAGCCCGATCGGCCGCACGCCGCGCTCCAATCCGGCCACCTACACCGGCATCTTCACCCCGATCCGCGAACTCTTCGCCGGCACCCAGGAGGCGCGCTCCCGCGGCTACAAGCCCGGCCGCTTCTCGTTCAACGTCAAGGGCGGGCGCTGCGAGGCCTGCCAGGGCGAGGGCATGATCAAGGTGGAGATGCACTTCCTGCCGGACATCTACGTGCCCTGCGACGTGTGCAAGGGCAAGCGCTACAACCGCGAGACCCTCGAGGTGCAGTACAAGGGCAAGAGCATCCACGAGGTGCTGGAGATGACCGTCGAGGAGGCGCTCGAGTTCTTCAGCCCGGTCCCGGCCATCGCCCGCCGCCTGCAGACGCTGATGGACGTGGGACTGTCCTACATCCGCCTGGGCCAGAGCGCCACCACGCTGTCCGGCGGCGAGGCGCAGCGCGTCAAGCTGGCCCGGGAGCTGGCCAAGCGCGACACCGGCAAGACGCTCTACATCCTCGACGAGCCCACCACCGGCCTGCACTTCGAGGACATCCGCCAGCTCTTGACCGTGCTCCACCGCCTGCGCGACCACGGCAACACCATCGTGGTGATCGAGCATAACCTGGACGTGATCAAGACCGCCGACTGGCTGATCGACCTCGGCCCCGAAGGCGGCTCCGGCGGCGGGCGGATCATCGCCGAGGGCACGCCGGAGCAGGTCGCCCGTGAGGAGACCTCCCACACCGGGCGTTTCCTCCAGCCGCTGCTGGAGCGGGCGGCGGCCACCTCGCGGGATACCACCCCCGCCTGACCCCACCGTTCGCCGCCGCTCAGGATGACCGGCGGCGAACGGGACAGAATCTGCTAGCTTTTCCAGAGACGGCCATTGCCCGCCCTTCCGTTCCTGGAGACCGCTCATGCCCCTCGCCATTCCCCGCACGTCCGCTCCGACCACCTCACGCCTGCTCAGTGGCGCAGCGCTATGCCTGGCCCTGGCGGCGCCTCAGGCCCAGGCCGACGAGACCACGGCCTCGCTCTACCTGTGGGGCACCGACGTCGACCAGACGCTGAAGGGCGGCACGCGTCTCGAGACCAGCCGCCAGACGGTCATGGAAAACCTGGAGTTCGGCCTGATGGGCACCCTAGTGCATCGCCGCGGCCCCTGGCTCTACGGCTTCGACGGCCTCTACGCCGATATCGGCAAGGACGGCGACGTCGACGTGCCGGTGGAAAGCGAGGAGCCCGACGGACCGGGCTCCATCGAGGCGGCGCTGGACTTCACCACCAGGACGACCATGGCTCACGCCTTCGTCGGCCATGAGTGGTACCGCGACGCCAACTGGTCCGTCTACGGCACCGGCGGCATCCGCCACACCCGCTTCGAGACCGACCTGACCGTGGAAACCGACGAGGGTGCCCGACGCTTCGAGACCGAGGATAACCTGACCGACGCTACCTTCGGCCTGCGCGGGCACTACAGCTTCACGCCCCGCTGGTCCACGCCCTTCATCGTCGACGTCGGCACCGGCAGCACCGAGATCAGCCTGCAAGCCTTCACCGCCGCCGAATACGCCTGGGGAGCCAGCAGCGTCACCGCAGGCTATCGCTACATGAAGTGGCGGCTCGACGACAGCGACTTCCTCGACGAGGTGATCTACGAGGGGCCGGTGGTGGCCTACAGCTATCGCTTCTGATCCGTCGTCGGCCTCACGGCCCAAAATCACGACATAAAAAAACCGGCTCCTTGGGGAGCCGGTTTCGTGTCGGACCTTGAGGTCGCGCGCGAGGATCAATCCTCGGCGGCTTCCTCAACGACCGGACGGTCGACCAGTTCGACGTAGGCCATGGGGGCGTTGTCGCCGGTGCGGAAACCGCACTTCAGCACACGGACGTAACCGCCCGGGCGATTGGCGTAACGCGGACCCAGCTCGTTGAAGAGCTTGCCGACCGCTTCCTTGGAGCGAGTGCGGCTGAAGGCCAGACGACGGTTGGCGACGCTGTCCTGCTTGGCCAGAGTGATGAGCGGCTCGATGTGACGACGCAGCTCTTTGGCCTTGGGCAGGGTTGTCTTGATCACCTCGTGCTCGACCAGCGACACGCTCATGTTCTGGAACATGGCCTGGCGGTGCGAGCTGGTGCGATTCAGGTGACGACCACTCTTACGATGACGCATGGTTGTGATTCCTTACCAAACTGGGACTCGAGTCGACGCTCACGCGGAGGCCTTGTCGTCCTTCAGGCTAGCGGGCGGCCAATTTTCCAGCCGCATACCCAGGGACAGACCACGGGCGGCCAACACGTCCTTGATTTCGTTCAGGGACTTCTTGCCGAGATTCGGGGTCTTCAGCAGCTCCACCTCGGTGCGCTGGATCAGGTCCCCGATGTAGTAGATGTTCTCGGCCTTCAGGCAGTTGGCGCTGCGGACGGTCAACTCGAGATCGTCTACGGGGCGCAGCAGGATCGGATCGATGTGATCCTCTTCCTCTTCCACTTCCTGTTCCTTGTCGGCTTCCAGGTCGACGAACGCGGCCAGCTGCTCTTGCAGGATAGTCGCGCTGCGACGGATCGCCTCTTCCGGATCCAGGGTGCCGTCGGTTTCCAGATTGAGAATCAGCTTGTCGAGGTCGGTGCGCTGTTCGACACGCGCGGCCTCGACGTTATAGGAAACCCGACGCACGGGGCTGAAGGTCGCATCCAGCTGCAGGCGGCCGATGGCGCGAGACTCGTCGTCGGCGTCGCCACGAACGTCCGCCGGCTCATAGCCGCGGCCGCGGGCCACCTTGAGCTGCATCTTCAGCTCGGCGCCTTCGTTGACGTGCGCGATGACGTGCTCGGGGTTGACGATCTCGACGTCGTGGTCGAGGGCGATGTCACCCGCGGTCACGATGGCCGGGCCCTGCTTGTTCAGCGAGAGCACCGCCTCGTCGCGGCTGTGCATCTTGATCGCCACGTCCTTGAGGTTCAGGAGGATTTCGATGACATCTTCCTGAACGCCCTCGATCGCGCTGTACTCGTGGTCGACACCGGCGATCTCGGCTTCCACCACGGCACAGCCGGGCATGGACGAGAGCAGGATACGACGCAGAGCGTTGCCCAGAGTGTGGCCGAAGCCACGCTCGAAGGGCTCGAGCACGATCTTTGCGTGGTGCGCGTTGATCTCTTCGACCTTGATGTCGCGAGGACGGAGAAACTCTGTCACTGAACGCTGCATGATGAATACCTTTCAGGCTGCCAAACGGATACTCGGTACTGAAGGCCGCCCACCCCGCGGGGAGGGCGGCGCGGCGATCGCCGCTTACTTCGAGTACAGCTCGACGATCAGTTGCTCATTGATGTCGGCAGACAGGTCACCGCGTTCAGGCAGAGCCTTGAAAGTGCCTTCCATCTTCTTGGCATCGACCTCGACCCAGGCGACATCGCCACGGTTGGCGGCGATGCTCAGGGCGTTCTGGATACGCGCCTGGTTCTTGGCCTTTTCGCGGACGGAGACCACGTCACCCGGCTTGACCTGGTAGGACGCCACGTTGACGGTCTTGCCGTTGACGGCGATCGCCTTGTGGCTCACCAGCTGGCGGGCCTCGGAGCGAGTGGCGCCGTAGCCCATGCGGTAGACGACGTTGTCCAGTCGGGATTCGAGAAGCTGCAGCAACAGCTCACCGGTCGCGCCCTTCAGACGGGCCGCTTCCTTGTAGTAGTTGCGGAACTGCTTCTCGAGCACGCCGTACATGCGGCGTACTTTCTGCTTCTCGCGAAGCTGCAAGCCGTAGTCGGAAATCCGCTGACGACGCTGGCCGTGCACACCCGGGATCTGCTCGGATTTGCACTTTTTCTCGAAGGGAGTGACACCGCTCTTCAGGAAGAGGTCGGTGCCTTCACGACGAGACAGTTTGCACTTCGGTCCAATATAACGAGCCATGAATCTGTCTCCTTAAACGCGGCGTTTCTTCGGCGGACGGCAGCCATTGTGCGGAATGGGCGTCGCGTCGGTGATGCTTTGCACGCGGAAGCCGGCGGCATTCAGTGCACGCACGGCGGATTCACGGCCCGGACCGGGGCCTTTGACCAGCACGTCGACGTTTTTCACACCATACTCGGCTGCAGCGGTCGCTGCACGTTCACTTGCCACTTGGGCAGCGAACGGGGTGCTCTTGCGAGAACCACGAAAACCCGAACCACCGGCAGTCGCCCAGGAAAGGGCGTTGCCCTGGCGGTCTGTGATCGTAATGATCGTGTTGTTAAAAGAGGCGTGGATATGCGCGACGGCATCCACTACCTGCTTTTTAACCTTTTTACGGTTGCTACGCGGGTTAGCCATGTTGATGTCAATTCCTGTCGTTACGCAGAACGTGCGTGTTATTTGCGAATCGGCTTACGCGGACCCTTACGGGTGCGCGCATTGGTCTTGGTCCGCTGACCCTTCAGCGGGAGACCACGACGATGACGCAGACCACGATAGCAACCCAGGTCCATGAGACGCTTGATGTTCAGCGTCACATCACGACGAAGATCGCCTTCAACGGTGTACTTACCGACTTCGGAACGCAGGGTGTCGACTTCGTCAGAAGACAGCTCCTGGATCTTGGTGGTCGGCGCAATGCCGGCCGCGACACAGATTTCCTGAGCGCGAGTGCGGCCAATCCCGAAGATATAGGTCAGCGAGATCGCCGCATGCTTGTTGTCCGGGATATTGACGCCTGCAATACGGGCCATCAGCTTACTCCGAAATTTGAGCGGCTTGCTCGATTAGTCATCTACAAAAGGCGCAACAGCATACCCCTTTACCCTGCGAAGGGCAAGGGGCATGCCGGCACCCGGTTTAGTGCAGTGTCAGGGGATCAGCCCTGACGCTGCTTGTGCCGCGGCTCGCTGCAGATGACGCGCACGGCGCCATTGCGACGAATGATCTTGCAGTTACGGCACATTTTCTTCACGGAAGCTCGAACTTTCATCGTTCCTCTCCATTGTTGGCCCGCGTCGCGAGCCAACAATTCAGCTCGCGGCGCGCCAATTCACCAGCGGCGCACTCAGCGCGTGATGCCGCCGCTGCCGTAGCCTTTCAGGTTGGACTTCTTCATCACCGAATCGTACTGATGCGACATGAGGTGCGACTGCACCTGGGCCATGAAGTCCATGATGACCACCACCACGATCAGCAACGAAGTACCGCCGAAGAAGAACGGTACGTTCCAGGCCACGATCAGGAACTGGGGCATCAGGGAAACAGCAGTGATGTAGAGGGCACCGAACAGGGTCAGACGGGTCATGACCTTGTCGACGTAGCGAGCGGTCTGCTCGCCGGGGCGGATGCCCGGAAGGAAGGCCCCCGACTTCTTGAGGTTGTCGGCGACGTCCTTGGGATTGAAGACCAGCGCTGTGTAAAAGAAGCAGAAGAATACCACCGCTGCCGCGAAAAGCAAGATGTACAGCGGCTGACCCGGGCCAAGAGCCTGGGATGCACGCTGCAGCCACTCCATGCCGTCCCCGGCACCGACCCACTGACCCAGCGATGCCGGGAACAGCAGGATGCTCGAGGCGAAGATCGCCGGAATCACGCCCGCCATGTTGACCTTGAGCGGCAGATAGCTGCTCTGGCCGGCGTACATCTTGTTGCCGACCTGGCGACGCGGATAATTCACCGTGATGCGGCGTTGGCCGCGCTCGATGAACACCACGAAGGCCACGGTGGCGATGCCCAGAAGGGACAAGGCCAGCAGCGGCAGCACGTTCCATGCGCCTTCATTACGGGCCAGTTCGAAGGCCTGGCCCACGGCCCCCGGCAGACCGGCGACGATCCCCGCGAAGATCAGCAGCGAGATGCCGTTGCCGATGCCCTTCTCGGTGATCTGCTCGCCCAGCCACATCATGAACACCGCGCCGCACACGAAGGTGACGACGGCGGTGAAATAGAAGCTGAAGTCGGCCGTGTAGGCAATACCCTGGCTCGCCAGGCCCACCGACATGCCGGTGGCCTGGACGAGAGCCAGCAGTACGGTGCCGTAGCGGGTGTACTGGCTGATCTTGCGACGACCGGCCTCGCCCTCCTTCTTCAGCTGCTCCAGCTGAGGCGAGACGGCGGTCAGCAGCTGCATGATGATCGACGCGGAGATGTACGGCATGATGCCGAGTGCGAAGATACTCATGCGCTCCAGGGCACCGCCCGAGAACATGTTGAACATGCCCAGGATGGTGCCCTGCTGCTCCCTGAACAAGGCAGCAAGCTGGTCAGGATTGATACCGGGAACGGGAATGTGGGCACCGATACGGTAGACCACGATGGCGAGGAGCACGAAGCGCAGACGCGCCCAGAGTTCACTCAGACCGCTGCCCATCGCCGGCATATTTCCTGACTTGGCCATTTAGTCCTCTACCTTACCGCCGGCGGCTTCGATCGCGGCACGGGCACCCTTGGTGACCTTGAGGCCGCGGACGGTAACCGCCTTGTTCAGTTCGCCGGAAAGGATCACCTTGGCATACTGGGTGGCATCCTTCAGCACGTTGGCCTGCTTCAGGGTGTCCAGGGTGACTTCGTCACCCTCGACCCGGCCGAGTTCGGCCAGGCGGACTTCCTGGGAGACCAGCGACTTCGCGGAAGTGAAACCGAACTTCGGCAGACGACGCTGCAGCGGCATCTGACCGCCTTCGAAGCCGGGCTTCACGCTGCCGCCGCTGCGCGACTTGAGGCCCTTGTGGCCCCGGCCACCGGTCTTGCCCAGACCGGAGCCGATGCCACGACCGACGCGCTTTTCGGCGTGCTTGGAGCCCGGTGCCGGGCTCAGGCTATTGAGTTTCATGGATTACTCTCCCTCAACACGCACAAGGTAGTTGACCTTGTGGATCATGCCGCGAACGGCAGGGGTGTCTTCCAGTTCGACCGTGTGACCGATGCGACGCAGGCCGAGGCCCTTCATGGTGGCCTTGTGCTTGGCCAGCACGCCGATGGTGCTGCGGGTCTGGGTAACCTTGATCGTAGCTGCCATGGTACTCACCCCGTGATCGCTTCGACAGACAGACCGCGCTTGGCGGCCACGTCTTCCGGAGAGCGCTGGGCGGTCAGACCGTTGACGGTCGCACGCACCACGTTCACCGGATTGGTGGAGCCGTAGCACTTGGCCAGGACGTCATGGACGCCGGCCAGCTCGAGCACGGAGCGCATGGCGCCGCCGGCGATGATGCCGGTACCTTCGGAAGCCGGCTGCATGTACACCTTGGAGGCACCGTGACGGGCCTTGACGGCGTACTGCAGAGTGGCACCTTTCAGGTTGACCTTGACCATGTTGCGACGCGCCTGGTCCATGGCCTTCTGGATCGCGACCGGCACTTCACGTGCCTTGCCACGACCGAAGCCAACACGACCGTTACCGTCGCCGACGACGGTCAGGGCGGTGAAGCCGAAGATCCGGCCACCCTTGACCACCTTGGCGACACGGTTGACCTGCACGAGCTTTTCCTGCAGATCGCCGCTTTGCTGTTCGTTCTTCGCCATCGTAAAACCCTTTAGAATTCCAGGCCGCCTTCACGAGCGGCGTCGGCCAGGGCCTTGACACGACCGTGGTACTTGAAACCGGCACGGTCGAAGGCCACCTGGGTGATGCCTGCCTGCTTGGCCCGTTCGGCAATCAGTGCGCCGACCTTGGTGGCGGCGTCGACGTTACCGGTCGCACCCTCGCGCAGGGCCTTGTCCAGCGTGGAAGCGCTGGCCAGGACCTTGCCACCATCCGGCGAGATGATCTGCGCGTAGATGTGGCGCGGGGTACGGTTGACGCACAGGCGATACACGCCCAGCTCGCGGATCTTGGCGCGAGCGCGGCGGGCACGACGGAGACGAGATTCTTTCTTCGCGTTCATAACCCTGCCTTACTTCTTCTTGGCTTCTTTGCGGCGGACTTGCTCGTCGCCGTACCGGATACCCTTGCCCTTATAGGGCTCGGGCGGACGGTAGGCGCGAATTTCCGCGGCAACCTGGCCGAGCTTCTGCTTGTCCGCGCTCTTCAGCACGATAGTGGTGTTCTTCGGCGTTTCCGCCGTGACACCTTCAGGCAGTTCGTAGTCGACCGGGTGTGAGAAGCCCAGTGTCAGGTTCAGCGTCTGGCCCTTGGCCTGGGCACGATAACCGACGCCATTGATTTCGAGGGACTTGGTGAAGCCCTCGGAAACACCGGTGACCAGGTTCTGAACCAGGGCACGGGTGGTGCCGACCATCGCCCAGCTCTTGGCGGACTCGCTCGGCTGGAAGGTCACTTGACCTTCCTCATGAGCGATCGCCACGTCGGGGTGAACGGTCATGGACAGCGCGCCCTGGCTGCCCTTGACGGACAGCTGGTCGCCGTCGAGCTTGAGCTCGACGCCGGCGGGCACTTTAACCGGATATTTGGCTACGCGTGACATTCCAAACTCCTAGAATACGGTGCAGATGACTTCGCCACCGACACCGGCCTGACGGGCCGCGCGGTCGGTCATCACACCATTGGAGGTGGTGACGATCGCGATACCCAGGCCATCGGCAACCTTGGGCAGGGAGTCCTTGCCCTTGTAGCTGCGCAGAGACGGCTTGGAAGCCCGTTGCAGATGTTCGATGACCGGCTTGCCTTCGAAGTACTTGAGGGTCACGGTCAGCGACGGCTTGGCCTCTTCGCTGACGGCATAGTCCGTGACATAACCCTCTTCCTTCAGCACGCGGGCCACCTCGACCTTGAGCTTGGAGGACGGCATGGAAACCGTCTCCTTGGTGGCCATCTGCGCATTGCGGATACGGGTGAACATATCCGCCAGAGTGTCTTGCATGCTCATTTACGTTGCGCTCCTGATGATTCTACGTGACGTTACCAGCTGGACTTCTTGAGTCCGGGTACATCGCCACGCATGGCGGCTTCACGCAGCTTGTTGCGGCCGAGGCCGAACTTGTTGTAGTAGCCGTGCGGACGGCCAGTGACGCGGCAGCGGTTGCGCTGGCGCACCGGGCTGGAGTCACGCGGCAGCTGCTGCAGCTTGAGCTGCGCATCGAAGCGCTCTTCGTCAGAAGCGTTCACGTCCTGGATGATCGCCTTGAGCTCGGCGCGCTTGGCGGCATACTTCTCCACCAGCTCGGCGCGCTTCGCCTCACGCTCTACCATGCTTTTCTTTGCCATGATCCCACCCTTATTTCTTGAACGGGAAGTTCAATGCGCTCAGCAGCGCACGACCTTCTTCATCGGTGTTGGCGGTGGTGGTGATGGTGACATCCAGACCACGGATCCGGTCGATCTTATCATACTCGATCTCCGGGAAGATGATCTGCTCACGCACCCCCATGGAATAGTTGCCACGACCGTCGAAGGACTTCGGGTTGAGACCACGGAAGTCACGAACGCGGGGGATCGCGATATTCACCAGGCGATCGAGGAAGTCCCACATGCGCTCGGAGCGCAGGGTCACCTTGATCCCGATCGGCCAGCCTTCACGCACCTTGAAGCCCGCGATGGACTTGCGCGCCTTGGTCACCAGCGGCTTTTGACCGGAGAGTTTCTCCAGGTCACCGATGGCGTTGTCGATCAGCTTCTTGTCGCTGGTCGCTTCGCCGATGCCCATGTTCAGGGTCACCTTGGTGATCCGGGGCACCTGCATAACGTTGGCGTAGCTGAACTGCTCTTGGAGCTTAGCCGCCACCTCGTTTTGATAACGTTCTTTCAAGTTCGCCATTTTGCTACCCGACTCGCGTTAGGCGTCGATCTGCGCTTGCGTCGACTTGTAGATACGTACCTTGGTACCGTCTTCCTGAACCTGGACGCCGACGCGATCTGCCTTACCGGTCTCCTGGTTGAAGATGGCCACGTTGGACGCGTGAATCGGAGCCTCGCGCTCGACGATACCGCCCTGATTACCCGCCATGGGATTGGGCTTGGTGTGACGCTTGATCATGTTCACACCGGACACGATGTAGCGGTCGTCCTGGAGGACGCGCTTCACGGTGCCACGCTTGCCCTTGTCTTTCCCGGCGATGACGACGACTTCGTCGTCACGTTTGATCTTTTGCATATCCGCCTCGCTCCTTACAGCACTTCAGGCGCCAAGGAAATGATCTTCATGAACTTCTCAGTACGAAGCTCACGGGTCACCGGACCGAAGATCCGGGTACCAATCGGCTGTTCGTTGGTGTTGTTCAACAGAACGGCCGCATTTCCATCGAAGCGGATCAGCGAACCGTCGTTACGACGGACGCCACTACGGGTGCGAACGACCACCGCTTTGAGGACCTGGCCTTTCTTGACCTTGCCACGCGGGATGGCTTCTTTCACCGTGACTTTGATGACGTCACCAACGCGGGCGTAGCGGCGGTGTGAACCGCCGAGCACCTTGATGCACTGCACCCGGCGCGCCCCGCTGTTGTCGGCGACATCCAGCATTGTCTGAGTCTGAATCATCGGTTTTCTCCAAACCTAAACTGACTGCACTGGTTCGACTGGCGTTTGCCGATCAACCCTTGGCCTGTTCGAGAACTTCGACCAGGGCCCAGGCCTTTTTCTTCGACAGCGGACGGCTCTCCTGAATGGAGACCGTGTCGCCAGCCTTGGCCTGGTTCGCCTCGTCATGGGCGTGCAGCTTGGTGGAGCGCTTGACGTACTTGCCGTAGATCGGGTGGCGCTCACGACGCTCGATCATCACAACGATGGACTTGTCCATCTTGTCGCTCACCACCTTACCGGTGAGCGTACGGGCTTTTTTCTCTTCGGCCATCTCAGACACCTGCCTTCTCGTTGAGCACAGTCTTCACCCGGGCGATATCCCGACGAACCTGCTTGAGCAGATGCGTCTGGCTGAGCTGGCCGGTGGCCTTCTGCATGCGCAGGTTGAACTGCTCGCGGAGGAGTTCGAGGAGCTGCTCCTTGAGCTGCTCTGCGGACTTTTCACGAATTTCCTGGGCTTTCATCACATCACCGTCCGTTTCACAAAGGTGGTGGAGACCGGGAACTTCTGCGCGGCGAGACCAAATGCCTCGCGAGCCAGCTCCTCGGAAACGCCTTCGATCTCGTACAGGACACGGCCGGGCTGGATCTGCGCGACCCAGTACTCGACGGAGCCCTTACCCTTACCCATACGGACTTCCAACGGCTTCTTGGAAATCGGCTTGTCGGGGAAGACACGGATCCAGATCTTGCCGCCACGCTTCACGTGACGCGTGATGGCACGACGACCGGCTTCGATCTGACGGGCGGTGACACGACCGCGGCCAGTGGCCTTGAGGCCGTATTCGCCGAAGCTCACCTTGCTACCGCGCTGCGCCAGGCCACGGTTGCGGCCCTTCTGCACCTTACGGAATTTCAAACGCTTGGGTTGTAACATCGACTCGCTCTCCCCTTACTTGGAACCTTTCTTCTTGGAGGGCGCGCTCTGCGGCTGCTTGGCCTTGGCGCGGACCTCCTCGATGCCCCCGAGGATTTCACCCTTGAAGACCCAGACCTTGACACCGATGATGCCGTAGGTGGTCTTGGCCTCGTAGGTGGCGTAGTCGATGTCCGCACGCAGGGTGTGCAGCGGCACGCGACCTTCGCGATACCATTCGGTGCGGGCGATCTCGGCACCGCCGAGACGGCCGGAGAGCTGCACCTTGATACCGCCGGCGCCCAGGCGCATGGCGTTCTGGACGGAGCGCTTCATGGCGCGGCGGAACATGACGCGACGCTCGAGCTGGCCGGCGATGTTCTGCGCGACGAGCTGGGCGTCCAGCTCCGGCTTGCGAACTTCCTCGATGTTGACGTGAACGGGCACGCCCATCATCTGAGTGACTTCGCGACGCAGCTTGTCGACGTCCTCGCCCTTCTTGCCAATCACGATGCCCGGACGGGCGGTGTGAATGGTCACGCGGGCGTTGTTGGCCGGACGCTCGATGGTGATCTTGCTGACAGAGGCGTTCTTGAGACGCTCTTCCAGGAAGCTACGCACCTCGAGGTCGTTGTTCAGCTTATCGGCATAGGCGCCGCGCTCGGCATACCAGACCGAGGTATGGTCCTTGACGATACCCAGGCGAATGCCTGTCGGATTGACTTTCTGACCCATCTGGTCGACTCCTACTTCTCGGCTACCTTGACGGTGATGTGGCAGGTGCGCTTCAGAATGCGATCCGCACGGCCCTTGGCGCGCGGACGGATGCGCTTGAGCGTCATGCCCTCATCGACGCAGATGGTCGAGACACGCAGCTCGTCGATATCCATGCCGTTGTTTTCTTCCGCGTTCGCGATGGCGGACTGCAGCACCTTCTTGACCAGCTTCGCTGCCTTCTTCGGGGAGAAGGTCAGCAGGTCGAGTGCTTCGGCGACCGGCTTACCGCGCACCTGGTCAGCCACCAAACGGGCCTTCTGGGCGGATAAGCTAGCGCCACGCAGCTTTGCTGTGACTTCCATCTCTAATCCTCTCTCGGCTTACCGTTTGGCTTTCTTGTCCGCCGCGTGACCGCGATAGGTGCGGGTGGCAGCGAATTCGCCCAGCTTGTGGCCAACCATTTCCTCGGAGACGTGCACCGGGACGTGTTGGCGACCGTTATGGACCGCAATGGTGAGCCCGACCATGTTGGGCAGGATCATGGAGCGACGCGACCAGGTCTTGATCGGTTTGCGTTCGCCCTTCTCCACTGCAGTCTCAACCTTCTTCAGCAGATGAAGGTCAATAAAAGGACCTTTCTTCAGTGAACGTGGCACAGCCGTTACCTCTTAATGTCTTGGCGTGGGATCTTATTTCCGGGCCTTGCGGCGACGGACGATCAGCTTGTCGGTGCGCTTGTTCTTGCGGGTCTTGTGGCCCTTGGTGGGCATACCCCACGGAGACACCGGATGACGACCACCGCTGGTGCGGCCTTCACCACCACCGTGCGGGTGATCCACCGGGTTCATGGCCACACCGCGAACGGTCGGGCGCACGCCTTTCCAGCGCTTCGCACCGGCCTTGCCAAGCTGACGCAGGCTGTGCTCGGAGTTGCTCACCTCACCCAGGGTCGCGCGGCACTCGGCCAGCACCTTGCGCATCTCGCCGGAGCGCAGACGCAGGGTGGCGTAGTTGCCTTCACGGGCCACCAGCTGGGCGCTGGTGCCGGCACTGCGAGCGATCTGAGCACCCTTGCCGGGCTTCAGCTCGATGCAGTGCACGGTGGAACCCAGCGGGATGTTGCGCAGCGGCAGGGCGTTGCCCTTCTTGATCGCTGCATTCACGCCGGACTCGAGACGGTCGCCGGCTTTCACACCGCGCGGAGCGATGATGTAGCGACGCTCGCCGTCCATGTACTTCAGCAGCGCGATGTGGGCGCTACGGTTCGGATCGTGCTCCAGGCGCTCGACGACGGCGGGAATGCCATCCTTGGTGCGCTTGAAGTCGATGATCCGGTAGTGCTGACGGTGACCACCGCCCACGTGGCGGGTGGTGATGCGACCGTAGTTGTTACGGCCACCGGACTTGGACTGCTTTTCGAGCAGCGGCGCGTACGCGCGGCCCTTGTGCAGCTCATCGCCGACGATCTTGATGACGTGGCGACGACCGGCGGAAGTAGGTTTAGTCTTGACGATTGCCATGATCCGTGCTCCTGCCTTTACTCGGCGCCAGAGAAGTCTTCGAGCGTCTCGCCGGCGGCCAGGGTGACGTACGCCTTGCGATAGCCTTTACGGAGACCGGTGCCATGCGCGGTGCGCTTGGTCTTGCCCTTGACGTTCAGGACCTGAACGCTGTCGACCTTCTTGCCGAACAGTTCCTGCACGGCGGTCTTGATCTCGGGCTTGGTCGCGTCGCTTGCCACCTTGAACACGTACTGGTTGCGCTCGGCGGCCATGGCGGCCTTCTCGGTCACGTGCGGACCCAGCAGCACCTTGAATACACGTTCCTGGTTCATGCCAGCTTCTCCTCGAATTTACGCAGAGCGGAGACGGTGGCCAGGACCTTGTCGAAGGCAACCAGGCTCACCGGGTCGGCGGCAGCGACGTCCACGACATCCACGTTGGGGATGTTGCGGGCGGCGAGGTACAGATTCTCGTCGACCTCTTCGGTGACGATCAGCACCTTGTCCTCGAGGCCCAGCTCGTTGAGCTTGGCGACCAGCTGCTTGGTCTTGGGGGTCTCGACGGCGAAGGCGTCGACGGCCACCAGACGCTCCTGGCGCACGAGCTCGGAAAGGATCGAGCGCATGGCCGCACGGTACATCTTGCGGTTGACCTTCTGGGTGTAGTCCTGCGGACGAGCCGCGAAGGTCACGCCGCCAGCACGCCAGATCGGCGAGCGGATAGTACCGGCGCGGGCACGACCGGTGCCCTTCTGACGCCACGGCTTCTTGCCGCCGCCACGCACGTCGGAACGGTTCTTCTGGGCGCGGGTGCCCTGACGACCACCGGCCAGATAGGCGGTGACGACCTGGTGCACGAGTGCTTCGTTGAACTCTTTGCCAAAGGTGGCTTCGGCGACTTCGACGGTGCCGCCAGCACCTGCAAGATTCAGATTCATCGGTAAATTCCCCTTCAGCCTGCTTTGACGGCGCTGCGCACGATGACATCACTGCCGGTGGCACCGGGCACGGCACCCTTGACCAGCAGCAGATTACGCTCGGCGTCGACACGGACGACTTCCAGGCTCTGGACGGTGCAACGCTCGTTGCCGAGCTGACCGGCCATCTTCTTGCCCTTGAACACGCGACCCGGGGTCTGGCACATGCCGATGGAACCCGGTGCACGGTGGGCCAGGGAGTTACCGTGGCTGTTGTCCTGGGTACGGAAGTTCCAGCGCTTCACGGCGCCCTGGAAACCCTTACCCTTGGAGGAGCCGGTCACGTCGATCTTCTGACCAGCCTCGAAGAGGGATACGGTGAGTTCGCCGCCCACTTCCGGAGCCTCGACGCCTTCGTCCAGGCGGAACTCCATCAGCGAACGACCAGCCTCAACGCCGGCTTTCGCGAATTGACCGGCTTGGGCCTTGGAGAGATGCTTGGCCTTGCGGGAACCGGTTGTCACCTGCACCGCGGCATAGCCGTCGGACTCGACGGTCTTGACGCGAGTCACGCGGTTCGGATCAACCTCGATCACGGTCACGGGCACTGAGGCGCCGTCTTCGGTAAAGACACGGGTCATCCCGGCCTTCGTACCGACCAAACCGATAGTCATTACTACGTCTCCTTTAGTGTACGGGGCTATCACCCGCTATGGCTGCCCTTTCCAGAGCATTCCACTAGCACGTTGTATGGCGCCATCCCGGCGCGGCGGCTGCTGCCTGTGCGAACTTCCGACAGGCGCTGGGCCGCAAGTGTCTAGTGTGGTATCAGTCGAGCTTGATCTGCACGTCCACGCCGGCGGCGAGGTCGAGCTTCATCAGTGCATCAACGGTCTTCTCGGTCGGCTCGACGATATCGAGCACACGCTTGTGAGTACGAATCTCGTACTGATCACGGGCGTCCTTGTTCACGTGCGGAGAGATCAGCACGGTGTAACGCTCGCGATTGGTCGGCAGAGGAATCGGACCCCGCACCTGGGCGCCGGTACGCTTGGCGGTATCAACGATCTCCGCGGCGGACTGGTCGATCAGGCGGTGGTCGAAGGCCTTCAACCGAATGCGAATCTTCTGGTTCTGCATTTGCCCTAAACTCCAATGGATCTTGACGGCGCGAGCCGTCAACCCACGCATTCAAAGGATGCGCATTATAGGCGCGCCGCCGTCGAGAGTCAAACCCCTCGTGACGGTGCGCAGAAAGGGGGCTCCGCAAGGAGCCCCCTTCGATCGTTCGATCAGCGTAATGCTTACTCGACGATCTTGGCCACGACGCCGGCGCCGACGGTACGACCGCCTTCACGAACGGCGAAACGCAGACCTTCGTCCATGGCGACCGGGGCGATCAGGCTGACAACCATCTTGACGTTGTCGCCCGGCATGACCATCTCGACGCCTTCCGGCAGTTCGCAGGTACCGGTGATGTCGGTGGTACGGAAGTAGAACTGCGGACGGTAGCCCTTGAAGAACGGAGTGTGACGACCACCCTCGTCCTTGGACAGCACGTACACCTCGGCCTCGAACTTGGTGTGCGGGGTGATGGTGCCCGGCTTGGCCAGGACCTGACCACGCTCGACGTCGTCACGCTTGGTGCCGCGCAGCAGGGCGCCAATGTTCTCGCCGGCACGACCTTCGTCGAGCAGCTTACGGAACATCTCGACACCGGTAACGGTGGTCTTGGTGGTGTCCTTGATGCCGACGATCTCGACTTCTTCGCCGGACTTGATGATGCCGCGCTCGACGCGACCGGTCACCACGGTACCGCGACCGGAGATGGAGAACACGTCCTCGATCGGCATCAGGAACGGCTGATCGATGGCACGCTCCGGCTCCGGGATGTACGCGTCCAGGGCCTTGATCAGGTTGGCAACGGCGGTGGTACCCATGCCGTTGTCGTCCTTGCCTTCCAGGGCCATCAGGGCGGAACCGGTGATGATCGGGCAGTCGTCGCCCGGGAAGTCGTACTCGTTCAGGAGCTCACGGACTTCCATCTCGACCAGCTCGAGCAGCTCTTCGTCGTCGACCATGTCGGCCTTGTTCAGGAACACGACGATGTACGGCACGCCGACCTGGCGAGACAGCAGGATGTGCTCGCGAGTCTGCGGCATGGGGCCGTCGGCGGCAGAGCAGACCAGGATAGCGCCGTCCATCTGGGCGGCACCGGTGATCATGTTCTTGACGTAGTCGGCGTGACCCGGGCAGTCGACGTGAGCGTAGTGACGCTCTTCGGACTGGTACTCGACGTGAGCGGTCGCGATGGTGATACCGCGCTCACGCTCTTCCGGGGCGTTGTCGATGGAGTCGAACGCACGAGCGTCGCCACCGAAGACTTCCGCGGACACGCGAGTCAGGGCCGCAGTCAGCGTGGTCTTACCGTGGTCGACGTGACCGATGGTACCGACGTTGACGTGCGTTTTGGAACGTTCGAATTTTTCCTTAGCCACTGCTATGACCTCTTTACGTTAGCTAACGGTTAACCGTTCTGGTTGATGACGGCTTCAACGACGCTGTTCGGCGCCTCTTCGTAATCCGCGAACTCCATGGTGTAGCTCGCGCGGCCCTGGGTCTGAGAGCGCAGGTCGGTTGCGTAACCGAACATCTCAGCCAGCGGAACGGTGGCGCGGATGACCTTGCCCGCAGGCGAGTCGTCCATACCCTGGACCAGGCCACGGCGACGGTTCAGGTCGCCCATGACGTCCCCCATGAATTCCTCGGGAGTCACGACTTCGACCTTCATCACCGGCTCGAGGAGCACGGCCTTGGCCTTGGGTGCGCCTTCCTTGATCGCCATGGAAGAGGCGACCTTGAACGCGGTCTCGTTAGAGTCCACGTCGTGGTAGGAACCGTCGAACAGCGTGACCTTGACGTCAATCATCGGGTAGCCCGCGATGACACCGTTCTGGAGCTGCTCATAGGCCCCTTTCTCGACGGCCGGCACGTATTCCTTCGGAACCACACCGCCGACGATCTCGGAAGCGAATTTGAAGTTCATCTCTTCATCTTCGCCCTTGTCCTCGGCCGTCAACGGCTCGATGCGCAGGATAACGTGACCGTACTGACCGCGACCACCGGACTGGCGAACGAACTTGCCTTCCTGCTCGACGCTCTGACGGATGGTTTCGCGGTAGGCAACCTGCGGCTTGCCGATGTTGGCCTCCACCTTGAACTCGCGACGCATGCGGTCGACGATGATGTCCAGGTGCAGCTCGCCCATGCCGGAGATGATGGTCTGGCCGGTTTCCTCGTCGGTCTTGACCTGGAAGGACGGATCCTCCTGGGCCAGCTTGCCGAGGGCGACGCCCATCTTCTCCTGGTCGGCCTTGGACTTCGGCTCCACGGCCACGGAGATCACCGGATCCGGGAACTCCATGCGCTCGAGAATGATCTTGTCATTCAGGTCGCACAGGGTGTCACCGGTGGTGACGTCCTTCAGGCCGATGCAGGCGGCGATGTCGCCGGCCAGCACTTCCTTGATCTCCTCGCGGGAGTTGGAGTGCATCTGCACGATACGGCCGACGCGCTCCTTCTTCTGCTTGACGGAGTTGTAGACGCTGTCGCCGGACTTCAGCACGCCGGAGTAGACGCGGATGAAGGTCAGGGTGCCGACGAACGGGTCGGTGGCGATCTTGAACGCCAGAGACGCGAACGGCGCGCTGTCATCGGCCTCACGAGTGGCGATGGTGCCGTCCTTGTCGTCCAGCTCACCCTCGATGGCCTTGACCTCGGTCGGAGACGGCATGTACTCGATCACGCCATCCAGAACCGCCTGCACGCCCTTGTTCTTGAACGCGGAGCCACAGGTGACCAGCACGATCTCGTTGTCGAGGGTACGACGACGCAGGCCGGCCTTGATCTCCTCCTCGGAGAGGTCGCCTTCCTCGAGGTACTTCTCCATCAGCTCTTCGGAGGCCTCGGCGGCGGACTCGACCATGTGCTCGCGGTATTCCGCGGCCTTGTCCTGCAGATCGGCAGGAATGTCGACCAGCTCGTAGTTCATCCCGAAGTTGGCTTCATCCCACTGGATGGCCTTCATCTGGATGAGGTCGATCACGCCCTTGAACTCGTCCTCGGCACCCCAGTTGATCTGGATCGGCACGACGTTGGCGCCCAGCTTGTCTTTCAGCTGGTTGACGACCATGAAGAAGTCGGCACCGGCACGGTCCATCTTGTTGACGAACACCATGCGCGGGACTTCGTACTTGTTGGCCTGACGCCAGACGGTCTCGGTCTGCGGCTGCACACCGGAGGAACCGCACAGCACGACGACCGCACCGTCGAGCACACGCAGGGAACGCTCGACCTCGATGGTGAAGTCAACGTGCCCAGGGGTGTCGATGATGTTGATGCGGTGCTCATCGAACTGCTTGTTCATGCCCTGCCAGAAGCAGGTGGTCGCCGCGGAGGTGATCGTAATGCCACGCTCCTGCTCCTGCTGCATCCAGTCCATGGTGGCGGCGCCCTCATGGACCTCGCCGACCTTGTGGGACAGACCGGTGTAGAACAGGACACGCTCGGTAGTGGTAGTCTTACCGGCGTCGACGTGGGCCACGATACCGATATTGCGGTAACGCTTGAGCGGAGTCTTGCGAGCCACGATGTAACTCCCGTTGGTTGGCGGTGCGGTTTAGAAGCGGTAGTGAGAGAAGGCCTTGTTGGCCTCTGCCATGCGATGCACGTCTTCACGCTTCTTGACGGCCGAACCCTTGCCTTCGGCGGCATCCAGCATTTCGCCAGCCAGACGCTGCACCATGGTCTTCTCACCGCGACGACGTGCGGCGTCCACCAGCCAACGCATGGCCAGCGCCTGACGGCGAGACGGACGCACTTCGACCGGCACCTGATAGGTCGCACCGCCGACGCGGCGAGACTTCACCTCGACCATGGGCTGGATGGTTTCCAGCGCCTTGTCGAAGATCTCCAGCGGCTCTTCGTTGGAACGATCGGCAACCCTGTCCAGCGCACCATAGACGATGCGCTCAGCTACGGACTTCTTGCCGCTGATCATCAGGTGGTTCATGAACTTCGCCAGGCGCTCGGATCCGAACTTGGGATCCGGGAGGATCTCGCGCTTGGCCGCAACTCTTCTTCTAGGCATGATAAGCCCTCTTCCGAAGGGTCCTTCAGGTAAACCCGAGACGACCGGATGGGCGCTCGACCTTACTCTTATCAGACCGTGTCAATATCAATGTTCTGGTGTGGCCGTAGCCGGTAACGCTGCGCGGAGGCTTAGGCCTTCGGACGCTTGGTACCGTACTTGGAACGACCCTGCTTACGGTTCTGGACGCCGGAGGTATCCAGGGCACCGCGAACGGTGTGGTAACGGACACCCGGAAGGTCCTTCACTCGACCGCCACGGATCAGGACCACGGAGTGCTCCTGGAGGTTGTGGCCTTCACCGCCGATGTAGGAAGACACCTCGAAGCCGTTGGTCAGGCGCACACGGCAGACCTTACGCAGAGCCGAGTTCGGCTTCTTCGGGGTGGTGGTGTAGACGCGGGTGCAAACGCCGCGCTTCTGCGGGCAGGCCTGCAGCGCAGGCACGTCGCTCTTGGCGGCCTGGCGCTTGCGCGGCTTGCGCACGAGCTGATTGATGGTAGCCATTTATCGCTCCAAATGGGTTGCCTTGGCGGAAGCGAGTAGCCGTTCGCTTCCTGTCTTGCGTTCCTCTTCACCAATGGCGCGGGCGCACCCGCCCCACTGTTAAAGGCTGCGCATTCTAATGGCTGACGCCATGCACCGTCAAGCGCGGCGCCCCGAGGAGCGCCGCACTTGGGGCCGTGGACGTCAGATCTCGTCGTCGTCCGAGTCGAGCGCGGTGAGCTGAGCGCCCAGCTCCTGCTCGACATCGTGGGCCGACGGCTGGAGCACGCGTTCGGCGTCTTCACGCTTGCGGCGACGCTCCGCGTGATGGGTCAGGCCGGTACCGGCCGGGATCAGACGACCCACCACCACGTTTTCCTTCAGGCCGCGCAGGTAGTCGCGCTTGCCGGTGACCGCCGCCTCGGTCAGCACCCGCGTGGTCTCCTGGAAGGAGGCCGCGGAGATGAACGACTCGGTGGCCAGACTGGCCTTGGTGATACCCAGCAGCAGGCGCTGGAACTTGGCCGGGAACTTGTCGTTGGCGGCGAGTGCGGCGTTCTGCTCCAGCACGCGCACCAGCTCGACCTGATCGCCCGGGATGAAGTCGGAATCGCCGGCGTCGGTGATCTCGACCTTGCGCAGCATCTGACGCACGATCACCTCGATGTGCTTGTCGTTGATGCCCACGCCCTGCAGACGGTAGACGTCCTGCACCTCGGCGACGATGTACTTGGCCAGTTCGGCGATGCCGAGCAGACGCAGGATATCGTGCGGGTTGCTCGGGCCATCGGAGATGACCTCGCCCTTCTCGACGCTCTCGCCCTCGAACACGGCGATCTGGCGCCATTTCGGGATCAGCATCTCGAACGGATCGCCGGATTCCGGGGTGATCGCCAGACGACGCTTGCCCTTGGTCTCCTTGCCGAAGCTGATGGTGCCGCTGATCTCGGCGAGGATCGCCGGCTCTTTCGGCTTGCGCGCCTCGAACAGGTCGGCGACGCGCGGCAGACCACCGGTGATGTCCTTGTTGCCGGTGGCTTCCACCGGAATACGGGCCACCACCTCGCCGACGCCGATCTTGGAGCCGTCGTCGACGGTCACGATCGCGTTGCCGGGCAGCAGGTACTGCACCGGGGTGTCGGAGTTGGCCAGGGTCACCGGCTTGCCGGCCTCGTCGGACAGCAGGATCATCGGGCGCTTGTCGCGGCCGGCCATGGGGCGCGCCGCCGACTCGATCACCTCGATGGAGGACAGGCCGGTCATCTCGTCCACGCTGCGGTGGATGGTGACGCCCTCGTCCATGTCCGCGTACTGCACCTTGCCCTCGGCCTCGGCCACGATCGGGTGGGTGTGCGGATCCCACTTGGCCACGGTCTGCCCGGCATCGACGGCATCGCCGTCCTTGACGGAGAGCTCGGCGCCATAGGGCAGCTTGTAGTACTCGCGCTCGCGGCCATGCTCGTCGGCGACGGCCAGGGCGCTGGAGCGGGAGACCACGACCAGCTTGCCGTCGCCGCGCTCCACGTGCTTGATGTTGTGCAGGCGCACCTTGCCGCCGTGCTTGACCTGGACGCTGTCCACCGCGGAGGCACGAGAGGCCGCACCACCGATGTGGAAGGTCCGCATGGTCAGCTGGGTACCCGGCTCACCGATCGACTGGGCGGCGATGACGCCCACGGACTCGCCGACGTTGACCTGATGGCCGCGCGCCAGGTCGCGGCCGTAGCACGCGGAGCAGACGCCATGGCTGGTGTCACAGCTGATCGTGGAGCGCACCACGATCTCGTCGACGCCCATGGTGTCGAGCTCGGCGCACCACGCCTCGTCGAGCAGGGTGCCGCGCGGAATCAGCACTTCCTCGCTCTCGGGATCGACGACGTCCTGAGCGACCACGCGGCCGAGCACGCGCTGGGCCAGCGAGACGATGATGTCGCCGCCCTCGATGACCGGATGCAGGGTCAGGCCGTTCTCGGTGCCGCAGTCGGCCTCGGTGATGACCATGTCCTGGGCCACGTCGACCAGACGACGGGTCAGGTAACCGGAGTTGGCCGTCTTGAGGGCGGTATCCGCCAGACCCTTACGCGCGCCGTGGGTCGAGATGAAGTACTGCAGTACGTTCAGACCCTCACGGAAGTTGGCGACGATCGGGGTCTCGATGATCGAGCCGTCCGGCTTGGCCATCAGGCCACGCATGCCCGCCAGCTGGCGGATCTGGGCGGCACTACCCCGGGCGCCGGAGTCGGCCATGATGAAGACGCTGTTGAAGGAGTCCTGCTCGACCTCGTTGCCCTCGCGGTCGATCACGCTCTCCTTGGAGATGCCCGTCATCATCGCCTTGGCGACCTGGTCGTTGGCCCGCGCCCAGATGTCGATGACCTTGTTGTACTTCTCGCCCGCGGTCACGAGACCGGAGGAGAACTGGTCCTCGATTTCCTTGACCTCTTCCTCGGCGGCTTCGACGATCTCGGCCTTGGCGTCCGGGATGACGAAGTCGTTGACGCCGATGGAGGCGCCGGACCAGGTGGCCATGCGGAAGCCGGTGTACATCAGCTGGTCGGCGAAGATCACCGCCGGCTTCAGGCCGGAGCAGCGATACACCTCGTTGATCAGCTGGGAGATCGCCTTCTTCTTCATCGGCTGATCGATCAGCTCGAAGGGCACGCCCTCGGGCAGGATGCGGAACAGCAGCGCGCGACCCACGGTGGTGTCGTAGATCTTGCGGGTCTCGGTCTTCTCGCCGGTCTCTTCGTCGACGGCCACCTCATCGAGGCGCACCTTGACGCGAGCGTGCAGGTCGACGCTCTGGGTGCCGAAGGCGCGCTCGACCTCGTTGAGGTCGGAGAACACCATGCCTTCACCCTTGGCATTGATCTTCTCGCGGGTCATGTAATACAGACCCAGCACCACGTCCTGGGACGGCACGATGATCGGCTCGCCGTTGGCCGGTGACAGCACGTTGTTGGTGGCCATCATCAGCGCGCGGGCCTCGAGCTGCGCCTCCAGGGTCAGCGGCACGTGCACGGCCATCTGGTCGCCGTCGAAGTCGGCGTTGTAGGCGGCACACACCAGCGGGTGCAGCTGGATCGCCTTGCCCTCGATCAGCAGCGGCTCGAAGGCCTGGATGCCGAGACGGTGCAGGGTCGGGGCGCGGTTGAGCAGTACCGGGTGCTCGCGGATGACGTCGGCGAGGATGTCCCACACCTCCGGCAGCTCGCGCTCGACCATCTTCTTGGCGGCCTTGATGGTGGACGCCTGGCCGCTGGCCTGCAGCTTGGAGTAGATGAACGGCTTGAACAGCTCGAGCGCCATCTTCTTCGGCAGGCCGCACTGGTGCAGACGCAGGGTCGGGCCCACGGTGATGACCGAGCGGCCGGAGTAGTCGACGCGCTTGCCCAGCAGGTTCTGACGGAAACGACCCTGCTTGCCCTTGATCATGTCGGCCAGCGACTTCAGCGGACGCTTGTTCGAGCCGGTGATGGCCCGGCCGCGACGGCCGTTGTCGAGCAGGGCGTCGACCGCTTCCTGCAGCATGCGCTTCTCGTTGCGCACGATGATGTCCGGCGCGTTGAGATCCAGCAGCCGCTTGAGGCGGTTGTTGCGGTTGATCACGCGACGGTACAGGTCGTTCAGGTCCGAGGTCGCGAAGCGGCCGCCGTCCAGCGGCACCAGCGGACGCAGGTCCGGCGGCAGCACCGGCAGCACTTCCATGACCATCCACGCCGGATCGTTGCCGGAGCCCTGGAAGGCCTCCAGCAGCTTCAGGCGCTTGGACAGCTTCTTGATCTTGGTCTCGGAGTTGGTCTGCGGGATCTCCTCACGCAGACGCTCGATCTCTTCCTCGAGATCGATGTCCTTGAGCATGGCCTGGACGGCCTCGGCACCCATGCGGGCGTCGAAGTCGTCGCCGAACTCCTCGAGGGCCTCGAAGTACTGCTCGTCGTTGAGCAGCTGGCCGCGCTCGAGGGTGGTCATGCCCGGGTCGACGACCATGAAGCTCTCGAAGTACAGCACGCGCTCGATGTCGCGCAGGGTCATGTCCAGGAACATGCCGATGCGGGACGGCAGCGACTTCAAAAACCAGATGTGCGCGACCGGGCTTGCCAGCTCGATGTGACCCATGCGCTCGCGGCGCACGGCGGCCTTGGTGACCTCCACGCCGCACTTCTCGCAGATGATGCCGCGATGCTTCATCCGCTTGTACTTGCCGCACAGGCACTCGTAATCCTTCACCGGGCCGAAGATCTTGGCACAGAACAGGCCGTCACGTTCCGGCTTGAAGGTACGATAGTTGATGGTCTCGGGCTTCTTGACCTCGCCGAAGGACCAGCTGCGAATCATGTCCGGCGACGCCAGCGTGATCTTGATCGCGTCGAACTCGTCGGACTGAGACTGCGATTTGAGGACTTTCACCAAATCTTTCATGGGTCGGCTCCGTTGCGGAGTTGTCATGGGCGGGGGCGCGCACGCCCCCGCGGACCGTCATTACTGCGAAGCGCCTAGCGGCAGCCTCAGCTCTCCAGTTCGATATCGATGCCCAGCGAACGGATTTCCTTCACCAGCACGTTGAAGGATTCCGGCATGCCCGCCTGCATGGTGTGGTCACCATCCACGATGCTCTTGTACATCTTGGTGCGGCCTTCCACGTCATCGGACTTGACGGTGAGCATTTCCTGAAGGGTGTAGGCGGCGCCATAGGCTTCCAGGGCCCAGACCTCCATTTCCCCGAAGCGCTGACCACCGAACTGCGCCTTGCCGCCCAGCGGCTGCTGGGTCACCAGGGAGTAGGAGCCGGTGGAACGCGCGTGCATCTTGTCATCCACCAGGTGGTTGAGCTTCAGCATGTACATGTAACCCACGGTGACCGGGCGATCGAAGGCATCGCCGGTACGCCCGTCGTAGAGGGTCGTCTGACCGGAGTCCGGCAGATCGGCCAGGGTCAGCAGGTGCTTGATCTCCTGCTCGCGAGCACCGTCGAAGACCGGCGTGGCCATGGGCACACCCGCCTTGAGGTTCTTGGCCAGGGAGATCACCTCGTCGTCGGAGAGCGAGTCGATGTCCTCGACCCGGGTGCTCGACTCGGTATTGTAGACCTTGCCCAGGAACTCACGGATCTGCGAGACCTGCTGGTCGCGGGCGTCGCGCAGCATGTGCTCGATCTTCACCCCGAGGCCGCGGGCGGCCATGCCCAGGTGGGTCTCGAGGATCTGGCCGACGTTCATCCGCGACGGGACACCCAGCGGGTTCAGCACCACGTCGATCGGCTCGCCGTTGTCATCGAACGGCATGTCCTCGATCGGCATGATGGCCGAGATGACACCCTTGTTACCGTGACGACCGGCCATCTTGTCACCCGGCTGCAGGCGACGCTTGATGGCGAGGTAGACCTTGACGATCTTGAGCACGCCCGGCGCGAGGTCGTCGCCCTGGGTGAGCTTGCGCTTCTTGTCCTCGAAGCGCTCGTCCATCTCCTTGCGACGGGTCTCCAGCTGCTCGTCGGCCTGGGCCAGCAGCTCGTTGAGGCTCTCGTCCTGCATGCGCAGCTTGAACCACTGCTGACGCGGCAGCTCCTCGAGGTACTCGTCGCTGAGCACGTCGCCCTTCTTGAGCTTCGGACCGCCGTTGACCGGCTGACCGACCAGGGTGCGCTGCAGACGCTCGAAGGTGGCGTCCTCGGCGATGCGGTAGGTCTCCTGGAGATCCTTGCGCACCTCGTCGAGCTGCTGCTGCTCGATGGAGAGCGCACGGGAGTCCTTCTCCACGCCGTCGCGGGTGAACACCTGCACGTCGATGACGGTGCCCTTCATGCCGGTCGGGGCACGCAGGGAGGTGTCCTTCACGTCGGACGCCTTCTCACCGAAGATCGCACGCAGCAGCTTCTCCTCCGGAGTCAGCTGGGTCTCGCCCTTGGGCGTGACCTTGCCGACCAGGATGTCGCCCGCGCCGACCTCGGCACCGATGTAGACGACGCCGGCCTCATCCAGCTTGCCGAGCGCGGACTCGCCGACGTTCGGGATATCGGAGGTGATCTCTTCCGCGCCCAGCTTGGTGTCGCGGGAGACGCAGGTCAGCTCCTGGATGTGGATGGTGGTGAAACGGTCTTCCTGGACGGCCCGCTCGGAGAGCAGGATGGAGTCCTCGAAGTTGTAGCCGTTCCACGGCATGAAGGCGATGCGCATGTTCTGGCCCAGGGCCAGGTCACCCATGTCGACGGACGGGCCGTCGGCCAGGATGTCGCCGCTCGACACGCTGTCGCCGGGGCGCACGATCGGACGCTGGTTCTGGCAGGTGTTCTGGTTGGACCGCAGGTACTTGGTCAGGTTGTAGATATCGACGCCGGCTTCGCCGCCGATGATCTCGTCCTCGTTGACCCGCACCACAATGCGCTTGGCATCGACGGAGTCGATGGTGCCGCCACGACGGGCCACGGCGCAGACGCCGGAGTCGCGGGCGACGAACTTCTCCATGCCGGTACCGACCAGCGGCTTGTCGGCGCGCAGGGTCGGCACGGCCTGACGCTGCATGTTCGCCCCCATCAGGGCGCGGTTGGCGTCATCGTGCTCGAGGAACGGGATCAGGGCCGCGGCCACGGACACCACCTGACGCGGCGAGACGTCCATCAGGGTGACCTGCTCGGGGCGCATGAAGGTGGTCTCGCCGCGGTGGCGGACCTGCACCAGGTCGTCGACCAGCTTGCCGCCCTCGTCCACGGTGGCCGAGGCCTGGGCGATGACGAAGTTGCCCTCCTCGATCGCGGAGAGATGCACCACGTCGTCGGTCACCTGACCGTCCACGACCTTGCGGTACGGCGTCTCAAGGAAGCCGTAGCTGTTGGTGTGGCTGTAGGTGGCCAGCGAGTTGATCAGACCGATGTTCGGACCCTCGGGGGTCTCGATCGGGCACAGGCGGCCGTAGTGGGTGGCGTGAACGTCACGCACCTCGAAGCCGGCACGCTCGCGGGTCAGACCGCCCGGGCCGAGGGCGGAGACGCGGCGCTTGTGCGTCACCTCGGACAGCGGGTTGTTCTGGTCCATGAACTGCGACAGCTGGGAGGAGCCGAAGAACTCCTTCACCGCCGCGGCCACCGGCTTGGCGTTGATCAGGTCCTGCGGCATCAGGCCTTCGCTCTCCGCCATGGAGAGGCGTTCCTTGACCGCACGCTCGACACGCACCAGGCCGACGCGGAACTGGTTCTCGGCCATCTCGCCGACACAGCGGATGCGGCGGTTGCCCAGGTGGTCGATGTCGTCGACGTCGCCGAAGCCGTTACGGATGTTGATCAGCTCGCCAAGCACGTCGAGGATGTCGCGCTGGTCGAGGACGCCGGCGCCCTCGTCCTGCTCGCGGCGCAGACGACGGTTGAACTTCATGCGACCGACGCCGGACAGGTCGTAGCGGTCTTCGGTGAAGAACAGGTTGTTGAACAGCGTCTCGGCGGCTTCCTTGGTGGGCGGCTCGCCGGGGCGCATCATGCGGTAGATCTCGACCAGCGCCTCGAGCTGGGAACCGGTGGTGTCCAGCTTGAGGGTGTCGGAGACGAACGGGCCGCAATCCAGATCGTTGGTGTACAGGGTCTCCAGGCGGGTCAGGCCGGCCTGGCCCACGGACTCCAGCACTTCCGGGGTGATCGCGGTGTTGCAGGGGCAGATCAGCTCACCGGTGTTGGGATCGATCTGGTCCTTGGCCAGCACCTTGCCGAACAGGTAGTCCATCGGCACCTCGAGACGCTCGAGGCCGGCCTTCTCCAGCTGACGGATGTGCTTCTGGGTGACGCGACGACCTTCCTCGACGATGACGTTGCCGTCACCATCCTTGATGTCGAAGGTCGCGGTCTCGCCGCGCAGGCGAGACGGCACCAGTTCCACGGAGAAGCCGCGCTTCTCGATGTGGAAGGTGCTGGTGTCGAAGAACTCGTCGAGGATCTCCTCGGCGCTCATGCCCAGCGCGCGCAGCAGCACCGTGGCCGGCAGCTTGCGGCGACGGTCGATACGCACGAAGACGTTGTCCTTGGGATCGAACTCGAAGTCCAGCCAGGAACCGCGGTAGGGAATCACCCGAGCGGAATACAACAGCTTGCCGGAGGAGTGGCTCTTGCCCTTGTCGTGATCGAAGAACACGCCCGGGGAGCGGTGCAGCTGGGAAACGATGACGCGCTCGGTACCGTTCACGACGAAGGTACCGTTCTCGGTCATCAGGGGGATTTCCCCCATGTAGACTTCCTGCTCCTTGATGTCCTTGATCGCCTTGTTGGACGAATCCTTGTCATAGATGATCAGGCGGACTTTAACGCGCAGGGGAGCCGAATAGGTGACGCCACGCAGCTGGCATTCCTTGACATCGAAGGCCGGAGTGCCAAAACGGTAGCTGACGTATTCCAGCGCAGCATTGCCGGAGAAGCTCTCGATCGGGAAGACCGAGCGGAAGGCGGCATGCAGGCCCAGGTCGAGGCGCTCTTCGGGGGAGCGATCCTGCTGGAGAAAGTCGTAATAGGAATCAAGCTGGATGGCCAGCAGGTAAGGCACATCCATCACTTGGGGCAGTTTGCCGAAATCCTTGCGGATGCGTTTTTTCTCAGTGTATGAGTAAGCCATCTGTATTCCCCAGCTTGTTCACCATGGGTGACCGATGCGTGTCGGCGCCACCCGACGGACGCGGCTCCGTCAGGCGCTGACGGCAAGCCCCCGGAGGGAGGCTCGCCGTCGGAATTCGGCTAGCGGAGGCCCGAGGGGCGTACCGCCTAGCGACAACAGAAAAAGGCCGGCAGCGGGTGTCCCGCCACCAGCCATGGAAGCTTACGCAGCGCGTGAAGCCATGGGCACAAGGATTACTTGAGCTCCACGCTCGCGCCGGCTTCTTCCAGCTTGGTCTTGGCTTCTTCGGCGTCTTCCTTGGACATGCCTTCCTTCAGGGTAGCCGGGACGCCGTCGACGGCACCCTTGGCTTCCTTCAGGCCCAGACCGGTGATCTCGCGGACGGCCTTGATGACGTTGACCTTCTTGTCACCAGCGGCGGTCAGGACGAGGTCGAACTCGGTCTGTTCTTCGGCAGCAGCGGCTTCACCGCCACCCGGGCCAGCGACGACAGCAGCAGCGGCGGTCACGCCGAACTTCTCTTCCATCGCTTCGATCAGCTCGGCGACTTCCATCACGGACATGTCGGCGACGGCGTTGATGATGTCTTCTTTGGTCAGTGCCATTTTCACGTTCCTAACTTTGCGGGAGTCTCGGCGGGCCGACGACTCGGTGATTCAATATTCGATTCGCGAGAGGAGGTCGAGTTCGCCGTTCAGGCGGCCTCGCCTTCCTTCTGGTCACGCAGCGCGGCGAGGGTACGAACCAGCTTGCCGGCAGAAGCCTCCTTCATGACGGACATCAGCTTCGCGATGGCCTCGTCATAGGTCGGCAGGCTTGCCAGGCGGTCGAGATCGCTCGCCGGGATGAACTCGCCTTCGTATGCCAGCGCCTTGACTTCGAAGTCTTCCTCGGACTTGCCGAACTCCTTGAACAGACGGGCGGCGGCGCCCGGATGATCGGTGGAGAAGGCCAGCAGAGTCGGACCCACGAAAGACTCGTTCAGGCACTCCCACTGAGTGCCTTCGAGGGCGCGGCGTGCCAGGGTGTTGCGGACAACACGGATCTGGACGCCATTCTCGCGGGCCTGCTTGCGCAGTTCGGTCATCTTGGTGACCGAGACGCCACGAGAGTCGGCAACGACGACGGAGAGAGCATCCTTGGCCGCTTCACTGACCTCGGCAACAATGGCCTTCTTGCCTTCGAGTGCTAGTGGCACGGTGATCACTCCTTCGTGCCGGAATCTCCGCAGAGGATTCCGGTGGTTACCATCTCCCCCGGCCGGGCCATGAGGCCGCGGGCCGGGGGTCCTGGGTGATGGTGCTCACCAGATATCTGGCGGCCACACCATCTGCGCAGGCGGTCCCGAGGGACGATTAAGCCGCCTCGGCAGCGAGGCGGCACCTGCGGTCTTTGACGATGCCCCGCCGACTCGCATCGATGTCGTGCACGGGGACCGCAAAGTTCTTGCTCGATTGTCGATCGCGGCGTTAGACGAACGCAGCGTGATCGACGGTCAGACCCGGGCCCATGGTGGTGGACAGGGAAATCTTCTTGAAATACACGCCCTTGGAAGTGCTCGGCTTGAGCTTCTTCAGGTCGGCGATCAGGGCTTCGAGGTTGCCGCGAATGGCGTCGGCGTCGAAGTCGGCCTTGCCGAGGGTGGCGTGGATGATGCCGTTCTTGTCGGTACGGAAACGCACCTGACCGGCCTTGGCGTTCTTGACGGCGGTGGCCACGTCCGGGGTCACGGTACCGACCTTCGGGTTCGGCATCAGGCCGCGCGGACCGAGGATCTGACCCAGCTGGCCGACGACGCGCATGGCGTCCGGCGAGGCGATGACCACGTCGAAGTCGAGCTGGCCCTTCTTGACCTGCTCGGCCAGGTCGTCCATGCCGACGATGTCGGCACCGGCTTCCTTGGCGGCTTCTTCGTTGGCACCCTGGGTGAAGACGGCAACGCGCACGTCCTTGCCGGTGCCGTTCGGCATGACGGTGGCGCCACGCACGACCTGGTCGGATTTACGCGGATCGACCCCCAGGTTGACGGCGACGTCAACGGACTCGTTGAACTTGACGGTGGACAGCTCGGAGAGCAGGGCCACGGCCTCCTCGAGGGAGTACGCCTTGTTCGGGTCGACCTTCTCGCGAATCTGCTGAGCGCGCTTGGTGAGCTTAGCCATGATCAGAGGCCCTCCACGTTGAGGCCCATGCTGCGGGCACTACCGGCAATGGTACGCACCGCGGCGTCGAGGTCGGCAGCGGTCAGATCCGGCTCCTTGGCCTGAGCGATCTCTTCCAGCTGCTCGCGGGTCACGGTACCGACCTTGTTCTTGTTCGGCTCACCGGAGCCGGACTTGATGCCAGCGGCCTTCTTCAGCAGGACGGCTGCGGGCGGCGTCTTGGTGACGAAGGTGAAGCTGCGGTCGGAGTACACGGTGATGACGACGGGCGTCGGCAGACCGGCCTCGAGGTTCTGGGTCTCGGCGTTGAACGCCTTGCAGAACTCCATGATGTTCACGCCGTGCTGACCCAGCGCGGGGCCCACGGGGGGACTCGGGTTGGCCTTACCGGCTGCAACCTGCAGCTTGATGTAAGCCTGTACTTTCTTGGCCATGATTTACTCCAGATGGGTGATAGCGCCTTGCGGCTCCCCGGTTAAGACGGCCGCTCTCGGCGGCCGTCACGAAAGTCTGCTTGGCGAGAGGAAGGTTATTCCTTCTCGACCTGGGAGAACTCCAGCTCGACCGGCGTGGCGCGGCCGAAGATCAGCACGCTGACCTGCAGACGGCTCTTGTCGTAGTTGACTTCCTCGACAACGCCGTTGAAGTCGGCGAACGGGCCGTCGATGACGCGCACGGACTGACCCGGCTCGAACATCGTCTTGGGGCGCGGCTTGTCGGTGCCGTCCTTGACCCGGCTGAGGATGGCATCGGCCTCCCGCTGGGTGATCGGCGCCGGCTTCTCCTTGGTGCCACCGATGAACCCCATGACGCGCGGAGTCTCGTTGACCAGGTGCCAAGTCTCGTCATCCATTTCCATCTCGACCAGCACATAGCCGGGATAGAACTTGCGCTCGCTCTTGCGGCGCTTGCCGTCACGCATCTCGACGACTTCTTCGGTCGGCACCAGGATCTCGCCGAAGCGATCTTCCATGCCGTACATCTTCACGCGCTCGATGAGCGAGCGCATGACATGCTTCTCGAAGCCGGAGTAGGCGTGAACGACGTACCAACGCTTGGACATGAAGACTCCTAACCAATGACGCCGGACATGGCCCAGCCAAGCAGCGTGTCGATGAGCCACAGCGCCAGGCCCACGACCAGAACGGCGACCAGCACGATGGCGGTGGTCTGCACGGTCTCGGGACGGCTGGGCCAGACGACGCGCTGAATTTCCTTCTTGGCACTGCGGGCCAGCTCGACCAGCTCACGCCCCTTGGTGGTGGTCAGCGCCACCAGCGCCGCCACCACGCTCAGGGCGACGACGCCAAGCACGCGATAGAGCAGCGCCTGATCGGCAAAATAGGTGTTGCCGACCACGGCAAGAACCAGCAGGGTAACGACAACCGCCCACTTGAGACCGTCGTGGCGCGTCTCCTGCACCTCGGCGTTATGTTTCATGAAAACGAGACTCCTCAAGGTGCGGCAATCGAAACATGAAAGACAAAAGAAATCTCACCAGCCTGGGGAAGACTGGCAGGCCAGGAGGGAATCGAACCCCCAACCTGCGGTTTTGGAGACCGCTGCTCTGCCAATTGAGCTACTGGCCTGTTGCTTCCGCGACCGCCCTTTGCGGGAGGCCTCAGCGACAGCGGGCGCCATCATAGCGAATGCCGCCCGTACTGACAACCCCTGATCCAGCCTCTCTCGCACCGGCCAGGGAAAGAGAAAAGGCGAGCTCGCGCTCGCCTTTTCAATTTGGAGCTCATGGACGGATTTGAACCGTCGACCTCACCCTTACCAAGGGTGTGCTCTACCCCTGAGCTACATGAGCAAAACCTTAGCTTGGAGCGGGCAGCGGGGATCGAACCCGCATCATCAGCTTGGAAGGCTGAGGTTCTACCATTGAACTATGCCCGCCTGCCCGCTCTTGCTGCCACCACCCGCCTCGACGAGTGCGGCCAAACCTGGTGGAGGGGGAAGGATTCGAACCTTCGAAGCTTTCGCGGCAGATTTACAGTCTGCTCCCTTTGGCCACTCGGGAACCCCTCCAACTGGCGGAGCATTTTACCGCTCCCGTTCTCGGTGTCAAGTGATTGTTTTACCAATCTTCTTGAAGCATGGCACGGCGGCCTCGGCTCGCCTGCTCCCCTAGAACGCGACGCATTGTGTCAAAGCAGCATGGAGAACGCAAGCCCTGCGCGAATCTTTTCCAGCGGCACCCGACGCGGCACCGTCGGCGCCCCGGACATCCGGCCCGCCCGCTCCGCCGCCGTGAGCGGAAAGCAGGCCTCCAGCCCGCCGTAGACCATGTCCGGCCAGACGGCATGCGGGACCTGCACCCCGCGGGAGACCACCCGGGCATCCCCCCCGGTCAGCAGCAGCGGCAGCGACACCCCCTCGCGGTCGCACACCTCGCTGTAGATCCGATTCACCGCACTCACCGCCGCCATGTAGATGCCATGATTGACGGCCTCCACCGTGCGCTCGCCCGGCACCAGCAGCGCGTCGGCCTCGCTGTCGGGATCGATCGCCACGTTGCGCGTACCGAGCTTGAGGCTTTCCTTCATCAGCCGGAGTCCGGGCAGGATATAGCCGCCCAGATGCTGCCCGCCGGGCAGCACGAAATCCACGGTGATGGCGCTGCCGCAGTCGACCGTGCAGCAGCCGCCCGCCAGCTGATAGCCGGCCAGCACGCCCAGCCACCGGTCCACCCCCAGCTTGCCGGGCTCCTGATAGCCGTTGGTGACCCCCAGCGCCTCGGGCTCCGAGCGCGCCACATGCACGCTGCGCACCCGACGCTGCAGCAGAGCCACGGTCTGGGCCAGCACCGCCTTGCGCGCCACGCTGGAGATCCTCACCGCCTCGACCACGTCGAGATCGGGGATGTCGGCCCCGGGGCGCCATTCCTCGCGCGTCCACACGGCTCCGCGCGAACGGATCTCGCTGCTCTCGGCATCCTTCAGCCGCCACTTGGACAGGGTGTTGCCGATATCCAGGTCCAGGATCATTACCGCCCCCGCACGCTGATCTCGCCCCCGGCGAGACGCTCGCGACCGCCCTCCCCTTGCACCCAGAGGTTGCCCGCCGCATCGACCCCCTCGGCGATCGCCGGCTCGCGGCGTTCACCGCGGATGATGTCCACCTCACGCCCGGCGAAGGCATGCCGAGCATTCCAGGCTTCCTGCCAGGCACCGAAGCCCTGATGCTCGAACTCTGCCAGCAGCGGCATCAGGCCGTCGAACAGCTCCACGGCCAGCTGGTTGCGCGACAGCCCCGGGGCCTGGTCGCGGACCGCCCCCACCGGCTGCTCGATCCCTTCCCGGAACGCCAGCGGCAAATCCACGTTGATCCCCATGCCGACCACCAGCTCGCAGGGCCCCGTCGCATCCCCCGTCAGCTCGACCAGGATGCCCGCCAGCTTGCCCAGCTCGCCAGACTCTGTCTCCAGCAGCACGTCGTTTGGCCACTTGAGGCGAGGCCGCACCCCATGGCGCTCCAGCACCTGGGCCAGCACGACACCGACGGCCAGGCTGAGCCCCTCGAGAGCGGCCACCCCGGACTCCACCCGCCAGCCGATCGAGAACATCAGGGTCCGCCCCCAGGGCGTCACCCAGGTGCGCCCACGGCGCCCACGACCGGCACTCTGCTGCTCCACCAGACAGATCTCGCCGTGGCCCGCCCCCTGCGCGAAGCGCTCGCGCAGGAACAGGTTGCTCGAGGGCAGCGTCTCCTCGACGAACAGGCGACTGACGTGTTGACGCACCTCCCGCGACAGGCCGGCCACGATGGTGGCGCCGTCGAGCAGCTCCAGCGGCTCGGCCAGGCGGTAGCCCTGCCCTTTCACCGCCTCCATGGGAATCCCCAGCGACTCCAGCTTGCGCAGCTGCTTCCAGACGGCCGCGCGGGACACGCCCAGCCGCTCGCCCAGCTGTTCGCCGGAATGAAATTCGCCATCGCTCAACAGGCGGATCAGGTCACCAATGGTCATGCATGCGCCCTTGCCGGGAAAAACGCTCATTCTAGCGGAACTGCCGCGGCGCCGGAAATTCCCGGGCACAGGCTCCGACTCGCGCCATAACGCAAAAGGCCGGGCGAAAGCCCGGCCTTTTGCGTGTCACGCTTCACATCAGAAGCGCCACTCCGACTCAGTAGCTTGAATCGGCCTCGTCGGCGGCGTCCTCGACGCTGTCACCCGCCTCTTCGACGGCCTCGCCCGTGGCGTCGGCGGCCTCACCGGCCTCTTCCATGCCCTCGTCGGCGGCGCCTTCGACGGCATCGCCCGTCGCGTCGGCGGCCTCACCGGCCTCTTCCATGCCCTCGTCGGCGGCGCCCTCGATGGCATCGCCCGTCGCGTCGGCGGCCTCGCCGGCTTCTTCCATGCCCTCGTCGGCGGTCGCGGCGATGCTGTCGCCCGCCTCCTCGACGGAGTCGCTGGCCTGGTCCATGGTTTCATCCACGCTTTCACCAGCCTCTTCCATGGTCTGGTCGATGTTTTCACCGGCCTCTTCTGCCGGCCCCTCCTCTTCACAGGCGGCCAGGCCGAAGGCCGTCATGCCGATGAAGCTCGCCAGGGCGATCTTGCGCAGGATCTGCTGTGTCATCATGGTATCTCCTCCTGAGATGTGTCGGCTTCCGCGTCAATACCCTCCCAGCCTAGCCGCCAACTATTGCCGTGGCCACCCCCGAAACGCGTCGCGCTAGGCCAGTCTGTCGCTCCTTACCGACACACGCGCCCCTCATCCCTCCAGCATCCTCGGCGCCCCCGACGAAGGCCCGGACCGACCCGACGCAGCCCGAGAACAGCAGCGCCCCGGACTCTCACGAGGAACCGGCGCCCTGCGCGATTGGCCAGACATGAAAAAACCCCGACTCATTGAGCCAGGGTTTTCTCGGAATAAGTGCCTGACGATGTCTCGGTCGGCGTTCCGATACTCTCCATGGGAACTCCCCGATCCGACACGCGGCCTGTCGACCAGACAT
>NZ_AJKS02000019.1 GCF_000265245.1 Halomonas smyrnensis AAD6
ATGTCCGGGCCTCGGAACGAGAGTCGGCATGACGCCGCGCACGCTCGCCAAAAAACGCCCCGTCCTCTCGCCGAGGGCGGGGCGTTCGTGTCTCTGGCCAGCGGGAGGTCACGCCCTGGATACCGTTCTGTGGCAGTGGCAGACGCTATGGCCAGTCGGTACCGAGTCGCAGGGGGCGATCGAGGCTTGCTCTGAGGGGAATGACGAGCCAGGAGAGGCGTGGTGCGGTGGAGGCGCGAGAGGCTGGCGAAGGCGTCGGACTGCACCGGTGGAGCGGGCTCTGGATGGCAAAAGGCCGGGCAAGATGCCCGGCCTTTCTTGTGCCTGTCGTGGTCTGCGAAAGACGCGTATCAGGCGGGATTCTGCTCGATCCCCTGAACGTGCCAGGGCGCGCCGTCACGCAGCTCGCGCACCAGGTGCCAGGTCTCGTTGAAGGCGTTCTGCTCGCCGTTCTCGTCGAGGATGCCGTGGAAGAGCACGGTGGCCTCGGCCTGGGTGCCCACTTCCTGGATGCTGCCGAGCTCGGCGAACAGGCGCACGATCTCGGTGCGGTTGTTGGCCGGCTGCTGGTCGCGCTCGCTGCGCAGCAGGTTGTAGAGCTCGGGCGTGACGTAGTCCTGAATCTGGGCGAAGTCGTTGTTGTCCCAGGCGCGCTGCAGGGTCATGAAGTGTTCCTTGGCGCCGCCCAGGAAGCGCTCGCGGTCGAACCACTCGGGCTCCTTGGCGAGACCGCCGCCGAGTGAACCGGTGAAGGCCTGGGGCCGAGCCTGGGCCTGCTCGCGGGACTCGCGGGTCTCCATGCCGGGGCCGCCTGCCGTTGCCGGGCGCCGCTTGCGGGCGAACAGCCTGAACAGCAGGAAGAGCGCGCCGCCGATCAGCAGTATGTCGAAGAAGCGCAGGTCGTCGAAGGCGCCGCCGAAGAACAGCGAGGCCAGCAGGCCGCCGGCCAGCAGGCCGGCGAAGGGCCCGGCGAAGCGCGACAGGCCGCTGGACGGCTTGCGCTGGGTCGAGGCCGCGCCGGCGGTGCTGTTGGTGCGCGAGCTGGTCGCGCTGGGCGAGTCCGCCGAGCGGGAATAGCTGCCGAAGCTCTTGCCGCCGCCCAGGCGGCGAGCGTCGGCATGATCGACGGCGAGGCCGAAGCCCAGCAGGCCGACGACCAGCATGACGAAGAGTTGACGCATCGTGTGTCTCCAATGAATGTGGCGGGAGAGCCGCCGGGAAGAAGTGAAGGCATCATTCTATCGACTCAGCGGGTCACCGGCACCGTCTACCTTAGGGGAGCGTCGATGCGTCTTGTTCGAGAGAAGAGCCTGCTGTTGATCGTCGATCTGCAGGCCGGCCTGCTGCCGGTGCTGGACGGCGGCGAGCAGGCCGTCCGCGAGGCGAGCTGGCTGGGTGGCGTGGCCGAGGCGCTGGATGTGCCGGTGTGGCTGACCGAGCAGTATCCGGCGGGGCTGGGTGGCAGCGATCCGCGTCTGGCGTTCGAGGGCGCCCGGTACTGGGAGAAGACCCGCTTCGATGCCCATGGGGAAACGGCCTTCGCCGCGGCGCTGGCCCGGAGCGGGCGAGATCAGGTGGTGCTGTGCGGGGCCGAGGCCCACGTCTGTGTGCTGCAGACGGGGCTCGGGCTTCGCGCAGCGGGATACGAGGTCTTCTGGCTGGCGGAGGCCACGGTCAGCCGGCGGCGCGAGGAGGCGTCCCTGGCCCGGCGGCGGATCGAGCGGGCCGGCGCCTGGACGGTGAGCGCCGACATGGCGGCCTATGAGTGGCTGGAGCGCTGCGACGATGCCCGCTTCAGGGACGTGCACCGCCGCTTCCTCAAGCCGCGTTCACCGCGGCCACTGCGCTTCTTCGATTGAAGCGCGTCAGGGACGGTCCTGCTCGGCGCGGCAGAACACCAGGGTGTTGCCCTCGGACTCGGCGGCGCTGTAGCGATAGCCGGCCACGTCAAATTCCTTGAGGCCTTCCGGATCGTCGAGGCGCTGCCGGATCATCCAGGCCGCCATCAGGCCGCGGGCCTTCTTTGCGTAGAAGCTGATGATCTTGTACTGGCCGTTCTTCTCGTCCTTGAACACCGGGGTGATCACCCGTGCGTCGAGCCTCCTGGCATCGACGGCCTTGAAGTACTCGTTGGACGCCAGGTTGACCAGCACCTTGCTGCCGCTCTCGGCGATGGCTCGCTCGAGGGCCGTGGTCAGGGTCGGCTTCCAGTAGGCGTAGAGATCCTTGCCGGCCGGGTTGGCCAGCTTGGTGCCCATCTCCAGCCGGTAGGGCTGGATCAGGTCCAGCGGCCGCAGCAGGCCGTAGAGGCCGGAGAGGATACGCAGATGATCCTGGGCGAAGGCGTTGTCGCCCTCGTCGAAGGAGGCGGCCTCCAGCCCCACGTAGACGTCGCCCTGAAAGGCCTGGGCGGCGGGCTTGGCGTTGTCCGGCGTGAAGGGCGTCTGCCACTCGGCGAAGCGGGCCGCGTTGAGGCCGGCGATCTTGTCGCTGACGCCCATCAGCTCGCTGATCTGCTGCGGCGAGAGGTCGCGCAGGATGCCGATCAGCTCGCGGCTGCGGTCGAGGAAGTCGGGCTGGGTGGCCTGGGCCGTGGTCGCCGGGGTCTCGAAGTCCAGCGTCTTGGCGGGCGAGATCACGCTCAGCATGGGGCGCTCCTGTGCCTGGATAGATTCGGTCCGAGTATATCAGGCACGCCCGGGCGCCGGGGCTATCGGGCTCATAGCCCCGGCGCGGGGCCGGAGGCGGGAGGCGAGGCTCAGGGGCTGGGGTTGGGAATGCGCTGGTGCACGGCTTCGATGGCCGCGAGGACCTCGTCGTCGAGGCGCAGCGACTCGCTCGCCAGGTTGCTCTCCAGCTGCGCCATGCTGGTGGCACCGATGATGTTGCTGGTCAGGAAGGAGCGCGAATTGACGTAGGCCAGCGCCATCTGGGCCGGATCGAGGCCGTGTTCGCGGGCGATCTCGACGTAGGCCCGCGTCGCCTCGTCGGCCTGGGGCGTGTTGTAGCGCTGGAAGCGCTCGTACAGCGTCAGGCGTGCCCCCTCCGGCCAGGCGCCGTCGAGGTACTTGCCGGACAGCTTGCCGAAGGCCAGCGGCGAGTAGGCCAGCAGGCCCACGTCCTCGCGATGGGCGATCTCGGCCAGGCCGACCTCGAAGCTGCGGTTGAGCAGGCTGTAGGGGTTCTGTACCGAGGCCACGCGAGGCAGACCCTGGCGCTCGGCCAGCCGCAGTGCGTGCATCACGCCCCAGGGCGTCTCGTTGGAGAGGCCCACGGCGCGGATCTTGCCGGCCTGCACCAGCTCCTGCAGCGCCGACAGGCTCTCCTCGAGGGCGACGGCGTCCTCTTCGGCGTCGTGCTCGTAGCCGAGGCGGCCGAAGAAGTTGGCGCGGCGGTCGGGCCAGTGCAGCTGGTAGAGGTCGACGTAGTCGGTCTGCAGCCGGGCCAGGCTGGTATCGATGGCCTGGTGGATCTGCTCGCGGGTCAGTCGCGAGCCGCCGCGGATATGGTCGAGGCCCGGGCCGGCGGCCTTGGTGGCGATGATGACGTCGTCACGGGCGCCGCGCGCCTTGAGCCAGCTGCCGACGTAGGCTTCGGTCAGTCCCTGGGTCTCGGCCTTGGGCGGCACCGGGTACATCTCGGCGGTGTCGATGAAGTTGACGCCGAAGGCCACGGCGCGGTCGAGCTGCTCGTGGGCCTCGGCCTCGGTGTTCTTTTCGCCGAAGGTCATGGTGCCGAGGCACAGGCGGCTGACATCAAGGCCGGTACGGCCCAGGGGGCGGGTCTGCATCCGTTTCTCCTCATCAAGAGTTGGCAGTGCGTTGGCATGGTAGCGCCGGGGGAGCGATATCGTAAACGCCGAGGGGTTGAGTCACCGCCGGGGCGGGCGTATGCTGCGCATCCGCTGCCTGGGAGGAGCCCACAAGGCGGCCGATTTTTTTCCGTACAGGACGCCGGACACAGGGGTGTGCTCGACGTCATCAACCGACCTCCGGACGCAAGGTTGTTTGTCATGCCGCAGGCATCGTCACTGTTCACTCGGCTCGAGTACCATCTGGCGCGCCAGCTGTTCCATACCAGCTGGCTGCCTCGCTCGCCGCGCACGCAGCGCCTGACCATGCACCTCTTTCAGCGCTGCGCGGACGCCGGTCATCCGGCCGCCCTGTCGCTGTACGGCCATATGCTGTTTCGCCGTGCCGTCACGCCGCAGGACAAGGCCCGTGGTGCCCGTTACGTGCTCGAGGCCGCCCAGGGCGGGGATCTGCACGCCCAGTATCAGGCCGGGCAGATCTACGAGCACGGCTGCGCCCAGTACCCGCACCGCGCCGATCGCGCCGTGACCTGGTACGCCCGGGCCGGCGAGGCCGGGCATCGCCTGGCGGCGGAGCGCCTGGCGCGCGCCTACCGCGACGGCGAGCTGGAGCTGCCGGAGGATCCCGAGCGCACCGCGCACTGGACGGCGCTGGCCGAACGCAACGCCGCGCCGGTGGCGTCACTGGACAGCGACGAAGCCGGGACGCGACACTAGGATGATGGCGCCTCCTGCGGGGCAGTGACTTCGGCCGTCAATGACCGGCGGCCCTACATCATCAAGGACTCAGCAGCCCGTGACGTTACCGACACTGCTGGATATCGAAGCGTCCGGATTCGGACGCGGCAGCTACCCCATCGAGGTCGGCCTGGCTCGCGCGGACGGCAGCACCTGCGCCTTCCTGATCCAGCCCCTGGACGAGTGGACGCACTGGGATCCCAAGGCGGAACTCCTGCATGGCATCTCGCGCAATCGCCTGGCGCGCGAGGGCCATCCCGTGCGTCAGGTGGCGTGCTGGCTCAACGACGAGCTGGCCGAGATCGGCGTGGCCTACAGCGACAGCTGGGGCTACGACAACACCTGGCTGTCGCTGCTCTTCCATCACGCCGGCATGCTGCCGGCCTTCCGCCTCGAGGCCCTGCGCCGCCTGCTCAGCGAGGAGCAGATGGCGCGCTGGAGCGACATCAAGGAGGCGATCATCGAGGAGCGCGGCATCCATCGCCACCGCGCCGGGGAAGACGCCCTGCTGCTGCAGCTCACCTACCAGCGCACGCTGGAGATCGCCGACTGAGACGGCGGTGATGCCCCCGTGATGCGCTCGACCGCCCGGCCTTGTGCCGGGCGGTCTGCGTTGTGGGGGATGAACGTTGTGGGGGATGAAGGCCGGCTCAGGAGGCGGCGAGGCGTGCCTCCAGGGCGTCGAGCAGCGCCTCGGGCGCCTCGTCGGCGAGCAGGTCCCGGCGGGTGTGGGCGTTGAGGAAGCCGTGCTCCACGGTGCTGTCGAGGAAGGTCAGCAGCGGCGAATAGAAGCCGGCGGTGTCGAGCAGGCCGATCGGCTTGTCGTGCAGCCCCAGGTAGCGCCAGGTCCAGGCCTCGAACAGCTCCTCCAGGGTGCCGATGCCGCCGGGCAGGGCGATGAAGGCATCGCAGTGGGCGGCCATGCTGGCCTTGCGCTCGTGCATGTTGCGCACGCGGATCAGCCGCGTCAGCTCCAGGTGCGCCTGCTCGCGCTCCACCAGATGATCCGGCATCACGCCGACCACCTCGCCGCCGGCCGCCAGCACGCTGTTGGCCAGCTCGCCCATCATGCCCACGCGGGCGCCGCCGTAGACCAGCGAGTGGCCGCGGCGGGCCAGCGCCTCGCCCAGGTGCCGGGCGGCGGCGAGAAAGCGCGGGTCGTGGCCGTCCCGCGAGCCCAGGTAGACGCAGAATCTCGACATGGTGTCCTCCTCGAAGCGTGATCGTCGGCGGCGCGCCGACGCAAGAAGGGCGCCCTCAGGCGCCCTCGTGTGATGTCTCCATCGCTCGGCCGGCCGCTCAGGGCAGCAGGTCGATGACGCCGTATTCGGCGTCCACCCACTGGCCGATGACGTTGTGGCCGCACAGATGATGGGCGTACTGGGTGTGCAGGCAGCGCACCTGATCCCAGTTGGCGATGCCGCCGATGCCGCGCTGGCGCAGCACGTCGCCGTAGCCGCGACGCTCGACCTCGGCGCGCTGCGCCTCGTTCATGTGGCGCCAGCGGGCGGCCACGTAGTCCTCGTGGCTCCGGTGATAGGCGGCCATGAACTCGGGGTCCTCCTTGAGCCGCGCCTCGAGGGTCTTGATCACGCCGGCGGCCTCGATGCGCGACAGCTCGATCTTGAGCCGCTCGTCGCTCAGCCAGTAGAGCGTCGGGAAGGGCGTTTCGTCGACGATGGGCGCCATGCGCAGCACCAGCGGCGTGCCCTCGCCGTCGGTGGCGGCCAGGGCCTCGATGCCGCGGGGCGCGCGGCCGAGCTGCGCGGCGATGACGGCGAGCTGGCGCTCGTCGGGCTGGGTGTCAGGTTGAATCACCATCGTCGGGGTCGTCTCGTATGAACTTGGTCGAGCGTCCCACGGCGCGAAAGAAGGTGCGGTTGAGCTGCTCGGGGGTGGGCACGTAGTGCCAGTGCCGTTCGCAGTACTCACCGCCGCGCGCGATCAGGACATCGTAGAGGCGGTTGAAGGGCGCATCATAATCGTAGGGGTCTGCCCCGAACAAGCGGATATGCGGGTAGTCGGCGAAGCGCTCGAGGAAGAAGTTCTCCAGGTCGGCCTCGACGGCGCGATGGCGGGCGACGTCGTCGGGATCGAGCCAGAGGTCGTAGCGGATGGCCATGGGGACTCCCTTGGGATCGGTGAGGCGAATATGACTGGGACCGCAGGCGGTGGCGTTCGGCTCAGGCGCGGGCCAGGGGCGCGAAGGTCGCCGACAGCAGTCGCGCCAGATCGCCCGGGGCGAGGGCGAGTTCCAGGCCGCGCCGCCCGCCGCTGACGTGGAAGCGTGCCAGCGCCTCGGCGCTGTCGTCGATGAAGGCCGGCAGGCGTTTCTTCTGCCCCAGCGGGCTGATGCCGCCGACCACGTAGCCGGTGGCGCGTTCGGCCTCGACGGGCTCGGCCATCCGTGCCTTGCGGGCGCCGGCCGCCCGGGCCAGGGCCTTGAGATCGAGCTGGCCGGGGACCGGCACGATGGCCATCGCCAGCCGGCCGTCGTCGAGGCGGGCGAGCAGGGTCTTGAACACCGTCTCGGCGGGCAGGCCCAGGGCCTCGGCGGCCTCCTCGCCGTAGGCGGGACGGCGCGGGTCATGCTCGTAGCTGGCCGTCTCGAAGGCCACGCCGGCCTTCTCCAGGGTCTTGATGGCGGGGGTCATGCGTCCTGGGTCTCCGTATCCTGCAGGTGGGCGGCCAGCGCCTCGCGCAGCCCGCCCTCGATGGGCACCGCGCCCTTGGCCTGATGATCGTAGTGGACCAGCACGGTATGGCCCAGGTTGGCCAGCCGGCCCGACTGCCAGGCCTCCTGAGTCACGGTGAAGGAGCTGGTGCCGAGCCGGGTGAGATAGGTGCGGATCTCGATGTCCCGGCCGTAGAACAGTTCGGCCCGGTAGTCGATCTCCATCCGCGCCATGATCAGCCGCCAGCGGCCGGGATCGAGGTCCGGCGTGAAGAGCCTGAACAGGTCGTTGCGGGCCAGCTCGAACCAGGCCGGCAGGCGGGTGTTGTTGATATGCCCCAGGGCATCGGTGTCGTAGAAGGCGGGTTCGATGGTGCGCGTGAACATGGGGGTCCTCGTCGGTCGGGCCGAAGCGCTAGCATCGCCGCCGAGCAAGCGCTTGGTCAATGACGACATGAACCCGGCGTGAACGGCGTCGTCAGCCCCCGGCAAGGTGGGCTCTTCTAGCGTGGCAGGACGCCAGCTCCGATGCCGCGGGACGCGGCCGGAGCCGTGATCGGCCCGACGCCGTCGTCTTTCTGATTCACATGGGATGTGGAGAAAGCTCATGACCCTGTTTCGTTTCCTGTCACGCGATGCCATGGCCTCCGTGGTGGTGTTTCTTGTCGCCCTGCCGCTGTGCATGGGCATCGCCATCGCCTCCGGTGTGCCGCCCGCCAAGGGCCTGATCACCGGCATCGTCGGCGGCCTGGTGGTCGGCCTGCTGGCCGGGGCACCGCTGCAGGTCAGCGGGCCGGCGGCCGGGCTCGCGGTGCTGGTCTTCGAGCTGGTGAACCGCCACGGGCTGGCGGCGCTGGGCCCGGTGCTGCTGCTGGCGGGGGCCCTGCAGTGCCTGGCCGGGGTGCTGCGGCTCGGCGGCTGGTTCCGCATCGTCGCCCCGGCGGTGGTATCCGGCATGCTGGCGGGGATCGGCATCCTGATCGTGCTGTCGCAGCTGCACGTGATGCTCGACGCCGAACCGGCGGCCTCGGGACTGGCCAACCTGATCGCCTTCCCCGGCGCCGCCTGGGACGCCGTGCGGCAGGTGAACGGCAGCGGTGCGCTGATCGCCGGGGCGGTCGGCGTCGCCACCCTCGCCATCATGTGGCTGTGGGAGCGCTTCCGGCCGGCCTCGCTGCGCTTCCTGCCGGGGGCGCTGATCGGCGTGGTGCTGGTCACCCTGGCCAGCATCGGCTGGGCGCTGCCGGTCGATCGAGTCACGCTGCCCGACGATCTCGGCCAGGCCATCGACGGGGTCGGCTGGCAGGACCTCGGACTGCTGGCCGACCCGAGCCTGCTGGTCGCCGCCCTGGCCATGGCCTTCATCGCCAGCGCCGAGACCCTGCTGTCGGCGGCGGCGGTCGATCGCATGCACGCCGGGCCGCGCGCGAAGTTCGACCGCGAGCTGTCGGCCCAGGGCGTCGGCAACATGCTGTGCGGCGCGCTCGGTGCCCTGCCCATGACCGGGGTGATCGTGCGCAGCTCGGCCAACGTCCAGGCCGGGGCGCGCACCCGCCTGTCGGCGATCCTGCATGGCCTGTGGCTGCTGGCGCTGGTGATGCTGCTGCCCGGCGTGCTGCAGAGCATTCCGGTGGCCAGCCTGGGCGGCGTGCTGGTGTATACCGGAGGCAAGCTGGTGGACGTCCGGGCGATCCGCCATCTCGGCCGCTATGGCCGCACCCCGCCGCTGATCTATCTCGCCACGGCGCTGAGCATCGTGGGCACCGACCTGCTGACCGGCGTGCTGGTGGGCTTCGTCCTGACGCTGGTGAAGCTGGCCTGGAGCGCCTCCCGGCTGCGGGCCCGCTGGGAGACCGACGAGGACGGCGGCGTCGAACTGCGCCTGCGCGGCACCGCGACCTTCCTGAGCGTGCCCCGGCTGGCGCGGCTGCTGGGCGAGGTCGGCCCGGACACCCGCCTGCGCGTGTGTATCGGCCGGCTGCACTATATCGATCACGCCTGCGCCGAGCTGCTGGACGACTGGCGGCGCGCCGCACGCCAGCAGGGCGGGGAGCTGGAGATGGTCGGCAACGTGACGATGTCACATCGCGTCGAGGGTCGGCTGAGGCGCCGCGCCGTGGCCGCCTGAGTGGTTGGAAGAAGCGGCGGCCGGGAGGCGATGGCCGCCTCCCGGCCGCGTGGTGTCGCGAGCCGCCGTCAGGAGCCTGCCGTGGCCGTGCGGCGCTCGCGCCACCAGCGCTGCAGCCGGGTCCAGCCGAGCAGCCATAGCGTGGCCGCGGCGAAACCCAGCAGCGTGCCCGGCCACAGGCCCAGGCTATCGTAGTTCAGCGAGACCACCAGGGCGTAGCACAGCAGCGAGCCGAGCCCCGCCGGATAGTGCTTGATCACGGTGGCCGTGGGCGCGGCGCCCTGGGTCAGGTGCAGGATCACCAGGAACGGATACATGGTCACCGGGAAGGCCGCCATCACCCCGGCCCAGGCCGAGGGCACCACGTGGGCGAGGCCGGTGATCAGGAAGATGATGCCCACGGCGAGGCCGGCGCGCAGCGCCAGGGCGGGCCAGGAGAAGCCGCCCCTGGGGCTGGCCTTGATGTCCGGCACTCGGCGATAGAGCCAGGTGAACACGGCGATGGCGACCAGCGTCGTCAGGGTGCCGGTGACGCGATCGAAGTCGATCCGGGTCAGCACCAGGCTGGTGGCGAGCCAGCAGGCGAGCCCGGTCAGGGTGCCCAGCGCGATGCCCGCCAGGCCATCGCGACGGCCGCCGAGCAGGTAACCGCCGCCCAGGGCCAGGGTCGCGGTGAAGCCGGCCAGGGTATGCACCGCGCTCTCGGCGGCGAAGGCCGGAGAGAGCTCGAGGCCGATGAAGAACAGCGCGATGGCGGTGCCCAGCGGATAGCCGGAGAGCAGCCCGGCGACGCGGGTGCTGACGCGTTCGGCGATCATCGACAGGCCGAGCACCACGCCGATCGAGATCGCGAGCTTGGCCAGCTGCCAGGTGAGCGGAACGTCCATGTGATTTTCCTTATCCTAGAGGTATGTATCGTCGTGGAGAGGGCCATGGCCGAACACGATCTGTCGCCGCCGCCCCGGCCCGAGGGCTGCGAGCTGTGCGGCCGGCCGGCGCCGCTGACCAGGCATCATCTGATTCCCCGCGCCCTGCACGGCAAGGCGCGCTATCGGCGTCGCTTCGATCGCGCCGAGCGGCTGACGGCGATCCTGTGGCTGTGTCACGCCTGCCACAAGCACATCCACGCGGTGCTCGGCGAGCGCGAGCTGGCCGAGCATTATCGCAGCCGAGAGGCGCTGCTGGCGCATCCGGAGGTGCGTGCCTTCGTCGAATGGCTGGCCACCAAGCCGGCGGGCTTCAAGCCCAAGAAGGCCGCGCGCCGGCGCTGAGAGGGCGCGCGGGCGTCACGCCAGCCCGAGGCCCGGGTGGCCCGTCCAGGCCGCCTCCCGAGGGCATCGGCGCGGCGTCATACCAGGCGCAGGCCCTGACGGTCCGTCCAGGCCGCCTTGAGGGCGGCGTCCAGCGGTTCGCGCAGATGCTCGGGCAGGGCGTCGCGGGCGGCCTCGTAGCTGTCCGGATCGCGGTTGCGCAGCCAGCAGTAGGCCCAGGCGCAGGCCTCGTCATCGTCGACCGGCAGCGGCCGGGCCGGCATCTGCACCAGCAGGAACAGCGCGGTGCGCCCGGCCCACAGCGGCACCTCCTCGGGTGCCTCGGGGTCGGCCCAGGCGGTGAGGGTGGCGGCGTCGGGCGTGGCCGCGGGCTGGCCCAGTTTGGCCACCCGGGCGGTCTCGGCCAGTATCAGCGCCAGGCGGTCCGGCGAGTCGCGGCCGATGTCCTGCCAGCGGGCGATGAGGCCGGGCAGGCCGCGGCGTACCTTGGCATAGAAGCCGCCTTGCGGCATGGTTTCAGTCATTGTTCATGGCCTCTGGGAGCAGGAAACGCAATGGAGTTCGATTTTGCCACGCCGGTGGAGCGACGCCACCCGCCCGAGGGCGACTGGCCGTCACAGAAATGGCATCAGTACGGCGAGGACGTGCTGCCGCTGTGGGTCGCCGACATGGATTTCCGCTCGCCGCCGGCGGTGATCGAGGCGCTGCGCGCGCGGGTCGACCACGGCGTCTACGGCTACGGCCGGGTGTCGGACGGCCTGCGCCAGGCGCTGTGCGACTGGAGTGCCGCACACTACGGCTGGGACATCGAGCCCGACTGGCAGCTGTGGCTGCCGGGCGTGGTGCCGGCGCTGCACCTGGCCAGCCTGGCGCTCACCGAGCCGGGCGACGGCCTGCTGACGGTGACGCCGATCTATCCGCCCTTCCTGCAGGTGGCCGAGCGCACCGGCCGCCTGGCCCAGCAGGCCGCGATGCGCCCGCCCGAAGCGCCGGGCGACGACTGGCGGCTGGACCTGGACGCCCTGGAAGCGGCGATCACCCCCGAGACCCGGCTGCTGCTGTGGTGCCAGCCGCACAATCCCACCGGCCGCGTGTGGCGCGACGACGAGCTGGACGGCCTGGCCGAACTGGTCGAGCGCCACGATCTGATCGTGGTCTCCGACGAGCTGCATGCCGACCTGATGCTCGACGAGGGCGCACGGCATCGGCCGCTGGCGGCCGCCTATCCGCAGCTCGCCGAGCGGATCCTGACGCTTTGGGCGCCGTCGAAGACCTTCAACCTGGCCGGGCTGACCGCCGCCTGTGCCGTGATTCCCGACGCCGGCCTGCGGCGCCGTTTCGCGGCGATGGCCAAGGGGCTGCAGCCGGACGGCAACGTGCTCGGCCTGGTGGCCGCCGAGGCCGCCTATCGTCACGGCGATCCCTGGCGCCAGGCGCTGCTCGAGACCCTGCGCGGCCATCGGGCGCGGCTGGTCGAGCGCGTGGCCCGCTGGCCGGGGGTGGCGATGACGCCGCCCGAGGCGACCTATCTGGCCTGGCTCGACCTGCGCGAGGCGCCGGCGCTCAAGGACGTGGCCTCGCCCCAGCGGGCGCTGCTCGACCGCGCCGGGGTGGCGCTGTCCGACGGGGCGCCCTTCGGCCGGCCGGGCTTCGCGCGGCTCAACTTCGGCACCACCGCGGCGCAGCTGGAGGCGGCGCTGGCGCGGCTGGACGGCGTGCTGGGGGCCTGACGCGATGCCGCCGCCCTCCGGAGATGGGCGGCGGTTGGCGATCGGCCCGGTCCCGGCTCAGTAGAGCAGGGCGAACAGCTTGCGGCGGTAGGTGGCGGTCAGCGGATGGTCGTTGCCCAGGGCATCGAAGACCCGCAGCAGGGTCTTGCGCGCGGCATCGTCGCCGTAGGCGCGGTCCTGCTTCATCAGCGTCAGCAGCGCCTCGAGGCCGGCCTCGTACTGGCCGTCGGCCACCTGACGCAGGGCGCGCTGATACCGGGCCTCGCTGTCGTCGCGGCCTTCCAGGGCGGCCAGCGCCTCGCGGGAAGGGGCCTCCTCATCGAACTCGATGCTGGCGCGCACGCCGCGGGCCGGCGCGGCGTCGCGCTCCTCCGGCGGCAGGGCGTCGAGCAGCGCGCGGGCCTCGTCGGGATTGCCGGCGGCCACCAGGGTGCGGGCCAGTTCCACCTTGTAGGGGCCATGGTCGGGCCACTGCTGGGCGAGCTCCGAGTAGATCGCGCGGGCGGTCTCGGCATCGCCGGCCTCCAGCGCGGCGGCGGCCTGCTCCTCGGGGCTCTCCTGCACGCCCTCGGGCTCCGGGAAGTACTTGCCCAGCCACTCGCGGATCTGCTTCTCGGGCAACGCGCCCTGGAGCTGGTCGACCAGGCCGCCCTGGCTGATCAGCTTGACGTCCGGCACCGAGCGCACGCCCAGCTGGGCGGCGATGTCCTGGTTGTCGTCGATGTTGAGCTTGGCCAGCAGGAAGGCGCCGTTGTACTCGCGGGTCAGCTTCTCCAGCACCGGCATCAGGTTCTTGCACGGCTCGCACCAGGGCGCCCAGCAGTCGAGCAGCACCGGCACCTGCATGGAGGTCTCGAGCAGCTGCTGGATGTTGCTGCGGTCGACGTCGATGATCAGGTCATCGCGCTGCGCGGCCTGGCTTCCGCCCTGGGCGGCACCGGAGGCGGCGTCGGCCTGGCTGTCGGAGGTGAGCGGCTCACCGGTACGGGGGTCGACGATCGGCATGGTGATCTGGCCTTGAACGAAGTGTGTTTGGCCTATGTTATGCGGGCGAGGGGGTGGAGATTCAAGGCCGGCCGGCTGGGCCGGGTATGAACCGGTGGCCTTCCTGAGGTGATCAAGCGCCGAGCCCGACGATCGGGCTGATAATATCCGCAAAAACGAAAAAGGCCGATGTCCTGAGACATCGGCCTTTTTCTGATGTTTGGTAGCGGGGACCGGATTTGAACCGATGACCTTCGGGTTATGAGCCCGACGAGCTACCAGACTGCTCCACCCCGCATCAACGTGAGGCGTATTATACAGAGAACCTGACCTGCGTCAACCCTGCCTCGAGCCGTCGGCGGAGGGGTCGTGTTGTCCGCGGCTCCTGGTCCATACTCGAGGTCGGCTGTCACGAAAATGACAGCCGGACAGACGAGACTATCTCGAGGAGTCGGGATCGCCGTCGCGACCCGACTCGCAGGTTTTACACCACCAGGGAGAGCATCAATGACAACATCCGCCACCGTCGCCTGGGTCACTGGAGGAACCGGGGGAATCGGGAGCGCCATCTGCCGCGCGTTGGCCGATGCCGGCTATCAGGTCGTCGCGGGGTATCACAATCCCGAGAAGGCCCAGGCCTGGCTCGAGCAGCAGAAGGCCGATGGCTATGAGAATATCGCCCTGTCCGGTGTGGATCTCGCCGACTTCGATGCCTGCATGGCCGGTGCCAAGGAGATCCGCGAGACCCATGGGCCGATCGGCGTGCTGGTCAACTGCGCCGGCATCACCCGCGACGGCACCCTGAAGAAGATGAGCTCGGAGCAATGGGGCGATGTCATCGACACCAACCTCAACAGCGTCTTCAACACCTGTCGCAGCGTGATCGAGGACATGCTCGAGCATAACTACGGGCGCATCGTGAACATTTCCTCGATCAACGGTCGCAAGGGGCAGTTCGGCCAGGTGAACTATGCGGCGGCCAAGGCGGGCATGCACGGCCTGACCATGTCGCTGGCCCAGGAAACCGCCACCAAGGGCATCACCGTCAACACGGTGTCGCCGGGCTATATCGCCACCGACATGATCATGAAGATTCCCGAGAAGGTGCGCGAGGCGATTCGCGAGACCATTCCGGTCAAGCGCTACGGCACGCCGGAGGAGATCGCCCGCCTGGTGGTGTTCCTGGCCGACCAGCAATCCGGCTTCATCACCGGCGCCAACGTCGACATCAACGGCGGCCAGTTCATGGGCTGAGCCGACTCACCAGGGCGGCCCGACGAGGCCGTGCCCGGCAGAGCAGAAGAGGAACGCGAGGCCAATGGCCTCGCGTTCTCGTTTCGGACGAAAGAATCGCCGACGCGAGGCTCAGGGCGGCGGCAGCCGCGTCAGGCTCTCCAGCGTGTGATCGAGTTCGCCGACCTCGCGTTCCCACAGCGTCGGCGAGACCGGGCCGGTGGCCAGCAGCTCGATCAGCACGCCGCGCAGCTCCTCGACCCGGGAGGGCGTGTGCCCGAGGGTCTCGTTGAGCCGCTCGACCTGGATGGCCAGCCGCAGCGGGTCGTCCTGGCGGTGGCTGGTGTCGCCGGCCAGCAGCGCCAGGTGGACGCGCAGCCGCGCCAGGCGCTCCTCGACCTCGGCGGCGGGAGGAGGATCGCGGCGGGCGGCGTTGCGCGTGTCGTGGGCCTTTCGCAGCGCGGCAGGCAGCTCGTCCGGGGCCGGCACCTCACGGGCGTCGTCGCCGTCCTGCGCGGCCGCATCCGCTTCCAGATGAGCCTCCAGCAGCGGCCGGGCCCGGCGCCAGCGCTCGACCACTTCGGCCAGCGCCAGGCGTGACAGCCGATCGCGGCGGGCGCGCACGATGCCGGACCAGCGGCGGCGCATGCCCTCGCCGCGACGCCCGGCGGGCAGCGGCTCCAGCGCCGCGGCTTCCTGGAGGGCCTCGTCGAGCGGCACCGTGTCGTCGCTGCGTACCGGCTGCCAGGCATCCAGGCGATCGATCAGCGCCTGCATGGCGTCGAGCCGGGCGCGGTTGCGCTGGGCCTGGTCGCTGCGGTCGGCGTCACGCTGGGCGAAGATCTCGTCGCACAGGTGGCGGAAGTCCCGCCACAGCGCCTGTTCTTCGCCCTTGGGCGCGCGACCCAGCTCGCGCCAGCGGCGCTGGAGGGCCTTGGCCTGCTCCGCGCGGCGTTTCGGTGGCTGGTCGCCGTCGCGCAGGTTCCGGGCCTCCTCGATCAGCCCGCGCTTGGCCTCGGCGATCTCGCCGGCGCGCTTCTCGATCAGCGCCTGGAGGGCGTGGCGGATGCGGCCGAAGCGGCGGCCGATGGCCTCGGATTCCGTGCGCGGCACCGGCGACAGTCGCCGCCACTGCTGGCGGGCGCGGTCGCGGATCTCGCGCAGCGCGTCCGGATCGGCCGCGGCGGCGGGCTGGTCGAGCAGGTGCTCGAGCTGGTCGCACAGGGTCTGGCGGGCCGCCAGATTGGCCTGCCGCTGGCGGTCCTGATGGGTTCGCCACTCGCGCAGGCGTTCGTGGATGCGGTCGGAGGCGGCCCGGAAGGCGGTGGACTGTTCGCGGTTGGCGGCGGCGTCGCCCAGGTCTCGCCATTCCTTGACCAGCCGGCGGTGGCGGCGGTCGAGCTCGGCGTCGTCCAGTTCCTCGTCTTCGGCCAGGGCCTGGATGGCCTCGCACAGCTGGGTGCGCTTGGGCCCGGCGACGAAACCGCGCCAGTCGCGCAGCTCGGCCAGCCGGGCGCCGAGGCGCTTGAGCCGGGCGGCCGGCTCGCGGCGGCGGGCCTCGGGCAGGTGGTCGACCTGCTGGCGCAGGCTCTGGTGGAGCCGGTTCGCGCCCTTGAAGGCGCCGTTGTCGAGCAGCCGCTGCAGGCGGTCCAGGTCATCGCCGACGCGGGTCAGGCGGGCCTCGAGGTCGTCGGGCTCGGCCTCGTCGCCGGCCTCGTCGGCCAGGCGCCAGCCGGCGCGCTGCAGCAGCGGCGAGGGCGGCAGGTCATCGGGCCAGTCGCAGCCCTCGACGAGTTCGGCCAGCCGCTCATCGTCGCCGTCGCGCAGGGCGTGTTCGATGGCCTCGGCGCGCTCGTCGAGGCGCTCCCGGGCCTCGACGATGCGGGCGAAGTCCGCCAGCGCCGCGTCGTAGCGCTGGCGCAGCGCCTCGTCGGCGAGATGCTGTTCGGAGAGCGCCTGCCAGCGGGTCGCCAGCAGCTGCTTCTGGGCGCGCAGGCTGGCGATGTCCTGATCGGCCAGGCGTTCGCCGTGATGCAGGCCGTCGAGGCTTTCTTCCAGGGCGTCGATCAGCGCCTCGCGGGCCTGGTCGGCGTCCTCGCGACGCCGTTCGGCGGCGTCCTGGGCCTGTTCGTGGGCCTCGTGGTCGCTGAGGGTCTTGCGGCAGCGCAGGCAGGCCTCCTGGTAGCGGCGCTCCTGCTCGGCGTCGGGGAGATCGGACAGGCTCGCCCATTCGCGCATCAGGTGGCGTAAGCGAGCGCCGAACATCGGCTCCCAGGTGGCGTGGCCGAGGGTCTCCAGCTTGCCCAGCAGCGCTTCGCGGCGTTCCCGAGCCTCGGCCAGCGAGGCCGCATCGGCACGCCGCCGCTGCAGGCGCTCCCGGGCCTGACGCATCACCTGGCGGTCGCGCCTGGCGCCCTGGATCAGGCGCTGCAGGCCGGCCTCGCTCTCGACCCGGGCCGCGGCCGCCTGGCGCACGGCGGCGATGCCGTTGTCGCAGGCCTGGCGGATCAGCATGTCCTCGTCGTCGAGGCGGGCGAGGGCGGCCAGGCGCAGCTGCTGATTGTCGCCTTCCAGGGCGATGCGCTCGGCCAGGGCGGTGTCGTCCAGGGCCTCGACCAGGGCGATGCGGGCGGGCAGGTCCAGCTCACCGGCGCGGCCGCTCAGTAGCCCCGCCAGCCGCTCGCGCAGTTCCGGGGTCTCGCCCCGTTGCTGGCGCAGGGCCAGCAGCCGCTGCGGGTCCTCGAGCCGGGCCAGCGCCTCGCGACGAACGCCGGGATCAGCGTCCGTCGCGAGGCGCTCGAGGTGGGCGAGCTGGGAGGCGTGTGCGGGGTCGAGGCGGGCAATGGCCTGGCGGCGCACCTCGGGGTCGGGGTGCTGCCAGCGGGGGGCGAACAGGCGGCGAAGGAGTCCTGACATGGGGGGTCCTGAGATAGGCCGGCGAGCCTGGGTTGACGGACCGGCGCGCTGAAACGTGAGACGCCTCGCAATGGCGCGGTATCATTGATTTATCTAAGCATGCGGCGTGCCGCCAGTAAAAGGGCGCGATGCCCGACTGTAGCCGTTACGAGACACTGACAAGTCGCCCGAGCGTGACATATGATCGGTTGCGGGATCGGGGGGACTCGCATAGCTTGTGAGCAGGTCCCCGACCATCATCCGACGTGGAGTTCGGCCATGAGCCTCAAAGTGGACAGGGATGGGATGGCTTTCACCTTCAAGGGCGGCATGCTGCCGATGACGGTCATGGAACTGACCAGCGCCGACCCCGAACGCATTCGCGAACAGCTCGCCGGCAAGCTCAGCCAGTCACCCGCTTTCTTCCAGCACACCCCGGTGGTGCTCAGCGTCGAGCAGCTCGACGAGCCGCATCTGGCGCTCGAGCGCATATGCGCCGTGTGCCGGGCCCACAAGCTGCTGCCGGTGGCGGTGCGCGGCGGGACGGACCCGGTCAAGCAGTCGTCCTGGGCGCTGGGGCTCGGCTGGTTTCCGCCTCAGGAGGCCGGCCGGCCGCGCACCCTGGAGAGCGTGCCGACCGCCGACGAGCCGGTGGAAGAGGCGCCCGTGGTGGACGAGCCGGCCCCGGCCGCCGGCGCGGTGGGCCGCATCTATCGCGGCACGGTCCGCTCCGGGCAGCAGGTCACCGCGCCGGAGGGCGATCTGGTCGTCGTGGGCGCGGTCAATGCCGGCGCCGAGGTGCTGGCCGGGGGCAGCGTCCATGTCTATGGCGCCCTGCGCGGCAGGGCCCTGGCCGGCATCCACGGCGATGCCGGGGCGGCGATCTTCTGCCGCGAGCTGCGCGCCGAGCTGCTCTCGGTGGCCGGCAACTACAAGCGGCTGGAGGACATCGATCCCCGGCTGCTGGGCACCGGGGTTCAGGTGCGCCTGGACCACGATCAGCTGGGCATCGCCCCGCTGGACTGATGCGCGGGCGACGATTCGGCGGCTCGCCGGTGCGGGTCGCCCTCTCCATTACATGACAGACAGGATGTGACACTTGGCCAAGATCATCGTTGTGACCTCCGGCAAGGGCGGGGTCGGCAAGACAACCAGTGCGGCCGCCATCGCGACGGGCCTGGCGCTGCGGGGCCAGAAGACCGCGGTCATCGACTTCGACGTGGGGCTGCGTAATCTCGACCTGATCATGGGCTGCGAGCGACGCGTGGTCTATGACCTGGTCAACGTCATCCAGGGCGAGGCCGGGCTCAATCAGGCGCTGATCCGCGACAAGCGGGTCGACAACCTGCATATCCTGCCGGCCTCCCAGACCCGCGACAAGGACGCCCTGACGCTGGAAGGTGTCGAGACCGTGCTCAACACGCTGAACAAGGACTTCGACTACATCGTCTGCGATTCCCCGGCGGGCATCGAGCGCGGCGCCCAGCTGGCGATGTACTTCGCCGACGAGGCGATCGTGGTCACCAACCCCGAGGTCTCCTCGGTGCGCGACTCCGACCGCATCCTCGGGCTGCTGTCCTCCAAGACCCGGCGCGCCGAGCGCGGCGAGGAGCCGATCAAGGAGCACCTGCTGATCACCCGCTACAACCCGAACCGGGTCGACAGCGGTGACATGCTCAATCTCGAGGACATTCAGGAGATCCTGGCCATCAAGCTGGTCGGCCTGATTCCCGAGTCCGAGGCGGTGCTGCGGGCCTCGAACCAGGGTGTGCCGGTCACCCATGACGATCAGAGCGATGCGGGCCAGGCCTATTCCGACACCGTGGCCCGCCTGATGGAAGAAGACGTGCCGCTGCGGTTCCACCAGTATCAGAAGAAGGGGCTGCTCAGCCGCATGTTCGGAGGAAATCGCCGGTGAAGCTACTCGAATTCCTGAAGCGCGAGCGCAAGAAATCCGCCTCCGTCGCCAAGGAGCGGTTGCAGATCATCGTCGCGCACGAGCGCAGCCAGCGCGGTCAGCCGGACTACATGCCGATGCTCGAGCAGGAGCTGCTGGAGGTGATTCGCCGCTACGTCCAGGTCGACGACGAGGCGGTCAACATCTCCCTCGACAGCGAGGACAACTGTTCGGTGCTGGAGCTCAACGTCACCCTGCCCAGAGGCTGAGCGGCGGCTGAGTCGTCGTGCCCCCTGTGCTAGGCTTGGGGGCCGTTTTCCTATGCCCGCTCGGAGAGCTCGCCCATGGCGAAGTCGCAAGCCGCCCCCCTGACCTTCCTCTGGCACGACTACGAGACCTTCGGGGCCGACCCGCGCCGCGATCGGCCCTCCCAGTTCGCGGCGATTCGCACCGACGCCGAGTTCAACGAGATCGGCGAGCCCATCGAGCTGTTCTGCAAGCCCGCCGACGACTACCTGCCGCATCCCCAGGCCTGCCTGATCACCGGTATCACGCCCCAGCAGGCGCGCCGCCGTGGGCTTCCCGAGGCCGAGTTCGCCGGTCGGGTGATGGACGCCATGAGCCAGCCCGGCACCTGCGTGGTGGGCTACAACAACGTGCGCTTCGACGACGAGGTCGGCCGGCACCTGTTCTACCGCAACCTGCTCGATCCCTATGCCCGGGAGTGGCAGAACGGCAACTCGCGCTGGGACCTGATCGACGTGGTGCGGGCCTTCCACGCCCTGCGTCCCGAGGGCATCGAGTGGCCGACCCGCGAGGACGGCTCGCCGAGCTTCAAGCTCGAGCATCTGACCGCCGCCAACGGCATCGAGCATGCCGGCGCCCACGATGCCCTGGCCGACGTGCGGGCGACCATCGCCCTGGCCAAGCGGCTTCGCGACAGCAACGCCAAGCTCTTCGATTACCTGCTGGCCCAGCGCGGCAAGCGCCAGGTGGCGCGCCAGCTCGACGTGCCGGGCCGCAAGCCGGTGCTGCACGTCTCGCGGCGTTATCCGGCCAGCCGGGGCTGCAGCGCGCTGGTGATGCCGCTGGCCGAGCATCCCACCAATCCCAACGGGGTGATCGTCTACGACCTCTCGGTGGACCCCGAGCCGCTGCTGACGCTGACGCCCGAGCAGATTCGCGAGCGGGTCTTCGTCAGCAACGACGACCTGGCTGAGGGCGAGTCGCGCATCCCGCTCAAGGTCATCCACATCAACAAGTGTCCGGTGGTGCTGCCCGCCAGCGCGCTCAAGGACGTCGCCGGCCCCCGCCAGGGCGAGTACGGCGATATCGTCGAGCGCCTCGGCCTGGACATGGCCGCCTGTCGCCGCCACTGGAAGACCCTGGCCGATCATCCCGAGGTCATCGCCCGGGTCGGCGAGGTGTTCGCCGCGCCGCCGCCCGAGCCGCCCCACGATCCCGACCTGATGCTCTACGCCGGCGGCTTCTTCTCGCCCTCGGACCGCCAGCAGATGGAGCGGGTGCGCGCCGCCGATCCCTGGGATCTGGTGGGCGCCGGCTTCGCCTTCCAGGATCCGCGGTTGGAGGAGATGCTGTTCCGCTACCGCGCGCGCAGCTATCCGGACACTCTGACCGGCGAGGAGCAGGCGCGCTGGGAGGCCTTCCGCTGGGAGCGCATGAACGACGCCGCCGTGGCCGGCTTCACGCTCAAGGAGTTCGCCCGCGAGATCGATCGCCTGAACCAGGGCGCGCTCGGCGACCGCGAGCGCCAGATCCTCGAGGAGCTGGTGATGCACGTGGAGGCGATGATGCCGGCCCAGGCCTTCGGCTGACCCGACGCCCCCTTTCGTTGCCCGTGAACGACGACGCCCGGCCAAGCGGCCGGGCGTCGTCGTGTCGGGGAAGAGAGCCCTCAGTCGTCGCCGTCGGGCAGCGGCGGCAGGTCGGCCTTGAGCGCCATGACGTCGCTGGCGGCGTCGCCCGGGTCGTGGGTGATCTGCACCGCGGCGCCGTCGACCAGGCTCGGCCACAGCTCGCGCAGCGCCTCGGGCGTCACCGTCAGGGCGCGTTCGGCCAGGCGCCGGCGGCGCTCGAAGTCGCCGTCGCTGACGGCCAGGGCCTGCCACAGCCGGTTGGTGCGGGCCGAGAGGCTGGGGTCGCGGGTCAGCAGGTCGTCGTGGACCGCCTGGCGATAGGGCGCCAGGGCCGCGTCGTCGAGCTCGCCCAGGCGCTCGCCGAAGCCGCTCAGGAAGGCGTCGATGCGTTGCTGGATGGTGGCGCTGTCGGTGCCGGGGGACTGCACCAGGAAGCCGAGGCCCGGGGCGTCGAGCAGCGGCCGGTAGCCGGCGTTGACCACGTAGCCGAGCTGCTGCTCGGTGCGCAGCTGCTGATAGAAGGGCGTCTCCAGCAGGCGGCCGAGCACCGCCAGGCGGGCCTGGCTGTCCAGCGAGCGGTCCGGCCCCTGGAGATAGCGCATCACCAGGTATTCGTCGCGGGCGGTGTCAGGGGTCAGCGCCGGCAGGCCCTCGCCGACGCGCAGCGGCGTCAGCTCGGGGATCGCTGAGGTCGGCAGCCGCGGCGACAGGGCCTCGGCCACCGCCCGGGCCTGACGGGTCGCCGCCTCGGTTTCCTGGTTGCCCACGGCCATGGCCTCCAGGTGCAGGTCGGCCAGGAAGTCGTCGCGGAAGGCGCGCAGCGCCTCGGCGTCCAGCGCGTCGCTGGCGTCGAGCAGCGCCTCCGGTGACCACTGCGGGCGGATCAGCGCCTCGGTCAGGGTGCGGCCGGCCTGGCGATAGAGATCGTCCTGGGGCGCGTTGCGCCAGCGCTGGCGTAGCTGGTGGCGGACCCGGGCGACGTCGGCGGCCTCGATGGTGCCGTGCTGCAGCTGCTCGAGCACCCGCTCGATCAGCGCCTGCTGACCGTCACGCCAGCCGGAGAACGACAGGGTGATGCCGCGGGCGTGGGCATAGGCCTCGAAGCCGTGGCCGGCCAGGCGGGCAGGGTAGAGCGCCTCGTTGAGGCTGTCGCCGAGCCAGCCGGCGAGCAGGCGCGACAGGGCGGCGTCCCGTGCGTCGCGGCTGGCATCGGGGTGCTGCAGGCTGAAGCGCCACTCGACCCGCGGCGTGTCGAAGCTGTCGTCGCGCATCTGCCAGAAGGCGAACTCGGGCGTGTCGATGCGCTGCACCGGCGCCTCGTCCTTGCCGTCCAGCAGGGTGAGGTCCTCGGCCACGTAGGGGTTGGGCTCGGGCAGCGCGAGGCCGGTCAGGGGCTCGGCCTCGCCGGCGCCGGGGTCGGCCGGCGACCAGCCGACGTCGAACCAGGGCGTCTGCTCGTCGCCCTCGACCTCGGGGCCGCTGTACAGGCGCAGCATGTTGGCGGGGCGCAGCGCGTCCAGCCATTCGTTGATGCGCTCGGCGTCGAAGCCATCCATGCGATAGGGGGCGTAGATGACGTCCTCGAGCGGATAGCGGGACAGGCCGGTGGCCAGACGCATGGCGGTGTTCAGGGCGCTGCCGTGCTCCTGGAAGCGGAAGTCCTGCTCGGCGAGGCGGGCCTGCTCGTCGTAGCGCCAGGCCTCGACGCCGTGGTCGCGGATCGCGGCGATGGCGGCGAACAGGCTGGCCTGGATGCGGTCGCGGTGCTTCGCGCCCTCCGGCGTCAGGCTGATGTCGACGCTGAACAGCGCGTCGTCGCCGTCGCCGCGGGTGGTGCCGGCGGAGAGGCCGTCGGCCCAGCCGGCCTCGCGCAGGGCGTCGAGCAGGCTGCCCTCGCCCTCGTGGCCCAGCAGATTGGCCAGATAGCTGGCCGGCTTCAGGCGATAGGCCGTCTCGGGATCGGGGGTCGGGAAGTAGAAGGTCAGGCGGCGGTCGTCACGCAGCGAATGCAGCTCGGCGGCGGCGGGCGTCTGCGCCGGCGTCGCCAGCGGGGTGGCGATCTCGGGGCGCGACAGGCCGCGGTCGGGGACGTCGGCGAAGTCCTCGCGCACCAGGCGCTCGATCTCGTCGAGGGGCTGGGGCGCGACCACCGCCAGGTGCATGACGTTGGCGCCGTAGTGCCGCTGGTAGAAGTCGATCACGCGCTGGCGCAGCGGCGGCTCGCCCTCCGGCCGCTCGGCCAGGGTCTCGTTGCTGCCCACCGAGAAGCGGGTCGTCGGGTGTTCCGGGTTCAGCAGCGCCGCGAGCACCGAGGCGTGGCGGCGGCCGGCATTGCGCTTGCGGGCCTGGTACTCGGAGTGCACCACCTGGCGCTCGCTGGCCAGCCGGTCGGCGTTGAACAGCGGGTCGACGAAGAAGTGGCTGAAGCGGTCCAGGGTGCCGTCCAGGGCCTCGGGGTCCACCGAGAAGAAATAGTTGGTGTCCTGGGAGGCGGTGTAGGCGTTGTGCTGGCCGCCGTGGCGCGACAGGTAGCTCTGGTAGGCGTCGGCCTCGGGATAGGCCTCGGTGCCGAGGAACAGCATGTGTTCCAGGTAGTGGGCCAGGCCGGCCAGGTCGTCCGGGTCCTGGGCGCTGCCTACGTCCACGTTCAGCGAGGCGGCGGCCTTGTCCGCCTCGGGGTCGCTGACCAGCAGCACGGTGAGGCCGTTGTCCAGCGTCAGCGTCCGGTAGTCGCGATCGTCCGAGGGGCTGGTGAGCGGGGTGTCGACCGTCGCCGGCGCCTCGTCGGCGGCGGCCGGCGGGGCGGCGAGCGCCGGCAGCAGGGCCGAGGCCAGGGCGAGGGGCAGCGCCAGGCGAGGGCGGAAGTATCGGATCATCATCTCTCCTTGGGAGGGCGGCGCAGCATGGGGCCGGTCGGGTGGGCGCAGGCGGCCTCCTGGCAGCCGGGATCGTTCACACGTCTTGATACCGGAAAGGCGCCCAACAGTTCCCCGGCTGCCGGCGTCAGCATCTCGTGAAGCGTCGCCGCTGGCGTCGCCGGATCGAGCCATTGCTCGGCCCGGGCCGGCGGAATCACCGCCGGCAGGCGATCGGTGAGCGGCGACAGCAGGTCGTTGGCCGGCACCGTGATCAGCGCCAGGGAGTCGTGATGGGCGGTGAGATCGGTATGGAAACGGCACCACAGCCCGGCCAGCAGCAGCGGGCCGCGATCGGCGCGGGTCACCAGGAAGGGCTGCTTGGCCCGGGGCTGGGGTTTCCAGACGTAGATGCCGCCCGCCGGCACCAGGCAGCGCCGGGCGGCGAAGGCCTCGCGGAACATCGGGCGCGAGGCGATCGACTCGGCCCGGGCGCAGTGCGGCGCGTGGTCGAGCACCTCCAGCCAGGGCGGGGTGAGGCCCCAGAAGGCCCGGCCCAGGCGCGGTCGGCCGGCCTCGAGGCGGATCATCGACAGCGGCTGGCGCGGCGCCAGGTTGACGCCGGTGATCGGCGCGTCGTCCACGCCCAGGTCGGGCAGCAGGCGTTTGAGGTCGAGCGGCGGAATGTAGAGACGACCGGCCATGGAACCTCCGCGGACTGGGGGCGTCAGGGTAACCAAGACGTGTCGGCCAGGAAAGCGTCTCGGCGCGGACTTGCGTTGCGCTTCAGGCGCGATATGCTAGCGGAAACAGTGTTTTCATTTCAGATCGTGACCGGTGTCGCCCCCGGGTGGCACCGGCCCGGCCCGCGAGGATGTCGATGGCCCGTCCCAGACAGCACGCCCCCGAGGCGCTTCATGCCCAGGTGATGTCGGCCTGCGATGCCTGGCTGCAGGAGCGGCCCGTGCATACGCTGTCGCTGCGCTCCCTGGCGCGTGACGTCGGCTGTGCCCCCAGCACGCTGCTCAAGCTCTACGGCAGCTTCGGCAACCTGCTGCAGCACGTGAACATCGAGTCGCTGGCGAGCCTGCGCGCCGCCATCGATCCGCTGCTCGACGAGGCGGCGCCGGACGATCGCATCAAGGCGCTGGCCAGGGCCTACTGGGAGTTCGCCCGCCGCGAACCGTTCCGCTGGCAGCTGATGTTCGACTACCCGCTGGCCCAGGAGGGCGAGCTGGACCAGCGCCAGAACGACATGATCGAGGCGCTGTTCCTGCGCGTCGAGAGCACGCTCAAGGAATACCAGCCGACGCTCGACGACCTCGAGGCGCGCCGGCTGGGGCGGACCCTGTGGGGCAGCGTCCATGGCCTGGTGCAGCTGGGGCTCAACGAGCGCCTCGGCTACTGGCAAAGCGAGCCGCTGGAGGTGGAAGAGCTGCTCGACAAGCTGCTCACGACCCTGCTGGCCGGCCTGAAGGCGGGGTCCGACATCTCTTGACCGCCCTGATGGCTTGGGGGCTTCCCACCCTGGCGGTGGCCGCCGTGCTGGGCTGGTGCCTGCGCTCGCCGCGCCGCGTGCTGCGTCGGCTGGTGTTCCTGATCATCCATCTGCTCTATCGGCTGCGCTTCCGCGGCCGCCGCCACCTTCCCGCCCATGGCCCCGCCCTGGTGGTCTGCAATCACGTCAGTTTCGTCGACGCCCTGGTGGTAGGCGGCGCCAGCCCGCGACCGCTGCGCTTCCTGATGGACCGGCCGATCTACGAGTCGCCCTGGCTGCACTGGCTGTTCAAGCTGGCGGGGGCGATCCCGGTGGACTCCGAGCGCCGCGACCCGGGCGGGCTGCGCCGCTCGCTGGATCAGGTCAGCCAGGCGCTGCGCGCCGGCGAGGTGGTGATGGTGTTTCCCGAGGGGCGGCTGACCAAGGACGGCGAGATTCATCACTTCCGGCGTGGCCTGGACCTGATCCTGGCCCGCGATCCGGTGCCGGTGGTGCCGGCGGGGCTGGCCGGGCTATGGGGCTCCTGGACCTCGCACCGCCACGGCCGGGCCCTGGGCACGCCGCCGCGGCGCTTTCGGGCCCGGGTGGCGCTCTACTTCGGTGCCCCGCTGGCGCCGGCCGAGGCCGATCGCCAGCGGCTGGAGGAGAGGGTCAGGGCGCTGAAGGGCGAGGCCGACGAGTGGGCGGCGGGGCGCTCCCGCCGCTGAGTCAGGCGTTGGCCGCGGCGGGGAGGCGCACCGCCTGCCAGCAGCGCGCCGAGGTGATCAGGTTGTCGCGCACCTCGAGAAGCTCCATGCGCACCGCGCCGATCTGCAGGCAGGTCGGGCCGTCGGGGAAGGACTCCAGGTGCTCGAGGATCAGGCCGTTGAGGGTCTTGGGGCCGTCGGTGGGCAGCTGCCAGCCCAGCGACTTGTTGATGTCGCGAATGTTGGCGGTGCCGTCGATGACGTGGCTGCCGTCGTCCTGGGGGTGAATCTCCTGATCCTGGCCGGCCACGTCGGTGGTGAACTCGCCGACGATCTCCTCGAGGATGTCCTCCAGCGTCACCAGTCCTTCCACGTCGCCGTACTCGTCCACCACGATGCCGATGCGTCGCTTCTGCTTCTGGAAGTTGAGCAGCTGGGTGTGCAGCGGCGTCGACTCGGGAATGAAATAGGGCTCCCGGGCCTCCTGGACGATGGCCGCCTTGGTCACCTCGCCGCGGGACAGGAAGCGCGCCGCGTTGCGCAGGTGCAGCATGCCGATGATGTTGTTGATGTCGCCCTTGTAGACCGGCACGCGGGTGTGCTGGCTGGTGCGGATCTGGGTCAGGATGGCGTCGAGGTCGTCGTCCAGGTCGATGCCCATCACCTCGTGGCGGGGCACCATGATGTCGTTCACCGTGACGTTCTCGAGGTCGAGGATCGACACCAGCATGGCCTGGTGGCGGCGCGGGATCAGCGGCCCCGCCTCGTGGACCACGGTGCGCAGCTCGTCGCGGGTCAGGTTGTCGCCGCCGCCCTCGAGGGTCTTGACCCCGAGCAGCCGCAGCAGGCCGTTGGAGATGGCATTGACCAGCCATACCAGCGGGTAGAGCAGCTTGAGCAGCGGCTCCAGGATCCGCGAGGCCGGGTAGGCGATGCGCTCCGGCTTCACCGCGGCGTAGGTCTTGGGGGTGACCTCGGCGAAGATCAGGATGGCGATGGTCAGCAGGCTGGTGGCGACGGCCGGCCCGGAGACCTCACCGAAGAAGTGAATCGCGATGATGGTGGCGATCGAGGCCGCGAGGTTGTTGACGAAGTTGTTGCCGATCAGGATCACGCCGATCAGGCGGTCGGGGCGACCGAGCAGACGCATCACCCGCCGTGCCCGGCGCTCCCCTTCGTTGGCCCGGTGGCTCAGGCGGTAGCGGTTGATCGACATCATGCCGGTCTCGGAGCTCGAGAAGAAGGCAGAGAGGCAGATGAGCAGCAGCAGCAGGCCGAACAGCAATCCCAGGGGGAAGTCGTCGTTCAAGTCGAAGGGTCCTCAATCGCGTATCAAGGCTTGAGTTGTAGGGACGGGGCCCGATGGTGTCAAGGACGCGCCAGCAGGATCTCGAGCACGAACTTGCTGCCGAAATAGGCCAGCAGCAGCATCAGGTAGCCGCCCAGCGTCCAGCGCACCGCGCGCATGCCGCGCCAGCCCTGGCGATGGTGGCCGATCAGCAGGGCGGCGAAGATCACCCAGGCGGCCAGCGACAGCACCGTCTTGTGCACCAGGTGCTGGGCGAACATGTTGTCGACGAAGGCGAAGCCGCTGGCGATCGACAGGGTCAGCAGGATCATGCCGCCCCAGAGCAGCTCGAACAGCACCCGCTCCATGGTGGTGAGCGGCGGCAGCGACTGGACCACGCCGCGGATGTGATGGTGGCGAAGGGCCTGGTTCTGCACCCCGAGCAGCACCGCCTGGACGGCGGCGATGGCCAGCAGGGCGAAGGCCAGCGCCGCGCTGAGGGCGTGAAGGGCGATGCCCGGGGTCATGCCCGCCCCCTTCTCGGGGCTCGGCCATTCGGCGGCCAGCAGCAGCACCGCGCCGGCCAGCGGGAAGAGGCCGGTGGCGACGTTGAGCACCGGCTTGAACAGGCTGACCAGCAGCAGCACCAGCACGGCGAGGGCGCCGGCCAGCACCACGCTGGTCGAGAAGCCCGGCAGCAGGGAGGCGCCCTGGTCGAGCAGGCCCACGGCCAGCGGCAGGTGGCAGAGCAGGCCGGCGGCCCCGAGGCCGCGGACCAGAGTGTCGCGCGGCGCCACGCGTCGAAACAGGGTCAGGCCCTGCCAGGAAGCGGCGGCGATGTAGAAGATGAAGGCCACCAGGGCCAGAGGGAGCGCGTACATCGATGGCTATCCGTGCGCCTTCGCCAGCGTCCAGCGAGAGGAAATGGAGTCGCCACTATACCGAATCCTCCGCGTGCCGCCCAGCCGGGCGCGGGCCGCTGCCATGGAGACTCGCGGCCACAAGGCGTATAATTTCGCCCCATTGTGGGAAAGTCCCGCCCGGACGCGCCATGCCGGGGGCTGATGCGGCTTCCCAGGCCATCGTTTGCGGAGAGGCCCCATGTTTCAGAATCTCAGCGATCGTCTGTCCCAGACGCTCAAATCGATCAAGGGTCAGGCGCGCCTGACCGAAGACAACGTCAAGGACACCCTGCGCGAGGTCCGGCGGGCGCTGCTCGAGGCCGACGTCGCCCTGCCGGTGGTCAAGGCGTTCATCGACCGGGTACGCGAGCGTGCCGTGGGTCAGGAGGTCTCGAAGAGCCTCTCGCCGGGTCAGCAGTTCGTCAAGATCGTCCAGCAGGAGCTCGAGGCGATCATGGGCGAGGCCAACGAGGGCCTGTCGCTCAAGGGCCGCCCGGCGGTGGTGCTGATGGCCGGCCTGCAGGGCGCGGGCAAGACCACCTCCGTGGCCAAGCTGGCGCGCTACCTGCGCGAGCGCGAGAAGAAGAAGGTGCTGGTGGTCTCCGCGGACGTCTACCGTCCGGCGGCCATCGACCAGCTCGAGACGCTGGCGAAGGAGGTCGAGGTCGACTTCTTCCCGTCGAGCAGCGATCAGCAGCCGGTGGCCATCGCCGAGGCGGCGATCAAGCACGCCAAGATCCAGTTCCACGACGTGGTGCTCGTCGACACCGCCGGCCGCCTGGCCATCGACGAGGCGATGATGGCCGAGATCCAGGCCCTCGAGAACGCCGTGTCGCCGGACGAGACGCTGTTCGTGGTCGACTCCATGACCGGCCAGGACGCCGCCAACACCGCCAAGGCCTTCCACGAGGCGCTGCCGCTGACCGGCGTGATCCTGACCAAGGCCGACGGCGACGCCCGCGGCGGCGCGGCGCTGTCGGTGCGCCACATCACCGGCAAGCCGATCAAGTTCATGGGCGTGGGCGAGAAGGTCGACGCCCTCGAGCCCTTCCACCCGGACCGCGTGGCCTCGCGCATCCTCGGCATGGGCGACGTGCTGTCGCTGATCGAGGAGGCCGAGCGCACCGTCGACAAGGGGCAGGCCGAGAAGCTGGCCAAGAAGGTCAAGAAGGGCGACGGCTTCGACCTCGAGGACTTCCGCGACCAGCTCCAGCAGCTCAAGAAGATGGGCGGCATGGGCGGCCTGCTCGGCAAGCTGCCCGGCATGGGCCAGATGGCCGAGATGGCCCAGGGGCCGGGTCCCGAGAAGGAGATGGGCAAGCTCGAGGCGCTGATCAACTCGATGACGCCCAAGGAGCGCCGCAACCCCGACATCATCAACGGCTCGCGCAAGCGCCGCATCGCCGCCGGTGCCGGCCTGCAGGTGCCGGACCTCAATCGCCTGCTCAAGCAGCACAAGCAGATGCAGAAGATGATGAAGAAGGCCGGCAAGAAGGGCGGCATGCAGAAGATGATGCGCGGCATGTCCGGCATGATGGGAGGCGGCCCGGGAGGCCCCGGCGGCATGGGGGGAATGGGCGGTCCCGGCGGCATGGGCGGCCCGGGCGGTGGCCTGCCGCGGCGCTGAGGCGCCCGGCTCGCGGCCCAAAAAGGTTTCCAAGCCGGGGAGATTTCCGTAGAATGCGGCGTCTTCACTGGCAGGTCCGCGTTTTTCGCGGGCCTTCTCGTGACCGAACACCCGGCGGCGCACCCTCCGGGGTGCGGTCGATCCGACTGTCGAGGGCCTGGCCCCGACCGACAACCTCCGTAACTCAACCGAAGGACAGTCAACGCATGGTTACCATTCGTCTGGCACGTGGTGGCGCCAAGAAGCGTCCCTTCTACCACCTCACCGTGACCGATTCCCGCAAGGCTCGTGACGGCCGTTTCATCGAGCGTCTCGGCTTCTTCAACCCGGTCGCCCGCGGCCAGGAAGAGCGTCTGCGCGTCGACCTCGATCGCATTCAGCACTGGCAGGACCAGGGCGCCCAGCTGTCCGGCCGCGTTGCCGAGCTGGTCAAGGAAGCCCGCAAGCAGGCCTGATCGGCCTGATGTCCCGAATGTCTGAGGCAGGATCGCGATGAGCGCAGTCGTCGAGCCGACACCGGCCAATGAGCACGTGGTGCTGGGCAAGTTGACCAGCCCCTACGGTGTGAAGGGCTGGCTGAGGGTGTATTCGTACACCAGCCCGATGGAAGGCATCCTCGACTATGACGAGTGGGTGCTGCGCCATCAGGGCCGTCTCGTGCGCTATCGTCTCGTCCAGGGACGCCCGCAGGGCAAGGGCCTGGTGGCCCGCCTGGAAGGCGTCGACGGTCGAGATCAGGCCGAGGCCCTGGCCGGCGCCGAAGTGCTGCTGCCCACGGCCGAGCTGCCCGAGCTCGACGGCGACGATGACTTCTACTGGTACCAGCTGGAAGGCCTGCGGGTGGTGACCCGTGACGGCGTCAGGCTGGGCCGCGTCGACTACCTCTTCGAGACCGGCGCCAACGACGTCATGGTCGTGAAGGGGCGTGACGGCGACGCCATCGACGATCGCGAACGACTGCTGCCCTTCCTGCCCGACGAGGTCGTGCAGAAGGTAGATCTCGAGGCCGGCGTGATGACCGTCGACTGGGATCCGGACTTTTGAGTCGCAGCGACGCCTCCATGTGGGTCGGCGTGGTATCGCTGTTCCCCGAGATGTTCGAGGCGCTGACCCGTCAGGGCGTGACGGGCAGAGCGGTGGACAAGGGGCAGATCGCCCTGGAGTTCTGGAATCCCCGGGACTACGCCACCGACCGGCATCGCACCGTGGACGACCGCCCCTACGGCGGCGGACCGGGGATGCTGATGAAGGTCGACACCCTGCGCTCGGCCATCCACGATGCCCGCGAGCGGGCCGAGGACGCCACCGGGCAACGCCCGAAGGTGATCTATCTTTCGCCCCAGGGGCGTCAGCTGGATCAGCGCGGCGCGCAGGAGCTGGCGGAAGGCCCTCCCCTGGTGGTGGTGGCCGGACGCTACGAAGGCATCGATGAACGGGTCGTTGAAGCCGACATCGATGAAGAATGGTCGATCGGCGACTATGTGCTGAGCGGCGGCGAGCTGCCGGCGATGGTGCTGATCGATGCCGCGGCAAGGCTGGTGCCTGGCGTGCTGGGCCATCAGGATTCCGCGGTCGAGGACTCCTTCAACGACGGACTGCTGGACTGTCCGCACTACACGCGCCCCGAGGTGATCGACGGGCGACGGGTGCCGGATGTCCTGCTCAGCGGCCACCATGGCGCCATCCGGCGCTGGCGGCTCAAGCAGTCCCTGGGGCGGACCTGGCTCCGGCGACCCGACCTGCTCGAGGGCAGGACGCTGGACGCCGAGCAGCAGACTCTGCTCAAGGAGTTCATCGAGGAGTACGCGCTGGCCGAAAGCGAGTAGGTCAGGCGGAGGTGCAGGACGCGCCCGCAGCGGCCGTGACCTGCGTCACCAACAGGACTCCCGCGCCTCGAGGCATTCGAGCGCCGGGATCACGATTCGTCGGCCACCCACTGCCGGATCGACGAATCATGTATGTTATCGAGGAGTTATGTCATGAGCAGCAAGAACAAGGTGATCCAGGCGCTCGAAGCCGAGCAGATGAGCAAGGAAGTGCCGGAATTCGCCCCGGGCGACACCGTGACCGTTCAGGTCAAGGTCAAGGAAGGCAGCCGCGAGCGCCTGCAGGCCTTCGAAGGCGTCGTCATCGGCAAGCGCAACCGCGGCCTGAACTCCGCCTTCACCGTGCGCAAGGTGTCCCACGGCGTCGGCGTCGAGCGTACCTTCCAGACCTACAGCCCGCTGGTCGACTCCATCAGCGTCAAGCGTCGCGGCGACGTTCGCCAGGCCAAGCTGTACTACCTCCGCGAGCGCAGCGGCAAGTCCGCCCGCATCAAGGAAAAGCTGGCCTGAGGCAACGCCTCACCGGCCAGTGGTGACGCGGCGTGTCAGTCCGCGTGACATCGAAACCCCGTCACCGCAGCCGCGGGGCGGGGTTTCGTCGTTCAGGGACCGAGGAGCGCCATGACGACCATCGCTGACGAGGCCCTGGCGCTGATCGAGGCCTGCCTCGACGACCTGTGGCTGGGGGAGGGCGCCAGCGACAACACCCTGGCGGCCTACCGCCGCGACCTGACCGCCTGGGCGGCCTGGCTCGACGGGCGCGATGCCGCGCTGCTGGCGCCCGGTGGCGAGGCCCTGCCGGCCTGGCTCGACGCCCGGCGCGAGGACGGCTACAAGCTGCGCAGCAATGCCCGGCTGCTGTCGAGCCTGCGCCGCTTCTATCGCTGGGCGCTGGCCGAGGGGCGCATCGACCACGACCCCATCGCCGAGGTGAAGCTGCCGCCGGCCCGACCGTCGCTGCCGGACACCCTGGAAGAGGACGAGGTGGAGCGGCTGCTGGCCGCGCCGGACCTCGCCACCGACCTGGGCCTGCGCGATCGCACCATGCTCGAGGTGCTCTACGCGGCCGGGCTGCGCGTCAGTGAGCTGGTCGGGCTGACCACCGACGCCGTCAACCTGCGCCAGGGCGTGGTGCGGGTGCGGGGCAAGGGCGACAAGGAGCGCCTGGTGCCGCTCGGCGAGGAGGCGCTGGACTGGCTGTCGCGCTACCTGCGCACCGGGCGTGCGGCGCTGATGGACGATCCGTCGCGGCCGGCGCTGTTCCCCGGCCGCGGCGACGCCTGCCTGACCCGGCAGGCCTTCTGGCATCGCATCAAGGCCCATGCGCTGGTCGCCGGCATCGACCGGCCGCTGTCGCCGCACACCCTGCGCCACGCCTTCGCCACCCATCTGTTGAATCATGGGGCCAACCTGCGTGTCGTACAGCTGCTGCTTGGTCACAGCGACCTGTCGACCACGCAGATCTATACCCATGTCGCGCAGGCCCGGCTCGAGGCCCTGCACGCCGATCATCATCCCCGAGGCTGAATCATGAGACCCATCTCCCGTGTTGTCGCCGGCGGCATGCTCGCCGCCCTGTCACTCCCCGCCCTGGCCCAGGATCCGGCCATCGAGCGGCTGACCGAGCGGCTCGCCGTCGATGGCCAGCAGATGCCGGTGGAGCGCATCGAGGAAACGCCGCTGGAAGGCTTCTACGCGGTGCGCCTGGAGACCGGCGAGCGCTTCTACACCGACGCCGAGGGCGACTACTTCCTGGTCGGCGACCTCTACGAGAACGCCGAGGGCGGGCTGGTGAACCTCTCCGAGCAGTCGCGCAACGCCGAGCGGGCCGCGCGGGTGGCGGCGATCCCCGACGACGAGCGGGTCGTGTTCCGCGGCACCGATGCGCCGAAGGCACGGGTCACGGTGTTCACCGACACCACCTGCCCCTACTGCCGCCGCCTGCACGAGGAGGTGCCGCGCCTCAACGAGATGGGCATCGAGGTCGATTACCTGGCCTTCCCGCGTGGCGGCATGAGCTCGCCGGGCGCCCGCGAGCTGCAGCGGGTATGGTGCGCGGACAATCCCAGCGAGGCGATGTCGGCGGCCAAGCGCGAAGAGGCGCTCGAGGGCAACGCAAGCTGCGACAATCCGGTCGAGGAACAGTATCATCTGGGCATGCAGCTGGGCGTGCAGGGCACCCCGGCCATCGTGCTGCCCGACGGGCGCCTGGTGCCCGGCTACGTGCCGGCCGAACGCCTGGCGACCATGCTGGGCCTGAACGAGCAATAGGCGCCACCGAGCGCGCACCGGCCCTTGAGGCCGACCAACGCTGAGACACTAGCAGTAACGAGGGGAAAGACATTGAAACCGGTGAGAGTGGGAATCTGTGGCCTGGGCACCGTCGGTGGCGGGACCTTCAACGTACTGACGCGCAACGCCGACGAGATCGCTCGTCGGGCGGGGCGCCCGATCGTCATCGAGCAGGTGGCCTACCGCACGCCCAATCCCGAGTGTGACGTCACCGGCATCAAGAGCACCCAGGACATCTTCGAGGTCGCGGCCAACCCCGACATCGACGTCGTCGTCGAGCTGATCGGCGGCTACGACGTGGCCCGCGAGCTGGTGCTGACCGCCATCGACAACGGCAAGCACGTGGTCACCGCCAACAAGGCGCTGATCGCGGTGCACGGCAACGAGATCTTCCAGGCCGCCCACGAGAAGGGCGTGATCGTGGCCTTCGAGGCCGCGGTGGCGGGCGGCATCCCGGTGATCAAGTCGCTGCGCGAGGGCCTCGGCGCCAACCGCATCGAGTGGCTGGCCGGCATCATCAACGGCACCGGCAACTTCATCCTCACCCACATGCGCGACGAAGGCCGCGCCTTCGAGGACGTGCTGGCCGAGGCCCAGGCGCTGGGCTACGCCGAGGCCGACCCGACCTTCGACGTCGAAGGCATCGACGCCGCCCACAAGCTGACCATCCTGGCCTCCATCGCCTACGGCGTGCCGCTGCAGTTCGAGAAGGCCTACACCGAGGGCATCTCCCGGGTCACCGCCGAGGACGTCGAGCAGGCCGACAACCTGGGCTACATCATCAAGCACCTGGGCATCTCCAAGCGCACCGACGAGGGGCTGGAGCTGCGCGTGCACCCGACCCTGATTCCCAAGGAGCGGCTGCTGGCCAACGTGCACGGCGTCAAGAATGCCATCGCCGTGATGGGCGACGCCGTGGGCCCGACCCTCTACTACGGCGCCGGCGCCGGCGCCGAGCCGACCGCCTCCGCGGTGGTCGCCGACGTGCTCGACGTGGCCCGCGACATCGCCACCGATCACCACTACCGCGTGCCCTACCTGGCCTTCAGCGGCATCGGCGAGAACGCTGACCAGCCGCCGATCCTGGCCATGGAAGAGATCAGCACCGCCTACTACCTGCGCCTGCTGGCGGTCGACCGCCCCGGCGTGCTGGCCCGCGTCGCCACCATCCTCTCCGAGGAAGGCATCTCCATCGAGGCGCTGATCCAGAAGGAGGCGACCGAGGGCGAGCTGGTGCCGATCATCCTGATGACCCACCGCACCCGCGAGAAGCACATGAACGAGGCGATCCGCAAGATCGAGGCCATGGCCGACATCGCCGGTTCCGTCACTCGCATTCGCGTCGAGTCGCTGGAAGAGAACTAATCATATCGGCCGCGCGGCTATCGCTGGCAACGCGGGACGCCGGGGATAGGCCGTAGAGGAGGTCCTGCGCCAGGGATGGCGTCGGTAGCGCCCAGGGATGGGGGCTCAGCGCCTCCTCGAAGGCTTGTCGCCGGGTCGGTCCCGAGCGAGCAAAGGAATCGAACAATGCGCTATATCAGTACTCGCGGGCAGGCGCCCGCGCTCTCCTTCGAGGAGGTCGTGCTCACCGGCATGGCCAGCGACGGCGGCCTCTACGTGCCCGAGACCGTCCCCCGGCTGAGCCACGAGCAGCTGGCCGACATGGCCGGCTGCTCCTACGCCGAGATCGCCTTCCGGGTGATGCAGCCCTACGTGGGCGGCGAGATCGACGACGACACCTTCCGCGAGATCGTCCGCGACGCCTACGCCACCTTCAGCCACGACGCCGTGGTGCCGCTGAACCAGCTCGGCGCCAACCACTTCCTGCTCGAGCTGTTCCACGGCCCGACGCTGGCGTTCAAGGACGTGGCCCTGCAGCTGCTCGGCCGGCTGCTCGACCACTTCCTCGACAAGCGTGGCGAGCGCGCGGTGATCATGGGCGCCACCTCCGGCGACACCGGCTCGGCCGCCATCGAGGGCTGCCGCCACTGCGACAACCTGGACATCTTCATCCTGCACCCGCACCAGCGGGTGTCCGAGGTCCAGCGTCGCCAGATGACCACCGTGCTGGCGGACAACGTCTTCAACGTCGCCATCGAGGGCAACTTCGACGACGCCCAGGCCATGGTCAAGGCCAGCTTCGCCAACCAGGACTTCCTGAACGGCACCCGGCTGGTGGCGGTGAATTCGATCAACTGGGCGCGCATCATGGCCCAGATCGTCTACTACGTGGCCTCCGCCGTGGCACTGGGCGCGCCGCACCGCAAGGTGAGCTTCTGCGTGCCGTCGGCCAACTTCGGCAACGTCTTCGCCGGCTACATGGCCTACCGCATGGGCCTGCCGGTCGAGCGCTTCGTGATCGCCACCAACGCCAACGACATCCTGCACCGCACCCTGGCCGACAACGACTTCTCCAAGAAGGAGCTGGTCGCGACCCTGGCGCCGTCCATGGACATCGTGGTGTCGTCCAACTTCGAGCGCCTGCTGTTCGAGGCCTACCAGCGCGACGGCGCGGCCGTGGACGCGCTGCTCGAGCGCTTCCAGGACGAGCCCTCGGCGCTGGCCGATGCGCCGCTGGCGCGGCTGCGCGAGATGTTCGCCAGCCACAGCATCGACGACGCCACCATCCTGGAGGTGATCCGCGAGGCGCATCACCGGACCCAGGAGATCCTCGACCCGCACACCGCCACCGGCTATCGCGCCGCCGAGCGCGAGCGCGGCGACGAGAGCGTGCCGATGATCACCCTGGCCACCGCGCACCCGGCCAAGTTCGCCGAGGCGGTGGTCAAGGCCGGCTTCCCGGGCGTGCCGCTGCCGCCGCACATGGACGACCTGCTGGAGCGAGAGGAGCGCTACAGCGTGCTGCCGGCCGAGCTCGCCGCCGTGCAGCAGTTCGTGGCCGACAACCGGCGGTAATCATGTTCTGGCTCGGGACTGACCCGGCGACAGACCTACGAGGGGGCGCTGTGAACCCTTCCCTGGGCGCTACCGACGCCATCCCTGGCGTAGGACCCCCTCTACGGCCTGTCCCCGGCGTCCCTAAGTCTTTGCCGTAAGCCCCCTGACGCCCGGTTCGCCGGGCGTCTTGCCGTCATCTCCAGGAGTTTCCGTGGACGCTATCCCGACGCCCGACCCCGACGCTTCGCTGACGCCCCGCATCCTGCCGCGTCCCCGCGACGAGGCCCTGGAGGCCCGCGCCCTGGCGGAGGGGCTGACGCCGCTGCAGGCCCGCGTGCTGGCCGGGCGCCTGCCCGGCCATGCCGGCGAGCTCGCGCCGCTGGTGTCGCCGAGCCTGCGCCACCTGGCGCACCCCGAGCGCCTCAAGGACGCGCGCCCGGCGGCCGAGCGCATCGCCCAGGCGGTGGTCGAGGGCGAGCACATCGGCATCCTCACCGACTACGACGTCGACGGCATCACCTCCCACGTGGTGATCCGCCGGACCCTGAACGAGCTGTTCGGCGTGCCGGAAGACCGGCTGCACAGCCTGATCGGCCATCGCATCCACGATGGCTACGGCATCAGCCTGCCGCTGGTGGAGCGCACCCTGAAGCTCTCGCCGCGGCCGAGCCTGGTGATCACCGCCGACTGCGGCAGCAGTGACGAGCCGCGCATCGCCCGGCTCAAGGCCGCCGGCATCGACGTGGTCGTCAGCGACCACCACGCGCTGCCGGTGGAGGGCCCGCCGGCCTCGGCCTTCGCCACCGTCAACCCGACCCGCGACGACTGCGACTACCCGGACCCGACCATCGCCGGCTGCATGGTCGCCTGGCTGACCATGTCGCTGGCCCGCTCGGTGCTGATCGAGTGGGGCGTGCTGGCGGCCGCCACGCCCAAGCTCTCGCCCTGGCTCTCCTACGTGGCGCTGGGCACCGTGGCCGACTGCGTGTCGCTCGGCGGCAGTGCCGCCAACCGCGCCGTGGTCACCCAGGGCCTGGCGCTGATCAATCGCATGGAGGCGGCCTGCTGGCGGACCATGGCCGAGCGGCTGGGCGCCGACAGCGTGCCCTTCGACGCCGAGACGCTGGCCTTCCAGATGGGCCCGCGGATCAACGCCCGCTCGCGGCTCGACGACCCCTACGCCGCGCTGCACTTCATGCTGGCGGCGGACGACGCCACGGCGGCGCGGCATCTGGAGACGCTCGATCAGGACAACCAGTCGCGCAAGGCCATCGAGGCGGACATGGCCGAGCAGGCGCGGGCGCTGGCCCGGCCGCAGCTGGCCGCGGGCGCGCCGGCGCTGGTGGTCTATCTCGAGGACGGCCATCCCGGCGTGCAGGGCATCGTCGCCTCACGGCTGGTGCAGGCCTTCGGCCGGCCGACCCTGGTGCTGACCCCGGCCGCCCAGGCCGGCATGCTGACCGGCTCGGGGCGCTCCATCGAGGCGCTGCACCTGCGCGACGCCCTGCAGCGCACCTTCGAGCTCGCCCCCGAGGCGCTGCCGCGCTTCGGCGGCCACCGCGGCGCCGCCGGCGTCGGCGTGCCGGTGGAATCCCTCGAGGCCTTCCGCACCGCCTTCCTGCAGGCGGTCGGCGAGCAGCTCGGCGACACCGAGCTGTTTCCCAGGGTCTTCACCGACGGCGAACTGGCACCGGCCCAGCTGAGCCTGGCCACCCTCGACGAGCTGGAGGCGCTCGGCCCCTACGGCCGCGAATTCGACCCGCCGCTGTTCGAGGGCGAGTTCCTGGTCGAGTCGCTGCGCCCGGTGGGCGCCGAGGGCAATCACCTGATGATGGAGCTCTCGGCCGGCCCGGTGTCGACCAAGGCGATCTGGTTCCGGGCGCTGACCCCGGGCGAGGTGCCGGCCTTCGGCGTCGGCGACCGGCTGCACTGCGCCTACAAGCTCAACCGCAACCGCTGGCGCGGTCGCGAATCGCTGCAGCTCATGGTCGAGCACGCCGCGCCAGTGCGTTAAGTGGTCAGTAGGTCGGCCATACCCCCGGGGTCGCCAGCTCCAGCAGGTGGCCGTCGGGGTCGCGGAAATACACGCTCTCGCCGCCCCGCGGCCAGTGGGTGCGGCCCTCGATCTCGATGCCGTGCTCGCCCAGTCGGGCCTCCCAGTCGGCCAGCGCCGGCGCGGCGATGGCGAAGGCCATGTGCACTCGGCCGGCGCCGTCGTGGGGCGGGATGGTGCCCATCTCGCCGGGCAGCACCACCGTCTCGGCGGTCTCGCCGTCGAGGAACAGCAGCAGCACCGTGCCGGCGCCGGCGTCATAGGCGGTGAAGCGATGGTCGGCGGTGAAGGGGCTGAGCCCCATCACCGTCTCGAAGAAGCGTCTGGCCCTGGGCATGTCCGTCACGTAGAGGGCCGTTTCCAGCACGCCGTCGAGCTCGGGCATCGGGCGTCCTCCCTGGTGGCTATCTGCCTTCAGCGTAGCCCCGGCGGCCCCGAGCGTCGGTCAGCGCTGGCCCCAGAACCACCAGGCGATCAGGGCGATCAGCGCCAGGCCGGCGAGATTGACGATCCAGCTCATGCGGATGCCTCCTGTTGGCCGGAAGATGAGGCCTCGTCGGGCGCGTCGGCCCCCTGGGGGCGGAAGGCGCGCAGGCGGCTGGCGTTGCCGACCACGGTGATCGACGAGGCCGACATGGCGGCGCCGGCGATCACCGGCGACAGCAGGCTGCCCGTCAGCGGATAGAGCGCGCCGGCGGCGATGGGGATGCCGAGCACGTTGTAGCCGAAGGCGCCCACCAGGTTCTGCTTGATGTTGGCAAGCGTCGCGCGGCTGATGGCGATGGCGTCGGCCACGCCGTGCAGCGAGTCGCGCATCAGGGTGATGCCGGCGCTCTCGATGGCCACGTCGGTGCCCTGGCCGATGGCGAAGCCGACGTCGGCGCGGGCCAGGGCCGGGGCGTCGTTGATGCCGTCGCCGACCATGCCCACGACTTCGCCGTCGGCCTGGCGACGCTCGATCTCGGCGTGCTTGTCCTCGGGCAGCAGCCCGGCGCGGACCTCGTCGATGCCGACCTCGTCGGCGATGGCGCGGGCGGTGTGTTCGTTGTCGCCGGTCAGCATCACCAGGGTCAGCCCTTCGCCGCGCAGGCGCGCGACGGCGGCCCTGGCATCGGCGCGCAGCGGGTCGCTGACGCCGAACAGGGCGACGAGCTCGCCGTCGACGGCCAGCTGGACCACGGTGCGCGCCTGGCGCTCTAGCGCGTCGACGCGCGCCTGGCCCGCGCCGAGATCGACGCCGGCCTCCTCGAGCAGCCGGGCGTTGCCGAGCAGCAGCGTCCGGCCGTCGGCGGTGCGGGCGCGCACGCCGCCGCCGGTCACGCTGGTGAAGTCCTGGATCTCGGCCGCCTCGGCGCCCTGCGTCTCGGCGTGGGCGAGCAGGGCCGCGGCCAGCGGATGCTCGGAGCCGCGCTCCAGCGCCGCCACCCAGCCGAGTACCGCCTGCTCGTCACCGTTGAGAATCTCGACTTCGGTCAGCCGGGGCTTGCCCTCGGTGAGGGTGCCGGTCTTGTCCACCACCAGGGTGGTGAGATGGCTGGCGGTCTGCAGCGCCTCGCCGCTTCTCACCAGCACGCCGTGCTCGGCGGCCTTGCCGACGCCGATCATGGTGGAGATCGGCGTGGCCAGGCCCAGCGCGCAGGGGCAGGCGATGATCAGCACCGTGCTGGCTGTGACCAGCATGTGCAACCCCCGCGGCTCGGCGCCGACGTTGTACCAGACCAGCGCGGTGAGCACGGCGATGATCATCACCGAGGGCACGAAGATGCCGGAGATGGTGTCGGCGAGCCGGCCGATGGGCGGCCGGGAGGCCTGGGCGTGGGCCACCTGCTCGGTGATGCGGCCGAGGCGGGTGTCGGCGCCCACGCGGGTGGCGCGATAGACCAGCCCCCCCTGGCCGTTGACGGTGCCGGCGCTGACCTCGTCGCCGGCCGCCTTGGCCACCGGGGCGGGCTCGCCGGTGAGCATGGACTCGTCGAGATGGCTCTCGCCCTCGATCACCTCGCCGTCCACCGGCAGGCGCTCGCCGGGGCGCACGCGCAGCCGGTCGCCCTCGCGCACCTCGTCGATCTCGACCTCCTGCTCGTGGCCGTCGCGGATCACCCGGGCGGTGCGGCTCTGCAGGTCGAGCAGGCGGCGCAGGGCGTCGCTGGTGCGGCCCTTGGCCTTCAGCTCCAGGGCGTTGCCCAGCAGCACCAGGCCGATCACCATCGCCGAGGCCTCGAAGTAGAGGCCGCGGGCCATCTCGGGCAGGGCCTCGGCGAAGGCCACCACCGCCATGGAGTAGAGCCAGGCGGTGCCGGTGCCCATGGCGATCAGGGTGTCCATGTTGGCCTGGTGATGGCGCAGGTTCTTCCAGGCGTTGCGGAAGAAGTGGCGGCCGGGGCCGGCCATCACCGCCAGGGTCAAGAGACCCACCACCAGCCAGAACCCGCGGCCGGCGCCGAGCGGCTGGGGGTGATAGACGAACATGCCGACCATCAGCGGCACGGCCAGCGCCAGCGACAGGGCGCTGCCGCGCAGCCGGCGGCGATACTCCTTGGCGTCGCGCTCGGCGCGGACCTTCTCGGCCTGGCGCAGGTCGAGGATCGGCTCGGCCCCGTAGCCGACCGCGTCCACGGCGTCGATCAATGCCTGGGTGTCGGCGCGGCCGCGCACCTGGGCGGTGTGGTTGCCGAGGTTGACCGTGGCCGCTTCGACCCCCGGGGTGCGCTCCAGCGCCTGCTGCACGCTCTTCACGCAGCCGGCGCAGGTCATGCCGGTGATCGACAGGCGTTGGGTGGCGCCGTCGCTGGCGGATTCCGCTGTCGGCGCCGGCTCGGGCTCGGCGTCGTTCTCTGGGTCGGCGGCCGGCTCGATGGGCGACGTCTTGGTGGACGTCTCGGGCGGATAGCCGGCGTCGGCCAGCACCCGGTCCAGCTCGGCGTCGTCCAGCGAGGTGGTGACGTCCAGCCGATGCTCGGCCGGCGTGCCGCTGACCTCAGCCTTGGCGTCCTGGGCCTGGATGGCCTCGCGCATGCGCCTCACGCAGCCCTGGCAGCTCATGCCGGGCACGGTGCGCTCGCGGCGTGTCGGGGTGCTCATGATGAGGTCTCCTTGGGCTCGGCTGCCCTGGCGTCGGGCGCCAGCGGCTCGGGGAAGCTCTCGATCAGGCGGCACAGGCTGTGGCCGTCCGGGGTGCCGTCGGGCAGGTCCTCCCAGGCGGCCAGCGCCTCCTCCATGCGTCCGGCAAGCGCCTCGAGCTCGCGGATGCGGTGGCGGATCTCCGGCAGGCGTCGCGCCAGCAGGTCGCGCACCAGCGGGCAGGGCGAGTCGCCGTGATCGGACTGTTCGAGGATCTCGCGAATCTCGGCGACGCCGAAGCCCAGGGTGCGGGCGCGCTGGATGAAGCGCAGCCGGCGCAGGTCGGCGTCGTCGAACAGCTGGTAGCCGTTGGCCGGGTTGCGCTCGGGGCGCAGTAGCCCCTCGCGGGTGTAGTGGCGCACGGTCTCGGCGGTGACGCCGGCCTGGCGGGCGAGTTCGCTGACCTTCATGGCTCGCGTCTCCTGATGAGGGAATACCCAGAGTGTAAAACCCTTGGGTTACACAAAGGTCAAGATGGCGGCGCAGGGATCGGCAGGGGAGGGGCGGGAGGAGAGTGCAAGTTATTGTTGCGCTTCATGTTCAAACAGTTGTGCCACTAAAGTATTAGTGAAAACTGGATTTAAACGGGCGTTTGTCCTTGATCCTTGCGATGAGTTCTGACGACACTGTCGGTCAGTCGCTGCATCACCATAACAACAGCAATGCCAAGGAGCCGCGCCATGCCCCTGCCCTTCACGTCTCGCAAGCTCGCCGCCGCCGTCGCCCTGGCCTCCGCGGCGCTCGTGTCCGCCCAGGCCGCCGCCACCGGCTTCCAGGTGCGCGAGCAGAGTGCCAAGAGCCTCGCCAACGCCTTCTCCAACGCCGCCGCCGGCGCCGAGGACGTCAGCTTCATGGCCCATAACCCGGCCGCCATCGGCAACATCGACGGCAATCAGGTCGCCGGCGGGGTGGCCTATATCGATGCCACCTTCGAGCTGCAAGACGCCGAGGCCTCGAGCGCCAATGGACTGGTCGACTATGATCGCGGTGGCTCTCGAGAGGGCGGTGAGTCTGCCGTGGTGCCGAGCTTCGCTGCCAAGACGCAGTTGAACGATCAGTGGGACCTGGGCCTGGCGATCTACTCGCCCTACGGGCTTGCCACCAAATACGACGAGGACTGGATCGGCCGCTACCACGCCGTCGAGACCGAGCTGAAGACGATCGACTTCCAGCCGACCCTCAACTACCGCGCCACAGAGCGGCTCAACCTGGCCGTGGGGCTGCGCGCTCAGTATGCGGACGCGACGTTGTCCAATGCCATCGACTTCGGCTCGGCGGCGGCTCTCCAGGGCAGCCCGCTGGCCACGCCGGGGCAGAACGACGTCATCGGCGAGCTGACCGGGGACGATTGGGGCTACGGCTATACCCTCGGCGCCCTGTTCCAGGCGACGGAGCGCACCCGCTTCGGTGTGAGCTATCGCTCGGAGATCGATCTGACGCTGGAAGGGGATCTCGATGTGTCGGGCACCGATCCAGTTTCCGATAGTGCGGTAGAAAATGGCGCGGTCTCGGACATGGGCGGCAAGGCCGACCTGACCACGCCGGCCAATCTGAATCTGGGCGTCTATCATCAGCTGACGGATCGCCTGGCGCTGATGGCCAACGCCGAGTGGACCGAGTGGAGCAGCTTCGACGAGCTGGTGGTGGAGTTCGAGGACGGCTCCAACAGCCCCACCACCGAGAACTGGGACGACACCTGGGCCTTCTCGGTGGGCGCGAACTACGCGCTGACGCATCAGTGGACGCTGCGGGCCGGCCTGGGCATCGACGAGACGCCGGTACCGGATGCACAGCATCGTACCCCGCGGGTGCCGGACGCCGATCGCCGCTGGGCCTCCCTCGGCGCCACCTACCAGCCGACCGAGAACCTGGGCATCACCGCGGGCTATCTGCGCATCTTCGGCGATGACGTCGACATGGATCAGGACGGGAACAAGCCCGAGAACGCCAGTCGCGGCAACCTGTCCGGCGAGTACGAGGTGGAGGCCGACGTCTTCGCCCTGTCGGTGGACTATCGCTTCTAGCCGCGTGGCGTGATCCGCTTCGACCCAGAGCCCCGGCTATCGGCCGGGGCTTTGTCATGGCCGCGTCGTTGACGTCAGGCGGCCTCGCCGTCGAGGAAGGCCGCGCGCATCAGCTCGCGGGTATAGGCCTCGCGCGGGGCCTGGAACAGGGTCTCGGTATCGCCCTGTTCGATCACGGCGCCGTCCTTCATCACCACGACGCTGTCGGCCAGGGCGCGGACCACGGCCAGGTCGTGGCTGATGAACAGGTAGGTGAGGCCGTGCCGGGCCTGCAGGTCACGCAGCAGCGCGATCACCGTGGCCTGCACCGAGCGGTCCAGCGCCGAGGTGGGCTCGTCGAGCAGCAGGAACTCGGGCTTGAGGACCAGGGCGCGGGCGATGGCGATGCGCTGTCGCTGCCCGCCAGAGAACTCGTGGGGGTAGCGGCGGCGCATGGCGGGGTCCAGCGCCACGTCGCGCAGCGCCTCCTGCACCCGGGCGTCGCGCTCCCGTCGGCCGAGTGCCGGGGCATGCACGCGCAGCCCCTCGCCGATGATCTCGCCCACGGTCATGCGCGGCGACAGCGAGCCGAAGGGATCCTGGAAGACCACCTGCATGCGCGAGCGCAATGGCCGCATGGCGGTGCTGTCCAGACCGTCCAGCGCCGTGTCGTCGAAGCGGATGTCGCCCTGGCTCTCGAGCAGGCGCAGCAGGGCGCGCCCCAGCGTCGACTTGCCGGAACCGGACTCGCCGACGATGCCCACCGTCTGGCCGCGCCGGATCGAGAGGTCGATGCCGCGCACCGCCTCGAAGACCTCCATCGGGCGGAAGAGACGCTTGCCGAGCGGGAAGCGCACGCGAAGATCGCGGGCCTCCAGCAGCAGCGGCGCGTCCTCGGCCACCGGCGCCTTGCGCCCGCGGGGCTCGGCGTCGATCAGCATCCGCGTGTAGTCGTGCCGGGGGGCGGCGAACAGCGCCGCGGTCTCGCCGCTCTCCACCAGCTCGCCCTGGCGCATCACGCAGACCCGGTCGGCGAAGTGGCGCACGATGCCGAGGTCGTGGGTGATGAAGAGTATCGCCATGCCGTAGCGCTGTTTCAGGTCCTCGAGCAGGGTCAGGATCTGGGCCTGGACGGTGACGTCCAGGGCGGTGGTCGGCTCGTCGGCGATCAACAGCTTCGGCTCGCAGGCCAGCGCCATGGCGATCATCACCCGCTGGCGCTGGCCGCCGGAGAGCTCGTGGGGATAGCTGTCGATGCGTCGCGCCGGCTCGGGGATGCCGACCTGTTCGAGCAGTTCCAGGGCGCGGGCGCGGGCGGCCTGGCCACGCAGCGAGGTGTGCTTGGCCAGCACCTCGACGATCTGCCGACCCACTCGATGCAGCGGATTCAGCGAGGTCATGGGCTCCTGGAAGATCATCGAGATCTCGTTACCGCGGAGGCGGCGCAGGCGCCCGGGCGCGACCGTCAGCAGGTCCTCGTCGCCCTCGCCGCCGTGCCAGCGAATGGCGCCGGAGGGGCGGGCCAGGTCCGGGAGCAGGCCCATGGCCGCGGTGGAGGAGACCGACTTGCCCGAGCCGGACTCGCCGACCAGCGCCAGGGTCTCGCCCTCGTGCACGGTGAAGCTGATATCCCGGACGGCGGTGACGGTGCCGCCCGGGAGGCTGAAGTCGACCCGCAGGCGATCGAATTCGAGCAGTGGCTGTTGCATGTTCCTCTCCTGATGGGATTCCGGGGCGCTGTCATCAGCGGGTTTTCGGGTCCAGGGCGTCCCTCAGGCCATCGCCGAGGAAGTTCAGGCACAGCAGGGTCAGGGCGAGGAAGACCGAGGGCACCAGCAGCATCCATGGCGCGGTCTCCATCATGTCCTTGCCCTCGCTGATCAGCACGCCCCAGCTGGTCAGCGGTTCCTGGACGCCGAGCCCCAGGAAGGACAGGAAGCTCTCCAGCAGGATGACCTTGGGCACGGTGAGGGTGACGTAGACGATCACCGGACCGATGGCGTTGGGAATCAGGTGGCGAGTGACGATCTTGTGGCCGCGCACGCCCAGGGCGTGGGCCGCCTCCACGAACTCGCGACGCTTGAGCGCCAGCACCTGGCCGCGCACGATGCGCGACATGTCCAGCCACTCGACGGCGCCGATGGCGGCATAGATCAGCAGGATGTTGCGGCCGAACACCACCATCAGCAGGATCACCAGGAACATGAACGGCAGCGAGTACATGATGTCGACGAAGCGCATCATCAGGTTGTCGACGCGCCCGCCCAAGAAGCCGGCAACGGCGCCGTAGAGCACGCCGATCAGCAGCGAGACGAGGGTGGCCACCAGCGCCACGGACAGCGACACCCGGCCGCCGTGGAGCACGCGGGTCAGCAGGTCGCGACCGTTGGCGTCGGTGCCGGCATAGTGGCCGTCGGCCAGGCTCGGGGCCGTGAGGAAGGCGTTCCAGTCCACCTCGTCGAGGCCCCAGGGCGTCAACCAGGGGCCGATCACGCAGGCCAGGGTGGTCAGGGCCAGCAGCACCAGGCTGAGGGTGGCGGCCTGGTTCTGCCTGAGGCGGCGCCAGGCCTCGCGGGCCAGGCTGTCGCCGGCGAGATCGGGGGTCGAGACAGCGGTATCAGTCGTCATGGCGAATCTGCGGGTCCAGGGCCGAGTAGGTCAGGTCGACGAGCAGGTTGAGCAGCACGATCAGGGCGCCGTAGAACACCACCGTGCCCATCACCAGGGTGTAGTCGCGGTTGAGGGCGGCCTGGACGAAGTAGCGTCCGATGCCGGGAATGCCGAAGATCTGCTCGATCACCACCGAGCCGGTGATGATCCCGGCGACGGCCGGGCCCAGATAGGAGACCACCGGCAGCATCGCCGGGCGCAGGGCGTGGCGCCAGATCACCTCGGCCTCGGTCAAGCCCTTGGCGCGGGCGGTGCGGATGAAGTGGCTGCCGAGGACCTCGATCATGCTGGCGCGCATCATGCGCGCGATGTAGGCGATCTGCTGGATCGACAGCGCCACCACCGGCAGCACCAGGTTCTGCCACTGGCCGTCGTTCCAGCCGCCCACCGGCAGCCAGGCCAGGAAGACGCCGAACACCAGCGCCAGCAGCGGCGCGATGACGAAGTTGGGGATCGCCACCCCGGCCAGCGCCGCGCCCATCACCAGGTAGTCGACGGTGGAGTTGCGCTTCAGCGCGGCGATCACGCCCAGCGGCAGGCCGATCAACAGCGCCAGGCCGATGGCCCACAGCCCCAGCTCCAGACTCACCGGGAAGCCCTGGGCGACCAGCTCGGTGACGCTGAAGTCCTTGTACTTGAACGAGGGGCCGAGATCGCCCTGCAGCAGGTTGCCCATGTAGATCAGGTACTGTTTCCACACCGGCTCGTCCAGATGATAGGTGGCCAGCAGGTTGGCCTCGATCTCCGGCGGCAGTTGGCGCTCGCCGTCGAAGGGGCCGCCCGGCGCCAGGTGCATCAGGAAGAACGACAGGGTGATGACGATCCACAGCGTCGGTATCGCCTGCAGCAGGCGCTTGAGGATGTAGCCAGGCATGAGAGTCCCCGCGACCCCGGAGTGTCCCGGGGCCGTCGCCGGTTGGAGGAAGATGGGTTCAGTCGTCGAAGCCGATCCAGCGCGAGCGGTGGATATCCTCGATGTTGGGTTCCCAGCCGGTCAGCGTCGGGCTGACCAGGTTGCGCGAGACATAGTCGTAGATCGGCAGGACGGCGTGGTCATCCAGGGCCAGCCGTTCCGCCTCGGCCATCAGCTCGGCGCGAGCGTCCAGATCCTGGGTCCCGGCGGCCCGGTCCATCAGCTCATCGAAGGCCGGGTTGGCGTAGGCGCCGTAGTTGTTGGCGACGCCGCCCTCCAGCAGGCTGAGGAAGTTCTGGGCGTCGTTGTAGTCACCGATCCAGCCGGCCCGGGCGACGTCGAAGTCGCCCTGGCGGATGTCGGCGTAGTGCACCGCCACCTCCGAGTTGTAGAGCTCCACCTCGACGCCCAGCGGCTTCCACATCGCGGCCACGGCGATCGCCACCTTGCGATGGTCCTCGCTGGTGTTGTAGCGCAGCTGGAGTTCGAGGGGGTTGTCCGGGCCGTAGCCGGCCTCCTGCATCAGCTGCCGGGCCCGCTCGAGGCGCGCCTGCTGGTCGAGGTCGGCGAAATCGAGTTCCGCCCCGTCGTAGTGGGCCACGTCCGGCGGCACGAAGTGGTAGGCCGGCTCTTCCCCGGTGCCGAGGATGCGGCCGGTGATCACCTCGCGGCGCACCGCCAGGCTGAGCGCCTCGCGCACCCGCGGGTCGCTGGTGGCATGGCCGTCCCGCGTGTTGAAGGCGTAATAGTAGATGCCGAGATAGGGCGCGACCTGCACGGCTTCCGGCAGGTTGTCCTGGAGCCAGTCGTACTGCTGGGTGGGAAACTCCCGGGCGATGTCGATCTCGCCGGCGCGGAAGCGGTTCAGGGCGGTGTTGCGCTCCTCGATGGGGAAGTACACCACCTCGTCGAGGGCGACGTCTTCGGCGTCATGGAAGTGTGGGTTGCGCACGGCCTCGATGCGGGTCTGGGACTGCCAGTCCTCCAGCATGAAGGCGCCGTTGGAGACCATGTGCTCGGGCCTGGACCAGTCGTCGCCGTACTGCTCCACCACGTGCTTCGGCACCGGGTAGGCGGTGTAGTGGGCCAGCTGGTCGAGGAAGTAGGGCGTGGAGCGCTCCAGGGTGATGCGCAGGGTCCGCTCGTCCAGGGCCTCGATGCCCAGGGTGTCGGAGTCGGCCTCGCCGGCGTAGACCGCCTCGGCGTTCTTCACCGGGTAGAGCAGGTAGGCATAGCTGGCGGCGGTGGCCGGGTCGAGAATGCGGCGAAAGGCGAAGACGAAGTCATCGGCGGTGACCGGGGTGCCGTCGGACCATTCGGCATCGTCGCGCAGCGAGAAGGTGTACACCGTGCCGTCCTCGGAGACCTCCCAGGATTCGGCCACGCCGGGGATGCGATCGCCGTCCGCGGCCTCGGTCACCAGCCCCTCGAAGAGGTCGCCGACCACATCGTTCTCCCAGGTGCCGCTGATCTTGTGCGGGTCGAGGGAGGCGGGTTCGCCCATGATGGCCAGGCGCAGGGTGTCGGCCTGCAGGGGCGAGGCGGCCAGGCCGGTGGCGAGCAACAGGCTGCCGACGGCAAGACGGGGCTTGCTCATGAATCACTCCTTGAGGCTTGTGCTTGTTGTAGTGTTCGGCCGCGAAGCAGCCATGACTTACCCTCCCTCGTGACCCTGGTCGGGGTCCATTTGAAATTGCGCATGAGTTCATCCACGAATTCGATACCCCGGCTGCGCTGGCCCCTGCGGGATGGCCGCTGGCGGTGCATTTCGCTACAATGCTCGTCTTTTCTCCGCCGTCGGCGCCCGGCGCCGGCGCGCGCCTCATCTCCCTTGGATTCAGGCGAACCCCATGCTGGAAACCAATCCGATCAACCACCTCATCAAGGACCTGTCTGAGCGGACAGACGTCCTGAGGGGGTATCTTTGACTATGCCGAAAAGAAGGATCGGCTAGAGGAAGTCACCCGCGAGCTCGAGGACCCCGACGTCTGGAGCGACCCGGACCATGCCCAGAAGCTGGGCAAGGAGCGGGCGACCCTCGAGGCTATCGTCGCCACCATCGACGAGCTGGACCAGGGGCTGGCGGATAGCCAGGACCTGCTGGAACTGGCCGAGATGGAGGAGGACGAGGGCACCGTCGAGGAGGTCCAGCGCGAGCTGGAGAACCTCCAGGCCAGCCTCGAGAAGCTCGAGTTTCGGCGCATGTTCTCCGGCGAGATGGACGAGAACAACGCCTATCTCGACATCCAGGCCGGCTCCGGCGGCACCGAGGCCCAGGACTGGGCCAACATCCTGCTGCGCATGTACCTGCGCTGGGCCGAGCATCACGGCTTCAAGGCCGAGATCACCGAGCTCTCCGCCGGCGAGGTGGCGGGCATCAAGTCGGCCTCCGTGCATGTCCAGGGCGAGTACGCCTTCGGCTGGCTGCGTACCGAGACCGGCGTGCACCGCCTGGTGCGCAAGAGTCCGTTCGACTCCGGCGGCCGTCGCCACACGTCCTTCGCCTCGGTGTTCCTGTCGCCGGAGGTGGACGACAGCTTCGAGATCGAGATCAATCCCTCGGACCTGCGGACCGATACCTATCGCTCCAGCGGCGCCGGCGGTCAGCACGTCAACACCACCGACTCGGCGGTGCGTATCACCCACGAGCCGACCGGCATCGTGGTGGCCTGCCAGAGCCAGCGCAGCCAGCACGCCAACCGCGACTTCGCCATGAAACAGCTCAAGGCGAAGCTGTGGGAACACGAGATGGAGAAGCGCAACGCGGCCAAGCAGGCCGCCGAGGACTCCAAGGCCGACATCGGCTGGGGCAGCCAGATCCGCTCCTACGTGCTGGACGACCAGCGCATCAAGGATCTGCGCACCGGCGTGCAGTCCAGCAACTGCGACAAGGTGCTGGACGGCGATCTCGACCAGTTCATCGAGGCGAGCCTCAAACAAGGCCTATAGCCTGCTGCGCTCGCCGATACGGCGTTGCCCCTCGGCCAGAGATGCTCATTGACGACTCGTCAACTCCGCGCTCTGTCCGAGGGGCGCCTTGTCTCGGCGTCGCTCGCGCGGCTCTAGGTGAGATGTCTCTGTATTCGACACCATGATTTCAACAGGTAGCGACATGGCTAACCAGGACACTTCCCAGGACGAGAACCACCTGATCGCGGAGCGCCGCGGCAAGCTGGCCGAGCGCCGCGAGCGCGCCGCCACCGACGGCGGCAGTGCCTTCCCCAACGATTTCCGTCGCGACAGCACCGCCGCCGAACTGGCCGCCGAGCTGGGCGACAAGGACAAGCCCGAGCTCGAGGCGCTGGCGCGTCCCGCGGCCGTGGCCGGGCGCATCATGCGCAAGCGCGGGCCGTTCATCGTCATCCAGGACGCCAGCGGCCAGATCCAGCTCTACGTCGACAAGAAGGGCCTGCCGGCGGACGTGCTCGAGGACATCAAGGGCTGGGACATCGGCGACATCGTGGCCGGCCGCGGCCCGGTGCACAAGTCGGGCAAGGGCGACCTCTACGTGATGATGGAAGAGGCGCGCCTGCTGACCAAGAGCCTGCGCCCGCTGCCGGACAAGTTCCACGGCCTGACCGACATGGAAGCCCGCTATCGCCAGCGCTACGTGGACCTGATCATGAACCCGGATTCCCGCGAGGTCTTCCAGACCCGCGCCGGCGTGATCAGCGCCATGCGCCGCTTCTTCGAGGATCACGGCTTCATGGAAGTCGAGACCCCGATGCTGCAGCCGATCCCCGGCGGCGCCACGGCCCGGCCCTTCATCACCCACCACAACGCGCTGGACATCGACATGTACCTGCGCATCGCGCCGGAGCTTTACCTCAAGCGCCTGGTGGTGGGCGGCTTCGAGCGCGTCTTCGAGATCAACCGCAACTTCCGCAACGAGGGGCTGTCGACCCGGCACAACCCCGAGTTCACCATGGTCGAGTTCTATCAGGCCTACGCCGACTACCAGGACCTGATGGATCTGACCGAGGCCATGCTGCGCGAGGTCACCCAGCGGGTGCTGGGCAGCACCGTGGTCACCAACACCGTGCGTGACGCCGAGGGCGAGGTGCTGGAGAGCTACGAGTACGACTTCGGCCAGCCGCTGCGCCGGCTGAGCGTGTTCGACGCCATCCTCGAGTACAACCCGGACATCCACGCCGAGTCGCTGGCCGACGAGAGCGCCGCGCGTCAGATCGCCGAGCGCCTGGACATCGACGTCAAGGACGGCTGGGGCCTGGGCAAGGTGCAGATCGAGATCTTCGAGAAGACCGTCGAGCATCGCCTGCAGCAGCCGACCTTCATCACCGACTACCCGACCGAGGTCAGCCCGCTGGCGCGTCGCAAGGACAGCGATCCGTTCGTCACCGAGCGCTTCGAGTTCTTCGTCGGCGGCCGCGAGATCGCCAACGGCTTCTCGGAGCTCAACGACGCCGAGGACCAGGCCGAGCGCTTCGCCGCCCAGGTGGCCGAGAAGGAGGCCGGCGACGACGAGGCCATGTACTACGACGCCGACTACGTGCGCGCGCTGGAGTACGGCCTGCCTCCGACCGCCGGCCAGGGCATCGGCATCGACCGCCTGGTGATGCTGCTGACCGACAGCGCTTCCATCCGCGATGTGCTGCTGTTCCCGGCCATGCGCCCGCAGGTGGACTGAAACGGTTCGACGCTCCAAGGCTGGCACAGGGATAAGCGAACCTCCTTCTTCAGGGATGAAGAAGGGAGCGCCCAGGGAAGGGTTCATAGCGTGTTCGCGTTGCCCTGCGCCAGCCGACGTCGCCTACTCGGGTCTAGCTCGCTTCCTTCCGCGGGCTTCTTGGGTGATCGCTCAGCCCTACATTCGCCAGGTTGATCGGGAAGTGTTGGTAAGGAGCGCCCCTGGCCCCCATAATGGCAGCGTTTCGACGTCGAGGAGACCGTGATGAAACTGCTCAACCGTTCCGCCCTGAGCGTCAGGCCGACCCAGCACTTCGTCGACTGGGTCAATGCCCTGGAGCCCACCATGGGTGACGACGACCTCTCGCTCGGCGACGTCGAAAGGGAAAGCACCGTCTATCTGATCCCGGAGATGGATTCTCCCGAGGCCCTCGAGGGCTTCGTCCGCGAGCGCTATCTCGAGATCCTCGAGACCGAGCTGCGCGCCTGGGAAGAAGACGAGCGCCAGTGGCCCGAGACCCTCGACTGGGCGCTGTTCCAGCGCTTCCTGCACTTCGAGTACAGCTACCTGGCGGTCGATCTCGATGACGAGACGGCCCTGGAAGTGGCCGAAGTGGACGATAATCTGCTGCTGGAAACGGATCAGGACTGATTCTGCTTCCATCCGGCAGGCAAACCTCGAGAAAACCGGCTTCGGCCGGTTTTCTTGTCAGCGACGATCCCACATGAGCCGACTCTTCTCGAACCGCCCCGGCGACGATGGCCTGCCGGGGGCCGAACGCCGTCTCGCGGTGCTGGCGCTGATCCTCGGCACCACCATGGCGGTGATGGACAACTCCATGGTCAACCTGGCGCTGCCGTCCATCGCCGCCGATCTCGAGGTGGCGTCGGCCGATGCGGTGTGGGTGACCAACCTCTTCCAGGTGACCTGCGCCGCCTTCCTGCTGGTCTTCGCCGCCGTGAGCGAGCTGGTCGGCCGGCGCCGGGTCTACATGGGTGGGCTGGTGCTGTTCGCCCTGGCCGCGCTGGGCTGCGCGCTGTCGCGCAGCCTCGAGGCGCTGCTGGCGTTCCGCGCCCTGCAGGGCGTAGCGGCGGCGGCGACGCTGTCGATCGGACCCTCGCTGTATCGCGCCATCTTCCCCTCGCGGCTGCTGGGCAGCGCCCTGGGGCTGAGCTCGCTGGTGGTGGGCATCGGCTACGCCGCCGGTCCCGCGCTGGGCGGTTCGATCCTCTCGGTGGCCAGCTGGCCGTGGCTGTTCGCGCTGCCGGCGCTGCCGGCCATGGGCGCGGTCGCGCTGGCCTGGCGGGCGCTGCCCAGGGAGCCGGGCCGCCGCGGCGGCTTCGACGGCTGGGGCGCGCTGCTGGCCATGGCCACGCTGGGCGGCTTCTTCATGGCGCTGGACGGCAACGGCGCCGAGCTGCCCGGGCTCGAGACGCTGGGCTGGCTCGCCCTCAGCCTGGCCACCGGCGCCGCCTTCCTGGCCCGTCAGCGCCGCGCGCCCTATCCCCTGATGGCGCTGTCGATGTTCGAGGAGCGTCGCTTCACCCTGGCCGTCTCCTCCCAGGGGCTGGCCTTCGTCGGTCAGGGCCTGGCCTTCGTCGCGCTGTCCTTCCTCTATCAGCAGGGGATGGGCTTCTCGCCGCTGGAGACCGCCTGGCTGTTCACCCCCTGGCCGCTGACCATCATGGTGGCCGGGCCGCTCGCCGGTCGCCTGGCCGATCGTCTCAATCCCAGCCTGCTGAGTTCGGCCGGCCTGGTGCTGCTGATGATCGGCCTCGGCAGCCTGGCGAGGCTCGAGGCCGATGCCGAGGTGATCGACTGCCTGTGGCGCACCGCGCTGTGCGGGCTCGGCTTCGGCTTCTTCCAGCCGCCCAACAATCGCGAGCTGATGGGCAGCGTGCCGGCCGAGAAGAGTGCCAATGCCTCCGGCGTGATGAGCACCACGCGCACCGTGGGGCAGTCGCTGGGCGTGGCGCTGGTCGGCGCCTGCCTGGCCGCCGGGGCCCCGGTGCAGGTGGCGCTGTGGGCCGGGGTGATCGCCACCGGGCTGTCGCTGATGGCCAGCCTCGGGCGCGTCTCGCTGGCCGGCGAGGCGCAGCGTGCCCGTCGTCGCGCCGCGGTCGAACGCGTACAATGACCCCGACACTCACCAGCGGAACGCCGAGATGAGCATCCAGTCGACCATCGAGCAAAAGCTCCAGGCCCTCGAGCCCACCTTCCTCGAGGTGGAGAACGAGAGCCACATGCATCACGTGCCGCCCAACTCCGAGACCCACTTCAAGGTGACCGTGGTGTCGCCGCGCTTCGCCGGCATCATGCCGGTCAAGCGTCACCAGCAGATCTACGCCCTGCTGACCGACGAGCTGGCCGGCCCCGTGCACGCCCTGGCGCTGCATCCCTACACCCCCGAGGAGTGGCAGGCCCGCGGTGAAGCGCGTCCGGACTCCCCGAACTGTCGGGGCGGCGGCAACTCGTGACCACCGAGCCCCAGCGGCTGCAGTATCTGGAGGCCATGGGCCTGACGGCCTGGACGGCGCGCTACCGGATGCCCAACGCCCGTCCGACCGAGGCCTGCGAGTGGGAGCTGCCCGTGCCGGACGTCGGCGCTCGCCAGGCCCCCGGCGAGCGCCTTCATGCGCTGCTGGACGCGCCGGCCGAGCCGTCTGCCCCGGCGCCGGCCGCCCCCGCGTCGCCCGCGGCGGAGCCCCGCGAG
>NZ_AJKS02000018.1 GCF_000265245.1 Halomonas smyrnensis AAD6
GCTGGCGCGCTTCGACGCCCTGGGCCTGTCCGGGCTGACGCGCAACCTGGCGGCCCATTGTGTGGTCGAAGCCGACGACGGCGACGCCCTGACGCTGCGGCTGGATCCATCCCAGGCGGCGATGCAGGCCGACGTCCACGTCGAGCGTATCCGCGAGGCGCTGGCCGGGGCCGGCTTCGCGCGGCGCCTGACCATCGCCGACGGGCCGCTGCCCGAGGGCGTCGAGACGCCGCGCCAGCGCGCCGACCGCCTGGCCGCCGAGCGCCACGCCGAGGCGGTGGCCGCGCTGCAGGCCGATCCCCAGGTACAGAAGATCCAGCAGGCCTTCGGCGCCCGGCTGATCGAGACCACGGTGAAGCCCGCCGAGGCGGCGCGTCACTGAACGGACGCGCACGTCACGCGTCGGAAGGGGTAGCACCGACCGTACACGACACCGGCCGCCCGGGCGGCCGGACCGAACATCCAATCGAGAGGACGTCACCATGATGAAAGGTGGAATGGGCAACCTGATGAAGCAGGCCCAGGAAATGCAGGAGAAGATGCAGAAGGCCCAGGAAGAGGTCGCCAAGGCCGAGGTTCACGGCGAGGCCGGTGCCGGCATGATCAAGATCACCATGAACGGCCGCCACGACGTGCTCAAGGTCGACATCGACCCGAGCGTCATGGAAGAGGACAAGGAACTGCTCGAGGACCTGCTGGCCGCCGCCGTGAACGACGCCGTGCGCAAGGTCGAGGCCAACTCCAAGGAGATGATGGAAGGCGCCACCTCCGGCCTGAACCTGCCGCCGGGCTTCAAGATGCCGTTCTGAGGCGCCTCGCCGGAACGCAACGACGAGAGATGAGCGCCCGCGTGGCGCTCATCTCGTCCCATGACGAGACGTGAGTCCTGAACGACCCATGAGCTTTTCCCCCCTGGTCGAACGGCTGATGGAGGCCTTCCGGGTGCTCCCCGGCGTAGGCCCCAAGACCGCCCAGCGCATGGCCATGCATCTGCTCGAGCGCGACCGCGACGGCGGCCGGCGGCTGGTCGAGTCGCTCGGCACGGCCCTCGAGTCGGTCGGCTACTGTCGTCGCTGCCGCACCCTCACCGAGGAGGAGCTGTGCGGCATCTGCGAAAGCCCACGCCGCGACGACGGCGTGCTGTGCGTGGTCGAATCCCCGGCCGACCAGCTGGCCATCGAGGAGGCCGGCGGCTATCAGGGCCGCTACTTCGTGCTGCACGGCCATCTGTCGCCGCTGGACGGCGTCGGACCCGAGGACATCGGCCTCGACCAGCTGGAGGCGCGGGTCGCCGAGGCCGGCGTCGAGGAGGTGATCCTGGCCACCAATCCCACGGTGGAAGGGGAGGCCACGGCCCACTACATCGCCTCCCAGCTCGCGCCGCAGGGGCTCAAGCTCTCGCGCCTGGCCTATGGCGTGCCCATGGGCGGCGAACTCGAATACGTCGACGGCGGTACCCTGAGCCGGGCCTTCAACGGCCGGTTGCCCTTCCAGGGCGAATGATCGCCGTCCCATCCCTGCCATGCCGGATGACCGCATGTCCCTGACACCCGAGATCCGCTGGATCGACACTCCCGAGGCGCTGGACGCCGCCTGCGCCGAGGTGGCCGAGGCCGATGTCCTGGCCCTGGATACCGAATTCTTCCGCGAGCGCACCTTCCACCCGGTGCCGGCGCTGATCCAGTTCTGCGCCGGCGGGCCGGCCTATCTGGTCGATCCCCAGGAGGTCGCCTGCACCGAGCGCTTCCGCCGCCTGCTCGCCGAGGGGCCGCTGAAGCTGCTGCACGCCTCCAGCGAGGACCTCGAAGTCTTCGCCCACTGGGCCGGCGTGCCCATCGCGCCGCTGGTGGACACCCAGATCGCCCAGGCGCTGCTCGGCGAGGTGACCTCCATGGGCTACCAGAAGCTGGTCGAGTACTGGGTGGGCGAGACCCTGCCCAAGGACGAGACCCGTTCCAACTGGCTCGAGCGCCCGCTCTCCGACGCCCAGAAGACCTATGCGGCGCTGGACGTGGTCTATCTGCTGGACGTCTGGGCGCACCAGCGCGAGTCCCTGGAGCGCCACGGCCGCCTGGAATGGCTCGAAGAAGACTGCGCCGCCCTGACCGACCAGGCCTCGCGCAGCGACGAGGCCGACGGCCAGTGGTACCTGCGCCAGCGCAACCTGTGGCGCCTGGGTCCGCGCCAGATCGAGGCCTATCGCCTGATGACCACCTGGCGCGAGGGCGAGGTGCGTCGCCGCGACCTGCCGCGCAGCTGGCTGGTCAGCGACAAGCTGCTGTTCGCCATCGCCGAGCGGCTGCCCGAGAATCGCTATGAGCTGGCCGCGGTGGAGGGCATCAAGCCGCCGCTGGTCAAGCGCGAGGGCGACGTCCTGCTGGCGCTGGTCAAGGAGGCGCACCTGCTCGACGAGGCCGAGCTGCCGTCGGTGCCGCTGTCGCCCTTGTCGCCGGCCTTCAAGCGCTGCCTGAAGGCGATGAAGAAGGTGGTGAATCTCGAGGCCGAGTCCCTGGGCCTGGCCCCCGAGATGCTGATGCGCCGCCGTGACCTGGAGGCCCTGGCCAGCGCCCGGCTGCGCGGCCGCTCGCTGCCGCTGCCCGTCGGCTGGCGTGGCGAGCGCCTGGCCGATGCCCTGGAGAGCGCCCTGAACGAGGTCCCCGCATGACCACCATGAACGGCAAGCTGCTGTGCGAGGTCTTCAAGAGCTCGCGCAAGGACGAGATGTATCTCTACGTGGACAAGCGCCGCGGCCTCGAGGACGTGCCCGAGGCGCTGCTCGAACGTTTCGGCAAGCCGGTCTCGGCGCTGACGCTGATCCTCACGCCCGAGAAGCCGCTGGCCCGCACCCGCGGCGCCGAGGTGATGGCGGCCATCGAGGAGAAGGGCTTCTATCTGCAGATGCCGCCGGCCAAGGAGGACTATCTGCTGGATCTTTATCGCACGCCGACAGAAGCCCGTTACTAGTCTGAAGCATGGGCACAAGGGGCCTGCCTGAAGGGCTCCCCGTGAACGACACGAGAGACGAATGACCATGCGTGAAAGGTTCTGGGAGCGCTTCCCGCTGGAAGAGCTGACCGATGAAGAGTGGGAGGCGCTGTGCGACGGCTGTGGCCAGTGCTGCCTGCTCAAGTTCCAGGACGACGAGGGCGACCTGGCGGTGCTCAACGTGGCCTGCGAGCTGCTCGACATCGAGGGCTGCCGCTGCAGCGACTACGCCAACCGCTTCGAGAAGGTGCCGGACTGCCAGCAGCTCACCGTCGAGCGCATCGAGGCGTTTCGCTGGCTGCCCAAGTCCTGCGCCTACCGGCGCCTGGCCGAGGGGCGCAAGCTCGCCGGCTGGCATCCGCTGATCTCGGGCGACCCCGAGCGGGTGCACCGCAAGGGCATCAGCGTGCGCAGCTTCGCGGTGTCCCAGGCCGAGGTGCCCGAGGAGGAGCTCGAGGACCATATCATCGCCATCCTCCCCATTGATGGCTAGAACGAAGAAGGCGGCCTCTCGGCCGCCTTCTTCATTGCTGCGCCCGATGTTCTCTCCGCTCAGGCCTCCCGCGTCTCCAGCCCCAGCGCCCACAGGATGAAGGCATCCTGGCGGGCGTTGTCGTGCCAGCCCTTGAAGCGACCGGAGGCGCCGCCGTGGCCGGCCTCCAGGTCGGTACGCAGCAGCGTGGGGTGGTCGCTGCCGTCCACGCCGTGGGTCTCGGCCAGCTCGCTCAGGCGGGCGTAGAGCTTGGCCGGCTCCCAGTAGGGCACCCGGGTGTCGTGCCAGCTGCCCTGCAGGAACACCGGCGGCCAGGGCCGCTCGGGCAGGTTGTCCAGCGGCGAGTAGTCGCGGATGCGGCTGCGCGCGGCGGGCTCGCGCGGGTCGCCCCATTCGCTGTACTCGGCGGTGGTCAGCGGCAGGTCGGGATTCTCCATGGTGCGCAGCACGTCGACGAAGGGCACGTCGAGCACCGCGGCGCAAAAGCGCTCCGGGGCAAGATTGAGGCTGGCGCCGACCAGGAGCCCGCCGGCGCTGGCGCCGTAGGCGACGATGCGCTCGCCGTCGCTGACGCCCTGTTCGACCAGGGCGTCGCGGGCGGCCAGGAAGTCGTGGAAGCTGTTGGCCTTGTGCTCGAGCTTGCCGCTCAGGTACCAGGGCTCGCCGCGGTCGCCGCCGCCGCGCACGTGGGCCACGGCGAAGGCCGCGCCGCGGGCCAGCAGCTCCAGGCGGGCCACCGAGAACCAGGGGTCGAGCGTCTCGCCGTAGGCGCCGTAGCCGTAGAGCAGGGTGGGGAGCGGATGGCCGGCCAGGTCGGCGCGCATCACCACCGACACCGGCACGCGCTCGCCGTCGTGGGAGGTCGCCCACAGCCGCTCGCAGGTCAGCTGGTCGGGGCGCAGGTCGCCGTGCACCGACTGCTGCTTGAGGCGACGACGCTCGCCGCTGTCCAGGTCGAGCTCGGTCCAGGTCACCGGCAGGGTGAAGGATTCCTCGCGCAGCCGCAGGCGGCGCTCGTCGAAGTGCGGGGCGTCGGCGAGCCCCAGGCTGCAGGGCGTTTCGGGCAGCGGCAGGCGCTCGTCGCGCCGCACGGCGTGATCGGCGTCGAGCTCGATCACCCTCAGGCAGACCTGGGCCTGCTGATGGTCACGCTCGCTGGCCACCAGCCCCCAGCTGAAGGCATCGATGCCCTCGAGGGTGGTGTCCTGGCGGTGCTCGATCAGGCGCTCGGGCTCGCCCTGCGGGTCGGCCTCGTCGACCCGGTCGAGGCAGAAGTGCGGGGCCTCGCGGTTGTGCAGCACGTAGAAGTGGCCGGGGCGGTGATCGACGCCGTACTCCACGCCGCGCTCGCGGGGGCGGAACAGCCTCGGCGCTGTGGCCGGCGCGGCCGCCGGAACCAGGTGGACCTCGCTGGTGTCCTTGGAGGCGGACTCCAGCATCAGCCACTCGCGCGAGCGGGTCTTGCCGAGCCCCAGCCAGAATTCCGGGTCGTCCTCGCGCAGCATCAGCGCGGGCTCGTCGGCGCTCGGCGTGGCGCCGAGGGTCAGCGGCAGCCGCCAGATGCTCTCGGGGCGCTGGGTGGCGTCATAGCGCGTGAACAGCAGGGTGGCGCCGTCCTCGGCCCAGCACAGTTCGGGGCCGATCTCCTCGAGCAGCGCCAGCGGCTCGCCGTCCGGCAGCCGCTTGAGCCACAGGGTGAAGATCTCGTCGCCCTGGGTGTCCTCGCTCCAGGCCATCCAGCACTCGTCCGGCGACAGCGACATGTCGCCGACCTCGAAGAAGGCGTGGTCGGCGGCGCGGCGCTGCAGGTCGAAGAACGGCTCGCGGCGCTCGGGCTCGCCGTTGGGATGGCGCCACCAGACCGGATGGTCGGCGTCCACCGCGGTCTCGCTCCACACCGTGAAGTGGTCGAGCGCCGTGGGCAGGCCGTGCACGGCCAGCTCGCGGCGGGCCAGATGGCCGTGGTAGAGGCGCTCGGTGAGGTCGTCCAGGGGCGCGAACCAGGCCTGGGAGTGAGCATTGGCGGCCTCGAGGAAGGCCGTCACCTGCGGGTCGTCGCGCTGCTCCAGCCAGTGCCAGTCGGGGTCTTCGGCGCGCCGGAATCCGGCGGTCGGATGGGGGGCGTCGGTCATGTTCGTCTGGCCTGGGGCACGTGGCGGCTGTGCTTTCATGGTGCGGGATGTACCATACTCGGAGTGAATTCAACGGGGTGCGTCTTTCGACGCCGCAATGACGAGGTACCGATGCTGCTTTCGGATTCGATGTCTCTACTATGGCTGACCTATGCCGTGCTGTCTCTGGTGGTGCTCGGCACCGGCTATCTGGGGCTGGCCTTTCTGCCGCGACTGCCGCGGCTGGTGATCACCTGGGCCGTGGCCGGGGTGATGTGGGTGCCGGCCAGCTTCCAGCTGCCGCTGACCACCGGGGACGGCGTCTATAACGGGTTCGCGCCCGCGGTGGTGGTCGCCGGGCTGGCGTTTCTCTCCCACGACGGCGGCGCCATGCTGCCGGCGCTGATGCTGGTGGCCGTGGCGGCCGGCCTGGGCGCGCTGGTGGGCCTGCTGTTGTGGCGTCGCGGACGCCACTCGGCCGCTCGCCAGGCGCAGGAGGGCGAGGACAAGGGCCGCCAGGACGGCGGTGAGACGCGACGCGAGCCGATGATCGGCTAAGGACGTTCGATGCAAAGGGGAAATCCCGGCGCCCGGGGCGCGGTGCGCCTCGTGTGGCTGATAGCGCTGTGCCTGATCGGGCTCGGCGCGAGTTCGTCTCACGCCCAGGACCAGGACCGGACCGAGCCTCGGGCCGGGCAGGAGCAGGACGACGTGCGGGCGGTGGTCGACGTGTCGGGCAGCATGAAGAGCCACGACCCCGACCGCCTGGCCGAGAGCGCCATGGGGCTGTTGGTCTCGCTGCTGCCGGAGAGCGCCAGCGCCGGCGTCTGGACCTTCGGCGAGCGGGTCGACAATCCGCTGCCGCTGGGCCGCGTCGAGGCCGGCTGGCGCGAGCGCGCGCTGTCCCTGCCGCCGTCGCGGCGCGACCAGCAGTACACCGATATCGAGGCCGCGCTGCGCCAGGCCGCGAACGGCGAGGCCAACGGCGGGCTGCACCTGATCCTGATGACCGACGGCGTCATCGATCTGCCGCCGGGCCGCGGCGACAAGCCGGCCATCGATCGTGCCTCGCGCCGGCGCATCGTCGAGGAGCTGGCCCCCGAGCTGGCCGCGCAGGGGGTGACGGTGCATGCCATCGCCTTCTCCGACGAGGCCGATCTGGCGCTGATCGAGCGGCTGGCCCAGCGTACCGGGGGCCTGGCCACCCGGGTCGATTCCGCGGAAGGGCTGATGGGCGCCTTCCTCGATATCTTCGAGCGCATCTTCCCCGCCGACCGCCTGCCGCTGGACGACGACGGTGGCTTCGTGGTCGATCAGGGCGTGGATCGGCTCTCGGCGCTGATCTTCCATGATCCCGAGGCCGAGCCGCTGACGCTGATCGGCCCCGACGGCACCCGCTATCGGGCCGATTCGGCCCCGGAGGGGGCGAACTGGCAGGTCGAGCCGCGCTTCGACCTGGTCCGCATCCCCGAGCCCGAGGCGGGGCAGTGGCGCCTCGAGGGGCCGGTGGACGACGGCAGCCGCATCAGCATCAGTGGCCCCTGGCGGCTGCGCATCGGGTCGCTGCCGGCGACGCTGTATCGCGGCTTCCCGGTGCCGGTCGAGGCCTGGCTGGAGGCGGAGCGCGAGGCGCCGCCCCTGCCGGGCAACCTGACGCTGGAGGTGTCGCTGGCGTTGCCGGACGGCGAGGCGCAGTCCTCGGTGACCCTGACCGCCGACGATCAGGGCCGCTTCCAGGGCGAGCTGCCGGCGCCGGCGTTGACCGGCAACGCCCAGCTGGTGGTGCGTGCCTCCGGCGACGGCTTCACCCGCCAGCGCCGCCAGGCGGTCAACGTGCTGCCGTCCATCGGCGCGGTGCATGATCCGGCCGGGGGCCGCGTGGTGCTGGCCGCCGAGCATCCGCGCCTGAATCGCGACAACACCGAGATCCGCGGCGCGCTGGCCGGCGAGGCGCTCGAGGCTGAGCCGGTCGGCGAGACGCGCTGGACGATGGCGCTGCCCGAGCTCGATCCGGATCTCCGCCAGCCGCTGACCCTGAGCGCCCGCGTCACCCTGGACGGCGAGACCCGCGAACTGAGCCTGCCGCGGCTGATGCTCAACCCCGACGCCCGGGTCGGCATCGCCGGGGTCGACGCCGGCCCGACGCTGTCCGCCGAGCGCTTCGGCGATGCCGGCGAGGCCGCCGCCCCCGAGGCCGAGCCGAGCCTCGCCGATCGCCTCGTCGAGGGCGTCAACGACCTGCCGGCCAGGCTGCGCCTGGCCTGGCAGGAGGGCTGGCCCGGGCTGGTCGAGCGGGTCCGCGGCTGGTCGCAGGGGCCGATGTTCTGGATTCTGCTGGTGCTGACCATCGGTCTGGTGATGCTGCGCCTGCTGTGGCGCCATACCAGCCGTTCCGCTTCCACCCGCGAGCGCAGGGATCCGCATGTGTGAATTGCTGGGCATGAGCGCCAACGTGCCGACCGACATCTGCTTCAGCTTCGCCGGCTTCCTGACCCGCGGCGGCGGCACCGGGCCGCACCGCGACGGCTGGGGCATCGCCTTCTACGAGGCCGGCGGCTATCGCGAATTCCGCGACCCGCACCCCTCGGTGCATTCGCCCATCGCCCGGCTGATCTGCGACTACCCGATCAAGTCACACATCGTGATCAGCCACATCCGGCAGGCCAACGTCGGCCAGGTGCGCCTGGCCAACACCCATCCCTTCACCCGGGAAATGTGGGGGCAGCCCTGGTGCTATGCGCACAACGGCCAGCTCGCCGGCTGGGAGGACCTGGCGCTGTCGTTCTACCGGCCGGTGGGCGGCACCGACAGCGAGCACGCCTTCTGCTGGCTGATGGGCGAGCTGCGCCGGGCCTTCCCCGAACCGCCGGACGATCGCCAGGCGCTTTGGGCGCACCTGCACGGGCTGTGCGAGCGGCTGCGCGGGCTCGGCGTCTTCAACCTGCTGCTGGCCGACGGCGAGTACCTCTACACCTACTGCACCACCAAGCTGGCGCACATCACTCGCCGTGCGCCGTTCGGCCAGGCCAGCCTGTCCGACGCCGAGATGGCGGTGAACTTCGCCGAGCACACCACGCCCGACGACGTGGTCTCGGTGATCGCCACCGAGCCGCTGACCGACAACGAGGAGTGGGTGCGCATGGTGCCCGGCGAGCTGCTGGTGTGGCGTGACGGCGCGATTCAGGGGCGCTTCACCGCACAGGGATGAACGAAGGTTTAAAACATAAGTTTAAATCCTGTATTCCCAGATCGGCAGCGACTGGGATAGGGTGGGGCACAGCCGCAGTGCCATGACAGCGCTAATATAACAACAGGGCGCGATCCCGCAGGGTCGCCACAGCCTGGAGAATGCCATGAGCGAGCACGCCACGCCCGCCGTCCTCAGCGGCCCCGAGCTAGAGGGCCGCGACGACTACGCCTCGGTGATGGAGGTCTTCCACGCCGCCATCGAGCGCTTCGCCGACAAGCCCGCCTTCACCTGCATGGGGCGGACCCTGGACTATCGCGACCTCGATCGCCTGTCCGCCGACTTCGCCGCCTGGCTGCAGCACGAGGCCGGGCTCGAGCCCGGCGACCGCATCGCCATCCAGCTGCCCAATCTGCTGCAGTTCCCGGTGGCGGTGTTCGGCGCGCTGCGCGCCGGCCTGGTGGTGGTCAACACCAATCCGCTCTACACCGAGCGGGAGATGGCCCATCAATTCAAGGATTCCGGCGCCCGGGCCATCGTCATCCTGGCCAACATGGCGGCCAAGCTCGAGGCTATCCTCGGCGACACCGATATCGAGCGGGTGGTGGTGACCGAGATCGCCGACCTGCATCCTTTCCCCAAGCGGCCGCTGATCAACGCCGCGGTGAAGTACGTCAAGAAGATGGTGCCGGCCTATCGGCTGCCCGGGGCGACGAGCCTGCGTGATGCGCTCGCGCGCGGTGCGCGCCTCGAGCATCGCGAGGTCGGCCGCGGCCGCGACGACATCGCCGCCCTGCAGTACACCGGCGGCACCACGGGGCGGGCCAAGGGCACCATGCTGACTCACGGCAACCTGGTGGCCAACATGCTCCAGGCGCGCCAGGCGATCGGCCCGGGGCTCGCCGAGGGGGCCGAGACCATCGTCGCGCCGCTGCCCGTCTATCACATCTACACCTTCACGGTGAACTGCCTGTTCATGATGGAGACCGGCAACCACTCGGTGCTGATTCCCAATCCCCGCGACCTGGAGGGCTTCGTCAAGACGCTGAAGACGGTGCACTTCACCGGCTTCGTGGGGCTCAACACCCTGTTCAATGCCCTGTGCCAGCGCGAGGACTTCCGGCGCCTCGATTTCTCCGCCCTTCACCTGACCATCTCCGGCGGCATGGCCTTGACCAGCGCCGTGGCCCAGCGTTGGCAGGAGGTCACCGGCTGCCCCGTCGCCGAGGGCTATGGCCTCACCGAGACCTCGCCGATCGTCAGCTTCAACCCCATCGACGACATCCGGCTCGGCACCATCGGTCGTCCGGTGGCCGGCACTCGGGTCAAGGTCATCGACCTGGACGGCAACGACCTGCCGCTGGGCGAGCCCGGCGAACTGTGCGTCAAGGGGCCCCAGGTGATGAAGGGCTACTGGAACCGCGAGGAAGATACCGGCGCCTCCCTCGATGCCGAGGGCTGGTTCCGCACCGGCGACGTGGCGGTCTTCGACGACGACGGCTACATCCGCATCGTCGATCGCAAGAAGGACATGATCCTGGTCTCGGGCTTCAACGTGTATCCCAACGAGATCGAGGACGTGGTGGCGCATCATCCCGGGGTGGTGGAGTCGGCCGTCGTGGGCGTGCCCGACGAGGACAGTGGCGAGGCCATCAAGCTGTACGTGGTGGCCAGCGACCCCGACCTGGACGCCGCGACCCTGCGCACCTGGTGCAAGAAGAAGTTGACCGGCTACAAGGTGCCGCGCCACGTGGAGTTTCGTGACGAGCTGCCCAAGACGAACGTGGGGAAAGTCCTGCGCCGCCAGCTTCGCGACGAGGCGCAGGGCGAAGCGAAGGAGGAGGGCGAGGCCTCCTAGGGCAGCTCGGCTGCCCAAGACCCGATCATTGTTCAGGAAGGTCCTGCGCCGCCAGCTTCGCGACGAGGCGCAAGGCGAAGCGAAGGAGGAGGGCGAGGCCTCCTAGGGCGGCTCGGCTGCCCAAGACCCGATCATGTTCAGGAAGGTCCTGCGCCGCCAGCTTCGCGACGAGGCGCAAGGCGACGCGAAGGAGGAGGGCGAAGAGGCGGAGGGCGAACCCTCCTGATCCAGGGGGCACGGAGGGTCGATTAGCCCCCGACTGGTTCGCGGCGTTACAATGGCCGGCTCGCATCGCGCGACCGATGCGAGCCGTCCTGTCGTCCCGCCCGTTCGATCACCGGAGCCTTCGAGTCCATCGTGAGTACCCTGACCCCTGCCCCCGACGCGCCCGAATCCGATGTTGCCGCCCTGGAGGCCCTCAGGGGCGAACTCGACGGCGTGCAGCTGCGCGACGCGCCCCGCCTGGGCAAGCGCCTCGCCGGCCTGACCCGGCGATGCCGCCAGGGCAAGCCGGTGGACCGCGGGCTCGCCGAGCTGCGCCGCGAGGTCGAGCGTTCCCGTGCCCGGGTCGAGGCCCGCGCCTCGCGCCCGGTGACACTGTCCTATCCCGAGGAGCTGCCGGTCGCCGAACGCCGCGAGGACATCCTCGAGGCGCTGCGCGACCACCAGGTCGTGGTGGTGGCCGGCGAGACGGGCTCGGGCAAGACCACCCAGCTGCCCAAGCTGTGCCTCGAGCTCGGCCTCGGCCGGCGCGGGCTGATCGGCCACACCCAGCCGCGCCGGCTGGCGGCCCGCTCGGTGGCCACGCGCCTGGCCGAAGAGATGGAGGTGCCGCTGGGCGAGCAGGTCGGCTACCAGGTGCGCTTCACCGACCACACCGACGATGCCACCCAGGTCAAGCTGATGACCGACGGCATCCTGCTGGCCGAGACCCGGCACGATCCCGACCTCAGGCGCTACGAGGCGATCATCATCGACGAGGCCCACGAGCGCAGCCTCAACATCGACTTCCTGCTCGGCTATCTCAAGCGCCTGCTCGACCGTCGCCCGGACCTCAAGGTGATCATCACCTCGGCGACCATCGACGTGGAGCGCTTCGCCGAGCACTTCGCCCTGGCGGGCGAGGACGGCACCCGGCGCCCGGCGCCGGTGGTCGAGGTCTCCGGCCGCACCTATCCGGTGGAGGTGCGCTACCGGCCGCTGACCCGCGAGGCCGAGGACGAGGAAGACCGCACCCTGCAGGAGGGCATCCTGCACGCGGTGGAGGAGATCCAGGCCGCCGAGCGCGAGAAGGGCTGGCTGCACGGCCCCCGCGACATCCTGGTGTTCCTGCCCGGCGAGCGCGAGATCCGCGAGGCCGCCGATACCCTGCGCCGCGCCGAGCTGCGCGACACCGAGATCCTGCCGCTCTACGCCCGGCTCTCCAACGCCGAGCAGAATCGCGTCTTCGCCCCGCACCGCGGGCGGCGCATCGTGCTCTCGACCAACGTCGCCGAGACCTCGCTCACCGTGCCGGGCATCCGCTACGTGATCGACCCGGGCCTGGTGCGCATCAGCCGCTACAGCTACCGGGCCAAGATCCAGCGCCTGCCGGTGGAGGCGGTCAGCCAGGCCAGCGCCGATCAGCGCAAGGGCCGCTGCGGCCGCGTGGCCGAGGGCCTGTGCATCCGCCTCTACGACGAGGAGGACTACCTCGGCCGCCCCGAATTCACCGATCCCGAGATCCGGCGCACCAACCTGGCCTCGGTGATCCTGTCGATGCTGTCGCTCAAGCTCGGCAGCATCGAGGCCTTTCCCTTCGTCGATCCGCCCGACTCGCGCTTCGTCACCGACGGCTTCCGGCTGCTGTTCGAGCTCGGCGCGGTGGACGAGGGCCAGCGCATCACGCCGCTCGGCCGCAAGCTCGCCCGCCTGCCCATCGACCCGCGCCTGGCCCGCATGCTGCTGGCCGGCGCCGAGCAGGGTGGCCTGCGCGAGGTGCTGGTGGTGGTCTCGGCGCTGGCCATCCAGGACCCGCGGGACCGCCCGGCCGAGAAGCGCCAGGCCGCCGACCAGGCCCATCGCCGCTGGCAGGACCCGGACTCCGACTTCGTCGGCCTCGTGAACCTGTGGCACGGCTTCGAGGCCGCCCGCGAGGAGCTCTCCGGCAATCGCCTGCGCCGCTGGTGCAAGGACAACTACCTCAACTACCTGCGGCTGCGCGAGTGGCACGATACCTTCCGCCAGCTGCGCCAGCTGCTGCGCGACATGGACATCGAGGTGCCCGCGCCGGCGCCGCTGCCGGCCGAGGACGACGACGGCGAGGCGGCGAAGAAGGCCCGCCGCGAGAGCGCCGTGCGGCTGCACCAGGCGCTGCTGCCGGGGCTGCTCTCGCACCTCGGCCAGCTGCTGGAGAACCGCGAGTACCAGGGCGCGCGCAACCGCAAGTTCATGATTCACCCAGGCTCTGGGCTTTCCAAGAAGACGCCCAAGTGGGTGATGGCCTTCGAGCTGGTCGAGACCTCGAAGCTGTTCGCCCGCACCGTGGCGAAGATCGATCCGGCCTGGATCGAGCCGCTGGCCGGCCACCTGGTCAAGCGCAGCTACAGCGAGCCGCACTGGGAGATGAAGCGCGCCCAGGTGGTGGCCTTCGAGCAGGTCACGCTGTTCGGCCTGGCGATCGTCAGCCGGCGCCGGGTGCACTACGGCCCGATCGCGCCGGCGGAGTCCCGCGAGCTGTTCATCCGCCGCGCGCTGGTGGAGGGCGAGTTCAAGACCCGCGGGGCGTTCTTCGCCCACAACCGCGCGCTGGTCGAGGAGGTCGAGGACCTCGAGGATCGCGCCCGCAAGCGCGACATCCTGGTCGACGAGGAGGCGCTGTTCGACTTCTACGATGCGCGCCTCCCCGAGGACATCGTCAACGGCAAGGGCTTCGAGGCCTGGCGCAAGCAGGCCGAGCGCGACGACCCGGACGTGCTCAAGTTCGACCGCGCCGCGCTGCTGGCGCGGGAGGCCGAGGAGGTCACCCAGGCCGACTACCCGGACGAGCTGGCACTGAACGGCGTGCGCTATCCGCTGAGCTACCATTTCGCCCCCGGCGCCGAGGACGACGGCGTGACCCTGACGGTGCCGGCGGCGATGCTGCCGCAGCTGCCGGAGGGCCGCCTGGAGTGGCTGGTGCCGGGGCTTTTGCGCGAGAAGTGCATCGCGCTGCTCAAGTCGCTGCCCAAGTCGATCCGCCGCCAGGTGGTGCCGATTCCCGACTGGGTCGACGCCGCCCTCAAGGCCATGACGCCGGACGACGTGCCGCTCACCGAGTCGCTGGGCGAGTTCCTGCGGGTCAAGACCGGCGTGCGGCTGGCGCCCGACGACTGGCGGGTCGACCAGCTCGAACCGCACCTGATCATGAACCTGCGGGTGGTCGACCACGAGGGCCGCGAGCTCGGCCAGGGGCGCGACATCCGCGCCCTGGAACAGCGCTTCGAGGCCGCGGCCGGGGAGGGGGCGCGCGCGCTGGCCAGCGAAGCCAGCGAGGCGGACGCGCTGGAGACCCTGCCCGAGGCGCCGCTGCCGGAGTCCCGCGTCACCACCCAGGCCGGCATCCGCGTCGAGGCCTATCCGGCGGTGGTGCCGGAGGACGACAGCCTGCGGGTCGAGCTGTTCGACCATCCCGACAAGGCCCGCGAGGCCCATCGTCGCGGCGTGGTGCGCGCCGCCATGGCGCGGCTGCCGGACCAGGTGCGCGCCATCGAGCGCCTGCCCGGCCTGCAGCCCTGCGCGCTGCTGTTCGCCAAGGTGGGCAGCAAGCGCCAGCTGGCCGAGGACCTGGTCAGCGCGGTCTTCCAGCAGGTGGTGGCGGTCGACCCGCTGCCGCGCTCCCGCGACGAGCTGGAGGCGCGGCTGGCCGAGACCCGCGACGCCCTGGTGCCCCACGCCGAGGAACGCCTCGGCATCCTCAAGCAGGCGCTTCAGGGCCATCTGGCGGTGACCAAGGCGTTGAAGGGCAACCTGAACCTTTCGCTGGCGCTGGTATACAGTGACCTCAAGGCCCAGATGCAGCGCCTGGTGCATCCCGGCTTCGTCACCGAGGCCGGCGACTGGCTGGCCGAGTATCCGCGCTACATGGAGGCCGCCCAGATCCGCCTGGAGAAGGCCCCCCGCGAGCGCATGCGCGACCAGATGCACATGCAGTCGGTGCAGGACTTCGAGGCGCGGCTGGCGTCCCGGCGCGAGAGCGAGCGTCGCGGTGGCGTCGAGGACCCGGCGCTGGTCGAGTTCGGCTGGTGGATCGAGGAGCTGCGCGTGTCGCTGTTCGCCCAGCAGCTGGGCACCCGGATGCCGGTCTCGGAGAAGCGCCTCGAGAAGCACTGGAAGGAACTCACCGGGCGAGCCTGAGGGCCCCGGGCTGGAGTGTTGCGGCGCCGCGGGCTACAGTGCCCGCAGCGTCGTGGACGAGCGATAACGATCGACGATGGACACCAGAATGACGCGTAGGGAGACCGTGCGAGCCATGATTCCGACATTCCCCGGCCGCCGGGCCGGCCAAGGCCTGGCGGCGATGTGCGCCCTGTCACTGCTGACGGGCTGCGCCACCACCTCGGGCGTCGATGACGCCAATCCGGACGATCCCTGGGAGGGCTTCAACCGCGGGGTGTTCGCCTTCAACGACACGATCGATCGCTATGCGCTCAAGCCGGTGGCCCAGGGCTACCGCTTCGTGACGCCGGACCCGGTGCAGACCGGCGTCGGCAACTTCTTCTCGAACCTCGGCGAGATCAGCAACACGGTCAACAGCCTGCTGCAGGCCAAGCCGGCCAATGCCGGCATCTCCGGCGGGCGCTTTCTGATCAACTCCACGGTGGGCGTGCTGGGCTTCTTCGACGTCGCCTCTCACCTGGACCTGGTCGGCCGCGAGGAAGACTTCGGCCAGACCCTGGCCGTCTGGGGCGTGGGCGAGGGGCCCTATCTGGTGCTGCCGCTGCTGGGCCCGAGCACCGTGCGGGCCACCGCCGGTATGCCGGTGGACTGGTACACCGACCCGCTGACCTACATCGAGGAAGACGAGATTCGCTACGGGCTGCGCGGGCTGGACGTGGTCGATACCCGCGCCGGGCTGCTCGACCAGGAGCAGCTGATCCGCGGCGATCGCTACAGCTTCATCCGCGACAGCTGGCTGCAGCGTCGGCGCTTCGAGGTCAACGACGGCGAGGCCGGGGAAGACCCCTTCGCCAGCGACGACTTCGATTTCGATGACGCCGACTTCGATGATGCCTTCGCCGAGTGAGGCCCTAGGATGCCCGAAGCCAACGAGCTGGTCGGCCTGATCGACGTTCCCGGGGCCGAGCGCGATGCCCTGGCCGAGATCATCGCCCGCGACGGCCTGGCGGTCGTCGCCGTGGAACACCACGAGCAGCTGCCGGGCGACGCGGTGCTGGTGGTCGCCCATGCCCGGGCGGTGCCCAGCGAGGCCTGGGGGGCGCTGGCCGAGCGGCTGCCGACCCTGGTGGTCAGCGACGAACGTCAGGACAGCGATCTGCTCCAGGCCGTGGATGCGGGACTGGTCGACTACGTGATCGAGCCGCGTCGTCACGGCCACCTGCTGCGGCGCATGATCCGCCGGGTGATCGACCTCAATCGCCTGGCCCAGGAGCGCGAGCACGACCGGGCACGGCTGGCCGAGCTCAACGAGCGCCTGGAGACCCATCTGGCGATGCTGCGGCTCGACCAGCAGGCCGGTGGCCAGATCCAGCGCAAGCTGCTGCCGCCGAGCCCGCAGAGCATCAACGGCGTGAGCGGGGACTACTGGCTGGTGCCATCGCTGTACCTGTCCGGCGACTTCCTCGATTTCCAGCGCTTCGACGACCGCTACACCCTGTTCTACTTCGCCGATGTCTCGGGCCACGGGGCGTCGTCGGCCTTCGTCACGGTGCTGCTCAAGTCGCTGTCGCACCGCTGGCAGAACGAGTGGGACGGTCAGCGTCCGCAGGACCTGGCGCCGCGCTGGCTGGCCGGGCTCAACCGCGAGCTGCTCGATACCGGCATCGGCAAGCACGCCACCCTGTTCGTCGGCGTCATTGACCGGGAGCGTCGCTATCTGCACTATTCGCTCGGCGCTCAGCTGCCCATGCCGCTGCTGGTGAGCGACGGCGAGGCGCGCTACCTGGAAGGCGAAGGCATGCCGGTGGGGCTGTTCCCGGACGTCGAATACCCGTCGTTGGGCTGCGAGCTGCCGGCGGACTTCCGGCTGTGGCTGTGCTCCGACGGCCTCCTGGAGTGCCTGCCCGGCGAGACCCTGGAGGCGCGGCTGGAGGTGCTGCGCTCCCGCGCCGAGACCAGCGAGACGCTGGCGGCGCTGCGCGACAGTCTTGCCCTCGGCGACGACATCGTCGACGCTGACAACGAGGGCGACGCCTCCGGCCGGGACGAGCTTCCCGACGACCTGACGATCATGATGTTGAGCGGATTTGGCAATGATGATGCATGAAGGCCGCCTCAAGGCGGCGTTCGATTCCGGCGTGTTCGTGCTCAAGCTGTGCGGGGACGTCCGGCTGACGCTCTGCGCGACGCTCGATACCCAGGCACAGCGTCTGGCCGAGACGCCCGGGCTGGAGGCGGTGATGGTGGACCTGCGCGAGGCCACCAACGTCGACTCCACGGCGCTCGGCTTCCTGGCCAAGGTGGCCATGGCGCTGCAGGGTCGGCTGAAGCAGCCGCCGACCATCGTCGTCGATAACCCCGACGTGCGGCGCATGCTCGACGTGATGGGCTTCGCCCGCTATTTCACGCTGCTGGAGTCGCCGATCACCGAGCCCCACGAGCTGCGCGACCTGCCCGAGGTGCCCGCCAACGAAGAGGGCATGCGCGAGCGCATCCTCGAGGCGCACCGCATCCTGATGCACATGAACGACCACAACCGCGAGCAGTTCCAGCCGCTGGTCGAGATGCTCGAGGAGCAGAAGAGTCCCGCCGACCGGGAGTGAATCGCCGCCTGGGCGGGCCTTCCAGCGCTCGCCGCGAGGCGGGGCGGAAGCGGTCGGAGCAAGCGCTGGACACAGTCGAAGAGGGGGAGGCGCCGGCGGCGCCTCCCCCTCTTGGCGTTCTTGCGTCGCCCGGGGCCGGATCAGCCCTGGCGCAGCTCGCTCAGCAGCGTCTCCAGCTTGCGCTGGTCGGCCATGAACTTGCGGATGCCCTCGGCCAGCTTCTCGGTGGCCATGGGGTCCTCGTTCATCGCCCAGCGGAAGTCGGCCTCGCCCTGGGGCTCCGGCGCGCGGGTCTCGGCGTCCAGCGGCGAGAGGCGGCGCTCCAGCGTGCCCTCGGTCTCGGCCAGCTCGCCGAGCAGGGCCGGGGAGATGGTCAGGCGGTCACAGCCGGCCAGGGCCTTGATCTCGCCGCTGTTGCGGAAGCTGGCGCCCATCACGATGGTCTCGTAGCCGTGGCCCTTGAAGTGCTCGTAGATGCGCTTGACCGACTGCACGCCCGGGTCGCGGTCGCCGGCGAAGTCGGCCTCTGGATCCTGGGCCTTGTGCCAGTCGAGGATGCGGCCGACGAAGGGCGACACCAGGGTCACGCCGGCATCGGCGCAGGCGCGGGCCTGGTCGAAGTTGAACATCAGCGTCAGGTTGGTGTGGATGCCCTCGCGCTCCAGCACCTGGGCGGCGCGGATGCCCTCCCAGGTGGCGGCGAGCTTGATCAGGATCCGCTTCGGGTCGACGCCATGGCGCTGGTAGCGGTCGATCAGCGAACGGGCGCGGTCCAGCGAGGCCTGGGTGTCGAAGGAGAGGCGAGCGCTGACCTCGGTGGACACGTAGCCGGGGACCAGGGCACTGATCTCGCTGCCGATGTCCACCGCCACGGCGTCCATGGCGTCGTCGATATCGGTGGCCTGGCGGGCGATCTCGGCCAGCCGGGCGCGGCGGCCCTCCTGCTGGGCGGCCTGCAGGATCAGCGAGGGATTGGTGGTCGCATCGGTGGGCTGGAAGCGACGGATCGCCTCGATGTCGCCGGTGTCGGCCACCACCGTGGTCATGCCTTTGAGTTGCGTCAGCAGGTCGTCTGCCATGGGTCCTGAATCCTCCGTGTGTCGAGGGTCCACTCTATCAAGCACAGGGGGATGAAATACAGACGCACGGCATCGGCCAGTGAGGTGCGTTATCATTAGCGCCCTCGTGGAAATCCCTTTGGAGGTCGCTTGAGACTGAACGCCCGACGGGTGGCCCTGCTGGTCGCCACCAATACCGCCCTGGCGCCCTTCGCCATCGATGCCTACCTGCCCGCCATGCCCGCGCTGGCCGATACGGTGGGGGCGAGCATCCATCATACCGAGCTGTCGATCAGCCTGTTCCTGTTCGGCTTCGCCATCGGCCAGCTGGTCGGCGGGCCGATGTCCGATCGCCTGGGGCGCCGGCCGGTGCTGCTCACCGGGCTGGTGATCTTCCTGCTGGCCAGCCTGATGATCATGCGCGTCGACACGCTCGGCGAGCTGTTGACCTGGCGCTTCGTGCAGGCCCTGGGCGGCGGCGCCTGCGTGGTCAACTCCGCGGCCATCGTGCGCGACTGCTTCAGCGGGCGCGAGGCGGCCAAGGTGATGTCGACCATGGCGATGATCCTGATGCTGGCCCCGCTGGTGGCGCCGGCGGTGGGCAGCGGCCTGCTCTACCTGGCGGACTGGTGGCTGATCTTCGCCTTCCTGGCGGTCTATGCGGCCTTCCTGCTGTGGCTGATGGGGACCCGCCTGCCGGAGACCCGGCCAGCCGATGCGCCGATCGCCTCGGCCGGCCAGGTGCTGCGCAACTATGCCAGCGTGCTGCGTCATCGCGAGGCCATGGGCTATGTGCTGTCGGTGGCGTCGACCTTCTCCGGGATGTTCGCCTTCATCACCGCCTCGCCGTTTCTCTACATGACCCACTACGGGGTCTCGCCGGCGGTCTATCCGGTGGTGTTCGGCGCCAACGTGGTGGTGATGGCGCTGTCGAACCGCCTCAATATCCGTCTGCTGAGCCGGCGCACGCCCCAGCAGAACATGCGCCTGGGGCTCGGCGTGCAGTGCGGCGTGGCGCTGGCGCTGGTGACGCTGGTGGCGACCGGGATGGACTCGCTGTTCACGGTGGTGCCGCTGATCATGCTGTTCATGGGCATGGTCGGGCTGATCACGCCCAACGCCATGGCCTCGCTGCTCGAACACTTCAGCCACATGAGTGCCACCGCCACCGCGCTGCTGGGCTGCATCCAGTTCACCAGCGGCGCCCTGGCCGGGGTGGTGGTCAGCGCCTTCGAGGTCGACAGTGCCTGGCCCATGGTGCTGACCATGCTGACGGTGTCGCTGGTCGGCAACCTGGCCCTGCGCGGCCTGGTGGGGCGCGCCGCCCTGAACTGAGTCGTCCTGCCGCTCCGGCCCGCCCGGGCCGGGGCTCTCTTGCCCGTCGCCGGGCCCTTCGTCTCCGTCTGCCGACACCGATGTCGGCCATCGAGCTCGCTTGTCATGAAGCTGTCATTTTCGTGGGGCATCTTGTGTATCGCGAAAGGATGATCACTTCCCCGAACAGGAGCTCTCTCCATGAACCGCATCCTCAAGACCACTGCCATCGCTGCCGCCGTCATGGGCGTCGTCGGTGTCGCCCAGGCCCGCGATCAGGTGCGCATCGTCGGCTCCAGTACCGTCTACCCGTTTGCCAGCTACGTGGCCGAGGAATTCGGTGCCACCACCGACTTCCCGACGCCGGTCATCGAGTCCACCGGCTCCGGCGGCGGCGCGCGTCTGTTCTGCAACGGCATCGGCGAGGGGACTCCTGACATCACCAACGCCTCGCGTCGCATGAAGCCCTCCGAGTTCGAGCGCTGCGTCGAGAACGGCGTGACCGACATCACCGAGGCCTTCATCGGCTACGACGGCATCGCCTTCGCCCAGTCCAACGAAAACGACGCGATGGACGTGACCCTCGAGCAGATCTTCCTGGCCCTGGCCGCCCAGGTGCCGGTCGACGGCGAGCTGGTCGACAACCCCTACACCCAGTGGAACGAGATCGATGATTCGCTGCCGGCCCGCGAGATCGCCGTCTACGGTCCGCCCACCACCTCCGGCACCCGTGACGCCTTCGAGGAGCTGGTGATGGAAGCCGCCTCCGAGGAGATGGACGCCTACGGCGGTGAGGGCTACACCGACATCCGCACCGACGGTGCCTTCATCGACGCCGGCGAGAACGACAACCTGATCGTCCAGCGCCTGGCCGAGAACACCGAGGCCTTCGGCATCTTCGGCTACTCCTTCCTGGAAGAGAACTCCGACAGCATGATGGGCTCCAGCATCGACGGCGTCGCGCCGACCCCGGATGCCATCGGCAGCGGCGACTACCCGGTGTCTCGCTCCATGTTCTTCTACGTGAAGAACCAGCACGCCGACGAGGTCCCGGCGATGAACGAATACGCCAACCTGTTCATGAGCGAGCAGATGATCGGTGATCTGGGCTACCTCAAGGGCATCGGCCTGATCCCGGCGCCGGAAGAGATGCGCGCCGAGGCTCGCAGCGCGGTCGAGAACCACGAGACGCTCGAGCTGGCCGACCTCAAGTAAGCAGGGCCGGGCCTTCGCCCTGTCACGGCCGGCAGCCAGGAGCTGCCGGCCGGTGCACGTTCCGCCGGCTCACCGGCCTCGCCGGTCCCCGCGGATTCATTCAGACGAGAGTCAACTATGCAGACCAACCAAATCCTCGCTCTGTTCTGCGGCACCCTGCTGGTGCTGGGTCTGATAGCCTATTTCCTGGGGCGGGCCAAGGCCTCCAGGGTGCGCGCCGCCGGCGCCGCCATGCACGCCCAGCCCGACCAATATGCCTGGTTCAGCGTGCTGTCCAGCGCCGGCCCGGCCATCGCCGTCGGCGTGGTGGGCGCGTTCGCCATGCTGCTCCTGGGCGCCGAGATTCCCACGCTGTATCTGCTGGCCGCCAGCCTGGTCGTCGGCTGCGCCGGTCTGGCCATGGGCATCGCCCTGGTGCGTCCGGACTTTCATGCGCGCAAGGCCATCGAGAGCGTCATCCGCTTCTTCCTGGCCGGCGCCGCCCTGATCTCGATCTTCACCACCTTCGGGATCCTGATCTCCATCGTGGGAGAGGCCATCCGCTTCTTCCAGATGCAGAGCTTCTGGGACTTCATTACCGGCACCACCTGGAATCCGGGTGCGAGCTTCCTCGCCGCCGCGGGCCGAGCGGAGGAGGGGGCAAGCGCCGCCCAGTTCGGTTCGATTCCGCTGTTCGCCGGTACCTTCATGATCACCGCCATCGCCATGCTGGTGGCGATTCCGGTCGGCCTGCTGTCGGCCATCTACATGGCCGAGTTCGCCCCGCAGCGAGTGCGCACCCTGGCCAAGCCGGTGCTCGAGGTCCTGGCCGGCATCCCGACCGTGGTCTACGGCTTCTTCGCCGCCATCACCGTGGCGCCGATCATCGTCGACGTGGCCGGGTTCTTCGGCATCGATGCCTCGTTCAACAACGCCCTGGCCCCCGGCATCGTGATGGGCATCATGATCATCCCCTTCATCTCCTCGCTGTCCGACGACGTCATCAACTCGGTGCCGGACAGCATGCGTCAGGGGTCGCTGGCGCTGGGCATGACCAAGGGCGAGACCATCCGCGACGTGGTGGTCCCGGCGGCCCTGCCGGGCATCATCTCGGCCTCGCTGCTGGCGGTGTCCCGGGCGCTGGGCGAGACCATGATCGTGGTCATGGCCGCCGGCATGCGCCCCAACCTCACGGCCAACCCGTTCGAGGACATGACCACGGTGACGGTGCGCATCGTCGCCGCCCTGACCGGCGACCAGGAATTCGCCAGCGCCGAGACGCTGTCGGCCTTCGCCCTGGGCCTGGTGCTGTTCGTGGTGACCCTGTCGCTGAATCTGGTCTCGGTGATCATGATTCGCCGGTTCCGCGAGAAGTACCGGATCAACAACCTTTAACGCTGGGAGCTTTTTCCGATGAGCCAATCCTTCGACGAGATCAGCGCCCAGCTCCGGCGTCGTCACCGCAAGTCCGCGCGCCTGAAGTGGATGTCCATGGGGGCCCTGGGCCTGGCCGGGCTGTTCCTGGTGCTGTTCTTCACCGACATGATGATCAAGGGCCTGCCGGCCTTTCAGCAGGCCCAGATCCAGGTCGAGGTCGACTACAGCGAGCAGGCCAGCCAGCTGCCGCTGGCCGCCGTCCAGGAGGACGTGCGCCCGCTGGTCAGCCGCGGCTACCTGCGCCTGATTCCCGGCCGCATGGAAGACAACGCCGAGCTGCTCGGCACCACGCGCATGGAGTGGGTGCTGGCCGACAGCCAGGTCGATCAGTACCTCAAGGGGCATCACACCCGCCTGAGCGACAGCGAGCAGGAGGTGGTGGACCGGCTGCAGGCCGAGGGCCGCGCCGAGCTGCGCTTCAACACCACCTTCTTCACCAGCGGCGATTCCAAGATGCCGGAGCTCGCCGGCATCGCCTCGGCGGCCATGGGCACGGTGATGACCCTGCTGGTGACGCTGGCGGTGTCCTTCCCGATCGGCGTGATGACCGCGGTGTACCTCGAGGAATTCGCCCCGGACAACCGCTTCACCCAGCTGATCGAGATCAACATCAACAACCTGGCGGCGATCCCCTCGATCCTGTTCGGTCTGCTGGGCCTGGCGATCTTCATCAATTTCTTCGGCGTGCCGCGCTCCTCGCCGGTGGTCGGCGGCCTGACGCTGGCGCTGATGACGCTGCCGGTGATCATCATCTCCACCCGCACCGCGCTGCGCAGCGTGCCGGATTCCATCCGCCACGCCGCCTTCGGGGTCGGCTGCTCGCGCTGGCAGGTGGTGCGCGACCATGTCCTGCCGCTGGCCCTGCCGGGCATCATGACCGGCTCGATCATCGGCCTGGCCCAGGCCATGGGCGAGACCGCGCCGCTGATCATCGTCGGCATGGTGGCCTTCATTCCCGACGTCGCCGCGTCCTTCAGCGAGGCGGCCACGGTGCTGCCGGCGCAGATCTTCACCTGGGCGGGTGAGCCCGAGCGCGCCTTTATCGAGAAGACATCGGGAGGCATTCTGGTGCTGCTGGCCGTGCTGATCTCTCTCAACGCCACCGCCGTGGTGCTGCGCAAGAAATTCGAGCGTCGCTGGTAAGTCCCGCGGCCAGACACAGGATATGCCAAGATGAACATTCACGTTTCCGAGCGGAAGATGGGCCCCATGAGCGGACACAGTGCCGGTGAACCGGTGGTACGCAACGAGAACGCCAATCACGAGCTGAGCGTGCGAGTGCGCGACCTGAACCTCTGGTATGGCGACAACCAGGCCCTCAAGAACATCAACGTCGACGTCTTCCAGAAGAACGTCACGGCGCTGATCGGGCCGTCCGGCTGCGGCAAGTCGACCTTCCTGCGTTGCCTCAACCGCATGAACGACCTGATCCCCAGCGTGCGCATCGAGGGCCTGATCTCGATGGACGGTCGCGACGTCAACGAGCCCAAGATGGACGAGGTGGCCCTGCGACGCCGGGTCGGCATGGTGTTCCAGAAGCCGAATCCCTTCCCCAAGTCGATCTACGACAACGTCGCCTACGCGCCGCGCATGCACGACCTGGTGAGCCGCAAGGCCGACGTCGACGAGCTGGTGGAGCGCGCGCTGCGTGACGCCGGCCTGTGGGAAGAGGTCAAGGACAAGCTCTACGAGCCCGGCACCTCGCTGTCCGGCGGCCAGCAGCAGCGCCTGTGCATCGCCCGGGCCATCGCGGTCCAGCCCGAGGTCATCCTGATGGACGAGCCGACCTCGGCCCTGGACCCGATCTCCACGGCGACCATCGAGGACCTGATGGACAAGCTGAAGCAGCAGTTCACCATCATCACCGTGACTCACAACATGCAGCAGGCCGCGCGGGTCGCCGACTACACCGCCTTCTTCCACCTGGGCGAGCTGATCGAGTACAACGATACCCAGACCATGTTCTCCAACCCGGCCACCAAGAAGGCCGAGGACTACATCACCGGCCGCTACGGCTAAGCGCCACGCGCGTGTGACGGTTCGACGGGGAGGCCAGTGGCCTCCCCGTCGTCGTTTGCGGCTGTCATCGAGGTGTCATCGATCTCGAATATATATGGTTTGTCATATATATTGGCGACGACATCATTCACGATCAGGAGAGCGACCCATGACCCTGTCCATCGGCATCAACGGCTTCGGCCGCATCGGCCGTCTCGCGCTGCGCAGCCTGTGGCCGCGCGTCGAGGCCGGCGAGGTGGTCATCGCACGCCTCAACGACCCGGGCGGCGACGCCGCCACCTTCGCCCACCTGCTGGAATTCGACTCGGTGCACGGCCACTGGTCCCCGGGGCAGGGCATCCAGGCCGAGGCCGAGGCGCTGGTGATCGACGGCCGACGCATCGCCTTCAGCGGCCATGACACCATCGCCGCCGCCGACTGGTCCGGCTGCGACGTGGCCCTGGAGTGCTCCGGCCACATGAAGACCACCGACAAGCTCCAGGCCTACCTCGACCAGGGCGTGGACCGGGTGGTGGTCAGCGCGCCGGTCAAGGAGGACGGCGTGCTCAACGTGGTGATGGGCGTCAACGACGGCGCCTTCGATCCCGCTCGCCATCGCATCGTCACCGCCGCGAGCTGCACCACCAACTGCCTGGCCCCGGTGGTCAAGGTGATTCAGGAGACCTTCGGCATCCGCCACGGCTCCATGACCACGGTGCACGACATCACCAACACCCAGACCATCCTCGACGCCCCCCACAAGGACCTGCGTCGCGCCCGGGCCTGCGGCATGAGCCTGATCCCGACCACCACCGGCTCGGCCAAGGCCATCACCGCCATCTTCCCCGAGCTCGAGGGCAAGCTGAACGGCCATGCCGTCCGCGTGCCGCTGGCCAACGCCTCGCTGACCGATATGGTCTTCGAGCTCGAGCGCGAGACCACGGTGGAGGCGGTCAATGCGGCGCTCAAGGCCGCGGCGGAGGGCCCGCTCGCCGGCATCCTCGGCTATGAGGCGCGCCCGCTGGTCTCCATCGACTATCGCACCGACCCGCGCAGCGCCATCGTCGACGCCCCGTCCACCATGGTGGTCAACGGCACCCAGCTGAAGCTCTACGCCTGGTACGACAACGAGTGGGGCTACGCCAACCGCACCGTCGAGCTGGCGCTCAAGGCAGGACGAGCGACGGTCGGCAGGGAGTCGACGGCCGATGTCTGAGGTCATCGCCCGGCTGAAGGCGTTGCCCTTCGAGGTGCGCCAGTATCTGCTGATCACCGGCAACTACTGGGCCTTCACCCTCACCGACGGTGCCCTGCGCATGCTGGTGGTGCTGCATTTCCACCAGCTGGGCTACTCGCCGCTGGAGGTGGCACTGCTGTTCCTCTTCTACGAGGCCTTCGGCGTGATCACCAACCTGGTGGGCGGCTGGCTCGGGGCGAGGCTCGGGCTGAACCGCACCATGAACATGGGGCTAGGGCTGCAGATCGTGGCGCTGGCCATGCTGATGGTGCCGGCCACGGCGCTGACGGTGCCCTGGGTCATGGCCGCCCAGGCGCTGTCGGGGATCGCCAAGGACCTCAACAAGATGAGCGCCAAGAGCGCGGTCAAGGTGCTGGTGCCCAAGGACAGCCCCAGTGCCGGCTCCGCGCTCTATCGCTGGGTGGCGATCCTGACCGGCTCCAAGAACGCGCTCAAGGGCGCCGGCTTCTTCCTGGGCGGGGTGCTGCTGACCCTGATCGGCTTCCGTGGCGCCGTGATCGCCATGGCGCTGATGCTGGCGGGCGTGCTGGTGCTGTCGCTCGTGCGGCTCAAGGCCGATCTGGGGCGGCAGAAGCGCAAGCCGGCGTTCGGCGAGATGTTCTCCACCTCGAAGGCGATCAACGTCCTGTCGGCGGCTCGCCTGTGCCTGTTTGCCTCGCGGGATGTCTGGTTCGTGGTGGCCTTGCCGGTCTTCCTCTACGACCAGCATGGCTGGAGCCACTGGACCGTGGGCGGCCTGCTGGCGCTGTGGGTGATCGGCTACGGGGGCGTCCAGACCCAGGCGCCGCGCCTGACCGGCCTGGTCAAGGGCGGCGCTCGGGGGATCACCGCCTTCTGGGCCCTGGCGTTGGCCGGCCTGCCGGCCCTGCTGGCGCTGCTGCCGCTGGCCCAGGTGGGTTGGCTGGTGGTGGGGCTGCTCGCCTTCGGCGTGCTGTTCGCGGTCAACTCGAGCTGGCACAGCTACCTGATCGTCCACTATGCCCGCGCCGACGGGGTCTCCATGGACGTGGGCTTCTACTACATGGCCAACGCCATGGGCCGCCTCGCCGGCACGCTGCTCTCCGGCTGGGTCTACCAGGCCTTCGGGCTCGCCGCCTGCCTCGGGATCTCGTCCGCCCTGGTGGCCGCCAGTGCGCTGATGGCCCTGGCCCTGCCGCGGGAGGCCACGCCCCGCTGAGGTCGGGGCGCGAGCCGCTCAGGGGGCGGCGCGCGGTGCCTGTCGGGGCGCGGTCTCGGTCAGGCCACGCAGCGCCCAGAGCCCCAGCGCCGGCCCCGGCAGCAGCCACCACAGCACCCAGGGGCCCTGGGCGGCCCACAGGCTCGAGGTCAGCGAGATCGCCGGGAGGGTCAGGGCGAAGCCCACGGCGTTCATCACCGAGAGCGTCGAGCCGACCCGGGCGTGGGGCGCGGTGGCCGCGGCCAGGGCCGAGAACTGGGGCGAGTCGGCGATCACCGTGAGCCCCCAGACGGCGAGCAGCGCGAGCAGCAGGCCGGGCGGCGCCCAGGCCAGCAGCGGGTAGGCCAGGCAGGTCAGCCCCGAGACGGCCAGCGCCCACCGGGCGACCCAGAGGCTGCCCAGCCGGCGGCTCAGCTCGCCGCCCCCCACGCAGCCGACCAGCCCCAGGGCGATGACCCCGAAGGCGAGCCACGGCACCAGGTCCATGGGGGCCGCCAGGCGCTCAAGCTCTCTCGCCACCAGGAAGGGCGTCAGCATCCACAGGGCGTAGAGCTCCCAGCAGTGCCCGAAGTAGCCACCCGCCACGGCACGAAAGCGCGGCGCGCGAAGTCCCGCCAGGCCCTCCCGCAGCCGGGTGGGGCCGGCCGGGGGTGGCAGGTGCGGACCGTCGCCGAGGCGGTAGATGGCCGCGCCACCCGCCAGCGCCAGCAGCGAGGCGCCGAGCAGCGGCCACGCCCACGGCAGCCCCGGGGTCGAGCCCCGCAGCAGGTGGGGCAGGGCGGTGCCCAGCGTCAGCATGCCGACCAGCCAGGCCAGGGCCGCCCCCTTGTGGGTCGGCGTCCAGCCGATCACGAGCTTCATGCCCAGGGGGTAGATGCCGGCCAGGCACAGGCCGGTGGCGAAGCGCAGCAGCAGGCCGGCGGTGGCGTGCTCGGCGGCCAGCACGAAGCCGGCGTTGATCACTGCGCCGAGCAGGCAGGAGACGGCGAAGAGCCGGCTGGCCCGGAAGCGGTCGGCCAGGCCGCTGGCGGCGATGGCCAGGGTGCCGAGGATGAAGCCGGCCTGGACGGCCAGCGTCAGCCCGCCGAGGTCGGCCTCGGTGAAGCCGAGGTCGCGGGCCAGCGAGAGGCCCACGCCGTTGACCGAGAACCATAGCGAGGTGCCGCAGAGCTGGGCCAGCACGATCACGGCGAGGGGATGGCGGCGCAGGAGGCGGCTCATGGGCACCTCCCCGGCCGCTCGCCTTGCCGCGGGGCGTGCTGCGCGCCCCGACCCTCGTCGCGTAGAATCATGTCGATACTCCCTGGAGAAACCCTGATGTCGCTGGACCCGGTCCGTGTCTTCAAGTGCCTGGGCGACGAGACTCGCCTGATGCTCACGCTGCTCGTGCTGCGCGAGCAGGAGCTTTGTGTCTGCGAAATGACCCACGCCCTGGAGCTCTCGCAGCCCAAGGTGTCGCGGCACCTGGCGCAGCTGCGCCAGTGCGGCCTGCTCGAGGATCGCCGCGAGGGCCAGTGGGTCTACTACGGGATCGAGGCTAGCCTACCGGGATGGGTCATGGCCACCCTGGCGGCGGCGGCCGAGGGGCGAGCCACGCAGCTCGAACGGGTGTGCGCGCGCCTGGCGCGGATGGGCAACCGGCCCGAGCGTCGAACCGCGCTTTGCTGAACGCGGAAAGGCCTCGCGCCTGTCCGCGGTGAGGCGATGAGCGGATCCTCCTCCCATCGATGCAGCCCCTAGCGCAGTGAAGAGAAGAGGGCGTTCCCCCGTCGACGTTCACGCCCATGCCCGGGGAGATGGCGTTGCCCCTCCGTGGAGCCGGGTGGCGGGGAGCGGGGAGCGATCAGCGTCAACCTGACCGCCTTGCCCGACGACGCCCGCTGTCACGCCGTGATCGAGATTCCTCACGAATCGGATCGGCAGGCCCTCGTGCACCCCGAGAACATGCGGCTGGATGTCAGGCCCCGTCGTCAGGAGCGTTACGCTGTGAGGGGGCCTCGCGGAACGCGGGGCTGATCCGCTGGGGGTCGGCCACCTCCCGGTAACGGGCAGCGGCCTGTGCCCACCAGCCCAGCTGGCCCAGGGTGCGGCCGAAATAGTCGACCCAGCGCTCCGTGTCGTCGTGAAAGCGGCCGTCTTCCTCCAGCGCCTGCTGGGCATGGGGGACATGAATCATGGCCGAGACCGGCAGGCAGCCCAGCTCCGCCAGGAAGGTGCGCATGTTGACCGCGGCCCTGGCGCCGCCCCATTGGCCGGCCGAGTAGGTCACGATGGCGCTGGGCTTGAAGGCATAGAGCGAGCTGCCGAAGTGGTTCAGCAGATGCGCCAGGGCCGGACTCATGGCGTGATTGTACTCCGGACTCACCATCACGTAGCCGTCGGCGGCGGCGATCCTGTCGGCGAGGGCATCCAGCGCATCGGGTACCTGCGACCTCGTGTAGGCGAAGTGCGGCTTGAAGACCGCGCCTAACTCGAGCTCCAGCGGGTCGATCAGCTCGACCGAGGCGCCGTCGGCCTCGAGCAGTCGTTGGCAGGCACGGGCCACCCTGAGGCCCAGCCGAGCCGGTGCGGGGGGCGTCGAGTCGCGCGCGGTGCCGATAAAGATCAGATAGTGGGGCATGGCATGTCCTCCTTGACGTCATCTTGCCGAGCTCTCTGCGGCGTCTCAATGGCACCCGGGACACCACGGCGGCATGGGGGCGGATGATGACGCTTGCCTTCAAGGCAACGGCCGTCGCGCCAGTGAGGGCGCCCGCCCGTGAGGCGGGCGCCTGGGGCAGCAGGGCCGAGGCGTCAGTCGATCAGTTCCACGGCGACGGCGGTGGCCTCCCCGCCGCCGATGCACAGGCTGGCGATGCCGCGTTGGCCGCCGGTGGTGCGCAGGGCGTGGATCAGGGTAGCGATGATCCGCGAGCCGGTGGAGCCGATGGGGTGGCCCTGGGCGCAGGCGCCGCCGAAGACGTTGACCTTCTCGTGGGGCAGGCCGAGGTCGTCCATGGCCATCAGGGTGACCACGGCGAAGGCCTCGTTGATCTCGAACAGGTCGACGTCGTCCACGCCCCAGTCGAGCCGCTTCATCAGCGTGTCGATGGCGCCCACCGGGGCGATGGTGAACTCGCTCGGATGACGCGAGTGGGTGCTGTGGCCGAGCATGCGGGCGATCGGGCGTGCGCCCAGGCGGCTCGCGCATTCCCGGCTGGCCAGTATCAGCGCCGAGGCGCCGTCGGAGATCGAGCTCGCGTTGGCGGCGGTGATGGTGCCGTCCCTGGCGAAGGCCGGGCGCAGGTCGCGGATCTTGTCGAGCCTGGCCTGGAACGGCTGCTCGTCGTGCTCGACCAGGTTCTCGCCGTGGCGGCTGGCGACGGTGACCGGCGCCATTTCCGCGGCCAGATGACCGGCGTTGGTGGCCTCCATGGCACGTTCCAGCGAGGCGATGGCGAAGTCGTCCATGCGCTCGCGGGAATAGCCGCGGGCGTCGGCGATCTGCTGGGCGAAGCCGCCCATCAGCTGACCGGTCTCGGCGTCCTCCAGGCCGTCGAGGAACATGTGATCCTTCAGCTCGCCGTGGCCCAGGCGGTAGCCCGAACGCGCCTTGGGCAGCACGTGGGGCGCGTTGGACATCGACTCCATGCCGCCGGCCAGCATCAGCTCGCCGGCGCCGGCGCGGATCAGGTCGTGGGCCAGCATGGTGGCCTTCATGCCCGAGCCGCACAGCTTGTTGACGGTGGTGGCGCCGACGGCGTCCGGGATGCCGGCCTGGCGCATCGCCTGTCGGGCCGGGCCCTGCTTGACGCCGGCGGGCAGCACGCAGCCCATGAAGCCCTCGTCGATGGCGGCGGCATCGATGCCGGCGCGCTCGACGGCCGCCCGGATGGCGGTGGCGGCGAGTTCCGGGGCGCTCAGGCGGGAGAGGCCGCCCAGCAGGCCGCCCATCGGCGTGCGGGCGGCGGAAAGGAAGACGATCTCGCGTGAATCACTCATGGCGTGGCTCCCGATAGGGATTGTTATGTGGGAGGGCGGCGGGCGCGTTGACCCGCCGAAGGGGCTATGGTTCTCTCGAGCTAACCAAGCAAGCGCTAGTGTGAATGTCGATGAATGTAATGAATGACTCCCCGCGTCGCAAGGAGCTCACCCGCCAGGCCGCCCAGCTGTTCGTGCAGGAGGGCTTCGACCGGACCACGGTGCGCATGCTGGCCGAGGAGATGGGCATCAAGTCGGGGAGCCTCTTCCATCACTTCCGCGACAAGCAGGAGATCCTGGCCGCGGTGATCGAGGAGGGCACCCGCAACGCCCTGGCGATCGCCCATGCGGCCCTCGAATCATGCGACCGCGATCCACAGGCGAGGTTGCAGGCCATGGCCCGCGCCCACCTGGAGACCCTGCTCACCGACCGCAATGCCCACGTCGTGGCGCTCTACGAATGGCGCCGCCTGGACGACGACGCCCGCGCCCATCTCGGCCACCTGCGCGATGCCTACGAGGCGCTGTGGGAGGCGGTCATCGACGAGGCCCTGGCCGCCGGGCTGATTCACGGCGACCGCTTCCTGGTCTCGCGCTTCGTGATGGGCGCGCTCAACTGGACGGTGCGCTGGTACGACCCCGAGGGCGAGCGCTCCCCCGAGGAGCTGGGCCGCGAGCTGGTGGCCATGCTGATGGCGCCCCGGGGCTGAGACCAGAACGCCGAGACGGTGCGCCGAGGGCCGAGCCAGGGCCCGTGGTGGGGCGGGCTCGACCATGGTCTAGCGCTCGAGTCTCCCACGCTTCTTGCCCCGCCCGGCGGAAACCTCTAGCGTGACCAGTACGGCGACAAGTTGACGTTTACGTCAACGGAATAATGGCGGCGCGCCGGCCGCGACCCGCACAGGCATAACAACAACCCGCGGGCGTTCCGGGCCGTTGCCCGGGCGTCCGTCACGGAGGCCTTCCATGAGCACGCCCGAGACGCTTGCCGATCCTGCCACCTATCTCGAGACCTTCTCCGTCGAAACCGTGAGCGCCCGGCTCGACGATCACGCCGACGGCCGCCTCAACGCCTTCGAGGCCTGCTGCGGCCGCCACCTGCGCGAAGGGCGCGGGGCGACCACGGCGCTGGTGCATGAAGATGCCGAGGGCCGCGTCACCACTCTGAGCTACGCCGAGCTGGCGACGGCCAGCGAGCGCCTGGCCGGCTGGTTCGCCGACCAGGGCCTGGGCGAGGGCGACCGCATCGCCGGGATGCTGCCGCGCACGCCGGCGCTGTTGATCGCGGTGCTCGCCGCCTGGCGCATCGGCGCGGTCTACCAGCCGCTGTTCACCGCCTTCGGGCCGGACTCGGTCGGCTATCGCCTCGAGCGTGCCGGAACGCGGCTGGTGATCACCGATCCCGCCAACCGGGCCAAGTTCGACGACCTGGCCGAGTGCCCGCCGGTGCTCGCGGTGGGTGGCGTTGATGCCACGCATGGTGCCGACCGCGACTGGGCCGCCGCCCTCGCGCACGCGCCCATCGCCACGCCGCCCCCGCGCCAGGCGCCGGACGCGCCCTTCCTGCAGATGTTCACCTCGGGCACCGTGGGCAAGCCCAAGGGCGTGGCCGTGCCGCTCTCGGCGCTGCCGGCCTTCGCGCTCTACATGGAGCTGGCCGTGGGCCTCGAGCGAGACGACCGTTTCTGGAACATGGCCGATCCCGGCTGGGCCTACGGGCTCTACTACGCCATCACCGGGCCGCTGCTGCTGGGCGCGACCACCCACTTCTGCGAGGCGGGCTTCGGCGCCGAGGTGGCGCGGGAGTTCCTGCAGCGCCACGGCATCACCAACTTCGCCGCCGCGCCCACCGCCTACCGGCTGATGAAGGCCTCGGGGCTGTTCGACGAGGCCGGCGCGCGCCTCGCACTGAGGCGCGCCAGCTCGGCGGGCGAGCCGCTCAATACCGAGGTGGTGGACTGGGTGGAGCGCACGCTGGGCTGCCCGGTGATGGATCACTACGGCCAGACCGAGACCGGCATGACCTGCTGCAATCACCATGCGCTGGATCATCCTCGCCCCCATGGCGGCATGGGCGCGCCGCTGCCCGGCTATCGGCTGGCGATCCTCGACGCCGAGGGCCGCGAGCTGCCGCCGGGTGAGCCCGGGGTGCTGGCGGTGGACATCGCCCGCTCGCCGGCGCACTTCTTCGCCGGCTATACCTGGCAGGAGAAGGATCCCTTCATCGACGGCTACTACCTGACCGGCGACGTGGTGATCGGCCACGAGGACGGCACCTTCCAGTTCGCCGGGCGCAACGACGACATCATCACCACCTCGGGCTATCGCGTCGGCCCCACCGACGTGGAGAACTCCGTGCTGACGCACCCGGCGGTGGCCGAGTCCGCCGCCGTCGGCCAGCCCGACGCGCTGCGCGGCGAGATCATCCGCGCCTACGTGGTGCTGCGCGACGAGCATGAGCCCAGCGAGTCGCTGGCCGAGGAGATTCGCCAGCAGGTGCGCGAGCGGCTCTCGACCCACGCCTTCCCGCGGGCGATCGAGTTCGTCGACGCCCTGCCCAAGACCCCCAGCGGCAAGATCCAGCGCTTCAAGCTGCGCGCGGACGCCGCCGACAAGGCGGCGGTCGCCCCCTGACCGTGGAGACATGACCATGCAAGTGAAGGACAACGCCTTTCTGATCACCGGCGCCGCCTCCGGGCTGGGCGCCGCCACCGCCGAGCGGCTGGTGGCGGCGGGCGGCCGCGTGACCCTGTGCGACCTGAGCGAGGGCGTCGAGGCCCTGGCCGAGCGGCTGGGCGCGGCGGCCATCGCCGTGCGCGGCGACGTGACCTCGGCCGATGACATCCGGGCCGCGGTGGACGCCGCCGTGGCCCACGGCGGCGAGCGTGGCCTTGCCGGCGTGGTGCACTGCGCCGGCGTGGTCAGCGTGGCCAAGCTGCTCGATCGAGAGGGGAATCCGGCCGACCTCGACGACTATGCCCGCACCCAGCAGATCAACCTGGTCGGCACCTTCAACGTGATGCGCCTGGCGGCGGCGGCCATGGCAGGGAACGCCCCGGGGGAGGACGGCGAGCGCGGGGTGATCGTCAACACCGCCTCGGTGGCGGCCTTCGACGGCCAGGTGGGACAGTGTGCCTACAGCGCCTCCAAGGCCGGGGTGGTGGGCATGAGCCTGCCGGCGGCCCGGGAGCTCTCGCGCCACGGCATCCGGGTGATGGCCATCGCCCCGGGGGTGTTCGAGACGCCGATGATGGAAGACCTGCCCGAGGCCGCCGTGGAGGCGCTCTCGGCGGCGGTGCCGTTCCCCAAGCGGCTGGGCCGGCCCGGCGAGTACGCCCGCCTGGCCGAGCAGATCATCACCAATCCGATGCTCAACGGCGAGGTGATCCGCCTGGACGGCGGCATTCGCATGCAGTGAGTGGGGGCGTCACCGTGAACAGTCAAACACCCCCGGGCGCCGGCCTGGGGGTGTTGCGTCGACGGGGGCGGTGGCCGTGTTCGGCGATGGCGATCCTGCCGGATCGATCCGCCTGGCAGCCTCCCGGCACTGGGTGCCTGTGTTGCGCTACCCGATAGCCCCCTGACAAATGTCGTCTTGCATGACGAGGCGTCACGCCGTGCCGGGGGGCATCGGTGCGCGATCAGCGGGCCGGGTCGCGCGGGGGATAGCCCAGGGCCTGGCGCAGCATCTCGGCGTGGCTAGTCACCCAGTCGGGGGCGATGGGGCCCCAGTCCTGGATGACGTAGTGACCGATGTTGTGGCGCTGGCCGGGTTCGGGCACGAACTCGCAGTGGATGTCGAGCTCGGCCAGCGCGGTGATGGTGTCCTGGGCCGTGCGTCGCGGCATGCCCGTGGCCTCCATGATCGCCGGCACGCTGGCGGTGCCGGTGGCGATCAGGTGGGCCACGTAGAGGCGGCGGTAGAAGCTGGTGCGGGTCTTGCTCAGGCTCATGGTTCACGTCATCCCTGAAGGTTTGCCCAAGGCTGACACGCCGCCGCGGCGAGTGCCAGCCCGAGGCCGAACGGGACGCCTCAGCGTTCCCGGGACAGGAACCAGCCCTTCATGGCGCCGGTGATGCGACGCATGTCGTCGTGCGGGGTGATGTAGGCGGGCATGGTGTACAGCCAGCGGCCGAAGGAGCGCAGCCACACGCCCTGGGTGCGGGCGAAGTCGGCCGCCCCCTTGAGCGATTCGGGGTCGTGGACCTCGATCACCGCGGTGGCGCCGAGCGCGCGCACGTCGGCCACGTCCGGGTGGGCGCGCAGCGCCTCGTCGTCTACCAGTTCCTCGCGCAGCACGCCGTTGAGCGCCTCGATGCGCCCGAGGTAGTCGTCCTCCTCGAACACCGCCAGGCTCTCCAGCGCGACGCGGCAGGCCAGCGGATTGCCCATGAAGGTCGGGCCGTGCATGAAGGCGTGCAGCTCGCTGTCGCCGATGAAGGCATCGTGGACGCGGTCGGTGGCCAGCGTCGCGGCGTGGCCCAGATAGCCGCCGGTCAGGCCCTTGGACAGCACCATGATGTCCGGCGTCACGTCGGCATGATCGGCGGCGAACATCCTGCCGGTGCGGCCGAAGCCGGTGGCCACCTCGTCGAAGATCAGCAGCACGTCGAACTCGTCGCACAGCTCGCGGGCGCCGCGCAGGTAGTGGGGCGAGGTCATGTTGAGCCCGCCGGCCGCCTGCAGCAGCGGCTCCATCAGCAGCGCGCCGATCTCCTCGTGATGGGCCTCCAGCACGCCGCGTAGGGCGTCGAGATCGGCCTGCACCTCGTCGCGGCTGGCGTCGAAGCCGGCGGTGGGCGCGGGGGCGAAGTGGTGCTGCGGCAGGAAGCCCGCGAACAGCGAGTGCATGCCCTCCTCGGGATCGCACACCGCCATACAGCCGGCGGTATCGCCGTGGTAGGCCTTCATCAGCGTCAGCATGCGGTGCTTGGCCGGCTTGCCGCGTAGGTAGTGGTACTGCACGGCCATCTTCATGGCCACCTCCATGCCCACCGAGCCGCTGTCGGAGAAGAACACGTGGTTCAGCCCCTCCGGCGTGACGCGCACCAGCTCGCGGGCCAGGCGGTCGGCCGGCTCGTGGGTCAGCCCGCCCAGCATCACGTGGCACAGCTCGTCGGCCTGGCGCTGGATGGCCTCGACCAGCCGCGGATGGCGATAGCCGTGGATCATGCACCACCAGGAGCAGGTGGCGTCGAGCAGCGACTCGCCGGTGTCCAGGGTGAAGCGCGGCCCGTCGCCGCCGACCACCTTGGGTGACGGGGTCTGGGTCTTGAGATGGGAGTAGGGGTGCCAGACGGGGGATGTCATCGGGCCTCCGGGGCATGCGTGTAGGGCGCCGCCGATGCACGCAAGGCACCGGCGGCCGGATGGCGCATACCTTACATGTAAACCTTGTGGTTATGAAGGTGTTGACTGTGGTGTGCCTGAGCACGGGGCTGACCGCTAAGCGCGAGTGAGGGGGCTTCGATGGTCGGCCGGCTGTTCGCCATGTCGGTGGGGTCGGTCGGACAGTAAGGAAAACCCAAGAGTGTGGAGCAGGCCCTGCCGTCCGGCATGTTGACCTCAGGGCAGCGGCGTATTTCATGAGGCGACCGCGCGTCTCGCATCGACAAGGCGGCGACCGTGTGGTGTGACGGTCCGGTCGGGTGGTGCGACATGCGAGCGTTGGCGTTTAACATTAGTAATCTCTTACTCTATGGTGTCGTATCCATTACCGATAAGGAATGCGGGATGCCGACGCCATGGAGCGATGAGGAGCTCAAGGCTTCCGTCGAGGCCTATGTCGAGATGCTGGATAAGCAGCGCCGGGGCGAACGAGTGATCAAGGCCCGTTATTACCGGACGCTAGAGAAGCGGTTCGGCAGGACTGCCAAGGCCTTCGAATATCGGGCTCAAAACATCTCTCATGTCTACGCGCTGCAGGGACGTACTTGGATCGCAGGGCTGAAGCCGGCGGGCAATGTCGGCGTTAATATCGTGGCCCGATTGGAAGCCTTAATCGCCGAGGTGGAAGGGTATCACCCCTCGACATCGGCCACCTTCGCAACCGAAGTCAACGAACACCGAGGCCTGTATCGCGATAACGCGTCGACATCGCCGACGGGACGGCTTGTGCCTGACAAAAAAGCGGTCAACACAACGGTCTATGAGCGCGACCCCGCCGTGGTGGCGTGGGTGCTGACGAAGGTCGATGGCGTCTGCGAATGCTGCGATTCACCCGCGCCTTTTACTCGCGAGGATGGCAGCCTCTTCTTGGAGGTACATCATCTCAAACGCTTGGCGGATGGTGGTCCCGATATCGTGGAAAACGCCGTCGCCTTGTGCCCGAATTGCCATCGCGAGTTGCACGCCGGTGTGGGCAAGCATGAGCTGGCCGCACGGCTTATCGACAAAATCGAACGGCTTGACGCTTATTGATAAGAGGCCGGAAAGATCGAGAAGAAATAGCCAAAGGATTGTCGACGGCTAAGTCACAATCTGGTCACAGGGGATAATCGAATGCCTCGAGGAAGGGTCGTCGAAATGTCGAGACCGTGAGGCAAATCAGAATGGTGCGGATGGGGAGACTTGAACTCCCACGCCCGAAGGCACCAGAACCTAAATCTTGAGTTTAGTGGGCGCCATCTTTCAAGTATATGATTTAAAAGGTTTTTTGGTATCCGCTGTAGTAACTATCATGCACCACGCCACTGTGCGTACCACAGTGTGTGGCATGAGGTGTCGGCGAAGATTACAATCTGATGTGCTAACAGCAAAGGCATACGCGTTCCAATTAGGCTTCAATATTGCATTTTTGTGTTGCAATGTCGGTCCTTATGAGGTACGGTATGTCACCGTGAAATCTGCGTCGGTGGTGGAATTGGTAGACACGCGAGGTTTAGGTCCTCGTGCCTCCGGGTGTGTGGGTTCGAGTCCCACCCGACGCACCACGTTATTCGTAGTGCTGCTCCCCTCCCTTTACGATCGAAGCTAACGAAGTGGCTATCCGCTTTCCTTTCGGTGTCAAGATAACTATTTTTCGACGTCTTTCTTCTGGGTCTTCTTTGGCAACAAGAAGCCCGAACCCTGCTTGATTATTCCTGTTGCTTTTTCCTTTGTCAGATAATAAAGAGACGTTGCGAGAGCAAGATGCTTGAGTTAATCCGGTTCGGACTTGCATCTCTCGCATTGTGATTCCTTCATTAAGTGCGACTGAGATAAAGACGCTTGCCGTTTGCATCTGCATGTCGGGGTAAATCTTTCTAAACTCTTCTAATATTTGAAATACTTGCGATAAAGATTTCTTGTTATATCCGCTTATGCTGCTCATGGGTGTCTCTCTTATCGCTGGTGGCTAAGCGAATGCTTTGTGTAAATAATTGTATTTTGCAATGGTAACGCGTCTGTTGCGCCACATCAAAGATGTGTGAGTTTTATTAATGCAGATGCGGATTCTTTGGTGTAAGCAAAAAAGCCCTCCACAATGGGAAGGCTTTGTATCTGTCGGGTCCCGTGTGATTGACTACCCGCTTGGTAAATAACTCAGGACGCTTGGTCTGCCATTCCTTCATCATCGCAATCGGTGATTGATGGTGCAGCGCCTTCTGCGGGATGTGGTGATTGTACAGCCAGGTGTAGCGTTTGAGCGTCTGCTCCAGGTCCTCGCCTGAGGTATAGCGCCGAGTCGCCAGCACATCGCTGATACGGCCGTTGAAGCGCTCCACCATGCCGTTTGTCTGCGGTCTTCCCGGCTTGATCAGACGGTGCTCGATACCAAGGGCCTGGCACTCTTGGTCAAACGGGTGATTCCCGCTGGGCTTGCGCTCCCCCGCCCGCGTGAAGCGATCGGTGAATGACTTGCCGTTGTCGGTCAGTACCGTCTGGACCTGGAAGGGAGCCTTCTCCTCCACCCGCTTCATGAACGCCCGCGCATCCTTCGCGGACTGGCTGCGTCTCACCTCCAGATGGACCCAGCGCGTGGCGCGATCGATGGCGACGTACAGGTAGCGTTTTTGCTCCTCATCGGGCATCCGGGGCAGGTGCTTGATGTCGATGTGCACGTAGCCCGGCTCATAATCTTTGAAGGGCTTGTGCCGGGGTTTCTCATCGTCGCCCGCGTCCCGTCTAGACAGCTCTGCCAGTGTCGGCACCTCGCGCCGCTTGAGCATGCGATGCAGACCAGAACGCGACAAGCCAGGATTGAGGAACTCACGCGCCACGACGAGCAGATCATCCAGGCCGAGGCGCAGGAATTCGCGCGCCGCGATCAGCACCTCTTCCTGTTCGGAAGTGAGCGTGGCCAGCAGGTTGTGACGCGTGTGCGGTCGGTCCTGGACATCGTCACGGTACCGCCAGCGCCGGATGGTCGAGACGGCGACGCCGTACTGGCGTGCTAGCTCGCTGTCGCTGATGCTGGAAGGCGCTGCCTGGATCTCGGCCCGGATCTTCGGAGTGGTGGTCGCCTGTTTATGTAGCTTGATGTCCATATCCTTGCTCCCGGATGAACTGGTGAAGAAGCTCCTTGGCGGCCAGCAAAGGATAACTTCTATAGCTCATCTGATCATCCGGGACCCTACATTTATCAGCTATCTTGTTGCGCTGGTGTATTGCGGTGGCGGCTACCTTCTTGGTGCTCGTTTACGCATTCCAAAGCTGGCGGTAGTGCCTTTCGGTAAGGCGCCGGAGCTTTGCCATAACCATGGCGTGGACTGGCGAGTGCTTGATGTGCCTGACCTCGACCAGACCCGTATCGATGGCGTGGTCGCCGACCTGCGCGGTGACATGCCTGAGGAATGGGAACGCTTCCTCGCCAATTGCACCATCCACCGTATTCCCGTCTATCACGCCACCAGTGCCTTCGAAATGTTGAGCGGGCGCGTGCAGCTGGGGCACCTCTACGAGAACCGTTATGGCAGTCTTCAGCCCGATGAAGGCTACGAAGTCATCAAACGCGGGCTCGACTTCCTGGCAGCCCTGGTGCTGATGCCTATCGTGCTACCGGTGATGGCCGTTACGGCCGTGGCGATTCGAATGGACAGCCCCGGCCCGGCGATCTTCAAGCAGCAGCGCATGGGGTTTCACTGCCGACCCTTTATCGTCTACAAATTCCGCAGCATGTATACCGACCAGAAGGGTGCGGGTTTCACCGTAGATGGGGAGGATCCTCGCATTACCCGCGTCGGTAACGTCATCCGTAAATACCGCATCGACGAGCTGCCCCAGCTGTTCAACGTGTTGAAGGGCGACATGAGTCTGATCGGCCCGCGTCCCGAGTCCATGAATCTGGCGGACTGGTATGAAAAGGATGTACCGTTCTTCCACTATCGCCACGTGGTGCGCCCCGGCATTTCTGGTTGGGCCCAAGTAGAGCAGGGCTATGCCGCCGAAGTGGAAGGCATGATTCGCAAGCTTGAGTACGACTTCTACTACATCAAAAATTTCTCTTTCTGGCTTGATGTGCTAATCGTGATTCGTACGCTCAAGACGATGTTAACCGGGAGCGGGGCACGATAACCGCCCACTTATCGCTACATATTTAAGGAATCAACAGGTTGGCGACGCTAAATTCGTAGATCTGCGAATATAGTCCGCATGACCTTTCGCCTACCTTTTATCCGCTAATACTTTTTTCGCTTCACTATTCTTCAGAGGACGCTCATTACCGTTCTGGTGACCAGGGGAAACGCATGAAAAACCGCTCTACGACGGGCTTTACAGTGCTTTACCAATAGGAGCTGATGCGGTCCTCTAACAGCTTTGCTCATGGGTGATTCGATGCTGACACTATCGCTTATGCATCATTTATCGATCGTTCCCGACTTCGGCCAGGCTGGAAAGTGCAGCATTAGCTGTCGATTATCCTGTTTCTGACCGCCTTACCTTTACTCCTTTTAGCTTGTATTTGACATGCGATGAAACACTTTATTACCTCCATTACAATCCTTGTTGGCTCTACAATGATTCGCCGTGACCCATTAGGACAGACGGCGGTCTCAATGACCAAGTGCAACACGTAACCCATCAGGTACGGTGTTGCCATGACTCACCGCTAACGTCATCTCTCTGCTGAAGACCGAGCCGCCATCATGATGATGCGAGCTACTCATTCGATACGGACCATCGCCACTCACCTGAGCCGTGAACCGAGCACCGTGTCGCGAGAAATCGCTCGCCACACGGTCGACCCTATCAAGGAATACGATGCCAGTTTGGCGGGCTACCGGGCCCACTTGACGCGTCATCAACCTCGTCAGCGTCCCAAGCCCCATCCCGGTGGGGAGTTATTAGAGGTGGTGGTCCACCTGTTGCGCAAGTACTGGTCTCCGGAGCAAATATCCCGCACACTCAAGCGCATGTCTCCCAACGATTAGTCGGCAAGTCTCGCATGAGGCCATCTACGACACGCTCTATGTGATGCCTCGCGGCAGTCTCAAGAAGGAGCTCATCGCTTGTCTCCGGAAGGGCAACGGCAAGCGTCGCTCACGCAGTCGTGGCCAGCAGATTCCCGATCTAGTCAACATCCACATGCACCCGCCTGAGATCGAGGGCCGCCTGATGCCTGGCCACCTGGGAGGGCGATCTCATCATTGGCGCCAATAATCGCTCCGCCGTTGGTACGCTAGTGGAGTGCACTACGTGCTTGGGGACCCTGGCGAAAGTGGATGGCACCACCGCCACGGCGACGGCCGTGGGATTCAGCGATAAGCTTAACGAGGTGCCACGAGCTCTGCGTCTTTCCATGACCTACACCAAGGCAGAGAGATGGTGAAGCATGCCGCGATTACGCAGAAAACCGGTACGACCATCTACTTCGCTGACCCGCATAGCCCATGGCAGCTTGGCTCCAACGAGAACACCAACGGGCTGTTGCGGCAGTACCTGCTGAAGGAAACTGACCTCTCGGTCTATAGCCAGGAAGAGCTTGATGCGATCGCCGACTCACTGAACACGCGACCGCGCAAGACATTGAACTGGCGCACGCCGCTGGAAGTTTATGCGGAGGTGCTCAACAAATCGGTCGCAGGCCCGAGCACTCTTAAATAGCGTTGCGCTTGGAACTTGAGACCGCCGACCTTTCCCAACTGCACAGTAGCGATGCTCTCGAAGTGACAAATTCCAAAGACGAACTCTTCAAGGCCGACCATCTCAAAGCCGGCATGAAAGAACGCGCGGTAAAAAGTACAGGCATCACCTTAGCCGCTCAATGTATAACACTAATCCTGCAGCTAGGCTCCATCGCTATCCTGGCCCGCTTGCTGGAGCCGTCAGACTTCGGCCTTATTGCCATGGTCACAGTGTTTACCGGGTTGGCTCTCCAGTTTATGGAAGGTGGGCTCTCCATGGCCACCATTCAACGTGACCAAATTACCCACGCCCAGGTGTCCAACCTGTTTTGGGTAAACGTCGCTTTAGGCACGGCCCTGTGCCTGTTGGGCATTCTGATCTCTCCGCTAGTTGCCATTATCTATGACGAACCCCGCCTAACACTGGTGATGGCAGCCATGAGCCTGACTTTCCTGATTGGCGGGTTATCCGTACAGCATGATGCCCTATTACGCAGACAGATGCGTTTTAAAGCCATCTCGGTGATCGACATTGTGTCTATGACGGCAGGAATTATCGCCGGCATAGCGGCAGCCTTGGGCGGCCTTGAATACTGGGCGCTTGTGATCAGCCCTATCACTACCTTCATAACCAAAACGGTAATGCGTTGGCTGAGTGCTCGCTGGGTGCCATCGATGATGAGTCGGGGCTCCGGCGTACGGCCGCTACTGGACTTTGGAGCAAATCTTACCGGGGCGAATTTTATTGGGTATATGGCTACAAACCTGACCCCATTCGCCATCGGTTATATAGGTGGAACGCAGTCGCTGGGGCTGTTTAACCGCGCCAACATGCTAACATCCATACCTTCAAGACAGATGCTGCCGCCGGCCATGAGTGTATTGCAGCCAACGCTGGCCAGGGTTGCCAACGATCCGGAACGGCTGCGGAGCACCATAACGACTGTCATGGGTAAGCTGGTGCTCGGAACCATGTTCGTAACGCTCACCATGGCTGTCTTGGCAGACTGGATTGTCCAATTGTTTTTGGGCTCCGGGTGGGACGGTGCCGTTCCAATTTTCCGGGTACTAGCGGTGTTTACTTTAGTAGAGCCCATTGCGGGCTTTCTGGCTGTTTCCCTTGTTGCGATAGGTAATGCGAAAGCACTGTTGCGGTGGAAAGCGATTACTTTGTCTATTCTAATTGTCTCCGTAGGCATCGGCTCGTTCTGGGGGGCGGTTGGTGTGGTTGCGGCCTATGTGTTTTCTGGTGTTTTCATTCGTTTGCCAGGGTTTCTGTATTACGCTAGCTGGTTCCTGCCAGTTAATTTTGGTGAGTTCGTCAAGTCATTAGTTCCCTCGGCAATGTGTTCCCTGGGAACTATTGCAGTTTTATTTTTCCTTCGACAGTATATTGTGATAGTAAACCCGATAGTGGGTTTGGCAGTGTTTATAGTAGCCGCCGCACTGATCTATCTGGTGCTGTGTTTACTGATAAAGCCCACTCGGCGTGAACTGATAGAAACCTTAGACCTGCTCAAACTTCTAACTTCCAGGAAATTGGCCTCAAAGTGATATCAAACCAAAGCCCACAGGCACTGAACGATACCGTTGTCGCGAATGGCTATTGTGTAGGCTGCGGTGCCTGTGCAGTACCGGAACAAAGCCCATTCAAAATCGTTATGGACGATTACGGGCAGTATCAATCTACTCTAAAAGACCCCAGCGTATTTGCGACAACGCAAAACGACTATGAGAAGCTCTGTCCGTTTGGCTCGGGTGCCCCGAATGAAGATGAAATCGCAAACCAGCACTTTTCCGAATCCTGCGAACACAATAATCAGGTAGGTTATTATAACGGAGTGTTCGCCGGGCATGTTACCGAAGGAAAGTTTAGGGAACAGGGTAGCTCTGGCGGGATGGGTACCTGGGTGCTCAATGAGCTTCTTGAAAAAAGGCTGGTGGATTACGTGGTACACGTTAAATCCGAAAAAGCCGACCAAGACCTTAGCAACATCCCTTTCAAATATCAGGTTAGCGAAACACTTGAAGAAACCCAACAGGGTGGCAAATCACGCTATTACCCGATTGAGTTGTCGGAAGTACTTAAAATCATCCGGAGCCAGCCGGGGCGTTATGCCATCGTTGGATTGCCGTGCTTCATCAAGAGCGTCAGGTTACTCCAGGCCCAAGACCCAATCCTCGCAGAGCGTATCCAATACTGTGTAGGCTTAGTATGCGGCCACCTGAAAAGCGCCCACTACGCACAAAGCCTAGCTTGGCAAATGGGCATAGCTCCACAGGAGTTTGAGAGCATAGATTTCCGAGTCAAAGATCCCGCACAACCCGCCAACCGCTATAGCACCTACGCCAAGGGTAGCTATGGTGAAAAAGTAGTGCCCACCAACCAACTGATCGGTACAGACTGGGGCGCAGGCGCTTTCAAGTACAAGGCCTGTGATTTCTGTGATGACGTGTTTGCCGAAACCGCCGATGTGGTGCTGGGTGATGCCTGGTTGCCTGAGTATGTTCAGGACAGCCATGGAACCAATGTGGTAGTAACCAGAAACCAGCACATCAGGCAGTTGATTGTGAATGCGCGCACGGAAGGGCGTTTGGAGATGGATGACCTGGGCGTAGAAAAGGCTGTGCAGTCACAGGATGCGGGGTTGCGGCACAGAAAAGTTGCAATAGGCTATCGGCTTTACTGTGAGAAAATTTCTGGGACTTGGGTTCCGACTAAAAGAGCAGACCCAGCTAATAAGTTAAAGCCGCGCTATGAAATGAAGCGACAGCGGTTGAGGACAGAGTTGAGGTCCCTATCGCACAAGTCGTTCTTGTCTGCAAAAAGAAATGGCGATATAACAAGTTATCTGGATGCGCTGAAACCTGTTTATTCCCGATATTCCAGTCAAGGGCGTTCTTTTTTTCGTAGAGTGCTTTCTTTTGGGAAGCGCAAGATTAAGGGTTGTTTTCAATTTTAGTCGAGCTGCTGTGAGTAGTGGGGTAATAAGTTATCAGTTCTTATGAGTAAGATTTAAATCATAGCACCTTGAGTAATGGATCCACAGTTCCGTTGCTTCGCCTCAGTCAGTTAAATCTATTATTGAAATTTAAAATATTAATGTGTCAATCATGGACTCATAGAATAACTGCAGCACTTTGGATCACGAGATAGAGGCGGGAAGGCCAGCGTCGGTACCCTTCTCGGCTCACCGCCAAAGTGAAGCAGAGCATGGGATACCGACAGTTGATCACTCAGCAGAATGGCATGCGCACGCCGACGTAGGGCCCGCTTGTCACCGTGGTGATAGGCCGAGGTCAGCGTCTGCTGTTCAGACTCAGTGAGAGGGGCAACAAAGCGGCGCCTTGCCATGGGTTCGTCCGTGTCAATGATCCAAATATCGATACTACACGAAAACTTTAGATCAGGCACTTAAGAGAGCGTGGTTTTTACGTGTTAAAAAAAGGTTTGGGTAAATAATGAAAGTCGCAATTCTCACTCAGCCACTGGCTACAAATTACGGTGGCATCCTGCAAGCTTGGGCTCTTCAACAGATTCTTTACCGAATGGGCCATTCACCAGTGACCGTAGATCGTCATTACGACCAACGGAGTGAAGTGTCCCTAATGCCCGGCCGAGTTAAGCGATTTCTGCAGGACGTTGCTTTACGCCTGAAGGGAAAGACACTTTACCAATGCCATCTTGATTACGTACGCGAACAGCAAGCTGCTTTTATCAAGAGCCACATCCAGCTCTCACCGCGTCTAGAAAGTGATGTTGCCTTACGGAAATATTTTGCCGCCAACCAGTTTGATTCTGTTGTTGTCGGTAGCGATCAGGTGTGGCGACCACGATACTCTCCTCGGCCTCAAACTTACTTTCTTGACTTTTTTGACTGTTTTAAAGATTCGCACCCTAGGCGCGTAGCGTACGCAGCATCGTTCGGGGTCAACGAGTGGGAGTATTCTCCACAACTGAGCTCTGAATGTCGATCACTGGCCCAAGAATTCGACGGTATCTCAGTTCGTGAAAAGTCGGCTATCGAACTGTGCCGTGATAACTTGGGTGTTGATGCAGAGTTGGTGCTTGACCCGACCTTGCTTCTAGATCACCACGATTATGTGGCATCTTTCTGTGATGGCAAGGAATGTCGAAACAAAGGTGTGTACACCTATATACTCGATGATGATCCAGCTAAGGCCACGTTTGTGTCCGAGGTGGCACGCAGACTAAAACTTCCAACTTACATGTGCCAACCGCGATCTCGGCAAACGGTGATAAATCACAGCGAGTTGCCGGAATACCAATTTCCTCCAACTGACGCTTGGGTTCGTGGCTTCCGAGATGCCGATTTCGTAGTCACCGACTCATTCCACGGAACAATATTCGCACTGCTTTTTGAGAAACCTTTTATCTCAATAGTCAATCTTGATCGTGGGTCTGCCCGGTTTGAGTCACTTCTTCGTCTAGTAGGGCTAGAAGACCGTATGATAACTAACATAGCCGAAGCCTCTTTCGATCACCTACTAGCCCCTATGGATTTTTCGATGCCTCGTGAGCGGCTTGCAAAGGCTCGCGCACGCTCCTTTGCGTTTTTGGAATCACATTTATGAACCCGTACATCTCATTGATTGTACCTGTATTCAATGGTGAGGCGTACTTGCGCCGGTGCGTGGAGAGCGTAATTTTCGCGGCAAATGGATATTCGGTTGAGATAATCATCGTCGACGATGGTTCAACGGATGGTTCAGCAGAGATTGCTCAAGCACTTGCAGCAACCGAAAGCTGCATACGATATGTACACCAAGTTAACCATGGTCCATCCGCTGCACGTAACAAGGGTTTAGCGCTGGCCACAGGCGACTATATAGGATTCCTTGATTGTGATGACTGTATTGCGCCATCATATATGTATAAGTTAATAGATGCTTGCGAAAAGTCACCAGATATAATTGTCTTTGGCTATGAGGAAAAGCTTTTAGACGGATCTTCGATTGTTTATGCTCCATCTGTGAATTGCCACAGGAATGAGGCTGACCAGCTTCTTGCTAATGTGAGTCTTGATCGTGAGCTCTTTTGGTTTTCTTGGACAAAGCTATTTAGAGCAGAGCTTTTGAGTGGCGTCAATTTTGACGAAGAAATGCGGCTTGGTGAAGATACCATTTTCAATATTCAGGCCGTAGCTAAGGCAAAATTGATTATTCGCGTTCCCGATGTTCTCTATTCATATTATGAAACACCCGGGTCTCTTTCAAGCCCGAACTATAAGCCTGGTTTATTGGAGAATATGGAGAAACACTTTGCAGCGAGATTGCGGGTTCATGAACAGCACGGACAGTCTATGACAGAACAGGTACGTGTAGACGTATGCAGATATTACCTTGGCCACATAGTCCCGTGGTTGGTCTCGAACGCCATGCGTATGGAATCGCGAGAGCAGCTTGGTGAGCTAACCAGAATTCGGGCGTCATGGCTTGTTACGACGTGCTTTGCATGGGGCGTTGATGTGGGAGGTTCTCGCGGTGTTGTTGTTATGTTGTTATTGTTGAGATTTCGAATGCTTCGCTTGTTGCGTTGTATGCTCGCACATAGGATACAAAATGTATACTCATGTTGACCGGAAACAAGGAGCAGGGGCGTGAAAAAAGCATTTCGTAAAATACTCGCCAAAGTGCTTCCGAGGCCATGTAAGATTTGGTTGGATACTTTGCTGCGCAGCCGTGCGTTCCCGCTACCGCCGGGATCACGATTGTTCGTCTTCCTGTCTGCCGATTATGGAAATATCGGCGATATTGCCATCTCGCGAGCACAGCAGGCATTTGTCTCCTCCGTGGCGGGGGCACGTACGATCGTTCCGATACCAATCAGCCAGACGCGCTACGTGCTCCAATCGATCCGGGTTCAAATGAACGATGACGACCTCGTTACCGTGATCGGCGGCGGTAATATGGGTTTTTTATATCCGGATATCGAGGATCTACGACAGTTAGTTATTCGTTCTTTTCCGAACAACCGGATTGTCTGCTTCCCGCAAACGCTGGACTGGAACGAGTCTAGGCAGTCGCGACACGCTCTTGACAGAATCGTACGTGTGTACTCGCAGCATCCTGACCTATATTTGCACGCGCGTGAAGCAGTTAGTTATGAGAAGCTCAAAGAACTGTTTGCTGATCAGTCAGCAGTCAGGATTGGGTTTGTCCCTGACATCGTCCTTAGCGCAACGGCAGCTGAGCTTGGAGCAGACGGTGATGACTCACCTCGCGGGGCCCTGTTGTGTCTACGGGACGATCGCGAGCGCTTATTGGATGACAGCCATCGCCAAGTACTCTCGCAAGCACTCATCGATGCAGGTCTAGACAGCGAGGTAACCGATACTCATGTCGGTGGTTCCTCCCTATTGCCTGAGCGATGCGCCCAGTTGCTTGCGGAAAAGCTAATGCAATTTCAGGCCGCGCGGTTGGTCGTTACCGACCGCCTGCACGGAATGATTCTTGCGGCTCTTGCCGGAACACCTTGTTTGGTCCTGCCCAACTCGAATCACAAGATTCGCCAGACTTGGAAAGACTGGCTAGCTGATGTGCAGCAGGTGCGCTTTTTGGCGCTGGAGGAACTGGGCGAAAGGGAAGGAATTGATGAGGCCGTTCGACAACTTCTTGCAACCCCGCGACGCGATCCTGCCGAGCCCGTAATAAACCGTGCACACTACGAAGATCTACGAAGGGCCATTGCTCGGTTATGACAATTCAACAACGCCCTTTAGTTTCGATTATTATTCCTGTTTACAACGTAGAGGCCTACATTGATGAGTGTCTTAATTCGATTTGTGGCCAGAGCTATGATCGGCTAGAGGTCATCATAGTTGAAGACTGTTCTACTGATGGGTCATTGACTAACCTGAAACCGCATCTCTCCGATTCGCGCGTGCGTTTGATTCAGCATGATTGCAACGCCGGTTTGTCAGCTGCGCGCAATACGGGCATTGAAGCTGCGTGCGGGGACTTTGTCCTGTTCGTGGATTCAGATGATGTCATCGATCTGAAGTTGGTGGAGGCATGCCTTGTCCATGCATCGGCAAACGGATCCGATGTAGTCGTGTTTGATTTTTCTGCCTTCAATGACGGAGAAGAGTTGCCTGAAGTTGGTGCTCGAGCGTCGTCGGCCAGTGCACGAGAACTTAAAAGAACTGAGTACTTGACATTACCTCACTTCGCTTGGTTGAAGTTTATTCGTTCTGATCTGCTGCGTGATCAGCGTTTACGCTTTCCGGTGGGCTATTACTATGAAGATTGGCCGTTCCATTGGGAGCTAGGGTTTTCTGCAATGTCAATCACTATGCTGGAGGGTGAATGGTACGGTTATCGCCAGCGCGAAATGTCGATTACGGCTTCAGTCGGCTGTAAACTGCTTGACCAGTTCAAAGTGCAGGAGAAAGTGCTGGATATTGTTCGCGCTCGCGGCGACCATGCTGAGGCGACTATATTATTCACTAAAGCCAGTGAGGGGTTTTGGGCGGTGTTATTAAGTATCGACATGGGCCTACTACCGGAGGCTCTTAATAATGCTAAGCGACTACAGAATGAAATACGATATGTCGGTCTACAGTTTCCGCGTGGTGCTCATGACCGTGCTAAAGTCTCTAGTATCTCTATTCATGAATCGTTTGCTTTTCCATGTGTAAAGCTCCTCAAGGTTATTGGGAGAGTCGTTCGGTCGTGAAACCTGGATTCATAGAATAACTGCAGCACTTTGGACCACGAGGTAGAGGCGGGAGGGGCAGCGCCGGTACCCTTCTCGGCTCACCTACCAAAGTGAAGCAGAGCATGGGATACCGACAGCTGACCCAGACCCAACGATACCAGATCTATGCCCGTCATGACGTGGGCATGAGCCGACGTCAGATCGCCAGAGAGCTTGGCATCCACAACAGCACGGTCAGCCGGGAGCTGCGCCGCAACGCCACCGACAGCGGTTACGATCCTGAGCAGGCGCAGTCCTGCAGTGATCATCGGCGACGCACCGCCTGGAAGAGGACAAAGCGCTTGCCCAGCATGATTGCCGCTGTCGTCGACCGGCTGCGAGAGGAATGGAGCCCAGAGCAGATCAGCGGTTTCATGGCGCCCTTGTCTGGCGTCGGCGTCAGTCACCAGTGGATCTATTCCTTAATCTGGGATGACAAGGCCCGCGGTGGCGATCTCTGGCAGCACCTCCGCCAGCCCAAGCGGCGGAGCAAGCACCGGGCTCAAGCGAAGAGCGCAGGACTTGGCAAGATTCCCAACCGCGTGGGCATCGAGCATCGCCCGGCTGAGGTCGATGACAGGCGCTTCATTGGCCACTGGGAGGGTGACACCGTGGTCCAGGGCACAAACAGTCGGGCCTGGTGAACACTGGTCGAGCGACGGAGTGGCTACCTGCTGGCGGCACGCTTGCCCAGGCTGTCGGCGGAGCTGACACAAAAGGCCATGATGCGGTTGCTCAAGCCTCGCCGCGGTGCCGTCCAGACCATCACCCTGGATAACGGCTCGGAATTCGCATCATGGACAAAGAGGTCCCAGCCGATAACGGCAGCGACATACTTCTGCGATCCCTACTGCTCCGGGCAGCGTGCCATATCCGGATTAGTGGCTCACCATAGTGACAGGAGTCCGAAACAAGGTGTTCGGCTCGACAGGGCTTAACAGAGGCTCATAACATCCTGGCGGGCGGGCTCAACCATTATCTACGAGGTCCTTGCGGCCCTACGGCTTTGTAAAGAAGTCCCGCCGCCAGGAATGCAGTACTCATGATAGCCGCGATAGTCGACTTCATGCTTGATCAAGGAATGTGCCACTCGGGCCATCTTCACCGCCACGGCCGTTAGCGCTTTCCTCTTCAGATCGCCATCGGTCGGGTCTTTGCCTATGTAGCGATCGAATTTGGTGCGAAAGCTGTTGTCTCGCATCCTCACAGCAACCGTGGCTGCAAGCCAGTAGGCATAGCGCAGTCGGGCATTACCCCGCTTGGCCAATCGATAGCGGCTACACGTGTTACCGCTCTGTGACGCGGCGAGGTTGAAACCACAAAACTTCAAGTATTGGCGGTGGTGCGAGAAACGCCGCAGATCACCGCTCTCCGCCAGAATCATCAAGGCAATGATTGGCCCCACGCCGGGAAGCGTCTGAAGGCGAGCGAAGTCCTTGTTATCTCTCATGCATGTCGTTGCCATCGCCTCCAAAGCCTGACGTTGCTCTGTCAGTGAGAGGTACTGCTTCACCTGAAGCTGGAAAGTGTGCACCGCGGGAGAGTCCGGCACGACCGGCAGGCCCATGCTGGTCTGGGCTGCTTCGTAGATGCTTTCCAGAAACTGCTGCTTGGCTATCTTTCGCCCCACGCTCTCCCAGGCGGCTTCGACAAACGCCTCGCGGGTCAACGCGGTGATACTGGCTGGCGTGGGAAACGCCAGCAGGAAATGACAGAACCAGTGGGCTCGGGACGCACTGAGGTAGCGTTCCATCTCCGGGAAGTAGAGCGCCAAGTAGTGATTGACCAGACTATGCTGGCAGCGTGTTCGGGCTCGAGCGATCTGCTGATAGGTATTCGAGATCTCCTGAAGGTCGAAGTACCCTTCACGAAGGGGATCGTGGAAAGGGTGCGTCATGCCTTGGGTCAGCAGATACATCAGAACACGCGCATCTTTTCGATCATGCTTGTCCCACGAGGTATACAAGGCCTCTCGAACCCGAGCGCCCGCCAAGGATGAGGCGAGATGCACCGGTATCCCGCATGAGCCAGTCGGTAGGCAAGAGGCCGATGAAAGTCCGCTGTAGGCTCCAGAACGGCGAGCACAGGGGCTTTCTGCTGCTGTAAGAATCGAATCAGGTCGTCGTGCCCAGCACGTGTGTTGGGCATTTTGAGCACTTTCTCACGACCATCGGGCCAGCGAATCAGCACATCGTGGTAACGCTTGGCAATATCGATCGCGACACACACAGTGTCTGGCGTAAGCTGAGTGGAGGCAGTCATCGTCGGTCTCCTTGTGATGATGTGGGTCACACAAGGATCTTTAGGTCACGATGGCTGCCGCTCACCAGACCATCACCCTGGACAACGGCTCGGAATTCGCTGATCACGAGACCGTGGCCCAGGCGGTAACGGCAGCGACGTACTTCTGCGATCCCTACTGCTCCGGGCAGCGTGGGACCAATGAGAACACCAATGGCCTGATACGGCAGTACTTCCCCAAGGGAACGGACTTTCGACAGGTCACCGATGCCAAGCTGCGCAAGGTGGTCGAGAAGCTGAATGACCGACCCCGAAAGCGTCTCGGCTATCGCACACCGGCACAGGTGTTCCTGGGGGAATATTCAGGAGCCCTGGATACCGCAGGTGCTGCGCTTGTTGCTTGAATTCAGGATTTTCTGTAAAGTTTGATCAAGTCGAAAATCTGTAAACACCCTTTAAGATAGCATATATAAGATACTGGTGATATTTTGACAACCCGCATCCTCCACATCGTCGGCCGAATGGATCGAGCCGGCGCTGAAACTATGATCATGAACATTTACCGGGAAATAGACCGAACCCAGTACCAGTTCGACTTCGCGTATTTTACCAGTGATCACTGTGATTTTGACGAAGAAATTCAATCACTTGGTGGCCGTATTATTCGCTTGAGAGGCGATAATCCCATCCAGCGCTTCTGGAGCTTGTTCAGAGCGCTTCGAGCCGGTGAGTGGTCAATTGTTCAGTCTCATATGCTATTCAGCATCGGCTTGAACTTGCTCGCTGCCAAGCTCGCGGGAGTACCCGTTCGAATTGCGCACTCTCACAATACCAACGACAGCAATTCCGAATCTATTGTTGGTCGCATGTACCAACGTGCGATGTGGTGGCTGATATCCTGGGTGCCAACCGAGTACGTAGCCTGCGGCGCCGCTGCTGCAGCCTACCTTTTCCCTAGGCAGGCGGACGTGGAAGTTATTCCCAATTCAGTAGATATTAACAGCTTTGCGCAGGCGGATGGAATGGCCGTTAAAAGTGAGTTGACGATAACTGATAATTGTCTCACGATTTTGCAGGTTGGGCGGTTGATGCCGGTGAAAAACCAAGCCTGGTCTTTGAAGATTGCTGCTGCAATGCGGAAGTTTGGCACTGATTTTCAAATGTTTTTAGTTGGTGCGGGGCCGGATCAGCAGGCTTTAGAATCTCAAATTGCTAGAATGGGGCTCACTAAAAATGTGAAACTTTTAGGGCTCCGCGAAGACATCGCTGAGTTAATGGCTGCGGCAGATGTAATGTTGATGCCGTCCCTTCACGAGGGGTTTCCGCTTGTGTTGGTCGAGTCGCAGGCTGCCGGGCTGCCTTCGGTGATTTCTAGTACGATTTCGCCAGAGGTTGACCTCGGGATGGGCCTTGTTGAATTTCTTGGGTTGGAAGAAAGTGCTGAACTGTGGGCAGCTCGTATTTCTGAGGCTGCCGAAAAAAAAGTCAAACTCGCCATGCGAAATGAAGTGCTTGAGAGGTACGGTTTCTCTTCGAAAGGTGGTGCTAAACGCATGGCTGAGTTTTATAAAGTATCATGATTCCATACCTTATATTGCTGTTTGTGACGGTGGGGCTTGCTCATGTTGGCCGGCGATATCGTGACTTGGTGATAGAACGATTTACATTAGTTGTGGTGGTGGGTGTTCTGGTTTTTTTTGCAGGAGCTCGAGACCTATCCGTTGGCACTGATACATGGAGCTACGTTGGGTGGCTTGATGCTATAACTTCATTAGAGAGTATTTTTAAGCTCCCTGTGGAACCAGGGTTTAGTGCTTTGGTTTTAATTAGCGGGCTTGTTTCAGATGGCTATTTTTTTTATTTGACAGCCATTGCTCTTGTGACAGTATTCTTTTGGATAGCCACAATTTATCGTTTGGTTCCTCGTTACGAAATAGCAATTTTTGTTTTTATAACTTTAGGCTTCTATACTTTTGCTTTTAATGGTGCTAGGCAAGGAGTCGCTATCGCTATATGTTTTTCTGCATTTCCATACTTATTAGAGCGAAAGTTTATAAGGTATGTAGCAATAATTGCTGTCGCTACTCTATTCCATAAGACGGCTCTCATAGCAATTCCAATTTACTTTCTCGCGATCCCTCAAGCTGGATGGCGTCAGTTTTGGATAGTGATAAGTGCTGGTCTGATAATGTCAGTTATACTTCCGCAGTTTTCAGATTTGGCTGCCAGTTTTATTGATAAGAAGTATGCTAAGTATGGAGTAGAAGAGGCTGGGGGTGGTGAAATTACCTTGGCATTTTGTTTTCCAAGGGTTGGTTTTTATCATTTTTAGGCGTCAAGTCAATGACCCTCAAGGCTACTATGGCCGGTTGCTAAATGTCTATCTAGCTGGTTTGGTTCCTGCGTTGGCGTCTGTGATAGCCAGTGTTCACGCATCTGGGGTGATGAGGTTGGTTCTTTACTTCTCTCCTGCAGCAATATTGCTATGGCCTATGATATTCATGAGTTTAAGAGCTGGATATAATAAATATATTATATCTGCTATTTTTTTCTCTGTTGCGATTGCTTACTTTGTCATGACTACGCTCTCTTTTCATGATCTTGTTCCTTACGAAGTAAATGTGGAGCCCTTTTTGTGAATGCTAACTTGCCCTCGGTCACTATTGCTATACCGTTCTATAATGCTGAAAGTACTTTGTTAGATGCAGTTCGCTCTGTTTTTGCGCAGACACATCAGGACTGGGAGCTGATACTGATAGATGATGGGTCGACAGATAACTCACTGGATTTGGCTAGATCAATCAAAGATCCACGTGTAAGAGTGTATTCTGACGGTCTAAATCGTCGTTTGGCTGCTCGGCTTAATGAAGTTGTTAGCTTGGCTTCTTTTGATTTTATAGCAAGGATGGATGCAGATGACCTGATGGCAAAAGATAGAATTGAAAAGGAACTAGAGGTGCTGGTGAATTATGAAGAGTGTGACCTGGTTTCCACTGGAGTTTTGTCTTTAACTGACGATTACCAGCCCGTAGGGTTGCGAACGGTTAATTCATCGCATGTTGTTTCGCCGCGCTCTTTGCTTCTGTGTTCACATGGAATCGTGCATGCATCTATCCTTGCAAGGAAGTCTTGGTTCGAGAGGAATAGATATCGTGAAGCGCTACCTTTTGCAGAAGACTATAGTTTGTGGATTTCCTCCTACTCTAAAGGCGACTTAAGAATACGATTCTTGTCAGAGCCAATGTATTTTTACAGAGAAGATAGTAGTGCGTCTCCCCAAAAGCTTTTAAAAGCCTACAGCGTGAATAGAAGTATAATATTGCAGGATGCTAAATCGAATTTTTCGTTCCTCGATAAGGCCTTTGTTTACATACGAAGCCTTTCTCAGTCTTTAGTGATTTATTTGTTGGACAAGTTTGGTGGGGTTGGTTGGGTTAGAGGATTGCGTGTTAAGCAAGAGTTAACAGTGGGTGATCGAAGTTTTTATCTGCACGAAATTGATGAGATCAAGAGTTTTGATTTGCCACTATCTTGATCTTGGTTTATTTTTTAAGGGGGTGTAGGTGGAAAAGATTAAACTGGCGCATTTGCAGCTTTTGCCTATCATATCGGGTGTTCAGACTGTGACTCTCGAAGAGTTTTCATCGTTAGATGGAGAAAGATATAGTCCTGCGTTGATATGTAAAGAGAAAGGCCCGTTGACTGAGGCTGCTAAAAGTAAGGTTCATCGCACTTTGCCGGGAAATGCGGCACGGATCTTCAGGAAGAAGTACGCCGTGTCGCGATACCCGTAGGCCATCCGCTTGATGACCTTGATCCGGTTGTTCATGCCCTCCAGCACGCTGGTGTTCAGCCGGTGCCGGGCGCTGGACAGGATCCCTTCGAGGAACGAGGCAAACCCCT
>NZ_AJKS02000017.1 GCF_000265245.1 Halomonas smyrnensis AAD6
AAGTAATTTTCCACACTTTTTGATCAAACGGAGAAAGCCAACCCTGTTGGCCCTCTCCGATCTTCCTTCCAAGCTGGGCCGTCGTTACTCCACCAGCCCACTCAACCGATCCGGGAAGTTGGTAAACATCCCGTCCACGCCCCAGTCCAGCAGGCGCTGCATCTGCTCGGGATCGTTGATGGTGTAGGGGTGCACCAGCAGGCCGTTGTCGTGGGCCTGTTCCACGAAGCCGGCATCGATCACGTCCTCGCCGTCGTAGACGACGTTGGGGCCAATGCCCACGGCGTAGTCGGCGATGGCCTGGAAGTCGGCGTCGCCGATCTCGGCGGGCGGCGGGGTCACGCCGGTCCATTCGGTCAGGCCGTCGCCGTCCTCGGCGGGGGAGTACCACACCAGCTGCACCAGCGGGATGTCGGCGTTGAGCGCGTGGACCTGCTCGAGGCTGTCCTGGCTGAACGACTGGATCACCACCGAACCGGAGGCCACCAGGCCTTCGGCCTCGAGGGTCTCGACCAGGGCGCGCTGCAGCTCGGGGTAGCGCTCCGGCGACTTGGTCTCGATGTAGTAGCGAACGTCGCTGCCGTAGCGGTCGATCACCTCGTCGAGGGTCAGCAGCTCGGCGCCGGCGTAGGCGTCGTCGGCGTGCTCGGGGTGGGCCTGGTTGAACCAGCTGCCGGCGTCCAGCGCCTTGAGCTCGGCCAGGCTGTGGTCCTTCACCTTGCCGCTGCCGTCGATGGTGCGGTCCAGGGTGTCGTCGTGGATCACCATCAGCTCGCCGTCGGCGCTCATGTGCAGGTCGAGCTCGAGGTAGTCGGCCCCCATCTCGCGGGCCTGCTGGTAGGCCGGCCAGGTGTGCTCCGGCGCGTGGCCGCTGGCCCCGCGGTGGGCGATGATCTGGAAGTCCTGCAGGTCGTCGAGCTGCTGCTGGAGGGCGTCGGCCTGGGCCGCGAGCGGGGCGGCGAGGCCGAGCGCCAGGGCGGTGGCGAGGGGAAGGCGGATGGCGATCGTCATGGGAATCCTTTTATTGAATGAACGTGCAATAACGTAGCGCGCCCGGAGCCTTGGGGTAAACGGCCGTTCGAGGACGGGCTGTCAACGCCGCCTCGACATGCTTCCATGGGAAGATGACCGTTCGATGCCAGCCATCACGCTTTCATCCCCCTGCCATCACCACGAGGAGACACCATGAGCGATTCGTCCCCCTGTTCGTCCCCCGGTTCGTCACCCTATGAGCGGACCCAGGCCGCGCTGGATGCCCTGCACGCCGAGGACCCGCGCCGGGTGGAGGTGGCGGGGGAAACGCTGCCGCTGGAGCTGTGGCACGCGGGGCGCATGAGCGACTGGCTGAACGTGCTCGACGAGGCGCCGGACGAGCTGGTGCGCCTGGCGGTGCACAACCAGCACCTGCAGCGCTGGCAGGTGCCGCGGGGCGACTATCCCGAGGGCCGGGTGGGCTACCTGACCTGGCGCCGCGACCAGGGCAAGCGCGCCGGCGAGACCACCGCCCGGGCGATGCGCGAGGCCGGCTACGCGGAGGAAGACGCCGAGCGGGTGGCGGCGATGATCCGCAAGCAGGGCCTGGGGCGCGACGCGGGCACCCAGGCGGTGGAGGACTGCGCCTGCCTGGTGTTCCTGGAGAACTACTTCGCCGATTTCTCGAAACAGGTCGATCACGACCACCTGATCCGCATCGTGCAGAAGACCTGGAAGAAGATGTCGCCCGGGGCCCACGAGCAGGCCCTGGCGCTGCCGATGAGCGACGAGGCGCGGCGGCTGGTGGAGGAGGCGCTGGCGGGCTGAGCGCCGGCCAGCCGACACGGGGGCGCCGCCGCCGGCATGCCCGGCGGCGGCGCAGGGCTCAGGCCCGCTGGGGCTCCAGCACCTGGCGGTGCAGCGACTGGCCGGCCGCGTCCTTCAGGGTCACGGTCAGCGTCTCGCTCTCGCCGTCCAGGTCGACCTGGCCGAAGAACTGGTAGCCGTCGGAGGGCGGCAGGTTGGCCTGGCCTTCCGGCGGCGCCTTGTGGAACACCACCTCGGGGCCGAAGGTGGCGTCGAGCTCGCCGGGCCCGAAGGTGCCGGCGTGCAGCGGGCCGCTGACGAACTCCCAGAACGGGGCGAAGTCCTGGAAGCTCGCGCGCTCGGGCGAGTAGTGGTGCGCCGCGGTGTAGTGCACATCGGCGGTCAGCCACACCACGTTGTGGATATCTTCATCGCGGATCGCCTTGAGCAGCTTGGCGATCTCCTGCTCGCGCCCCAGCGGCTGGCCCGGCTCGTCGTTGGCCACGGCCTCGAAGCGATCGCCGTCGCGCACCACCAGGCCGATGGGCATGTCGGAGGCGATGATCTTCCAGGTGGCGGTGGAATCGCGCAGCGCATTCAGCAGCCAGCGCAGCTGCTCCGCGCCGAGCAGGTCGGCGCCGCGCGCCTGACGGTTGCGGTCGTTGGCGCCGCGGAAGGTGCGCATGTCGAGCATGAACACCTCCAGGCCCGGGCCGTAGGCGAAGCGGCGGTGGATGCGTCCGGGCGCCTCGGGGCGCTGGCGCAGCGGCATGTGCTCGAGGAAGGCCTGGCGGCCGCGGGCGGCCAGCAGCGAGGCGTTCTTCTCGGTGTAGCGGTCGTCTTCCAGCAGCTCGCCGGGATACCAGTTGTTGGTGGTCTCGTGGTCGTCCCACTGGGCCAGCATCGGCACCTCGGCGTTGAAGCGCCGCACGTTGGCGTCCAGCAGGTTGTAGGCGTGCTGGCCGCGGAACTCCTGCAGGGTCTCGGCCACCTTGAGCTTCTCCGGCGTCACCCGGTTGCGCCACAGGCTGCCGTCGGCGAGCTCGACGCTCTCCTCGAGCGGGCCGTCGGCGTAGACGGTGTCGCCGGAGTGGATGAAGAAGTCGGGGCGCTGGTCGAGCATGGTGGCGTAGGTGGTCATGCCGCCGCGCGCCTCGTCGATGCCCCAGCCCTGGCCCACGGTGTCGCCGGACCACACGAAGCGCACGTCGCGGGGCGTCTGCGGCGGCAGGCGCAGCCGGCCGGTGACTGGCTCGCTGATCGCGCGGTGGTCGCCCAGGGCGGCGAAGCGCACCCGGTAGTGCACCTCGTCCATGCCGCCGAGCCCGGTGGCGTCCAGCTTCGCGGTGAGGCCGCCGGCCGGCAGCGCCTCGGGGCCGTGCAGCTGGCGGGCGGCGCGGAACTCGGGGTTGTCGGCGATCTCGAGCAGCATCCGCGCCGGGCGGTCGACCCGCGACCACAGCATGGCGCGGTCGGCGAGCATGTCGCCGCTCATCACGCCGCCGTCGACCATCGGGCGCCGGCCCTCGGCCAGCACGATGCCGGGGGCGACCAGGCCGGTGCCCAGCGTGGCGCCACCGGCCAGGCCGAGCTTGAGTACGCCGCGTCGCGTCATGCGCATGATTCGTCTCTCCTCAGGGGGGGACCCCGAGGATGACGGCGGTCGATGACGCCGGCTTGGCAGTCGTGTGACACCGCGGCGACCCTGATCCGCGTCATGCCTTCGGTGCCGGCGCTTGACAGATCGCCCCCTCCTTCCTCATATTTGCATTTGATAATCGTTATCATTAAATGGCTCTATCGGGAGGGTGACATGGCCTATCACATCCGAGCGGCGTCTCGCGGTACCACCCCCAGCCTGCAGATCTGCGATGTCAGCGCCTGCTCGGTGCGCATGGCCTGGCAGCCCTGCGTGTCGTCGGGCAAGGAAGAAGACGAGGCCGAGCTGGACGCGCTGCGCCGCGATGAGGCCATCGCCGAACACCTGCGCCGTTTCCTGCGCACCACCGAGCGCTATCTCAAGGGCGAGTTGGATGGCATACCTCGATTGGGCGCCTGGCGGCGAAGCTGAGCGAGCGGCCGAGCCGGCGCTCAGGCGTCGCCGAGCGTCACCGTCAGCGTGTCCTCGCTCTCGCAGGGCTTGCCGTGGCGCAGCACGAGGCGCCGCTGGCGCAGGTTCATGACCACCGCGAACAGCGTCTCCATGCGCTCCTCGGCCGGCTGGTCGGGGTTGAAGTGGCGGCAGATCGAGAGCGGGGCGTTGTCGTGGTCGGCGAGCATGGCGAACAGCGCCTCGGCGTCGACCGCCGCGCCCAGCGGCAGCCGTTCGCGCAGTAACTGGTCGATGCGGCTGAGCCGGGTGCCGGAGTCCGGCCGCGGGAAGTCCTCCACCTGGCAGGTGGCGGTCTCGGCGTAGAGGTGGTTGGTGTGGGTGACCGCGCCGCCGCGGGGCTCCAGTACGCCGGGCAGGCCGGGATGCACCTCGAAGCCGGCGGAGCGGCCGTCGCCGCTGGCGATCAGGAAGTGGGTCGGCGAGCAGACCCGGTCGCGGGTGACCACCCGGCTCGCCGCGTCGAACGACTCGGCCTCGAGAATCTTGCGCAGCGCCACGTGGATCGGCAGCCCCTCGCCCAGGGTCCGCGAGCGAATGGCGTTGAGGCACACGCCGACCCCGTGCTCGTTCAGGCCGATCTTGGCCACCATGCCCGCCTCGCCGACGCTGACCAGCCGTGGCGCGTCCGTCGGGCGCAGCTCCATCGCCACCACGTTGTGCAGCTGGTCGCTGCGCCAGTCCCAGTTCTGGGCCAGCCACTGGGTGCCGTCGCGGTTGATCGAGAGCGCGGTGCAGCCGCCACTGGCCTGGGTCAGCGAGATCTCGCTGCGGCAGTTGAGGGTGAGGATGTCCTCGAGATCGAGCCCGGCGCCGCGGGCGATGCCGGCCATCTCGTCGAGCATCTCGGGGAAGCCGCGTTCGATCATCGGCACGAAGCGCTCGGCGACGCGGCGGGCCTCGGCCCAGTGCAGGCCGACGAAGTCGTGGAACAGCCGGTCGTAGACCTCGAGGCTCGAGGTGATCAGGGCGGCATGGGTGCGGCCGTGGGCCTCGCCGATCTCGGCGCGGGAGCCGGAAAAGACGCTGAGCATGATGACCTCCAGAGCGAGAGAGGGAATGCGCTCAGCCTAGCAGGGACGAGAGGGGCGCCGGGCGGAGGCCTCGTCCGGCCGCTATGTGGTACGGGGCTGATCCGTCGACAGGTCGACGAGGGGCGCTGTGAACCCGTCCATGGGCGCTACTTTTGCCCTGCGACGCTCTCGCATCCTGCTTCGCTTGCAGGACCGGTGCTGGCCATCCGTGGCCAGCCCGTTCGGCGAGACTCGCCTCACCCATGGCAAAAACCCCCTCTGTGACCTGTCCCCGGCGCCCCGTTTCATGCTGGGCAGCGGGGCGGTATCAGCTCTTGCGCGGGGCGTTGTAGACGCTTTCGTCCAGCTCGCCTTCGCTCTTGCCGACCAGGGTGGTGACCATCAGGTCGCCGGCCACGTTGACGCTGGTGCGCGCCATGTCGAGCAGGCGGTCGATGCCGGCGATCACCGCGATGGCCTCCAGCGGCAGGCCGATCTGGGCCATGACGATGGACAGCATCACCAGGCCCGCGCCGGGCACGCCGGCGGTGCCGATCGAGGCCAGGGTGCCGGTGACGATGATCATGCCGTAGTCGGCCAGGCTCAGGTCGACACCGATCAACTGGGCGATGAACACCGCGACCACGCCCTGATAGATGGCGGTGCCGTCCATGTTGATGGTGGCGCCCACCGGCAGCACGAAGCCGGACACGCCCTCGGAGACGCCGAGGTTGTTGCGCGCGCAGCGCAGCGAGACCGGCAGGGTGCCGGACGACGAGGCCGAGGAGTAGGCCACCACCAGGGCGTCGAGGATGCCCTGCAGGTAGCGCAGCGGGTTCAGCCGGCCGAGCAGCGCCAGGAGCCCGGAGTAGACCAGCAGCACGTGCAGGGCGCTGGCCAGGTAGGCCACGCCGATCACCTTGGCCAGGGGCAGCAGCACCTCGAGGCCGTAGCTGCCCGCGACGTGGGCGATCAGGCCGAACACGCCGATCGGCGCGAAGGCCATGACGATGTTGGTCAGCTTGACCATGGCCTCGGCGAAGCTCTCGAACACGCGCACCACCGGCTCGCCCTTGTCACCGATCAGGGTCAGCGAGATGCCGAGCCCGATGGCGAACACGATGATCTGCAGGATGTTGCCGTTGGCCAGCGCATCGATCGGGTTCTGGGGCACCAGGTTGACCAGGATCTCGCGCAGGCTGGGCGCTTCCTTGGCCTCGACGGCCGAGTCGAAGCTCATCTCCAGGCCGGTGCCGGGCTGGAACAGCCACGAGGCGAACAGGCCGATGGCGATGGCGAAGGCCGTGGTCAGCAGGTAGAGGGCGATGGTGCGGGCGCCGATGCGGCCCATCTTCTGCGGGTCGCGCATGGCGGTGATGCCGACCACCAGGGTCGAGAACACCAGCGGCACGATCAGCATCTTGATGGCGTTGATGAAGATATCGCCGAGCGGCTTGAACACGCTGGCGTCCTCGCCGAGCAGGGCGCCGGTGAGCACGCCGAGCGCCAGGCCGGCGAGGATCTTCTGCCACAGCGGGATGCGCCGCCAGAGGCCGCCGCCGGCGGACGTCGTGGAATCGGACAAGGGGATGGCTCCTTTCTGTTATATCGGCTCTTGGTAGCAGGAAATCATGCCGGAGCGCGATTCTACAGAAAGGAGAGATTAAAAACTTGCGTAAGTGCGGCAGTGACTCACTGCCGCGGCAGCACCTCGTCGAGCAGCGACAGGAAGGCCGACCAGGAGCGCTCGTCGGCGCGCTGCTGGTAGCGGTCGTTGTCGAAGACGGTGAAGGCGTGGGGCGCGCCGGAGTAGATCTCGATCTCGTAGTCGACCCCGGCGTCTTCCAGCTGGCGCGACAGCGCGGTCACGTCTTCCAGCGGAATCGACGCATCGGCGCCGCCGTGGGCGACGAGGATCGGCGCGGTGTCATCGGCATAGCTCTGCCCCTCGGGGGTGGCCAGGCCGCCGTGGAAGGTGGCGTAGCCGTGCACGTCCTCGGCGGCGGCGCTGCGGGCCAGTTCCAGCACCACGGCGCCGCCGAAGCAGTAGCCCATCACCACGGTCGGCGCCGCCGCGCCCCGGGCGCGGGCCTCGGCCAGCCCGGCCAGGGTCAGCGCGCGCATGCGCTCGCGGTCCTGATAGAGCTTCGCCGTCTCGGCCTTCTTGGCCTCGGTTTCCACCGGGCGGTTGCCCTGGCCGTAGAGGTCGAGGGCGAAGGCGTCATAGCCCCGCTCGGCCAGCATCTCGGCGCGGCGGCGCTCGTAGTCGGTCAGGCCGTCCCAGTCGTGGATGATCAGCACCGTGCCGCGGGGTTCGTCGTCGGCCGGCGCGAAGTAGCCGGTGAAGGCCTCGTCGTCGACGCGATAGTCGATCTCGCGGCCGTCGGCCTGGGCGGTGCCGGCCAGCGCGGCCAGGGTGAGAAACGTCAGCGGTCGTATCATGCGGTCCTCGGCGATGGTGGTGTGAGGGCCCTCAGTATAGGCGGCCGAGCGAGGTCAGCGTTGAAGCGCTCGTTCGAACGCCGATGTACCCGAAACGGCGCTTTGACATCAAAGGCTTGGAAGCCGCTCGGGGCCGCCCAGCGTTGGCAGCCGCGGGTTGTGTTTTGGGCGTCGGCCTTCCAGATTGGAAGGGTGTGATTCGCGCAGTGGATGATTCGAGCAACCAGAGCGAGACCAACAATCATGAAGAAACGCGTTCTAGCATCGGCGGTGGCCGCGACCACCCTGGCCCTGTCCGGCATGGCACAGGCCGAGGTCAAGATCGGCTTCCTCGGCGGCTTCACCGGCGGCATCGAGAGCCTGACGCCGCCGATCTTCGACGGCGCCAACCTGGCGGTGGAGCAGATCAACGCCCAGGGCGGGCTGCTGGACGGCGAGGACATCGTCATGCCGACCGGCGACACCACCTGCTCCGACGCCTCGGCGGCCTCCAACGCGGCCGACCGCATGGTCAACACCGAGCAGGTCACCGCCATCGTCGGCGCCCTGTGCACCGGCGCCACCGTGGCCGCGGCCAACAATGCCGCGATCCCTGGCGGCGTGACCATGGTCTCGCCGGCCTCCACCGCGCCGGCGGTCACGGAACTGGACGACAACGACCTGGTCTTCCGCACCGTGCCCTCCGATGCCTTCCAGGGCGAGATGCTGGCCAAGCTGCTGCTCGACAAGGGCATCCAGGAAGTGGCGGTCACCTACGTCAACAACGACTACGGCCGTGGCCTGGCGGACGCCTTCGTGGCCGGCTACGAGAACGGCGGCGGCATGGTGCTGGAGAACCTCGCCCACGAGGACAACCGCGCCGACTATCGCTCCGAGCTCGGCTCGCTGGCCGCCACCGGCGCCCAGACCCTGGTGGTGCTGGCCTACGCCGATACCTCCGGCCAGACCGTGGTCCGCCAGGCCTACGAGAGCGGCATGTTCACCCAGTACGTGGGCGGCGACGGCATGGTCGGCGACAGCCTGGTCGAGGCCATCGGCGCCGACGTGCTCAACGGCATGATCGCCACCCGTCCGGGCAGCCCGGAGCTGCCGGGCACGGCGATGTTCAACCAGCAGGCCAACGAGGCCGGCATCGACCCCAGCGCGGTGTTCGCCGCCCAGGCCTACGACGCCGCCTTCCTGCTCGGCCTGGCCATCGAGCAGAACGGCAGCGCCGACCGCGAGGGCCTGAACGAGGCGCTGCGCAGCGTCGCCAGCGCCCCGGGCGAGGTGGTCCTGCCCGGCGAGTGGGAGAAGGCCAAGGAGCTGATCGCCGCCGGCACCGAGATCAACTACGAGGGCGCCTCCGGCACCCACGAGTTCGACGACAACGGCGACGTGCCGGGCGTGGTGCAGGAGATGCTGGTCGAGGACGGCACCTTCACCATCCAGGGCTACGTCGACGCCGAGGAGTAGGCGCCGCAAAGACGGCGATAAAGAAGCCCCCGGCGGTGACCCGCCGGGGGCTTTTCATTGCGGCGATGCGGCTGGCCACTCAGGCCGGGCAGGGTGCCACGGCGGCCGGTCCTCCGTGTTGGCTTCGCCGCTTCGCGAGGCGGCGTTTCACGCGGCCAGGAACGCCAGGATCTGGCGCGAGGTCTCCTCGGGCTGCTCGTCGGTCACCCAGTGGCCGGCATCCTTGACCCAGACCAGCTCCGCACCGGGGATGGCATCCGCCAGCATCGGCGCATAGTCCGGCTTCTGGAAGTTGTCCTGATCGCCCCACAGCACCAGGGTCCGGTGCGGGATATGCTTGAGCTCACCGGCGATCGCTTCGGTGTATTCCTTGTTGAGACGGCGCATGTTGCGGAAGAAGGCCGCCTTGCCTTCGGCGCTGTTCCACGGCTTGACGTAGATCTCGCGCAGCTCCTCGGTCATCACCTCGGGATCGTGCACGCCCTTGGGCATGAAGTCGCGCATGGTGCCGATGAAGGACTCGACGCTGGTCGCTTCCTCCACCCCCGGTTCCAGCAGGCGCTTGAACTCCGGAATCGGCCAGGAATCGAAGCACACGCTGTCGATCAGCACCTGGCGGCGCACCCGCTCCGGGTGGTTGACGGCGAGCAGCTGGCCGATGCCGCCGCCGATGTCATGCGACACGATATCGGCGCTCGACACGCCGAGGGCATCCATCAGCTTGACGATGATGCGTGCCTGGGCGTTGATGGACACATCGGCATCCGGCGGCATGTCGGATTCGCCATAGTTGAGCATGTCCGGCGCGATGACGCGGTAATGCTCGGCGAGCCTGGGCATGACGTCGCGCCACATTAGCTTGTTGGTCGGAATGCCGTGAATCAGGATCAGGGGGCTGCCTTCGCCCATTTCCCGATACGCAATACGGTGGCCCTCGATCCTGGCGTGGCGAGTCTCGACGTTTTCCATTCGGGTGGTCACGTGGCTCATCTCAACCTCGTCTTCTGCGCGATGGCATCGCTTTTCGGCAAGCCGTGTCACGGCTTGCGGCGTGTGACGACGGTCACCCTAAAAGTTTTTGAGTGATCGCTCAATATGCTTTTGAGCGATCACTCAAGATCGGCCCTGGCATTGGCGAGGAGGTAAGAAGATAAGAAGGTAAGGGAGTAGGGAAGTAGGGAAGTCAGGAGGTAAGAAGGTAAGTAGGCGAGGGGCGGAATTTATGCCCCTCACCCTTCACCGCCCCATCAATCCACGTGCTTGGTCTTCTCGGGCAAGAGCCCCTTGGGCGCGAAGCGCAGCACCAGGGTGATCAGCAGGCCGATCACGAACACCCGGGCCTGCAGCGCGCGGCTGTCGAGGCTGGCCGGGGCGTCCCAGCCGAAGGTGCTCTCGCCGAAGTTCACCGCCAGCTCCATCAAGAACAGCGCCAGCGGCTCCGACATCAGCCAGATGATGTACACCGCCACGGCGCCGAAGATGGTGCCCAGGTTGTTGCCGGGGCCGCCGAGGATGACCATCACCAGCACCAGGAAGGTGTGGTTCAGCGGCAGGTAGCCCTGGGGGTCGAACAGGCTGTTGAAGCTCGCCAGCACGGCGCCGCCGATGCCCATCAGGATGCAGCCCAGCACGAAGATCTCCAGCCGGCGCCGGTTGATGTTCTTGCCCATGGCCGCGGACGAGATCTCGTTGTCGCGGATGGCGCGGATCATCCGCCCCCAGGGGGCGTGGTAGGCGCGGTGCAGCAGGAAGAAGATCGCCGCGATCAGCACCGCCGTCACCGACAGGTACAGCGCGCGGGCCAGGGTGAAGCCGACCTCGGCGGGGCCGGGCACCGGCCAGGGCAGCGGCGAGACGGTGGCGGTGCCGCGGGTCAGCCAGTCGGAGTTCTTGAGGAACGCCTTGATGATCTCGGCGATGCCGATGGTGGCGATGGCCAGGTAGTCGCTGCGCAGGCCCAGGCAGACGTGGCCGATGAAGTAGCCCACGCCGCCGGCCAGCACGCCGCCGACGATCCAGCCGACCCAGGACGGCAGGCCCAGGCCGCCGACGAAGCCGGCCTGGGACTCGATCTGCCCGGCCACGCCGCGGAAGGCGCTGATCACCACCAGGTAGAGCACCACGGCCAGCGCCACGGTGATGACGGTGCGCAGCTTCTTCGGCACCCCGAGGCGGTCGAGCCGCGAGGCGCCGAACACCACCAGCGCGGCGCCGACGATATAGCCCAGCACCACGGCGAGCTCGCCGGGCAGCTCGGAGTCCCAGAAGGCCTCGTTGACCGGCACGCTGAAGAACATGGCACAGAAGCCGCCCAGGGCGACGAAGCCCATGACGCCGGCATTGAACTGGCCGGCATAGCCCCACTGGATGGTCAGGCCCAGGGCCAGGATGGCGTAGCACGAGGCTTCCACCAGCATGCGGGTGCTGTAGGCGGCGCCCATGATCCCGTAGACGCCGAGCACGGCGACCAGCAGGGCCACGAAGATGACCACCTCGCGCAGCGGGAAGCGGCGCGGGGCGGCGACGGTATCGGTGCGTGTCGTGCTCATCAGATCACCTTGCCCTTGAAGATGCCGGTGGGGCGCCACACCAGGATGGCGACGAGGATGAAGAAGGGCACCACGATCTTGTACTCGGTGCCGACGAAGGCCAGGTTGCCGGGCAGCGACAGCCACTCGGGCAGGCTGTCACGGAAGGGGCGGAGCAGGATGCCCCAGTTGAATACCGCCAGCGTCTCGGCGAAGCCGACCACGAAGCCGCCGGCGATGGCGCCGTAGGGGTGGCCCACGCCGCCGACGATGGCCGCGGCGAAGATCGGCAGCAGCAGGAAGAAGCTGAGGTCCGGCTTGAAGGTCACGTCCAGCGACAGCAGGGTCCCGGCGATGGCGGCCAGGCCCCCGGCGAGTACCCAGGTCACGGCGACGATGGTGTTGGTGTTGATGCCCGAGGCCCGCGCCAGGTCCGGGTTGTCGGACATGGCGCGCATGGCCTTGCCCAGCCGCGAGCGCGACAGGAAGAAGTGCAGCGCCACCACGCTCATCAGCGTCAGCGCGAACAGGTAGAGCTGCGGCTCGGTGATCACCACTGGCACCCGCACGCCCTCGATGGGCAGCGGGATGCGGAAGATCTCCTTGCGGTCGTCGACGTAGAGGCTCTCGCCGCCGGTGCCGGCGAACAGCCGGATCAGCCCCTGCAGCATCAGGGTCACGCCCAGCGAGGCGATGACCATGACGATCGGCTTCACGCCGTGGGCGCGCAGCGGCTTGTAGAAGGTGCGGTCGATGCCCACCGCCAGCAGCGCGGTCAGCGCCATCGCCAGCGGCAGCATGATCAGCGGCGTGGGCACGCCGAGGGCGGCGCCTGCCTGCGGGAAGAGGGTGGTCAGCAGCAGCACCATGAAGGCGCCGAAGGTCATCATGTCGCCGTGGGCGAAGTGGGCGAAGCGCATGATGCTGAAGATCAGCGTCACGCCCACCGCGCCGATGGCGTAGATCGAGCCGGCCACGCTGCCGGCGATCACCACGTTGTTGATGAAGAAGACGAGTTCGTTCACGGGGTCTCTCCGATGTGCCGTCGGGGCGGGCTCAGCCGCCGAGGAAGCTCTTGGCGACGTCCGGGTCGGCCAGCAGGGCCGCGCCGGTGTCGGTGAAGCGGTTCTGGCCCGCGGCCAGCACGAAGCCCTTGTCGGCGATGGCCAGCGCCTGCTTGGCGTTCTGCTCGACCATCAGGATGCCGACGCCGGCGGCGTTGACCTCCTTCACCCGCTCGAAGATCTCGTTCATGTACCGCGGAGAGAGCCCGGCGGTGGGCTCGTCGAGCAGCAGCACCTCGGGTTCGGCCATCAGCGCGCGGCCCATGGCGACCATCTGCCGCTGGCCGCCGGAGAGCTCGCCGGCGGGCTGGTGGCGCTTGTCCTTGAGCGGCGGAAAGAACTCGTAGACCCGGGACAGCATGCGCTTGACGTTGCCGGGCTTGAGGTAGGCGCCCATCTGCAGGTTTTCCTTCACCGAGAGGCTGGGGAAGACGTTGTATTCCTGGGGCACGAAGCCCATGCCCTTCTGCACGAGCCGGTTGGGCGGCAGGTTGTGGATGGGTTCGCCGCGCAGCAGGATCTCGCCCTGGCTGACGCGGAGCAGGCCGAAAACGGCCTTGAGCATGGTCGACTTGCCGGCCCCGTTGGGGCCGACGATGACGCCGATCTCGTCTGCTTCGATGGCCATGTCCACCCCGTTGAGGATGTTCATGCCGCCGTAGCCGCCGTGCACGTCGCGTGCGTCGAGTAGTGGCATAGCTGGCTCTCTGCGTTGTCGTTATCGGGCGGGATCCGGCCGCCCATCGTTGTTGTCGTGTGCCGCTGCCGGCGACCCCTAGGCCGCCGGTGAACCGAAATAGGCCTCGATGACCTCGGGGTTGTTCTGGATCTCCTCGATGCTGCCCTCGACCATCACGCTGCCCTGGGCGAGCACGATCACCGGGTCGCAGAGCCGCGCGATCATGTCCATGTCGTGCTCGATGACCAGGAAGGTGTAGCCCATCTCGCGGTTGAGGCGCTCGATGTTGCCGATCAGATCGCCCAGCAGGGTGCGGTTGACCCCGGCGGCGATCTCGTCGAGCAGCACCACCTTGGCGTCGGTCATCATGGTGCGGCCGAGCTCGAGCAGCTTCTTCTGGCCGCCGGAGAGGTTGCCGGCCAGCTCGTTGCGCACGTGGTGCAGGCCGACGAAGTCGATCACCTCCAGCGCGCGGCGCCGCACCTCGGCCTCCTCGCGGCGCACCTGGCCCGGCTTGAACCAGGTGGCGAACAGGTTCTCGCCGGCCTGGGCGGGCGGCACCATCATCAGGTTCTCCAGCGCCGTCATGTTCGAGAACTCGTGGGCGATCTGGAAGGTGCGCAGCAGGCCCTGGTGGAACAGCGCGTCGGCGGGGCGGTTGGTGATGTCCTCGCCGTCGAAGACGATCTGGCCGGTGTCCAGCGGCAGGGCGCCGGCGATGATGTTGAACAGCGTCGACTTGCCGGCACCGTTGGGGCCGATCAGGCCGGTGATCGAGCCTTCCTCGACCTGGAGGGAGCAGTCGTTGATGACCTGCAGGCCGCCGAAGGCCTTGTTGACGTGTCGGACGTCGATGATGGCTGACATGTCACACCTGTGAGCATTGGGTTGTTGTTATGGGTCGGGCGACGACGCTCATGAGGCGTGTCGCTCGCTCAGGAAGCTGCGACCGGCGGCGAAGGCGCCGACGATCACCACCGCACCGATGGTGGGTATCCAGTAGCCCTGCACCTGAGGAAGGCTGCGCAGGAACACGAAGGCGACGGCGGCCGGGGCCACGAAGCGCACCAGCAGGCGCCAGACCCGGAACCAGCCCTCGCCGGTGCGCATCTCCTTCATCACCTCGCCGTGGGTCAGCACCCAGCCGGCGAACAGCGCGATCAACAGGCCGCCCAGCGGCATGAAGATGTTGGTGGCCAGCTCCAGCAGCTCGAAGGGGCTGCGGCCGAACCAGCCGTGGAAGGGCGAGTCGCTGGCCCAGGCGTTGAAGCTGAACACCGTCAGCAGGCCCAGCGCCCAGCTGGCCACCACCATGGCGGAGACCGCCTGGGGGCGGCTGAGCGAGAAGCGCTCGACCAGGTAGGCGGCCACCGGCTCGATCAGCGAGATCGCCGAGCTCAGCGCCGCGCCCAGCACCAGCAGGAAGAAGATGGCGCCGAGCAGCGTGCCGCCCGGCATCTCGCCGAAGGCCAGCGGCAGGGTGACGAACATCAGCCCCGGGCCCTCGGCGGGATCCAGCCCGGCGCCGAACACCAGGGCGAAGATCGCCAGGCCGGCGATCAGTGCCACGGCGGTGTCGACGAGGGCCACGGTGAAGGCGGTGCCGGTCAGCGAGGCGTCGCCGGACATGTAGGCGCCGTAGGCCATGATCGCGCCCATGCCGAGGCTCAGGGTGAAGAACGACTGGCCCATGGCCTCCAGCCAGCCCTCGAGGCTCAGGTCGGCGACGTTGAAGGTGAACAGGAAGTCCGCGGCGCCGGCCAGGTCGCCGATCATGGCCGCGTAGGCCAGCACCACCATCAGGATCACGAACAGTGCCGGCATCAGGATGCGCAGGCCGTTCTCGATGCCGCGGTGGACGCCGAGCCCGACCATCAGCGCCGAGGCGCCGATGAACAGGCTGTGGTAGAGCGCCAGCAGCGGCGGCGAGGCCAGCAGGTCATCGAAGCTCGCGGCCACGGCCTCGGCGCCGGCGTGGCTGAGGCGTCCGGTGAGCATCAGCCCGGTGTAGTGGATCGCCCAGCCGGCGATCACCGAATAGAAGCTCAAGATGATGAAGGCCGAGGCGGCGCCCAGCCAGCCGATCGACTCCCAGCCGCGGGATGCCCGGTGGGTGCGGGTCAGGAAACGCATGCCCATGATCGGGCTGCGCCGGCTGTTGCGGCCGAGCATGGTCTCGGCGATCAGGATCGGGATGCCGACGGCGACGATGGTCAGGGCGTAGACCAGCAGGAAGGCGCCGCCGCCGTTCTCGCCGGCCAGGTAGGGAAAGCGCCACAGGTTGCCGAGCCCCACCGCCGAGCCGACGGCGGCAAGCAGGAAGGTGCCCTTGTGCGTCCAGACGTTGTTCGTGCTCATCGGTACCCGGCGTTGGCGACCTGGTGACTCGGACCCAGGCCTCGCGAGCGGGCCATGGGTTGCTGCGCTGGGCGGTATGCCCCATGGCCGTCACTGTGCGCCAGACGCGGGTCCCTTGACCAGATGGCTAGCGTTTAGGAGCCGTTGGCGATAGCGGATGGTAATCCGGGCGCCGGCTCAGTCTCGGTCGTCGTTTGCCTCGGGGTGACGCGGCTCGAGAGCGCGCAGGGCATCGGGCAGGCGCACGGTGTCGCCGAGCGCCAGGTCGCCGACGTGCTGCTCGCGGCGGCCGTTGTCATCGGCGATCAGCGCCACCACCTCGCCGATGCTGGTGTCCTCGACGTGGGCATCGACCCGCACCCGCACGGTGAAGCCGCGGAAATGGGCGCTGATGATGCTGCCCTCGTGAGGCTCCGGGTAGTCCTGGGGATGGTCCTGATAGTAGCGCAGCACGCTGGCGCTGCCGGGATCGTCCCATTCGACGTGCTTGTGCATCGGGCGGTCTCCTTGGTGAGCGGAGGTCTCAGCATAGCCCCCGGCCGGGGCGCGAGGCCAACGGCGCAGTGGCCGACACGGACGCAGAAGGTGGAAACGAAAGAGCCCGCCATGATGGCGGGCTCTGGGGCGCAACGAGTCGCGGTGCGTCGATGCGGTTTACTTCTTCTTGGAACGCTTGCGCTCGTTCTCGGACAGCAGCTTCTTGCGCAGACGAATGTGGTTCGGGGTGATCTCGACCAGCTCGTCGTCGTCGAGGAACTCGATCGCCTGCTCCAGGGTGAAGCGGATCGGCGGCGTCAGCACCAGGTTCTCGTCGTTGCCGGACGCGCGCATGTTGTCGAGCTTCTTGGCCTTGGTCGGGTTGACGACCATGTCCTCGGCACGGCTGTTGATGCCGATCAGCATGCCTTCGTAGACCTCGGTGCCGTGCTCGATGATCAGCTTGCCGCGATCCTGCAGCGCGAACAGCGCGTAGGCCAGGGCCTTGCCGGAGACCATGGACACCAGCACGCCGTTGCGACGCTCGACCGAGGCGTCCGGCTTGAGGTCGCCGTAGTGGTCGAAGCGGCTGGTCAGGATGCCGGTGCCGGAGGTCAGGGTCAGGAACTGACCGCGGAAGCCGATCAGGCCGCGCGCCGGGATGATGAAGTCGAGACGCACCCGGCCCTTGCCGTCGGGGTTCATGTTCTTGAGCTCGCCCTTGCGGTAGCCGAGCTCTTCCATGATGGCGCCCTGGTGCTGCTCCTCGCAGTCGATGATGACTTCTTCGTAGGGCTCCTGCTCCTGGCCGTCGATCTCGCGGATGATGACCTCGGGGCGGCCCACGGCCAGCTCGAAGCCTTCACGACGCATGCTCTCGATCAGCACCGAGAGGTGCAGCTCGCCGCGGCCGGAGACGATGAACTTCTCCGGGGAGTCGCCCTGCTCGACGCGCAGCGCCACGTTGTGGATCAGCTCCTGGTCGAGGCGATCCTTGATGTTGCGGCTGGTGACGAACTTGCCGTCCTTGCCGGCGAACGGCGAGTCGTTGACCTGGAAGGTCATGGACACGGTCGGCTCGTCGACGGTCAGCGCCGGCAGCGCCTCGACGGCGGCCGGGTCGCACAGCGTATCGGAGATCGCCAGATCCTCGATGCCGGTGATACAGATGATGTCGCCGGCGGTGGCTTCGTCGGTCTGCACGCGCTCGAGGCCGAGGTGGGTCATCACCTGGCCGATCTTGCCGCGGCGGGTGTTGCCTTCCTTGGAGACGACGGTGACCTGCTGGTTCGGCTTGACGCTGCCGCGGGTGATGCGGCCCAGGCCGATGACGCCGACGTAGCTGTTGTAGTCCAGCGCGGAGACCTGCATCTGGAACGGGGCTTCCAGCTCGACCTTGGGCGGCTCGACGATGTCGACGATGGCCTCGAACATCGGGCGCATGTCGTCGCTCAGCTCTTCCGGCTCGGTGCCGGCGATGCCGTTGAGCGCGGAGCAGTAGACGATCGGGAAGTCGAGCTGCTCGTCGGAGGCGCCGAGGTTGTCGAACAGGTCGAAGATCTGGTCGATGACCCAGTCGGGGCGGGCGCCCGGGCGGTCGATCTTGTTGACCACGACGATCGGCTTGAGGCCCTGGTCGAAGGCCTTCTGGGTCACGAAGCGGGTCTGCGGCATCGGGCCGTCGACGGCGTCGACCATCAGCAGCACGGAGTCGACCATGGACATCACGCGCTCGACTTCGCCACCGAAGTCGGCGTGTCCCGGGGTGTCCACGATGTTGATGTGGTAGTCGCGGCCGTTGCCGTCATCCCAGCGGATCGCCGTGTTCTTGGCCAGGATGGTGATGCCGCGTTCCTTCTCCTGGTCGTTGGAGTCCATGATGCGCTCCTGGCCTTCGGCCTTGCGGTCCAGGGTGCCGGACTGCTGGAGGAGCTTGTCGACCAGGGTGGTCTTGCCGTGGTCGACGTGAGCGATGATGGCGATGTTGCGAAGATTCTCGATCACGACGGGATCCTGCTGGGAAAATTGGGGTGGCATTATAGGGTCAGGACCTCGACGCTACCAGCCTTGTGGCCTCCGGAATCCGGATCGTCGCGGTGTTTTTCGCCCGCGCGTCGCCGCGGGGCGCCTGGCGCGGCGCCTGGCGCGGCGGCTGGGCGGCGGAGGCGTCGGGCTGGTGCGCTAGAAAAGACGATGTGCACATATTTGGTGCATCGGGGGCGTGCGAGCGTCATCTTGGGGCGCATTCCGGCGGACGAGAAGGTGCCATGAGCGGGCATGATGCAGATTGGTGACTCTGCACTCTCATGAAGCAGGTTTTTTTCTTCTTTCTTCTCAGTCGTTTATGGAAGTGATTTCGGCGAATGTCGCCATTTTGGCACGCCATCTGCATTATTTGGGGCAATGCCATGGTCGTGCATGGCGGCGTGGGCATCGCACCGACGTCATGCTACAACGTCGACTGGACACACCCGCGACCGACGACAGACAGATTCAGCGGAATATCATAACCAGCCACTGTACCCTGGAGGACCTCATGTCCGAGAAGACTCTCGCCCTGATCGAAGAACACGACGTGAAGTGGATCGACCTGCGCTTCACCGACACCAAAGGCAAGGAACAGCACGTCACCATTCCGGCCCGTGACGTCGATGAAGAGTTCTTCGAGAACGGCCAGATGTTCGATGGCTCCTCCATCTCCGGCTGGAAGGGCATCAACGAGTCCGACATGATTCTGCGCCCGGAAGACGGCACCGGCTTCCTCGACCCCTTCACCGAAGACGCCACCCTGATCCTGCGCTGCGACATCATCGAGCCGGCCACCATGCAGGGCTACGAGCGTGATCCGCGCTCCATCGCCAAGCGCGCCGAGGCCTACCTGCAGTCCACCGGCCTGGGCGACACCGCCTTCTTCGGTCCGGAGCCCGAGTTCTTCATCTTCGACGAGGTGCACTGGAAGGCCGACATCGAAGGCGCCATGTACAAGATCACCTCCGAGGAAGGCGCCTGGGCCACCGACCGTCAGGTCGAGGGCGGCAACCTGGCGCACCGCCCGCGCGTCAAGGGCGGCTACTTCCCGGTGCCCCCGGTCGACAGCTTCCACGACATCCGTGGCGCCATGTGCAACACCCTCGAGGCCATCGGCCAGTCCGTCGAGGTGCACCACCACGAGGTCGCCAACGCCGGCCAGAACGAGATCGGCGTCAAGTTCAACACCCTGGTGAAGAAGGCCGACGAACTTCAGGAAATGAAGTATGTGGTGCACAACGTCGCCCACGCCTACGGCAAGACCGCCACCTTCATGCCCAAGCCGCTGGTCGGTGACAACGGTTCCGGCATGCACGTCCACCAGTCCTTCTGGAAGGACGGCGAGAACCAGTTCGCCGGCGACGAGTACGCCGGCCTGTCCGAAATGGCGCTCTACTACATCGGCGGCATCATCAAGCACGCCCGTGCCCTGAACGCCTTCACCAACGCCTCCACCAACTCCTACAAGCGTCTGGTGCCGGGCTTCGAGGCGCCGGTCATGCTGGCCTACAGCGCCCGCAACCGCTCCGCGTCCATCCGCATCCCCTACACCGCCAGCCCGAAGGGCAAGCGCGTCGAGGCTCGTTTCCCCGACCCGACCGCCAACCCGTACCTGTGCTTCGCGGCGATGCTGATGGCCGGTATCGATGGCATCAAGAACAAGATCCATCCCGGCGACGCCATGGACAAGAACCTCTATGACCTGCCGCCGGAAGAAGGCAAGTCCATCCCGACCGTCGCCGAGAGCCTGGACCAGGCCCTCGAGGCGCTGGCCGAGGACCGCGCCTTCCTGACCGAGGGTGGCGTGTTCACCGACGAGATGATCGATGCCTACATCGAGCTCAAGGAAGAGGACGTCGAGCGCCTGCGCATGACCACTCATCCGGTCGAGTTCGACATGTACTACAGCTGCTGATGCCGCGCGGCGCCCGGCGCCGCGCTCCGGCACGCGAAAGGCACGCCCATGGGCGTGCCTTTTTTGTGCGTCTTTCTCCCGGGGTCTCCGCCCGGGATCAGTAGATCAGCATATGGCCGCCGATGCCCATGGCGAAGCCGAACACCGCCCCCAGCGGCGGGCCCCAGTGGCGCTCGAGTCGGGCCTGGGGCGCCAGGTCCTGGAACACCGAATAGAGAATGCCGCCGGCGGCGAACAGCATGATCGCGGCCACCGCGGACGGGTAGGCGGCCAGCCACCAGTAGCCGCTCAGGCCGGCCAGCGGCCCCAGCCAGGCCATGGCGAAGAACATCGTCAGCAGGCGCCGGGTCGAGTAGTGGGTGTTCTCGCGCAGCTCGCGATAGGCGTTGAAGCCTTCGGGCAGGTTCTGCAGCGTCATCAGCAGCGCCAGCAGCACGCCGCTGCCGCCGCCGTAGGCGAAGGCCGCGCCCAGGGCCAGGGCCTCCGGCAGGAAGTCGGCGAGCATGGCGGTGAGCTGGCTGGCGGGGGTGCCGTTGCGGTAGAGGGCGATATCGAGCGCCATGAAGGTCAGGCCGCCGGCGAGGAACCAGGCCATGGCCGGCGCCAGGTCCAGGGCCTCGAAGCTGTTCGGCACCAGCACCAGGGCCACCGCCGAGAGCAGCGCGCCACCGCCGAAGGCGATGATGCCGTGGCGCAGCTCGTTCTCCAGCCAGTTCGGCCGGATGCGCTCCTCCTTGGCCACCCAGCCGCCCAGCGGCATCGCCATGCCGGCCATCAGGGTCAGCGCTATCACCTTCTCCCACGCGTCCATGCCGCTCGCTCCTTGGCTTGTCGTGTCGCAGGATCATCCTACTCGCATTCGCTCGGCCCGCGAACGTGGATTCCGTTCCGGGGCCGCCCTGGTCTAGGCTTGGAGCATGACGACGGCAGGCGCAAGGCGCGCCATGGACGGCCGTCACGGACCCGGGAGAGACACATGCACAAGGTTGTCATGACACTGGCGCTGAGCCTGGCGCTGAGCCTGCCGGCGGCGGCACAGACCATCTATCGCACCACCGACGCCCAGGGCAACGTCGTCTTCACCGACGATCCAAAGCGCGGCGGCGAGGCGATGGAGCTCGATCCGCTCACCGTGGTGCCGTCGCGGCCGGTGCAGCCGCTGTCGAGTGCCTCGCCCGGGCGGGCCGACGGCACCACGCGCTATGGCGAGCCCGGCCAGCCCTTCATGCCCTACGACGTCTTCGCGATCGCCTCCCCCGAGCAGGAGACGACCCTGCCCACCGGCGCCGCGGGCAACGCCCAGGTGCGGCTCGCCATCCGCCCCGCCCTGCGCGACGACCATCGCGTGCGGCTGCTGGTGGACGGCCAGGTCAGCCAGTCCGCCATGCACACCGACACCTTCCTGCTCTCCAACCTCAACCGCGGCGAGCACCGGGTGCAGGCCGAGCTGCTCGACGGCTCCGGCGCGGTGCGCCACCGCACCTCGCCGCTGAGGCTCTTCGTCCAGCGGGCCAGCGTCAATCTGCCGAGCAATCCCAACAACCCCGCCAACCATTAGCTGCCCCCTCGCCGGCCACATCGACCGCTGTGTCCGGACGGCTCCCCGAGGCCCTGTGACCCGCCCCCGGCGCGTGACGGCGGGCGCTTCGATGCCTTCGATCACGCCGACCGGGTGAGCGAGGGCAGCGCCTTCCGCCATGCCGAGGCGTTGCGCGGCGACCGTCCGCCCCGGGACGATCGCCGCCGGCGCGACCATGAGGCATGGCGAGCGCATCACGACCCGCGCGCGCACCTTCGGAAGGCGCCCGAGCGGGAGTAAGCGCGACCTCGCAGTGCGTGCACCAGCTTGGTGCACTACCATGGTGCATGATCCCCATGTCGGATCAGCCGGGAGGCGACGCCATGTCGTCTTCCCCAAAGTGGCGCGCTTCTTGCAGAACTTGAGGGAGGCGCCCCTCCACTCCGCTGCCGGGAATGCACCAATGTATCAACGCCTGATGGAACACCTCACCACCGCCGTGCTGCTGCTGGACGGCCAGCTGCGGCTGCGCTGGATGAATCCGGCGGCGGAGGCCTTGCTGGCGTTGAGCCGCTCGCGGGTGATCGGCCAGCCGCTGCCGGGGCTGGTGAACTCGGAGGACGACATCGGCGAGCTGCTGGCCAAGGCCCGCGACGAGTTCCATCCCTATACCCAGCGCGAGGCGCGCCTGACCCTGCCCACCGGCGACGCGCTGACGGTGGACTACACCGTCACCCCGCTGTCGGCGGACGAGCTGCTGATGGAGCTGGAGCCCCGCGACCGGCTGCTGCGCATCTCCCGCGAGGAGGCGCTGCAGACCCGCCAGGAGACGATCAAGGTGCTGGCGCGCGGGCTCGCCCATGAGGTCAAGAATCCGCTGGGCGGGATCCGCGGCGCCGCCCAGCTGCTGGAGCGTGACCTGGGCGACTCCCGGCTCACCGAGTTCACCCATATCATCGTCGAGGAGGCCGACCGGCTGCGCGACCTGGTGGACGCCATGCTCGGCCCGCATCGCCTCAATCGTCACGAGCCGCTCAACATCCACAAGGTGCTGGAGCGGGTCCGCGCCCTGGTGGCGGTGGAGCATCCCGAGGTGACGTTCACCCGCGACTACGACCCCAGCCTGCCCGATCTGATGGGCGACGAGTCCCAGCTGATCCAGGCCATCCTCAACGTGGCGCGCAACGCCGTGCAGGCGATGACCGAGGCCGGGACCGAGGGGCCCACCCTGGTGCTCAAGACCCGCGCGCGTCGCCAGTTCACCCTGGGCGCCGAGCGCCATCGCCTGGTCTGCCAGGTGAGCCTCATCGACAACGGTCCCGGCATCCCCGAGGAGCTCAAGGAGACGCTGTTCTACCCCATGGTGTCCGGCCGCGCCGAGGGCAGTGGCCTGGGGCTGTCGATCGCCCAGTCGGTCCTGCACCGTCACCAGGGGCTGATCGAGTGCGACTCCCGGCCGGGCCAGACCGAATTCCGACTGCTGATACCGCTGGAGACATCCCATGACTGAAGCCGCACGCGTCATGATCGTCGATGACGATCGCGCCATTCGCTGGGTGCTGGAGCGCGCTCTGGCCCAGCCCGACCTCGAGGTCGAGAGCGTCGAGCGTGCCGACCGGATCCTCGAGCGGCTGCTCGAGGATCCGCCCGACGTGCTGGTCACCGACATCCGCATGCCGGGCCTGGACGGCCTGGACCTGATGGCGAAGGTACGCGAGGCGCATCCGGAGCTGCCGGTGATCGTGATGACCGCCCACTCCGACCTCGACAGCGCGGTGGCCTCCTACCAGGGCGGCGCCTTCGAGTACCTGCCCAAGCCGTTCGACGTCGACGAGGCCCTGGCGCTGGTGCGCCGCGCCGTGGCCCACGCCCGCGAGCGCCAGCGCCCGGTCAGTGCGCCCGAGGGGCTGGACACCGAGATCATCGGTGAGGCGCCGGCCATGCAGGAGGTGTTCCGCGCCATCGGCCGGCTGTCGCAGTCGCACATCACGGTGCTGATCAACGGCGAGTCCGGCACCGGCAAGGAGCGGGTCGCCCAGGCGCTGCATCAGCACAGCCCGCGCGGCGGCAAGCCGTTCATCGCCCTGAACATGGCGGCGATTCCCCGCGACCTGATCGAATCCGAGCTGTTCGGCCACGAGAAGGGCGCCTTCACCGGCGCCACGGCCCAGCGCCAGGGGCGCTTCGAGCAGGCCGACGGCGGCACCCTGTTCCTCGACGAGATCGGCGACATGCCGGCCGAGACCCAGACCCGCCTGCTGCGGGTGCTGGCCGACGGCGAGTTCTACCGCGTCGGCGGCCACACCTCGGTGAAGGTCGACGTGCGCATCATCGCCGCCACCCACCAGAACCTGGAGGGCCTGGTCGAGGACGGCCGCTTCCGCGAGGACCTGTTCCACCGCCTCAACGTGATCCGCGTCCACCTGCCCAAGCTCGCCGACCGCCGCGAGGACATCCCGCGCCTGGCGCGCCACTTCCTGGCCGAGGCCGCCAAGGAGCTCGCCACCGACGTCAAGGTGCTGACGCCGGAGGCCGAGGCCCACCTGACGCGGCTGGCCTGGCCGGGCAACGTGCGCCAGCTGGAGAACACCTGCCGCTGGCTGACGGTGATGGCCTCGGGCCGCGAGGTGCTGGTCGAGGACCTGCCGCCGGAGCTGCGCGAGGCCGACGAGGGCGGCGCCGCCGGCGACTGGCGCCTTGCCTTCCGCGACTGGGCCGACCGGGCGCTCGCCGCCGGCCACACCCACCTGCTGGAAGAAGCCGTGCCGGACTTCGAGAAGATCCTGATCGAGACCGCGCTCAAGCACACCGGCGGGCGCAAGGGCGAGGCCGCCGAGCTGCTGGGCTGGGGGCGCAATACGCTGACCCGCAAGCTCAAGACGCTGCTGCCGGAGATGGCGGAGGACTGAGCCGCCGAGCCCTTGGGCTGGGGGCGCAATACGCGCACTCTCAAGGGCCGGCAAGCTCAAGACGCTGCTGCCGGAGATGGYGGAGGACTGAGYCGCCGAGCCSYTGGGCTGGGGGCGCAATACGCSCTCTCTCGAGSGCCGGCAAGCTCAAGACSCTGCTGCCGGAGATGGCGGAGGACTGAGYCGCCGAGCCCTTGGGCWGGGGGCRCAAYACSCGCWCTCTCAAGGGCCGGCAAGCTCAAGACCCTGCTGCCGGAGATGGCGGAGGATTAGGTGCTAAGTGCGAGGTGCTAGGAGTCAGAGGTAAAGAGTGAGGAATCACGAAGAAGGGCGCCCCGCGGGGCGCCCTTCTCCCGTTTCGGCTTCGGGAAAGCCGCTTCCGCTCAGCCGCGCTCGAGCGGTTGGGTGCGTTGCTCGAGCCAGGCCAGGGCCTCGCCCTCGAGCTTCGGCGCGAGCCGGCTGCGGACCTCGGCGTGATAGGCGTCGAGCCAATCGGCCTCGGCGGGGTCGAGCAGGCCGACGTCGATGGGGCGAGCGTCGATGGGGCACAGGGTCAGCGTCTCGAAGCGCAGGAAATCGCCGAACTCGCTCGCCTCGGCGGGGCGGTTGGCGGCCAGGTTCTCGATGCGGATGCCCCATTGGCCCGGGCGGTACACGCCGGGCTCGATGGAGGTGATCATCCCCGGCTGCATGGCGGTGTGCGGTGCGGCCGGGGCGTACCAGGCGATCACCTGCGGGCCCTCGTGGACATTGAGGAAGTAGCCCACGCCGTGGCCGGTGCCGTGGCCGTAGTCGCGGCCGCTGGCCCACAGCGGGGCGCGGGCGATGGCGTCCAGGTGCGGCGAGGGGATGCCGCGCGGGAAGTGCGCCCGGGACAGGGCGATGGTGCCCTTGAGCACCCGGGTGTAGTCCTCGCGGTGGGCGTCGGTGATGTTGCCCACCGGCACTACCCGGGTGATGTCGGTGGTGCCGCCGTGGTACTGCCCGCCGGAGTCGATCAGCAGCAGGCCGTCGCCCTCGATGGTGGCGTGGGCCTCCGGCGTGGCGTGGTAGTGCGGCAGCGCACCGTTGGCGTTGTAGGCGGCGATGGTGCCGAAGCTGCGGCTGACGAAGCCGGGGCGGCGGGCGCGGGCGGCGGTGAGCTTCTCGTCCACGGTCAGCTCGGTGACCGTCTCGCCGCGCTCGAGCGCGGCCTCGAGCCAGGCGAAGAACTCGCACAGGGCCGCGCCGTCTTCCTCCATGGCCTCGCGCACGTGGGCCAGGTCGGCGTCGCTCTTGCGGCCCTTGGCCAGGGTGCTGGGCTGGTAGGCCTCGGCCAGCGCCACGCCTTCCGGCAGCGCCTCGCGGGTGCCCAGGGTCAGCTTGGCCGGGTCGATCAGCACCCGGGCGTCGGCCGGCAGTTCGCCGAGCCGGCGTGGCCAGTCGGCGTAGTCGGCCACCGCGATGCCGTCCTCGGCCAGCGCCGCCGTGAGCTCGTCGTCGAGCTTGCCCGGGGCGACGAACAGCGTGGCGCTGTCGCGGCCCACCAGCAGGTGGGCGAGGAACACCGGGTTGAACTCGACGTCGGCGCCGCGCAGCTGGGTCAGCCAGGCGATGTCGTCCAGGGTCGAGATGGGGTGCCAGTCGGCGTCGTGCTCGGCCATGGCCTCGCGTACCCGGGCCAGGCGCTGGCCGCGGGTCTCGTCGAGATAGGCCGCCGGATGGGCGTAGAGCGGTGCCTCGGGCAGCGCCGGACGCTCGGGCCAGATGGCGTCGAGCAGGTCGACGTCGCCGCGCAGGCGAACGCCCGCCGGGGTCAGATGATCCTCGAGCCGGCGCACGCTGGCCAGCGACATCACGTCGGCGTCGAAGCCGAGGGTGGCGCCCTCGTCGAGCCGCTCGGCCAGCCAGCGCATCGGCGCGTCGGCCTGGCCGGGCATGAGCTTCATCAGCGCGATGCCGCTGCCGGCCAGCTGCTCCTCGGCCTGCACCCAGTAGCGGCTGTCGACCCACACGCCGGCGGCATGCTGGGTCACCACCAGGGTGCCCACCGAGCCGTCGAAGCCGGACAGCCAGGCGCGGCCGGCCCAGTGCTCGGGCAGGTATTCGGAGTTGTGCGGGTCGGAGGAGGGCAGCCACCAGGCATCGATGGCGTGCTCGCGCATGACCTCGCGCAGGGCGTCGAGACGTTGGCGTGCGGTGGCGGCACTGGAAGAGGTCATGCTCAGGCTCCTTGCGGGTCGGTGGCGTCCGCGCGATGGACGGCGGTCGGGTCGATGAGGCGGTGGTGTCCGAGCATGCGCTTGAACACCGGCACGAGCAACAGCAGCACCGCGGCGAAGATCACCAGGGCGATGGCCGAGCGGCCGAACAGCTCGGGCAGCTGCTGGACCTCCTCGGGATTGACGTGGCCGCCGATCAGGCCGGCCACCAGGTTGCCGAGCGCCGAGCCGGTGAACCACAGCCCCATCAGCTGGCCCTGGGTGCGCCGCGGCGACAGGCCGGACATGGTGGAGAGGCCCACCGGGCTTAGGCACAGCTCGCCCAGCGTCAGCATCAGCATGCTGGCGATGATCCACAGCGGCGAGACCAGCCCGGGGCCGCTCAGCACCCGCTGGGCGGCCAGCACCATCAGGCCGAAGCCGGCGGCGGCCAGCAGCAGGCCGAGCACGAACTTCATCGGGCTGCCGGGCTCCAGGCGGCGGCGCCCCAGCGCCGGCCACAGCCAGCCGAACAGCGGGCCGAGCAGCACGATGAAGATGGGGTTCAGCGACTGGAACCAGACGGTGGGAATCTCCCAGCCGAACAGCCCGCGGTCGGTGTAGTTCTGGGCGAACAGGTTGTAGGAGGTGGGCTGCTGCTCGAAGGCGGCCCAGAAGAAGGCCGCGGCCACGATCAGCACGAAGCACACCGTGACCCGGGCGCGTTCGTCGCCGTTCAGGCCGTTGAACAGCATCAGGTAGGCATAGAAGCCGATCGCCACCACGATCAGCACCGAGGTCATGGCCTCGGCCAGGGCGCGGGCGTCGATGTGGATGACGCCGGTGGCGCTCAGGGCCACCAGCCCGGCGATCAGCGCCATGAAGCCGGCGACCCAGCTTCCGACGTGGCGGCGGCTTTGGGCCGGGGCATCCCAGCTCGCCTCGCGGCCGCGCTCGCGGTCGGCGCGCTGCATGGACGGCACCGCCCACAGGCGGAAGATCAGCAGCGCCGCCAGCATGCCGAGCCCGCCGATGCCGAAGCCCCAGTGCCAGCCCCCGTGTTCCAGCATCACGCCGCTGATCAGCGGCGCCAGCAGCGCCCCCAGGTTGATGCCCATGTAGAAGATGGCGAAGCCGCCGTCGCGGCGCACGTCGCCGTCGTCATAGAGGCCGCCGACCATCACCGAGATGCAGGTCTTGAACAGCCCCGAGCCGAGCACGATCAGGATCAGGCCGACGAAGAAGGCCGGCGCCCCGAGCAGCGCCGACAGCGCGATGGCCAGGTGGCCCAGGGCGATCAGCACCGAGCCGTACCACACCGCCCGGCGCTGGCCGAGCCAGTTGTCGGCCAGCCAGCCGCCGGGCAGGGCGGCCAGATAGATGGCACCGGCGTAGAGGCCGACGATGGCCGAGGCGGTCTTCTCATCGAAGCCCAGACCGCCGTCGAGCAGGCTGGCGGCCATGAACAGCACCAGCAGCGGGCGGATGCCGTAGTAGGAGAAGCGCTCCCACATCTCGGTGAAGAACAGCGGCCCCAGCGGGCGCGGATGGCCGAAGAAGCCGCGATCCCGTCGGGAGGTCGTGGCGTCGGAGGTGGAGGTCATGAAGCGTCTGCCTTATTGCTTGTGCATTGCCAACCGCGCCCGGCGGGAGTCCACGACGCCATATGCTGGCGTTTACTGCTGAATGAGAGGCGGCGTGGGTGGTCTTTTTTCTGTCTGACGCGGTTCAGACGGGGGATTCTATGGTGTTTTGTTAGCCAACGAAATACGACGGAAGCGGTAGGGCGCGGTGCCAGGCCTCCCGCATCGCCCCGCGATGGCAAAGCGGCGCGCGGCGGTGCCAGAATGGAACCCTCAAGGAGGAACGCCCATGACACAGATGACCTGGGAGCGGCTGCTCGACCCCGCCCGGCTCCACGACCGGCGCGGCACGTCCCGCGACGAGATCGGCCGCAGCCCCTTCCACAAGGACCACGACCGCATCGTCTTCGCCGGCTCCTTCCGCCGCCTGGGGCGCAAGACCCAGGTGCACCCGCTGACCGACAACGATCATATCCACACCCGCCTGACCCACTCGCTGGAGGTCGGCTGCGTCGGCCGCTCGCTGGGCATGAGCGTCGGCGAGGGGCTGCGCCACCGGCTGCCCGAGGACATCACGCCGGCCGATCTCGGGGTGATCGTCCAGGCCGCCTGCCTGGGCCACGACATCGGCAACCCGCCCTTCGGTCACGCCGGCGAGTACGCCATCCGCGACTGGTTCAAGCGCGCCGAGAGCGACGGCAGCGGCCTGCTGGAGGGGCTGTCCGACGCCGAGCGCGCCGACCTGCTGACCTACGAGGGCAATGCCCAGGGCTTCCGCATCGTCACCCAGATCGAATACAACCAGTTCCGCGGCGGCATGCGCCTGACCGCGGCGACGCTGGGCACCCTGCTCAAGTACCCCTGGACCGTCGAGCACGGCGGCAGTGCCGGCAAGTTCGGCTGCTACCAGAGCGAGGCGCATCTGCTGACCGAGGTGGCCGATCGGCTGGGGCTCCTGCCCCAGGGCGAGAACCGCTGGAGCCGGCATCCGCTGGCCTGGCTGGTCGAGGCCGCCGACGACATCTGCTACGCGCTGCTCGACCTGGAGGACGGCCTGGAGATGGGCATCCTCGGCTTCGACGAGGTGGCCGGCATCCTGACCCAGATCGCCGGCGGCGAGCCCGGCGACTTCGCGACCATGCGCGAGGAGGGCGTGTCCCAGCGGCGGCGGATCGCCGCGCTGCGCGGGGCGGCCATGGAGCGCGCGGTGACCGAGGTGGCCGGGGCGTTCGTCCAGCACGAGGCCGAGCTGCTCGGCGGCCGGCTGCGTCACGATCTGCTCGAGCTGTGTCACCCGGACCTGGACTGGGGCGTGAAGACGGCCAAGCAGCTGGCGCGGGAGCGCATCTTCCGCAACGAGCGCAAGGCCAAGCTGGAGATCGGCGCGTATACGACCCTGGGGATTCTTTTGGAGGCCTTTATCGGCGCCGCCCACGAGCTGCATCACACCGGTTCCTCGACCTTCAAGCACCAGCGGGTGCTGGCGCTGATCGGCGAGAACACCCCGCGGCCTTCCTGGTCGCTCTACGACAGCTACCGGCGCATGCTCGACTTCATCGGCGGCATGACCGACCACTACGCGGTGGATCTGGCCCAGGAGATGGGCGGGCGGCTGAGGGGCGACTGAGCGGCGGGGGCTGCTGCCTAGGCCGTCAGCTGCAGCGGCGGCTCGCCGTCCGGATCGCGATCGTCGTCGTCGAGGCCGATGACCCGGCGGATGGCGGCGCCGATGCGCCGGCTGCTGTCGGCGATGCCCTGGTTGCCGAACAGGCGGTTGAACTCGAAGACGTAGGGATGGCCGTCGACCATGGCGATGTCGAAGCCGGCGTGGTCGATGTCGAGCTCGCGGGCCAGGCGGCGGGCCAGGTCGATGGCCGCCTCGGGAATCGCCGCGTGGTCGATGCGCCCGCCCTGGCTGACGTTGGCGCGGTAGCCCTCGAGCGGGGTGACCCGCCAGTAGGCGGCGATCACCTCGCCGCCGACCAGCACGATGCGCAGGTCGCGGTCGATCGGCAGCCGCGCCTGGGCATACAGCACCGGCTCCTCGGCGACGTGGTCGTCGAGATCCCGGCGGGAGGCGATCAGCCGCACGCCCTCGCCCATGGCGCTCTTGATGCGCTTGGCGATGAAGGGGTAGCCGAAGCGCGCCTCGACCCGGTCCAGGACGGCGCGGGAGGTGCCGCGGATCTCGGTGGGCGGCACGTGCTCGGGGCACAGCGCCAGGAAGGCCCGGGTCTGCTGGACCTTGTCATGGCCCAGGTGATAGCTGGCGAGACTCGGGAAGATGCGCGCGCCGAGGCCGTAGACCAGGGCATTGACCTGCCAGTACTCGGGAAACAGCAGCCAGTCCGCCTGGCGGATCTCCTCCAGGTGGTCGTACATGCGTTCCGGCTTGATATAGCGCACGCCGGGAATGCCCAGGGTGCGAAAAACATCGAACGTGATGAGTTTCATGGTGGTGAAAAGGGTATCTCCTGCGAAGGCGGCGAATTATTATCCGACTTCATGGTTCTGGCAAGCGTTATTGGCCCCCCGGGCGTCCCTGAGGGAGGCATGACGATGAGGAGCGCGCGACGGTGAAGCGATCGAGATCGTATTGGCGGCCGAAGAGGGCGCTGCTGCTGGGACTGGTGGGCGGCTGGCTGGCCGTGGCCTCGGCCCTGCCGGCCTTGGCGTCATCGCCACTGGCGCGGGAAGGGGTCGATCATTACACCCTGGCACTGACCTGGCACCCCGGCTTCTGCGCCAGCCGTTCGCGGCCGCCGCGGGAGTGCCGGGAGGCCCGGCTGCGACGCGGGGCCGAGGACGGCTTCGTGCTGCACGGGCTGTGGGCCTCGCTGCCCGATGATCTCCGCGAGCGCGGCGTGACGCGCCGCGACTGGTGGCGGCAGGGCTGCTTCCTGGAAACGCCGCGGCCGGACGGCGGCTTCTGCCGCGCCCACGCGCCGCTGGCGCTGCCCGAGCCCCTGGCGAGCCGGCTGGACCGCGCCATGCCGGGGCGCGCGAGCTGCCTGGATCGCTACCAGTACGCCAAGCACGCGGCCTGTCTGGCGCTGCCCGCCGAGGCGCTGTTTTCCACTTCCCTCGAGCTGCTCGAGGCGGTCAACGACAGCGCCTTCGGCGACTTCGTGGCGCTGCATCGCGGCGGCGTGGTGGGGCGCAACGCCCTGATCGACGCCTTCGAGGCGGCCTTCGGCGAGGGCACGGGGCGGGCGCTGCGGCTGGAGTGCCGCGGACGCGGCAACCGGCTGCTGACCGAGGTGAGGATCGGCATCGACGCCGAGGCGCTCGAGCGCTTTCCGGCCGCCGACAGCCTGGTGCGGCTCGGCCGCGGGCGCTGTGCGACGCGGGTCAGCATCGCCGACGTCGACGGATAGCCCGGAAGCCTCGCCGGTGATCAGTGCGGGGCGCGGCGATGGATGGCGGCGATCACCGCCTCGTGGGCGGCCTCGTCGAGTGCGTCCAGGCGCTGTTCGGGCAGCCGGTCGGCCAGGGCGTCGCCGCTGACCACCAGCAGGTCGTCGGCGGCCTCGGGATGCTCGATCCGCCAGCCGGGCAGGGCCAGCACGCCCTGCACCGGCACCGGATGGCCCAGTTCGCCCTCCAGCCAGTCGGACAGCCAGCGCGCCGCGCGGCGGGTGTCGCGCAGCGGGCGCCGCTCGATCCAGCCCGGGAAGCGCAGGCGGGCGCGCTCGACCGTGACGCGGTTGTCCTCCTCGCCGGAGGGCTTCACCGCCGGGCTGCGCGCCCAGGTCTCGATGGCAAACACGCCGTGGGGCGTGACCGCCACATGATCGAGGGTATCGCCCTCGCCGGGCACGTCGTGGAACACGAAGTAGGGATGCGACTCGGGGCGGATCAGCCGCTCGAGCTCCTGGCCCACCGCCAGCTCGCAGGCCAGCCCCAGCTTGAGGCGGCGGATGCGCTGGAAGTCGCGGATCAGCCGGAAGCAGAACACCAGCACCAGCAGCGTGGAGAGGGCGCCATAGAGGGTCCACTCGACCCAGTTCTGCTCGCTCGCCAGCAGCATGCGGCCCATGCCGTAGACCAGCGGCGCCATGATCACGATCGGCCCCAGCGCGCCGTTGAGGAACAGCCCGGCGAAGGCGCGGTCGAGGCGGTCGCGCAGCGACTGGCCCGGTTCGCGCAGCGGATGGGCGTCGAACGGCGAGCTGACCCGGGCGTCATGCAGGTTGCGCAGCCCGACCACGATCACCGCGGTCGCCGCCAGGGGAAACAGGAAGATGAGGGGAATCAGGTATTCCAGCCAGGCCATCGGGATTCCTTGCCCGTGGGAGATCCTGGCCATTGTAGACAGCGTGACGCCCGGGGGCCATGCTCGGCGCGATACGCCGAGAAGCGAGGAGTGACATGAGCGATCATCCGGCGCCGTCGGGGGCCGATCTCGATGCCCTGGCGGCCTTCGTGGCGAACACGCCGCGCCTGGCGGTGCTGACCGGGGCCGGGATCAGCACCGCCAGCGGCATCCCCGACTATCGCGACGACAGCGGCGACTGGAAGCGCTCGCCGCCGATGCAGCACGGCGTGTTCATGGGCAGTCGGGCGGCGCGCCAGCGCTACTGGGCGCGGGCGCTGATCGGCTTTCGCACCCTGCAGGAGGCGCGCCCCAACGAGGCCCATCGCGCCCTGGCCCGGCTCGAGGCCGAGGGGCGGGTGGCCGGCATCATCACCCAGAACGTCGACGGCCTGCATCGCCGCGCCGGATCGCGGCGGGTGATCGAGCTGCACGGTCGCGCCAACCTGGTGCGCTGCATGGGCTGCGGGGCGACGCGCATGCGCCATGACCTGCACGCCGAGCTGGCCAGCCGCAATCCCGACTGGCTCGACACCGGCGCCAGGGCCGGCCCGGACGGCGACGCCGATCTGGAGGCGGACTTCACGGATTTCCGGGTGCCGGACTGCACGCGCTGCGGTGACGGCATCTGGAAGCCGGACGTGGTGTTCTTCGGCGACAGCGTGCCGCGCGCCCGGGTCGACGAGGCCTTCGCGCTGCTGGACGACGCCGACGGGCTGCTGGTGGTGGGGTCGTCGCTGATGGTCTATTCGGGCTTTCGCTTCGCCCGAGAGGCCGCCCGGGCCGGCAAGCCGCTGGCCTGCCTCAACCTCGGGCGGACCCGCGCCGACGACCTCTACACGCTCAAGGTGGCGGCCGGCGCCGAGGCCGGGCTGGCCGCGCTGATCGAGCGGCTGGACGACGCTAGCCGCCGGCCAGCTTGACCTTGAAGCCTCTCTTTTCCAGCTCGCCCTTGAGCAGGTCGCGCTGGTCGCCCTGGATCTCGATCACGCCGTCCTTCAACGCGCCGCCGGTGCCGCAGCGCTTCTTGAGCTCCTTGGTCAGGGTCTTGAGCTCGTCGGCCTTGAGCGGCACGCCCTCGATCAGGGTCACGCCCTTGCCCTTGCGGCCCTTGGTCTCGCGCCGCAGGCGCACGATGCCGTCCAGGCCGGCGAGGCGCGCGTCCTCGGCGAGTTCGTCGCAGCGGCAGTCGTCGACGGGCTGGCGGCACTCGGGGCAGGTGTCGCCGTGTTCGGTGGAGTAGACCAGGCCACGCAGCTGGTCCTGAAGGGATGCCATGGGGCCTCCTCGGCAATGCAAGCGGGCCTCAGATGATACGAGGCCCGGCGGCGGCGGTCGATGCGTCGGTCGGTCAGCGGCTCAGTCGGGCGATCGCCGCCGGCAGCTCGCCGGCATGACCGATGGACACGGCGCCTTCGGGCGTCGTTTCCTCCCCGGGAAAGCGGTTCAGGTGCACCACCCGCATGCCGGCCTCCAGGCCGGCCGCCACGCCCACCGCCGCATCGTCGATCACCACGCAGTGTTCGGGCGCATGGCCCATGGCCTCGGCGGCCTTGAGATAGAGGGCCGGGTCGGGCTTCCACACGCCCAGGGTGTAGGCGCTGAACAGGCGGTCGCCGAAATGGTGGCCGAGCCCGGTGCTTTCCATGGCGCAGCGGATCTTGCGCTCCGGGCCGTTGGAGACCACCGCGCGGGGATGGTCGGCGAGGGCCTCAAGCGCCGCGGGCATGCCGTCGATCGCGGTCAGCTCCGCGCGCATGCGTGCCTCCATCCGTGCGCGCATCTCGTCCTCCATCGCCTGTCGGCGAGCGTCGTCGAGGGCGCCGTGGCGGGCCTCCATCGCCTGCACGATGGACAGGAAGCGCACGCCGCGGAAGTCGTCCATGTACTGGCGGGCGGTGAAGGGCAGGCCGTGGCGGGACAGGATCTCCGCCATCACCTCGGCCAGCAGGATCTCGCTGTCGACCAGGGTGCCATCGGAGTCGAAGAGCAGGCAGAGCGGAGCGGTCATGGTGTCCTCGTGGTGGCGTAGGGGCGTGGAAGACTGGAAGTCTATCAGGGATAGGGAGGCGGCTCCTCGGGGAGCCGCGACGTGCTCATACGAAGTCCGGCGTGATCAGGCGGGGAATCGCCAGGATCAGCTCGGGGTAGAAGATCAGCAGGACGATCACGCCGAGCATGATGGCCAGGTAGAGCAGGGTGGTGGCCAGGGCCTTGAGCAGCGGGATGCCACCGATCTTGGCCGAGATCATCAGGCACAGGCCGTAGGGCGGTGTGATCAGTCCCAGCCCCAGGGCCATTACACCGATCACGCCGAACTGCACCGGATGTACGCCGGCCTGCATGGCCAGGGGCTGGAAGATCGGTGCCATGATGGCCATCGCCGGCAGTGAGTCCATGAAGGTGCCGATGATCAGCATCACGGCGGTCATGATCAGCAGCAGGGTCACCGGATCGGTGATCTCTACCCCGGCCATCAGCTTGGGAGGGATCTGATAGAAGCTGATCAGATAGCCGAAGATGGCCGCGCCGACCAGGCTGAACAGCGATAGCGAGCACAGCCGTACGGTGTCGGTCGAGGCATTGATCACCTGGCGCAGATCGAGCTCACGGTACACCAGGAAGCCCAGCGCCAGGGCGTAGAGCACGGCAATGACGGCGGCTTCGGTCGGCGTCACCAGGCCCAGGGTGATGCCGCCGATGATCACCACCGGAATGCCGGCCGCCAGCAGGCCGTCCTTGCCGGAGCTCATCAGTTCCGACAGCGAGGCGCGTTTCCTGACCGGCACCTTGTAGCGGCGTACGTAGCCCATGTTGAGGGCCAGCTGGGCCACGCCGATGATCACCCCGGGCAGGATGCCGCCGAGGAACAGGCCGGCGATGGAGGTGTTGGTCAGGGCGCCCCAGACGATCATGTTGATCGACGGCGGGATGATGATGCCCATCACCGAAGAGGCGGCGGTCACCGCCACGGCGAAGTTGACCGGATAGCCCTCGCGCTTCATCGCTGGAATCAGCACGGTGCCGACGCCGGCGCTGTCGGCGGTGGAAGAGCCGGAAACGCCGGCGAACAGCATGCTGACCATCACGTTGACGTGTGCCAGGGCACCCTGCATATGGCCGACGAGGCGCATGCAGAGAGTGATCAGTCGGTCGGTGATACGGGCGGCATTCATCAGGTTGCCCGCCAGCAGGAACAGTGGCACGGCCAACAGCACGAAGGAATCCATGCCGTTGTACATGCGCTGGAACATCACCCAGTAGGTGAGGCGTGGGTCGAGCAGGATCATGCCGACCGCCGTCAGCACCAGGGCCATGGCGATGGGCACCCCGGCCACGATCAGGACCCCGAGCAGCGTAAACAGCAGCCAGGGCAGGAGATCGATCCATTCCATGGGCATCATGAGGTGGTCCTCCTGTCGGCCGGTTGGGCGGGCGCCGGCTCGCCCAGGGAAACGTCTTGGTGGTCGCCGGCCTGCAGGGCTTCCTCCACTTCGTTGGGCGTGTTGAGCGCGGCCTCCATGCGGGGCATGCCATGCAGGATGGCGTGCAGCAGGCGTTGGGCGCTGAACAGCACGATCAGAACGCCGCAGACGGTGAACGCCGAATAGACGTAGATCATCGACAGCCCCGAGGCGGTGGCACTGCGACGCAGCCCGGAGAGGGCGAAGTCCTTGCCGTGAACGACGAAGATCACGCCGACGGTAAGACAGGCCAGATCGCGGAGCCAGCGCGTCACCCGGTCGAGTCTGGAGCCGCGGGGGAAGGCCTCGAGCACGAAGTGGTCGGCGTGCAGGACGCCGATGGCGGTTCCCAGCATGACCATCCACTGGAAGGCGAAGCGGCTGAATTCTTCTGTCCAGTAGAGGCGCGGCAGCAGGGGGAGGTTGCGGCTGACGATCTGATAGATGATCAGTGTGATGAAGCCGAACAGCAGGGCCAGCAACACCAGGTGTAACAGGCGTTCCAGCAGACGGTTCATCCGAGAGAGGCCGTGCAGGAGAGTCGTCATGAGGCTGTCCTCGAGGTCTCGGAGAGACGGGGACCCGTCGGGTCCCCGATCGGCTTAGCTGGCGTCGATGATCTTCCGATACAGGTCCGTCAGGCCCATGTCGTCGATCACGTCTGCCAGCGGCTCCTTGACGATGGCTTGCATGTGCTCGCGATCGAGCTCGTGCAGGGTAGCGCCTTCCTCGACCAGCTGGTCCAGCGCCTCGGCGTCCTGGTCCAGCTGGATCTGGCGGGCGTAGCCGGCGGCCTCCTGGGCGGCGGCCATCACGGCCTGCTGCTGCTCGTCATCCAGGCGTTCCCAGGTCATCTCGGACATGGTGAGCAGGCGCACGGTGATGTCGTGCTGAGAAAGGCCGATATGCGGTGCGACCTCGTGGAAGCGCATGCGGTGGATCCATTCGGCCTCGTTGAGCAGGCCGTCGATCGCGCCCAGCTGGAGGCCGGTGTAGATTTCCTTCCAGGCCATTACCGTGGGTTCTGCGCCCAGGGCCGACCAGGCGGCGATCAGCGGCTTGGTCGGATTGGTGCGCAGCTTCATGCCTTCCAGGTCATCGAGGCTCTCGAGGGGGCGGATGCTGACGATCTGGCGCTTGCCGCCGCCGAAGAAGGCCAGCACCTTCACGCCGGTCTCGTCGGTGATGCGGTCGGCGATCTCGCGACCCACCTCGCCGTCGAGCACCGTTTGCCAGTGCTGCACGTCGCGATACAGGAAGGGGATCGAGAACACGTTGGCGGTGGAGGAAAAGTCGGTGATCAGGCCGGGGTTGATGATCGACATGTCCAGCGCGCCGGCCATCTGCTGCTCGAACATCTCGGTCTCGTGACCGAGGACCGAGTTCCCCATGATCTGTACGCCGAGATCGCCGTCGGTCTTCTCGGTGAGCAGCTCCTGAAACTTCTCGGCGCCCAGCTGGTAGGCGGTGTCCTCGGTGCCCCCATGGCCGAAGCGCAGATCATAGGCCTGGGCGGTGCTCGCCAGCCCCATCGTGGCCGCCAGCGCGGCACCGGCCATCAGGTGGCAAGTCATGTGGCCGAGCGTTTTTGGATCGATCCATTTTTGACGCATGTGAAGACCTCATTGTTGTTGTCGCCGCCTGAGCGCGGCAGAAGTGAGTGGCGTGGGTTATGGCATCTGGCCTGAAGCGGCCTGTGCCGAGGCGGTGCGAGGCTGTAGCCGGGCGCCACAGGATCCTCGCACCTGAAGCCGCGGCGACAGGACCACCTGTTCCGGGGCTCCCTTGGGATCGTGGATGCGGCGAAGCGCGAGCCGTGCGGCCTCCTCGCCGATGGCATAGGGATGCGTCGCCACACTGGTCAGCGCCGGGTCGACCAGCTCGGCTTCCTCGACGTCGTCGATGCCGATCACGGCGCAGTCGGTGCCCGGGGTCAGGCCCAGTCGCTTGAGCCCGAACATGGCGCCGAAGGCGACCATGTCGTTGTGGCAGACCACCGCCGTCGGCGGTGTCGGCTCGCTCATCAGCTGCTGGATCAGCGCGAAGCCGTCGCGACGGGTCACGGTAGCCCGCAGCAATCTCTTGTAGTCCAGGCCATGGCGGGCCAGCGAGTCGCAATAGCCTTCCCAGCGCTCTCGTGTCGCCGAATGCTCGGCATGGCCGCCGAGGAAGGCGATGCGTTCGTGGCCGAGGCCTACCAGGTGGTCGACGGCCTGGCAGACGCCGAGGTGGAAGTCGGGGCCGGCATAGTCGAATGGCGTCTCGCCGATGTGGCGCAGTATCTGGATACAGGGCATGCCCCACGCGTTCAGCGTGTCGATCAGCGTGGGATCGGTTCCCTCGGCCGGACACAGCAGGATGCCGTCGACGGCATGCTCCCGCATGCGTTCAAGGAAGCGTTCCTGACGCCTCGGTGAATCCTCGCTGTTGGCCAGGAAGGAGACGTATCCCTCGCGGCTGAGCGCGTTGTCGATGCCGGCGACCATGGCGCCAAAGAAGGGGTTGGCGATGTCATAGACCACGACGCCCAGCGTGGAGGTGCGGCGGCCGCGCAGCGCCGCGGCGCCGCGGTTGTAGACGTATCCCAGCGCCTTGATCGAGGCCTGCACCTTGAGCCGGGTCGGCTCGGCCACCAGCGAGCTGCCGCGCAGCACCAGCGACACCGTGGAGCGCGACACGCCGGCGTGGGCGGCAATGTCCTGCAGCGTCACGCTGGATTCACGGTGAGTGGCGGATGAGCGGCGCTTCGACGTCATGGTGACCCTGGAGTGCTGTTTTTGGATTGGTCTAAATCTAGAGGATGAGGCGTCCGTCACCAACTCGTCTTTCGTCGAAGAGCGGCCGGCGACGGAGACATGACGCGTCAGAGTGGCCGGGCGTCTTCATTGACGGGGCTGAGGGGGCGCTCGCCGGAGAGGGCCAGGCGGATGTTGTCCACCGCGCGCCGGGCCATGGCGTGGCGCGTCTCATGGGTGGCCGAGCCGATGTGCGGCAGCGCCACCACGTTGGCCATGTGGGGCAACGGCGAGTCCGCCGGCAGCGGTTCCCGCTCGAAGACGTCCAGCCCGGCGGCGCGGATCCTGCCGGCGTCCAGCGCCTCGATCAGGGCCGCCTCGTCGACCACCCCGCCGCGGGCGATGTTGACGAAGATGGCCGAATCGCGCATCAGACCGAGCTCGCGCTGGCCGATCAGCCGCTCGGTCTCGGGGCTAAGGGGGACGGTGACGCAGACGAAATCGGCCTCGCCGAGCAGCTCGTCCAGCCCGCGGCGCCGGGCCCCCAGTTCTTCTTCCAGCGCCGGCTTCGGTGAGGCGTTGGAATAGAGGATACGCATGCCGAAGCCCAGGGCGCCGCGCCGGGCGATGGCGGCGCCGATACGGCCCATGCCGACCATGCCCAGTGTCTTGCCGTGAACGTCGCTGCCGAAGTGCGATGCGCCGAGGCTGGCCTGCCACTCGCCGCGGCGCACGAAATCGGCCAGCTCCACGGCGCGGCGTGCGGTGGCCATGATCAGCAGGAAACCGGTGTCGGCGGTGGTCTCGGTCAGCACGTCCGGCGTGTTGCACAGCAGGATGCCCCGCCGGGTCAGCTCGTCCACCGGATAATTGTCGACGCCCACCGAAACGCTGGCGATGGCCTCCAGGTGAGGCGCGGCGTCGAGGATCTCGGGGGTGATCTTCTGGCTGGCGCCGACCAGCCCGTGCGCTTCCTTCAGGGCGGCGCGAAAGGCCGGATCCTCGAAGTTCTCGAGATGACCGAAGTCATCCACATGGAAGTCGCGCTTCAGTTCGGCCAGCAGCGCCTCGGGCAGGCGGCGATAGACGACGATACGTTTCTGCATGGGAATCTCCTCAGGTCGTGGTAAGCGATGCGGATTCGAGCGTGGACAGGCGCTCGCGATGGGGGAGCCCCTCCATGTCGCCGGGCACCTGTACGGCGAGGGCGCCGATCAGGTTGCCGCGCTGCAGTGCCTCGCGGGGGGAACGTCCATCGAGAAGGGCGCTGATCACCCCGACGGCGAAGCCATCGCCGGCGCCCACGGTGTCGATGACCTCGCGCACGTCGACGCCGGGGACGCTGTACTGTTCGTCGCTGCCGGCCAAGCTGCCGCGATAGTAGCTGCCTTCAGGCCCCAGCTTGATGATGACCGCCCGGGCGCCCCGATCGAGGTAGAAGCCGGCGATATCGTGGGGCGTCTCCAGTCCGGTCAGCCGCTGCCCCTCGGCCAGGCCGGGCAGCACCCAGTCGGCATGGCCGGCCATGGCGTTCAGGGTGTCGCGCATCTCGGCCTCGCTGGCCCACAGCGAGGGGCGCAGGTTGGGGTCGAAGGAGATGCTGGCGCCGGCCTGTCGCGCTCGCTCGAGCATGTGCCAGGTCAGTTCGCGGCAGCTCGCCGAGAGCGCCGGGGGAATGCCGGTGGCGTGCAGGTGGCGGGCGGCGGCGAAGTCGACCGCGTTTGCATCGTCCGGGCCCAGGCGGCTGGCGGCGCTGCCGCGCCGGAAGTACTCCACGTGGGGGTCGGCGCCGTCTTCGGCGCGTTCCTTGAACACCAGCCCGGTGGCGGCGTCCGGCGTGGGTGTCAGGTGGCGGCAGTCCAGGCCTTCGGCCTCCAGGGTGCGACGGATGTAGTGGCCGAAGGCGTCGTCGCCGACCCGGCTCAGCCAGCCGACGTGAAACCCGAGGCGGGCGAGGCCGATGGCGACGTTGGTGTCCGCGCCGGCGATGCGGCGCCGGAAGGTCTCGACCTCGGCCAGCTCGCCGGCGGCCTCGGCGACGAAGAGTGTCATGGCCTCGCCGAAGGCGAGGATCTCGGGAGCGGCTTGGGGTGTCGACATGCGAGGCTCTCCAGTCATGTGGCAGGAAATGTCCAGTGAGGGTCAGAGGGCGCGCAGGCGTTCCAGCTGCTCGCGCACGAAGCCCGTGAGCTCGGGGGCTTGCAGTGGGTATTCGATGGCCCGGGGCACGCCACGAGGGAAATGCGACATCAGCTGCTGCCAGGCCTGCATCTCGGCAAGATCCGGCACGCTGGCATGGGGACGCCCCTGCTCGAAGACGATCCCCTTGCAGTGGACGTAGGCGACGAAGCGTCCCAGCCGGTCGGCGGCCAGGACAGGATCGTCGCCGGTCCAGTGCCAGTTGCCGATGTCGAAGGTCATGTGGAGCGGGCAGCCGGCGCCTGCGGCATCTTCCAGGCAGGCCAGCAGCGGGGCGACGATGCCGCCATCGCGGGTCTGATCGTTTTCCACCATGACCCAGGCGACCGGGCTGTCGGCGATCAGCGCCGACAGGCGCTGCCAGGTGTCGGTTGTGGTGCCGGTATAGCGGCCCAGCGACAGCTTGATCGCCACGGCGCCAAGGGCCGCGGCCTCGTCCAGCCGTGCCGGCAGGCTCGGCGAGAGCATATCGCCCGACCAGAGCTCGTCGGCGGCAGAATAGACCACGGTCAGCCCATGTTCGTTGCAGGCGCGCCCCAGCGCGTCGAAGTCATCGAAGTCTTCCGGAAGCAGCTCTCGTCGGATCTCGACGCCGTCGGCACCAGCGTCACTCAGGCAGGGCAGCATGGCGGCCTGCCCCTGCTCGGCGATCATGCGATGGCCGAAGGCCGAGGTGGCTACCAGCACGGATGGCATGTCGGGATGTGCCCGAAAGGCGGATGGTAACGTTCCCATCCTCGGGTGAGCAGTGGGTGCGGGGGAGTCGGTCACGTGGAAGGTCTCCTTGGTGTCAGCGGCGGGTCGAGCCGCGGGCGATCAGGGTCGGCGAGAAACGCACCTGCCGAGGCGGGCGCCGGGTATCGGTCAGGCGCTCCAGCAGGCTGTCCATGGCGGCCCGGCCGATCGCCTCGGTGGGCTGGGCGAGGGTGGTGATGCCGGGGCCGACCAGGCCGCACCAGTCGAGTTCGTCGATGCCCATCAGGCCGGTGGTGCCGAGGGTGTCGCCGCGGGCCTGCAGCACGCGCATGACCGCCAGGGTGACGTTGCCGTTGGCGCACAACAGGGCCCTGGGGGCGGTGGCCGGGCGGTCGAGGAAGTCGGCGATGGCGTGCTCCAGGGCCGGGGTGTCGTCGAGCGGCAGGCAGCAGGCATCACCCGTCAGCCCTTCGGCGTCGAGCCGCGCGCGGAAGCGCTCCAGGCGGCGCTGGCGCGAGCTGGCCCGTTCCGGCGGCTCGCTGACGTACAGCAGCTCGCCGTAGCCCTGGCCGTGCAGGTGGTCCAGGGCCGCGTCGATGGCACGGTCGTTGTCGAGCCCGACCATGTCCGCCTCGAGCTCGCCCAGCGAGCGGTCGAGCAGCACCAGCGGCGTGTCCCGATCGGCCAGGGCCGCGAGCTCCTCGCCGGGGTGGCCGGCGACGTTGAGCACCAGCCCTTCGACACGGTATGACGCCAGCAGCGCCAGATGATCGCGCTCCTGAACGGGGTCGTTGTCGGTATTGCAGACCATCAGCGAGAAGCCGTGGGCGCGACAGGCCTGCTCGATTCCGTGCATCACCGCCACCGAGAAGGGGTTGCGGATGTCGGCGACCAGCATGCCGATCAGCCCCGACTGCCCGCCCTTGAGCCCGCGCGCGATCCGGTTGGGCCGATAGCCGAGCCGGCCGGCGCTGGCGGCGATGCGCCGCTGCAGGTCGGGCGACAGCCGGCTGCGCTCATCGCCGAAATAGCGGGAGACGCTGGTCTTGGAGACGCCGGCGTCGCGGGCGACTTCCAGGATGGTGGCGCCGGTTCGGCGTGTTGGAGCGGTCATGAAGAGGCACCAGGAAAAATGGGAACGTTCCCAACGTTAGTGGCAGGCCTCGTGACATGACAAGTCCGACGCGATTAGACCATGGTAGAGAGGTGCGTCTCAGGCCCGCGACAGCGAGCGCTGGCGGTCGTGTTCCAGGCGGGCGATCACGGTGGGCAGCTGGAACATGCTGGTGATCATGATGGCGCCCTCCGGCGTCTCTTCGGCGTCGGGGAAGCGGTTGAGATGGATCACCGTCATGCCGGCGTTCAGCGCCGCCTGGACGCCGACCAGGGCGTCATCGATGGCCACGCAGTCCTCGGGGGCGTAGCCCAGCATGGCACCGGCGTGGCGATACAGGCAGGGGTCGGGCTTCCAGCACTGCGCCTCGTAGGCGCTGAACAGGTGATCGCCGAAAACCGGCTCGAGATTGGTGGCCAGCAGCGAGGTGCGGATCTTGTTGATCGGCCCGTTGGAGACCACGCCCATGGGGTGGCCGGACAGGGCGACCAGCGCCTCGGCGGCGCCGGTGATCGGCAACAGGTCGGTGGCCAGGCGGCGGTTGAGGTTGGCGCGCATGTCGCGCTCCAGCACCTCGAGGCGGTCCGGGTCGACGGCGCCGTGGCGGCTCTCCAGTTCGGCGACGATATGACGGAAGCGGGCGCCGCGGAACTCGCCGACGTAGTCGCTGGCCTGGAAGGGCAGGCCGGCGGCGGTCAGGCTGGTTTCCATCTCGGCAGCGAGCAGGGGCTCGCTGTCGACCAGGGTGCCATCGCAATCGAAGAGTAGGCAGAGGGGGCGGGCCATCACCGGTAACCTCGCGGGCGTGTCATTCGGCTTTAACGCTATTGTGTCATATCGGCAGCGTACACCTTTAGTTTAAGACCATTTCCGCGACTTTGTGAACAGTGTTTTTCAATTCAATCTTTGCTGCACATTCGTCCCGTAGCGGGCGGAATCAGCCCGGCGCCATCACCAGCATCGCCGCCCCGGCCAGATAGCAGCCGGCGATGGCCAGGCTCTCGAAGCCGATGCGGCCGGGCCCCAGGCGCTCGCGATGGATCATGCCGACCATCAGGATGGCGGTCATCAGCAGCGAGATCGCCACCCACAGCGCCACGCCGTCGGGCATGGCGTGGTAGATCGAGCCGCCGCGGTAGGCCATGTCCGAGGCGGCCACGAACAGGGTGTCGAAGGCGTTGCCGCCGATGATGCCGGCCACGGCCAGGGTCAGCGCGCCGCGGCGCACCGCCGCCACCGAGGTGACCAGTTCGGGCAGCGAGGTGACCACCGCGGTCATCAACACGCCCACCACCGACTGGCCGAGGCCGGTGTCCTCGGCGATCACCGAGGCCACGCCCTCCAGCAGCCAGCCGCTGGCGCCGAGCACCAGCGCCAGCCCCGCGAAGCTCAGCCATAGCCGCCGCGCCGAGCGGGTCTGCGCCTGATCGTCCGGCACGTCCGGCGTGGTCTCCCGGGTCTGGGCCGGCTGCCACATGGGGCGAGTCCGGGTGCGATCGGCCAGCCGCAGCCCGAACAGGTAGCCGATCACGATCAGCGGCGTGATCGGATGCACCTGCCACAGCGTCCACTCCGGGGCGAAGCGGCCCACCAGTACCAGCGCCAGCAGGCACAGCAGCAGGCCGCCCTGCATCAGGTTGCCGATGGAGGCGGCGGCATGCTCCAGGTTGGCGCGGCGGTGGGTCAGGTCGGCGATGGTCAGGAACAGCGTCTGCACGGCGATGCCGCCCAGGGCGTTGCTCATCGCCAGGGTGGGGCGATCGGCCAGCGCCGCCGAGACCGATAGCACCAGCCCCGACAGCGAGGTGGCCATGCCCAGCAGCACGGCGCCGGCGATGGCCTCGCCGAGGCCGGTACGGTCGGCCAGGTCGTCGACGATGTGCGTCAGCCGCGTGCCGGCCACGCCGATCACCAGGGTGCAGCCGAGAAACAGGACGACGGCGCTGCCGAGGGTCAGATCTGCCAGCAAGGAAAGGCCCTCGTCGTGGGGGATGGTGTCCGGGGCCGTCGCGACGCCGGTCGCCGGGTGCCTGGCGGCGGTGGGCTGAGGGTGTCGGGCATGTCGGCTCCTGCCGAGAGGGGTGGGCTATGCTGGCGTCGCCCTGCCATGATACTCAGGAGGGGCGGCACGGGACCGCTAGTCCACAGCGTACCACCGGAGGCAGTCAAGTCATGAAACGGAAAATGCTCTGGTCGATGGCCGGCTACACGGCCGTCATCGGCGCCAGCCTGTTGACCCGGCACACCGCCAGGGAGGCCTACCGCAAGACGGCCGGCGCGGCCCCGCCGGAGAATCCGGGGCGTCGCGACACGCACTGGCGGGAGGCCCTGGCCTGGGGCATGGCGAGCGGCGCCCTGGTCGGGATGGCCCGGGTGGTCGGCAACCGCCTGGGCGATGAGGAGCGCCGCCGTGGCGAGCGTCGTCGTCCCCGGCGCGCCCTGGAGCACCTGAAGGACTAGCCTGGGGGCCCCGGTGAGTCGGGGCCCCGGCGACGGGCAGGCGCGACGCCGTTGATCTCGACGTTGTCCTCGCCCCGCTGGGGCCGGATGCCGGCTCCGGTCTCGCCGGGCGGCGCCCTGTTAGCGAGCCGCGTGTCGAAGGATGTCGCTCGCTCGACCCGCGCCGTTCACGGGGCGGAAACGAGCCGGCCCCGCCTGGTCAGGCGGGGCCGGAGGGCTACCGGGAAGCCGGCAGGCGGGTGCCGCGGGGCATTATTCCCTGGCGCCGGCCGGGGTGTTGCCGAGCGCCCGGTGGGCGCGCTCGAGGTCTTCGGGTTCGAGCTCCCAGGACTTGGGATCCAGGTCCATCTCCGGGTGATCCTTGGCGTTGAACACCGGCTGCTCGATGCCATTGCGCATCTGGCCGTCGAAGTCGCGCAGGATGCGCAGGCCCGGCTTGAACAGCATGATCAGGGCGATCAGGTTGGCCACCGCCAGCAGGCCCATGGTCACGTCGGCGAAGCCGAACGCGGTGCCCAGGTCGGTGGTGGCGCCCCAGCAGACCAGCAGCACGATGGTCACGCGGAAGGCATTGAACAGGCCCTGATTGCGGCGGCTGAAGAAGTTCAGGCTGTTCTCGCCCAGATAGTAGTTGTAGAGGATGGTGCTGAAGGCGAACAGCAGCAGCGCGATGCTGACGAAGGTGCGGCCCCATTCGCCGACGTGGTCGGCCAGGGCGGCCTGGGTCAGGGCGATGCCCGCCACGTCGACGCCGGCGCCCGTTTCATAGACGCCGCTCAGCAGGATCACGAAGGCGGTGGCGGAGCAGATGATCACGGTGTCGATGAACACCGAGAAGGCCTGCACGATGCCCTGGTTGGCCGGGTGCGGCACGTAGGCCACGGCCGCCACGTTGGGCGCGCTGCCGAGGCCGGCCTCATTGGAGAACAGGCCGCGCTTGAGGCCCATCATGATGGCCGCGCCGATGCCGCCGCCGACGGCCGGCTCGAGGCCGAAGGCGCTCTTCACGATCAGCGCGATCACGTCGGGGATCTGGGTGATGTTCAGGGCCAGCACCACCAGCGCGATCAGCAGATAGCCGCCGGCCATGATCGGCACCAGGAACTCGGAGATGCGGGCGATGCGCTTGATGCCGCCGAAGATGATCAGGCCAACGAGCAGCGCCAGGCCGAGACCGCTGTAGAGCACCGGCACGCCGAAGGCATCGCCGAAGGAGGTGGCCACGGAATAGGACTGCAGGGCGGTGAAGGCGAAGCCGAAGGTCACCAGCAGCAGCGCCGAGTAGATGCCGGCCAGCCAGTTCCACCGGCGGCCGAGGCCGCGGGAGATGTAGTAGGCCGGGCCGCCGCGATAGGTGCCGTCGCCCTCGGCGGTCTTGTAGGTCTGCGCCAGGGTGCACTCGAGGAAGCTGGTGGCCATCCCCATCAGGCCGACGACCCACATCCAGAACACCGCGCCGGGGCCGCCCAGGGTGATGGCCACGGCGACGCCGGCGATGTTGCCGCCGCCGACCCGGCCGGCCACCGACAGCACCAGCGCCTGGAAGGAGCTCAGGTGGCCGTGCTTGTCCTTCTTGAAGGCCTGGCTGGCGCCCAGGATGCGGAACATGCGGCCGAAGTAGCGGAACTGCACGAAGCGCGAGGCCACGGTGAAGCCGATGCCCACGGCGATCAGCAGCACGATCAGGACCTTGCCCCATAGCAGGTCGTTGAGGAAAGCCAACATCGAGAAGTCTCCTTTTTGGCATTATTCGCGGTGCGTGGGATTTAAGCAGGCTCAAAGCGCGATGGGATTTGACGCTATGGTGCGCCCTGGCGCACCATGCGCCGCACCCAGTGCACCAGGCTGCACCATTTCGGGGCGAGCGCCTCAGAGGAACCCACCGACATGCATGACGACTTCGCGGCCAACCTCCGGCTGCTGTGCAGCTACTACCGCTCCATCGCCGAAGTGTGCCGTCGGCTCGACATCAACCGGGCGCAGTTCAACCGCTACCTCAGCGGCCGCTACAAGCCCGCCAACAACACCATGCGCCGCATCTGCGACTTCTTCGGCGTCGAGGTGCACGAAATCCTGCTGCCCCACGACGAGTTCCGCTCGCTGGTGCGGCTGCAGCCGACGCCGGACGGCGAGGCGCCCGAGCGAGCGCCGTCGCTGGGGCTGCCCGCCGCGCTGCTCGAGCAGGGGCGTCAGGGCATGTCGCGCTATCTCGGCTGCTACCACGAGTATTACCTGGCCATGTCGCGGCCCGGCCAGGTGCTGTGCACCCTGGTCTGCCTCGAGCGGCGCGGCGAGGACGTGCTCTACCAGCGCACCGAACGCATGCCGCCCCGCGCCGGCGGTCGCCACTGGCACAACCGCTACCAGGGCGTGGCGCTGCTGCTGACCGATCGCCTGTTCCTGGCCGACCACGAGTCGCTCAACGGCCACGAGATGACCCAGACCATCCTCTTCCCCAGCTTCAAGAGTCACGTCTCGCGTCTCAGCGGGCTCAAGCTGGGCGTGGCCGACAGCAGCGAGCGCATGCCCTGCGGCGTGCGGGTGGTCTACGAGCGCATCGCCGACACGGTCACCCCGCGCCAGGCGCTGGCGCAGTGCGGCCTCTATGACCTGGACGACCCGGCCCTCGACCCCGATATCGTGGCGGCGATCCATAACGATATCGGCCCCGGAGAGTGGCACTTCCGGGCGCGCTATCTCTAGGCAGACACGTCAGGGTGAGGCCGAGACCGGCGGTCGCGCGTCTCAGGGCGCGGCGTGGCGGCCGCAGTTCTCGCGGTAGGCCGGGGCGTCGGCGCCCAGTGCCAGCTGCTCGGTGACGGTGTGGTAGTAGAACGGCAGGACGGGGCGCTCGGCGCGCACGGCGTCGCCGCACAGGCCGTAGCCCTTGTTCACCTCGAGCAGGCGCTCGAGCCCGACGTCGTCCTGGGCCTCGAGGCGCTCGGCGATACGCTCGGCGATCCGGTCGTCGCGGTCGTTGTCGGCCATCCACTGGCCGCCGAAGATCAGGCCGGCGACGAGCAGGATGGCGGCCACGGGAATCCACAGGTTGTGCATGGCGGGGCTCGCATGACGCCCGCCGGCACGGAGGCCGGCGGGGCGGGGACGCTTACTTGACGCGCGGGTCCAGTTCGCCGCGCTCGTAGCGCAGGAACATCTCTTCCAGGTTGATCGGCTTGATCTTGCTGGCCTGGCCGGCGGTGCCGAAGGCCTCGTAGCGGGCCTTGCAGACCTCCTTCATGGCCGCGGTGCTGACCTTGAGGAACTTGCGCGGGTCGAACTCGGCCGGGTTCTCGGCCAGGAAGCGACGCACCGCGCCGGTGGAGGCCAGGCGCAGGTCGGTGTCGATGTTGACCTTGCGCACGCCGTGCTTGATGCCCTCGACGATCTCCTCGACCGGCACGCCGTAGGTCTCGGGGATGGCGCCGCCGAACTCGTTGATCACCTCGAGCCACTCCTGGGGCACGGAGGAGGAGCCGTGCATCACCAAGTGGGTCTCGGGGATGCGGGCATGGATCTCCTTGATGCGCTGGATGGAGAGGGTGTCGCCGGTGGGCGGCTGGGTGAACTTGTAGGCGCCGTGGCTGGTGCCGATGGCGATCGCCAGGGCGTCCACCTGGGTCGCCTTGACGAAGGCGGCGGCCTCTTCCGGGTCGGTCAGCAGCTGGTCGTGATCGAGCTTGCCCTCGGCGCCGACGCCGTCTTCCTCGCCGGCCATGCCGGTCTCCAGGCTACCCAGGCAGCCCAGCTCGCCCTCGACGGAGACGCCGCAGGCGTGGGCCATCTCGACGGTGCGACGGGTGACGTCGACGTTGTAGTCGTAGCTGGTCGGGGTCTTGCCGTCGGTGCCGAGCGAGCCGTCCATCATCACCGAGGAGAAGCCCAGCTGGATGGAGCGCTGGCACACCGCGGGGCTGGTGCCGTGGTCCTGGTGCATGACCACCGGGATGTGCGGGAATTCCTCGACGGCGGCCAGGATCAGGTGGCGCAGGAAGGGTGCGCCGGCATACTTGCGGGCGCCGGCGGAGGCCTGGACGATCACCGGGGAATCGGTCTCGTCGGCGGCTTCCATGATGGCGCGCATCTGCTCGAGGTTGTTGACGTTGAAGGCCGGGATGCCGTAGCCGTGCTCGGCGGCGTGGTCCAGCATCTGGCGCATGCTGATCAGTGCCATGAAGTCACCCTTTGTTGTGTGAGGCGGCGCGCCGCGCCGCCTGCGTCGCAGTGTTCGTGATTATTCGGCGGCGGCTTCGAGGGCCGCGACCGCCGGCAGCACCTTGCCCTCGACGTACTCGAGGAAGGCGCCGCCGCCGGTGGAGATGTAGGAGACCCGCTCGGCGATGCCGTACTTGTCGATGGCCGCCAGAGTGTCGCCGCCGCCGGCGATGGAGAAGCCGTCGCTCTCGGCGATGGCGTAGGACAGCGCCTCGGTGCCATGGCCGAACTGGTCGATCTCGAACACGCCGACCGGGCCGTTCCACAGGATGGTGCCGGCGGCCTTGAGCTGCTCGCCGAGCCGGGCGGCGGTCTCCGGGCCGATGTCGAGGATCATCTCGTCATCGCCCACCTGGTCGACCGGCTTGGTCACCGCGGAGGCGTGCTCGGAGAACTCGGTGGCCACCACCACGTCGCTGGGCAGCGGGATCTCGACCTTGTCCATCAGCGCCTTGGCGGCCTCGACCAGGTCGGCCTCGTGCAGCGACTTGCCGACGTTGTAGCCGGCCGCGGCGATGAAGGTGTTGGCGATGCCGCCGCCGACGATGATGCGGTCGCACTTCTCGGACAGCGCGTTGAGCACCTCGAGCTTGGTGGAGACCTTGGAGCCGCCGACGATGGCGGTCATCGGGCGCTTCGGGGTGGCCAGGGCCTTCTCCAGCGCCTCGAGCTCCCGGGCCAGCAGCGGGCCGGCGCAGGCGGCGGGGGCGAAGCGCGCCACGCCGTGGGTCGAGGCCTGGGCGCGGTGGGCGGTGCCGAAGGCATCCATCACGTAGACGTCGCACAGTGCGGCGTAGGCCCGGGACAGGGCCTCGTCGTCCTTCTTCTCGCCCTGGTTGAAGCGCACGTTCTCCAGCAGCACGACCTCGCCGGCCTCGAAGGCGGGTGCCGTCTCCAGATAGTCCTCGACCAGGCGCACCGGGCGCCCGAGCAGGCCGGCCAGATGCTCGGCCACCGGCGCCAGCGAGAATTCCTCGGCCGGCTCGCCCTCGGTGGGACGGCCCAGGTGGCTCATCAGCATCACCTTGCCGCCGGCCTCGAGCGCCGCCTGGATGGTCGGCAGGGCGGCCCGCAGACGGGCGTCGCTGGTCACCTGGCCGTTCTTGACGGGCACGTTCAGGTCCTCGCGGATCAGCACTCGCTGGCCGTCGAGGTCGAGGTCGGTCATCTTGCGCACGTTCATGGAAGCAGATTCCTCGTCTGGGAAAGCCGAAGGGGTCTCAGGCATCGGAGGGTGGCACCGGGCCCAGTCGGGCGATGCGGCCGGCAACGTCGAGCATGCGATTGGCGAAGCCCCACTCGTTGTCGAACCAGCACAGCATCTTGATCAGGCGGCCGCCGGCCACCCGGGTCTGGGTGGCGTCCACGATACCGGAGCGCGGATCGTGGTTGAAGTCGACCGAGGCCATGGGCGTTTCGGTGTAGCCGAGCAGCCCGGCGAGCCGCCGGGCGCTGGCCTCGCGCAGCAGGGCGTTGACCGTCTCGGCGTCGGTATCGGTGCGCACCGAGAGCGCCAGGTCCATGGCCGAGACGTTGATGGTCGGCACCCGCACGTGCAGGCACTCGAAACGGTCGGCCAGGTGCGGCATCAGGCGGTTGATGCCGCGGGCAAGGCCGGTGTCCACCGGCACGATGGAGTGCATCGCCGAGCGCGTCAGGCGCAGGTCGGTCTGGTGATAGGCGTCGATCACCGGCTGGTCGTTCATCGCCGAGTGAATGGTGGTGGTGACGCCGTGGTCGAGGCCCAGCGCCTCGTCGAGCACCGTCAGCACCGGCACCAGGCAGTTGGTGGTGCAGGAGGCGGCGGAGATCACCCGACATGCGGGCGTCAGGTCGGCGTCGTTGATGCCGCTGACGATGGTGGCATCGACGTCGCTCTCGGCGGGCTGGGAGAACAGCAGGCGCGCGGCGCCGGCGGCCAGGTGGGCCTCGGCGATGTCGCGTTCCTTGAAGCTGCCGGAGCATTCCAGCACCAGGTCGATCTCGAGCTCGGCCCAGGGCAGGGCGGCCGGATCGGCCTCGGAGAGCACCCGGATCGGGTGGCCGTCGATCACCAGCTGCTCGCCGTCGACCTCCACGCTGCCGGGGAAGCGGCCGTGAGTGGTGTCGAAGCGGGTCAGGTAGGCGATGGTGTCGAGCCCGGACAGCTCGTTGAGGGCCACTACCTCGAGCTCCGGCATGTCACGCTCGACGAGCGCGCGCAGCACGCACTGGCCGATGCGGCCGTAACCGTTGATGGCGATGCGTAGGGCCATGGCCTGTCCGAGGCTCCCGAGTCCGGTGGGCGAGAGGCGGCGATTCTAGCCTATTTCGCGATCGTCGTCGCCGGTCGGGGCGCCCGGGAGATGCGCGCCAGCGCCGGCCTCGCACGCGTATGCGACGAAAGTCGCCCACTGGCGAAGGAGGCGTCTAGAGGCCCAGCAGTCGCCAGGCCAGCGGCAGGCACAGGGCGGTGAGGATGCCGGTCAGGCTCATGCCCAGCGACGCGAAGGCGCCGGCGGCGGGGCTCAGCTCGAAGGCGCGCACGGTGCCGATGGCATGGCCGTTGACCCCCAGGGCGAAGCCGAGGATGCGGTGGTCGCGAATGCCCAGCGCCGGGGCCAGCAGGCTGACCGCCAGGGTCGCCATCACCCCGGTGAGCAGCAGCCCGCCCATCAGCAGCGGCACCGAGCCGCCGAGCCCCTCGACGATGCCGAGCGCGATCGGCGCGGTCACCGACTTGGGCGCCAGCGAGGCCAGCACCTCGGGGCTGGCGCCCAGCGCCCAGGCCAGCGCCAGCGAATAGCACGAGGCCAGGGCCGCCGCCGGGGGCAGGCTCAGCGCCAGCGGCTTCCACAGCGCGCGGATGTGGGGCAGCTGCTGGTAGAGGGGCACCCCGAGCGCCACCGTGGCCGGGCCGAGCAGCAGCATCAGCCAGTCGGCGCCGCGCCGGTAGTCGGCGACGTCGATGGACAGCCCCCACAGCGTGGCGGCGACCAGCACCGCGGCCAGCAGCACCGCCGGGCACCAGCTGGGGCGTCCCAGGCGCTCGACGGCCCACAGGGCGGCGAGATAGGCGGCCAGCGTCAGGGCGATGGTTGACAGCGGAGTGGCCAGCAGCGCCTCGCGTACCGCCATCAGGGCGTCGCTCATGAGCGGGACCCCGGCGTCGCGTCCGTCCCGGGCTCGGCGGGCATGCAGCGGCGCATCAGCAGCAGGGTGGTCAGCACGCTGGCCAGGGTACCGACCACCAGCGACACCGCGACGGCCAGCCACTGGCCGGCGAAGTCGTCGGCGACGAAGAACACCCCCACCACGCCGGGCATGATCAGCATCGCCAGCAGACCGATCAGCGGCTGGCCGGCGGCGGCGATGTCATCGAACCGGCCGATGCGCAACATCAGCAGGGCGGTCATCAGCAGCATGCCCACCACCCCGGCCGAGACCGGCAGGTCGAGCAGCACGACCAGCGTCTCGCCGGCCAGCCATACCCCCGTGAGCCACAGAAACCCGCGCAGCACTGCGATCACCTCGTTCTCCCTGACTGATGTTCTTGCTCAGGCGTCATCATGCCAGAGCGGCGGGGGGAAATCCGCCGAACGTTCGCCGGGGGGCTGTGCGTCGGCATCGGACGCCGGGCGGCTCAACAGCTCGATCATCCAGCGGTGGATGGTGCTGTTCTGGGTGCGCGGATGCCAGGCCACCGCCGCTTCGAAGGTCGGCGTGGCGAAGTCGACCTCGAGCGGTGCCACCTTGGGATTGGGCAGCAGGCTGGCTGGATAGAAGGCGATCAGGTCAGTGGTGTAGAGGACGTCCGGCGCCGCCTTGAAGCTCGGCACCGACATCACGATGTGGCGCTCGAGCCCCTGGCGGGCGAACCACTGGTCGTGGGAGCCCTTGAGGTCCGCCCGCGAGGGCGAGATCACCAGCTGAGGCAGCGCCGCGATCTCGGCGATGTCGAGGGTCCGTCCGTGCAGTGGCGAGCAGGGGCTGGCCACGCAGATGTGGCGATCCTCGAACAGCGTGAGATAAGGCAGGCTGGGGGGCAGGAAGTCCGGGAACGACAGCGCTAGATCCAGCTCGCCGGTCATCAGCTGGCGCTCGACCTGGTCGGTGCGGACGTTCTTCACGATCAGCCTCAGCGAGGGGGTCTGGTGCCGCACCCGGCGCAGGAAGTCGGGCAGGATCGCCTGGCTGGCATAGTCGGTGGCGCTGATCGTCACCACGCCCTCGTAGGTCGCCGGGGTGAAGTCGGCGGGCGTCAGCAGGGCATCGATGTCGCGCAGGATCCGGCTGACCTTCTCGCCTAGCTCGAGGGCCAGCGGCGTGGCGGTCATGGCGTTGCCCTGGCGCAGGAACAGCCGGTCGTCGAACAGCGCCCGCAGCTTGCGCAGCTGCTCGCTGATGGCCTGCTGGGTCAGCCCCATGTCGGCGGCGACCCGGGACAGGTTGCGCTCGCGCAGCAGCGCCTCGAGCACCCGCATCTGCTTCACGTCGAGGCGGTTGATACCATTCATATTGGTAGCCTTTACAAGAAACCTTTGTTTCTAATGGTATCCGTGCGTCCCTAAGCTCCCAACCCGAATCGAGTCGACAAGACGCCAGGAGGTTGGAATGGATACGCAGCACGCCCCACTGTTCGAGACGGTCCGCCTGGGCCCCTTTACCCTGCCGAACCGCATCGTGATGCCGCCGCTGACGCGCTCACGCAGCAGCCAGCCCGGCAACGTGCCGAACGACTGGATGGCGCGCTACTACGCCCAGCGCGCCGGTGCCGGCTTCATGATCACCGAGGGCACCCAGATCGAGCCACGGGGCCAGGGCTATGCCTGGACGCCGGGCATTCACTCGCAGGCGCAGATCGAGGGCTGGAAGGCGGTGACCGACGCCGTGCACGCCAAGGGCGGCGTGATCTTCTGCCAGCTGTGGCACGTCGGGCGGGTGTCGCATCGCTCGCTGCAGCCGGGAGGCGAGGCGCCGATCGCGCCCTCGGCGATCCGCGCCGAAGCGGTCAAGGTGTTCGTCGAGACCGGGCCGGGCGAGGGCGAGCTGGCCGAGCCGAGCGAGCCCCGGGCGCTCACCACGGCGGAGGTGGAGGAGCTCGTCGCGCTCTACGCCCAGGCGGCGCGCAACGCCATGGCGGCCGGCTTTGACGGCGTCGAGCTGCACTGCGCCAACGGCTATCTGGTGAACCAGTTCATCTCCGAGCACACCAACGTCCGCACCGACCGCTACGGCGGCAGCCTGGCCAATCGCCTGCGCTTCCTGGAAGAGATCGTCGAGGCGGTTGCCGGCGTGGTCGGCGCCGAGCGCCTGGGCGTGCGCTTCTCGCCGCTGTTCGAGAGCACCGACGAGGATCGCGTCTATCTGGGGCTGGTCGAGGGCGATCCGCAGGCCACCTATATCGCGGCCATCGAGCGGCTGGAGCAGGCCGGCGTGGCCTACGTCTCCATCGCCGAGGCGGACTGGGACAGGGCCCCGGATCTGCCGGACGCCTTCTACCGCGAGGCGCGCGCCGCCTTTTCCGGCCGCCTGCTCTACGCCGGCCGCTACACGCCGGAGAAGGCGACATGGATGCGGGAGCAGGGCCATGGCGACCTGTTCGCCTTCGGCCGGCCCTTCATCGCCAATCCCGACCTGCCGGCGCGCCTGCGTCGGGGATGGCCGCTGAACGAGGTCGACCCGGCCACCATGTACGGCGGCACGGACGTTGGCTACATCGACTATCCGACCTACGAGGAATCGCCGCTGGCGTCGTGAGATCCGTCGCCGTCTCGCGCCAGGCGCTGGCGGGAGGCGACGACAAGTCGGGTTCGGGGTCGCCGAGACGGCGGCCCTTTCGTGTCGTGGACGGGCTGTCGCCGCGCGTCGCTTGCTCTAGGCTAGGGAGGGACTCGCGAACTCCCCCGACAACCAGCCATCAAGGAGCGAAAGCGGCGATGACCAACATAGCCCAACACCTCGGCGACGAGGCGGACAGCCTGCTGACCCACCAGTGCCGCGGCATTCCGGCCGCGTCGATCCACGCACCGGGCCCGGACTTCGTCGATCGGGTCATGGCCCACGGCGACCGCCGGCCCCACGTGCTGCGCAACATGCAGGCCCTGTTCGACCAGGGGCGGCTCGGCGGCACCGGTTACCTGAGCATCCTGCCGGTGGACCAGGGCATCGAGCACTCCGCCGGTGCCTCCTTCGCGCCCAACCCGCTCTACTTCGACCCGGCCAACATCGTCGAGCTGGCCATCGAGGGCGGCTGCAACGCCGTGGCCTCGACCCTGGGCGGGCTGTCCTCGGTGGCGCGCCAGTACGCGCACAAGATCCCGATGCTGCTCAAGCTCAACCACAACGAGACGCTGACCTATCCGGCGGTCTACGACCAGACGCTGTTTGCCCAGGTCGAGCAGGCCTTCGAGATGGGCTGTGCGGCGGTGGGGGCGACCATCTACTTCGGCTCGCCCGAGAGCCGCCGCCAGATCGGCGAGATCAGCCAGGCCTTCGAGCGCGCCCACGAGCTGGGCATGGTCACGGTGCTGTGGGCCTACCTGCGCAACCCGGCCTTCAAGCACGAGGGCCAGGACTACCACACCGCCGCCGACCTCACCGGCCAGGCCATCCACCTGGCGGCGACCCTCAAGGCCGACATCGTCAAGCAGAAGATGGCCGAGACCAACGCCGGCTATCGCGACATCGGCTTCGGCCACACCCACGCCAAGGTTTACGATGAGCTGACCTCCGAGCATCCCATCGACCTGGCCCGCTACCAGGTGGCCAGCAGCTACATGGGCCGCGCCGGGCTGATCAACTCCGGCGGCGCCGCGGGCGGCGAGAGCGACCTGGCCCAGGCGGTGCGTACCGCGGTGATCAACAAGCGCGCCGGGGGCATGGGGCTGATCTCCGGCCGCAAGGCGTTCCAGAAGTCGATGGCCGAGGGCGTCGAGCTGCTCCACGCCATCCAGGACGTCTACCTGGACGACACCGTCACTCTGGCCTGATCCGGCAAAGGGCGAAACGCAAGAAGGCACGGCATAAGCCGTGCCTTCTTTCGTTGCCGCCCCGTCGGGGCGTGCCTCGGACACGCCTCAGGCGTCGATCAGCTTGCGCGCCTCGCGCAGGTTGGCGAGCGTCATGGCGCAGGAGTCGGCGGCCTCGCGGCCCTTGGTCACGAAGTGTTCGTGGTAGAAGGCCGTGTGGGTGGCGTGTTCGTGGAAGTGGTGCGGGGTGAGCACCACCGAGAGCACCGGGACCTCGGTGTCCAGCTGGACGCGCATCATGCCGTCGATCACCGCGTGGGCGACGAAGTCGTGGCGGTAGATGCCGCCGTCGACCACGAAGCCGGCGCCGACGATGGCGTCGTAGCGGCCGCTTTTCGCCAGCAGCTTGGCCTGCAGCGGGATCTCGTAGGCGCCGGCGACGCTGACGACGTCGATGCGGTCGGCCTCGATGCCGTGCTGCTCGGCGAGGGTGGCGGTGAAGGCCTCGCGGGCCTGGCCGACGATGTCGCTGTGCCAGCTGGCCTGGATGAAGGCGATACGGGGGGCGTGTTCGAACTTCGACTGATTCATGGTCTTCCTCGAAAAAGCTACCAGAATCAGGGCATGCGGAACCGTCGACGGATAAACGAGGCGTGCGGCATCGGCCGCGCGCCCGCGCCTTCCCGGCTGGGGTGCCGTTCTCTTCCATCCGGACTATGACCGTCGGCTTCGGGATCTCACCGAATCTGCTGACCCCGGCGGCCGTGATGGCCGGGCCGGGCGCTCGCGGGCTCGTGTCGCTGGCAGGCTCGTATCGAACGAGGCGCGCGGGACCATCACCGCCGGTGGGGACTTTCACCCCGCCCTGAGAACAGTGGCCATGGACAATGACAGAGGCGCCATGGCCGAGGCCTCATCATAGGGGCTCGCTCGGGGCGGGCCAAGGCATCGGCGGCACAAAAAAAGGGTGCGGCCGCGGCCGCACCCTCCCGATGTCGCAGACGGTGTCGCGATCAGTCGTCGTCGGCATCGTCCAGCAGCTGCTCGGCCTCGCCCACCACGTTGTCCACGGTGAAGCCGAAGTGCTGGAACAGGTCGCCGGCCGGGGCGGACTCGCCGAAGCTGTCCATGCCCACGATGCGGCCCTCGAGGCCCACGTACTTGTACCAGTAGTCGCGGTGACCGGCCTCGACGGCGATGCGGTTGCCCACTTCCGCCGGCAGCACGGCCTGGCGGTAGGCGGCGTCCTGGGCGTCGAAGACGTCGGTGGACGGCATCGACACCACGCGCACCGCGCGGCCCTGCTCGGCGAGCACGGCCGCGGCGTCCATGGCCAGGCCGACCTCGGAGCCGGTGGCGATCAGGATCAGCTCCGGCGTGCCCTCGCAGTCCTTCAGCACGTAGCCGCCGCGCTGGATATCGGCCAGCTGCTGGGCGTCGTGCTGCTGGTGCGGCAGCCCCTGGCGGGACAGCACCAGCGCGGTCGGGCCGGCCTGACGCTTGATGGCCGCGTTCCAGGCCGCGGCGGTCTCCACGGCGTCGCAGGGGCGCCAGGTGGAGAGGTTCGGCGTAGTGCGCAGGCTGGTCAGCTGCTCGACCGGCTGGTGGGTCGGGCCGTCCTCGCCCAGGCCGATGGAGTCGTGGGTGAAGACATAGGCCGCGCGCTGGCCCATCAGCGCCGCCATGCGCACGGCGTTGCGCATGTACTCCATGAAGATCAGGAAGGTGGCGCCGTAGGGCACGAAGCCGCCGTGCAGGGCCAGGCCGTTCATGATCGCGCCCATGCCGAACTCGCGCACGCCGTAGTGCAGGTAGTTGCCGCCCGGCGCCTCTGAAGAGATCGCCTCGGCGCCCTTCCAGAAGGTCAGGTTGGACGGCGCCAGGTCGGCGCTGCCGCCGAGCAGTTCGGGCAGCTGCGGGCCGAGCTCGTTGAGGCAGGCCAGCGAGGCCTTGCGGCTGGCGACGGAGTCGCCCTTTTCCTGGGCCTGCTGGATCATCGCCTCGCTGGTCAGCTCGGCGGGCAGCTCGCCCTTCTGGCGGCGCAGGAACTCGCGGGCCAGCTCGGGATGGGCCTCGGCGTAGCGCTCGAAGCGCGCCTGCCACTCGGCCTGGCGGCTGGCGCCGGCCTCGTGGGCATCCCAGCCCTGGTAGATGTCTTCCGGCACATGGAAGGGCGCGTGGGACCAGCCCAGCTGCTGACGGGCGGCGGCGACCTCGTCCTCGCCCAAAGCGGCGCCGTGGCACTCTTCCTTGCCCTGCTTGTTGGGGGCGCCGAAGCCGATGATGGTCTTGCAGATGATCAGGCTCGGCTTGTCGTCGTGCTGGCGGGCCAGCTCGATGGCGGCCTTGACCTCCTCGGGCTTGTGGCCGTCGACGGCGGGCACCACATGCCAGCCGTAGGCCTCGAAGCGCTTGGCGGTGTCGTCGGTGAACCAGCCCTCGACCTCGCCGTCGATGGAGATGCCGTTGTCGTCGTAGAAGGCGATCAGCTTGCCCAGCCGCTGGGTGCCGGCCAGCGAGCCGACCTCGTGGGAGACGCCTTCCATCAGGCAGCCGTCACCCAGGAAGCAGTAGGTGTAGTGGTCGACGATCTCGTGGCCCGGGCGGTTGAACTGGGCCGCCAGGGTGCGCTCGGCGAGCGCCATGCCCACGGCGTTGGCCAGGCCCTGGCCCAGCGGGCCGGTGGTGGTCTCGATGCCCGGCGCGTAGCCGAATTCCGGGTGACCGGCGGTCTTGGCGTGCAGCTGGCGGAAGTTCTGCAGCTGTTCCAGGCCGAGCTCGTAGCCGGAGAGGTGCAGCAGGGAATAGAGCAGCATGGAGCCGTGGCCGTTGGACAGCACGAAGCGGTCGCGGTCCGGCCAGTGCGGGTCGGCCGGGTTGTGCTGGAGGTAGTCGTTCCACAGCACCTCGGCGATGTCGGCCATGCCCATGGGGGCGCCGGGGTGGCCGGAATTGGCCTTCTGGACGGCGTCCATGGACAGGGCGCGAATGGCATTGGCCAGTTCGAAACGGGACGGCATGGGGGTCAGCTCCTCGCCTGCGGCAGATAAGTAGCAATGACGCAGCCCGGTCGGGGGTGGCCGGGCATGGATCTCGGCTGGAATGCGCCGCGAAATGGGGCGGCACGCACGAATCAGGGCGGTCATTGTCGCCGAATGGGCCGCGGCCTTCAAATCGCCGCGCCGGCGGGCGCGCCAGGCGGCCTCGGCGTCCGAGCGGCGCTAGGAAGCCCCGCGGCGAGCGTGTAAAATCCGCTGCCAGCCGGTCCGCCCGGGCCTCGGCGCCATGCCACCGCCCGAGCCTTGGGGCCAGATGCCTTCCTCCCATTTCCTGAGGGCCGAGGACGCCATGAGCGAATACTCCCTGTTTACCTCCGAATCCGTCTCCGAGGGGCACCCGGACAAGATCGCGGATCAGATCTCCGACGCGGTGCTCGACGCCATCATCGCCCGCGACCGCAACGCCCGCGTGGCCTGCGAGACCATGGTCAAGACCGGCGTGGCCATCGTCGCCGGCGAGATCACCACCTCGGCCTGGGTCGACCTGGAGGACCTGGTGCGCCGGGTGATCCTCGACATCGGCTACACCTCCTCCGACGTCGGCTTCGACGGCGAGACCTGCGGCGTGCTCAACCTGATCGGCAAGCAGAGCGTCGACATCGCCCAGGGCGTCGATCGCAGCAAGCCCGAGGATCAGGGCGCCGGTGACCAGGGCCTGATGTTCGGCTACGCCAGCGACGAGACCGACTCCTACATGCCGGCGCCGATCCACTACTCGCACCGCCTGGTGGAGCGCCAGGCCGAGCTGCGCCGCAACGGCATGCTGCCGTGGCTGCGTCCGGACGCCAAGAGCCAGCTGACCTTCCGCTACGACGAGCACGGCAAGCCCTGTGCCGTCGACGCCGTGGTGCTCTCCACCCAGCACGACCCGGAGATCGACCAGGAAGACCTGCGCAAGATGGTCAAGCGCGAGATCATCGAGCAGGTGATCCCCGCCGAGTGGCTGACCGAGACCACCGAGTACCACATCAACCCGACCGGCAAGTTCGTGATCGGCGGCCCGGTGGGCGACTGCGGCCTGACCGGGCGCAAGATCATCGTCGACACCTACGGCGGCATGGCCCGCCATGGCGGCGGCGCCTTCTCCGGCAAGGACCCGTCCAAGGTCGACCGCAGCGCCGCCTACGCCGGCCGCTACGTGGCCAAGAACATCGTCGCCGCCGGCCTGGCCGAGCGCTGCGAGATCCAGGTCTCCTACGCCATCGGCGTGGCCGAGCCGACCTCGGTGTCGGTCAACACCTTCGGCACCGGCCGCATCAGCGACGAGCGCATCATCGAGCTGGTCCGCGAGCACTTCGACCTGCGGCCCAACGCCATCACCACGATGCTCGACCTGCTGCACCCGATGTATCGCCTGACCGCGGCCTACGGTCACTTCGGCCGCGAGCCGTTCGAGACCTCCTATACCTGGACCGACACCCAGGGCGAGGAGCACACCGAGACCTTCACCGCCTTCCCCTGGGAGAAGACGGACCGCGCCCAGGCGCTGCGCGACGCCGCCGGCCTGTAAGCGCTCGGCGACCGCCACAGGCGTCGCCGATCTCGTACGAGAGAAGAGGGCCCCGTCCGGCATCGCCGGGCGGGGCCTTTGCTTAGGCTCGGGACAGGCCCCTCCGACGGTGTCGCCATGTCTCGCTATCTCGCCCTGCTGGTCTGGCTGTTCGCCGCCCCGCTCGCGGCCGATGACTGCCCGAGCTGGCCGGCTCCTCGCGCCGAGCGCGAGCTCGCCGCCCTGCACGAACGCCTGAGCGCCTGGAACGCCGCCTATCGCCGCGACGGTAGCTCGCCGGTCTCCGATGCCGTCTATGACCAGGCTCGCGCGCGACTCGAGGCCTGGCGCCGCTGCTTCCCCGAACGGGCATTTGATGCGCCGCCCTCGAGCGGCCCGGCCGGTGACTTTCTCCATCCCATCGCCCAGACCGGGCTCGCCAAGCTCGATGGCGAAGACGCCGTGCGCGCCTGGCTGGCGCGGCGCGACGACGCCTGGCTGCAGCCCAAGGTGGACGGCGTGGCGGTGACGCTGCTCTACGAGCAGGGGCGGCTCACGCGAGCCATCAGCCGCGGCGATGGCGAACGCGGCCAGGACTGGACGCAAACCATGCGCCGGCTGCCCGCTGTGTCCGAGCGACTGAGGGGCGTGCCGCCCGAGCGCGTGGTGCTGCAGGGCGAGCTCTATCGTCGCCTCGACGGCCACGTCCAGGCCGAGGCGGGAAGCGCGGGGGCACGCAGCGCGGTGGCGGGCTGGCTGGCGAGGGCAGAGCTCGATGCGGCCACGGCCGGCGAGATCGGCCTGTTCGTCTGGGCCTGGCCCGACGGGCCGGCGGCCATGGTCGAGCGTCTCGATGGCCTCGCCGCCATGGGCTTCCCCGACACCCGGCGCTGGAGCCGCCCCGTGGCGGCGTTCGAGGAGGCGGCGCGCCTGCGCGGGCGCTGGTATCGCGGCCCGCTGCCCTTCGCCACCGACGGCGTGGTGCTCAAGCAGGGGCGGCGGCCGGACGGCCAGCGCTGGCGGGCCGAGCCGCCGGGCTGGGCCGCGGCCTGGAAGCATCCGCCCCGGGAGGCGCTGGCCGAGGTGCGTGGCGTCGAGTTCCGCGTCGGCCGCACCGGGCGCATCACGCCGCTGCTGCACCTGGTGCCGGTGACCCTCGACGGGCGCCGCCTGAGCCGGGTCTCGGCGGGCTCGCTCGAACGCTGGCAGGCGCTCGATATCCGCC
>NZ_AJKS02000016.1 GCF_000265245.1 Halomonas smyrnensis AAD6
GCGGAGGCCTCGGCCGGTGCCGGCGACGCGGCGGACTCGGCCGGCGCTGGTGCCGGGGCCGGTTCAGGCGTCGGCGCGGGGGCCGGGCGGCTTCGGCCGCCGGCTGCGATGCCGCGGCGCCAGGCGCCGCACTCGGTGCTTGAGCGGCGCTGGCCGCCTGATCTCCGCTCCCCGACGACCCGGCGCCGCCGGCCGCGGGCGCGCCGCCGTCACCGCCTCCGCGCATGGGCAGCGGCGTCTGGGCCGGCTTCGGCACGCCCTGGGGGCGGAAGGCCAGCATGCGCAGCAGGGTCATCTCCAGGGCGGTGCGCAGGTCGGGCGCGTGGGCCATGTCGCCGCGGCCCTGGATGCCGATCTGGTAGTAGAGCTGGATGTCCTCGGCGGTGAAGCGCGCGGCCAGCGCCAGCAGCGTCTCGCGGTCACCGTGGCCGTTATCCAGGGCGTCGGGCACCATCTGCGCCACGGCCAGGCGGTGCAGCACGCCGGTGACGTCGTCGAGCACGCCGGCGAAGTCCGGGCCCTGCTCGGCCAGGGCGGCGACCTCGGCCAGCACCCGGGCGGCGTCGACCTCGGCCATGGCCTCGAGCAGCGCCAGCACGTGGCGATGGTCGAGGGTGCCGAGCATCGCCGCCACGTCGGCGTGGCGCACCTCGCCCTGGCCGAAGGCGATCGCCTGGTCGGTCAGGCTCATGGCGTCACGCATGGAGCCCTCGGCGGCCTTGCCGAGCAGCCACAGCGCGCTCTCCTCGAAGGACACCGACTCGGCCTCGAGCACCTTGGAGAGGTGGCCGACGATGCGCTCCGGCGGCATGTGCTTGAGGGTGAACTGCAGGCAGCGCGACAGCACCGTGGGGGGCAGCTTCTGCGGGTCGGTAGTGGCCAGCAGGAACTTCACGTGGGGCGGCGGCTCTTCCAGGGTCTTCAGCAGCGCGTTGAAGCTGCTGGTGGAGAGCATGTGCACCTCGTCGATGAGGTACACCTTGTAGCGGCCCTGGGTCGGCGCGTACTGCACGTTGTCGAGCAGCTCGCGGGTGTCCTCGACCTTGGTGCGCGAGGCGGCATCGACCTCGATCAGGTCGACGAAGCGCCCGTCGTCGATGGCCTCGCAGCTGGGGCACTGGCCGCAGGGCGTGGAGGTCACGCCCTCGTCGCCCTGCCCGCCCGCGGTGCAGTTCAGGCACTTGGCGAGGATGCGCGCCAGGGTGGTCTTGCCGACGCCACGGGTCCCGGTGAACAGGTAGGCGTGATGCAGCCGGCCCTGGTCCAGGGCATTGACCAGCGCGCGCTGGACATGCTCCTGGCCGACCAGTTCATGGAAGGTACGCGGCCGCCACTTGCGGGCCAGAACCTGATAGCTCATGCAGCTCGGAATCCTTGCGGCTGGGCTGGCGGGCAGCCGAACACGAAAGCCCCGCCGGTGCGCGAATCGCCGACCGACGGGCTTGAAGAGATGGCCCACATTCTACCGGGTGGCGGCCCGGGCGCAAAGCATGGGCCTAAGCGAGTCAGCCGCCGCAGAGCCGGCCGCTGTCGCGGATGTCGGCGAGGCGCCCGGCGGCGATGCCGTCGAGGCGCGTGAGCTCGCCGCTGCCCGACCAGGGGCGACCGGCCACGATGGCCTCGGCGCGGGCCGGGCCGATGTGCGGCAGCTGCTCCAGCGAGGCGACGGAACTGGCGTTGAGGTCGATGCAGCCGGCCGTCGCGCCGAGGGAGGCGCCGCCGGCATCGGCGACCACCCCGGCGCCTGGCGGCAGGGCTTCCAGCTCGCCCGGGTGCAGCGCCAGATAAACCGGCGCATGGTCGGAGACGTGCTCGCGGGCCTCGCCGTGCTGGAGGCCGGCCAGCGCCGGATAGCGCAGCATGCCGAGCATCGAGGGGCTCAGGCGATCCGGCCGGTACCAGAGGTTGTCGTAGGCGCTGGCGTAGCGGCCCGGTGCGTGGCCGAGCGTGGTGGCCTGATCGCTCAGGGCCGGCACCGCGCCGAGCGCCCGCAGCGGCGCCCAGGCGTCATCGTCCGGCGCCAGGTTGAAGTCGCCCATCAGCATCCGCGGGGTCTCGGGATAGGCCTCGTCGAGCCATTGCCAGTAGTCGGCCAGCGCCTCGACCTCGGGCCGACGGTCGGCGAGACCGTCGCCGTAGACCACGTGCACCGTGGCGGCGACGAAGGGGTCGCCGCCGTCCCGGTCGCGGAACGTCGCCGAGAAGGGCTCGCGGGCGAAGACGTCGCCGCGGTCGAGATACACCGCCCCTCCGCCGAGCGACGCGACGCGCGACTCGCGCCACAGGAAGCCGTAGTGCTCCCGGTAGCGGCCGCGCCCCACCGCGTGGCTGGCCATCGACGACCAGTCCTCGCCGGACACGGCCTCGAGCTCGCGCTCCAGCCGCGTCAGCGCCTCGGCGTCCATCAGCTCCTGCACCGCCAGCAGGTCGAATCGCCCGGCCACCCGGGCCACCCGATCGAGCCGTTTGTCGTTGTTCCAACCCAGATGCTCGAGGTTCCAGCTGCCGATCACCGCGGCGCCGGCCAGGCCCGGAAAAGCGGCCAGAGACAGCGCAATAAAACCTGCCAAGACAAGACGTTGCATGCACCCCTCCCTATCGGAAAGGCGCTATCCTGCCGGTCGGCGATGGCGACATCAATATCAGCTATTACCGATATGCTATCGGCGGCGAGGGGCTGTTAGGCTGGACACTCGTCATTCAAGGAAGGGACGCCTGCGATGCCTGCCATTCTGATCTGGAGTCTCGTGGCCGTGGTGGCCACCGCCATCGTCTGGCGTGGCAGCGGCCTGCTGGAAACCAGCAGCGAGCGGCTGGCGGCCCACTACCGGCTGCCGGACATCGTCCAGGGCGCCATCGTGGTGGCCGTGGGCTCGAGCTTTCCGGAGCTCTCCACCACGGTGATCTCGACCCTGGTGCACGGCGAGTTCGAGCTCGGCGTGGCGGCGATCGTCGGCTCGGCGCTGTTCAACATCCTGGTGATTCCCGCCGTCTCCGGCCTGGCCAGTCGCCACCCGCTGAGGGCCAACCGCGACCTGGTCTACAAGGAAGCCCAGTTCTACATGATCGCGGTGGCGGTGCTGACCCTGACCTTCGCCTTCGCCGCCATCTATCACCCCGCCGAGGCGACGGGCGGCGCCATCAGCGGCGAGATGACCCGCGGGCTGGCGCTGATGCCGGTGGCGCTCTACGGGCTCTACCTGTTCGTGCAGTACCAGGACACCCTCGACCACGAAAGCGAGGTCGACGCCGGCGACGTGCGCCCGGGACGCGAATGGGCCCGGCTGGCGCTGTCGCTGGCGGTGATCGTGATCGGTGTGGAGGGGCTGGTCCGCGCGGCGATCGCGTTCGGTGACATCTTCGACACCCCGAGCTTCCTGTGGGGCATCACCGTGGTCGCCGCCGGCACCTCGATTCCCGATGCCTTCGTCTCGATCCGCGCCGCCCGCCAGGGTCGCGGCGTCACCAGCATCGCCAACGTGCTGGGCAGCAACACCTTCGATCTGCTGGTGTGCATCCCGGCCGGCGTGCTGATCGCCGGCACCGCCATGGTCAACTTCTCCATCGCCGCGCCGATGATGGCGGTGCTCACCGCCGCCACGGTGGCGCTGTTCCTGATGATGCGCACCGGCATGGTGCTGACGAAGCGCGAATGCGTGGCCCTGCTGGGGCTCTACGCCGGCTTCCTGATATGGATCGGGATGGAGACCTTCGGGGTGGTCGACCTGGTGCCGAGCCTGCCGCCACCACGGGCGTAGGGAGCGCCGCGGCGGCGCTTGAGGACGAGAGCGCTCCCGGCGGCCGGGCGGCCGCCGGGAACGAGGCGGAAACGCGACTTACGGCTGGTTTTCCAGCTCGCCGAAGTGGCCGGCGAACAGCGGCGAGGAGAGATAGCGCTCGGCGCTGTCCGGCAGGATCACGACGATGTTCTTGCCGGCGAAGGCCGGGTCACGCCCGACGCGCACCGCGGCGGCCACGGCGGCGCCGCAGGAGATGCCGCACAGGATGCCTTCTTCCTGCATCAGCCGGTGCGCCATCTCCATGGCCTCGTCGTTGCCCACAGCCTCGATGCGGTCGACCAGCGACAGATCGAGGTTGGCGGGCACGAAGCCGGCGCCGATGCCCTGGATCTTGTGCGGCGCAGGCGTCGGCGCCTGACCGTCGCGGGTCTGGGCGATCACCGGCGAATCGACCGGCTCCACCGCCACGCTGGTGATGGCCTTGCCCTGGGTCTGCTTGATGTAGCGCGAGACACCGGTGAGGGTGCCGCCGGTGCCCACGCCGGCGACGAAGACGTCCACTTCGCCGTCGGTGTCTTGCCAGATCTCGGGGCCGGTGGTGGTCTCGTGGATGCGCGGGTTGGCCGGGTTCTCGAACTGCTGCGGCAGGAAGTAGGTCTCCGGCTCGGCCTCGGCCAGCTCCTTGGCCTTGGCGATGGCGCCGGCCATGCCCTTGGCGGGCTCGGTCAGCACCAGCTCGGCGCCCAGCGCCTTGAGCACCTTGCGCCGCTCGAGGCTCATGGAGGCCGGCATGGTCAGCACCAGCGGATAGCCGCGGGCCGCGGCGACGAAGGCCAGGGCGATGCCGGTGTTGCCGCTGGTGGGCTCGACGATGCGCATCCCGGGCTTGAGCACGCCGCGCTCCTCGGCGTCCCAGATCATCGCCGCACCGATGCGGCACTTCACCGAGTAGGCCGGGTTGCGGCCCTCGATCTTGGCCCAGATCGTGGCCCCCTCGCTGACCCGGTTGAGCCGGACCAGCGGGGTGTTGCCGATCGAGCGGGAATTGTCGTCGTAGATGCGTGCCATGAATCGTTCCTTGTGATGGGCGTGTTAACGGGCGGCGTCGAAGCCGGCCAGCACGTTGACGGCATTGATGCCGATTTCCTTGACCGCATAGCCGCCCTCGAGCAGGAAGGTGGTGGGCAGCCCCGCGCCGGCCAGTCGCCGGCCGAGCTCGGTGAAGTCGTCGCTGGTGAGCCTGAAGGCGCTGATGGGGTCGTGCTCGAAGGCGTCGACGCCGAGCGAGACCACCAGCAGCTCGCAGCCGGCCTCGCGAATGCGCGCCAGGGCATCGTCGAGCGCCCGGGACCAGGCATCGAAGGCCGTCCCCGGCGCCATCGGATAGTTGAGATTGAAGCCCTCCCCTGCCCCGCGGCCGGTCTCGTCGGCGTGGCCCAGGAAGTAGGGGAAGCAGCTGCGCGGGTCGCCGTGCAGCGAGGCGAACAGCACGTCGTCGCGATCGTAGAAGATCTGCTGGGTGCCGTTGCCGTGGTGGAAGTCGACGTCCAGCACCGCCACGCGCCTCTTGCCGCTGTCCAGCGCATGCTGGGCGGCGATGGCGGCGTTGTTGAAGAAGCAGTAGCCGCCGAACTGGTCGCTGGCGGCGTGGTGGCCCGGCGGCCGGCACAGCCCGAAGCAGGGCTCGCCGCTGGTCAGGGTGCGGGAAACGGCCGAGAGCGCGATGTCCTTGCTGGCCATGGCGGCCTCGAAGGTACCCGCGCAGATCGAGGTCTCGGCGGCCAGCGCGTAATAGCCGAGCCGGCCGTCGATATGCTCGGGAATGAGGTCGTCGCGCATGGCCCGGGTCGGCCAGACGGAGGGAATGGCCTCGCCGCGCCTGCCCGCCGCCCGCCAGTCGTCCCAGCAGCGGGCGAGGAAGTCGACGTAGCCGCGGTCGTGCACCGCCAGCACCGGTTCGAGGCCATGTGCCTCGGGCTCGCGCACCTCGCCGAGACCCACCTCGCGCACCCGTTCAAGCACCAGCTCGACCCGCTCGGGGCACTCGTAGGGCGCCACCAGCTCGCCGCCGTCGAGTTCGGTACGGGCGCGGCGCAGGCCGGTGTCATCGCTGTGGAAGGTCAACATCTCGCCATTGCTCCTCGTGATCAGGTGCCGTCGACGACCCGACGCATCCGTCGGCAACGGATCCGTTGCGCGCGCCTGACCATTTCCTTGCGGGGATTGATCGGGGCGCCGGCCGGCGCCCGGGACACGACTATGACGCGCGCCGATAACGGCTGCAAGCCCGGAGGGCACAGACACGCGAGGACCTCATGCCGGGCATGAAACGAGGGCGATCGAACGAGGAGAACAACGAAAGGGAGGCACAAATGGAGGCGGCCCCGAAAGCCACATCCCGGCACACGCGTCCATCACTACCGTTGCTCCCTTCCGGGCCTGGCGGGGTTTGCGACTTAGCGTTGCGGGAGGACCTAAGGGGCCACCACAGCGGGCACCTGACGTGCCATTTGAGTCGGGCAGTTCTCTGAGTGGGATCAGTGACTTGCCGAACGCCGCGCACTATACCAAGCGACCGGCGGCGCAGCAAGGAGCGATTGTCGAATCGTGATCTGACGCGAGCATTACCAACGCCCCCGAAGCGTCGTCAGGGTCTATGGTGAGGGTGACTCGCCTCTCCGCCGCCCCGCGGCGGAGAGGCCCGCTGTATCATTCGACGACCGGAGGCATCCATGACCAAGGATTCGAACAAGGGCTACATCGCACTGCTGGGCTGGAGCCTGAATGCCATCGAGGCCGCCGAGAACTTCGACCGCCGCTACGTGGTGGTGGCCCCGGACTGGGCGGAGGAATACTGCCAGCAGCACGATATCCCCTACGTTTCCTGGAACTTCGAGCGCCTGAACGACCGCTCGATGGAGATCGCCGAGACCCTCAAGGGCATGGGCGTCGACGTGTCCATCCCGCTGTTCGAGGAAACCGTGGAGTGGGCCGGCGCCATCAATTCGGTGCTGCTCGACAACCCGCGGCTCTACGGCCAGTCGCTGCTGCTGCGCGACAAGGCGCTGATGAAGCGCCGTGCCCAGCTCGGCGGCATCCGCGTCGGCATCTTCGAGGAGGCCCACGACAAGGACGACGTCATCCGCTTCCTCAAGCGCGTCAACCAGACGCTGCTCAAGCTCGACGGCGATCCCAACGACCCCATTCACCTCAAGGCCTTCGACAAGGCCGGCTGCCTGGGCCACCGGGTCATCCGCACGCCGGACGAGATCGACACCATCCCCGACGAGGAATTCCCGGTGCTGATGGAATCGCACCTGGACGGCTGGGAGTTCGCCGTGGAGGCCTGGATCCACGACGGCAAGATCGCCTTCCTCAACATCTCGGAATACGTGACCCTGGGCTACTCGGTGTTCGTGCCCGCCTCGCCGGAGCTCGAGCGCTATCGCCCCCAGATCACCGCCCAGATCGAGAAGCTGATCAAGGCCTTCGACATCTCCTTCGGGCTGATTCACCCGGAATACTTCGTCACCAGCGACGGCGAAATGTACTTCGGCGAGGTCGCCTACCGGCCGCCGGGCTTCAAGGTCTTCGAGCTGCTCGAGCGGGTCTACGGCTTCAACGCCTATCAGGCCAGCATGCTGGTGTTCGACCCCAGGACCACGGCCGAGGAAGTCGCCGACTTCTTCCCCAAGGAGGTCGTCGATGCCGACGGCTATGCGGGCTGCTTCGGGGTCTATCCGCGCCTGCGGGTGGTCAGCCGGCTGGAGATTCCCGAGGTGGTCGAGGACGACGCCTACTTCGAGTCCCATGAGCTGACGCCGCCGATGCAGGAAACGGTCACCAAGCGCACCGCCTTCGGCACCCACTGGGGGCTGATCTACTTCAAGGGCGACGACCCCAACCGCATGCGCGACCTGCTCAAGCATATGGAAGAGCTTGATTTCTATGTCTGACGGGCGCGTCATGGAGACCTTTCCCACGGATGACGAGGAGTCGGTGTGACCAGTCCCCCCACACCAACCGGCGACGACAGGCTCACGGGCCTGCTGAAACGTCTGGACGAGGCCACGGACCTGCTGGCCGGGGCCCGGGGCTTCGCCAAGCCGGGCAAGCTGCCCCGGGTGCTCGACACGGCCCGCCGCATGCTGCTGCTGGAAGGCGGTGCCGCGGCGGTCGAATCCCGCGCCGCGGCCATGGAGGCCGCCGGCGTCTTCGAGGGCTCGGACTGGGCCACGCCCCAGTTCCTGGTGCCCTCGCTGACCACCCAGGCGCTGAAGAGCGCCGATGCCAACATGGTGACGATCGAGGCGCTCAGCGAGCTCAGGCTGGTGGCGGTGGCCAAGGGCGAGGTGCGCCACGGGCTGATCTCGTCGGAGCAGGCCCACCACTACCTGACCCAGGTGATCGCCCTGAACCTGTGGCTGCTGTTCGGCGCGCCCAGCGAGGCCGAGCGGGAGACCCAGGGTCGCCTGGCCGAGCTGCCGCGGCGCCTGTTCGCCCATCTGGCCCAGCGCATCGGCTACGAGCACATCATCGACCGGCTCATCGGCGAGATCTGGCGCATCCTCCAGCAGCGCCCGATCCAGGTCGGGCCGGTCAAGCAGATGATCACCCAGATCGCCATCTGCCAGACCGACCCGACCATCGACCTCGGCACCAGCGGCCAGGGCGCCGACCGCCTGGTCAGCTCGCTGTTCGGCCCGTCCCACGCCTGTCGCGAGGATCCGGGCCTCGAGGTCTATCGCCAGCGCCTGGCCAGCATGGACGCCAGCGCCCTGCAGGCCGAGGCCACCGGCTTCGCCCGGTCGATGCACGACACCGGCCTGGTGTCGCCCTACCACCCGGTGCTGCTGCGCCACCTGCTGGACAACGGCGACACCCTGATCGGCGAGGCGCTGGGGCTCTCCTCCACCGGCCGCGACTGCCTGCTGTGCTATCGCGAGCTGGTGCATGCGCTGATCCGCGGCGGGCTGCACCCCGACACCGCCCAGGCGGTCTACGGCCTGGCGCTGATGCTCGAGCGCGGCATCCTCTACCAGCCGCCGGTGGCACCGGCCATCTGGCGCCAGCTGGGGCTCACGCTGTCGGACTGGTCGACGGCGCGGCTCAACCTGGCCTTCGGCGAGGCGGTCTCGCCGCGGGCGCGGCTGCTGGAGGGCGTGCTGTGCATGCTCGGCCTGCCGCTGGGCGTCGGCCAGGGCAACAACCCCACCTGCCAGTCGGCCCGGGCGCTGTCGATGTGGGCCTACAACGACCCGGACTACCTGCTGCAGATGGTGACCTGGGCGGCCCGCGACGACGAGATCATCATGCACTTCGAGGGCCAGCCGATCTCGTCGATGGCGAGCGAAGGCGGCGTGGCCACCGAGCTGCCCATGGACCTGGACCCGGTATCGCTGATCGTGGTGCCGCACCTGGACCGCATCTACGCCGAGATGGGCCGGCGCTGCATCGGCCGCGAGGGCGACCCGCACCGCTGGGTCAACCCGGAGTTCCACGGCTGGTGGTCGGGGCGCGGCTTTCGCATCAACGTCGACGTGGCCAGCGGCCAGCTGCTCGACCTCGACGGCTTCCTGCGCCACTTCTATGCCAGCTACCACCCGCACTACAACGGCAACCAGCCGCTCATCCATCCCCAGCCGGCCGGTATCGCGGTCACCGACAGCGCCGCCCGCTTCATCGGCTGGCATGCCATCACCCTGCTGCGGATCGGCGTCGACCCCAGCGGCGAGATGCGCGTGTTCTTCTACAACCCCAACAACGACAGCGGCCAGGACTGGGGCGACGGCGTGCGGGTCAGCACCGCCGGCCACGGCGAACGCTTCGGCGAGGCCTCGCTGCCCTTCGAGCAGTTCGCCTCGCGGCTCTACATCTTCCACCACGATCCGCTGGAGCGCGGCGAGCCGGCGCGCATCGACCAGGCCGAGCTGGATCGGGTGATCGGCTACCTGCAGCGCAGCTGGGGCGCCGACCGCCTGCCCCCGGGCGGGCTACAGGCCGAGTCGGGCGGCTGACCGGGCCGCCCGCTGTGGCATAATGCGGCCCCGTTTTCCCGCTCCACCACTGCCAGGATCGCCCATGCCACGCCTCGACCAGCTGCTCCTCCTTCAGGGACTGGCGCGCTCGCGCACCCGCGCCCAGCGCCTGATCCGCCACGGCCGGGTGAGCCTCAGGGACGGCGGCCGGGTGCTGACCAAGCCCGGCGAGAAGCTCCCCGAGACCGCCGAGCTGAGGGTCGAGGAGGACCCGGAGGAGCGCTACGTGTCGCGCGCCGGGCTCAAGCTGGAGGCGGTGCTCGAGGCCCTGTCGCTGCCGCTCGAGGGCCGCACGGTGCTCGACGTCGGCCAGTCGACCGGTGGCTTCAGCGACTGCGCGCTGCGCCACGGCGCGGCACACGTGATCGGCGTCGAGGTCGGCCACGACCAGCTCGCCGCCGAGCTGCGCGACGAACCGCGCCTGACCTGCCTGGAGGGACTCAATGCCCGCGCCATGCGCGACGATCCGCGGCTGACCGCGGCGCTGGCCGAGCATCCCGCCGAGGTGGCGGTGATGGACGTGTCCTTCATCTCGCAGACGCTGATCCTGCCGGAGCTCGGCGCCCTGCTGCCCGCTGGCGGCGAGCTGGTGTCGCTGGTCAAGCCGCAGTTCGAGGTCGGCCCCGAGGGCGTCGGCGCCCGCGGACTGGTCACCGACCCCGCGCGCTACCCCGAGGTGGAGGCGCGCATCCGCGAGGCCTGCGCCGACGCCGGCTTCACCGTCGAGCACTGGCAGGAGAGCCCGATCCGAGGCGGCGACGGGAATCGAGAGTTCCTGCTCTACGCCCGCCGCCAGGAAACGCCCTAGGCGCTACCGCCCGGCGTCTCCTCCGCCTCCCCCTGCATCGCCCGCATCCAGCTCACCGGGATCGCCGCCCGCCCCGGGCGGCGGGTTGGCGGGCGCCTCGGCCGTGCCGCGGCTCGGCACCCGCGCCTGGCGCCCCTTGTCGTCGCGCAGCCACACGTCCATCTGATTGAAGGCGATCTCAAGGCCCTGCTCGGCGAACAGCTCGCCGACCCGGCCGTTGAGCTCATCGGTGGCCAGCAGCCGGTCGCCCAGGCTGTTGACGAAGATGCGCAGCTCGAACTCCAGGCGGCTTTCGCCGTAGCGCATGAACAGCACCTGGGGCTCGGGATCGGCCAGCACCCGGGCGTTCTCCCCGGCGGCCTGGGTCAGCAGCCGCTGCACCAGGCGATGATCCGAGCCGAGGGCCACGCCGTAGGTCAGGATCACCCGGGTGATGTTGTCCGACAGCGACCAGTTGATCAGCTGGTCGGTGACGAACGTCTTGTTGGGAATGATGATCTCCTTGCGATCGAAGTCGGTCACCGTGGTGGCGCGGATGCGAATGCGGTTGACCGTGCCGGTGAGGTTGCCGAGCGTGATGGTGTCGCCGATGCGCACCGGGCGTTCGAACAGGATGATCAGCCCCGAGATGAAGTTGGCGAAGATCTCCTGCAACCCGAAGCCGAGCCCCACGCCCAGCGCGGCGACCAGCCACTGCAGCTTGCTCCACGACACCCCGAGGGTGCCCAGCGCCCAGACCACGCCGGTGCCGACGATCACGTAGGACAGCAGCGAGCTGATGGCGTAGGCGCTGCCCTGCTTGAGCTCGAGGCGCGACAGCACCATCACCTCCAAGAGCCCCGGCAGGTTGCGCGCCATGATCAGCGTCAGCGCCACCACCAGCAGCGCCACGCAGAGGTCGGCCACCGAGATCGAGGCGCCCACCAGCTCGCTGCCCTGCTGGCCGTCGCCGCCGAGGATCATCACCCGTTCGAGATAGCCGAACACCGTCAGCAGGTCGGCCCAGACCAGGTAGAGGACCACCACGAAGCCCAGCATCAGGATCAGCTTGGACAGGCGCAGCGACTGCTGATTGACCTGCTGCATGTCCAGCGGCGGCTCCTCGACGACCTCGACGCCGTGCTCTCCGTTCTCCGCCTCGTGCGCCAGCGCCCGGCGCCGGGCCAGCGCGCGACGGTAGGCCAGCCGCCGGGCCGCCACGGCCAGTCCGCGCACCACCGCCGCCTCGACCAGGATCCACGCGCCCAGCAGATAGATGGTGATCACGAAGCGCCCCACCAGGCTAAGCGCCGCATAGGCATAGCCGAACATCACCAGTCCGCCCAGCACCAGGGGCACCATCGCCATCGCCAGCCCCAGCAGCAGGCGGAACAGCTTGACCCCGAAGAACGGCGTGTGCGCCAGGATCAGCCGGGCCAGCGCCACGCTCATGCCGACGAGCCCGGCCAGCAGCAGCAGCATCGCCAGCGGACGCTGGGTCAGGTCGATATCGACATCGCGGGCCTGGGTGCCCACGAACAGCACCGGCACCAGCGCCAGTCCCAGCCACCACAGCCAGCGGCGCAGCTGCGCCACGTAGCCGCCGGGCCAGTGGAAGTGGCGCGTCGCCACGCCCTCGGGCACCAGCAGCCGCCGCATCCAGGCGATCCCCGCCCAGGCCAGCGCCAGATACATCAGCGCCCAGCCGATGCTCACCGCCAGCCCAGCGCCGCCCAGCGTCATCCCCAGCGACGCCGCCAGCAGGCACAGCGGCCCCGGCAGCGCCAGCAGGGCCTCCACGCCCACCGCCAGCGGCGTATGCGCCTGGCTGTCCTGGCGCAGATGACCGATCTCGTCGTGCAGGCGGGCGAGGCGACGCGACAGCGGCCGGCGCAGCCCCAGCAGCACGCCGGCGATCAGCAGCAGCGGCGAGGCCAGAAACGCGGCCGGATCCGGCCAGCGCCAGTGTATCGGCAGCGCACGGCGCCACTCGCCCTCGCCCCACTCGGCATTCAGGTGGCTCGGCAGGCGGGTCAGCCAGTTCAGATCGAGGGGATGCGAGTTGGCGATCCAGAACAGCTGCTCGTCGATGGCGGCGCGCAGCTCGCGACTGGTCTCGAACAGCTGCTGCTGGTTGAGCTGAAGCTCGATGGCGGCGGTCAGCACCTCGCCGTAGGTCGGCTCGAGCCGGTCGAGCAGCTCGCGGCGGGCCCGCAGCAGCTGGGCCAGCGTCTCGTGCACGGCCTCCGAGGCGCCGGCATCGGCCTGCTCGAGACGCTGGCTGGCCTGCTGCTCGACGTTCTGCAGCCGCTCGCGCTGGCGGTCGAGCTCGAACTGCTGGAGGCGCAGATCGGCGATCTCCTCCTTGAGGCCGCCGGTGGACTCGACGCTCGGCAGCGCCCGGCGCTGCTCGCGCAGGATGCGTGACAGCAGCGGGCTGCCGCGGATCGCCTCGATATGCTCGGAGAGCCCACGCTGCAGCTGGCGCACGCGCTCGAGCTGGCGACGCGCCTCCTGGCCCTGGCGGCCCAGCTCGTTGGCGCGGCTGGTGGCGCGCAGCAGCTCCAGGCTCATGTCGCGGTTGGCCTGGCGCGCCTCGAGGACCTGCGGATGGCGGGTCACGCCCTCCGGCTCGTCGCCCACCGCCTCGGCCACGGCCTGCTCCGACTGCTCGCGGCGGCGCTCCTCCAGCGACGCCTGCAAGGCCCTCACCCGGCTCTCGAGCCGGGTCACCCTCAGCCGATAGAGTTCGCGTTGCTGCTGGGCCAGCTCGCGGAAGCGCGAATTGGTGGCCAGCTCACGGCGATGCAGCGCCAGGCGCCGTTCGGCCAGCGCGCGCTCGACCCGGTGTTCCAGGCGCCGAGGCGCCTGGGACGCCACATCGCGAGCGTCCAGCTCTTCCAGGGCGCGCCGGTGCTCCTCCATCGCCGCGGAGGCCTCGGCGATGGCCTGCTGGGCGCGCTCGGGCAGGGTCTGGGTGCCGAGCAGCCGGGTCTCCACCTCGGACAGGCGATCCTGCGCCGTCTCCAGCTCGTCGGTGGCCGTCTCCAGCCGCGACATCAGCGTCTCGAGATCGAGCCCCGCCAGGGCCTCGCGGTCCGGCGACTCCTGCGGCGTGTCCCGGGCGGAAGCCAGCGCCTGGCGCGTCTCACTGAGTTCCTGGGGCGCGCGATCGTCGCGTTCCTCCAGTGTCGACAGCCGGCCCTCGACGTCCTCGAGGCCCGCGAGGGCGTCCAGCGCCGCCTCCAGCGCATCGATGCTCTCCTGGGTGGCCGCATCCGCCGTCTTGCCCTCCTCGGGCTGAAGCGAGGCGAGACGCTCCTCCAGGGCGGCGCGCTCGGGGAGCTCGTCGGTCTGGGCGGCGAGCGGCATCGGGGCCAGCAGCGCGGCGATCACCGGCAGCCAGCAAAGAATGTGAAAGCGGACGAGCCGCCGACAACGCGAAAAATCGATCACTAGCACCTCGACGGGGCGATACCATGGGCCTGGCAGCGGATTGTCGGCGCCCCCGGTCGGCAAGGCAACGACGAAAGCACGCAAGCTGGCCGTTGACTCGCCGGACGGGCATGATAGAACGAAGATTCCCTCTAGACAGAGTAGTCACTCCCCATGGCTCCACGCTCCATCGCCACGCTGCTGGCCGCCGCCCTCGGCGCCGGCCTCGCCGGCCAGGGACAGGCCCAGACGGACGGGGCGCTCGGCGACGCCGAACGCCAGGCGATCCGCGAACGCATCGAGTCCCTGCAAGCCGAGATCGGCGAGCTGCGCGCGCGCCTGGATCCGCCAACAAGCGAGGCACCTGCGCCGGCCACGCCGACCGTCGCCGACAGCATCGACGCCGCGCCGCCGGCAGAACCGCCGATCGGCGCCTCCGTGGCCGAACGCCGGCTGCTGGAGGAGGAGTCGGCCGACAACCCCTTCTCCATCACCGCCCATCACCGCAACTATCTGCTGCCGTTCAGCTACACCACCTCACCCAACCAGGAGACCTTCAGCGAGATCGACCGCGACGCCAGTCCCGACCGGCTCGAGGTGAAGTTCCAGTTCAGCGCCAAGTTCAAGCTCGCCGACGACGTGCTGTTCGACCGCGCCGATCTCTACTTCGGCTATACCCAGCGCAGCTGGTGGCAGGCCTACAACGCCGACGCCTCCTCGCCGTTCCGCGAGACCAACTACGAGCCGGAGGTGTTCGCCGACTTCGAGAACGACTGGACGCTGGCGGGCTGGACCAACGTCAACAACCGGCTATCGCTCAACCACCAGTCCAACGGCCGTTCGGGAGAGCTGTCGCGCAGCTGGAACCGGCTGATCCTGAGCAGCACCTTCATCAACGACGACTGGGCCGTCTCGCTGTCGCCCTACTGGCGCCTGCCCGAGACCGAGGGCGAGGACGACAACCCCGACATCGAGGACTACCTCGGCTACGCCGACGTCACCGTGGCGCGCCAGCTGTTCGACGATCACGAGGCCAGCCTGCTGTGGCGCGGCAATCCCGACCAGGGCCACATGGGCGCCCAGCTCGACTACTCCTGGCCGCTGTTCGGCAAGATCCGCGGCCACGTCCAGTTCTACCAGGGCTATGGCGAGAGCCTGATCGACTACGATCGCAGCACCCAGCGGCTCAGCCTCGGCTTCAGCCTCAACCCGCTGTTCTCCACCGGCACCTTCTCGCGGTGACAGGGTCATTACGCACCGCGAGGACGGCTGCTATGCTGGGCCTGTCATGAACCGTCAGAGGATGACCCGATGAGCGACAATGCTTCCCGCACCCGCCAGTCCACCGAGCAACTCAAGGAAGACCTGCAGCACCTCTCGCAGACCGTCGAGGAGCTGGTCAACGCCACGGCCGATGATTCCCGCAGCAACATCAAGGAGCTGCGCGAACGCGCCGAACAGCGCCTGACCGAGACCCGCGCGCGGCTCGAGGCCCGCGGCGAGCGCGCCTACCAGGACACCCGCGAGGCCGTGACCCAGCAGGCCGACGCCTGCGACCGCTACGTTCACGACAATCCCTGGACCAGCATCGGCATCGGCGCCGCCGTCGGCGTGGTCGTCGGCATGCTGATCGGGCGGCGCTGATGTCGGAGGGCCAGGGACCGGCTCAGCGGCTGTTCGGCGCCGGCAAGCGGCTGCTCGGCAGTCTGGTCGCCACCGGCGAGACGCGTCTGCGTCTCGCCGTGCTGGAGCTCGAGGAGGAACGCGCACGTCTCGTCACCCTGCTGCTGCTGGCCGGCATCAGCCTGCTGCTGCTGCTGCTCGGGCTCGGTGCGCTCACCACCCTGATCATCGTCGCCTTCTGGGACAGCTACCGGCTGGCCGCCATCGGCGGCTGCGCCGCGGTCCTGCTGGTCGGCGGCCTGGGGCTGGCCGGCTGGGTGATGCATCTGGCCCGGCGCCGCACCCTGCTGGTCGATACCCTCAAGCATCTGGCACTGGACCGCGAGCTGATGGAGACCCGGAGCGAGGAACGCTGACCGATGACCAACGCCGAGCGCCGAGCCCGCAAGGCGGCCCTGGAGGCCGCCATCGAACAGCAGCGCCTCGACCTGCTGGTCGAGTCCGAGCACTGGCACCAGGCCGCCAGCCCGCTCGAGGCCGGCTGGCAATCCCTTCAGCGCTACCGACTGCCCGCCGCGGGTGGCGGCGCCCTGCTGCTCGTCTGGTCGCTGCGCCACCCCGCGGCGGCCAAGCGGCTGGCCAAGCGCTCGCTGTTCGTCGCGGTCACCGTACGGCGGCTGAAGCTGCTGCAGCGCTTCCTGCCGATCCCCTGAGACCGGCCTGACGACAACCATCATCCCGCCGTAACACACTGACATGGCAGGCCCGTTATGATCTTGTTTCGACATCGTGACGGAATGACGACAGGACATGGACCCCATGCGCATGCTGGCGCTTTATAGCATCAAGGGCGGCGTCGGCAAGACCGCCTCCGCCGTGAACCTGGCAGCGGAAGCCGCCCGGGCGGGATATCGCGTACTGCTCTGGGACCTCGATCCCCAGGCGGCCACCAGCTTCTACCTGCGCGTCAAGCCCAAGGTCCGCGGCGGGGTGGAAAGGCTGGTCAAGGGCAAGGCCTCCTTCGACAAGGCCATTCGCGCCACCCAGGTCGAGGGGCTCGACCTGCTGCCGGCGGCGCTGGCCTCCCGGGAAATGGACGCCCTGCTCGCCAGCCGCGGCGCGAGCCACCTGCGCCAGATCCTCAAGCCGGTGCGCAACGACTACGACCTGGTGATCCTCGACTGCCCGCCCAGCCTCTCGCATCTCTCGGAGAACATCTTCTCCAGCGTCGATGCGCTGCTGGTGCCGGTGGTGCCCACGGTGCTGTCGCTGCGCACCCTGGATCAGCTGCAGGACTTCCTAGACGATCACGACATCGCCTGCACGGTGTGGCCCTTCATCACCCTCGCCGATCGCCGGCGCAACCTGCACCGCGAGGTCATGGACGGCTTCCACGAGCGCTGGCCGCTACGGCTGTCCACCGCCATCCCCTCGGCCAGCGCGGTGGAACGCATGGGGCTGGAACGCGCCCCGGTACGCGACTACGCCCCGCGCACCGCCGCGGCCAGGGCCTACACCGCGCTGTGGCGCGAGATCGACCAGCGCCTGCACTGAGAGCGGCGCACGAGCCCGACACCCTCAGTCGCCGCGCATGGCGGCGATGGCCGCCTCCAGCCGGTCCGCCGGCGTCGGCGCCTTCCCCGCTCCCGGCCCGGCCGCGCGCGCGACCTCCAGGGCCCGATCATAGTGCGCCAGCCGATGCTCGCGATTGGCCCGCGCCAGCCCCATGAAGCCGCGCAGATGACGCGGCGCCGCAGCCCTGGGTTCCTCGCCCTCGGCCGCCAGCGCCAGCCGCGCCCGCGCCTCCTCGTCGGCATGGGCGGCGGCCGCCGCCTCGAGCGCCGGCTCGCGGACCAGATCGTCGTGCAGCACGCCGAAGGCATCCTGGAAGGCCTTCATGGCCTTTTCCGCCTGCTCGAAGATCGGCGCCTCCTGGGTCCAGGGCTTCAGCAGATAGCGGATGCGCTTGCCGGTGATGCGCGGGCGATGCAGGGCCTCGCGCTCGTCGGGTGAGCCGATGGCGGCGAGCTCCGCGGTCAGGGTCGCGTGCAGGGTGGCCAGTTCCCGGGCCGTCGCCTCGCCGAAGCGGGGCCCGCCACCCTGCTTCGCCAGTGCCGCCAGGGTCTCGCCGAGCTCGCGATCGAGCCCCGGAAACCCCGCCTCCAGCACGCAGCGGGCCTCGGCGTAATCGGCCTCGACCCGGGCCGCCAGCCGCTCGGCCCACCAGTCGATGGCGCCGCGTTCGGCGTTGCCGAGCGCCGGCCGCTCGGCCTCGAGCCAGGCCAGCATCACCTCGCCGTCACGGGCGTCGTTGGTGGCGCGGGCCAGGTCGCGCAGGCGCTTGCGCTGGGCCTTGGGAATCGACACGCCCGGATAGCCGCGATAGGCCTCGAGCCAGGAGCGCAGCCGGCGCAGCGCCACCCGGAAGTCGTGCAGCCCCTCGCCGTCGTCGGGATCCTCGATTCGCGGCCAGGCCGCCCGGGCCTGGGCCAGCAGCGCCAGCCCCTGCCGGCCGACCACGCGCTTCAGGCGCTTGCGATGCAGCGGTTTGCCCATGGCGATCTCCCCTTCCGCGGCGAGCGATGCCCCCAGTATAGGCGGCCTACCCCGTTGCCGGACCGAGGAGACAAGGCGAGGAGACAGGGCGAGGAGCGCAGGGAACGGGGCGAGGCGTCTCGCCCCGGCAGAGGGGGCTAGAGCGACTGGCCGCAGGCCACGCCCGAGGCCCACGCCCACTGGAAGTTGTAGCCGCCGAGCTGGCCGGTGACGTCCAGCACCTCGCCGATGAAGCGCAGCTGGGGCAGGCCGTTGACCTCGAAGGTCTTCGACGACAGCGCCCGGGTGTCGACGCCGCCCATGGTGACCTCGGCGGTGCGCCAGCCCTCGGTGCCGGCGGGCTTGATCCGCCAGTCGTTGAGGCGTGAGGCCCAGGCCTCCAGGTCGGCGTTGGAGCGCTCGGCCATGGGGCCGTCGCCGCCGTGCCATTCGACCAGCGCCTGGGCCAGGCGCCGCGGCAGGCGCTCGCCGAGCCAGGTGGAGAGGCGCCGCTTGGGCGCCTCGCGGCGGGCGGCCGCCAGCGCCTCGAAGGCCGGCTCGCCGGGCAGCAGGTCGATGGCGAGCTCGTCGCCGGGATGCCAGTGGCTGGAGACCTGCAGCAGCGCCGGCCCGGACAGGCCGCGGTGGGTGAACAGCATCGGCTCGCGATATTCGCCGTCGCGGCAGCGCGCCACCACCTCGGTGGAGAGCCCCGACAGCGACGCGGTACGCTCCTTCCAGGCCGAGGTCAGGGTGAAGGGCACCAGGGCGGCCCGGGTGTCGGTCACCTCGAGGGCGAACTGGCGGGCGATCTCGTAGCCGAAGCCGGTAGCGCCGAGGGTCGGGATCGACAGCCCGCCGGTGGCGACCACCACCGCCCCGGCGTCGATGCGCCCGGCGGAAGTCTCGAGCCGCATGCCCTCGCCCTGGCGCTCGAGCGCGTCGACGGACGTCCTGAGGCGGAGTTCGACCCCGGCCCAGTCGCACTCGGTGAGCAGTATCGCCAGCAGGTCCTTGGCCGAGTCGGCGCAGAACAGCTGCCCGGGCGCCTTCTCCACGTGCTCCAGGCCGTGACGCTCGACCAGCTCGACGAAGTGCTCGGGCCGGTAGCGCTTGAGCGCCGAGATGCAGAAGTGCGGGTTGTTCGAGAAGAAGTTGGCCGGCGAGGTGTCGAGGTTGGTGAAGTTGCAGCGCCCGCCGCCGGACATCAGGATCTTCTTGCCGGCCTTGTTGGCATGGTCGATGACCAGCACCGAACGCCCGGCATAGCCGGCGGTCAGCGCACACATCAAGCCGGCGGCGCCGGCGCCGATAATCACCACGTCATACTTCATGCCACTGCGCTCCCCGTGCCGCCGCGTCCCGCGCGGACGCCCGCCAGTCAAAAGGGCGACATGGTACCAGAGCCGGCCGGCCCGGGCCCGCGACGCGTCGCCCCGCGCAACGCGGCGTTGTCGTCCGGGGAACGAGTTGCGAAAACATTGTGCAAGGCACGCCGCGTTGACATCCTGACGCTCGGCTTGAGGCATGCTGTCGCCATCTGTCGACAGGTCTTCACCTCGGATTTCGACGCCACCAGACACCCACGTTAGCGGGGCCGCCGCCCTCTTTGCGGACACTGATCATGATCCACGCTCTTCTCTCTCGCCGCGCCCGGCGCACAGGGCCGGCCAGGCTGGCCCTGCTGCTGCTCGCCCTGTCGCCGGCGCTGCCGTGCCTGACCCCGGCCGCCCTGGCCCAGCCCGCCGGCATGCCGCCGACGCCGGTGATCGGCGCCGAGGCCACCCGCCAGGCCTGGTCCGACCCGCTGGAGTCGCTCGGCACCTTGGCCGCCAACGAGAGCGTGACGCTCTCGGCCACGGTCACCGACACCGTCACGGCGATCAACTTCGAGGGCGGCGAGACGGTCAGCCGGGGCGACGTGCTGGTCGAGCTGTCCGACGCCGAGGAGCGGGCGGCGCTGCGCGAGGCCCAGGCGCTGCGCATCGAGCGCCAGAACGCCGTCGACCGCCTGGCCCAGCTGCAGGCGCGCAACCTGGCGCCCCGCGCCGACATCGAGGACAGCCGGGCCCAGCTGCAGCAGGTGGACGCCACCCTCCAGGGCCTGCGCGCAAGGCTCGACGACTACCGCGTCACCGCCCCCTTCGACGGCGTGGTCGGCGTGCGCGACATCAGCGTGGGCGCGCTGGTCACCCCGGGCGACGAGCTCGCCACCCTCGACGACGTCTCGCGCATGAAGCTGGACTTCGAGGTGCCCGAGGTGCAGCTCGGCGCGCTGGCCGAGGGCCTCGCCCTGAGCGCCACCACCGCCGCCTATCCGGAGCGCGAGTTCGAGGGCCAGATCGCCACCATCGACTCCCGGGTCGACCCGGTCAGCCGCAGCATCGGCGTGCGCGCCCTGCTCGACAACGACGAGCGGCTGCTGCGCCCCGGCATGCTGATGCGCGTCACCCTCGACCGCCGCCCGCGCCAGACGCTGGTGATCCCGGAATCCGCGGTGGTCGCCGAGGGCCGCCGCCAGTCGGTGTGGGTGATCACCTCACGCGAGAACGGCCGCGTCGAGCGCCGCGAGATCGGCGTGGGCGCCCGCCGCCGCGGCGAGGTGGAAGTCACCGAGGGCCTGGCCCCCGGCGACCTGGTGGTCAGCCACGGCGCCGACCGCCTGCACGACGCCTCGACGGTCGAGCTGATCGGCGTCGCCGACGACGCCACCGGCGTCAGCGACATCCTGCGCGCGACCCGCGACGGAGATGACGCCTGATGCGCCTGTCCGACGTCTCCGTCCAGCGTCCGGTGCTGGCCATCGTCATGGCCGCGCTGATCGTCGCCTTCGGCCTGCTAGCCCTGACCCGCCTGCCGCTGCAGGAATATCCGACCATCGATCCGCCGATCGTCAGCATCAGCACCTCCTATCCGGGCGCCAACGCCGAGGTGGTCGAGACCCGCATCACCCAGGTGCTGGAGGAGCGCATCGCCGGGATCGCCGGCATCGAGGTGATCTCCTCCTCCAGCCGCGACGGCAACTCCAACATCACCATCGAGTTCGGGCTGAACACCGACGTCGACGCCGCCGCCAACGACGTGCGCGACCGCATCTCCGGCGCCGCCGACAACCTGCCCGAGGAGGCCGACCCGCCCGAGGTGCGCAAGGAGGACACCAGCTCAGAGATGGTGATGTGGCTGATGCTCTCCGGCGAGGGCTACACCACCGCCGAGCTGACCGACTACGCCGAGCGCTACCTGGTCGACGGCTTCTCGGTGCAGGAAGGCGTCTCCGGGGTGTTCGTCGGCGGCGGCCGCGAGTACGCCATGCGCGTGTGGCTGGACAACGACGCCCTCGCCGCCCGCGGGCTGGCGGTCGGCGACGTCGAGGACGCCCTGCGCGACGAAAACGTCGAGCTGCCCGGCGGCGCCGTGGAATCCGCCGACCGCCAGTTCATCGTGCGCCTGCCGCGCAGCTTCGCCACCCCCGAGGACTTCCGCGAGCTGGTGCTCGACCGCGGCGAGGGCGGCTATCTGGTGCGCCTGGCCGACGTGGCCCGGGTCGAGCTCGGCACCGTCGAGGAGCGTTCGCTGTTTCGCGGCAACGGCCAGACGGTGGTCGGCCTGGGCATGATCAAGCAGTCCACTGCCAACGTCATGGCGCTCTCCGACGCGGTGCGCGCCGAGGCCGAGCGGGTCGGCCCGCGGCTGCCCGAGGGCATGAGCCTGGCGGTCAACTACGACGCCTCCACCTTCGTCTCCGGCGCCATCCGCGAGGTGGTCAGCACGCTGCTGATCGCCATCGGCCTGGTGGTGGTGGTGATCTTCGTGTTCCTCGGCAACCTGCGCACCACCCTGGTGCCGGCGGTCACGGTGCCGGTGACGCTGATCGGCACCTTCGCCGCCCTGGCGGCCATGGGCTTCACCATCAACCTGCTGACCCTGCTGGCCCTGGTGCTGGCCATCGGCCTGGTGGTGGACGACGCCATCGTGGTGCTCGAGAACATCCACCGGCGCATGCATCTCTACGGCGAGACGCCGCTGGTGGCCGCCTACCGCGGCGCGCGCCAGCTAGCCTTCGCGGTGATCGCCACCAGCCTGGTGCTGATCGCGGTGTTCGTGCCGCTGAGCTTCATCCAGGGCGACGTCGGCAAGCTGTTCACCGAGTTCGCCCTGACGCTGTCGGCGGCGGTGGCCATCTCCAGCCTGCTGGCCCTGACGCTGAGCCCGATGATGGCCTCCAAGATCCTCTCGCCGAGCCTGCACGAGGGCCGCCTGGCCCACTGGGTCGACGGCGGCCTGCACTGGGCCCAGGGGCTCTACCGCCGCTGCCTGGAGGCGGTGCTGCGGCTGCGCTGGCTGGTGGTGGCGGGCTTCGCGGGGCTGATCGCGGCCATCGCCTGGCTCTACCCGCAGCTGCCGGCGGAATACACCCCGCAGGAGGACCGCGGTACCTTCTTCGTGCTGATCAACGGCCCGCCCGGCGCCACCTTCTCCTACATGGAGGACTACATGGACGAGGTGGAGGCCCGGCTGCTGCCGCTGCGCGAGGGCGGCGAGGTCGAGGACGTGATGATCATGTCGCCCCGCGGCCGCGGGCGGACCGAGAACTTCAACTCCGGCTTCGCCATCGTCGGCCTCGCCGACTGGGACGAGCGCGGCCCGGCCGGGCCGGTGCTCAACCGGGTGCGCCGGGACCTGGCCGAGCTGCCCGGCATCCGCGCCTTCCCGATCATGCCCCAGGGCTTCGGCGGCGGCAGCGAACACGGCCTGCAGTTCGTGCTCGGCGGCGGCAGCTACGAGCAGCTGGTGACCTGGCGCGACGCGCTGATGGACCATATCCGCCAGGACAACCCGGGGCTTCTTAACCTCGAGAGCGACTACGAGGAGAACCAGCCCCAGCTCAGCGTGAACATCGACTACCACCGCGCGGCGGACCTCGGCGTCACCGTCAGCGACATCGGCCGCACCCTGGAGACGCTGCTCGGCGGGCGCACCGTGACCCGCTTCACCGACGAGGGCGAGGAATACGACGTCATCCTCGAGAGCGAGCGCGGCGCCACCCCGACCCCCGGCGCCCTGGAGAGCCTGCGGGTGCGCTCGGCGCGCACCGGCGAGCTGATCCCGCTGTCGAGCCTGGTCGAGATCGAGAGCTTCGCCGGGCCCAGCGAGCTCAACCGCTACAACCGCCTGCGGGCGATCACCGTCCAGGCCGATCTCGCCGACGGCTTTTCCATGGGCGAGGCGCTGGCCTATCTGGAGAACGCCGTGGACGAGGTGCTGCCGCCGGGCGTGCAGACCGACGTCAAGGGCGAGGCGCGGGACTATCGCGAGTCCAGCGGCGCCACCACCTTCCTGCTGGTACTCGGCACCCTGGTGGTGTTCCTGGTGCTGGCCGCCCAGTTCGAGAGCTTCATCCATCCGCTGGTGATCATGCTCACCGTGCCGCTGGCCATCGGCGGCGCCCTGCTCGGCCTGTGGCTGACCGGGCAGTCGCTGAACATCTACAGCCAGGTGGGGCTGGTGATGCTGGTCGGCCTGGCGGCCAAGAACGGCATCCTGATCGTGGAGTTCGCCAACCAGCTGCGCGACGAGGGCGTGGCCTTCCGCGAGGCGCTGATGCGCGCCGCCATGACCCGGCTGCGGCCGATCGTGATGACCTCGGCCACCACCATCGCCGGCTCGGTGCCGCTGATCCTCTCCAGCGGCGCCGGCGCCGAGACGCGGCTGGTGATCGGCACCGTGATCTTCACCGGCGTGGCCGCGGCGACCTTCTTCACCCTGTTCGTGGTGCCGGTGGCCTACGATCTGCTGGCGCGGCGCACCGGCTCGCCCGGCGACGTCGCCCGGCGCCTGGAGCGCGAACTGGGCGACCAGCCGGCCGGGCACTGAGCCGGCATCGACAGGCGGGAGCCCGACGCCGGGCTCCCGCTGCCCTCCGGGCGTGAGCGGCGTTCCACGGACGAGCGGCTATGCTGCAAGGCAGGCACGATCATCCATTCGAGGAGCCACGCACATGCTCGAACTCCTGCCCTCGGGCGCCTCCCACGTGGTGGCGATGAAGGTCAGCGGCCGCGTCACCGCACCGGACCTGCAGGTCGCCATCGACGCCATCGAGGCGACCAAGAAGACCCAGCCCCGCGTCAGCCTCTACGCCGAGATCGACGAGATGCGCTGGATGACCTTCACCGCCTTCCTGCGCGATCTCGGCTACGGCCTGACCCAGATCGGCGATCTCAACCGCTACTACCGCGCCGCGGTGCTCAGCGACAGGCACTGGGTGCGCCACCTGACGCGGCTGGAGAACCATCTGTTCAAGTCAATGGAGATCCGCACCTTCACCGTCCGCCACAAGCCGGACGCGCTGGAATGGGTCACTCACCTGCCCGGACCGCCCGCAACCCGCCAGGCCTGAACCCGTCACCAAGCGAAACGGCGGTTTGCGACCGCGCAAAAAAACGCCCCCACGCGTGGGGGCCAAGCAGGGAGCCGGTGTCTCGGGCCCCGGCGGCATCACCGCCGTGCTCGACGAGCCCGCAGGAAGAAAAAGTCCGGCATGCCACGGGGGCATCCCTGGCGTGCTCCGGGCCTTCCCTGACCCGGCTTGCCCGGCCTCTTGCCGGCCGGGGCCTCACGCCTGGCTCTCATCATGACCCGGGAGGGCCACCGCGACCGCACGGCATCGACGCCACGGCGCGTAAGAGATCGCCGACAACGAGGCGACGCTCGGCACACGGCCGGGTCAGCCACGGCGACATCGGGCCCGGGCGCCAGCCGACAGCGCGAGCGTCGAAACCCAAGGCGATCCGGACAGCGCCGGGGCTTTTGCTTTAGGCTAGGGATCGATTCGCGATCAAACGACAGGGAACGTCATGTTCGAATGGATCTCGCAGCACAAGGGCGTGCTCAACGTCATCATCAGCCTGGGCACGCTGTTTCTCTCGCTGGTCTATGCGCAGCTGCTCTACTGGGGCTTTCGCCGCCAACGACGGCCGCGGCTGCTGATCAACCGCGGCAAGAAGCGCGACATCGAGGCGCTGTGCATCATCAGCAACATGAGCGCCGAATCGATCTTCCTCGAGTACATCGTCGCCGACCTCGAGACCTCCCGGGGCACGCTCACGGTCGACGTGACGGACCGCAAGCAGCAGTACAGCGAGGGCGACGAGGCGCGCGACGACGACCATCGCAGTGGCCGGGATCACGACGACGATGATCACGACCCTCGCCTCGACAGGCGCGATCATCACTACGACACCCGCCAGGGCCCGCTGGATTCCGGTGACTTCCTGCACATCGGCACCTTCTCCGGGCTGATCGCGAGCATCGCCGAGCTGGAGGGCATCGAGATGGCCGGCCATCAGCCGGCGGGCGACCTGAGGTTCCACAGCCTGACGATCCGGCTGATCGGCATCTACGGGCCGGAGGACATGCCGGTCGGCGCCGAGCGCACCTTCCGGCTGAGCTTCCACGCCGATCGGTGCACCCTGGTGCCCGCCAGCTGGGACACCAAGCGCCTCTCCTCCTGGGGCCAGCGGCGACGGCTCAGGCGCATGATCCAGCGGCTCAGTGCCCAGCGCACGGATCGGCTGGTCGGCCTGTCGGATCACGACGACTGACGCGCCCAGAAAAATAACCTTGCTAACTAAATTCCCGTTGAAGTATGGTGGCCGCACGTCAGCATCCTCGCGATGCCTCCACTTCATCCAGCATCTGCCGAGATGCCAAGGAGAGACACATGGCCACCCTGACCGCCGTCAACGACAGCAATTACACCCAGGAAGTGATCGACAGCAGCCAGCCGGTGCTGGTCAAGTTCTGGGCGCCCTGGTGCGGGCCCTGCAAGATGCTCGACCCGGTCGTCGAGACCATCGCCGAGGAGCAGGACGCCGCGCTCAAGGTCGTCACCATCAACGTCGACGAGGCGCCCGACCTGGCCGCCAGGAATGGCGTGCGCGGCCTGCCGACCATCGCCCTCTTCAAGGACGGCGAAAAGGCCGAAGCCCTCACCGGCGTGCAGCCCAAGGAAAGCTTCGATGACCTGATCGCTCGCCACGCCTGAGGCGAGAGCGGCACAACAGCGAAGCGACAGCGGGGCCCGTTCGGGCCCCGCTTTCGTCTGCCCCGCCCCTTTCTTTCCCCTGGTTCCCTCGCCGCTGATCCTCTCACCGTCATGGCGACGTCGAGCGCCGCTGCCTATGACGCTTCCGGGCATACATTGCCGCGTCGGCGCGCTGCATCAGCGCCTCGAGATCCAGCGTGCGCGAGTCGTCGAAGCCGATCCCGATGCTGACGCCCACGCGGATCGCCGTGTCGTCCGAGAGCCGGATCGGCTGGCGGATCGCGGCCTCCAGACGCCGCTTCAGCGCCTCGACCTCCTCGAGGCCGCTCAGGTTCTCACACAGCACCAGGAACTCGTCGCCGCCGAGGCGGGCGCAGTGGTCGTGCTGGCGTATCTGGTGGCGCAGCCGCCCGGCGATGACCCGGATGACGCTGTCGCCCGAGGCATGCCCGAAGCGGTCGTTGATCGGCTTGAAGTCGTCGAGATCCAACATCAGCACCGCCAGCGGTCCGCCGCTCTTCTCGCGGCGCCCCCAGGCCGCCGCCGCGCGATCGGCCAGACCGGTGCGGTTCAACAGCCCGGTCAGGGTGTCCTGGCGGGCCATTTCCTCGAGCTCCGCGGTGCGCTCGGCGACGCGCTTCTCGAGAATCGCTTCCTGGGTCTTCAGCGACGCCACCAGCTGCGCCTGGGCCTTCTCCCTCTGGCGCTTGAGCGTATTGAAGCGCGCCGCCAGCGCGAAGGACAGCAGCAGCATCTCCAGCGCCGACCCCGCCTGGATGCCGTACAGCGTGAAGGCGTTCGACGGAATGATGCCCAGGTTGCGCAGGGCGAAGATCGAGGCGCCCACCAGCAGGAAAGCCCAGGCCAGCATGAACAGCCTGGCCCCCGGCACGCGGCGGTAGGCGCAGGTCACGGCACAGGCCAGCAGCGACAGGCAGGTCGCCAGCCCGACCACGTCCATCAGCTGCAGGGCCACGCGGCGCGGCAGAAGGCCGGCGCCGATCATGCCTGCCAGGCACGCAACAAGCAGCCAGCGCAGGCCACGGTGCCAGCGCGGCGCGAAATGCCGGGTGCGCAGGAACTGGCGGGCGAAGAGAATGCCGAGCGCCGCCGAGAGCGTGAAGCAGAGGGCAAGAAGACGCGCGGTCGCCTCGCCCAGCCCGCCCCACAGCAGCAACGGCCCCAGGCCGTTGGCGGTGACGACCGCCACGCAGAAGCTGCCGACGAACAGCGCATAGAGCAAGAACACCCGCTCCTGAAGACCGACGAACAGCAGCAGGTTGTAGAGCCCCAGCGCCACCAGCAGGCCGACATAGGCGGAGAGCCAGAACATTTCCCGGTCATTGGCGACCCGGAAGGCCTCGAGGCTCAGCAGCTCGACGCCGAGCGCCATGCTACCGGCGCTTTCCACCCGCGCCAGCAGGGTGGCGGCCTCGCCAGCTTCGAGCTCCAACGGGAACGCAGGCAACCGATGGGCCAACACACGATGCTCGGGAGCGAGCGCCAGCCCACTCTGCCAGGCCTGCACGATCGCACCATTCTCCACCCGATAGAGCGAGACGTGCTCCAGCAGAGGATAGACGAAGCGCAGCACGGCCTCGCTCGCGCCATGCGCCCCGCCCGAGACCCGCAACCGCAGCCACACCGGATGCCCGGTGTAGCCGATGCTCTGCTCGGCCCGCGTCTCGAGCGGCCGGAAGGCGTCCTCCCGGCCGATCAGCGCCGTCGCCTGCCACTGCCCTCCCGGATCGGCCAGCATGGCGACGCTCTCGATGCTCGGCGGCCCCGACGACGCCATGGCGCCGGTCGCGAGCGAGAACAGCAGCACCATGGCCGCCAGCCTCGGGCGCAGGCCGCACAGCAGCGGGATGTTGGGGAAGGAAGAGCGCAGGAGCATGCAGCATGAGCCTCAAAGGCGCCGGCCGACCGTATACGGAAAGGCTACTCATGGAGGAGCCAGACAGGCAAATCGGGGCTCGACGGCCGGATGGGCACCGCCCTGCCCCGCCTCCAGGGCCTTGCTCGCCGTGCGCGACACGCCAGATCAATGGCTTGCTGGCAGCCCGTTTGCGCACAGTGTTCTTGGCGTGACAGGCGCCTCGGGATGGTCAAGACTCAGACGGATGCCCACGTCAGGAGAGTTCACCCATGCAGCTTCTCGTCGTCAGCTACACCCCGGGCAGCTACCTGCTGCATTGCCTGGAAGCCGAAGAAATACCCAGCGTCGGCAGCCTGATCGAAGCCGAGCGCGTCAGGGGCCGAGTGCTCAGCGCCGAGCTTTTCACCAACGTTCAGGGCTGTGAAGGCGCGGTGATCGTCGATGACCTCACCGTCAGCCAGGCGGCCGAACTCTGGCCCGCCACGGGCGCTGTGCGGGGAGCGGAATAAGCCGTCTGCACCGCAGAATCGGAGCCTGGGCGAGCCTTCGCGACAAACGCTTCAGACGGAACCGAGCACAAGACGCGCCAGGGTCATGGGGCGAAACCTTCGCCCGTGGATCACCGCTGGCGCCGCAGGAAGTGGCGATGCTCGAACTGCCAGGCATGGGCCACGATATCGCGCAAGTCATGGGTCGGCGCCCAGCCGAGCGCCCGCTCGGCCTTGGCGATGCTGGCCACCAGGCGATCGGGATCGCCCGGCCGCCGGGGGCAGATCGCGATCTCGATCTCGCGACCGGTGACCTCCCTGGCGGTGCGGATCAGCTCGAGCACGCTGTAGCCGACACCGCAGCCGAGGTTGAATACGTCGCTCTCGCCCTCCGCCAGCAGGCGCTCCAGGGCCAGCTCATGGGCGCGACACAGGTCCTCGACGTGCACGAAGTCGCGCACGCAGGTGCCGTCGGCCGTCGGGTAGTCGTCACCGAACACATCGATCCGCTCGCGGCGTCCCGAGGCCGCCTGCAGCACCAGCGGAATCAGGTGGCTCTCGGGCTCGTGCCGCTCTCCGAGCACCCCGTCGGGGTCGGCGCCGGCGGCATTGAAGTAGCGCAGGCAGATGGCCTGCATTCCATAGGCACGACGATAGTCCTCGAGGGCCCGCTCGACCAGGTACTTGGTATTGCCATAGGGATTGATGGGATCGCAGGGCAGGGTCTCGTCCAGATCCCCCTCGCCGGGCATGCCGTAGACCGCGGCGGTCGACGAGAAGACGAAACGCGGGATCCCGTGTCTTGCCATGGCATCCATCAACGCCAGGGTCTGCACCACGTTGTTGTGATAGAAGGCCGAGGGATCGCGCACCGACTCGCCCACCTCGATCAGGGCGGCGAAATGCATCACCGCATCGAAGGCGGTCGACGAGAGCAGCCGGTCGAGGAGCGCACGGTCCCCGAGGTCTCCGACGACCAGCTCGGCGCCCATCACCGCATCGCGATGGCCTCGAGAGAGATTGTCGAGCACCGTGACGGCGTACCCCGAACGCGTCAGCCGCTTGACCATGTGGGAGCCAATGTAGCCGGCTCCGCCCACCACCAGCACCCTGGCCTTGCCACCGGGCTCAGTGATCATGTCGCTCTCCCTGGTCAGCGGTGAAGCTCACCGGCCCTCGCGACTCAGCCATCGACGGTGGCCTCGCCCGACCAGCGCTCGAGCTTCCGGTAGAGCGTCGAGGGGCTGACCGCCAGCGCGCGGGCGGCGCCCGGGACGCTGCCGTGATTCAAGGAGATGGCCCGCTCGATCACCCGCCGCTCGATCTGCGCAAGCGTCATGCCATCGAAGGCGGCCTCCGGGTCCACGGATGGCCCGTCGAGGGAGGGAGCCGCGGCCGAGGGCACGGCGCCGAGGCCTCCCGGGCTCGCGGGCGTCGCCTGGGGCACCGGGCTCGCCTCCCGGGGCAGCAGCGGCGCCAGGGAGAGCGCCGGCCCGGGATTCATGACCACCGCGCGGCGCATCGTGTTCTGCAATTCCCGCACGTTGCCGGGCCACGCATAGCGCCGGAGCTGATCGACGGCGGCGGCATCCAGGGGATCGAACGCCTTGCCCTCCTCGGCGGCGAAACGATCGAGGAAGGCCTGTGCCAGCAGCACCACGTCATCGCCGCGCTCACGCAGGGGCGGCAGCTCGATGGGCAGCACGGAGAGGCGGTAGAACAGGTCTTCCCGGAAGCGGCCGGCCTGCACCTCGGCGGCGGGATCGCGGTTGGTCGCGCAGACGACACGCACGTTGACCGCCTCGGGACGGCTGCTCCCCACGCGCTGGATCATGCCCGTCTGCAGGAAGCGCAGCAGCTTGACCTGGAGCTTGAGCTCCATTTCGCAGATTTCGTCGAGAAACAGGGTGCCGCCGTCGGCCTCCTTGGCGGCCCCGACGCGGTTGTCCAGCGCCCCGGTGAAGGCGCCCTTGACGTGGCCGAAGAGCTCCGACTCGAGCAGGTTTTCGGGAATGGCGCCGCAGTTGATGGCCACGAAATGGCCCTTGCTGCGCTGGCTGATGGCATGGATCGCCTCCGCCGTCACCTCCTTGCCGGTCCCGCTTTCCCCGGTCACGAACACGGTGGCCCGGGAGTTCGCGACGTTCTCGATGGCGCGATACACCACCTGCATGGCATCGGAGCCGCCGACGAACCCCTGGAAGCGATCGCGCTTCTTGATCCGGCGCGCCACCTGCACTTCGCGCTCCAGCATCCGATGCTGGCCGGCGCGAACCACCGTGGTGGTCAGGCGCTCCGGCGCCACCGGCTTGACCAGGAAGTCATAGGCGCCGGAGCGCATGGCCTGGATCGCGCGACTGATGGAGCCATCGGCGGTGATCACCACGACACTGGCGTCTCGCGCCATCTGCGGCGTCGATTCCAGCAATTCCAGGCCGTCGCCGTCGGGCAGGTTGAGGTCCAGCAGGATGACGTCGAAGGGCCGTGAGGATCGTGTCAGCTGCTGGCGTGCCTCGGCCCCGGAGTCGGCCATTTCCACGGTACAGCCCGCGGCCTCGAGCTGGCCCGCGAACGTCAGCGCCAGCGACACGGTATCCTCGATGATCAGCACATGGGTACTTTCACTCATATTGCATCGCTGTCTGTCCCTGGACGAATGATGAAGCGCGCATGATCCGACACGCTGTCGGGACACCACTCCACGCGACTATGCTCACTATAGAAAACGATGCACTGCTGAACCAGACCGAAGGCGATGTGCGCGAAGGCGCGATGGGAGCGGTAGGCGACGATGTATCCCCCCTCGCACTCGTGGGTCGTCACCGAGGGCGGCGTGGCCCCTGGATAGATGACCTTGACCTCCTCGTGGATATGACTCTGCACGTGATCGAGCAACTCGCGCGCCGAGGCGTAACGATGCAGCAGGTGGGGGAAGCGCACCTCGAAACGTTGGAACAGGTAGCGCCCGAAGGCCTCGCAGAGCCCGGCGGCGTCGGCATCGGCGAGGAGGGAGGCCGCCTCCACCAGGGCCCCCGCATGTTCGCTCGGGTAGTTGCCCACCGTGGTGAAGGCGGCCTCATTGGGCAAGTCGGCCTGCTCGATGACGCGCTCGGTGAAATCCGCCCCGAAGCTCTCGTCCATAAAGTTCATCAGCTCGACAAAGATCATCCCTTTCATGGCAGTCGCTCGCTCAACAGGTGAATCGACCGGGCACTGGCGGATCGCCTGTCGTGCCACCTGCGGCACGCGACGACGCCCGCGAGACTCCGGTGACGTGATGCATAGCACTACCCAAGCAAGAAAGATGCCAAGGTGCGACGCCCGGCACATCGGGATGCCTTCCTCCGGCAATCGCAGAGTGCAACGGAAAAGACGCATTCTGCAACGATTGACGTTGCAGAATGCCATGAGCCGGCCTCATCGCCCGCCTCGGGGCCGGGCGCTCCCTCCGCCTTCCCGATCTCAACCCTCGTCTGCCGCCACGCTCCGGCACGCCACTCGGCATCATCACCACGCAACAGGAGAAACTTCTTCCCTCCTGGCCCGAATCTTGTATTCAATCTACTACAGTATTCTTCTAATGAAGGGAGAAAGCGCATGGACGATAGCGTCTGCCGGGCTCGGGCGATCCTCGGCACGATCCTCCTCGGACTGATCCTCACCGGCTGCGCCTCGGCGCCGACCCCCGACAACCGGGCGGAGGCGCGGTGGATGCCCCAGCAGGAGGAGCTCGAGACGGCTCGAGAGCAGTGCGTGCCCGGGCGACCCGCGCAGATGGACCCGGCGCTCGACCGTGTCCCGGCCACGGACCTTCGCCGGGAGGGGGACATGCTGGGCCCGGGGGACAGGCTGCGCATCCAGGTGGTCGGCGATGACGGCCGCCTCTCCCGCGCCTACGTGATCGATGATTACGATCGCCTCGAGCTGCCCGGCCTGGCGCCGCTGGACACCCGGGGCAAGACCCTGCGCCAGGTCGAGACGACGCTGGCAGAGCGGCTGGTGGAGGCCGGCCTGGTTCGCCCCTTGCCGAGGGTCGTCGACGTATCGCTGATGGAAAGCGCCGGCCTCTCGGTCCCGGTCAGCGGCGCCGTCTTCCAGGCCGGCACGGTGCGCATCGGCGAGCGCGCGAGGGAGACGCTGGTGGGCCAGCGCGAGGGACCGGCCAGCGGCGATGCCAACAGCGAACGCAGCGTCGCGGCCGCCATTCGCGCCGCCGGGGGCGCGCGGCCCGATGCCGACCTGACGCGCATCCGGGTGGTACGTGGCCAGCGCTGGACCGAACTGGACCTCAGCGGGCTGCTCGACGGCACGCGTCTGGGCGACGTTCGCCTCTCCCCGGGCGATCGTGTCATCGTGCCGAGCACGGCGTGCTTCGACGAGCGACTGGTGCGCCCGAGCCCGCTGACGCCCCCCGGCATCCGCGTCTACCTGTCGAACCTGTCTCGGCCCGCCGCCAGCAATGCCAACTCGGCCATCGGCAAGGAATCCAGCAGCCTGCCCTACGGCACGCGGCTGCTGCAGGGCCTGGCTTCCGCCAACTGCATCGGCGGCTCGGCCATGAACGCGCATCGCCAGGCCGTGCTGATCTCCGCCAATCCGCTGAACGGCCACAGCGTCGTGATCCAGCGCGACATCGAGGGGATGCTGGAACATGCCCAGCGGGACCGCATCAATCCCTACCTGATGCCCAATGACGCCATCGCCTGCTACGACAGCCGGGCCATGAACGCACGCGACGCCATCGCCCTGTTCGGCGAGGCGCTCGGCTCCGCGGCGACCGCCATCCTGATCGACGACCTGGCACAATGAGCGAAGACACCTCGACACAGCCTCGCCGGCTGCAACGATTCTGGTACCTGGTGCGGGACGGCCTGCCCTCCGCCGGCCGCTACCGGCGCTATGCCGCCTCCCTGCTGCCCTGCCTGATCGTGATCTGGGGCCTGGTGGCGCTCTACCTCATCCTGGCGCCCGTCAGCTACAAGAGCTCGATGACGCTGATCCTGCCCGGCTCCGGCGCGGGCGGCTCCATCAACCTCGAATCCATCGGCCAGGCCACGTCGCAGACGACCTCGGCCTTCTCGAGCCCCTCGCTCAGTCCGACGCAGAACTACAAGCGCCTGCTCGGCGCGGACCTGATCCTGCGTCAGGGGGCGACCAGGCTGGCGGAGGACGCCGAGATCCTGCCGGAGCCGACCGTCAAGCTGGTCGATCAAACCAACCTGATCATGGTGTCGATGCCCGGGGCCAGCCCCGAGCAGGCGCAGGAGCGCCTGGAGGCCCTCCGGCTCGCCTTCCTGTCGGGACTCGAGCGCCTGCGTCAGGACGAGGCCGCGAAGCGCGAGACCGCCGACCTCGCGCGGCTCGACGAGCTGGAGCAGAAGCTCCAGCAGGCGCAGCGCCGGGTCCTCGAGTTCCAGGGCACGACGGGGCTGGCGACCCTGGATCAGTTCCATCAGCGGCTCAACGTGGTCGACGGCCTGCAGGGCAGCGAACGCGAGTTTCGCCAGGCGGTGCGGCGCAGTGAGGCCCAGGCCCGCCGGCTCGGCGAGATGCTCGATATCTCCCTGGACGAGGCACGCAGCGCACAGCTGCTGCGCGCCGACCCGCTGTTCCAGTCGCTGCTGACCCGCTATGCCGGCGTGCTGGCCGACTGGACCCAGGCGCGCGCCACCCTGGGCGAGCAGCACCTGACGCTGACCGAGCTGAGCGCCCAGCGCCGTACCCTGCGCCAGTCGCTGGTGCAGCGTGGCACCGACCTGACCCCGCTGTCTCCCGAGACCCTGCTCGGCTTCGCCGATCTCTCCGTCAGCGATGGCCGCGAGCGACTGCTCGACGAGCTGATGCGCACGGCGGGCAGCGGCGCCGGCGCCCAGGCGGCGCTGGCGGAGGTCCGGGAGCAGATCGCCCAGCAGAGCGATGAGGCGAACGCGCTGGTGGAGAAGGCCGCCGAGCTGACCGACCTGCTGCGCGAACAGCGCGTCGCCGAGGCGGTCTTCTCCTCCGCCCTGGCGCGCCTGGACACCAACAAGGCCGACCCCTTCGCCTCCTACCCCCTGGTACAGACCTTCGAGTTCCCCTCGCTGCCGCGGGGCCCCTCCTCGCCCTCCACCCTGCTGGCCGTCGCCGGCGCGGTGGTGGCTTCGATCCTCGTCACCATGGGCTTCCTGCTGCTATGGCTGCGCCAACCCCTTATCCAGCTAATGCTGCCGAAAAGCTGATCTCGGTGGCGATTCAGAGCACCTGGCTGCTCTGGGTGTTCGGCGGCCTGTACATCGCCGGACCGGCACTGGCCTGGATCCTGGGCCTGATGGCCGCCGTCACCCTCTACCTCGGCCCCGCGCTGCCCCAGCACCAGCGACCGCCGCCGCTGCATCCGACCATCCTGTTGTGGCTGGTCGGCATGCTGGCCATGCTGGTGATCCTTATCGTGGGCCATGTGCTCAACGGGCTGGGGCTGGGCAAGACCATCAAGTCCTCCATCGGCTGGGCCAAGGGCTGGGCGCTGATCGCCCTGTTCCCCTTCGCCGGCGCGGTGCTCGCCATCCGCCCCGAGGTGATCTACCGCGCGGTCTGCCGGCTGGGGCTGCAGACCCTGATTCTGCTGCCGCTGTTTCTGGTGGCGCCGTTCATCGGCCTGCCGGGCCTGCTCTACGTCTCGCCGCTGAAGATCGTGGGCGGCTCGGGGCCCGAGTACTTCGCCGTGATCCTCTACACTCTGGAGCCCGGCACGGGGGTGCCGCGCTGGCAGTTCTTCGCCCCCTGGGCGCCGGCGGCCGGCATGGTCGCCGTGGTGCACATCCTGTGCGCGCTGGAGGAGAAACACCTGGGGTGGAAGATCATCGGCGTGGGGGCGGGCCTGATGATGGCCCTGCTGTGCCAGTCGCGCCTGGCGCTGGTCGCGCTCGCCATCGTCTGGCCGCTGGCCTTCGGCATCAGCCAGCTGCGCCGGCCCTGGACCTGGTTCACCGCCGCGCCCGCGATACTGGGGCTGGGGCTCTTCGCGCCGCAGCTGCAGATGCTGCTGGACCAGGCGATCGCGCGCTTCGTGGGCGCGCGGGCCGACTCGAGCCGGGTGCGCGCGGCGCTGGGGAGGATCGCGGTGGAGCGCTGGCGCAACGAGGCGCCCTGGTTCGGCCACGGCGTGGTGGAGAACGGCCCCCACCTGGTGGAGTACATGCCCATCGGCAGCCACCACAGCTGGTTCGGCCTGCTGTTCGTGAAGGGCATCACCGGCCTGTTCGCCCTGCTCCTTCCGCTGCTGGCGAGCCTGTGGATGGCGGCGCGACTCTCGCTCACGCACCCCGTCGGACGCGTCGCCCTGTCGATGCTGCTGCTGCTGACGCTCTACAGCTTCGGCGAGAACCTCGAGATCCTGAGCTACCTCTACTGGCCGGCGCTGCTGCTGGTCGGCGTGGCCGCGAGAACCGCCTCACTGAAGCGTCGACTCGCCGTCGCCGCTCGAGATGCCTCAACGCCGGCGTCTTGAAGAAGAGGCGTCAGGCATCCGTGCCCAGCAGGCGGCGCCAGGCGTCGAGGCGCGCCTCGGTCAGGCCGGCCACCGAGGCGCGGGCCCGCCTGCCCAGCTCCGCCAGGGAGCGCTCGCTAAGCGCGGCCAGGCTGTCCTGGAGTCCGCTCGGGGAGGCGAAGTCGACTCGCAGCCCCGCCTCGCCGAGCTGCTCGGGGAGGCCATCGACATCGGACACCAGCAGGGCCCGCGCCGCCTGGCGTGCCTCCGTGGCCACCAGCCCGAAGGCCTCCCAGCGAGACGGCACCGCGATGACGTCGCACCGGGCGAGGAAGGCCGCGCGATCCGACACCGGGCCGATGAAGCGCACATGGGGCAGGCCCGCCGCGGTGGCCTTGAGGGCCGCCTCCTGAGGGCCGAAACCACCCAGCAGCAGCGTGTAGCGCTCGGGGTCGAGCCCCCGGAAGGCCTCGATCAGCCGATCGAAGCCCTTCTGCTCGGCGAAGCGCCCGTAGGCGCCGACCACCAGCGGGCGCCGATGCGTCTCGTCCGGCGGCGCGATCGCCGCCAGGTCGGGCACGTCGCTCCAGGGCGAGATCACGCTGAGGCGGCGCCCGGGGATGCCCACCGCCTGCTCCAGCCACGCCCGCTGGCCGTGAGAGACCGCCACCACGTCATCGAAGAGCCGGTAGGCGAGACGCAGCATGGTGCGAAAGCGCCGCCGATGAGGCACGCAGTGCGCCTCCCAGGCCCCGGTGTAGCTGTGCTCGACGTGGATCAGGCGCGCACGCGGGTAGCGGGCGCGCAGGGCGGCGAGGAACGGCAGGGCGCGCCAGCGCGGCGGGAAGTGGGTCAGGATGACATCGGCCTCCAGGCGCGGCACCCGGGGCCTGTCCGGCACCACCTGGACCACCCGCGAGGTCACGAGATCGGCGAGCCCCGGATGGTCGTAGATCGCCAGCGCCTGAGTGACGCCGCCGGGGGCGACGTCGTCCAGCAGATGCACCACCCTGATCGGCGTCATGCCGCGGCTCCGGCACCGAGGCGGCGCGCCGCCAGCGCCCGGAAGGCCCGGCGCGGCAGCCAGCGGGCCGCCAGCGACCCGAGGGTGGTTTCCAGCGTCTTGAGCGGCTCGCGAATCAGGATCGAGGGGCTGGCGGCGAAGGCCTGGCCGATCAACGACACGGCGAAGCCGCCGTCGCCCAGCTGCACGGCGCGACGGGCCAGGTAGCGCAGCTGATAGGCCCTGGCGCGGCGGCCGTAGCGCGCCAGCAGGGCCGGCGCGTAGTCGCGCGCCTTGTCGATGGCCCGCTCCCAGCTCTCGAACTGGCGCACCATGTTGGCCGACAGGCCACCGCCGAGGATGCGGTAGTCGGTCAGGCTCCCCTCGATGCCCTCGAAGACGCAGCCCGCGCCGGCACTCATCCGCAGCCACAGCTCGATGTCCTCGGACTGGCGGAAACTCTCGTCGAACCAGCAGGTGCGCCCCGGCTCACGAGGGTGAGGGAAGGCGACGCGATCCAGCGCCGAGCGGCGGATCACCGCCGCCGAGCCGTTGCCCACGGGATTTCTCATCAGCACGTGGTGAGGCTTGATGCCGGTCAGGCGCGGCCGCTGCTCGATCCCCAGGGGGCGCCCCGCCGCATCGATCAGCCGCGAGCCGGCATAGCTGACGTCGACCTCGCCGCTGGCCCGCAGGTGGATGAAGTGCAGGGCGAGCTTGGTGGGGTGCCAGCGATCGTCGGAGTCCAGCAGCGCGATGTAGTCGCCGCGGGCGGCGGCGATGCCGGTGTTGCGCGCGCCGGCCAGGCCACGGTTGTGCTGGGTGACGATACGGATCCGCTCATCGCTGAAGCCGCGGCAGATCTCCATGCTGTGATCGCTCCCACCGTCGTCGACGATGATGAGCTCGAAATCACGAAAGGTCTGTTCCAGCACGGAGGCGATCGCCTCACCGACGAAGGCTTCGACCTGGTAGACCGGCATCACGACGGAGAAGATGGGGTGGCTCATGGGAAGGCTCCTGGAAAGGGGAAAGCGCTGCGGTTCGCTATCTACATTCCAAGAACCGTGCCAACTTATTTTTTCTTTCAGAAACAGCAGGATAACGAATAGCCGCGTCCGCCGACGTGCGATCTGTCACCACAATGCGATGCAGGCTGCAATTCGGCGACGGGCGTCTTTGCAAAGTGCAACGATCGCCCGCCTTCCCGGCCCCCGGGGTGGCGCCCTAGGCGAACAGGCGCATGCGCGCCGCCCTGGGCAGCAGCGGGCTGACCAGCGCGCCGATCACGGTCAGCGCTCCCCGGCGCCTGTCCTTCAGGAAGGCGCCGGGCGAGCTCTTGAGGCCCTCGAGCGCGAAGTCCCAGGCCTGGGTGGAGGAGCCGCCGGCGCGCAGCGCACGGCGCGCCAGGTAGCGACAGTAGAGCGCCCGCGCCGCCGCCACGTCGAAGCCCTCGGCATACGCCTCGCTCAGCCGCCGCCAGCCGGCGTACATGGCGGGCAGATCGGCTGACAGTCCTCCCGTGGAGAGCCGGTACCCCACCAGCACGCGTTGCAGCCCGACGGCCCTTGCCCCGCCGGCGATCGCCCGCGCGAGCCACTCCTGATCCTCGGCGTGCTGCATGCCCTCGCGAAAGCCGCCGCTGGCCTGCCAGCACGCGCGGGTGACCACCAGGTTGGAGGTGGTGCAGACCGGGTTCTCCCCCAGCGCCTGCTCGAGGGCGAGCGCCCCCGTCGGCACCGTCGAGAGGGTCCGGGCGGCCTCCAGCCCGGGGTCGTCCGGATGCAGGAAGGCGATCCGGGCATAGCTGATCTCGACGCCTCGGTGCCGCTCGTGGAAGGCCGCGTGTGCCTCGAGCTTGTCGGGCGCCCACAGGTCATCGGCATCGAGAAAGGCGATCAGCTCGCCGCGGGCATGCTCGGCACCGGCATTGCGGGCGCGGGCCACGCCGCCGTTGGCCTGATCGATGACATGGATGCGCGCGTCGCGCCGCTGCCAGCGGGTGAGCCGTTCGAGGGTGTCGTCCGTCGAGCCGTCGTTGACCAGCCAGACCTCGAAGTCCGTCTCGCGCTGGTCGAGCACGCTGCCCAGGGTCGCATCGATCGCCTCGCCCCCGTTGTAGACGGGGATGACCACGGAGAATCTTGGCGACGTCATGCGGAGGCCCTCTGGAAACCGGCCAGGGTCGCGATGCCTTCACGCCCCGACAGCAGATGGATCGACGCGGGAATCAGCGCCAGGGCCAGGCCGATCACGTAGGCCCATGCCGATGCCATGAGGCCGAATCCCGCGAACAGGGTCAACCCGCCCAGCGCCGCGGCCGCGGCGACGCTGTTGAGCAGCGCCTCGACGCCGGGGCGGCACTGGGCGCGCAGCCAGGCGCTGGCCACGGCGGCGAAGATCATCGGCACCGCGCCCAGCGCCAGGACCGAGACCAGGGGCGCGGCTTCCCGCCACTGCTCGCCGAACACCAGAGGCACGTACCAGGGGGCCAGGCCGACTTGGAGCGCCAGCACGGGAAGGAAGAGCGCCAGCCCCAGCCACAGCCCCTGGCGGCAGCGACGGGCGCGGCTCGAGGCGGCCTGGGCCGCGCTGATGTAGGGGAACAGCACCTGCCCCAGGGCCGTGATGAAGGACGTGGTGATGCCGAGACCGGCGTTGAAGGCGAAGTAGTAGATGCCCAGCGCCTGCACGCCGAACAGCGCCCCGACCAGCAGCTTGTCGAGCTGGGTGCGCCCGACGTTGACCAGCTCGGAGACCAGCACGCCGGCGGCGAAGCCGAGAAACGACCGCCAGGGCGTCAGCCCGGCCGCCGCCTGCGGCCGCCAGGCCTTGGCCCGGCGCACCAGCAGCAGCCACAGCGGGGCGGTGACGAGCTTGGGCAGGACGATGGCCCAGGCGCTGGGCCACAGCAGCACGAAGGCGAGCGTCAGCAGCTGATCGGCGATGGCCTGAGCGGCGGTGATCCGCGCGATGATGCCGAAGCGGCCGTCACGCATCAGCAGAAAGACCTGGACCAGTCCCGCGGGCATGAACAGGTAGACCCCGGAGAGCACGGCCAGCATCGCCGCGATCTCCCCCATGCCGAAGGCGTGAAGCACGGCCGCCAGCGTGAGCTGGATCAGGCTCACGCCCAGGCACCAGACCCAGAAGAGGCGATGGGCGGTGTTGCAGGTGGCCGCCAGCTGCTCCGGAGACTCGGCGATGATGCGCTGGCCGATGCCGGCGTTGGCCAGCACCCGCACCACCTCGAACAGGCTCAGCGCCAGGGCGGCAACGCCCATGATGGTCGGCGAGACCTGCCGGGCGATGACGACCACGCTGGCGATCCGGATGAGCCGCGTCGCCACCTCGGCCCCGCCGAAGGCGGCGAGTCCACTCAGCAGCTGGCCGATATCGGCGGTACGGCAGCGGGCGATCAGGTGGGCAGGGTTCATGGTGCTCTCCGGGGGATCAGGGACCGAAACGGTTATTCAATTTCCGGGCCAACCTCACCATTTCTAATGTTATCAATAACTTGAACACTCACCCTGAGCGATCTGCATCAAAGCGGCCCCGGGTGCATCGCGTAACGCAACGCGACGTCGCATTCCTCATTGCAGATTGCAAATCTTCCGCGACACGCCGCGAGGACAAAGACGCAAGTCACTGTTATTAAAGCAATAAAAAAACTGGCACGGTTCTTGATACGGGATGGGCAGTCCACCCTACGACGCGCTGGAGCCTGCCATGACCGTCTTCACCGATACCCTTCGCCACCTCGACGCCACTTCCTCTCGCCGCGGGCTCCATGACTTCGTCGCTCCCGGGCGGGAGGCGCTCCCCACCACTCGCCTCTTCGGGCTGCCGCTGGTGAACGCCTCCCGGACCCAGGCCGTGTCGCGCATCATGGCGCTGGCCACGCAGCCGGCACGCGCCGTCGTCAACTTCGTCAATGCCCACTGCGTCAACGTGGCCCGTACCGATGCCCGCTATCGCGGTCATCTGCGCCAGTCGGATCTGCTGCTGCCCGACGGGTCCGGCATGCGCCTGGCCTCTCGCCTGGCGGGCGTCTCCCTCGGCGACAACCTCAACGGCACCGACCTCTTCCCGATGCTCTGCGAGCGGGCCGCCAGGCAGGGGCTCTCCATCTACCTGCTGGGCGGCCGTCCCGGCACCGCCCGGCGCGCCGCCGAGGAGATGCAGCGGCGCTTCCCCGGGCTGATCGTGGCCGGTACCCAGCACGGCTACTTCGCGGCCGCCGATACCCCGCGCATCATCGAGGGGATCAACGCGGCCCGGCCGGCGCTGCTGTTCGTCGGCTTCGGAGTGCCGCTCCAGGAGGCGTGGATCGCCGAGCATCGCGCGGTCCTCAATACCCCCGTGGCCCTGGGGGTCGGCGGCCTGTTCGACTACTACGCGGGCAACGTCTCGCGCGCCCCCGCCCTGCTGCGCCGCCTGGGCGGCGAGTGGCTCTGGCGGCTGGCCCAGGAGCCGCGTCGCCTCGCCAGGCGCTACCTGCTGGGCAATGTCACCTTCATGACCCACGCCATCGGCCAGGGCCTCGCCGCGCGCCGGCCCGCCCACGTCGCCCATGCCGCCGCCAAGCGAGCGCTGGACATCGCCATCTCCGGCACCGCCCTGCTGCTGCTCTCGCCCCTGCTGGCGCTGATCGTACTGGCCATTCGCGGCGAGGATGGGGGCCCGGCGCTGTTCGCCCAGCGGCGCATCGGCGCCCAGGGCAAGCCGTTCACAATGCTCAAGTTCCGCTCCATGGTGCAGGACGCCGAGGCGCGCCGCGCCGAGCTGCTGGCCAAGAGCGAGCGCGACGGCGTGTGCTTCAAGATGAAGCGGGACCCGCGCATCACGCGCATCGGGGCCTGGCTGCGCAAGACCTCGCTGGACGAACTGCCGCAGCTGATCAACGTGCTGCGCGGCGACATGTCGATCGTCGGCCCCCGCCCGGCCCTGCCCGACGAGGTGGTGACCTACGCCGGCAGCAGCTGGCAGCGCCTGGCGGGCAAGCCCGGCATCACCTGCACCTGGCAGGTCTCGGGGCGCGCCGACATCCCCTTCGAGCGCCAGGTGACCATGGACATCGAGTACCTGGGTCGGAAATCCGTCTTCCACGACCTGGCGCTGATGCTGCGCACGGTACCGGCGGTGCTGACCAGCCGCGGGGCCTACTGAGCCTCAGGTCGGCAGGGACTCGAACAGCTCGCGGGCGCGCACGATCGCGTCCGCGCTCTGTTGTTCCAGCACCGCCAGCAGGCCACCTGCCCGCTCGGGCTCGGCATGGCGAAGGGCATTGACCGTGGCCATCAGCGGGAAGGCGCCGACATTCCCGGCGACGCCCTTGAGGCTATGGGCCGCCCGCTGCAGCGGCTCGCGCTCGCCGAGCCGATGGGCGGCGACCACCTCCGCCACCAGGCGTTCGATATCGTCGACGGCCGCCTGGAGCAGCATCTTGCGGCGTGCCGGGGGAAGCGAGGTGAAGATCGCCTGGAAGTGCGCCTCGTCCACGGCAGGGGCCGAGGCCGGCGTCTCCGCCACGGCAGGGGGCGATGAAGCCGCCTCGAGGGCGTCGGAGGGGCCGGGGGCGATCCGCGTCGGGGCCGGGCTCGCCGCTCAGCTGCTCCAGCAGAATGGCCGCCAGGCGCTGACGATCCACCGGCTTGGCCATCGCGGCCGAGAAGCCCTGCCGGGTCAGCTCGCCGAGCTCCTCCCGGTTGGTGTGCGCGGTGATCGCGACGATGGGCAAGGCGGCCAGCGACGGATGGCGGCGCAGCTCCGCGACCGCCTCGAGCCCTGACATCCGCGGCATCAGGATATCCATCAGCACGCCATCGAAGTGCTCGCTCAGCGCCTTGTCGACCGCCTCTCGCCCATCGCAGGCGATGTCGCTGTCGCACCCCATCACCTCCAGCATCTGGCACAGCACGACGCGGTTCGTCTCGATGTCGTCGACCACCAGCAGCCGCGGGCGCGCCTGCTCGCCGAACAGCCGGTCCGGCAGCGGCGTGGCCGGCACGGGCGCACCGCCCGGCACCGCCTCGCGGGGGGCGTCCGGCACCTCGTGGCGCAGCGGGAGACGCAGCGTGAATCCGGTCACGCCCGCCGCCATGCAGGGCTCGACGACGGCCTCGATCGACGCCGCCCAGCGCTCGAGCAGCGCGCGGCGGCGATCCCGGCGCTCCTGCAGCACGCGCCCGTCCATGGCGCTGACGATGTCGATGCGCAGGGACGCATCCTCCGTCGCGACGATCAGGCGAATCGGCGCGCTCCCCTCCCCGAGCCGCTCGATGAAGGCATCCATCAGCTGACGCAGGCGGGTGGGGTCGGTGACCAGGCGCTCCGGCGCCGAGGCCGCCAGCTCCAGCGACAGGCGCCGGCCGATGCGCTCGTGCCCGTAGCGCCAGAACTGCAGGAGGCCATCGAAGTAGCGCCGCAGTTCGACCTCCTGCAGCAAGATCCCCGGCGCCCCGTCATCGGCGTGGGCCATGTCGACGATCTCTTCGATATGGCGCTGCAGCTGGTGGGCCGCCTCACGGGCCACGCCGAGTCGCTCGGCCTGGGCCGGGTTCAGCTCGCCCAGCGACAGCAGGTCGATCATGCCCAGCAGCCCGTTGAGCGGCGTGCGGATGTCGTGGCTCATGGCGGCCAGGAAATCGGCCTTGGCGTAGAACGCCTCCTCCACCGCCTGGCGACTCGCCTGCAGCTCCTTGCTGAGGCGCACCAGCTGGCGGACCCGGCGATCGGCGATCAGCGCCAGCGCCCGGGCCCGTCGATCCGACGCCCGCTGCTCGGTGATGTCCTGCACGGTGCCGAAGAGCGACTTGAAGCGCCCGTCGGCGTCATCCTCTCGACAGATGTTCCAGCGCATCCAGCGCGTCTCGCCATGACGCAGGATGCGAAATTCATAGCCGTGATCGACCCCGGGCGCGGCGGAGGCATAGAACTCGGCCTCCTGGCGCCGCACGCGCTCACGATCCAGGGGATGAATCTGGCGGAGCAGCGCCTGCTCGTCGGGCCGGGTCCCGGGGTCCAGCCCCAGCAGGCGGTGAAATTCCGGCGAGGTCGAGAATCGCCGGCCGCGATCGCGATGGAAGCTGGCGATGCGTGCCGTGCGCTGGGCGCGCAGCAGATACTGGGTCTCCCTGTCGAGGCGTTGCCGCAGCTCGCTCTCCCGGGCCATGAGCTGGTCATTGACCTGGAGCAGTTCGCGGCTGCGACGCTCGAGGATCTCCTCGGCCTCTTCCCGCGCGGCCTCGGAACGGCGCAGGCGGCGCTCGAGGCGCCGAATCGTCTCGGCATCGGACGGCGAATCGCTCATGCGACGTCCCCTCCGCGAGCCTCGCCCTCCTGCCCCTGAAGGCGGACCAGCAGCTGCCTGACGGCCGTCAGCAGCGCCTGGGCCAGGGCGGCGTCCAGCTCCGCGAGGCACCCCTCGAAGAAGGCGGCCAGCCGTTGCAGCGCACCATCGTGCGACGATTGCCCCAGTTCCCGGAGTGCCGCCAGGGCCCGATGCGCCGGTGCCGTCTCCTCCGCCTCCAGCGCGGGGATCAGCGCATCCAGGCACCGCTCGGCGGCGGCGGCCGCCTCGGGGGAGAGCGGCGCATCGGCCGAACAGCGATCCCGGGCCCAGCGCTCCAGCAGCGGGGCCAGCAGATCCAGCAGGCGGTCGCGGTCGAGCGGCTTGCCCAGGATCCCGTCGAGGATCGACGCCTCGAGCCCCGTGGCGTTGTCCGCTTCCCGGTCCGCGGTATACCCGAGCACCGGAAGATGCGCGAGGGGCGTCGGCAGCTGGCGTATCAGGCGGAGGCAGGTCGCACCGTCGACGAGCGGCATGGCGTTATCCAGCAGCACCGCATCGAACGAAGAGGCACACAGCTTCTCGAGCGCCTCGAGGCCGCTGCCGGCCTCCTCGCAGGTCGCGCCGATGGCCCTCAGGCAGCCCTCGGCGATCAACCGGTTGGTCTCGGTATCGTCCACCACCAGCACATGAGGGGCCCGCCCCGCCACCCGCGGCAGCACCTCGGCACGCGAGAGGTCCGATTGCGCCTGCTGGGAGATCCGGGCCCGGGGCAGGGTGACGCGCAGCCAGAAGCGGCTGCCGACCCCGACCCGACTCTCGACGCCCACGGTGCCGCCCATGGCTTCCGCCAGCAGGCGGCAGATGGAGAGCCCCAGCCCCGTGCCACCGAAACGCCCGGCGATGGAGCGGTCGGCCTGATGAAAGGGGGTGAACAGCGCCTCCTGCACCGAGGGGGCGATGCCGATCCCCGTGTCGATGACCTCGATCAGCAGCCGATCATCGCCCTCCTCCCTGACCGACAGTCGCACCGAACCGCGCGACGTGAACTTGATGGCATTGCTCAGGTAGTTCGACACGATCTGCTGCAGCCTGGCGGGGTCGCCGATGACGCCGATGGGGCCGTGGACCTCGCGCTCCAGCACCAGCCGCTTGTCCTGGGCACTGGCCTGGAACAGATCGGCCGTGGCGTGCAGCACCTCGGCCATGTCGAAGGCCGTGTTGTCGAGCTCGAAGTGACCACTCTCCATCTTGGCGTGGTCCAGCACGTCGTTCAGGGAGACCATCAGGGTACGCGAGGCCGCCTGCATGGCCCGCAGCGACGGCTCCCGGTCCTCGTCACGATCGCCCGCCAGCTGGGCGTCGATCATGCCGATGATCCCGCTGAGCGGGGTGCGGATCTCGTGACTCATGGTGGCCAACAGCATCATGTTGGCCTCCGCGGCCCTGACCGCCTCATCACGCGCGGCGATCAGCTGGCGGGTGGCCAGATTCTCGGCGGTACGATCATGGATGACCCCGAACAGCGCCACGGCATGCCCCTGATCATCGGTCTCGACACTGCCCTTGACGTCCACCATGCGCAGCGTGCCGTCGGGACGACGCAGCGAGGCGCGAAAGGCGAAGCCCTGCTGTCTCGCGATGGCGTCCGCTATCAGCTGCTCGATATGGGGCCTGTCCTCGGCAATGTAGGAACCGATAGCGTCCTGGAGGTCCACCGCCTGCTGCGGATCGAAGCCGTGGATATGGTAGACCCCCGGGGACCACGCGACCGTTTCGGTCGCCAGATCCAGACGCCAGTGGCCAAGCCCCGCGGTCTGCTCGGCATGGTGCAGCATGCGCAGGCTGTCCTGCAGCTGCTCCTCGGCCACGTGACGCTCGGTCACATCCGCCAGGGTGATCGCGAAACCTGCGGGGATATCGCCGTGGGGGGGCAGGAACTCGATGCGGACATCCAACCAGAAAAGCCGACCGTCGCGGTGGCGACGCGGACGATAGTCGCGCACCACCCGAAGGCTGTGCCGGGCCTGGTCGAGCAGGGCATCGGCGTCGTGCTCGGGCGGGCCGTCGCTGCGCGGGAGGCACTCACCGAAAGGCTGGCCCACGGCACTCGCCTCGAGCGCACCGATCAGCGTCCAGGCCGCCTGGCTGCCCTGCAGGATGCATCCCGCCTCATCCAGCAGCAGCAGCGCCTGATGTGTCATTCGGCACAGCATCTCATCGGCTCGGCTGCCATCTTTCCTGAAGTGCATGATGCCCTTGCCCTCCCCCTCCGTAGACGAGTCATCTTGCCACGGGTCGACGAGATACTTCCATGTCCACGAGCGCTATAGGGGCCTTCAGGCGACTCAGGGTTTTTCCGGGACATGGCGTCACGCCCTGCCCTTCCATGACACCTCTTTCCGCATGGGATGAATCCCTCACGACGTTACCCCCCGGAACACATCGGCCGGCAAGACACTCGCCTCGCTGTCGCCACTGAATCTGGGCATCACCCCGAGGCTTCCAGGGGCCGTCGGGCTCTGGGTATAACGCCGTTCGTGCCCAACGCGTGATCGTCCACCGCTCGTGCCATGACGGCGTGCGGTCCCGGTGAATCCTGCTACATATCGCTCGAGCACCATGAGAGACGAGGTCGTCGCTTATGCGGGCACCGACCACCGAGGGGAGAGGTGGCGCCCGCCTGCTCACCGCCCTCGGTCGGTGACAGCCTTCGCAGGACGCAAGGCCGACAGCACATGCTCGAGCTCATGCCCAATGGGAGGGGCGCTGCGCCGCGTCAGCCAGTAGCCCTCGACCATGGGCAACGTCTCCGGGCTAACACGCCGCAGTCGCCCGGCCTCGAGGGCCGCCTGACAGAGGGGCAACGAGCCCAGCAGCACGCCCGCCCCGGCCTCGGCGGCGCGCAGCGCCTGCACCATACTATCCAGGCGCACCACCGGCATGGGACCAGGCCTCTCCTCCCGCTGCTGGTCCCACTCCCGCCAGCCGAGCCGTGGTCCGGCCACGGCGATTCTGGGCAGCCGACGCCAGTCATCGACGCGCGCCAGAAGCGCCGGCGTCGCCATGGGCGTGAGCGCCTCTCCGAATAGCCGATGGCTGACCCGCTCCGGCCAGTCGCCCTCGCCGAAGCGAATGTCCAGGTCGGCCTCCGCCTGGGCGTAGTCCGGCCAGCGATGCATGGTGGAGAGGATCAGCTGTCGCCGGGGCAACACGGCCTGCAGCTCGGCCAGCCGCGGCACGACCCAGAGCTCGATCATCGATACCGAGGCCATCAGGCTGAGCCGAGTGCGTGGCGCCGCGAAGAGGCTGTCGGCGCTGTGGGTCAGCCGCTCGAGCGCCTGTTGCACGTGGGGCAACCAGGCCTCGCCCTGCAGCGACAGCGTCACCCCCCGCGACTGGCGCTCGAACAGGGACACCCCCAGCCGCTCCTCCAGGTGACGGATGCGCTGGCTGACCGCGGCCTGGGTCAGCCCCAATTCCCGAGCCGCGGCGGTAAAGCTGCCCAGCCGCGCGGCCGCCTCAAAGACCCGCACCCATTCCAGCGAGGGCAACAGCGCCGTCGATTCAGCCATAAATATTATCGCCCCCTCTTCTCCAAAACAGTTGATTGTCGTTATGCCATCGGCATCGTCCAATGACCAGGCATTCATTCCTCTCAACGTGCCGTGGAGATCCCCATGCTCGAGACCGCCGAAGTCATCGACGACGGCCAGGCCGTCCTCCTCACCTTCCAACAGGGCGAGCGGCGCCGCTTCCATACCATCTGGTTACGCGACAACGCCCAGGACGCCGCCACCCGATCCCCCGACAACGGCCAGCGGCTGATCAGCCTCGCGGATATTCCTGCTGCCCTCCGGCTGACCGAGGCGCGGGTGGAGGCGGGACGCCTGATGGTGGCCATGGCGCCGGAAGGGCGCGATTTCGCCTATGACGGCGCCTGGCTCTGGCAGCATGCCTATGATCGTGAACCGCCCACCCGCCGCGGCTGGCTCGACGCGCACCGCGAGACCTGGGACGCCTCGCTGGCCGAGCGCCTGCCCACCGCCGATATCACGGCCCTCGGCAACGACACCACGACTAAGCGCCGCTGGCTGGCCGACATTCGCCGCTACGGCATCGGCAAGCTCACGGGGGGGCCGGTCGAGGACGGTGCCCTGCTTGAGGTGGTGGCCCAGTTCGGCTTCCCCCGGGAGACCAACTACGGTCGCTATTTCGAGGTCCGCAGCGAGATCGCCCCGACCAATCTGGCCTTCACGGGCCTTGGCCTGCCCGCCCACACCGACAACCCCTACCGGGATCCGGTGCCGACCCTGCAGCTGCTCTACTGCCTGGAGAATTCCGCGGCCGGCGGCGACAACCGGGTGGTGGACGGCTTTCGTGCGGCGCAGCGGCTGCGGGAGGAGAATCCCCATGGCTTCGAGCTGCTGGCGGGCTATTGCGCGCGCTTCGAGTACCGCGGCCTGGGGGATGTCTGTCTCCAGGCCCGGCGTCCGATGATCGAGCTGGCACCGGACGGTGAGCTGATCGGCATCCGCTTCAACAACCGCTCCGCCGCGCCCTTCACCGACATTCCCTACGCCGACATGGCCGCCTACTACGCCGCCTACCGCCGCCTCGGCGAACTCCTGGAGTCGCCCGAGATGGGCGTGACCTTCAAGCTGGCCCCCGGCGAGGCCTTCCTGGTCGACAACACCCGGGTGCTGCATGCGCGCACCGGCTACTCGGGAGAAGGCTCTCGCTGGCTGCAGGGCTGCTACGCCGACCGCGACAGCCTGCTGTCTACCCTGGCCTGCCTGGAGGCCGATGCCCGAGGAGATAACGCATGACCGACACAGCGGATACCGTCGTCGATCGACTCGCCGCCCTCTTCGCCGATCAGGGCGCCAAGAGCTACCTGGGCGAGGCGGTGACCATGGCCGAGCACATGCTGCAGGGCGCCTGGCTGGCCGAACAGCAGGGCGAGAGCGACGAGATCATCGTCGGCGCCCTGCTCCACGACATCGGCCATTTCGCCGGCCACCTCGGCACCTTTGCCCTCACCGACACCGAGGATCGCTGCCACGAGCGCAGTGGCGCGGCCCTGGTGGAAGATCACCTGCCACCGGCCGTGGTGGCCTGCATCCGCGAACACGTGGCGGCCAAGCGCTATCTCAGTGCGGTGGAGCCGAGCTACGCCGAGGGGCTGTCCCGCGCGTCGCAGCATTCCCTGCGCTTGCAGGGGGGACCCATGCAGGGCGATGAAATGGCGCGCTTCGCCCGGCACCCCCACCTGGAGGCCATCCTCAAGGTGCGTCGGCTGGACGATGCCGGCAAGGCGCCCGGACAACCGACGCCCGGCTTCGAGCACTTCGCCCCGAAGGTGCGGCGACTGGCCGAGGCCCACGCCCGTGGATCGATCTGAACGCTGACCGTTCCCCGCCCGTGCGGGCGGGGAACGACGATTGACATGCGTCGACTCAGGGCAGCGCCACCACCCACAGGCCGGCGAGCATCACGGCGGTGCCGAGCCACTTGGCCGGTGCCGCACGCTCGCGTAGCCACCAGACGCCCAGCAGGACGCCCAGAGGAATCGACAGCTGACGCATGGCGACCACCAGGCTCACCTCCTCGGTGAGTGCCATGGCCACCAGCACCAGGCCATAGGTCGACAGCACCATGATGCCGGTCAGCGGTATCGCGATGCGCTCCCGTCGCCACAGCGACGACAGCCGTCGCCGTTCGACACCAAGCAACAGCACCGCCGGCACGCCCCAGGCACAGGTCGCAAGCGCCTGGAGCACCATGAAGTGCCCACCGGCCAAGAGGCCGGAATGGCCGTGCTGCACCATCAGCAAGAGGGCCTGGTTGTCGATCAGGGAGTAGCCGGCGGTGGCCACCGCCGCCAGCAGGGCGAAGCCGAAGGCCGGGGTCAGGTAGGTCGAGGGGCTCAGCGCCTGCCGGCCGGTCAGAGGCAGGCACAGGGCACCGATCAGGATCAGGCCCATGCCGAGCATATCCAGCGACGTCAGGGCTCGGCTGCCCAGCACGCCCACCGAGACCAGCGGCACCAGCACCACCGGCAAGGCGCGGGCGACGGGATAGAGCACGCTGATTTCGCCCCGGGCGTAGGCCCAGGCCAGGCCACCCATGTAGAGCATCTGACACAGGCCCGAGGCGACCAGCCAACCCCAGAAGGCGGGAGGCAGTGTCGCCGGCGACGGCCCCAGCCACAGGATCGGGGACAGCACCAGGGCACCGCAGCCCATCGCCAGCACGAAGAAGGCCAGGGACGGCGCGCGCCCCTTGCCCAGCAGGTTCCAGCCGGCGTGCAGACAGACCGACAGCAGCACGAGGCCCAGTGCCGGCGCACTCATGAGGCGAGCTTGTCGGACTTGCCCGCCGCCGCCGCGAAGCCGGCCAACCAGCGATCCCAGGGACGGGAGGCCCGGCCCAGGTCCTCGGCCCGCTCCTGGCGGCGAATGGCATGACGCACCGCCAGGGATCCAAGATAGCGCACCGGCTCGGGTGGGAAACGGCCCAGCGGCCCTTGGGCCAGCGGCGAGCGACGCCAGGCGCCGTCCTGCTCCAGCACCAGGGCGCTGAGCAGCTTGGCGCCCATCCGCGAGGGCCCGACGCCGTTGCCGGAATAGCCGAAGCCATAGACGACATTGGCCGCTCCCGGCAACGAACCGAAGAATGGCAGTCCCGTCACCGAGCGATCCGAGGGGCCGGTCCAGCTGGCCGCCAGCGGGGCCTCGCCAAGGCTCGGAAAGAAGTCGGTCAGGCTCTGGTGCAGCGCATCGCGATATCGCGACGGCCGATCGAAGACCCCATGCACATGGCCAGCGAAGGCGAAGGTATTGCCGCCCTTGCCCAGCATCAGGCGACCCTCGGGCGTGGTGCGGTAGTAATGCACGAAGGTGCGTGAGTCGAGCACCGAGACACCATCGGACAGCCCCGTGGCGGCCAGCGCCTCGGGCATCGGCTCGGTGATCACCATGTCGCTCGAGACGATGGCGATGGTACGCCGGAAAGCCGGCCACAGCCTCGCCGTCCAGGCATTGGTCGCCAGCACCATCTTGTCGGCGATGATCGTCCCGCCCGGCGTGTGTACTCGAGCCGGACACCCGTTATCGAGGGCCTTCATGGGGGTCTGTTCGAACAGCTCGACGCCCAGCGCCCGCGCCACTCGTCGCAGGCCTCGTACCAGCTTGGCCGGCTGGACCGTGGCCGCCCTGGGCGAGAACCATCCCTGGCGATGGCGCCGCGAGCCACTGCGTCGCTGTACCTCTGCGGTCTCCATCGGCGCGAAACTGCCGATGCCCTGCTCGACCAAGTCAGCCATCAAGGGCGACACCGCCGCCTGCTGAGCCTGATTGGTCGCGGTGAACAGGGTGCCATCCTGGCGGAACTCGGCATCGATGCCGTGATGGCGACAGAAGTCGCCGATCTCCCCCACGCAGCGCTCGGACTCGACAACCAGCCGACGGGCTTCCTCTTCGCCGAACAGCCGACGCAGGGTCGGGTACTTGCTGGCCCAGCCCAGCACGCAGCCTCCGTTGCGGCCGCTGGCGCCAGCACCGCAAATATCGGCCTCGACCAGTGCCACCCGCAGGCCTGGCGCCTGCTCGCGCAGCATGATGGCGGTCCACAGGCCGGTGTAACCCCCTCCAACGATGCAGACGTCGACACGCCGGTCACGCGCCAGCGGTGGCGCCGGCGCTTCCGTCTCCACCGCCAGGGCCTGATCTAACCAGAAGGGTCGCATGACACTCTCCTTGCAGCACGATGGTCCCGACCGCGGCCGGGACCGCAGGGATCAGGGCCGCTCGCCACGCGCCAGGCGGGCATCGATCTCGGCGACCACCCCTGACAGATCGGCGATGGTGTCGATCATGAAGTGCGGCTGCGACGGGGCGAACTGCGCCTCGATGCGCTGGCGCCTATCGGCCAGCTCGGCTTCCGGCAGGGCGCAATAGGCGCCATGATCGAGCCCCAGCGCATTGCCGGAGCAGGTCAACGCCACGGTCCACATGCCGGCCCGGCGCCCCTCCAGGATGCCGGGCACGGTGTCGTCGACCTTGACGCAGGCCGCCACGTCCTCGAGCCCCAGGGCAATCACGTTGGCCAGGGCCTGAGCCGGGTGCGGGCGTCCGTTCGGCACCTCGTCAGTGGCTACCACATGGTCGGCCTCGAATCCGTGCTCTCGCGCCCGCGCCACCACTTGCTCCATGACCACCGCGGGATAGCCCGAGCAGGAGCCGACCTTCAGGCCGCGCTCACGCAGTTCAGCGATGGCCTCAAGCGCGCCGGGAATCAGGGCCGAATGCTCGCCGATCTTGGCAATCTGCAGCGGCATGAAACGCTCATAGAGCGCCGTGACGTCATCATCGGTGGGCGCATGGCCCACGGCCTGCTCGAAACGCGCGGCGATCGCCGGCGCATCACACAGGGTGCGGATATGGTTCCATTTGCCCATCCCCATGGGGCCGCGAGCTTCCTCCAGGCCGATCGCGATGCCCAGTTCAGCGAAGGCCTCGACGAAGATCTGGGTGGGCGCGAAGGAGCCGAAATCCACCACGGTGCCGGCCCAATCGAGGACGATGCCCTGCAGGCGTTCGGGAGTGCGGTATTGCATCGGTCAATCTCCAGTGGGTCGTGTTCAGTGAGCAGGACGGGCGTCATCCACGCCCATGGTGGCCAGGGCCGTGTCGATGGCGCTCAACAGTCGGTCCACCACCTTGATGTCGAGGCGACCGATACTGCCGATGCGAAAGCTCTCTACCTCGGTGAGCTTGCCGGGATAGATGATGAAGCCTTGCGCCTTGAGTTCGGCGTAGAAGCGCGAAAAGTCGAAGTTCGGGTGCGCCGGGCTCAGGAAGGTGGTGATGATCGGCGAGAGCCAGCGATCTTCCAGCAGGGTCTCGAAGCCCCGCTCACGCATGCCGGCGACCAGGCGCTCCCGGTTGGCGGCGTAGCGCGCATGACGTGCCGGCACGCCGCCCTCTTCGGCGTGCTCCTTCATGGCCTGCAGGAAGGCGGCCACGACGTGGGTCGGCGGCGTATAGCGCCACTGGCCGGTGCGGGTCATGTAACGCCACTGATCATGCAGGTCCAGCGACAGGGAATGGCAGCGCCCCTCGGCGGCCTCCAAGGCGTCGCGGCGCGCGATCACGAAGCCGAAGCCGGGCACGCCTTCGAAGCATTTGTTGGCCGATGAGATCAACGCCAGGAAGGGAAGACGCTCGGCATCCACCGGCAGCGCACCGAAGGCGCTCATGGAATCGATGATCAGCTCGCGGCCCTGGGCGGCCACCACCTCGGCGATGGCCGCCAGGGGATTGAGCATGCCAGAGCTGGTCTCGCAGTGGATCACGGCGACATAGCCAATGTTCGGGTTGGCCGCCAAGTACGCCTCGACCCTCGCCGGATCAGGCGGGGTGGCATCGCCGAGCGCCATCACCTCGACGGGGCGTCCCAGGCGCTCGAGCAGGCTCACCAGGCGCTTGCCGTAGGCGCCATTGACCAACACCAGGGTGGTTCGGGTGGCATCGATCAGGGTGCCGAGCGCGGCCTCCACGGCGAAGGTGCCGCTGCCCTGGACGGGGATGCAGGCATGGCGCTCGCTGGCGTTGGCACACGCCAATAGGCGACGACAGATCTCCGCGGTCATGGCGTTGAAGTCCTCGTCCCAGGAGCCCCAGTCGCGCTGCATGGCCGCCTTGACGGTCGCGCTGGTGGTCAGCGGCCCCGGCGTGAGCAGATAGGCATCGGAGGTGGTCATGGTCATTGGTATATACCAGTAGCAGTGAACAAAAAAAGGGACGGCGGGCCTAGCCCGCCTGACGCCAACGCTGGGCCCGGGTCAACAGCAGATGGCTGATCGCCGCATGCGCCAGCTTGACGCCCAGAGACGTGAAGAAAATGAGCACCGCCATGGCCGCCGCACTGGCGAAGTAGCCGGCCTCATCGAGGTGCATGACCGCCACGGAGGCCAGCCGCGTGTCGCTGGTGTAGAGGAAGACCACCGCCGAGACCGTGGTCATGGCATTGACGAACAGGTACACCGAGATATCCAGCACCGCAGGCAAGGAGACCGGCAGGGTCACGCGACGGAAGGTGGTCCAGAACGGCACCTTCAGCGACGCCCCTACCGCCTCGAACTCCGGATCGAGCTGCTTGAGCGCGGTCACCGAGGTGAGATGGCAGACGGTGTAGAAGTGCACCAGGGTGTTGAGCACCAGGATGATCAAGGTGCCATAGATCCAGTTCAGCGGATTACCGGCCTGGTTGAAGAAGAAGATATAGGCCAGGCCCAGCACCATGCCCGGCACCGCCATCGGCAACATGGCCAGGAAGTGCAGCCCCTGACGCAGCGGGCGATAGCCCTCGCTCTTCTCGATCAACCAGGCATTGAAGAAGATCGCCAGAGTGCCGATCGTCGCCACCAGAAAGGCGAGCTTCAGGGAATTGCCCCAGGAGGTCCAGCCGCCCCCGGCCAGCGCCTCGAAGGCGTAATGCTTGAGGGTCAGGGACAGGTTGTAAGGCCAGAACTGCACCAGAGAGGCATAGATGGCGGTGCCGATCACCAGCAGGATGACCGCCCCCACGCCGTAGCAGATCGCGGCAAAGGTCCCGTCACGCAACGGGCTGGGGCTGGGTTGCCAGGGCACCGCCCGCGCCGAGAGCTGGGCGACCTGACGCCGCTGGATCCAGCGGTCCACCACGAAGGACAGCAGGGCCGGCAACAGCAGAATCACGCTGACCACCGCGCCCATCTGGAAGTTCTGTTGCCCCACCACCTGTCGGTAGACGTCGGTCGCCAGCACGCTGAACTGCCCGCCGATGATCTTGGGCACGCCGAAGTCGGTGATGGCCAGCGTGAAGGCCACGAAGCCACAGGAGATCAGACCATAGCGTGCACCCGGCAAGGTGATGGTCAGAAAGCTGCGCCACTTCGAGGTCCCCAGGGCCTCGGCCGCCTCATAGAGTCGTGCATCGCTGTTGGACAGGGCCGTGACCAGGATCATCAGGGCATGAGGGAAGATCCAGAAGCTCAGGCCCATGACGATGCCGATGGGGCCGTAGATGCTTTCTCCCATCAGCACCTCGCGAAACCAGCCCTGGTTGCCGAACAGATAGACGAGACTGATGGCCGGCAGTAGCGAGGGCGCCAGGATCGGCAGGATGGCCAGCATGCGAAACAGACGCTTGCCGGGCATGCAGGTCCGCGTCAGGCCATAGGCGCAGAGGAAGGCCAGGCCGACCACGACCGCGGTGCTGGTCAGGGCGATGGTCAGGGAGTTGACGATGGAGCCGGCCAGGGCCGGCGTCTGGAGGTAGCGCGCGAAGTTGGCCAGCCCCACGAAGTCGCCGGCACGGTCCTGAACACTCTTGACCAGCATGGCCGCCAGCGGGAACAGCAGGCCCACCACCAGCAGGCCGAGGGCCAGCAGCAGCGCCAACAAACGCACCAGGGACTCGCCGGACCAGCGCCGGGACCAGGCGGGCATCACCACCATCATGGCCGCGCCTCCTGGCTGGGGAAGAGTCGCATCGCCTCGGCCGGCAGTCGCACCCCGAGGGTCATGCCCGGGGTCAGGCGCAGCGCCTCGCCGTCTCGCACGGCGATGTCTGCCGTCAATGCCTGATGACACTCCTCGAGCGTCAGGCTGACACGCAGGAAGGCCCCCAGGAATTCGATGTGTTCCACCCGCGCCGACAGGCCCTCGTCACTGCGACACAGTTCCACGGCCTCGGGACGAATGGCCAACCGGGCGTGCTCCAGGTCGGCGCACTCATGGGTCGTGCAATCCAGACGACGCTCACCGAGCCGCAGGCGTTGCGTGCCTTCCGGGCAGCACTCGAGAAAGTTCATGCTGCCGATGAACTCGGCCACGAAGGCGCTGGCGGGGTGTCGATAGATCTCGGCCGGCGTGCCCACCTGCTCGATCACGCCGTGATTCATCACCACGATACGATCGGCCATGGCCAGGGCCTCTTCCTGGTCGTGGGTCACCATGATGGTGGTCACGCCAAGGCTGGCCTGCAGCGCCTTGATCTGGCTGCGCAGATGCACACGCACCCGCGCATCCAGCGCCGACAGCGGCTCATCGAGCAGCAGCAGCCCCGGCTCGGTGGCCAACGCACGCGCCAGCGCGACACGCTGCTGCTGCCCCCCGGAGAGGGCCGCCGGATACTTGCCCTCGCTGCCGACCAGATCGACCAGGGCCAGCAGCTCGGCCACCCGTTCACGCATCCGGTGACGATCGTCGCGCCGGTTGCGCAGCCCATAGGCCACGTTGTCGAAGACCGTCAGGTTGGGGAAGAGCGCATACGACTGGAAGACGATGCCGAAGTCTCGTGCCTGGGGCGGCAGGCGCGAGATGTCGCGCCCGCACTGGACGATGCGCCCCGCGCTCTGCGGCGCCAGCCCCGCGATGGCGCGCAGCAGGGTCGTCTTGCCGCAGCCGGAGGGCCCCAGAAAGCAGACGAACTCGCCTTCACGAATGGTCAGATCGATATCTTGCAGGGCCGTGAAATGGCCGAAGCGTTTGCTGAGCCCGGCAATCTCGAGATGAATCCCCGCATCGGCGACGGCGGCATGAGCCGCAGAGGATACGGGGGCGGTCAGGGTGGTCATGACGAAATACTCCCGACCCCGGCGCAACACGCCGGGGCGATCACAAGAATAGCGAGGTGGCTTACTGGCTATCGGACTTGCCGTCATAACGGCCCTGCCATTCCTGAAGCAGGCGTTCGCGGTTGTTGGCCGCCCAGTTGAAATCGGCATCGATCATCAGGTCGGAGATGTTGGCGGGATAGTGATCGATGGGCTGGGCCACCCCCGGATAGGCGACGACCGCATATCCTTCGTTGTAGAGCGCATTGGCTTCCTCGGTCACCGCCCAGTCGAGCAGCGTCTCGGCGGCATCACGCTTGTCGCTGCCCTCGATGATGGCCGCGGCCTCCATGTCCCAGCCGACGCCTTCCGTGGGGAAGACCAGCTCGACGGGCGCCCCCTGAGACATCAGGCGTGCGCCCCGGAAGGCGAAGGAGACCCCCACCACCGCCTCGCCGGAGGCGGCCAGGTTGCAGGGAGCCGAACCGGAGTGGGTATAGCGCGAGATGTTCTGGTGGAGACGATCCATGTAGTCCCAGGCGCCCTCCTCGTTCCACAACTGCATCCAGCTGGCGACATCCAGATAGCCGGTGCCCGAGGAGCTCGGGTTCGGCATGATCACATGCCCTTCATACTCAGGACGGGTGAGGTCTTCCCAGGAGCTGGGCTTGGGGACGCCGAGGCGTTCGCCTTCGATGGTGTTGTAGCAGAGCGATGCGACCCAGGCGTCCATGCCGACCCAGGCCGGCTCCTTGCCTTCGCGGATCGCCGGATCGACGAACTTGGGATCCAGGGCCTCAACGCCCTCGGGGGCATAGCGGGCCAGCATGCCCTCGTCCTCCAGCACCAGCAGGCTGGTGGCCGCCAGCCCCCAGACCACATCGGCCTGGGGGTTATCCTTCTCGGCCAACAGGCGAGCGGTGATCACACCGGTGGAGTCCCGCACCCAGTTGATCTCGATATCCGGGTGCGCCTGCTGGAAGCGCTCGGCATATTTCTGCAGATCGTCGGCCTCGACGGCGGTGTAGACGTTCAGCTCGGTCGCGGCCTGGGCAGCAGTGGACAATGTCAGGCCGATGGCGCTGGCCACCAGGGTGCGAGTGAAGAAGGACATGGGACTCTCCGGCTCTTGGTGAAGGTCAGACGGGTGATTGCCCATCTGGTATATACCAAGAGTCTGGCGAGCCTCCATGACAGCCCCGTGACAGAATCTTGAAGGCTGAGTGAAGCGTCTTTCGCTTAATTAAACGGAGTTTTCCAATTCCACCGCGATGCACAGGGCGTTGTGCAGCCAGTGCTCTTCATCGTATTCCACCGGGCGGCGCTGCTCGTCGAAGATGGTGCGGCGTACGCTCAGCCCTGCCGTCCCGGCGGCCACACCCAACGCCTCTGCCTCCCGGGCGTGGATCGCCTCGGAGTATAGCCGCAGCGAACGGTGAGCCAGGGTCAGCCCCCAGCGTTCTCGTAGCTGGCCCCACAAGGAGCCGGTGAAATCGCCTTCCAGCAGCTGCGGGGCGCGCTCAGGCACGACCCAGAGCGACTCGCAAAGCACGGCCCTGTCGTCCACGAAGCGCCGACGACGGATATGGTGAAACGGCCGATCGAAGGGCAAGCCCAGGGCCTCCGCTGCAGGAGGGTGGGGACGGGTATCGGTGAGCAACACCTCGGTGCGTGGCCGACGCCCCTGAGCCTTCACGTAATCATTGAAGCCAGCGTCACGCGTCGGGTCATAGTCGAGACGCGGTGGTGATACGAACCAGCCACGGCGGTTGCTGCGGTGGATGCGCCCTTCCCCTTCCAACTGGGCCAATGCCTGGCGCAGGGTGACACGAGTGGTATGGAAACGCTCCGCCAGGACACGCTCCGATGGCAACCGGTCATCCTCGAAGGCCTCGGGGTCTTGTATGAGATCTCGCAGCCGATCGGTGAGATGAAGGTAGTAGGCATCGCTCATGTCAGGGTTTCCAGCCGAGATTCAGGGCGGCGGCCAAAGGAACGCTGGCTGCCTGGGCGGATTCTGATTCTCGCATACTCAAGCGGTTAGCCGTCACCAACGACCCAACCGACTCTTTCGATTATCGACGCCGTTCAAAGCCATCACGCAGTGAACCGTCCCGGGATTCCCGGAGGCTCCAAACCTTGAGAGGATGGAGTCATGAACACAACAAACCGGTATTCCCCCGAGGTACGTCAGCGGGCGGTTCGTATGGTCTTCGACCACGAGGCCGACTATCCCTCCCAGTGGGCGGCCATTGGCGCCATTGCCCCCAAGATCGGCTGCACGCCAGAAACTCTGCGGAGCTGGGTCCGGCAGGCCGAGCGTGATGCGGGGCGTCGTGAAGGCACCACGACATCAGAGCGTGAGCGGATCAAGGCACTGGAGCGCGAGAACCGGGAGTTGAAGCAGGCCAACGAGATCCTCCGGAAGGCGTCCGCGTATTTTGCCCAGGCGGAGCTCGACCGCCGCGGCAAGTGATGATCGAGTTCCTCGATGATCACCGGGAGACGTACGGGGTCGAGCCGATCTGCCGGATCCTGCCGATCGCCCCGTCGACGTACTACGCGCACAAGGCTCGTGAAGCCCAGCCTGACCGCGCGCCGCCCCGAGTCCAGCGCGACCGCTGGCTGTGTGCTGAAATCCAACGCGTCTGAAATGAAAACTTCGGTGTCTACGGTATCCGCAAGGTCTGGCGTCAATTGCATCGAGAAGCGATCCCCGCCGCTCGCTGCACCGTCGAGCGCTTGATGCGACGGATGGGGCTACATGGCGTAGTGAGAGGCAAGCCGGCTCGTACGACCGTGCCAGATCCCAACAAGGCCTCTCCGGCGGACCTGGTGCGGCGGCAGTTTCAACCGACTCAGCCAAACGCGCTGTGGGTGTCGGACTTCACCTATGGTGTGCCTCGACTCTGACAGCTGCGGGAGGCAGCTGAACGAGCGCAAGCATGACTGGAATACCTTCGTGTCGAACAGGATGTTCTCAGCGAAAGTCTGCTCTCTGCTGCGAGAGGGCATGAGCCGAAGCGGCGGTGACCTGCTGTGCACTGGCAGGGTGACGTAACCCGTGGGAAACGGGGTGTGAGGCGAAGCCGTTACGCCAAGATGCATCCCCAGGCTGAGTATGGAAAGGTTGAGGAACACGAACCGATTAATCCGTGTCTGTGGGCTGAACATGTCGCCACCTCCTACACGGCTTATCAGGAGGTGCGCATCCTCGGCAGTGGGTACATGTAGGACCCACTGCTGCTGTTGGCAGTGGATATGTAGCCCACTGCTGGCGGAGTCACGAGCAGTGTGCAGCTAACTCGTGACAGATGCGCCAACTTGCAGCATGCAAGGGTAAAGACTGCGATCGGCAACCTCCTCCATATGCTTGAGTCCAGCATGTGAACGAGGGAAGGCTTGCATGGGATGCCAAGGGAGTGCGCCCCCGATGCCCGGCAAGCTGGCGGAGCCTCCGTAGTAGTCCGCGGTGGGGAAAGCCCACTACATGGCGAAGGGAGGCAGTTCAAGTGCCTTGTTCTTCGGATTACCTGACCCAGAGAGGTGAAGACCTTTGATAATCAGGGAAATGCAGAGCAAGCTGGCAACCTGGTCAGCAGCGGATCCGAACCACCGGTTCGATCGACTGCTGAGATTGATTGCACGGCGTGACTGGCTCCAAGAGGCGGCGTTCAGAACGCTGGCGTCGCCAGGGGCCAGAACCGCTGGTATCGACAGAGTAGATCGGCGAGTTTTCGAACAGAATTTCAACCAGCATCTGGAGGAAATTCGTGTTGAACTGCTGGACGGCACTTATCAGCCGCTGCCGGCACGCCGCATCTACATCCCCAAATCCAGCGGTAAACAGCGCCCGTTGGGGATACCGACCCTACGCGACAGGATTGTGCAACGTGCCATGCTGATGGCCATGGAGCCCGTCTGGGAAAGTGACTTCCATCGCCTTTCCTATGGGTTCCGGCCGGAGCGCAGCGTGCACCATGCCATTCGCACTGTGAAACTTCAGTTGACGGACGGTAAGGAAACGAGGGGCCGCTGGGTCATTGAAGGTGACCTGGCCAGTTACTTCGATACTGTACATCATCGGAAGTTGATGCGGTGTGTCCGTAAGCGGATTCGTGACGATCGTTTCCTGATGTTGCTATGGCGATTCATTAAAGCAGGACACGTCGACAAGGGGTTGTTCCATTCTGCCCACGACGGCGTGCCACAGGGTGGCGTACTCTCACCATTGCTCTCGAATATCATGCTCAATGAGTTCGACCAGTGGCTGGAAAAACGCTATCTGAGCAAGAAAGCCCGCAAGGACCGCTGGTACTGGAATTCCAGTATTCAGCTGCAACGACCTGTTGCCCTGCGTGAAGGTCGTCAGTGGAAACCGGCGGTGGCTTATTGCCGCTATGCTGATGATTTCGTTTTGGTAATAAAGGGAAACAAGGCGCAAGCCGAAGCCATTCGTGAAGAATGTCGGTGCTTCCTGGAAGATGGTCTTTCACTGACTTTGAATATGGAAAAGACCCATATCACACACGTCAATGACGGATTTACCTTCCTTGGACACCGAATCATTCGGAAACGAGGGCCCAACGGCACTATGCGTCCCGTCACGTCAATTCCTCGTGACAAGGCCAGAAATTTCGCCGCTACGTTGGCGAAAGAGCTGGCCGGCAATTACAGCGAGAATCGGATTGATATGGTAGATCGCCTGAATCGCCGCCTGGCGGGATGGGCCACTTTCTACCAATTTACTGACTATACCGCGATGACGTATAGGAAGATTGATGGCATTGTCTTCTGGCGACTCGCTCATTGGCTGGCGAGGAAGTACCGAGCATCTATCAAGACCCTGATGCGAAAACACTTCCGCCGACCTCGTGGGAAAGATGCCAAGACGTGGCAGTTCTTCGGGCCCAACCACTCTGGCAGTTTCTGTGTGGTAAGCCTGCGTCGACTGGTATCGAGTCGTAAGATGTCATTCCGATGGCGGCTTCCCGAGGCGAACCCGTATTTGCCAAGGGAAGAAGAACGCAATACCGTCACCTCTCGACACTGTGATGTTGCCTTGGCTTTGAGCCACACTTGAATGGAGAGCCGTATGCGCTGAGAGGTGCACGTACGGTTCGGAGAGGAGAAGCAGGGAGATAGTTCGACTACGCCCTGCTTCTTACTCTACTTCCGCTGGCACGTGGATTCATGTATCTGGTGGCAGTGATGGACTGGCACAGTCGTCGAGTGCTGTCGTGGCGGGTTTCCAACACGCTGGACACCGACTTCTGTATTGATGCCCTGGAAGAGGCACTGACACGCCATGGGTCGCCGGAGATATTCAACACGGATCAGGGCTGCCAATTCTCCAGCCAGGACTTCACCGACGTACTGGAGGCTCATGGCGTGACCATCAGCATGGACGGCAAAGGCTGCTACCGGGATAACATATTCGTGGAGCGACTCTGGCGCAGCGTGAAGTATGAGTGCGTCTACCTGAAAGCCTTCAAGGATGGGGCTCAGCTAAAACAGGAGCTGGGCCGCTACTTCATCTGGTACAACCAGGAGCGGCCTCATCAGGGACTGGACGATGCGACACCCGATGAGCTGTATTTCCCTCAATCACTGAACAAGGCGGCCTGACGCCGATGATGACCCGATCCGAGCTTAGATAGCCTGTCAGGTGGTCCAAAGAATGGGGTCCACTTCACCTCCGGTGATGACAAGGTGGAGTAGTACGGCTATAATGTAGCTACATTGTGGCTACGAAAGAGAAGGAGAATATCATGAGTGCTGATACCGTGGTCCGTGCCCGCATCGACAGCGAAACCAAAGAGCGTGCCACCGCCGCCCTTGAGGCCATGGGTCTATCCGTGTCCGACGCCATCCGCCTGCTGATGCTGCGGATCGCCGACGAGAAGCGCCTGCCATTTGCCGTGCAGGTGCCGAACGCCACCACGGCCAAGGCTCTGGAAGAGCTGGATGCCGGCAAGGGCAAGCGCTTTGATAGCGCGGATGCGCTGTTCGAGGACCTGGGCATCTGATGCTGACCCCAGTCCGTTCCAGCCAGTTCAAGCGAGATGTGAAGCGGGTCCAGAAGCGCGGCAAGGACATGGACAAGCTGCGGCGCTTGCTGGGCCTGCTGCTTGAGCAAACGCCCTTGCCGGATGCCTACCAGGATCATCCGTTACGGGGGAACTGGAAGGGCTACCGAGATGCTCATATCGAACCCGATTGGTTGCTGCTGTATCGCGTAGTGGATGACGAACTGCACTTGGCGCGTACTGGTAGCCACGATGATCTCTTCCGCGAGTAGGGAAGGCAGGAAAGGATGATACTTCACCTCGCCGGTATGGCCGCTCCTGACAATAAATCAAAGGGTTATACCCCGCCATAGGGCGATATTCTTTTTTCATCCCACATTAACGACCTTATCATGCGACTGGAGGATGGGGTGTTTAGGCGATGAACCTTCAATCACCGATTGTGATGATGAAGGACTGTCAGACCGAGCTTCCTGAGTTATTTGCCAAGCGGGTAGTCAATCACATGGTACCCGACAGATAACCGAGAATTTCGAGGCTGAAAATAAGCCAATAGCGCGACATTCGGTTCGATGCCGAAAAGGCCCCTTCGAGGCTGAAACGCTGACCATGGAGCCGCAAGAATATCGTCAGTGGGCCATTTCGAGGCTGAAAAACAACCAATAGCACGGCAGGCGTTTCGAGGCGGAAAGAGGCCTTTCGATGTCGAAGCGCCGGTGGTGGCGGGGAGAAGGGAGCGATCGCCCACGAGCGGCTCTATAGCGGGCCTGGTGGGGCATTAGCGATAAGCCCCGCCTTATCAGTAGCTGGTTTGCATATCAGCGTCTTAAAAGTGTAACCAGCAGCCCGGCCTTGTGCCGGGCTGCTGCGTTTTGGGACTCAATCCTCCAGTGAGAAGAAATCCCCCGCATTGTCTTCGAAGGCATCGGCGATCAACTGGCTTGAGCCTTCACCTGCTCGACGATGTGTGCGCCGATGGGGAGCGCGGAGGTGGCTGCCGGCGACGGGGCATTGCCGACATTGATGGTGCGGCGGGTGTTGACGAACAGGAAGTCGTCCACCAGCGTTCCGTCGCGAGAGACTGCCTGAGCGCGCACGCCGGCCGGGTAGGGCGAGAGATCGTCGAGGGTCAAGCTAGGACAATACTTGCGGACCAAGTCCAGGTAGCCCCGCTTGTGCAGCGAGTTCTTCATTTCCGAGAGCCCCGGGCGCAGGTTCCGAGCCAGGACCTTGCGGATGCCGGGGTTGGTCAACATCTGCGTGAGATCACGCGGGGACACGTCGCGTCGGCGATAGCCCTCACGCTTGAAGGCCAGCACGGCATTGGGGCCCACGGTGACAGAGCCATCGATCATCCGTGTCAGGTGCACTCCCAGGAAGGGCATGGAGGGATCCGGGATCGGGTAGATCAAGTGGTTGATGATGTCGTTGTGCTGCTCCGTCAGCCGATAGTACTCGCCGCGGAAGGGGCAGATGCTGAACCCCGGGTCCTGCCCTAATATGCGAATCACGCGGTCGGCCATCAGTCCTGAGCAGGTGACGAGATAGCGCCCGGTGATGTCGCCGTCATGGGTGGTCACGACCACTTCCTGTGACCGCTCCTCCAGGTTGGTGACCTCTGTGTTATAGCGGATCTCGCCCCCCGTGCGTTCAAACTCGGCCGCCATGGCGCGGGTCACGGCGGCGTAGTCGACGATCCCGCTGGAAGGCACGAAGATGCCGCCAAGCCCGGTAATGTTCGGCTCACGCTCGGCGAGCGCCCCGGGCTCCAGCCACTCGCGCTCCAGGCCATTGGCCTCGGTGCGCTCCCACAGCGCCTGCATGCGCTGCATCTCCAGGTCGTTGGTGGCCACCAGCAGCTTGCCGCAGCTGTCGTAGGGAATCTCGTGGGTCTCACAAAAGGCCTTGGTGGCGCGGTTACCCGCCAGGCAGAAGCGTGCCTTGAGACTGCCCGGGGTGTAGTAGACCCCGGCGTGGATCACTCCGCTGTTGTGCCCGGTCTGGTGGCGGGCCGCCTCGGGCTCCTTTTCTACCAGCAGCATCCGGCGATCCGGATAGGCCCGCTGGAGCTGCATGGCAGTGGACATGCCCAGGATGCCGCCGCCGATGATGATGAAATCGTACATGCCGTCCTCGTTCTTCGTTGTCCTGCGGCGCGGCGCCGTCCTGGCTGGCTGGGCCTGACGCAGTGCCGCGTCACTGGCCGGCGAGATGGCCCCGCCAGGCTCTTCGAAGCGGTGCGTGGCGGGGCTTCAGGGGGCACCACAGGGGGCTATCTTGCCGGCCGACCTGGCCGTTCAAGCAGGGCGGGCGTTGTATCCCACCTGCTGGCGCCCCTGCCGTGCGCTCCACACGAAGATGGCCAGGAAGATGCCCAAACCGACCAGGTCGATGGCGAGCATGCCGTGTGGCCACAGCATCAGCGCGCCAATCGGGAACATCAGCAACCGCAGCCACCAGGTCAGTTCGTGCTCGAGATACCCCTCAAGGCCGGCGATGATGGCGTAGATGCCAAACAGTGCCATGGCGAACACGAGAGTCATCTCCAGCGGCGTGCCGGTGATCAACGGTGACCAGACGAAGAGCAGCGGGACGATGTAGAGCCCTTTGGCAATCTTCCATGCGGTCAGGCCGGTACGCATCTGGGGGGTCCCGGCGATCGCCGCGGCGGCGAAGGCGGTCAGACACACCGGCGGCGTGACATTGGAGTCCTGCGACAGCCAGAAGATCACCATGTGCGCGGCCACCAGCGACATGGTCAGAAAGTGGGGCGACAGTGCTTGCTCATAGAGCTGGCTATTGAAGGTATCGGGGACGGCCTCGAGCAGTGACTGGGCTTCGGCCGGGCTCATCGGAGCGGCCAGTGCCTGCATTTGATCCGGCGCCGCGAGCATGAAGATCGCCTTGGCCTGTTCCGGCAGATTGCCGGCAACGAGCAGATCGACCAGCTGATCGTGGGCCATGAGGTTGTAGAGGGCGGGCGCCGACAGCGTCGCCAGCACGATGTAGGACGCGGTGACCGGAAGGCCCATGCCCAGGATCAGTGAGGCGATGGCGATCAGCACGATGGTGAGCAGCAGGCTGCCGCCCGCCCAGTCGGTGATCATCAGCGAGAAGGTATTGCCGATGCCGGTGGTCGAGACCACGTTGATGATCAGCCCCACGGTGATCAGCAGGATCGCGGTGGTGATCATGTTGCGCGTGCCCTGAACCAGCGCCTCGACGATGAGCTTCGGCGTCATCGGCTGCTGGGACAGCCAGGAGGCGACGATGACCGAGACGATCGCGATGCCCGCCGCATAGGTCGGGGTGAAACCATAGACGAGTGCCGCGACCAGCACGATCAGCGGCAGCAGATAATGCCAGCCGTTTTTGAGCACCTCACCGAGACGCGGGGCATCGGGATCATCGAGATGTTGGGCGTTGCTGCGCTTGGCTTCGATACGCACAAACATCGCGACCGACAGGAAGTAGAGCAGGGCGGGCAGGGCCGCGACGCCGATGATGGTCAGGTAGGACACCTGGGTATAGGAGGCCATGATGAAGGCGCCTGCCCCCATGACCGGTGGCATCAATTGGCCCCCCGTCGAGGCGGAAGCTTCGACGCCAGCGGCGAAGCGTGCCGGGAAGCCGGCCTTGCGCATCAGCGGGATGGTAATCACGCCGGTGGAGACCGTGTTGGCGACGGCCGACCCCGACACCGAGCCCATCAGGCCCGAGGAAAACACCGCCACGAAGCCGGGGCCGCCGATGAACCGTCCCGCGGCACAGCGGGCGAGCTCGATGATGAATGCGCCGGCGCCTGACTTGACCAGGAAGGCCCCGAAGAGGATGAACATGAACACGTAGGACCAGGAGATCCGGGCAATGGAGCCCAGCATGCCCTCGCCGCCGATGTAGCTCCGGAACAGCACCGTTTCCCACGACAAGCCGGGGAAGTTGAAGACGCCGCCCACGTACTGGCCCCACCAGGCCACATAGGTCAGCGCGATCACGCATAGCACCGGAATGAACCAGCCGGTGGTGCGCCGCGCGAACTCGAGGATCAGCCCCACGGCAAGAATCGAGACGATCCAGTCGGAGGCGATGAAGGTCACGCCGCGCTCGTAGAGGGCGTTCTCGAAGACCATCAGGTAGCCCGCACAGCCGATGGCGGCCACCGCCAGCACGATATCGATGGCGAACACGGCTCGCCGTGCCCCGGCCTTTTGAGGCCGCGCTAGCGGCACGGCCAGGGCGCACAGCGCGCCGAACAGGCCGAAATGCAGCGCACTCGTCCAAAGCGTGGAGAGCGTCGAGAAGGTGTTGAAGTAGAGGTGCACACAGGCAATGACGATAGCAAAGGCGGTGAGACAGGGGCCCAGCCAGGCATGGGAGAGACGTTCCTCGGCCTCCTGTGCATCCTCATCGCGTATGGAATCGGGGGTTGAGTGGCTCACAGCGAACTCCTGAAAGCGGCGTGCGTCATGGGGGAGTGACAGCGTCGTGATCGAGCGCGGCACCGTTCGATGGAGGGGTAGCAGAGCGCCCGGCCATGGTGCCGGACGCCCGCTGGGGGAGTCGGATTACTCCGCGATCAGCCGCTCGGGGATCTCCAGCCCCTGCTCCTCGAAGAAGCGCGCCGCACCCGGGTGCAGCGGCATGGGCAGGCCGACGATGGCCTTCTCCAGCGCCATCGCCTTGGTCGCCGGGTGGATGTTGTTGAGGAACGGCAGATTCTCGTACATCGCCTTGGTGATGGCGTAGACGTCATCGTCGGGCACGTCGGCGCGTGCCGCCAAGATATTGGGCTGGGCGATGGTATGGATCACCTCGTCCTGATTCGGGTAGGAGCCGGCGGGGATGTCGTAGGCCGACCAGAGTTCGAACCGGCTGTTGACCTTCTCCAGTTGCTCCTCGGTGAAGTCCAGCGTGGTGATATCGCCATCGGCATTGGCGTAGGCGCGTGTCACCGCCGAGGCCGGCACGCCGGCGGGAATGTTCATGCCGTCGATGGTGCCGTTCTGCAGGGCGTCGGCGCTCGGTCCGTAACCCAGGTAGGCGATATCCATCTCGTCCGGCGAAATGCCCAGCTGGCCGAGGATGTAGCGACCGGACCCTTCGGTACCGGAGTTGCGTGCCCCAATCGAGAACGACGCGTCGTAGAGGCTTGTCATGTCGTCGATCGTGCCGGTGTCGACCCTGTCGTTATTGACCACGAAGTGTTCGACGTTCTGCCACAGCATCGACACGCTGCGCAGGTCCCGATACGCCTTGGGGACGGGGCCTTCACCTTCCCAGGCATACGCGCCATACAGCCCCTGAAGAATGCCAAACTGGGCCTGATCCTCGTCCATCAGCTTGAGGTTCTCACTGGAACCGGCGGAGCTGATCGCCGAGAGAGCGATGCCGCTCTCGGGTTCGAGCTTGACCTTGACCAGCGTCGAGAGCGCGACGCCGACGGGATAGTAGGTGCCGCCAGTGGTGGCCGTGCCCATGATGTACTGGTGGGATTCCTGGGCCAGGGCAGAGGTCGCGGAAATGCCCAGCGCGGCGGCAGAGGCCAGGCCGATGGCGGATTTGAGGAACTGACGTTTGTGCATGCCATGTCTCCCTTGAGGACAGTGAGCGTTTGTTATGTATACGCCCGCTCGAATGCAAAGCACTTGCCAGAAAGGTATAAGGCTTTTTGTTTCAGGTGGTTATAGTGAAAAAAGAAGAGGCGGGTGCGCGTCGTCGGCCATTTTATGCCGAGGTGACACGCCGGCATCGGCCATTTTTTGCCGATGCCTTGAAAGCGCGACAGGGAGGTCAGGAAGGGGCATCGGCCGTCTTGCCGGTGCCGTCCTGTTCGCAGAACGCCTCGCGACGTAGACCGTGGCGCTGCATTTTCTGATTGAGTGTTCTTCTCGGCAGGTCGAGCTCGTCGAGGACTGCCTGGATATTGCCACGGTGGCGAGATAGCGCGGCACGCAGCAAGGAAGCCTCAAAGGCCGCGATCTGATCGGCGAGTGACCCTTCGGTCGCGTCCCCGGGCGCCACCTCGAGGAAAGGGATGTCCAGGTGGAGCGTGAAACGCGTCGCCGCGTTGCGCAATTCGCGCAGGTTGCCCGGCCAGTGGTAGCGCCCCAGCGCCGCCAATAGTTCCCCATCCGCCTCGCGTTGAGGACGCTGATGCACCTCGGCAGCCTGGCGGCTGAAGTGGAGGAACAGCGTGGCGAGGTCTTCGCGACGCTCCCGCAGGGGAGGGATGCTCAGCTCGGCGATGGCCAGCCGGTAATACAGGTCCTCGCGAAAGTCACCGCGTGCCGACTGCTGCAGCAGGTCGGTCTTTGTCGCCGCCACCACCCGCAGATCGACCCGGATGACCCGATTGCTGCCCAGTCGCGTGACTTCCCCCTCCTGCAGCGCCCTCAGCAATTTCACCTGAGTGGCGAGGGGCATCGACTCGATCTCGTCGAGAAACAGGGTGCCGCCACTGGCGTGTTCGAGCTTGCCGACGCGGCTCTCCACGGCACCGGTGAAGGCGCCTTTCTCGTGGCCGAATAACTCGGACTCGACGAGTTCCGGGGGGATGGCGCCGCAGTTGAGGACCACGAATGGCGTGGCGTCGCCGGTACCGAATTCGTGTAGACAACGCGCCACGACCTCCTTGCCGCTGCCGGTTTCGCCATGGACCAGCACATGGGCGCGCGTCGAGGCGAGATTAGCGATCTGGTCGCGTAAGCGCTGCATGCTCGGCGCCTCACCGATCAGTCGTGCCGCCAGGCCGCCCTGACGCAGTGCCTCGCGCAGACGGCGGTTTTCCTGCCCCAGACGGCGGCGCTCCAGCGCCCGCTGAACTTGCTCCTCGAGTCGCTCGGGGTCGTAGGGCTTCTCGATGAAGTCCCAGGCTCCCTGACGCATGGCTTGTACCGCCATCGGCACATCGCCGTGGCCAGTAATCAGCAACACCGGCAGGTCATCATCCGTGTTCTGCACGGCCTGCAGCAGTTGCAAGCCGTCGAGGCCGGGCATCTTGACGTCGGAGATCAGTACGCCACAGGGAGAGCCGGCCCGGAGTTCGTCGAGCGCCGCCTGGCCGCCCGTGAAGGTGCGTACCGGTAAATCGCACAGTTCGAACCACTGGGTCAGCGATTCCCGTACGCCAGGATCGTCATCGACTAGCCAGACGGGCAGTTCACTCATGTCGGGTGTCCTCGTGGTCAGGTTGCCGCGATGCTTCGTCCTCTACCCGCGACAACTCGACATGGAAGACGGCGCCGCCGAGGCGGCCGGGGCGGTTTTCGGCGCGGATGCGGCCGTTGAGATCCTGAACGATCCCATAGGCGATGAACAGTCCCAAGCCGAGGCCGTCGCCCACCTCCTTGGTGGTGTAGAACGGGTCGAAAATATGCTCGAGGGTCGCCTCGTCGATACCAGGCCCATTGTCCGCCACGAACAGGTCGACCCGCTGGGGGCCCAGCGTCACGCGAATGTCCAGCCGTGGGGAGGGCACATCGTGGAGGGCATCCAGGGCATTGCGAAGCAGGTTGGTGAGCAGTTGCTCGACGCGAACGCTATCGCCGGCGACCCATGCCGGGGATGCCTCGGGCAGTGCCAGGTGGAGCTCGACTTCCTGACGCTGTAGACGGTCCTCGAGTAGCCCGAGCACGAAGTGCAGCCGCGCCCCCAGGTCCACCGGTTCAAGCGCTCCGCCCTTGTGGGCGAAGATTTTGAGCTGGCGGATCAGCGTCGCCAAGCGATCGGACAGGTCGTGGATATGGCGGAAGTTGGTGATGGCGGTGGCCTCACGGCCGCGTTCCAGCAGGCGAGCCCCGCTGGCCGCATAGGTTCGGATGCCGGCCAAGGGTTGGTTCAGTTCGTGGGCGATCCCTGCCGCCATGGTGCCCAGCGCCGCGAGCTTGCCGGCCTGGACCAGTTCCGCTTGGGCCGCCTCGAGCTCCTGGGTACGCGCCTGTACCCTGGCTTCCAGACGCTCGTTTGCCTCGCGAATGATGCGCGCTTCACGATCTCGGAGGCGCTGCCGCTTCTGGCGTTCGCGCAGCCAGAGGCCCAGCAAGAGCAGGGCCAGGGTGGCGCCTGAGGCGGCCAGAAGAGCGTTGCGCGCGACGGTGTAGAGTGGCCGGACGGGGACCAGGTAGTGCATGGTCCAACCGAGCGTTGTCTGGGGTAGGGTCATATCGAAGTAGCGTTCTCCCACGTCCCCATTGCCTGCGCTACCGATATGCAGCGAGCCGTCGGGCAGGCGCTTGCCGAGCGGACGCAGCGGTGTCTCGAGAAACTGGCGCTGATCGTTGATCTCCTCCATGGCGTTGTCACCGATGTCACCCAGGCGACGGTACCGCCACTCCGGCCGGCTTGAGAGGATGACCACGCCGTTGGCATCGGAGAGCAGCACTTGCTCGCCGGCCTGTCGCCAGTTGTCCTGCAAGCCCTCCAGCGACACCTTCACGACCAATACTCCGGCGGGGCGTCCCGAGGCGCCGCCCTTGACGGCGGCAGAGACAAAGTAACCGGCGCGTCCCGTGGTGCTGCCGATGGCGAAGAACTCTCCCTGACCCGTGGCCATGGCATCCTGAAAGTAAGGCCGGAAGGCATAATGGTGGCCGAGAAAGCTGTCTTCGTCGGCGTGGTTGCTGGCGGCGATGGTGACACCCTCATCATCCATCAGAAAGATCGCCTTGGCTCCCGAGCGTTTGGCTACCTGGGCCAGGTAGCGATTGACCTGAGCGGTGAAAACGCCCACTTCATCGACCGCCGCCGCCTGGACCAGAGAATGGCGAGCCAGCAGGCCCGGGAGGTAACTGAAGCGCTCTAGCGCTCCATCGAGGCTGCCGGTGTAGAGCGCGAGGCGCGAATCGGCGTGTTGGCGTGCCTCATGCGTGACACGCTCAAGCTGCCAATGCCACACCCACCACAACACCAAGGCGAGAGTGGCGGCGGCGATGACGATCATCAGGTGTCCGAGGCGGCGACGAAGCAGGTGGGTCACTGGGCCGGCCCCCGTTGGCCTGCATGATGGCGGGAATGCATTGGGTCGAGATGACCGGTATCGAGTATCGGGTCGAGGTGGAAAAACCGCGTATGGCGTCGGTAACGCGAGGGGAGAGGCATATGGCATTTCACCTTCTGCTAGATCACTGACGGTGGATCGTCACGACAAACCACCGCCACGCCGCTCAATAGCCTGCCTCGTCCTGGTGACGCTGCCAAGGGGAAGATGCCGTGCTCAGTATCAACACGTGTGCTATTTGGGTTGATCGATGTGCTGGTGCGTGACCCTGCCAATAGCTAGATCAGCAGTGATGTTCTGGATGTGAAAGGCCCCCGCGTGGATTCGCTGTTCAGACCTAGCTTGCACCACCGGATAAGTGATGCCATAGCAGCGTGCGAAGGCCGAGTACACGCTGGCACCATTTGTCCAGAGCACCGCTTGCTGATCGATGAGGGGAGATAGGATATGTAGAGCATCGAGCTTGTCCAGGAGGAAGTCTGCCCTGCCGTATGACCCTCTCGATCGCGTACTACCATCACCGGTATCTGTTCGGGCCTCGTCTCTCGCTTCTTGCCCACGCCGCCACGTCGACGCGATGGCATGGCAGGTCGCGCTGTCCCTTGAAGGGTTCCAGAAAAAACGTTTCATCGACTTCCTCGATGCCGTTCCCGGTGGGCGTGAGTTGAGCCGCCAGCACCAGAAACCGGTGTCGCCAACGAAAGGCTGTATTCTTGCTGATGGCGCAGCGCTGTGTTGCCGCTCGCGCGGTTAGCCTCCCAATCAGGGTTTGGGTATACATCTGCTAGCACGCGACTTGAGGAACGCGTGCCAGTGGTGTCGCCGTCAGCGTGTTGGTGTGCTCGGTACGAAAGTTTTTCATCTTTTTACGGCCTTGGATTAAAGCTATAAGCGCAGCACCTGCGTTCTTCAGGTCCCCTGAGTATTCTCCCAGGAATACTCCCGCCTGGTACGAATGTTGGGAGGGGCCGCTTTTGGCACTGGCAGCTTCGCAGGATGAGCTTCAAAGTCTTTTCAATATGTCGGAGTGGATGATCGATATGGTGTGGGCATAATAAAGAATCGTGGTTCCAGAGTGCCTGTGGCCAATCCACTTGGCGACGACTTCATAAAGGTTACCTCGCTGAAGAATGTCTTCGCCTTCTGCCGAGCAAAAATGCTCAAGAGCTTCTTGGCAACGATCATCCTGAAATAGTTGGCGGATGCAGGTTCTGAGTGCAACACCGTCAATGCATTGATGACGGAGCATCATGGTACTGCGCCATCAGTTCACTCATCATTTCAATGGGACATTTGAAGTCGAACCGCTTCCGCGGGCGCATGTTGAGCTCAAGCGCTATCTCATCCAGTTCTTGCTGGCTGTAGACCGATAGATCCGTTCCCT
>NZ_AJKS02000015.1 GCF_000265245.1 Halomonas smyrnensis AAD6
AGCATCCGCGGTCTCGCCCGGCTCCGCGTCGCCGCCCACGCTGGCGCCGGCCCGGGCCTCGCCCAGCGCCCGGTGCAGGCTGGAGAACAGGAAGTCGTGGACCATGCGCCCGTCGCGGAAGCGCACCTCGTGCTTGGTCGGGTGCACGTTGACGTCGACCACCGTCGGGTCGACCTCGAGATACAGCACGAACACCGGATGGCGGCCGTGGAACAGCACGTCGCGGTAGGCCTGGCGGATGGCGTGGGCCACCAACCGGTCGCGCACCACCCGGCCGTTGACGAAGAAGTACTGCTGGTCGGCCTGGGCCCGGGAATGGGTCGGCAGCCCGACCCAGCCCCACAGGCGCAACCCGCCGGTCTCGAGGTCCAGGTGCAGGGCGTTCTCCAGGAAGCCCTTGCCGAGCAGCGCCTGAAGGCGCCGCTCGTGGCCCACCAGGTCGCCGCCGGGGCGCAGCTGGTGGAGGGTCTTCTGGTTGTGGCGCAGCACCCAGCCGACATCGAGCCGCGACAGCGCCTGGCGGCGGAAGGCCTCCTCGACGTGGCCGAACTCGGTCTTCTCGGTGCGCAGGAACTTGCGCCGCGCCGGGGTGTTGAAGAACAGGTCGCGCACCGTCACCGAGGTGCCGCGCGGATGCGGCGAGGGCGTGACCCGCGGCTCCATGCGCCGGCCCTCGACCACCACCCGCCAGCCGCCGGTGGGATCGTCCTGGGTATTGGAGACCAGTTCGAGCCGCGACACCGAGCTGATCGAGGCCAGCGCCTCGCCACGGAAGCCGAGGCTGGCCACGCCCTCGAGGTCCTCGAGGGAGGCGATCTTGCTGGTGGCATGGCGCGACAGCGCCAGCGGCAGGTCGTCCTCGTCGATGCCGCCGCCGTCGTCGCGCACCCGGATCAGCCGGGCGCCGCCGGACTCCAGCTCCACCTCGACGCGGCTCGCGCCGGCGTCGATGGCGTTCTCGACCAGCTCCTTGACCACCGAGGACGGACGCTCGACCACCTCGCCGGCGGCGATCTGGTTGGCCAGCCGGGGATCGAGGATCCGGATATGTGAGTTATCGCTCATAACGCTCCCGTGACCCGCTCACGAACGGGGAATCCGCAGCACCTGCCCGACGCGGATCACGTCGCCGTTCAGGGCGTTGGCCTGGCGCAGCTGCGCCACCGGCACGCCATGGCGGGCGGCGATCTCGGAGAGGGTATCGCCGGGCTGGATGCGATATTCGTTGCCGCCGGTGTCGCGCCCCTGGTCGCGCTGCCAGGCCAGCAGGCTGGCCGGCGGCGGATTGCGCTGGAAGTGCGCCCGGACGCCGCCGAACACCGCGTCCATCATCCGCTCCTGATAGCCCGACTGCTGCAGCCGGCGCTCCTCGTCGGGGTTGGAGATGAAACCGGTCTCGACCAGCAGCGAGGGAATGTCCGGCGACTTGAGCACCACGAAGCCGGCCTGCTCCACCCGCGGCTTGTGCAGATCGTTGATCCGGCCCAGCCGGTCGAGCACCTGTCCGCCGATGGTCAGCGAATCGTTCAGGGTCGCGGTCATGGTCAGGTCGAGCAGCACGCCGCGCAGCACCTCGTCCTTGTCGTCGAGCGACAGGTTGCCGTCGACGCCGCCGATCAGGTCGGAGCGGTTCTCGCTGGCCGCCAGCCACTGGGCGGTCTCGGAGGTCGCTCCGCTCTGGGACAGCGCGAACACCGAGCTGCCGTGGGGCCGCGGGCTGCGGAAGGCGTCGGCGTGGATCGAGACGAAGAAGTCGGCCTTCTGCTCGCGGGCGATGCGGGTGCGCTGGCGCAGGCCGACGTAGTAGTCGTCGTCGCGGATCAGCACCGCCTTGAAGCCCTCGGCGTCGTTGACCTTGCGCGCCAGCCGCCGGGCCATCTCCAGCACCACGTCCTTCTCGCGGGTGCCCGAGGGGCCGATCGCGCCGGGATCCTCGCCACCGTGGCCGGCATCCACGGCGATGATGATGTCGCGCTTGGGATGCGGCTGGGCGGGCTCCCGGGGCGGGGTCGTCGCGGCGGCATCGCGGCCCTGCACCTGGGCCTGGGTCTGGGCGCGGTCGGCGGCGATCTCCTGATCGCGGATCATCGCCTCGATGGGATCGATCGGGTCCTCCACGGCGCTCTCGCCGGGATACTCGAGATCGACCACCAGGCGGTGACCGTACTGTTCGTTGGGCGCCAGGCTGAAGTGGCGCGGCTCGACCTCGCGGTTGAGCTCCAGCACCACGCGCAGGTCATCGCCGTCGCGCACGCCGGTGCGCACGTCGCGGATGGCGCTGCCGTCCAGGTCGAGCCGCTCGACGTCGGCGGCCAGGCGGGTGTCCGAGAGGTCGATCACCAGCCGGCGCGGATCGTCGAGGCTGAAGACGTTCGCCTCGGCCGCGGACGACAGGTCGAACACCAGCCGGGCATGGTCGGGGGCCGCCCACAGGCGCAGGTTGTCGACGCTGGCCGCGAGGGCCGCGGACGGCATCAGCGCCGCCAGCGCCAACAGGCCGCCGAGCAGGCGGCGGGACACGGTGCCCTGGCTCATGAGACGCGGTCGCCTTCCGGGCCCTTCGCCCCGGGCTGCGCTGCCTCGGACTGCTCTGCTGCAGACAAAGAGACATCGGCGGCGAGGCGCTCGAGCAGCGCGCGGCCGTGGTCGCTGCCGGCGACCAGCGTCGCCCGGCGGCCCTCGCCGTCCAGGCTCAGCGTCACCGTCAGGTCCGGCGTCGGCAGCCAGCCCTCGCCGCGGGCCGGCCACTCGATCACGCACAGCGCGTCGTCGGCCAGCAGGTCGCGGCCGCCGATGAACTCGAGCTCCTCGGGATCGCCCAGGCGATAGAGGTCGAAGTGGTTCACGCGCACCGTCTCGAGCTCGTAGGGCTCGACCAGGGTGTAGGTGGGGCTCTTGACCGCGCCGCGATGCCCGTAGGCGCGCAGGATGCCGCGGGTCAGGGTCGTCTTGCCCGCGCCCAGCTCGCCCTCGAGAAAGAGCAGGCCGTGGCCGCCGAGGGCCCGGCCGAGGGATTCGCCGAAGGCCACCTGGCGGTCTTCGTCATCGAGTCGCAGCTGCATCGTCATTCGCCCATCGTCGGGTTGACCAGAATTCGCGCACAGGATGCCAGATCGCCGGCTAGCAGGCCACGCTGGCCGCCCGCCGCCGCGGCCTCGTCGGCGGCCAGGGCGTGCACCATCACGCCGACCCGGGCGGCGGTCTCGCCATCGAGCCCCTGGGCCAGCAGCGCGCCGAGGATGCCGGACAGGGCATCGCCCATGCCGCCGCTGGCCATGCCCGGATTGCCGTAGGGGCACACGGCGAGCCCCGAGGGCCCCGCGATCAGGCTGCCGGTGCCCTTGAGCACCACCGTGCCGCCGTAGCGGCGCTGCAGCTCGGCGGCCGCCGCCGGGCGGTCGGCCTCCACCTCGGCCGCGCTCGTGCCGAGCAGGCGGCCGGCCTCGCCGGGATGCGGCGTCAGCAGCCAGTCGTCCCGGGAAAGGCCGACGAAGCGGCTCGCCAGCAGGTTGAGGGCGTCGGCGTCGACCACCAGCGGCCGGGCGGCGTCGAGGGCGGCCTGCAGCATCGCCTGGCCCCAGCTGCCCTGCCCCAGCCCGGGGCCGACCACCAGCACATCGGCCTGCGACGGCAGCTCGCCGAGATCGGCGGCGCCGCGCACGCCGTGGACCATCACCTCGGGGCGACGCACCAGGCTCGCGGTGACATGCTCCGGCGCGGTGGCCAGGCTGACCTTGCCGGCCCCCAGCCGGGCGGCATGCTCGGCGGCCAGCAGCGCCGCGCCGCCGAAGCCCGGCGCCCCGCCGAGCACCAACGCATGGCCGGCGTCACCCTTGTGGGCGTCCCGCGGGCGCGGCGGCAGCGCCGCGGCGATGGCGTCGCGGTGCAGCAGCTCGGCCGCCGGCAGCATGTCGGCCGCGGCCGAGCCGGGGGCGTCGAGCCCGCGGAAGATCACCTCCCCGGTCAGCGCCGGGGCGCGGCCGGTGTGCAGCCCCAGCTTGTCGCCGATGAAGGTAACCGTACGCGTGGCCTTCACCGCCACGCCCAGCTCGGCGCCGGTGTCGGCGTGCACGCCGGAGGGAATGTCGATGGCCAGCACCGGCCGCTCGGCCGCGTTGATCGCGGCGATGGCCTCGCGGAAGTCGCCGCGCACCTCGCCGGCAAGCCCGGTGCCGAGCAGCGCATCCACCACCACCTCGCCGGCAAGCGTGAGCCCCGGCCGCCAGGGCTCGAGCCCCACGCCCGCCGCGGTGGCCATGTCGGCGGCCTGGCGGGCGTCGCCCGTCAGCGCCTCCACCGGCTTGAGCGCCACGCGCTGCACGGCCCAGCCCTCGGCGGCGGCCAGCGCCGCCAGCACGTGGCCGTCGCCGCCGTTGTTGCCGGCGCCGCACAGCACGCTGAGCGAGCGGGCCTCTGGCCAGGCCTCGCGCAGCACCTGAAAGGCCGCCGCCGCGGCGCGCTGCATCAGCGCGAAGCCCGCGATGCCGGCGGCGATGGTACGACGGTCCAGCTCGCGGACCTGCTCGGCGCGATACAGCGCCCGGCCGGATGCTTCGGACGATGCCGTCATTCCCTGTCTCCCTTCGAGGCGATGCTTTACCATTGACGTTCCACGAAGTGTGTCCTGTCTCCCGCCGCTCGCCAAGCGTCGCGGCGCCTTTCCGAACGGTGTTTCCTCAATCATGACCCAGCCGTCTCCCGCGGGCGACGCCCCCGATCGTCTCACTCAGCAGACCGACTTGGCTCAGCAGACCGACTTGGCCGAGCTGGCCGAGCGCATCAAGACCTGGGGCCGCGAACTCGGTTTCCAGCAGGTGGGCATCGCCGACGTCGACCTGTCCGAGGACGAGGCGCGCCTGCAGCGCTGGCTCGACGCCGGCCATCACGGCGAGATGGGCTTCATGGCCAAGCACGGCACCAAGCGCACCCGCCCCGAGGAGCTCGAGCCCGGCACGGTGCGGGTGATCAGCGTGCGCCTGGACTACCTGCCGCCGGAGGTGGAAACCACCAGGATGCTGGCGCGGCCTGAGAAGGCCTACGTCTCCCGCTACGCGGTCGGGCGCGACTACCACAAGCTGATGCGCAAGCGCCTGGCGAGCCTGGCCAAGCAGATCCAGGCCGAGATCGGCCCCTTCGGCTATCGCGCCTTCGTCGATTCCGCCCCGGTGATGGAGCGCGGCCTGGCGCGCAAGGCCGGGCTCGGCTGGTTCGGCAAGAACGCCATGTTGCTGAATCCCAAGGCCGGCTCGCTGTTCTTCCTCGGCGAGCTCTACACCGACCTGCCGCTGCCGGTGGACGAGCCCTTCGAGGCCGAGCACTGCGGCAGCTGCAGCGCCTGCCGCACGGCCTGCCCCACCGACGCCATCGTCGAGGACAAGGTGGTCGACGCGCGGCGCTGCATCTCCTACCACACCATCGAGCTGCACGGCGCCATTCCCGAGGAATTCCGCGCCGCCATGGGCAACCGGGTGTTCGGCTGCGACGACTGCCAGCTGGTGTGCCCCTTCACCCGCTTCACCCGGGCCAGCAGCGAGGCCGACTTCGCGCCGCGCCACGACCTGGACCGCGCCGATCTGGTCGCGCTGTTCGCCTGGGGCGAGGAGGAGTTCCTGGACAGGACCGCCGGCAGCCCGATCCGCCGGATCGGCTACGAGCGCTGGCTGCGCAACCTGGCGGTGGGGCTCGGCAACGCGCCCTGGAGCGAGACGGTGGAGGCCGCGCTGCGCGCCCGGCTGGCGTATCCCTCGGACCTGGTCCGCGAGCACGTGCGCTGGGCGCTGGCGCGGCAGCAGCAGAAGAAGCGGAACACGATCGCCGTCGAGGCCTAGGCCCCGACGACGAACCGCTTACTCTTCCTCATCGCCGTCCTCGTCCTCGAGGCGCAGGAAGGTCTGGCGATAGTGCGACAGCTCGGCGATCGATTCCTTGATGTCGTCCATCGCCAGGTGGACGTTGCGCTTGCTGAAGCCGACCAGCGCGCCCGGATTCCAGCGCTTGGCCAGCTCCTTGACGGTCGAGACGTCCAGGTTGCGATAGTGGAAGAAGGCCAGCAGCTCTGGCATCTCGCGCTCGAGGAAGCGGCGGTCCTGGTGGATGCTGTTGCCGCACATCGGCGAGCTGCCCGGCGCCACGTGCTCGCGCAGGAACGCCAGCGTCTCCTGCTCGGCCTTGGCGGTATCGACGGTGCTGGCCTTGACCCGCGAGACCAGCCCCGAGGCGCCGTGGGTCTTCTGGTTCCAGTCGTCCATGCCCTCGAGCAGGGCATCCGGCTGATGGACGGCGATCACCGGCCCCTCGGCGACCACGTTGAGCTCGGCGTCGGTGACCAGGGTGGCCACCTCGATGATGCGTTCGCGGTTCGGGTCGAGCCCGGTCATTTCCAGGTCGATCCACACCAGGCGCCGGGTGCGCGGATCCTGGGCATCTTGGTTCGCGGCCATGGGACGTTCCTTGATCGTGCGGCCGGCGACAGCCGGCCCCGTTGATGAGTACAATGCCGCCATTGTACCGACCTTCGGGCCCTCATGAGCAAACGCAAGTTGACCCGCCAGCAGCGCTGGCGCATCGAGAAGATCCAGGCCGAACGCGCCAAGCGCGCCGAGAAGCGCGGCCAGCAGGATGCCGACAAGCTCGACGCCGGCGAATACGGCGCCGAACAGCCCGGGCGGGTGATCGCCCACTTCGGCCGCACCCTGGACGTGCGCCCGGAGGGCGACGGCGACCCGGTGCGCTGCCACCTGCGCGCCAACCTAGAGGGGCTGGTCACCGGTGACCGGGTGATCTGGCGCGCCGGCGAGGACGGCAGCGGCGTGGTGGTGGCCCGCGGCGAGCGCGCAAGCGTGCTCGAGCGCCCCGACCCCCGGGGCCAGCTCAAGCCGGTGGCGGCCAACATCGACCAGATCCTGATCGTGTTCGCCGTGGAGCCCGAGCCCCACGCCAACCTCATCGACCGCTACCTGGTGGCCGCCGAGGCCACCGGGATCGCGCCGGTGCTGGTGCTCAACAAGGCCGACCTGCTACCCGAGGACGGCGGCGAGCTCGGCGCGCTGCTGGAACGCTACGCGGCGCTGGGCTATCCGGTGGTGACCACCACTACCGCCCGCGACGGCGGCCTGGACGCCCTCCATCGGCGGCTGGCCGGGCGTACCTCGGTGTTCGTCGGCCAGAGCGGGGTCGGCAAGTCCTCGCTCATCGACCGCCTGCTGCCGTTTGATTCGCTGCGCATCGGCGCGCTGTCGGAGGACTCGCGCAAGGGTCGCCACACCACCACCACCGCCCGGCTCTACCGCTTCGCCCCGGGCGAGCGGGACGCCGACGGGGCCGGCGAGTTGATCGACTCTCCCGGCATCCGCGAGTTCGGCCTGATCCACCTGGACGAGGCTCAGGTCGCCGAGGGCTTCATCGAGTTCCGCGAGCACCTCGGTCGCTGCCGCTTCCGCGACTGCCGCCACCGCAAGGAGCCGGGCTGCGCGCTGCTGGCTGCCGTCGAGAGCGGCGAGATTCACGCCGACCGCTTTGCCAGCTACCGCCGTATCGTCGATAGTCTCGAAGAGAGCTGAAAGAACAACGGCATGCCCGAGCCGGGCTGATTCAGGCCAGGACGTCTAGGCCAGAACGATCAAGGAGAGCCCCATGAGTTCAGAAGACAACCTGCTGCCGCTGATCGTCGAGCCCGAGCGGCTCGAGGCGCAGCTGGACGCCCCTTCGCTGCTGATCATCGACGTGCCGCTGAAGGCCGAGAGCCATGAGCAGGGCCACGTGCCCGGCGCCGTCTATCTGGACCCCAAGCGGCTGCTGCGCGGCGAGGGTGACGTGCCCAACGAGGCGCCGGACGCCGAGGCGCTGTCGGCGCTGTTCTCGTCGCTGGGGCTGACCCGGGACACCCACGTGGTGGCCTACGACGACGAGGGCGGCGGCTGGGCCGGCCGGCTGCTGTGGACCCTGGAGCTGATCGGCCACACCCGCTACTCCTACCTCAACGGCGGCATCCACGCCTGGCGCGCCGCCGGACTGCCGACCTCCACCGAGACCAGCGCCCCCGCGCCGAGCGACTATCGGGCCGAGATCCTCCGCCCCGAGGTGGCCATCGACCGCGTCGAGCTGACCGAGCGCCTAGGCGAGAAGGGCTTCGCGATCTGGGATGCCCGCACCCGCGCCGAATACGACGGCGAGAAGGGCGACAACAAGCGCCTCGGCCACATCCCCGGCGCGGTGAACCTGGACTGGCTCGAGGCCATGGACAAGGCGCGCGACCTGCGCATCCGCGACTACGCGGAGCTCATCACCGAGCTCGAGACGCTGGGCCTGACGCCGGACATGGAAGTGGTCACTCACTGCCAGACCCACCACCGCAGCGGCCTCACCTGGCTGGTGGGCAAGGCGCTCGGCTTCGAGAAGATGCGCGCCTACCCCGGCTCCTGGAAGGAATGGGGCAACCGCGACGACACGCCGATCGAGAAATAAACGGCAAGACGCGGCGGCGCCGCTTGAAGCAGGCCGCCTGAGGAAGGAAGACCGGCGCGTCGCGCCTTGAAGAGGGAAGGCTGCCCCGTCGCTGCCTTGCTTCTTCGCTCCTTCCTCTGATCACTCATGCAACCGACCGGAACGTTCCCTTCGTGACCCCAGCCAAGCTGTTCGCCCTGATCCAGTATCCCCTGCCCCACCACCTGCTCTCGCGGCTGATCGGCCGGCTCGCCGACTGCCGGGTGTCCTGGGTCAAGGACCTCGCCATTCGCGCCTTTATCCGCCAGTTCAAGGTGGACATGGGCGAGGCCCACCAGCCGGACCCGAGCGCCTATCCGAGCTTCAACGCGTTCTTCACCCGGCCGCTGAAGGACGGCGCCCGCCCCATCGGCGAGGGGCTGGTCTCGCCGGCCGACGGCACCCTCTCGCAGTTCGGGCGCCTCGAGCACGGCCGGCTGATCCAGGCCAAGGGCCACCACTTCACCGCCGCCGACCTGCTGGGCGGCGACCTGGAAGCCGCCGGGCGCTATCGCGACGGCAGCTTCGCCACCGTCTATCTCTCGCCCAGCGACTACCATCGCGTGCATATGCCGGTGGCCGGCACGCTCCGGGAGATGGTCTACGTGCCGGGCCGGCTGTTCTCGGTCAACGCCGCCACCACCCACCACGTGCCCAACCTCTTCGCCCGCAACGAGCGCCTGGTGTGCCACTTCGACACCGAGCACGGCCCCATGGCGCTGGTGCTGGTCGGCGCCATGATCGTCGCGGCCATCGAGACGGTGTGGGCCGGGCAGATCACGCCCCTGCCCCGCGGCGGCGTTCAGCGCATCCGCTTCGACATCCCGGTGCATCTCGAGAAGGGCGAGGAGATGGGCCGCTTCCAGCTCGGCTCCACCGTGGTGATGACCTTCGCCGAGCCGGTCGATTTCAACGGCCTGGACGCGGAACAGACGGTCAGGATGGGCCAGCGACTCGGCGACGTCGGCTGACACCTAGCCCCCGGCTATCGGGTTCACCCTCGAGCCACCAAAGAACAGGGCCCACTCGGATGAGTGGGCCCTGTCGTGTCCGGCCGATCATGTCACGTCACGATCGCCAGCGGCTCAGCTCGAGCGCTCCAGCGTGATCTCGACCGGCGAGCGCATGGCCTTCCTCGGCTTGCCCAGGATTTGAACGCCCATGGCGACGATGAAGATCCCCGCGAAGACCGGCGTCGGGATCTTGCCGAAGAAGTGCAGCACCAGGGTGGCCAGGATGATCGGCACCGTCACCAGCACGATACGAGAATACTTCTTCGCCGCCTCTTCCATCTGGCGAAAATGGCCGGACAGCGTCTCGCGTGACGCCCCCGCCACGAGGTCGTCGGCCCCGCACTTGGGCACTCGGCCGTCTCGTTGCGCAGCAGGCGCAGCGCATGGCGATGCCGCAGGCCGACCCGTTCCTGGCATGCCGGGCAGACATAGGTGGCGACCTTGCTCCCCGAATCCTTCATGATGCGCTTTTCAAGAAATGAATGTGGGCGCCATTGTAACGGCCTTCCGGCATCGATCGTGCAGATCTCGACGTCAGGCCATGCCGCTCAAGCTCGAGGCGTGGCGAAGGCCATCACCTCGGCCACGCTCGCCCTGCCCTGCGCCAGCTGGAACAGGCGATCGAGCCCCAGGGCCACGCCGCTGCCCGCCGGCATGCCGGCCTCCAGCGCGGCCAGCAGGCGCTCGTCGACGTCGACCTCGTCCAGGCCGGCGGCGCGGCGGGCGGCGTTGTCCTCCTCGAAGCGGGCGCGCTGCTCCGCGGCGTCGGTGAGCTCGTCGTAGCCGTTGGCGAGCTCGAGGCCGTGCCGGTAGACCTCGAAGCGCGAGGCGACCCACTCGCCGTCTTCCGGGTCTTGGTGGCGCCTGGCCAGCGCCGCCTGGCTGGCCGGATAGTCCACCACCACGTCGATGCCGTCGCGGCCCAGGTGCGGCTCGATGGACAGGCTGATCAACAGGTCGAGGCAGTCGTCGCGCGAGGCCGTGGCCATGTCGAGCCCGCCGGTCTCGGCGGCCCGGCGGCGCAGGGCATCGAGCGGTTCGCGAAAGGGATCGAGCCCGAGGTGTTCGCGAAACAGCTCGCGGTAGCGGCGGCGGCGCAGCGGGCCGGGATCGAACGGGAGCACCCGGCGGATCAGGGCATCGGTCTCGGCGATCAGGCCGTCCAGGTCGAGGCCCGGGCGGTACCACTCCAGCATGCTGAACTCGAGGTTGTGGCGCCCGCCCACCTCGCCGTCGCGGAAGCTGCGGGCGATCTGGAAGATCGCTCCGCTGCCGGCGGCCAGCAGCCGCTTCATGTGGAATTCCGGCGAGGTCTGCAGCCACAGCCGCTCGCGGCCGGCCGGCGTCACCGCCTCGCAGCACAGCGAGGCCAGGTGCACGTCGGTGCTGCCGCCATGGCCGAGCACCGGCGTCTCGACCTCCCACACCCCGCGCTCGGCGAAGAAGGCCCGCACCTCGGCCATCAGCCGCGCGCGCTCGCGCAGCGTCGCGATCTCGGCCGTGGGCCGCCAATCAATGGTCATCGATCTTTCTCCACAAACGACAAAGGCCACGACATAGCGTGGCCTTTGTAGAACACCTTGTTACTTGAGTGATCCACCGGCAACGCGGCTTTCCCGAGGGCAGGCCTTTGCGGAGGCGCTGTGCCCCCTCCCTGGGCGCTACCGATGCCATCCATGGCATAGGATCTCCGCGCCGGCCTGCCCTCGGCGCCGCTCAGTGCATCACTTCAGGCGTCAGGCGCGGGAGACATACTCACCGGAGCGCGTATCGACCTTCAGCACTTCGCCCTGGTTGATGAACAGCGGCACGCGCACCACGGCGCCGGAGGACAGGGTCGCCGGCTTGGAGCCGCCCTGGGCGGTGTCACCCTTGAGGCCGGGGTCGGTCTCGGTGACCTCGAGCTCGATGAAGTTCGGCGGGGTCACGGCGATGGCGTTGTCGTTCCACAGGGTCACGGTGTAGACCACCTGCTCCTTGAGCCACTTGTCGGTCTCGCCCAGCGCCTTCTTCTCGACGGCGTACTGTTCGAAGGAGCCGTCGGTCTTCATGAAGTGCCACATGTCGCCGTCGGTGTAGACGTACTCCATGTCCAGCTCGAGCACGTCGGCGCCTTCCAGGGACTCGCCGGACTTGAAGGTGCGTTCCCAGACGCGGCCGGTCATCAGGTTGCGCAGCTTGACGCGGTTGAAGGCCTGGCCCTTGCCCGGCTTGACGTAGTCGTTCTCGAGGATGGCGCAGGGGTCGCCATCCAGCATGACCTTCAGACCGCCCTTGAATTCGTTGGTAGAATAGTTCGCCATGATGATCGTTCCATATTCCAGCGCGTCGGTGGCCGAAGCCGCGGACGCGAGCAAGCAAATGACAGTGGCCGAGGGGCAAGCCCTCGGCCGCCTCGAAGTGTGCCCCGCATGATAACCCGAAGCCCGATTCCTTTGCAGTGCCGGCCCGCCACGCCGGCGCCCGGCGCCTGGCAGGCGCAGCTGGCCGGCGCGATCCGCGACCCGCACGCCCTGTGCCGCCGCCTGGGCCTCGCCCCCGAGTGGGTGTCCGGCGCCGAGGCCGGCCATGCGCTGTTCGAGGTGCGAGTGCCGGAGGCCTACCTCGCCCGCATCCGACCCGGCGATCCGAGCGACCCGCTGCTGCGCCAGGTGCTGCCGCTCGGCGAGGAGGCCGAGGCCGCGCCCGGTTTCGTCGCCGACCCGCTCGAGGAGGCCGACCATACCCAGAAGCGCGGGCTGATCCACAAGTACGCCGGCCGGGTGCTGTTGATCGCGAGCCCCGCCTGCGCGGTGAACTGCCGCTACTGCTTCCGCCGCCACTTCCCGTATGAAGAGAACGCGCCCTCGCGGGCCCAGTGGGAGGAGACGCTGTCCTACCTGCGCGACGATGCCTCCATCGTTGAGGCGATTCTCTCCGGCGGCGACCCGCTGGCGGCCAGCGACCGCCAGCTTTCCTGGCTGGTCGAACGGCTGGCGGCCATCCCGCACCTCCGGCGGCTGCGGATCCACACCCGGCTGCCGGTGGTGATCCCCGACCGCATCGACGGCGCCCTGCTCGACTGGCTCGGCGGCACGCGGCTGCAGAAGGTCATGGTGCTGCACATCAACCACGCCCGGGAAATCGACGAGGCGGTGGTCGAGGCCTGCCGACGGCTGCAGGCCGCGGGCGTGACCCTGCTCAACCAGAGCGTGCTGCTGCGAGGGGTCAACGACGACGTCGCGTCGCTGGCCGAGCTCTCCGAGCGGCTGTTCGAGGCCGGCATCCTGCCCTACTACCTGCACGTGCTGGACCCGGTGGCCGGCGCCGCCCACTTCGACGTGAGCGACGAGGCGGCCCGGGCGCTGGTCGCCGAGCTGCGCCGGCACCTGCCCGGCTTTCTGATGCCGACGCTGGTGCGCGAGGTGCCCGGCGAGGCCAGCAAGACGCCGCTGTAGGCGGCCAAGCGGCCAAAACATACACCTATCCCCGCACAAGCGAACCCCGAAGGTCGTGGCCTTCGGGGTTCGCTTGTCGCTAGGCGCTAATCACTCGGCGCTTGGCGCTCGGTACCGTTAGGCCAGCGTTTCGGCGGTCACGTTGGCCGCCGGCTCCTCGGTGGAGTGCTTGCGGTTGATCGCGCTCAGCACGCCCTTGATCGAGGCGCTGGTGATGCTCTCGTCGGTGCCGACGCCGAACACCGCCTCGCCGTTGACGCGCACCTCCACGTAGGCGATCGCCTCGGCGTCGGCGCCCTGGCCGCGGGAGTGCTCGTGATAGTCGATGATCTCGACGTCATGGCCCTCGCCGGCCAGCGCCTTGATGAAGGCCGCCAGCGGCCCGTTGCCCTGGCTCTGGATGACGCGACGCTCGCCGCCTTCCTCGACGGTGGCCTCGAGGGTCACGGTGGGGCTGTCCGGCTCGGAGGACATGCGGTGGCTGATCAGGGCGAAGGGCTCGCGCTGCTCGAGGTACTCGTCGACGAAGGCCTGGTAGATCATCTCGGAGGTGATCTCCTTACCCAGCCGGTCGGCCACTTCCTGCACCACCTGGCTGAACTCGATCGACAGGCGGCGCGGCAGCTCGATGCCGTGCTCCTGCTCGAGCAGGTAGGAGACGCCACCCTTGCCGGACTGGCTGTTGACGCGGATCACCGCCTCGTAGCTGCGGCCCACGTCGAGCGGGTCGATCGGCAGGTAGGGTACCGCCCAGACGGCCTCCGGGTTCTCGCGGCGCTCGGCCATGCCCTTCTTGATGGCGTCCTGGTGGGAGCCGGAGAAGGCGGTGAACACCAGGTCGCCGACGTAGGGATGGCGCGGGTGCACCGGCAGCTGGTTGCAATACTCCACTTCGCGCATGATCGGCGTGATGTTGGAGAAGTCGAGGCCCGGGTGCACGCCCTGGGTGTAGAGGTTCATGGCCAGGGTGACGAGGTCGACGTTGCCGGTACGCTCGCCGTTGCCGAACAGGCAGCCCTCGACGCGGTCGGCGCCGGCCATCACCGTCAGCTCGGCGGCGGCCACGCCGGTGCCGCGGTCGTTGTGCGGGTGCACGCTGACGATCAGGTGATCGCGATGGGCGACGTGGCGGCAGAACCACTCCACCTGGTCGGCGTAGTTGTTGGGCGTGGCGCACTCCACGGTGGCCGGCAGGTTGACGATCATCGGCTTCTCGACGCTGCCGCCATAGGTGGCCTCCACGGCATCGACGATCTCCACCGCGAAGTCCATCTCGGTGGTCGAGAAAAGCTCCGGCGAGTACTGGAAGGTCCAGTGGGTCTCCGGGGCCGCCGCCATGTGCTCGCGGATGCGGGTGGTGGCGTCCACCGCGATCTGGATGCACTCGGGCTTGCTGACGTTGAACACCACGCGGCGGAACACCGGATCGGTGGCGTTGTAGACGTGAACGATGGCGTTCTTGGCGCCCTTGAGCGCCTCGAAGGTGCGGTCGATCAGGTGCGGGCGCGCCTGGGTGAGCACCTGGATGGTGACGTCGTCCGGCACCTTGTCCTCTTCGATCAGCGAGCGCACGAAGTCGAAGTCGGTCTGGGAGGCCGAGGGGAAGCCCACCTCGATCTGCTTGAAGCCGATCTTCACCAGCAGGTCGAAGAAGCGCTGCTTGCGCTCCTGGTCCATGGGATCGATCAGCGCCTGGTTACCGTCACGCAGGTCGACGGCGCACCACTGGGGCGGCGTCTCGATGCGCTGGCTCGGCCACTGGCGGTCGGGCAGGTCGACGGCCACGAAGGGGCGGTACTTGGCGGAGGGGTTATCGAGCATCATGGCGGCGTTCTCCCGGGCGTTTATCGGATTCAGAAACGGCGACGCCCCGCCTGCCGGGGGGCAGACGGGGCGTCGTCGAGGTGTTCGCTCATGACCATCGCGACCCCACGGACCGGTCGGGCGGCGCGTACGACACAGACAGGGGCAATGTTCATGGGAATGACAGTAGCGGTGCGGGACATGTGACAACCTCGAATTCGACCTGGACAAAAGGGCGATGCAGGCGGCATCACCCGGCGCGCTCAGCGGCGGGCTAGTAGTCGTAGGTCGAGGACGAGGCTGTACGATGTCATGTTCATGGCCCCTAGAAAATCAGCCTGGGGGTCGCTTGTCAAGCTCGCGCGCCTCGCCGGCCTGCAGCAGGCCCTCCATGCGGGTCAGCTGGTCGCGCATCTGGTGCACGTCGGCGCGCAGGGCCTGGAGCTCCGCCGTCTCGCCCTCGCCGTTCTCCAGCGCCATCTCGGCGCTCTCCTTCTGCATCACGTCGAGCACGATGCCGATCATCATGTTGAGGAAGATGAAGGCGGTCAGGAAGATGAACGTCAGGTAGTACAGCCAGCTCCAGGCATGCAGCTCCTGGGTGGCGTACATCACGTCGGTCCAGTCCTCGAAGGTGGCGATGCGGAACAGCGTCAGCATGGCCGTGGCGATGTTGCCCCACAGGAAATCGTCGACCTCGGCGAACAGGAAACTGCCGATGGCGGCGTAGATGTAGAAGATGATGAACATCAGCAGCGCCACGTAGCCCATGCGCGGGATCGACTTGACCAGCGCCGCCAGCAGCACCCGCAGCTCGGGGATCATCGACACCAGGCGCAGCACCCGGAAGATGCGCAGCAGCCGCGCCAGCAGCACCATCTCCGACTCGTCGAGCGGGATCAGGCTGGCGGTGACGATCAGGAAGTCGAAGACGTTCCAGCCCTTCCTGAAGAAGTCCCGCAGCCGCCGCTCGGCGCCCATGCGGATCAGGATCTCCACCAGGAAGAACACCGTCACCGCCGTGTCCAGCGCCAGCAGCCAGTGCTGGATGTGGCTGGACTGCTCGTAGGTCTTGGCGCCGATCAGCAGCGCCGAGACGATGATGATGGCGATCACCAGCGTCTCGAACACCTTGTTGGCGCGCAGCCGCTCGAAGCGGTCGCGCCAGGTCAGCAGATCAGCGCTCACCGCGTCCTTCCTCCAGGTCGCCTTGGCGATAGCCGATCAGGTAGAGCACCGCGTCCAGCCCCAGGGTCGAGAGCGAGTGCCGGGCCTGCTGGCGCACCAGCGGCTTGGCCCGGAAGGCGATGCCGAGGCCGGCCGCGGCCAGCATCTTCAGGTCGTTGGCGCCGTCGCCCACGGCGATGGTCTGCTCCATGGACAGCCCCTCGCGCTCGGCGATCCGGTACAGCAGCTCGGCCTTGCGGTCGGCGTCGACGATCGGCTCGCGCACCTCGCCGGTAACCTTGCCGTCCTCGATCACCAGCTCGTTGGCGTGGACCTCATCGAAGCCGAGGCGCTCCTGCAGGTAGTGGGCGAAGTAGGTGAAGCCGCCGGACAGGATCGCGGTGCGATAGCCGAGCCGCTTGAGCTGGCGCATCAGCCGCTCCAGGCCGTCCATCAGCGGCAGTTCCTCGGCGATCTCGGCCAGCACCGACTCGTCGAGGCCGCGGAGCTTCGCCATGCGCTCACGGAAGCTCTGCTGGAAGTCCAGCTCGCCGCGCATGGCCCGCTCGGTGACCTCGGCCACCTCGTCATAGACGCCGTGACGGCGCGCCAGCTCGTCGATCACCTCGGCCTGGATCAGGGTCGAATCCATGTCGAAGCACACCAGGCGACGGTGGCGGCGCCAGATGGAGTCCTCCTGCAGGGCGATGTCGACGCCGTGGGCCGCGCCCAGCGCCAGCGCCTTCTCGCGCAGGGCCTCGAGGTCGACGTTGTCGCCGCGCAGCCAGCACTCCACGCAGGCGCCCTGGATGGCGTCATGCTCGCCGGGCACGCCGCCGTCCAGCGGCTCGCGGCCGGAGAGCCGGTGGATCAGCTCCACCGTCAGGCCCTGCTCGGCGGTCAGCGCGCCGACCTCGGCCAGGATGCCGGCCGGCAGGTGCGGCGCCAGCAGGGTCAGGATCAGCCGCGGCTGGCTGGCCTGCACGCTCCAGCGGTGATAGTCCTCGGCGCCGATCTGGATCGCCTGGACATCGAGCCCCAGCCGGTCGCCGGCGGCGGACAGCGCGCCCTCCAGGTCGCTGTCGTGGTCGAGCCCCACCAGGGCCTCCAGCGACACGATGCCGAAGGTCACGCTCTGGTTGATGTCCAGCAGCCGCGCGCCGCTCTGGGCCAGGGCACGGCCCAGGCCGGCCAGCTGGCCGGCCTGGGCGGCGCCGGTGGCGCGGATCAGGAGTCGTCTCGTCATGTCATCCTCGATGCTTGTGCAGCCGGTCGGCCGGGCGAGCCTCGCTGCCTTCGAGGCCGAAGGCGCGGGCTCGCCCCACCGCCCTATTTCTTTTCTTCTGTCTCGAGCCGGTCGACCTTCTGCAGGCCCCGGGGCAGCTTGCTGCCGCGCCGGCCACGCTCGCCTCGATAGTAGTCGAGATCGTCGGCCTTGAGCGTCAGCTTGCGCTTGCCGGCATGCACCACCAGCGCCTCGCCGGGCGCCAGCAGCGTCAGGTCGCGCAGGAACTCCTCGCGCCGCGCGGCCCGGGCGCCGGGGATGTCGAGCATCTTGTTGCCCTTGCCCTTGGCCAGCTCCGGCAGCTGCTCGAGCGGGAACACCAGCAGCCGCCCCTCGTTGGAGACCGCCGCCACGCTGACGCCCTCGCCCTCCGGAATCGACCGCGGCGCGATCACGTTGCAGCCCTGGGGCACGCTGAGCACCGCCTTGCCGGCCTTGTTCTTGCCGGTCAGCCCCTCGAGGCGGGCGACGAAGCCGTAGCCGCCGTCGGTGGCCAGCAGGTAGCGGGTGGTCGGCGGCGCCAGCAGCACCCCGGCCATGTGGGCGCCGGCGGCCACGTTGACCCGGCCGGTGACCGGCTCGCCCTGGCTGCGCGCGCTGGGCAGGTTGTGGGCGGTCAGCGTGTAGGCGCGGCCGGTGTCGTCGAGCAGCACCAGCGGCTGGTTGGTCTTGCCGCGGGCGGCCAGGTGGAAGCGGTCGCCGGCCTTGTAGGAGAGCCCCTCGGGGTCGATCTCGTGGCCCTTGGCGGCGCGGATCCAGCCCTTCTCGGAGAGCACCACCGTGATCGGGTCGGCGCCGAGCAGCTCGACCTCGGACAACGCCTTGGCCTCCTCGCGCTCGACCAGCGGCGAGCGACGCGCGTCGCCGTAGTCGGTGGCGGCCTGGCGCAGCTCCTCCTCGATCAGGTCGGTGAGCGCGGCCTCGGAGCCGAGCAGCTCCTCCAGGCGGGCGCGCTCGGCCTCGAGGTCGTCCTGCTCGCCGCGGATCTTCATCTCCTCGAGCTTGGCCAGGTGGCGCAGGCGCAGCTCGAGGATCGCCTCGGCCTGGCGCTCGCTGAACCCGAAGGCCTCGATCAGCGCGGCCTTGGGCTCGTCCTCCTCGCGGATGATGCGGATCACCTCGTCGATGTTGAGGTAGGCCGTGAGCAGGCCCTCGAGGATATGCAGGCGGTCCTGGACCTTGCCCAGCCGATGCTCGAGGCGCCGGCGCACGGTGCTGCGGCGGAAGCGCAGCCACTCGCCGAGCAGGTCCGGCAGCGGCATGACCCGCGGCCGGCCGTCGAGGCCGATCACGTTCATGTTGACGCGCACGTTCTTCTCGAGGTCGGTGGTGGCGAACAGGTGCGCCATCAGCGCCTCGATATCGACCCGGTTGGAGCGCGGCTCGATGACCAGCCGGGTGGGCTCCTCGTGGGTCGACTCGTCGCGCAGGTCGGCCACCATGGGCAGCTTCTTGGCCTGCATCTGGGCGGCGATCTGCTCGAGCACCTTGGCGCCGCTGACCTGGTAGGGCAGCGCGGAGATCACCACGCTGCCCTCCTCCAGGCCGTAGCGGGCACGCATCTTCACCGAACCGCGGCCGCTCTCGTAGATCTTGCGCAGCTCGCGATGCGGGGTGATGACCTCGGCGGCGGTGGGGAAGTCCGGCCCCGGCAGGCGCTCCATCAGGTCGACGGTGGTGGCCTCGGGGTGGCGCAGCAGGTGGCAGGTGGCCTCGACCACCTCGCCCACGTTGTGCGGCGGGATGTCGGTGGCCATGCCCACGGCGATGCCGGTGCCGCCGTTGAGCAGCACGTGGGGCAGCCGCGAGGGCAGCACCACCGGCTCCTGCATGGTGCCGTCGAAGTTGGCGGTCCAGTCCACGGTGCCCTGCCCCAGCTCGCTGAGCAGCGTCTCGCTGAACTTGGACAGCCGCGCCTCGGTGTAGCGCATGGCGGCGAAGGACTTGGGATCGTCGGGGCTGCCCCAGTTGCCCTGGCCGTCCACCAGCGGATAGCGATAGCTGAACGGCTGCGCCATCAGCACCATGGCCTCGTAGCAGGCGCTGTCGCCGTGGGGGTGGAACTTGCCGAGCACGTCGCCGACGGTACGCGCCGACTTCTTGTACTTGGCGTTGGCGTTCAGCGACAGCTCGCGCATGGCGTAGACGATGCGCCGCTGGACCGGCTTCATGCCGTCGCCGATGTGCGGCAACGCCCGGTCGAGGATGACGTACATCGAGTAGTCGAGGTACGCCTTCTCGGTGTACTCGCGGAGGGACAGGCGCTCGACGTCGCCCTCCGCCACCTGGATATCCATGGTCATGGCAATTCGACCCTATTCACGATCGTGGAATCGTACTGAAAACGTATCGGCACCGGTGGCCGCTTATCGCGGCTGTGCTGTCGCCAGGCCCTCGCGAGGACGCGGAAAACCCGCCCCTGGGCGCTCCCTTTTTCCTCCCTGAAAAAGGAGCCTCGCTCAGACCTGCCTCAGCGCCGCTCTCCTTGGCGCTTGTCGCTTGTCGCTCGGCGGCTAGACGTCTATGTCGGCGAGGTTGCCGTAATCCTCAAGCCAGCTCTTGCGGTCGGAGGCGCGCTTGCGGGCCAGCAGCATGTCCATCATCTCGAGGGTGCCGTCGCCCTCCTCGCGGGTCAGCTGCACCAGGCGGCGGGTATCGGCGGCCATGGTGGTCTCGCGCAGCTGCAGCGGGCTCATCTCGCCGAGGCCCTTGAAGCGCTGCACGTTGGGCGTGCCGCGCTTGCCCTCCAGGCGCTTCAAGATCGCCGCCTTCTCGCTCTCGTCCAGGGCGTAGAAGACCTCCTTGCCCAGGTCGATGCGGTACAGCGGCGGCATGGCCACGAAGACGTGGCCGGCGTCGACCAGCGCCGGGAAGTGGCGCACGAACAGCGCGCACAGCAGCGTGGCGATGTGCAGGCCGTCGGAGTCGGCGTCGGCGAGGATGCAGATCTTGTGATAGCGCAGCTTGCCGAGGTCGTCGCTGCCCGGGTCCATGCCGATCGCCACGGCGATGTCGTGGACCTCCTGGGAGCCGTAGATGTCGTGGGCCTCCACCTCCCAGGTGTTCAGGATCTTGCCGCGCAGCGGCAGGATGGCCTGGGTGTCGCGGTCGCGGGCCTGCTTGGCGCTGCCGCCGGCCGAGTCGCCCTCGACCAGAAACAGCTCGCTGGCCGCCGGGTCCTGCCCCGAGCAGTCGGCCAGCTTGCCGGGCAGCGCGGGGCCCGAGGTGACCTTCTTGCGCGCCACCTTCTTGGCGCTCTTCTGGCGCCGCTGGGCGGCGCTGATGACCAGCTCGGCCAGCGCCTCGGCCTGGTCGACGTGGTGGTTGAGCCACAGCGAGAAGGCGTCCTTGACCACCCCGGAGACGAAGCCGGCCACCGCGCGGGACGACAGCCGCTCCTTGGTCTGGCCGGCGAACTGCGGGTCGAGCATCTTCACCGAGAGCACGAAGGAGACCCGCTCCCACAGGTCCTCGGCGGTCAGCTTGACGCCGCGCGGCAACAGGCTGCGGTAGTCGCAGAACTCTCGCAGCGCCTCGAGCAGCCCGGCGCGCAGGCCGTTGACGTGGGTGCCGCCCTGGGGCGTGGGGATCAGGTTGACGTAGCTCTCGAGCAGCGGCTCGCCGCCCTCCGGCAGCCACTGCACGGCCCAGTCGACGCCGTGCTCCTCGTCGGCGAAGTGGCCGACGAAGGGCGAGGCCGGCAGCACCTCATAGCCGTCGGTGGCCTGGGCCAGGTAGTCGCGCAGGCCGTCCTCGAACTGCCACACGCTCTGGGTGCCGTCGGCCTCGGTCAGCGAGACCTCGAGCCCCGGGCACAGCACCGCCTTGGCGCGCAGCAGGTGCTTGAGCCGCGACAGCGACAGCCGTGGCGAGTCGAAGTAGCTGGCCTCCGGCCAGAAGCGCAGGATGGTGCCGGTGGCGCGCTTGGCGGCGCTGCCGATCACCTCCAGCGGCGAGGCCAGCTCGCCGTGCTCGAAGGCCATGCCGTGGCGCTCCCCGCCCTTGATCACCTCGACCTCGAGGCGCTTGGACAGCGCGTTGACCACCGAGACGCCGACCCCGTGCAGGCCGCCCGAGAAGCGGTAGCTCGAGTTGGAGAACTTCCCGCCGGCGTGGAGCTTGGTCATGATCAGCTCGATGCCGGAGACGCCGTGCTCCGGGTGGATGTCGATGGGCATGCCGCGCCCGTCGTCGCTGACCTCGACGCCGCCGTCCTCGAACAGCCGCACGCCGATCTTGCCGGCGTGGCCGGCCAGCGCCTCGTCGACGCTGTTGTCGATGACCTCCTGCACCAGATGGTTGGGGCGCGCGGTGTCGGTGTACATGCCGGGGCGCTTGCGCACCGGTTCGAGCCCGGCGAGCACCTCGATCGAGCTGGCACTGTATTGGGTCATGGCGTCGTCTGTGTCCTATGCATGTTCGAATCCGCGCGCTCAGCCGCGGGGCGCCACCCGCCCGGCTTCCAGGGCATGGCCGCCCTGGGCGAAGATCGCCGGCAGGTAGTCGGCCAGCGTCGAGAAGCCGTGATCGCCGCCGGGCTCGAGGATCGTCCGGGCGCCGCGATAGAGCGCGAAGGCGTCGCGGGCGTCCAGGGTCTCGTCGGCGGTGCCCAGCAGCAGCAGGTAGCGTGCCGGCGTGACCCGCTCGGGCGCCAGCGTCTCCAGCGCCTGCCGATGGGCGATGCCCACCGTGAAGCGCTGGCCGTGGTAGGGATTGACGAAGACCTCGCCGATCCAGGCCTCGACCAGCCGCGCCGGCGCCACCGCCGGGTTGATCAGCGCCGCCGGCAGGTCGTGGCGCTCGGCGAGCACGGTGGCCAGGAAGCCCCCCATCGAGCTGCCGACCACCAACGGGCGGTCGCCCAGCTCACCGAGCCGGGCCTCGGCCTCTTCCAGGGCCCGCTCGGGGCGGTGAGGCAGGTCCGGCGCGGCGCAAGGCAATCCTAGCGCCTCGCAGGCCTCGCGCATCAGCGCCGCCTTGGGCGAGGCGGCGCCGCTGTTGAAGCCGTGCAGGTAGAGCACGCCGCTGGCCGGCACGCGCGGCAGAGCGGCGCTCAGCATACCCGAACCCCTGTATAAATGGCCAGCCCGACACGAGGAACGGGCGCCATGACGCTCACGCGTCCGCCTGGGGCTCGGCCGCCCATACCGCCTCGATCAGCCCGCGGGTGGAGTCGTCCATGCCCTCGAGGCCGGCCTCGTGCTGCAGGATGCGCTGGGTCTCGCCGGCCATGGTCTTGCCCAGTTCCACGCCCCACTGGTCGAAGGGATTGATGTCCCAGATCGTCGCCTGCACGAACACCTTGTGCTCGTAGAGCGCCACCAGCGCGCCCAGGGTCTGGGGCGTGAGGCGATCCAGCAGCAGGGTGCTGGAGGGCTGGTTGCCGCGATAGCGGCGGTGGCCCGGGCGCGGGCCGTCCTCGTCGTCGGCCACGGCGGCGTCGCCGAGCATCAGCGCCCGGGACTGGGCGAAGCAGTTGGCGAGCGTCAGCCGGTGCTGGCCCATCAGGTGGTCGCGGGTGGCCGGGTCCGGCACGTCGTCGTAGCGCACCTTGGGCGCGATGAAGTCGCACTCCACGGCCTGGGTGCCCTGGTGCAGCAGCTGATAGAAGGCGTGCTGGGCGTTGGGCCCGAGCTGGCCCCACAGCACCGGGCAAGTGGAGTAGCTCACGCTCTCGCCGTCGTGGGTCACCGACTTGCCGTTGGACTCCATCTCCAGCTGCTCGAGGTAGGCGGCGAAATACTCGAGCCGGCCGTCGTAGGGCAGGATGGAATGGGCGCGGATGTCGAGGAAGTTGACGTTCCAGATGCCGGCCAGCGCCAGCAGCACCGGCAGGTTGTCGGCAAGCTCCGCCTCGCGGAAGTGGCGGTCCATCTCGTGGGCGCCGGCCAGCAGGCCGCGGAAGTGCTCCATGCCGACCACCAGCGCGATGGGCAGGCCGATGGCGCCCCACAGCGAGTAGCGCCCGCCGACCCACTCCCAGAACTCCAGCTGGTGATCGTCGGCGATGCCCCACTCGCTCATCTTCTCGGGGCTGGCCGAGACGCCGATGAAGTGCTGGCGCATCAGCAGCGCCTCGTCGACGCCCTCCTGGCCGCTGCCCAGTAGCCGCGCCTTGAGCCAGTCTCGCGCGGTGCGCGCGTTGGACAGGGTGTCGATGGTGGTGAAGGACTTCGACGACAGCACGAACAGCGTGGTCTCGGGATTCAGCCGCGCCAGATAGTCGGCCAGCTGGGAGCCGTCCATGGTCGAGGCGAAGTGCACATCGATGCGCTGCTCGACGTCGGGACGATAGTCGGCCAGGGCATGGGTGACCATCAGCGGCCCCAGATCGGAGCCGCCGACCCCGAGGTTGACCACGTCGCGGATCGGCTTGCCGGTGGCGCCGCGCCACTGGCCGTTGTGGAAGCGCTCGACCATGGCCTCCATGCGATCCAGGGTGGCGTGGACCGAGGCGACCAGGTCCTGGCCCTCGACCTCGAGGCGGGCATCGGCGGGCAGGCGCAGCGCGGTGTGCAGCGCCGGGCGGTCCTCGCTGCGGTTGACGCGCTCGCCGGCCAGCAGGCCGCGGATCGCCTCGGGCACGTCGGCCTCGCGGGCCAGGTCGAGCAGCAGCTCGAGGGTCTGGTCGGTCCAGCGCTGCTTGGAGAGGTCGAGGGTCAGCCCCGCGGCGCTGCGGCCGAAGGTCTCGTAGCGGCTCGGCTGCTCGACGAAAAGATCGCGCAGGTGCCGGCGCCCCATGCCGGCGGCATGCTCGGCGAGGGCACACCAGGCCCTCTGCTGATCGATGGGGGTATGGCTCATGGAATTTCTCCTGGACATCCTGTCGTGTAGCCGACAACAGGGGAGTAGAATGTCGGGCTTCCAGCCCATGAATCCCTGCGATATGAGTGACGCATCTTACCGTGACGCCATCTTTTCCACACCCCTGGACCGGGTGGCGCGCTTTTCGTTCGACGAGCGGGTGGTCTCCTGCTTCCCCGACATGATCCGGCGTTCGGTGCCGGGCTATGGCCAGATACTGGCCATGCTCGGCCCGCTGGCCCGGCGCCACCTGCGCCACGGCGGCCACGTCTATGACCTGGGCTGCTCGCTGGGCGCCTCCGGGCTCGCCCTGGCCGGCCAGCTGCCGCCGGCGGCCTTCCGCTATACCGGGGTCGACCTGTCCCCGGCCATGGTCGAGCGCGCCCGCGAGACGCTTTCCACCGAGAGCCCGGACCACGACCTGACGGTGATCGAGGGCGACATCCGCGCCCTCGACTACGCACCGTCGGGGATGATCCTGCTCAACTTCACCCTGCAGTTCCTGGCGCCGGAGGATCGCGACGCCGTGATCGCGAGGCTCTATGAGGCCCTGGAGCCCGGCGGCGTGCTGGTGCTCTCCGAGAAGATCAAGGCCGCCGACGAGCAGGAGAACGCCTGGCTGGTGGAGCGCTACCACGACTTCAAGCGCGCCAACGGCTACAGCGACCTGGAGATCAGCCAGAAGCGCACCGCGCTGGAGAACGTGCTGGTGCCGGACACCCTGGACGCGCACAAGGAGCGGCTGGCCCGCGCCGGCTTCTCGCGCTCGCTGGTGTGGTTCCAGTACCTGAACTTCGCCTCGCTGATCGCCTTCAAGGAAGACTGACGTGCCGATTCCCGACGCCCATCGCCCGCTCTATCGGGCCTTCCTCGACCAGGGGCTCGATACCTGGCTGGCCCGGCTGCCCGAGCAGCTGGCCCGCGGCCTCGACCGCTCGCGCTTCGGCGACCTGCCGGCCTGGGAGAAGGCGGTGGCCAAGCTGCCGCCGCTGCCGGAGGGCCGCGAGGTGCGCCTCGATGCCGACCACGTCACGGTGGACGCCGAGCTGGACGCCTCGCGCCGCCGCCAGAGCGAGAGCCTGCTGCGCGTGCTGGCGCCGTGGCGCAAGGGGCCGTACAGGCTCGGCGGGGTGACCATCGACACCGAATGGCGCTCCGACTGGAAATGGCAGCGGGTGGCGCCGCACCTGGCGCCGCTGGCCGGCCGGCGGGTGCTCGACGTAGGCGGCGGCAACGGCTATCACGCCTGGCGCATGGCCGGCGACGGCGCCGACTTCGTGCTGGTGATCGACCCCTCGCCGCGCTTCTACTGGCAGTTCCAGGCGGTGCGCCACTTCGTCGGCGACGCCGACGGCGGCGCGGTGCACTTCCTGCCGGTGGGCATCGAGGACGTGCCGGAGGAGCTGGCCTTCTTCGACACCGTGTTCTCGATGGGCGTGCTCTACCACCGCCCCTCGCCGCTGGAGCACCTGGCCCAGCTCAAGGCCGCGCTGCGCCCCGGCGGCGAGCTGGTGCTGGAGACCCTGGTGGTCGAGGGCGACGCCACCACGGTGCTGCTGCCGGGCGAGCGCTACGCCGCCATGCCCAACGTCTACTTCCTGCCCTCCTCCGCCGCGCTGTGCGGCTGGCTCGAGCGCGCCGGCTTCGACAACGTGCGGGTGGTCGACGAGGCCGACACCTCGCTCGACGAGCAGCGCGCCACCGAGTGGATGACCTTCCAGTCACTGGCCGACTTCCTCGACCCCGACGATCCGACCCGGACCCGCGAGGGTCATCCCGCGCCGCGCCGCGCGGTGCTGGTCGCCAACCGGCCACGCTGATACCGCTTTCCGCTGCCCCGGCGGTCATTCTTCAGCCTTGGCCGGGGTCTGACCCCATAAAGCCCTCGGAAACAACGAGGCCCCGCCGCTTGCGCGACAGGGCCTCGTGCTACCCGCAGGGCGGATCAGGGCATCAGCGGCCGAGCAGCTGGCTGATGTCCTTGGCCTCCCAGTGCGGGAAGTACTTGCGCACCAGGGCGTTGAGCTCGACCTCGAAGCCGGCCCAGTCGACCTCGCCCGCGGCCACGCCGCCGGCCTCGGCCGCGCCGCGGATCATGCCCGCGCCCACGGTGATGTTGGACAGCCGGTCGATGACGATGAAGCTGCCGGTACCCGGGCTGCGGTCGTAGCTGTCGATCGGCACTTCGCCGGTCAGCGCCACGCGGCAGCGGGCGATGGCGTTGAGCTCCAGGCGCTCGGCCTGATGCTGCTCCAGGGTGTTGACGTCGACCTGGTAGTGGATGGTGTCGACGCTGCCCGCCACCGAACGGCCGGCGAGGCGGATGTCGACCTGGCGGCCCGGCTCGAGGGCCTGCTCGCTCATCCACACGATGTCGGCGTCGAAGGCCGCGGCCTCGGTCACCTCGGCATCGGCGGCCACGATCCAGTCGCCGCGGGAGATGTCGATCTCGTCCTCGAGGGTCACGGTGATCGCCTGCCCCGGGTAGGCGTCGTCCAGATCGCCGTCGAAGGTGACGATGCGCTCGACCGAGGAGGTCTTGCCGGACGGCAGCACCTTGACCGCCTGGCCGGGGCGCAGCACGCCCGCTTCCAGGGTGCCGGCGTAGCCGCGGAAGTCCAGGTTCGGGCGGTTCACGTACTGCACCGGCAGGCGCAGGTCGGTGAGGTTGTGATCGGCGCGGACCTCGACGCTCTCGAGCAGCTCGAGCAGCGCCGGGCCGTCGTACCACTCCATGGTCTCGCTCTTGTTGACGACGTTGTCGCCCTTGAGCGCGGACAGCGGCACGAAGCGGATGTCGTCGGCGCCCAGCTGCTCGGCGAAGGCGCGGTACTCGGCGACGATCTCGTCGAAGCGCGCCTGGCTGTACTCGACCAGGTCCATCTTGTTGACCGCGATCACCAGGTGGCGGATGCCCACCAGGTCGGCGATGAAGCTGTGGCGCTTGGTCTGGGTCTGCACGCCGTAGCGGGCGTCGATCAGGATCACCGCCAGGCCGGCGGTGGACGCCCCGGTGGCCATGTTTCGGGTGTACTGCTCGTGGCCCGGGGTGTCGGCGATGATGAACTTGCGCTTGTCGGTGGAGAAGAAGCGATAGGCCACGTCGATGGTGATGCCCTGCTCCCGCTCGGACTGCAGGCCGTCGACCAGCAGCGCCAGATCCACCTCTTCACCGGTGGTGCCGCTCTTCTTCGACGCCTGGGTGATAGCCGCCAGCTGATCGTCGAAGATCATCTTGGAGTCGTGCAGCAGCCGGCCGATCAGGGTCGACTTGCCGTCGTCGACGCTGCCGCAGGTGATGAAGCGCAGCAGGTCCTTGTTCTCGTGCTCGTGCAGGTACTGCTCGATGTTGTCGGCGATGAGTTCGGACTGATGTGACATGTTTAGAAATACCCCTCGCGCTTCTTCTTCTCCATCGAGCCGGCCTGGTCGTGGTCGATGGCACGGCCGCTGCGCTCGCTGGTGCGGGTCAGCAGCATCTCTTGGATGATCTCGGGCAGCGTGGTGGCGGTGGATTCCACCGCGCCGGTCAGCGGGTAGCAGCCGAGCGTGCGGAAACGCACCCACTTCTCTTCCGGCACCTCGCCCTCCTCGAGCGGCAGGCGGTCGTCGTCGACCATGATCTGCATGCCGTCGCGCTCGACCACCGGACGCGGCGCGGAGAAGTACAGCGGCACGATGTCGATGTTTTCGAGATAGATGTACTGCCAGATGTCCAGCTCGGTCCAGTTGGAGAGCGGGAAGGCGCGGATCGACTCGCCCTTGTTGATGCGAGCGTTGTACAGGTTCCACAGCTCGGGGCGCTGGTTCTTCGGGTCCCAGCGGTGGTGCTTGTCGCGGAAGGAGAACACCCGCTCCTTGGCGCGGCTGGCCTCTTCGTCGCGGCGCGCGCCGCCGAAGGCGGCATCGAAGCCGTACTTGTCCAGCGCCTGCTTGAGCGACTGGGTCTTCATCACGTCGGTGTAGCCGCTGGAGCCGTGATCGAAGGGGTTGATGCCCGCCTCGACGCCTTCCTCGTTGATGTGCTCGATCAGCTCCATGCCGGATTCCGCGGCCATGCGGTCGCGGAACTCGATCATCTCGCGGAACTTCCAGGTGGTGTTGACGTGCATCAGCGGGAACGGCGGCGGCCCGGGATAGAAGGCCTTGCGCGCCAGGTGCAGCATCACCGAGGAGTCCTTGCCGATGGAGTAGAGCATCACCGGGTTGGCGAACTCGGCGGCCACCTCGCGGATGATGTGGATGGACTCGGCTTCCAGCTGCTGCAGATGCGTCAGCCGCCGCGGCGTCAGGCCCGCAGCGGCACTGCTGCCCTCGGCCGTGACGGCACTATCGCGTGTCGGTGCATGAAGACTGTTCATGGCCCGGCTACCTCGCATGACGTGGGCGGAAAAAGGATCATGCGCCAGAGGGTACCCCGAGGGCGATAATAACGTAAAAGAATTAATATCTATCTTTTTAGACACAAAAGCGCTATCGCCAATCGGGCTCGACGACCGCTCAGAGTTCGACGCGCTCCACCCAGGTCGCGAACGCGCCGCGACTTAGGTCGACGACCCGGAAGCCGGGGCGCGAGGCCTCGTCGACGGCGAAGTCCTCGGCACCGGGCAGGAACTGATCGCTGGTCGAGGGACAGCCGTAGACGGGGACGCCGCCGGCGGCCTCCGGGCCGCGGCCGGCGAAGGCCTGATGGATATGTCCGCAGAGCACCGCCTCGACGTGCGCGTGGTCGGCCACGACGTCCCAGAAGGCCGCGGCGTCGGTCAGGCCGAGCGCGTCCATCCAGGCGGAGCCCACCGCCACCGGCGGATGGTGCATGAGCACGAGCGTCGGCCGGTCGTCCTCGGCGAGCCGGGCGGCGAAGGCCGCCAGCCGCGCCTCGCCGAGTTCGCCGGCCTCCTGGCCGATGCGCTGGGTGTCGAGCAGCAGCAGGCGGCGCGCGTCCAGGTCCACGGCATCGAGGAAGGGCCGGCAGTCGGCCATCAGCCCGGGGTCGTCGTGGTTGCCGGGCAGCCAGAACCAGGGGCAGTCGAGCGGCGCCAGCAGGCGCTCGGCCTCGGCGTAGGAGGCGGCGGTGCGGTCCTCGCTGATGTCGCCGGTCAGCAGCACCATGTCGGGCCGCAGGCCGGCGGCGGCGGCCACCACGCGTTCGAGCTGGCGATGCGGCAGGCCGGTGCGGCAGCGGGCGGCAGGATCGGCGTGCAGGTGGCAGTCGGTGATCTGGATCAGTCGCATCGGGCCGGGGCATCCTCGATGACGGCCCTGTGGCGGGGCCTGGGTGTTTCCGGGGTCATGCGGCGCTTCACGGCAGTTCGGGCAGGTCCATGGAATGGCCGTGGGCCAGGCCGTGATCGAGCCATTCGCCGAGGAAGCGGTTGAGCTGCAGCTTCTCGTCGGGCTGGTGCATGCGCGCGTTGGGATAGCGATAGCGGCCGTCGAAGTGGCGCTGGCGCTGGAAGTCGTTGACCTCGGCCATGCGCACGTCGTGATAGAGGTGCACGCGCATGCGCGGCGCCTCGAGCACGCCGTCGAGCACCCCGCGCTGGGACACCCGCACGATGCTGGTGTAGGGCGCTCGCTCGAGGAGCTCCAGGCACAGCGCGCCGACGCGGCGCCCATGGCTGACCAGCTCCACCTCGCGAGTCTCGCCGACCTCCATGTCGCCCAGCAGACGGGTCAGCCGCACGTAGTTGGCGGTGCACTCGCCCTGCAGGGTCTTCAGGTCAGTCACATAGGCGTTTCTCGACACGCTACCTCCTCGCTCGCAATGAGGCCCGCTCCGCCGCCAGCCAGTGGAAGGCGATCAGGCACATGGCATTGTCGAGTCTTCCGGCCAGCATGAGTTCCCAGGCCCGGGGGAAGGGCATCACGTGCACGCGGATGTCCTCGTGCTCCTCGTCGAGGCCGTGAATGCCGCCCAGGCCCTGGCTGTCGATCAGCCCGCAGAACAGCGTGACCCGCTCGTCGCAGGCCCCCGGGCTGGGGTAGTAGGTATGCAGCTCGATCAGCTCGCCCACCGGGCAGCCGGCCTCTTCCTCGGCCTCGCGGCGGGCGACGTCGGCGCGGCTCTCGCCGTGCTCGACCAACCCCGCCACGACTTCCAGCTTCCAGGGCGAGGCCGGATCGTCCAGGGCGCCGGCGCGGAACTGCTCCACCAGCGCCACGGCGTCCCGTTCCACATCGTAGAGCAGCACGCCCACGGCGTCATGCCGGCGATGCACCTCGCGCGTGACCGGCGCGCTCCAGCCGCCCTCGAACAGGCGGTGGCGCAGGTGCATCTCCTCGAGGCGGAAGAAGCCCTGATGCAGGCAGCGCCGCTCGATCATCTCCACGTCGCCGGCATCGAAGGGCGCGGCATCGAGCGCATCGGCGGCGTGCTGTGGATCCTGTTCCGACATGAACTCTCCGGTGATCGCGAAAGCGCCCATTATCCCGGTGCGACGGAATCCTGCCAAGCTCGCCGCTCGCCTCGCCCTTCATGCCGATAGGCGCCCGCCTACTCCTCGAGTCGAGCGACCATGGCCCTGGCCTCGTCGCGCAGCGCCGCATCGGAGGCCTCGCGCCCCTGGCGAGCCACCCCTTCGGCCGCCCGCCGGGCATGCGCCAGCGCCTCGGCGTCCCGCCCCTCGTCCTCGAGGAAGGCGGCGTAGTAGAGGTGGACGTCGATGCCGTCGGGGCGGATGGCCTCGGCGCGGCGGAACATGCGCTCGGCGGTCTCCTCGTCGCCGAAGGCCACCGGCCAGCCCGGGGCACGATCATAGAGCGCCCCCAGGGTCACGTAGGCCGAGCCCTGGAGCCCTCGAGGGGCCCGCTCGAGGGCCGATTCCAGCACCCGGCGCGCCTCCTTGGCCGCCCCCAGGGCGTCGAGGCCACCGCTCTCCCGGGCCAGGGAGGCCAGGATGATGCCGCGCCAGACGCTCGCCTCCGTGCTCTCGGGGTGAGACTCGGCCAGCGTCTTCGCCTCCGCGGCGAGGGACGCGAGGGCATCGACGCGACGCGCCTCCGGCATCGCGGTGGTGGTGTGCTCCCAGCGGCTGCGCAGCGAGAACAGCTCGTCCTGCGGGGCCTGGGCCTGAGCTTGGGCCTGGAACAGCGGGGCGAACACGAGCCCCATTCCGAGAACGAGAGTCGGCAGGCGGCGTGTGGACATGGCGCTTTCCTCATGCGTTGTGATTGTGGTTGTCCGGATGACGCCATGAAAATGTAACGAACGTTTGAATCAATCGCCAATCTAGCCTCGACTGCCTCCTCGCCTCACAATGGAAGCCTTTGCTTCGCATCCCACAGGAGGGCGCCGACGATGAAAGGCCGCAACATGACCCGCTGGCGCGATCCCGCCAAGGACCCGCGCCAGGAACCCAAGAGCAACCTGATCACCGCCGAGGGCGCCGATCGCCTGCGCGGCATCCTCGACCACCTGTCGCGGGTCAAGCGCCCCGCCCTCTCGACCAAGGTCGGCGAGGCCGCCGCCCTGGGCGATCGCAGCGAGAACGCCGACTACACCTACAACAAGAAGGAGCTGAACCGGGTGATCGCCCGGATCCGCTACCTGACCAAGCGCCTCGACGAACTGCAGGTGGTGGACCGGCTGCCCGAGGACACCGACCGGGTATTCTTCGGCGCCTTCGTGACCCTGGAAGACGAACACGGCGAGGAGATGCGCCTGCGCATCGTCGGCCACGACGAGACCGACACCGGCAAGCACTGGATCAGCGTCGACGCGCCGCTGGCCAAGGCCCTGCTCGGGCGCCCGCTGGACGACGAGGTGACGGTGGCCGCACCGGGCGGCGAGACCACCTATATCATCACCGAGATCGACTATCGCCGGCCCTGAGCGGCCTCCCTCCCGCGTCACCGGTGAGCGATGTCGCGGCGATACGCGCGATGGCGACAGCAACAAAACCTTTGATATCAGTCACCTGAACGAAGAATGAACGACAGACCGTCGCCGGGGGCCAACGCTTACGGTCACCACGGGACCATGCAGGCTCGCCACGTGCCGGCACAGATCGAGCCAAGTGACTGTTATGGCGGGAAATATCATACCGATGGCATGGCGCTGGCTTGAGAGAAGGCAGACGAGCCCATCGGCTCGTGGTACGCCAAGCACGCATCCCAGGAGGAATCCCATGAAGACGCTGCTGAAGACGACCCTGCTTCCCCTCGCCCTGCTCGGCGCCGGTGCCGCCATCGCCAACCCGCCGTCCTTCGACCGGCTGGACCTCAACGGCGACGATATCCTGAGCGCCGAGGAGGCCCTCGTCGTGGACGGCATCGACCTCGAGAGCGCCGACACCAACGGCGACGGCTCCCTCAGCCGCGAAGAGTTCGAGGCCGCGCGTCAGACGCTGCCCGGCGGCGCCGAGGGCGGCATGAGCGGTTCCGGCGAGATGGGCGGCTCGGCCGGCATGGGCACCGGCGGCATGGGCGGTTCCGGCAACATGTCCGGCTCGGGTGACATGAGCGGTGCCGGGAACATGAGCGGCACCGGCGAGATGGGGGGCTCCACGGACATGAACAGCCACGGCGGCCAGACCACCGCCCAGTAAGCCCTCACCCGGCCATCGGGCCCGCTCGACCCAGGCCCGCCGGGGACGCCCGGCGGGCCTGGGTCGCATCGTTCGTGAGCGCGTCGCTCATGACGTTCGCCCGGCCTGGACGCGGGCCGAATAGACTCGGAAACGTCGATCGTCGGCCAGCACCTCGAAGCCGCCGAAGGCCCGCTCCAGCAGCTCGGGATACGGCAGGAAGGCGTTGGCCACCAGCACCAGCCGCCCGCCCGGGCGCAGGTGCTTCGGCGCCTCGGTGATCAGCCGCCCCGCGGGGCCGTAGTCGATGGCCCGCTCCTGATGGAAGGGCGGGTTACTGACGATGGCATCGAAGCGTCGGGCGCCGAGGCCGTCGAAGACATCGCCGGCCAGCACCTCGCCGTCGAGGCCATTGGCGGCCAGGGTGCGCCGGGTGGCCTCGACGGCGAAGCCGTTGACGTCGACGGCGGTCACGCCATGGCCGCGGTGCGCCAGCCAGGCGGCGAGGATGCCGTCGCCGCAACCCAGGTCCAGCACTTCCCCCGTCGCCGGCAACGCCTCGGGCAGCCGCTCGAGCAGCAACCGGGTGCCGTCGTCCAGCTTGCCGTGACCGAACACGCCCGGATGGCTGGCCAGGGTCAGGCGTTCGCGGCCGAGCTCCGCCTCGAACGAGGTCCAGGCCGCGTCGGGGTCGAGGGCGACACGGTCGAGGCTCGAGGCGAACAGGGTGCAGCGCCGCGCGCTGTCGACCTTGCGGCACCCGAGGCCCAGCGCCGCCAGCACCTTGAGCACCCGCTTGATGCCGCCCTGATTCTCGCCCACCACCTGCAGCGGCGTGCCTGCCGGCAGCCGCGCGCACAGCCACAGCAGCCACCATTCGCCCAGGGCGTGGGCCTTGGGCCAGAACAGCACCACGCCGGGCGGCGCCGGGGTATCGTCGTCGAAGGGCGAGAGCGCCGGCCGGCCGCGCCGGCGCCAGGCCGTCAGCACCGCCTGGTCGGCGGCCAGCAGCACGCCCTCGCCGCCCTCCAGCCAGGCATCGCGGGGCGGCGCCACCCACAGCCAGCCGCGATAGTCGGCGTCCTGGCGCTGCAGCAGCTGGCAGACGGGGGTCTCGGCATTCATCGCACGGGCTCCTCGGGGCGAATCAGGGTGTAGAGCAGGTAGCGGCCCAGCCGCCAGTGGGGATCGACGCGGCAGTACTGCCACTCCAGCGCCAGCAGATCGCGGCGCTCGGCCTCGGTCTGGGGCGGCTGGCGAAGGTAGTCATGGAAGACGCGCACGCCGGCCGTGGCGCGCACCTCGAGCCCCATCTCGGCGGCCCAGGCCACGACCTGATCATGGGTCAGCGGCGAGATCGGCGTCAGGCGCTTGCGCTGGCCCTTGCCCTCCAGCCGGTCGGCCAGGGCCTTCTCGAGGTTGCCCTTGAACACGTTGGACAGCCTGAGCGCATCGCGATTGAAGACCATCAGCGACAGCTGGCCGCCGGGGGCCAGCAGCCCGGCCAGGGTAGCCAGCGCCGCCCGCGGATCGCCCAGCCATTCGAGCACCGCGTGGCAGGTGATCAATGGCCAGGGGCCGGGAGCCGCCTCGGGCAGCGACTGCAGCGGTGCCTCCATGAAACACACCGGATGGTCGGCCAGCGCCTGCCGGGCGCGCTCGCGCATCTCGTCGGCGGGCTCGCACAGGGTGACGGCATGGCCGCGCTCGACGAGCCAGCCGGCCAGTTGACCGAGTCCGCCGCCGACCTCAAGCGCCGGCTGGCCGTGCAGGTCGAGCATCTCGGGCAGCAGGCGGTCGAGCAGCGCCAGGCGCAGCTCGCCGCGCAGGCCCCCGTAGAGGCTGGCGGCGAACTTGTCGGCCAGGCCATCGAAGTGGCGGTCTCCCGCCGGGGAAAGAAAGGAGGACGGCTCGGGCATGCCACTTCATCCGCATCGGTGATGACGGCATTCTACCCGGGAAGGCGCCGCCACGGCACCGCCGTGACGGGTTTATCTTGCCAGCTCAGGCGCTTATACTAGCGCTCGTTTCGCCCCTATAGCTCAGCTGGATAGAGCGTCCCCCTCCTAAGGGGAAGGTCTCAGGTTCGAATCCTGATGGGGGCGCCACGCCCTTCCCCCCTGCCTTATCTCTCGATGCCCCGCTATCGACAGGACGCCTGTCCTGCTCGCGGGTGAAGCCGCGCGTTTATCGGCAGCCACGTCGATGGTCCCGACCGCCGACGCCGCAGCGCCGACGGCCGGCAAGGCGACTCAGCCCTCGCTGCCCAGACGGTCGTGGCCGTTGTCGAGGAACGGATAGTCGGTATAGCCCTCGGCCCCGCCGCCATAGAAGGTCTCCGGATTCGGCTCGTTCCAGGCCGCCCCGGTGCGGATGCGCTCGACCAGATCGGGGTTGGAGATATAGGGCCGACCGATGGCCACGGCATCGGCGATGCCCGCCTCGATCAGGCGCTCGGCACGCTCGGCGTCGTAGTGGCCGCAGAAGATCAGGCTGCCGGCGAAGCGCTCGCGCATGCTGCGGCGGAAGTCGTCGGTGAACTGGATCTCGCCGCCGGCCCAGTCGGGCTCGTTGAGATGCAGGTAGGCGATGCCGCGCGCGGACAGCTGCTCGGCCAGATAGTGCGCCATGGCCTCGGACTCGTCATCGGTGAGGCCGAACAGCTCGATGAAGGGCGTCAGCCGCACGCCGACACGCTGCGGCCCGACCTCCTCGGCGACGGCATCGATGACCTCCAGCGGGAAGCGCGCCCGGTTCTCGAGCGAGCCGCCGTAGCGGTCGGTGCGATGGTTGGTGCCGGTGGCCAGGAACTGGTTGAGCAGGTAGGCGTTGGCCGCATGCACCTCGACCATATCGAAGCCGGCGCGATCGGCGCGCTTGGCCGCCTGGCGATAGTCCTCGACGATGCCCGGCAGCTCGTCGGTCTCGAGCGCACGGGGCTTGCTGGTGGGATGGCGGCCGGCGCTGCCGTCCGGGAACTCGACGAAGCACTGCGCGCCTTCCGCGTCCATCGCGCTGGGCGCCACCGGGGCCTGACCGTCCGGCTGCACCCATTCATGAGAGACGCGGCCGACGTGCCACAGCTGCAGCGCGATGCGCCCGCCCTTGGCGTGGACCGCCTGGACGACGCCCTTCCAGCCGGCCTCCTGCTCGTCGGTCCAGATGCCCGGCGTATAGACGTAGCCGCGCGCGGTGGGCGAGATGTTGGTCGCCTCGCTGATGATCATGCCGGCACCGGCCCGCTGGCCATAGTAGGCCTGCTGCGCCTCGCCGGGCACGCTGTCCGGCGTGCGGGCGCGGGTCAACGGCGCCATGAGAATTCGGTTGGGCAGCGTCAGTTCGCCGAGGCGAAACGGGGTCAACAGGGTATCGACGGACATGTCGCGTCTCCTTGCACAGCATCGGTTGAGCGGCATCGCGACGCCGGGAGCCTACGGACACCCCTTGGCGCGCGTCGCGATTTGCCAGGGATATGGAGACGACGAGCCGATCGCACAACCCCTTCACACGCTTATTTTTACTTCAGCAACGAACCGTCATCCGATGCCTCATGGCAGACCACGGCGCGGTTGCGACCTGCTCGCTTGGCACGATAGCTGGCGGCATCGGCGCGTTCGATCACGGCGGCGATGCGCTGGTCGCCCTCGCGCAAGCTGGTCAGTCCCAGGCTCAGCGTGACCCGATACGTTCGGCCTTCGTGTTGAACGTCGACGCGTCCCACGGCATCGACCAGGGCCCGGGCGATCTTCTCGGCGTGCTGCGGCGTACAGCTGGGCAGCAGCACCGCGAACTCGTCGCCGCCCTGGCGCGCCACGTGATCGCTGCCGCGCACCTCCCGGTCGATCACCCGGGCAATACGCCTCAGCATCTCGTCGCCGAGGGCATGCCCCCCCTCGTCGTTGATCGGCTTGAAATGATCCAGATCGAACAGGATCAGCGAGGACGGCGTGCCCGTCTTGCGCCAGTCGACCAGCGCCTCCTCGAGGCGGCGCTCGAAGCCGCGACGATTGAGCAGCCCCGTCAGCGGATCGTGTTCGGCCTCCCACTGGCGCATCGCCTCCTCCTCGCGCCGCGCGGTGATGTCCTTCACCGTGCCGACGAAGCCCAGCGCCTCGCCCCCGTCGGCCACCGGCCCCGCATGCACCTCGAGCCACAGCAGCTCACCGCCCTGCCGGCAATAGCGGAACTGCTGCTTGAGGCCCTCGCCACTCGCCATGTGATACCGCCAGAGCTCCAGCAGGGTATCCCGGTCATCGGGATGAACGTATGCCGCCCATTCCCTCCTGGCGTCATCGACCCGCGAGAAGCCGGTCAGCTCGATCAACACCGGATTCATGTACGTCATGTTGCCCGCCGTGTCGGTCACGAACATGCCGACGGGCGAGCTGGCCAGCACCGCGTCGAGGAAGGCCTGTCGCTGCTGCAGGCTGATCAGCGCCTGACTGCGCTCCACCTCGACGCGGTTGAACGTGTCCGCCACCTGCTGAAGCTCGTGCATCCGGGTCTTCAGCGTCACCCGCTTGCGCAGCCCACGGCCGACCTGCTCGATCTGCCGCTCGAGGCGCATGAGCGGCCTAAGCGTCAGCCACAGCACCCAGCCGATCATCGGCAGCAGCAGGCAGGCGACCGGCAGGAACCACCACCCCAGGCGCTGCAACCAGCCCGCCAGCGGCGCCATGACCTGATCGCGGGGCAGCGTCACGCTGACGATCCAGTTGGCCGGCCAGATCTGGCGATAGGCCCGGTAGCCGATGCCGTGATCGGGCAAGGGCTCACGCACCTCGCCCTCCCAGCCGAGCAGGGCCAGGGCCCGCGCGTCGCTCCGCTCGTCCTCCGGCACCGTGCGCAGCACCTGATCGTCCTCCGGGTGATAGAGATAGGTGCCGCCAACGCTCATCACGCTGGCATAGCCCTGGTCGCCCAGTCTCAGGCGATCCAGGCGCCGGAAGAGGCGATCGCCGTTCAGATGGATGGCACCCCCGACCACCCCCATGAAGCGCCCCTGCACATCCAGCCGCGGCACCGTGAACATGACCATCGGGATTTCGCTCATGAACGATACGAAGGGTTCGCTGACGTAGGGCTGACGGAAATCGCGCACCTGCCGGAAGTAGTCGCGGTATGACAGGTCGACGCCCTGCGTGCCTGTCATTTCCGGCCATACCGCCATCACGCGGCCGTCGGCTCCCATGACGACGAGCCGATCGAACCACTCCAGCAGGGCAGCGTTGCGATGGAGTTGATCCTGGACGGTGGCCGCGCCATGTCCGTCATCGAGCTCGGCGCCCAGACGCTCCAGGGCACCGAGGCGCGACTGCGCCTGGTTCGTCAGGTCGTCGGCGATCAGCCGTGCCTCATAGCGCAGATGCGTGTTGTTGGAGGACTCCAGCAAGTCATCGCCGGTTCGCCAGCCGAACAGGAGCAGCAGGGCCATCACCACGATCCAGGTAGCCACCAACCCCAGCATCAGGCGCCCCTTCAGCGACTGGGCGTGACGCCGGTAGGACGAGAATGGATACGGCACGAATCATCTCCATATGACGGGCCACTGCCACTCTATCAGACCACGCGGAGTTTTCTGACCTCCCCTTTTGTCGACGCCTTGGGGCACCGATCCTCCTGCACCCGCTGTTGGCCGGCGACGCCGTAAGAAAGGCGGGAAGGCAGGCGGAACAACCGGGGCGAGACAGCATCGACAGGCCCGATGCGGAAAAGGCCTGGCGACCCGCCTCGGTTCGGCGCTCGGCGGGTATCGGCACTATCAGGCTCGAACACCCTGTAAGGAAGGCGATGGCGGTGACACTAATCAGGCAAGACCCGGCGACGGGTCCGGTGCCCTACTCCACGAACCTAGAGGTGTCCCATGAACATCAAGATGATGATCGCAGGCTTCCTGACCATGCTGATGATGGGCGGCGCCGCCCACGCCATGGATTCCGAGGTGCTTCAGGAGAAGATGAACGAGATCAACCAGCGGGCCGATGAAGCCGCCGCCGAGGATCGCGTCGAGGCGCTGGAGCAGCAGGTGAAGGAGCTCCAGGAGCTGATCCACATGATGATGGAGGAGGAGACGGACAGCTGACGCACCGGCCGACAGTGAACGGGGCGCCGAGCGGCGCCCCTCTGTTCGACGCTCAGCGCTTCTCGACGCGAAGCTCGTAGTTGTTGACGCCTTCACGCGCGTTACCGAATTTCTGACCCTGCACCCGGATGCGATAGCGTCCCGGGGCCAGCTCGGTGGTCATGTCCACGTCACCGTCGAAGCCCTGACCGGCGCCCTCGGCCACCACGCTGCCCGAGGCGTCGAGCACTTCCAGCTCGATCCGGTAGGTGTCCTCGTAGCCGGTGGGGAAGGTCGAGGTGGTGATGGCGATGCTGCCCTGCTCGGCCACGTTGAAGGTCAGCACCTCGCCGCGGGCACGGATCTTCACGTCGGTCACGATGGTCTCGAAGCCGGCGCGCTGCGCAGGCTCGGCCTCCGGGGCCTGACGGGTGTCGCTTGCCGCCGAGTCGACGCTGCCGGAAGCGGCACCGGCCGCGGCAGAGCCGGCCGCCGAATCGCCGGACGTCGCCGCCTGAGAGGCCGCGGCTCCGCCACCGAGGGTCGCCACGGCATCGCCACCGCGCACGAAGACGGAATCGCCGCCCTGGCGGTTCTGGCCGGTGAAGAAGATGCCCTCGCCGTCATTGACGCTGTCCTCGATGACGCGCCCCTGGTCGTCCAGCCCGGCCACATGCACGGAAAAGCCATCGCCGGCCTTGCCGCGCGTGCCGAAGCGCCGCCCCTCCACACGCAGCACATAGTCGCCCGGCGCCAGCTGCTGGCGCATCTCCAGACCGCCGTTCTGGCCCAGCGCCTCGCTGCGGGCGATCACCTCACCGCGCTCGTTCTCGAGCACCGCGGCGATGCGATAGTCATCGGAGTAGCCGGACGTTACCCGACTGGTGAATCGGTAACGCCCCGCCTCGTCCACCGTGAAGGCATGCTCGTTGACGCCACCGAACTTGAAGCTGCGGCTGTGCGCATCGGTCTGGGCATTGAAGAAGCCCGTCAGGTCCATGCCCTTGCCTTCCTCGCGGAAGCGCTCTTCCATCTCGCTGGCCAGCACCGGGGCGGCGGAGAGCGTCACGCCCAGTGCCAGCAGGCTCGCGGTCACGATCGGCCGTTTCATAACACCTCGCTTGCTCGCTTGTTGCCCTCAATAAAAAAGCCGATCCCGGGGGATCGGCTTTCGATATCAACCCTGCAGCAGGATACCCCTGCCGGCGGGATTAGAACAGGTAGGTGATACCCACGCCAACGCCGTCGTCTTCATCGTTCTCCTTGTCCAGCCACTGAGCCTCGGCCCAGGTGTACATGGCATCGGAGATGTTGTAGGTGGCACCGATGATGACTTCGTCGCGATCGTCGTCAGAAGCATCCGAATCGACGTTCTGATAGGCGCCGTAGACGTCGCCCATGCCGTAGCCATAGCGAGCACCCAGAGCGGCGAATTCAATATCGTCATTCTCGAAGTCGGAATCGAACTTCTCGTACTTGGCGGCCAGACGCAGGCTGTCGATGGTGTACTGAGCGGTCACACCGTAGCGGTCGCCAAACTCATCACGAGCTTCGGAATCATCATCCTGAACAATCTGACCGGAATCTTGGTCGATGGAGTAAGAACCGGTGTATTCACCAGCAGTACTCTCATAAGTGTCGAGATTGTCGTAGACGGCGGCAATGGAGAAGGCGCCGACCGCGTACTTGACACCACCGAAGAAGGAGGCGTCACCGGAATCGGTAACGTTCTCGGACTCGGCGCTGCCTTTGAACTGGGTACCCACGGCGAACTGCAGGCCGCTGAAGACGGGAGAGGTGTAGGTGACCTTGTCGGTCTCTTCGGCACCGCCGACGTAGGTATCGGAAACGTCGAAGCCTTCGTTGTTGGTGATCGGGTCCTGGACCCAGTCATCAATCAGGGAATCGTAGGAACCGATCCGGACGTCACCGAAGTTGCCCTTCAGGCCGACATAGGCGGTGTCACCGGAATCATCGTTGTCGATGTCGGTTTTCATCTCGTCGGCTTTGATGTCGTCGAACTCGAGCTTCAGGTAGCCGACCAGGCCGTCGTAGATGACGTGCTCGGCGGCGAAGCCGAAGGTGGTACCGTTGTCGGTAAGCTCATCCTGGCCGTCGCCGTTTTCATCCTTAAGATCGTAGTAGGCCAGCTGGATGTTGCCGTAGATGTCGAGCTTGGTGCCGTCCTGGTTGTAGACGGTGGCGGCCTGGGCGCCGGAGGCGGCCATGGCACCGGCGATGGCAGTCGCTAACAGTGTCTTTTTCATTGCGATAATCCTTTTGACTAGCTTGCTGTTTCGATCGATGTCCGCGCGCTCTTTTCGAGTCTTTGCGGCGGGTTTGCCGGTCTTGTTGCCGGTTCTCGTTGGTGCTCGGTCCCTCACGGGGAGCGGCAGCAGCGAGCCTGACCACGGCGAAACCTTGTTATAGTCCAATGCTCGCAGAAGGAACTCTATACCGGGATTTACGGGAGCGCAACAAGAAAAAAACACTGTTTTCCTTCGTTACATCACCCGATCGCCGCCCGTTCCCACCACGATCGCGGCCAAGGCGCCTCATGACGCCCCACCGCCGCCACCTTCGTCAGACCAGACATGACGTCGGTGCATCACGCCACGATTCAACCTGTCCTAAAACAGTGTTCGGTAGCGATGAGCGAACTCATCATGCCGCGGCGATATGACGGTTTCAAGTCAGACAAACGACGGAATGCCCCGCCAGCGTCAACGCTGGCGGGGATGAGTTCAACGCGCGTTGTGGCGGGCCATCAGCTCACCGAGCTTGCGATGAAGCCGATCGTCGGCGGGCTCGTCCGGAGCAGAAGGCTCCACGGCGGCGGCTCGGGAAGGGGAAGGCGTCGCGGGATCGGACGCTTGGGCGTCGCCCGTCGAGGCAGGGGATGAAGCAGGATCGTTGCGCGACTTGTGCGGCTTCTTGCGGGGCCTGGCCGGCTTGCGCTGACGCTCGGCCTGGAGCTTCTCCAGCTTCCTGTGGGCATGATCGGCGGCACCGCGATCGACGCTGCCGGCAGGCGCACCCTCGAGGTCGATGCGCTCGGCGCCCTCGCGCACCGACTTGAGATAGCGCGGCAGGTTCACGTAGCAGGCCAGCGCACGGCGCACCAGCTTCTCGGGCCAGGGCTCGAGGGCGCTGAGGTCCTCGTGAATACCGACCTTGAGCGGCCGGGTATGGCCCTTGAAGAAGGCATCGCCGTAGCGCTGATACCACTGCGCCAGCAGCGCCTGGGGCGATGGCGTCTCCTGCTCGGCAGGCTCACCGGCCGACGGCGCAGGGGCCGCATGCTGCTCATCGGCCTCCTCCGCCTTGTCGGCGGCGGGCGTCGCGGCACGATGATGATTCATCAGGGCGGAGAGCCCCCTGGCCTGACGATGCGGCGTCTCGGAAGGTTCCGCCCCCTTCTCGTCGAGCCGAGCCTGAAGCCGCCGGCCGTGAGCCTCGAGCTCGCGGCTCTGCTCGTCGAGCTCGCGATTTTCCTCGGCCAGCTCCAGCCTCGCCTCCTCGGACTCGACCAGCATCGCCTCGACCGCCTTGAGACGGCCTTCCAGCTCATCGCGCTGCGTCTGGGCCGCCTCGGCTCTCGCCTGCAGCTCGGCGTTGCGCGCCTCCAGGGCCTGACGGCCCTGCTCCAGCTCGGCCAGCCGGGTCTGCAGGGCCTGATGCTGCACCCGATCCTCGGCGCGCGCCTCGAGCAGTGCGTCGAGGCGAGATTCCAGGGCCGTCAGCAGACGACGGGGGCGTTCATCGATCAACTCCGGATCCTCCATGCATGCCCGGGGGAAGACAACATCCTTCGCGCGATCGACCCGCAGGCCGGCGGCGCCAGTCGTCAGTCTGTGTCACTCCGGGGAGTCTGGCAAACCCCGGCGCTGGTATTGCACGAAGTCATAGGCCGGCTGCCCCTCGGCGGGCTGCCCCGGCACGCGCTGGCGCTCTTCCCACTCGGCCGCGTCCAGCTCGGGGAAGCGGGCATCGCCCTCCACCTCGACGCCCACCTCGGTCAGGTAGAGCCGGCTCGCCTTCGGCAGCGCCTGGGCGTAGATCTGGCCGCCGCCCATCACCATGATCTCGTCGACGCCGTCGATGGTGGCCTGCCGGTCGGCCAGCGCCAGCGCCGCATCCAGGTCGTGGCAGACACGCACGCCCTCGGGCTGGAAGGCGGGATCGCGGGTGACGACGATGTTGAGCCGCCCGGGCAGCGGCCGGCCGATGGACTCGAACGTCTTGCGGCCCATGACCAGCGGCTTGGCCTGGGTCATGCGCTTGAAGAACTTCAGGTCCTCGGGCAGGTACCAGGGCAGCTGGTTGTCCACGCCGATGACGCGGTTCGCGGACAGCGCGGCGATCATCGCCACCGGGACGAGCGTATCGTCGTTCATACGGCCACCTCTGCCTTGATGTGGGGATGCGGATCGTAGTCCTCGATGGCGATGTGCTCGAAGCGGAAGTCGAACAGATCGGTCACGCTCGGATCGAGCACCAGTCGCGGCGCCGGGCGCGGGTCACGCGACAGCTGCTCCCGGGCCTGGTCGAGGTGATTCAGGTAGAGGTGGGCGTCGCCCAGAGTATGCACGAAGTCGCCGGGCTCGAGGCCCGCCACCTGGGCGATCATCTGCGTCAGCAGCGCGTAGCTGGCGATGTTGAAGGGCACGCCGAGGAAGATGTCGGCGCTGCGCTGGTATAGCTGGCAGGAGAGCCTGCCGTCGGCCACGTAGAACTGGAACAGGCAGTGGCACGGCGGCAGCGCCATCTCGTCGACCAGCGCCGGGTTCCAGGCCGAGACGATCAGCCGCCGCGAGCGCGGGTTGGTCCGCAGCTGCTCGAGCAGGTGGGCGATCTGATCGACGTGGCCGCCGCGCGGGTCCGGCCAGCTGCGCCACTGGTAGCCATAGACCGGGCCCAGTTCGCCGTTCTCGTCGGCCCACTCGTCCCAGATGCGCACCCCGTTGTCCTTGAGGTAGGCGATGTTGGTGTCGCCGGCCAGGAACCACAAGAGCTCGTGGATGATCGAGCGCAGGTGCAGCTTCTTGGTGGTGACGAGCGGGAAGCCGCGGGACAGATCGAAGCGCATCTGGTGGCCGAACAGCGAGCGGGTGCCGACGCCGGTGCGGTCGTCACGCTCCACGCCGTGATCGAGCACGGCGCGCATCAGGTCCAGATAGGGCTGTTCGAGGGCGGGAAGGGCGTTGGCGGTCACGGGCATGGTCGACGGCTGAAAATGGGCCACACATTCTACATGCCCGGGCGGTGGCCGCCCATAGCGGCCACCGCCCCGCTGTGGTCACGACTCGGCGTCGACCCTGGCATCCACCGGCCGGCCGCGAGACCAGGCCATCAGTGCCGCCCCGGCGATGATCATCGGCAGCGACAGCAGCATGCCCATGGTCAGCCAGTCGAAGGCGATGAAGCCGAGCTGCGGGTCCGGGCGGCGCACGAACTCCACGCCGAAGCGGAACACGCCGTAGAGGGTCAGGAACAGCCCCGAGACCAGGCCGCGACGCCGCGGCGTGGCCGAGACCCACCACAGCACCGCGAACAGCACCGCCCCCTCCAGCACCGCCTCATACAGCGACGACGGATGACGCGGCTCCGGCCCCTGACCGGGGAACACCAGCCCCCAGGGCAGATCGGTGACCCGGCCCGGCAGCTCGTGGTTGATGAAGTTGCCGATGCGCCCCGCGCCCAGGCCGATCGGCACCAGCGGCGCGACGAAGTCGGTGAGGGTGAAGAACGCCAGTTGCTTCTTGCGGGCGAAGTAGAGCGAGGCCAGCAGCACGCCGATCAGGCCGCCATGGAAGCTCATGCCGCCGTCCCAGACGCGCAGGATCCACAGCGGGTCGGCCAGCCACTGGTCGAGGCCGTAGAACAGCGCATAGCCCAGCCGCCCACCGAGCACCACGCCCAGCGCGGCACAGAAGATCAGGTCGCCCACGTCGTCGCCGTTCAGGCCGATGCGAGGCGCGCGGCGGCGCCCCAGCCACCAGGCGGCGAGGAAGCCGATGACGTACATCAGGCCGTACCAGTGAACCTGGAGCGGCCCGAGCGAGATGGCCACGGGATCGATATCGGGGTAGCGCAGCATGAAATCCTCGAACGATGCGGGGAAGGAAGGACGATCAGGAGACCGGCCGCGGCGGCGCCGCGGCCGCGATCATAGCAGGAACTTGAGGCCGACCAGCACCAGCAGGCCGGCGAAGGCCAGGCGCAGCAGGCGCGCGGGCAGGCGATGCGCCAGCTTCACGCCGACCCGGGCGAAGGGCACGCTGGCGATCACGATGCCGAGAAGGGCCGGCAGCATCACGTAGCCCATGGCCCCCGCGGGCAGCTCGGGCTGACCCCAGCCGACCACGATGAAGGTCGCCGCCCCGAAGGCGGCGATCGGCAGGCCACAGGCCGAGGAGGTGCCGACGGCGCGGGTCATGGGGGCGCCGCAGCGGGTCAGCCAGGGCACGCTCAGGGTGCCGCCGCCGATGCCGAACAGCGCCGAGACGCCGCCGATCACCACCCCGGCCAGCGCCATCGCGCCGCGGCCGGGCTGCAGCTGCCCGGGGCGCGGGCCGCGTCCCAGCGCCATCTTGGCGGCCACCGCCATCAGGAAGACGCCGAACAGCGTGCCCAGGGCGCCGCCGGACAGGCTGCCGGCGACGAACACCCCGGCGATCGCGCCCAGCACCAGCCCCGGCAGCAGCGCCAGGAACCAGCCGCGGTGGACGCTGCCGCGCCGATAGTGCCCCCAGGCCGACGAAGACCCGGTCACCACGATGGTCGACAGCGAGGTGCCCACGGCCAGATGCATGATCACCTCGGGCGCCACGCCCTGCAGCTCGAAGGCGAACACCAGCGCCGGCACGATGACCAGCCCGCCGCCGATGCCGAACAGCCCCGCCAGGGTGCCGGCCAGGCCACCCAGCAGCACATAGCCCGCCCAGATCAGCAGCGCACTCATGCCTCCTCCTCCCGCGCCAGCCGCCCGGGCAGCCAGTGATCGACCCGATCCAGCAGGTCCTGGGGTCGATAGGGCTTGGCCAGGTAGTCGTCCATGCCGGCCTCGCGGAAACGCTGCCGGTCCGCCTCGCCGGCGTTGGCGGTCAGCGCCACCAGCACGCTGCGTGCGCCGTCGCCCCGCTCGGCCTCGCGGGCCCGCCAGGCGCGACAGGTCGCAACGCCGTCCATGTCGGCCATGTAGATATCCAGGAACACCAGGTCGAAGGGCGCCGCTTCGAGGTTGTCGAGCGCCTCACGGCCGCTGGTGGCGGTGACCACGTCCAGCCCCTGCCCCTCCAGCACCTTGCGCGCCAGCATCAGGTTGACCGGGCCGTCATCGACGACCAACACCCGGGCGGGCGCCGGCGGTGGCGGCATCGGCGCCCCCGCCTCGCGGGGGTCGGGGTCGCCGAGGTTCTCGAGCAGCACCGCGGTCTCCGACAGTCGCTCGCGCAGCCCCTCCAGGGCCTCTCGCTCCGCCTCATCGTCGGCGCGCTGGAAGCGCTCCCCCTTCAGCACCTCCGACACGGAGGCCATCAGCGGGTTGAGCATCTGCTGAAGATGGCTGAGATAGCCGGACTTGAGCCGCGATTCCTGCTGGGCGCGCACGCGCCCGGTCTCGAGCCGGGCCAGGCGCCCCTGCTGGGCCTGCAGGTCATCGCTGAGCCGGCGCTCCACGCCGCGCACGGCCTCGAGCTCGGCCTGCCAGCGCTCGATCAGGGCATCGCAGCCTTCGGCCACGCTCTCGAGGCGTCGATGCAGCGGCAGGTCGGGGTCGGCGACACGCCCGGCGCCGACGGCATCGTCGCCGCCACCGACCGTCAAGCGCTCACCGATCCTGGCGAAGGCCGCATCGACCCTCGCTTCCTCACCGCGCAGGCGCTGGCGCAGCAGCATCAGGAAGGCCGTCACGTTGAGGCCACTGCCGACCAGCAGCACCAGCAGCCACCAGAAGGTATCGCCCCAGGGGGCCGGCGAGAGGACCAGCCAGCGGCCGCTCAGGCCGACCGCCAGCCACAGCCCCACCATCACCACCTGCAGCGTCAGCAGCGGCCATAGTATGGGGGTGACCAGGCAGTACCAGGCCCGCTCCTTGTCTGTCTCGACACTCATCGTCATCCCTGTACCGCGTCGATTGTCGTCAGCAGAGTGTACGATGCCGAACGGGCCCTGTCATGACGGGGCTTTCCGCACGCCGGCCTCCGGGTTAGGCTAGCGGCCATGTGCCTGATCGCCCTCGCCCACCATCCCGATGCCTCCGTCGCGCTGCGCCTGGTGGCCAATCGTGACGAGTTCCACGCCCGCCCGACCGCGCCGCTGGCCGCCTGGGACGACGCTCCTGGCATCGTCGGCGGCCGCGACCTCGAGGCCGGCGGCGGCTGGCTCGCCGTGCACCGGCGCGGCCGCTTCGCCGCGGTGACCAACGTGCGCGATCCCTTCCTCGACGCGCCCGACGACGCCCCCAGCCGGGGCGACCTGGTGCGCTCGGCGCTCGAGTGCGATGACCTCGAGGGCTGGCTGGCCGCGCTCGCCGACGGCGGCGCCCGGCGCTACGCCGGCTTCAACCTGCTGGCCGGCGACGGCCGGCGACTGTGGTATCTGCACCGGGGGCGCGACAAGGTGCGGCTCGAACGCCTGACCACCGGCCTGCATGGCCTCTCCAACGCCGAGCGGGACACCCCCTGGCCGAAGCTGGTGGCCGCCCGCCGCGGACTCGAACACAGCCTGGAAGATGGCCGCTGGCCGGAAGATGCGCTGACGCCTCTCGCCGACTCGCGCGAGGCCGAGGAGGCGCGGCTGCCGGACACCGGCGTGGGGCAGGAACTCGAACGCCGCCTCTCGGCGGCGTTCATCGTCGGCCCGGACTATGGCACCCGGGCCACCAGCTGGCTGGAGTGGCGCGCCGACGGTCGGCTGACCCTCGGTGAGCGACGCTTCGGCCCCGGCGGCGTCGCGCTCGGCGACACGCAAATGACGCTCGACACGCCACCGCTGTCCGAGGTCTGCAGAGGCTGAGGCCGGCGTCAGGCGTCCTTGGGCGGCAGCAGGTGAGCGAGTTGCCACTCGTTCATGCGCGCTTCCAGGCAGCGCCGTACGCCCAGCGGCGAGGCCTCGGCCAGCACTTCCTCGACCAGCGCCTGCGCCGACGTCTGACTGACGCGGCGGATGGCGGCGCGCACCTTGGGCAGGCTCGGCGCGTTCATCGACAGGGCATCGAAGCCCATGCCCATCAGCAGCAGGGCACCGGCCGGGTCCGCGGCCAGCTCGCCGCACACCGAGATCGGCACCTCCAGCACCGACGCCTCCCGCGCCAGTCGCGCCATGGCCGACAGCACCGCCGGATGGCAGGCATCGTAGAGCTCCGCCACCCGTGGATTGTTGCGATCCACCGCCAGCAGGTACTGGGTCAGGTCGTTGCTGCCCACCGAGAAGAAGTCCACCCGCTCGGCCAGCGCATCGAGCTGATAGAGGGTCGCCGGCACCTCCAGCATCGCCCCGACCCGCGGCCTGGCCACCTGGACGCCGTCCTCGCCGAGCTCGCGAATGGCCCGGTCCAGCAGCTTCAACGCATCGTCGACCTCGTCGACATTGGTGATCATCGGCAGCAGGATCTGCAGGTTGTCGAGACCCTGGGAGGCGCGGAGCATGGCCCGCAGCTGGACCATCAGCACCTCGGGGTGATCGAGGGTGACACGGATGCCGCGCCAGCCGAGGAAGGGGTTGGCCTCCTCGATGGGAAAGTACGGCAGGTCCTTGTCGCCGCCGATGTCCAGGGTGCGCATCACCACCGGCAGCGGCGCGAAGCCCTCGAGCTGCTCGCGGTAGAGTTTGGTCTGCTCCTGCTCGCCGGGGAAGCGCTCGGTGATCATGAACGGCACTTCGGTGCGATACAGCCCCACCCCGGCGATGCGCGACTTGAGCGACGCCATGGCATCCACCGCCAGGCCGGTATTGACCAGCAGCGGCACGTCGTGACCGTCCGGGGTGCGACTGGGCAGGTCCTGCTCGTTCTCTAGCAGCTCGGAGAGCGCCCGCTCCTCCTCGATCAGCCCCTCGTAGTGGCTCTCGATATCGGGGCTCGGGCGCACGAACAGCCGCCCGCGGTGCCCATCGAGCACCAGCCGGGCGCCGTTGAGCCGCGGCAGCGGCAGATCGACCATGCCCAGCACGGTGGGAATGCCCATGGCGCGCGCCACGATCGCCACGTGGGCGGTGCTGGAGCCGCGCACCGAGACGATGCCCGCCAGCTTGTCCCGCGGCACCTCGCCGAGCATGGCCACGCTGATCTCGTCGCTGACCAGCACGGTGCGCTCGGGGTACACATCGGGCGTCGCGGAGGTGTTTTCCTGAAGGTGGGCCAGCACCCGACGCCCCAGGTCGCGCACGTCGGCCGCGCGCTCGCGCAGATAGTCGTCGTTCACTCGCTCCAGGTACTGCACATGGCGACGCACCACGTCGGCCAGCGCCCCGGGGGCCCACTGCCCCTCGCGGATGCGCTTGACCACCTCCTGGAACAGCGCCTCCTCGCCCAGCATCTGCTGATAGACGTCGAACAGCGCCAGCTCCTGGGCGGAGATGCGATTGGCCAGGCGCTCGCCCGCCGCACGGATCTCGTCACGGACCCGGCCGATCGCCTCCTTGAGGCGCGCGATCTCGTATTCCTCGTCGGTGGGGATGAGGTCGGGCACGCTGTCGAGATCGGCCGGCGGCGCGATCACCACCGCCTCGCCGATGGCCATGCCCGGCGAAGCGGCGACCCCGGTGAAGGTGGCCTGACCGCCGGGCAGCGACGGCCGGGTCAGGCTGCCGGTGGCCAGCGCATGGGCCAGTACCCCGGCCAGCTGGGCGGCCATGGTGACCAGGAAGGCCTCGTCGGCCTCGTCGAAGCGGCGCTTGTCGGACTGCTGCACCACCAGCACGCCGAGCATGCGGCGCTGGTGGATGATCGGCACGCCGAGGAAGCTGGAATAGCGTTCCTCGCCGGTGGTCTCGAAATAGCGGAAAAAGGGATGGGCGCGGGCATCTTCCAGGTTGAGGGGCTCCTCCCGCTGGGCCACCAGCCCGACCAGCCCCTCCCCGATCGGCAGGCTCACGTGGCCCACGGCCTGGGTCCGCAGGCCGATGGTCTCCATCAGCACCAGGCGGTCGAGCTGGGTATCGAAGAGGTAGAAGGAGCATACGTCGGTGCGCATGGCCTTGCGGATGCGCCGCACCATGGTCGACAGGGCGGCCTCCAGATTGCGAGCCCCGTTGACCTCCAGGATGATGCGGCGCAGCACCTCGAGCATCGGCGTCTTGCTGTCCATTGTCGTTATGCCTCGCTGAGGGTATTGCCGGGGCCGTCCCCGGCGCGTGTCGTGGCGTCAGCCATGCCCCAGGGCGAGGCGCTGGGCGCGCGGCGACAGCTCGCGCAGCGCGCGCCGATAGACCTCGCGCTTGAAGGGCACCACCTGGCCCAGCGGATACCAGTAGCTGACCCAGCGCCAGCCATCGAATTCCGGCTTGGCCGCACCGCCATCCATGCTGATACGGGTCTCGCCACAGCGGATCCTGAGCAGGAACCACTTCTGCTTCTGGCCGATGCATACCGGCCGGGAACGGGTTCTCACCATGCGGCGCGGTAGGCGGTAGCGCAACCAGCCTCGAGTACAGGCAAGCACCTCGACGTCGTCGGCGGTCAGGCCGACCTCCTCGTAAAGTTCGCGAAACAGTGCCTGTTGGGGTGTTTCGTTCGCCTTGATGCCTCCCTGGGGAAACTGCCAGGCGTTCTGCCCTACGCGACGCGCCCATAGCAGTTGCCCTGCGTCGTTGGCGAGGATGATGCCAACGTTGGGGCGAAAGCCATCTGCGTCGATCACGGACTTCACCTTATGAATCCAGTCTTCACTGCATTCTTCCACAAGGCCGTGAAACGTATCAATACGCCAATGGGGCCACGCTCGTAGGGGACCGGCGCTTCTGCCATAATCGCCAGCTCGACGTGCCCCCGACAACGATGCGACCCGACCGACAAGAGGAAAGCCGTGAGCCTCGCCATCTTCGACCTGGACAACACCCTGCTCTCCATCGACAGCGACCACGCCTGGGGAGAATTCCTGCTCGAGCAGGGCGCCGTGGACCCGGTAGCCTACAAGGAAGCCAACGACCGCTTCATGGCCGACTACGAGGCCGGCACCCTGGACATGGGCGAATTCCTGGCGGTGGCGCTCAAGCCGCTGGCCGAGAACTCCCCGGCGCAGCTGGCGGCGTGGCATCAGCAGTTCATGGCCAGCAAGATCGAGCCGCACATCCTGCCCCGCGGCGAGGAGCTGATCGCGCGCCACCGGGCCAGCGGCGACACCCTGCTGATCGTCACCGCCACCAACCGCTTCATCACCGGCCCGATCGCCGAGCGCCTGGGCGTCGACGACCTGATCGCCGTGGAGCCGGAAATGGTCGACGGCCGCTACACCGGCCGCGTCAGCGGCGTGCCCAGCTTCCGCGAAGGCAAGGTGACACGCCTGGAGCAGTGGCTCGAGCAGCGCGAGCTCTCGCTGCACGGCGCCTGGTTCTACAGCGACTCCCACAACGACCTGCCGCTGCTGGAGCTCGTCGACCACCCGGTGGCCGTGGATCCGGACGCCTCGCTGCGCGAGGCCGCCGAGCGGCGCGACTGGCGGATCATCAGCCTGCGCGACTGAGCCGGCCCGGCGTCGCCGGAAACCGCAGGCGGCAAGGCGACGGCGTGAAACGGCTGGAAGCAAAAGAAAACCCGAAGGCCATGGCCTCGGGTTTTCTTGTCACTCGGCGCTTGTCGCTCGGCGCTCAGCCCAGCAGGTGCTCCACTGCGGCGCGCTCTTCGCGCAGCTCGTTCTCGGTGGCGGTCATGCGCTCGCGGCTGAAGTCGTCGACCGCCAGGTCCTGCACTATCTCGTACTTGCCGTCCTTGCAGACCACCGGGTAGGAATACATGATGCCCGGCTCGATGCCGTAGCTGCCGTCGGCCGGGATGCCCATGCTGACGATGCCGTCGCTGCCCAGCGCCCAGTCACGCATGTGGTCGATGGCCGCGGACGCCGCGGACGCCGCGGAGGAAGCACCGCGGGCCTTGATGATGGCCGCGCCGCGCTGCTGCACGGTGGGGATGAAGTCGTTCTCGTACCAGTCGCGCTCGACCAGTTCGAGGGCCGGCTTGCCATCGACCTTGCAGTGGGCCAGGTCCGGATACTGGGTGGCGCTGTGGTTGCCCCACACGATCATCGAATCGACGTCGGTGCTGTGCTTGCCGGTCTTCTGGGCCAGCTGGGTCAGGGCGCGGTTGTGGTCCAGACGCATCATCGCGGTGAACTGGCCGGCATCGAGGTCCGGCGCGTTGCAGGACGCGATCAGGGCGTTGGTGTTGGCCGGGTTGCCCACCACCAGCACGCGCACGTCGCGGCTGGCGACGTCGTTCAGGGCCTTGCCCTGGGCGGAGAAGATCGCGGCGTTGGCTTCCAGCAGGTCCTTGCGCTCCATGCCCGGACCGCGCGGACGGGCGCCGACCAGCAGGGCGAAATCGGCATCCTTGAAGGCGACGTTGGGGTCGTCGGAGGCGACGATGTCCTGCACCAGCGGGAAGGCGCAGTCGTTGAGCTCCATCACCACACCGTTGAGCGCATCCATGGCCGGCGTGATCTCGAGCAGCTGCAGGATGACCGGCTGGTCCTTGCCGAGCATGTCGCCGGAGGCGATGCGGAACGCCAGGGAGTAGCTGATCTGGCCGGCAGCGCCGGTAATGGCAATACGGACGGGGTCTTTCATCGTGGCTCCTTCGGTTGTCGCCGTGAGGATCGGCCGGGGCGCCTGGGCGGCCCGGCCAGGATCAAAACCGAGGGAAATGGTATGCCTGCGCTGCACAAAACTCAATTCGACGTGCGACGCACGCGCAGCAGGCAGGCATCAGGCGCCGCTGGACGCCCTCGCTTCGGGGGCATGGGCGGCGTGGAGCCGTGCGATCAGGCGGTCTTCCAGCGAGAAGCGCTCACCCAGGCCCTTGGACAGGCGGTCCAGCCAGGCCGGCAGCCGCGTCAGGTAGTGCTGACAGCGCACCGGCGTGGCGTAGTCCTCGTCGAAGGCCAGCACCAGCTCGGTGGACATCTCGAGGCGTTCGAGCAGGCGCTCGGCGAGGTCGAGGGCGCCGCCGTCCTCGAAGGCCTCGGCCTCGGCCTTGAGCTGGGGGTAGATCTCGAAGTGCCCGGCGCTGATGTAGTCCATCAGCAGCTCGCTGAAGGCATCGATGCGCGGCTTGGTGACCTCCTCCGGGTCGGCATCACAGGCCGCCTTGAGCTCGTCGAAGTTCGCCAGCAGCGTGCGCCGCTCGCCAAGCCAGCGATCGATCAACCTGTGAACGCCCCCCCAGCGCTCCTGCGCGCTCTTGCAGTCTTCCAGCATGGTGCTTCCCTCGCTCGATGGAACCGACCGCGGACACCCAACCGCCCGGTCTGGAGACTCAGAGTCCTCCCTGGGGCGGGCGCTGTCAATCCTGCTTCGCCTCCTCCGACCAACGATAGCCATGATGGGAATGCAGGGCCCGCCACATCAGGCCCAGCGGCGCCAGCGCCAGCACCACGAAGCCGATCAGCGTCCAGCCCGGCAGCGACAGTCCGAGGAAGCGCGCGCTGATCTCGGCGCACTCGCCGGAGGCGCTGAGCACCATGGTCACTACCTGCTGCAGCGGCAGCACTTCCATCATGTAGTCGAGGCCGGGGCCGCAGGTCGGCACCTGGTCGGCGGGCAGCGACTGCAGCCACAAGTGGCGGCCGGCCAGGCCGATGCCGGTGCCCACCGCCAGCAGCGAGAGCAGCCCGTAGAGCGCCGCCCCGAGCCGGCCCTTGGGATCGTGCAGCGCCGCCACGGCGAACACCACGCCGGCCGAGATCACCGCCACCCGCTGGAAGATGCACAGCGGACAGGGCTCGAGCCCGCCGATATGCTCCAGCCCCAGGGCCACCGCCATCATCAGCACGCAGAAGGCCAGGCCGGCCAGGCTCCAGCAGCGCACGCGCGCCTCGCGCAGCGTCTCGATCATGTCCGTTCTCCCGAACGCAGCGGGCTGAAGGCGCGCGACTCCCGCGCCCGGGCGAAGTAGTCGGCCAGGAAGTCGGCGAAGGACTCGACGTCGGCGGCCTCGATGTCGCCCTGCTGGTGATGGGAGGTCTCCACCAGCTGGTCGAACAGCGCCCCGCGGGCGCGCTCGATGGGCTCCTCGCGCAGGCGCTCGCCCTGCTCGCCGGCCAGCGCCAGGATCGCCTCGACGAACTCCTCGCCGCTGCTCTCCAGGCGTTCGAGCAGGCGGCCGGACGGCGTCAGCGACGGATCCTCGAGCCGCGGCGCCAGCGCCGCCAGGGCGTCGGCGTGGGGCGTGCCCTGCTCGAGGCGATCCAGCAGCGCGGCGATCTCGCCGAGCCCCTCGAAGATCTCGCCGCCCCAGTCGGCAATCGAGCGCTTGGCGCCGTGGTGGTCGAGGCGCAGCTCCGGGTCGCGCCCGCGGGACACCACCAGGCGACGGTTGAAGTCCAGGTGCTCGCACTCCTCGTCGGAGATCCAGGGGCTGTCGGTGAGCAGGCACCACAGCAGGAAGACGTCGATGAAGCGGCTCTGGTGGGCGTCGATGCCCAGCGGGTCGAAAGGATTGAGGTCCAGGCAGCGCACCTCGATGTACTCCACGCCGCGAGCCTCCAGCGCCTGACTGGGCGTCTCGTCGTGACGCGCCACTCGCTTGGGCCGAATGTCGCTGTAGTACTCGTTCTCGATCTGCAGGATGTTGGCGTTGAGCTGGTACCACTCGTCGTCCACCCGCACGCCGCGGGCCTCGTAGTCGGGCCAGGGCGTGAAGATGGCGTGGCGCAGGGTGTTGACGTAGTTCGACAGCGAGTTGAAGCAGATCTTGAGCTGCTCCTGCACCTTGTTCTGGTAGCCCAGGTCGGACATGCGCAGGCTGGTCGCATGGCGCGAGACCAGCGTCTCGTCGCCGTGGGCCTCGAGCCCCTCCGGCACCCGGCCGTCGGGCAGGAAGCTGCGGTCGACCGCCGGCGAGGCGCCGAACAGGTACAGCAGCAGCCAGCTGTGGCGGCGGAAGTTGCGGATCAGCGCGAAATAGCGCGCCGAGCGATAGTCCTGCATCGCCGTCTCGCCCTCGCCGTCCAGCTCGCGCAGCAGGGTGAACAGGTCGTCGGGTAGCGAGACGTTGTAGTGCACCCCGGCGATCGCCTGCATGATCCGCCCGTAGCGCACGTCCAGGCCACGGCGATAGACGTGCTTCATGCGCCCCACGTTGGAGTCGCCGTAGTCGGCGATCGGCACGCTGTCGTTGCCGTCGAGCCGGGCCGGCATGCTGGCCGGCCAGATCCGCTCCTCGTCCAGCTGGCGATAGCTGAAGCGGTGCAGGTCGGCGAGGAAATCCAGGGCGTCTTCCGGGCGGCTGTAGACCGGCGTGATGTACTCCAGCAGCGCCTCGGAGTAGTCGGTGGTGATGTGCGGATGGGTGAGCTTGGAGCCCAGCGCCCGGGGATGCGGGCTCTGGGCGATGCGCCCCGCGGCGTCGACGCGCAGCCCTTCCTTCTCGATGCCGCGGCGCAGACGACCGAAACGCCCCTGGTCGGCCAGCCGGCCGAGGCGCTCGATGTGGGGGGAAAGCGGTTCGGACAAGGTGATCACCCCGTGTCGGGGACGCCGGTGCCGGCGTCCCGGTGGACGTTTCGGGCGCCTCGGCACCCGCAAAGACCTCAGATTATGGTGCCGAAACTCGGCGATTCAAGGTAAGCCGGCTAATCGACCGCCCGGCCTACTTATCCTTCCTGGCCTTGAGCATCGCCGCGCCCAGAGCACCGAGCTGGCCGTCGTTCTGGCCGCCACCCTGCTGCCCCTTGCCGCCCTGCCCCTGGCCGCGACCGCCGCCGCCCTTGCGCGGGGCCTTGCGGCCCTGGCGCTCGCCGCCACGCCTGGTCGGCTGGCCGTCCTCGCCGGGCTGGTCGTCGAGGCGCATGGAGAGCCCGACGCGGGCGCGCTCGAGATCCACGCTCATCACCTTGACCTTGACGATGTCGCCGGCCTTGACCACCGAGCGCGGGTCCTCGACGAAGGTGTCGGACAGCGCCGAGATGTGCACCAGGCCGTCCTGATGCACGCCGATGTCGACGAAGGCGCCGAAGTGGGTGACGTTGGTGACGCTGCCCTCGAGCACCATGCCGGGCTCCAGGTCCCTGAGCGTCTCGACGCCCTCGCGGAACTCGGCCGCCTTGAACTCGGGGCGCGGGTCGCGGCCCGGCTTGTCGAGCTCCTTGAGGATATCGCTGACGGTGGGCACGCCGAAGCGCTCGTCGGCGAAGTCGGCGGGCTTCAAGGCCTTGAGGGTGGCGCTGTCGCCGATCAGCCCGCCCAGCTCGCGCCGGCTCCGTTGGGCGATGCGCTCGACCAGCGGATAGGCCTCGGGGTGCACGGCGCTGGCGTCCAGCGGATTGTCGCCGCCCATGATGCGCAGGAAGCCGGCGCACTGCTCGAAGGTCTTGGGCCCCAGGCGGCTGACGTCGAGCAGCTGCTTGCGGCTGGCGAAGGCGCCCTCGGCGTCGCGGCGGGCGACGATGTTCTCGGCCAGCCCCGCATTGAGGCCGGCGACCCGCGACAGCAGCGCGCTGGAGGCGGTATTCAGATCGACGCCCACGGCGTTGACGCAGTCCTCGATCACCGCCTCCAGGCTGCGCGAGAGCTGCACCTGGGAGACGTCGTGCTGGTACTGGCCGACGCCGATCGACTTCGGCTCGATCTTGACCAGCTCGGCCAGCGGATCCTGCAGCCGGCGGGCGATGGAGACCGCGCCGCGGATGGTCACGTCGAGCTCGGGCAGCTCCCGGGCGGCGTATTCCGAGGCCGAGTACACCGAGGCGCCGGCCTCGCTGACCATGACCTTGGACAGCCGCCGCTTGTCGGCCAGCGCCTTGACCAGATCGCCGGCCAGCCTGTCGGTCTCGCGGCTGGCGGTGCCGTTGCCCACCGCCACCAGGGCCACGTCGTGCTTGTTCACCAGCCGCGCCAGCACGGCCAGCGACTCGTCCCACTGGTTGCGCGGGGCATGGGGGAAGATGGTGGCGTGCTCGAGGAAGCGGCCGGTGGCGTCGACCACCGCCACCTTGCAGCCGGTGCGCAGGCCCGGGTCGATGGCAAGCGTGGCCTTCTGGCCCGCCGGCGCGGCCAGCAGCAGGTCCTTGAGGTTGGCGGCGAACACCTCGATGGCCTCGAGCTCGGCGCGCTCGCGCAGCCGGCCCATCAGCTCGGTCTCGAGATGGGTGTAGAGCTTGACCCGCCAGGTCCAGCGCACCACCTCGGCCAGCCAGCGATCGGCGGGACGGCCCTGATCGGCGATCTCGAAGTGCTTTGCGATCGCCACCTGGGCCGGATGCACGGCGGCCTCCTCCTCGCCGGGCAGGCGCAGGGTCAGCGCCAGCACGCCCTCGTTGCGGCCGCGGAACATCGCCAGCGCCCGGTGCGAGGGCGCCTTGGCCAGCGGCTCGTCGTGCTCGAAGTAGTCGGAGAACTTGGCGCCCTCCTGCTCCTTGCCGGCGATCAGCCGCGAGGAGAGCTCGCCGTCGCTCCACAGCCGCTCGCGCAGCCGGCCGACCAGCTCGGCCTCCTCGGCGAAGCGCTCCATCAGGATCTGCTTGGCGCCGTCCAGGGCGGCCTTGGCGTCCTCGATGGCGGGAATATCGCCGTCGGCGGCACGCAGGTAGTTCGCGGCCTCGGCCTCGGGGTCGCGCGAGGGGTCGGCCAGCAGCGCGTCCGCCAGCGGCTCGAGGCCGGCCTCGCGGGCGATCTGCGCCTTGGTGCGACGCTTCTTGCGATACGGCAGATAGAGGTCTTCCAGGCGCTGCTTGGTGTCGGCGGCGCGGAGGCTGGCGGTGAGCTCGGGCGTCAGCTTGCCCTGCTCGTCGATGCTGGCCAGCACCGCCTCGCGGCGCTCCTCCAGCTCGCGCAGGTAGCCCAGCCGCTCGTGCAGCTGGCGCAGCTGGGTGTCATCCAGCCCGCCGGTGACTTCCTTGCGGTAGCGGGCGATGAAGGGCACGGTGGCCCCGCCGTCGAGCAGTTCCACGGTGGCCGACACCTGGGGCCCGCGAACGCCGAGCTCTTCGGCGAGACGATCGATGATCTTGGCTTGTGCGTCCATGTAATCCTTGGCAATCCGGGACAGACGATCGCGACAAGGTACCACACCCCCGGCGGCGCCGGGAGGCGCCGCGGCTCGCGCTTCGCTCAGGCGCCCGAGGCGGGCACGAAGCGCAGCGCCAGGCCGTTGTTGCACCAGCGCAGCCCGCTGGGCTCGGGGCCGTCCTCGAACACGTGGCCCTGATGGCCGCCGCAGCGGGCGCAGTGGTATTCGGTGCGCGGGATCAGCAGGACCAGATCCAGCTCCGTCAGCAGATGCCCCTCCACGTGGGTGAAGAAGCTCGGCCAGCCGGTGCCGGAGTCGTACTTCATGTCGCTGGTGAAGAGCGTCAGATCGCAGCCGGCACAGCGGTACTCGCCCTCGCGGGTCTCCTTGTCCAGGGGGCTCGAGAACGCTGGCTCGGTGCCGGCCTCGCGCAGGATCTCGAAGCGCGCCTCGGACAGCCGCTCGCGCCATTCGGCCTCGCTAAGCTCGAGCGTCTCGAGGCCGGAAGCAGGCTCGAGGTCGAGCTTGGGCCGCGCCAGGGCCAGGCCCGGCAGCACGCCGGCCAGGCCGCCGATCCCCAGCAGTCCCAGGAAATTGCGTCGTTTCATGATGCGCCTCCGTTGATACGAGATGGCCCTTGGTCGGCCCCGCCACCACATCCTTACCTTCACGGCGGACTCACGGCCAAAAAAGGAGGGAGCCGCCGGATGGCGCCTCCCTCTGGGACCCGGCGCCGAGGCGCCGGTTCATCGAACGATCAGGCCGGACCGGCCTCGACGATCGCCGGGCTCACGCCCTCGAACTTCTTGAAGTTGTCCACGAACTTGGCGGCCAGTTCATCGCGCTTGCGATCGTAGGCGGCCTTGTCGGCCCAGGTCTCGCGCGGGTCGAGCAGCGCGGCGTCGACGCCGGGCACGTCAGTGGGCACGTCGAGATTGAGCCCCTCGAGCCGGCGCGTCTCGGCGCCGCGCAGCGCCCCGCTCTGGATCGCCTCGACGATGGCCCGGGTGGTGGGAATCGAGAAGCGCTCGCCGCCTTCCCCGTAGGCGCCGCCGGTCCAGCCGGTGTTGACCAGATAGACCTGGGCGTCCCGTTCGGCCACGCGCTTGACCAGCAGGTCGGCGTAGACCCGGGCCGGCCGCGGGAAGAACGGCGCGCCGAAGCAGGTCGAGAAGGTCGCCTCCAGGCCCTCGGAGGCCCCCATCTCGGTGGAGCCCACCTTGGCGGTGTAGCCGGACAGGAAGTGATAGGCCGCCGCTTCCTTGGAGAGCACCGAGACCGGCGGCAGCACGCCGCTCATGTCGCAGGTCAGAAAGACGATGGCATTGGGCTCGCCGGCGCGGTTCTCGGCGACACGCTTGTCGATGTGCTCGAGGGGATAGGCGGCGCGGGAGTTCTGGGTCAGGCGATCGTCGGTGTAGTCCGGCACGCGCCGCTCGTCGAGCACCACGTTCTCCAGCACGGTGCCGAAGCGAATGGCGTTCCAGATCACCGGCTCGTTCTTCGCCGAGAGGTCGATGCACTTGGCGTAGCAGCCGCCCTCGATGTTGAACACGGTGCCCGGCCCCCAGCCGTGCTCGTCGTCGCCGATCAGGTAGCGCGACGGGTCGGCGGAGAGGGTCGTCTTGCCGGTGCCGGAGAGGCCGAAGAACAGCGTGGTCTCGCCGTTCTCGCCGACGTTGGCGCTGCAGTGCATGGGCAGCACGTCGGCCTCGGGCAGCAGGAAGTTCTGCACCGAGAACATCGCCTTCTTCATCTCGCCGGCATAGCGCATGCCGGCGATCAGCACCCGCCGGCCGGCGAAGTCGAGAATCACGCAGCCATCGGAACGGGTGCCGTCGCGGGCCGGGTCGCACGCGAAGTCCGGCGCATTGAGGATGCGCCACTCGGCCTTGGACGAGGGATTGAAGACCTCGGGGCGCACGAACAGGGTGCGGCCGAAGAGGTTGTGCCAGGCGGTCCGGGTGGTGACCCGCACCGGCTGATAGTGGGCCGGATCGCTGCCCACGTGCAGCTCGGAGACGTAGTGCTCGTCGCCGTCGAGAAACGCCTCGACACGCGCCCACAGGGCCTCGAAACGCTCGGCGTCGAAGGGTCGGTTGACGCTGCCCCAGTCGATGGCGTCCCGGGTGGTGGGCTCGTCGACGATGAAGCGGTCCCCGGGTGAGCGGCCGGTACGCGCCCCGGTGTTGACCACCAGCGCGCCCTGGGCGGACAGGCGGCCCTCGCCATTGGCCAGCGCCCGCTCGATCAGCTCGGCGCTGGACAGGTTGAGGTGGGTCGTGGCGTGTCGTGTCGTTGTCATGTGGCGATTCCTGGGCCTCGAGGCCCTTCTCTCTCGTTTGCCGGGCGTCCGCGATGCGGTCTCGTCCCATCCCCGGAGGCCGCTTGCGGTTGACCGTCTTGTGAGGCGACGACCGGAACGCGGATGAGTCCGGGGAGTATGACAAACAAGTCGAGTGGCAGGAAATGCCGCCAGATCAACGACTTTCTCGTAATTTTACTAGCGCCGACGACCCTGGCGACGCGCCGGCGCCGGCTCAGTGGACGGTCGGGGGCGGGCCCTCGGGGTCCTCGAGCATCGCCTCCACCTCGGCGAGGGTGAACTCGTAGCGGGTGTGGCAGAAGTGGCACTGGGTGGCGATGCCGCCCTGCTCGGCGAGGATGTCGCGCAGCTCGGCGCTGCCCAGCGACAGCAGGGCGCCGGCGATGCGCTCGCGGGAGCAGGTGCAGGCGAAGCGCAGCGCCTTGGGCTCGAAGACCCGCACGGTCTCCTCGTGATAGAGACGGTGCAGCAGCTCGCGCTGTTCGACCCCGAGCAGCTCGGCGTCGGACAGGGTCGAGGCCAGGTGCACGGTGCGCTCCCAGGCGTCGTCGTCCTGGTTCTGCGCCTCGTCGGGCAGGCGCTGCAGCAGCAGGCCGGCGGCACGCTGGCCGTCGTCGGCCAGCCACAGGCGGGTGGGCAGCTGCTCGGACTGGGCGAAGTAGTCCTCCAGGCAGCCGGCCAGGCTGTCGCGGGTCAGCGCCACGATGCCCTGATAGCGATGGCCCTCGCGCGGGTCCAGGGTGATGGTCACCTTGCCCTGGCCGACCAGCTCGGTGAAGCTCGCGTCCTCGGCGGGGATCGCCGCGTCCTCGTCCAGCCGGGCGATGGCGCGCAGCTCGCCGCCGGGGTTGGACTCGGCCATCAGCAGCGACAGCGGGCCGTCGCCGCGGACCTCGATGCTCATGGTGCCGTCGAGCTTGACGGTCTCGGTAAGCAGGGCCACCGCGGCCAGCAGCTCGCCCAGCTGGCGGGTCACCGCCGGGGGATACTCGTGGCGCTCCATGACCTCGGCGTGCGCCTCCTGGAGGGTGACGATCTCGCCGCGGACATTGGTCTCCTCGAAGAGGAAACGCTGAATCTGATCACTCATGATGCTTGCCTGATCGTAATGAAATCGGGAAGTCGGGATGGATATAGGATAGGGAAGACGATGACCCCAGGGCGCGGAAGGTGCGCCCCGCGCGTCTTCCCGCGCCGGCGACACCGGTGTCTCGCGCCGCTCGGCTCAGTCGCCGCGCATGAAGCGCTTGATCTCGCGTCGCTGCTTCTTGTCGGGGCGCTTGAGCGGGTGCTGCATGGCCTGGTTGGCCTGGCGACGGCTCTCGACCTCCTTGCTCCGGCGCGTCTGGCTCTCGGCGGTCTCCCGATAGAGCTCGCGCGCCTCCGGGGCCCCGCGGCGCTGCTCGGACAGCGCCATCACCTCGACCTCCCAGGTGTCCCAGCCCTGGGGCACGCGGATCAGGGCGCCGACTTCGACGGCCTTGCTGGTCTTGGCGCGGCCGCCGTTGTAATGCACCTTGCCGCCCTCGATGGCCTTCTTGGCCAGCGCCCGGGTCTTGAAGAAGCGCGCCGCCCACAGCCACTTGTCGAGACGCACGCCGCTCATGCGCCCTCCTCGTCGCCGGGCCGCTCCTGGGGCAGGATGGCGGCGAAGCGGTCGAGGGCGATGAACTCCTCGAGTGCCTTCTCGGGCCGCCGGCTGTCGGGCTGCTTGATGCCCAGCAGGTGGCGGATGCCGTACTCGCGGGCGCTCTCCAGCACCGCCGCGTTGTCGTCGATGAACAGCGTGCGGGCCGGGTCGAAGGGCTCGACCTCCTGCAGCGAGAACCAGAACTCCTGGGCCTCCTTGGGCACGCCGAGATCGGCGGAAGAGACGATGGCGTCCAGGTAGTCCTCCAGCCCGGTCAGCGGCAGCTTCAGCGCCAGGCTCTCGCGGTCGGCGTTGGTGGCCAGCACCACGCGTGGATGGGCGCGCTTCAGCCAGCGCAGGAAGTCCAGGGCGTCGCTGCGCAGGCCGATCAGGTGCTGAACCTCGCGCTTGAGCGCCAGGATGTCGACGTCCAGCTCGTGGCTCCAGTAGGCCAGGCTGTACCAGTTGAGCGTGCCCTGCTCGCGCAGGATGCGCGCGCGGATCGCCTCCTGACTCGCCTCGTCGAGCCGGTGAAGCTCCACGTAGCGGCGCGGCAGGTGCTCCAGCCAGAAGTGGCTGTCGAAGTGCAGGTCCAGCAGGGTGCCGTCCATGTCGAGAAGGACGGTATCGATGGCGCGCCAGTCGATCATGGGACTCCTTAGGGATGGACGCCTGTCGGGCGGGTCGGCGACGACGCGGTGACGTCCGCCGGGGGAAAGACGTGGTAGTGTACCCAAACGATGCCGAGGACGCATTCCAGCGCCCGACCGCCACGGGCTATCGCCCCGATTGTCGCTATCAATTTAGTGGATGATGAGGCTGGTCCGTCGACAGGCCTTCGCGAGGGCGCTGTAAACCCTTCCATGGGCGCCACCGACGCCCTGCGGCGCTTAAGCTTCCTGCGCCGCTGGCAGGGCCGGTGCTGGCCATCCATGGCCAGCCCGTTCGAAGCAGTGCTTCTCACCCCTGGCGTAGGACCCTCGCTTCGACCTGTCCACGGCGTCTCTCATCATGTTCCACTGCAATGGCCCCGCCGAACGACCGGAGATCCCATGACCGACGACCATGCCCCCCACAAGCCGCACGTCCTGGCCCGGCGCAGCGTCGCCCGCAGCCGGCTGTTCAACGTCGAGGAGATGGAACTGCGCTTTTCCAACGGCGCCGAGCGCACCTTCGAGCGGCTGGGCGGCACCGGGCGCGGCGTCGGCGCGGTGATGATCGTGGCCATGCCCGACCCCGAGCACGTGCTGCTGATCCGCGAGTACGCCGCCGGCGTCGAGGACTACGCCCTGACCCTGCCCAAGGGGCTGGTGGATCCGGGCGAGGACCTGGTCACGGCGGCCAATCGCGAGCTGATGGAGGAATGCGGCTTCGGCGCCCATCGCCTGGAGCCGCTGGTGGAGCTGACCCTGGCGCCGAACTACATGCGTCACCGCATGCAGGTGATGCTGGCCACCGATCTCTACCCGAAGCGCCTGCCCGGCGACGAGCCGGAGCCGCTGATCGTCGAGACCCACGCCATCGACGAGATCGGCGCACTGCTGGCCCGGGAGGACTTCCACGAGGCCCGCGCCATCGCGGCCCTCTACATCGCCCGTGACAAGGTGCGCACCGAGAACGCCAGCCCCTCGATCTGGTAGGCCCGACCGAAAAACGCCGCTTCCCCGGCACACGGGGAAGCGGCGAGCTGGTGAGGCCTTGGCGTCTCAGCCCCTGGCGTGCAGCCGGCGCGGCAGGCTGCCGCCTTCCTTGAGCTTGACCCAGCGTCCCTGGCGATAGCTGTCCAGCCCCGCCTCGAGCAGGCTCATCACGTCCAGCGCCTCGTCGACGCTCACCGGCGGCGGCGTGCCGCGCAGCAGGGTGCGGGCGATGGCGTCGTAGTAGGCGCGGTAGTCGCCCGGCACGGCCTCGACCTCCTCGCGCACCAGCGAGACGGCCTCGCCCTCCCCTTCGTTCAGCGTCAGCCGCCCCGGCGACGGGTCGACGCCCCAGGCCGGCTGCGGAATCTCGCCGGCCTTGAGCCAGTCTTCCTGCGGGTCGAGGCCGTACTTGATGAAGCTGCCGCGGGTGCCGTTGACCCGCCAGCGCGGCGTGGGCTCGGCCACCAGGGTGCTGGCCTTGAGCGTGACGCGCAGTCGGTCGTATTCGAGCACCGCCTGGAAGTCGTCGTCGATCTCGGCGCCGTCACGCAGCGTGGCGAGCTCCAGCAGGATGGCGCGGGGCATGCCGAACAGCGCCCGGGCCTGATCGAGCAGGTGCGGCCCCAGGTCGAACCAGATACCGCTGCCGGGGCGATGCTGCTCGCGCCAGCGGTCGGGCACCGACGGGCGGAAGCGATCGAAGCGCGATTCCACCTCGACCACCCGGCCCAGGCGCTCCTCGTCGAGCAATCCCTTGAGGGTCAGGAAGTCGCTGTCCCAGCGCCGGTTGTGGAACACGCTGAGCAGGCGCTCGGCGCCGTCGGCCAGGGTCTTGAGCTGGCGCGCCTCGGCCAGCGACACGGCAAAGGGCTTGTCGAGCACCACGTGCTTGCACTTGGCCAGCGCCGCCTTGGCCAGCGGAAAGTGGGTCTCGTTGGGCGTGGCAATCACCACCAGATCGATCTCCGGGTCGGCGAACAGCGCCGCCGCCTTGGCGTGCACCGTGACCTCGGGATAGATCGCCTGGACGCGCTCCGCGTCGCTGGAGACCACGGCGGAGAGCTCGAGGCCCGGCGCGGTCTGGATCAGCGGCGCGTGGAAAGTGCGACCGGCCATGCCGAAACCGATCAGGCCGACGTTGAGGGTCTGGGTCTTCATTGCGAGGCTTCCCTGCTGGGTCGAGTCGTTATCTTGGCGATAGTCGAGCGTGTAGGAAAAGAGGCCCCGGCCGCTGCCGGGGCCGGAGGCTCAGTCGAGCTTGGACAGATCGCGCACCGCGCCCTTGTCGGCGGAGGTGGCCAGCAGCGCATAGGCCTTGAGCGCCGCCGAGACCTTGCGCACGCGCTGGATGCTCGGCTTCCAGGCGTCGCGGCCGCGGGCTTCCTCGGCGCGGCGACGCTCGGCGAGCTGCTCGTCGGTGAGCTTCACGTCGATGCTGCGGTTGGGGATGTCGATGCGGATGATGTCACCGCTCCGGACCAGGCCGATGGCGCCGCCGGCGGCGGCCTCCGGGGAGGCGTGGCCGATCGACAGGCCCGAGGTGCCACCGGAGAAGCGGCCGTCGGTCAGCAGCGCGCAGCCCTTGCCCAGGCCCTTCGACTTCAGGTACGAGGTCGGGTAGAGCATCTCCTGCATGCCCGGGCCGCCCTTCGGCCCCTCGTAGCGGATCACCACCACCTCGCCCTCGACCACCTTGCCGTCGAGGATGTGCTCCACCGCCTGGTCCTGGGATTCGACCACGTGGGCCGGGCCCTCGAAGACCAGGATCGACTCGTCGACGCCGGCGGACTTCACCACGCAGCCGTCGAGGGCGATGTTGCCCTTGAGCACGGCCAGGCCGCCCTCCTTGGAGAAGGCGTGTTCGTAGTCGCGGATACAACCGGTGGCGCGGTCGCCGTCGAGGCTCGGCCAGCGCGCGCTCTGGGAGAACGCGGTCTGGGTCGGGATGCCGCCGGGGCCGGCCTTGTAGAACTCCACCGTCTCGGCGCTCGGCGAGCGCATGATGTCCCACTGCTCGAGGGCCTCGGCCAGGCTGTCGCCGTAGACGGTGGGCACCCGGGTATCCAGCACGCCGGCGCGGTCCAGCTCGCCGAGGATCGCCATGATGCCGCCGGCGCGGTGCACGTCCTCGATGTGGTACTTCTGGGTGTTGGGCGCCACCTTGCACAGCTGTGGCACCTCGCGGGACAAACGATCGATGTCGTCCATGTCGAAATCGATCTCCGCCTCCTGGGCCGCGGCCAGCAGGTGGAGGATGGTGTTGGTGGAACCGCCCATGGCGATGTCCAGGGTCATGGCGTTCTTGAACGCCGCCTTGGAACCGATGGCGCGCGGCAGCAGGTGCGCCTCCTCATTCTCGTAGTAGCGCTTGGCCAGCTCGACGATGCGATGGCCTGCGGTCTCGAACAGCCGGCGGCGGTCGCCGTGGGTGGCCAGCAGGGTGCCGTTGCCCGGCAGCGCCAGGCCCAGCGCCTCGGTCAGGCAGTTCATGGAATTGGCGGTGAACATGCCGGAGCAGCTGCCGCAGGTCGGGCAGGCGCTGCGCTCGATCTCGCTCAGGGTCTCGTCGTCCACCGAGTCGTCGGCGGCCATGACCATGGCGTCGACCAGGTCCAGGCCGTGGTCCAGGAGCTTGGTCTTGCCGGCCTCCATGGGGCCGCCGGAAACGAAGATCACCGGGATGTTGAGGCGCATGGCGGCCATCAGCATCCCGGGGGTGATCTTGTCGCAGTTGGAGATGCACACCAAGGCGTCGGCGCAGTGGCCGTTGACCATGTATTCGACGCTGTCGGCGATGATGTCCCGGCTCGGCAGCGAATAGAGCATGCCGTCGTGGCCCATGGCGATGCCGTCGTCCACGGCGATGGTGTTGAACTCCTTGGCCACCCCGCCGGCCTTCTCGATCTCGCGAGCCACCAGCTGGCCCATGTCCTTGAGGTGGACGTGGCCGGGCACGAACTGGGTGAAGGAGTTGGCCACCGCGATGATCGGCTTGTGGAAGTCGTCATCCTTCATGCCGGTGGCGCGCCACAGGGCGCGGGCACCGGCCATGTTGCGGCCGGCGGTGGTGGTGCGGGAGCGATACTCGGGCATGGTGTCCTCTTGATATGCTGCTGCCGCCCGTGGCCTCGCGCGCACGAGCGCGATGGGCTCGCGCGACGCGTCGGCGAGGTCCCGGGCGGTCTTGGTGTCCAGTGCTCCGATTCTGTCATGCCCCCGGGCGACAGGCCAGCGCCACGCCCCTCCCTGCCGGCCCTTGAGGGCTAGTCGCCGATCGCCACCAGCCGCCCGTCCTCGAGCCGGCAGCGGCGGTCGGCCAGGGCCTCGATGTCGTCGCGGTCGTGGCTGACCATCAGCACCGCCACGCCGGCCGCCTTCTGGCGGCGCACCAGCTCCCACAGCCCGCGCCGGGTGGCGTCGTCGAGCCCGGTGAAGGGCTCGTCGAGCAGCAGCAGCGGCGCGCCCCGCAGCAGCGCGCGCAGCAGCGCCACTCGCTGGCGCTGGCCGCCGGAGAGCTCGTCGGGCAGCCGGTCGTGGAGCCCCTCGAGCCCGACCTCGGCCAGCCCTTCGCGGATGCGGGCCTGCTGCGCCCGGGACAGCTTCATGTCCGGCGCCAGGCCGAGGCCCACGTTGAGCCACACCGGCAGGTGATCGAACAGGTTGTGCTCCTGGAAGACGGTGATGATGCCGCGCTCCCAGGGCGGCCGCGCCAGCAGGTCCTCCCCCGCCCAGTCGAGCCGCCCGCCACCGGGCTCGAGGAAGCCGGCCAGCAGCGCCAGCAGCGTGCTCTTGCCGGACCCGGACGGCCCCTCCACCGACAGGCATTCCCCCGGCGCGAGCCGGAAGGCGAAGCGGAAGTCCGGCGTCTCGCCGGGATCGCAGCGCCTGTAGTGGAAGGTCAGGTCATGGCAGTCGAGCATCGGCGCCTCCTTGCGGCGAGGCCTGTTGTGGGGGACGGCATCGGGCATCGCGCCAGGGATAGCGCGGCGGGTGTCGGGTCAGGCGGTCGAGCGCGGCGAACACCAGCGCCACCAGGGCCAGCAGCAGCAGCGCGGTGGCCGCCGCGCCCTGCCAGCGGTAGCCGCCCAGCTGCTGGAACAGCAGCATCGGCAGGGTCGGCGCCGCGGGGCTGCCGAACAGGGCGATGACGCTGAAGTCGCCCAGCGACAGCGTCATCGCGTAGGCCAGCGCCAGGGCCAGCGGGCGGCGCAGCCGCGGCCACTGCAGCCAGCGAAGCCGCGCGACGCCGCGCACCCCGAGCTGGTCGGCCAGCCGCCGCTCCGGCGCCGAGAGCCCCGGCAGCGCGCCGCGGATCACCTGCATGGCGAAGGGCAGCGCCATGAAGGCGTTGACCAGCACCACCAGGGCGTAGCCCTCCCAGCCGCTGCCGAGCCGCGGGCGCAGCAGCAGGAACAGCCCGGTGCCGAACACCAGCGCCGGGATCACCAGGATCAGTTGGCCGCCGCCCTCCATCAGCGCGGCGAGAAGCGGCCGCCGCCGGTCGCGCAGCCACTGGCGCCCGGCCAGCAGCGCCACGGCCAGCGCCAGCGCACCGAGCCCGGCGCCGAGCGCCATCGAGAGGCTGCGCAGCGCCGCGGGCCACAGGCTCGCGCCGCGCGGCATCTCCGGCAGGCCGAGCACGCCGCCAACAACAACCCCCACCAGCGCCAGCAGCAGCAGCGCGGCCAGCCCGGTGAGCCACATCGCATCGGTGAGCCGCGAGAGCCCCCGGGCATCGCGGCGCCACCAGCGCCCGGCGGTCCGGCCGGGGCGCGCCCCCACCGCCAGCGACGGGGTGCCACCGCGGGACAGCGCGAGCAGCCACAGCGACAGGCAGATCGCCAGCTGGGTCAGCGCCAGCAGCGCGGCCAGGGCCAGGTCGTGGTCGAACTTCATGGCCTGGTAGAGCGCCACTTCCAGGGTCGAGGAGGCCGGCCCGCCGCCCAGGGTCATGACGATGGCGAAGCTGGTGAAGCACAGCGTGAACACCAGCGCGGCGAGGCGCGGCAGCAGCGGCGCCAGCCGCGGCCACTCCAGCGCCCGCCACAGGGCGCCGCGAGACAGCCCCAGCTGGCCGGCCAGGCGCCACTGGGCCGCCGGCGCCTCTTCGAGGGCCTGCAGCATCAGCCGCGCGGCCAGTGGCAGGTTATAGAAGACATGGGCCAGCACGATGCCGGAGAGGCCGTAGAGATAGTCGTCGGGCAGCCCGTCGAGGAGATCGCGCAGCGGCGCCAGCCAACCGCGCCGGCCGTGCACGGCGACCAGCCCGAACAGCGCGATCAGGCTCGGGATCACCAGCGACAGCTCCATGGCCCGCAGCAGCAGGCGCCGGCCGAGGAAGCGCGGCCGCCGGGCCAGCGCCAGCGCCACGGGAATCGCCAGGCCGATCGACAGCAGCGTGGAGAGGCTCGCCTGCCACAGGGTGAAGCGCAGCACGGCGGACAGCCACGGCTCCTGCCACAGCATCGCCGGATGCAGCTCCCGGGCCTGCCACAGGAGCGCGCCGAGGCTGCCGAGCCCGAGCCCTGCCACCGCGACGAGCGCCGCGATGCCGGCTGCCAGAGGCCAGCGCGAATGCGTGGCCCAGCGCGTGGTCGGGCTCATCGGGCGGCGGCGTTGCGCCACTCGCGGATCCACTCGCGGCGATGCGCCTTCACCGCCTCGGGGGTGAAGGTCAGGCTCTCGGGAGCGATCAGCCGCTCATAGACCTCGGGCAGCTCGTCGCCGAGGTCGATGGCCGGATGCATGACGTTGCCCAGCGGAATATGGCGCTGGAAGTCCGGCGTCAGCATGAAGGCCAGGAACTCGCGGGCGAGCGCGGGATGCTCGCTGGTCGCCACACGGGCCGCGGTTTCCACCTGCAGGTAGTGGCCCTCGTCGAAATCGGCGGCCTGGTAGCGATCGGTGCCCTCGACGGCCATGTGGTAGGCCGGCGAGGTGGCATACGACAGCACCATCGGCGCCTCGCCGTTCATGAACAGCGAGAAGTAGGCCTGGCTCCAGCCGTTGGTGACGGTCAGCACGCGCTCGTTGAGGCGCGCCCAGATCTCGGGTGCCCGCTCGCCGTAGACCTTTCTGATCCACAGCAAGAGCCCCTGGCCGGTGACGCTGGTGCGCGGGTCCTGGAGGATCACCTTGACGTCGTCCGGGGCGTCGAGCAGCGCCTCGAAGCTCCCGGGCGGCGTCTCGAGCTGCTCGGTGTCGTAGACGAAGGCGAAGTGGCCCCAGTCGTAGGGCAGGAAGGTGTCGTCGCTCCAGTCGATGGGCAGGTCGAGGGCGCCGGCGTCGACGCCGTGGGGCGCCAGCAGGTCCAGCGCGCGGGCCTCGGCCATCAGGTTCATGTCGAGCCCCAGCACCACGTCGGCGGCGGTGTCCTGCCCCTCGAGACGCAGCCGCTGGAGGATGTCGACGCCGCCGGGCAGCGCGACGAACTCGAGATCGCAGCCGCAGCGGGCCTCGAAGGCCTCCTCGATGCCGGGCCCCGGTCCCCACTCGGAGACGAAGGAGTCGTAGGTGTAGACGGTGAGGGTCTCGTCGGCCTGAGCGACGCCGACGGCCAGCAGCGCGGCCAGCGACGCACCGACGGCCTGAACCTTGGGAGCCATGGACATTCCTGTTTGTTCGAGAAGTAGGAAACGAGAAGTGGGGAGTCGGACACGAAAACGCGCCCGCCATTATGCCATCGGCGAGCGCGTTACGGAGGGTTGGGGTTATCCGGGGCTTGTCCGGCGACAGGTCTCCGCGGGGCGCTATGAACCCTTCCCTGGGCGCTAACTTTTGCCCTGCGGCGCTCTCGCATCCTGCTCCGCTTGCAGGGCCGGTGCTGGCCATCCATGGCCAGCCCGTTCGGCGGGATCCGCCTCACCCATGGCACCCCCCCCCGCTGCAACCTGTCCCCGGCGCCCCTTCTGGCTCGACCTCAGCGCCTTGTTATCCGAAAACGACCTTGGCCACATCCCGATAATGCCCCGCGAAGTGCACCGTGACGTCCTCCTTGAGGTAGTCCGGCAGCTCCTCGTAGTCGCGGCGGTTGGCCTCGGGCAGGATCACCTCGAAGATCTCGCTGCGCCGGGCGGCGATCACCTTCTCGCGGATGCCGCCCACCGGCAGCACGTGCCCGGTCAGTGTCAGCTCGCCGGTCATCGCCAGCGGCCGGTCGATGGGCCGGTGCTTGGCCAGCGACAGCAGCGCGGTGGTCATGGTCACGCCGGCCGAGGGGCCGTCCTTGGGCGTGGCGCCCTCCGGCACGTGCAGGTGCACGAAGGCGGAGTCGAAGAAGTCCGGGTCGGCGCCGTACTCGCCGAGATGGCCCAGCGCGTAGCTGTAGGCGATGTTGGCGGACTCCTTCATCACGTCGCCGAGCTGGCCGGTGAGCTTGAAGCCGCGGTCCAGGGCGTGCACCTTGCCGGCCTCCACCGACAGGGTCGCGCCGCCCATGGCGGTCCAGGCCAGGCCGGTGACCACGCCCTCGCCCTTCATCACCTTCTCCTTGCGGAAGGTCGGCGCGCCGAGGAACTCCTCGAGGTTCTTCACCGAGACCTTGACCGTCTGCTGGTCGTCCTCGAGCAGCTTGACCGCCGACTTGCGCACAATGCGGTGCAGCTGCTTCTCGAGCTGGCGCACCCCGGCCTCGCGGGCGTAGCCCTCGATCACCTGGCGCAGCGCGGCGTCGGTGAGATTGAGGCGCTTCTTGGGGATGCGATCGCGCTCGAGCAGCTTGGGCCACAGGTGATGCTTGGCGATGGCCATCTTCTCCTGGGCGATGTAGCCGGAGAGGCGAATCTGCTCCATGCGGTCGAGCAGCGCCGCCGGGATCGAGTCCAGGGTGTTGGCGGTGCACACGAACAGCACCTTGGACAGGTCCAGCCGCACGTCCAGGTAGTGGTCGAGGAAGTCGACGTTCTGCTCCGGGTCGAGCACCTCGAGCAGCGCCGAGGCCGGGTCGCCCTGGAAGGACTGGCCGAGCTTGTCGATCTCGTCGAGCATGATCACCGGGTTCTCGACGCCGACCTCCTTGATCGCCTGCACCAGCTTGCCGGGCATGGCGCCGACGTAGGTGCGGCGGTGGCCCTTGATCTCGGCCTCGTCGCGCATGCCGCCCACCGAGAAGCGATAGAACTCGCGACCCAGCGCCTCGGCGATGGAGCGCCCCACGGAGGTCTTGCCGACGCCCGGCGGGCCCACCAGCAGCAGGATGGAGCCGCCGACGTCGCCCTTGAAGGTGCCCTCGGCGAGGAACTCGACGATGCGCTCCTTCACGTCCGAAAGGCCGTCGTGGTCGCGGTTCAGCACCTCGCGGGCGTGGCCCAGGTCGAGCTGGTCGTCGCTGGTCAGGCCCCAGGGCAGCGAGGTCAGCCAGTCCAGGTAGTGGCGGGTGGTGCCGTACTCCGGCGAGCCGGTCTCCAGCACCGAGAGCTTGTCGAGCTCGTCGTCGATGCGCTCCTGCACGCGCTCCGGCACCGCCTTGTCCTCGAGGCGGGCGCGGAAGGTGTCGACGTCGTTCTCGCGGTCGTCCTTGGAGATGCCCAGCTCGCGCTGGATGATCTTGAGCTGCTCGCGCAGGAAGAACTCGCGCTGGCGCTCCTGCATCTGGGCGTTGACCTGCTCACTGATCTCGCTCTGCAGCCGGGCGACGTCGATCTCCTTGCGCAGCAGCGGCAGCACCTTCTGCATGCGCTCCATCACCGGCAGCGACTCCAGCACGTCCTGCAGCTCGGGCCCCTTGGCCGAGGTGATGGCGGCGGCGAAGTCGGTCAGCGGCCCCGGCTCGTGGGGGCTGAAGCGGTTGAGGTAGTGCTTGAGCTCCTCGCCGTAGAGCGGGTTGATCGGCAGCAGCTCCTTGATGCCGTTGATCAGCGCCATGGCGTAGGCGCGGGTCTCCTCGTCCTCGGCGTCCACCGGCTCGCGGGGATAGCTGACCTCGACCAGGTAGGGCGGCTCCTTGGACAGCCAGCGCTGGATGCGGAAGCGGCGCATGCCCTGGGCGATGAACTGCAGCTGCGAGTCCTCGCCCTGCAGCTTGTGCACCTTGACCGCGGTGCCCATCTCGGGGAAGTCGCCGGGGCTCAGGTCCTCGACGCCGGCCTCGCCGACGAAGGCCAGGCCGACCATGTGGTGCGGCGTGTTGCCGACCCGGCCGATGGTGTCCTCCCAGCGCTCGCGGTTGATCACCAGCGGCTGGACCTGGGCGGGGAAGAAGGGGCGGTTGTGGATCGGCAGCAGATAGAGCCGCTCGGGCAGGGTATCGCTGGCCGGCACCACCGCGTGGCCGGCGCCCTCGTCGAGGTCCAGCTCGCCATCCGTGTCGGCCTGGACCCATTCCAGGCCATCCTGTTCGTAGCGCTGATCGTCTTCGCTCATGCGTACCTCATCCTGAAGGGACGGGACTTCTCGACCCGTGATGTTTCCGCAATGCGGGCGACGAGGCCGAACTTCAAGTCATCGCCAACGTTCGAGCACCGGCGGCAGCGGCCGGCCGTTGATTCTCACCTTGCCGCTGACCACGTCGATCTGCAGTTCCCGGGTGTCCAGCGGCAGCCCCAGCCCCAGCGCGATCACCGGCGGCAGCGGCTGCCACAGGAAGTCGCCGTCGAGCCGTTCGCGCCAGGCCGCGCGCTCCGCCTCGGTGTCCAGCGCCAGCGGCTCGAGGGCGTCGAGGTCGCGGGCATCGAAGACCAGCACGCCCTCGCCATCCAGCGACAGCCCCAGCATGGGGCTGTCCAGGTCGGCCTCGAGGATATCCAGCCGCGGCGAGTCCGCCAGCATCGCGCGCAGCGCCGGGGTCAGCGTCTCGCTCAGGGAAGGGGCATCCGCCGCGGCGTGCCCGCGGAGCGCCTCGTGGTGAAGCCGGGCCGCCAGCGCGCGCAGGGCGTCGGCGTCGAGGCGCGACAGCTCGCCGGCCAGCTCGCCGGTCAGCAGCACCTCGTCGCCGGAGAGCACCTCGCCGACGTCGAGCCGGGCCTTGAGCCGCAGCTCCTCGGCGTCCAGCACGGTGCGCGCCGTCAGGCTGAGCTGCTCGGCGTCGAAGGCCAGCTCCGGCGAGCGCCAGGCCAGGTTCTGGATCCGCAGATGATCGTTCTGGTTGAAGTGGAAGACGTCCCGGGTGTAGGCGAAGCGGCTCTCCAGCACCAGCGGGCCGGCGCTGAGGCGGCTCTCGCCGTCATCGAGGTGCAGCTCCGCCAGCCGCGCGCGCAGCCGCCAGTCGCCGACGTCGCCGTGCACGGCGACCCGGCCGCCCTGCAGGGTCAGGGTGCGGTCCTGCTGGCGGAAGACCACCGGGGCGAGCTCCAGGGTGGCATCGAGGGTCGAGGAATAGGGGCGGAAGTGGGCGTCCCAGCGCGGCGGCGTGGCGCTCACCGCGCCGTGGTCGGGCTCGATCTCGGGCGCATGGGGCCGCAGGGTGCCGTCCAGGCGAGTCTCCAGCACGCCGTGCCGGGCGCGATAGACGAGGTCGAGGTGCCAGGCGTTGCCGAACAGCGGCGCCAGGTGGATCACGCCGTGGGAGGTCAACCAGCCGCGCTCGACGTCGCTGCGCCGCACGCTCAGCTCGCCGCCCCGGCGAAGCTCGGCGACGACCCGCGCCAGCTCGCGCTCGAACAGCAGGCCGGCAAGGGTCTGGGCCACGGCCCAGGCCAGGGCCAGCACCGCCAGCACCGGCACGATCAGGCGCTCCTTGCGCATCGCTCACTCCTTGTCGACGTGACGCCCTGCCCCGGGCCGAGGCGTCGACCTCAGTGGAGCCAGAACCACAGGTGCATGGTACACCAGGCATAGGCGCTGGCGAGGACGTCGTCGATCATGATGCCGAAGCCGCCGGCCACGCGGCGGTCGGCCCAGCGGATCGGCCAGGGCTTGAAGACGTCGAACACCCGGAAGACCACGAAGCCCCACAGGGCGGCCTCCCAGGAGAAGGGCACCGCCATCATGGTCAGCCAGTAGCCGACGAACTCGTCCCAGACGATGCCCGAATGGTCGTGGACCCCGAGGTCGCGTGAGGTCTTCTCGCACAGCCAGATGCCCCACACGAAGGTGATGGCCACCACGAACAGGTACCAGCCGAGCGGCAGCTCGGACATCAGCCAGTAGAAGGGAATGGCCGCCACGGTGCCGACGGTGCCCGGGGCGAAGGGGACGGCGCCGCTGCCGAACCCGAAGGCGAGGAAGTGGACCGGCCGGTGCCAGACGCTCTGGGGGGCGCGGTTCATGGCGTGTCTCCTGAGAAGTGCTGCCAGCCCGCGGCGCCGTCCGGCGCCGCGCCGGTGATGCCGGGGGCCTCGCTCACCCGGCCGATCGCGGTCAGTGCCAGGCCCTCGGCCGCCAGCCGCATCCGGGCCGGCTCGAGGTGCGCCTCGGGCAGCGTCACCAGCAGTTCGTAGTCGTCGCCGCCGCGCAGGGCCGCGTCCATGGCATCGTCGCCGAGCGCCGCCGCCAGCCCCTCGGCCAGCGGCAGCGCCTCGGGCGTCAGGGCGGCGCCCACGCCGGAGGCCGCGCACAGATGGCCGAGATCGGCCAGCAGGCCGTCCGAGACGTCGATCGCGGCGGAGGCCAGCTCGCGCAGCGCCAGGCCGGCGGTGAGCCGC
>NZ_AJKS02000014.1 GCF_000265245.1 Halomonas smyrnensis AAD6
GCTGCCGGAGGCCTCCGGCCGCCAGGCGCACGCCACCGCCGACCAGCTGCGCCGCCAGCTGGGCCTGGACGAGGACCATCCGCACTGGCAGGCCTTTCTCGCCGCCCATGAGCCACACCACGACGGCCGCGAGACCCAGGCCCTGCTGGCCCACCACCTGCTGGCCCCGCGCGACCGTGAGGCCCGGCGGCTGATCTCGCGGATGAGCGGCGAGACCGCGGTGATGGTGGCGCTGAGCCCGCTGACGCTGGTCGACATGGCGCTGGTCGCCTGGCGGCACCTGTCGCTGATCGACCGGCTGTGCCGGCTCTACGGCCTGGAGCTCGGCTATGTCGCGCGGCTGCGGCTGTTTCGCCAGGTGCTGCGCGACATGGCCTTCGCCGGCGCCAGCGAGCTGGCCAGCGAGGCCGGCATGGAATGGCTGTCGCTGAACCTGGCCGGACGCCTCTCGGCGCGGGCCGGCCAGGGCATGGCGGTGGGCCTGCTCGGGGCACGGCTGGGGCTGCGCGCCCAGCGGCTGACCCGCCCTCTGGCCTTCGACGAGGCCGAACGGCCCCGCGTCGCCGACCTGCGCCGCGAGCTGTGGGGCCGGCTTAAGCGCCTGGAGCGCCGCGAGGAAGACGACAAGGGTTGATGCGGATCATCCCAGGCGGCCCGATGGGGTCTAGGCTGTAGGGTATGCCCCCGGCCACGCCAAGGAGAGATCCCATGTTCCACACCATCCTCGTGCCCATCGACGGCTCCGAGCACTCGCGGGTGGCGCTGTGCGTCGCCTGCAAGCTGGCCCGCCAGGAGGACGGCCGGCTGATCCTGCTGCACATTCCCGAGGCCCTGCCCCACGAGCCGCTGCTGGTCTGGGGCATCGGCGCGGTGCCGCTGGAGTCGACCATGGAGAAGCGCGACGAGGTCGGCCAGACCCTGCTCGACCACGCCATCGAGGAGGCCAGGGCGCTGGGCATCGAGCAGGCCAAGCCGGTGCTCGCCCGCGGCGATCCCAGCCAGACCATCCTGGCCGCGGCCGAGGAGCACGGCGTCGACACCATCGTCATGGGCAGCCGCGGGCTCGGCGACCTCAAGGGCCTGGTGGTGGGCAGCGTGTCGCACAAGGTCAGCCACGGCGCCGAATGCCGGGTGATCACCGTCCATTGACCCGCGCCGGCGACGGGCCATCCGGCGGTCGGACGGCTAGGCTGAAGGGGCGGTATTCTCAGTCCCGGAGGTGCTGGCCATGTTTCGAACCATCCTGGTGCCCGTCGACGGCTCGTCCCACGCCCGCAAGGCGCTCTCCCTGGCCTGCCAGCTGCTGGCAGACCGCCAGGACGCCTGCCTGCTGCTGCTCCACGTGCCCGAAGCCGCGCCCCACGACCCGCCGATGATGTGGGGCGTGGGCAGCGAGGCCGCGGCCGACTCCCGCGGCGAGCGCGAACGACGCGCCCGGCAGCTGCTCGACACGGCCGCCGAGCAGGCCCGCGACCACGGCGTGCGCCACGTCGAACCCGAGCTGCGCTTCGGCGACCCCACCCGTACCATTCTCGAGCTGGCCGACGCCCGCGACGTGGATGCCATCCTGATGGGCAGCCGCGGCCTCAGCGACCTGCGTGGCCTGTTCACCGGCAGCGTGTCGCACAAGGTCAGCCATGCCGCCGAGTGCAGCGTGGTCACCGTGCACTAGATAGAGGCAGGCCCGTCGGGCGCTCCGGCAAGCCGGCCGGGGCGCTCAACGCGACCCCGCACGCCGTGCCAGGGCCTCGATCACGGCGTGACAGGACCCCATGGTGTGATAATCGACCTTGCCCGGCGGGCTCTTGAGGTCCGAGTAGCGCCGGTTGTCCGGCGTCAGCACGCGATACCAGCCGCCGTGGCGATGGTCGATCAGGTGGCGCCAGCCGTAGTCCCACAGCCGCTCGTACCAGCGCCAGTAGACCGCCCCGCCGGTACGCACGCCCAGCAGCGCCGCGGCCGCCAGGCCCTCGGCCTGCACCCAGTCATACTTGTCGCCGTCGCTGAGCCGCCCCGCCGGATCGAGGCCGGCGACCAGCCCCCCGTGGGTGCGATCCCAGCCCGCCGCCACGCTGGACAGGAACAGCCGCTCGGCGGCGGGCAGCAGCCAGGGCTCACAGCGATGACGCTCCAGCATCACCAGCAGCTTGGCCCACTCGGCCTGGTGGCCGACCTGATAGCCCCAGGGGCGGAACAGGTGGGCGGGATCGTCGCGGTGGTAGTCCCAGTCGGGCCGCCAGCGGGCGTCGTAATGCTCCCAGATCCAGCCGTCGCGGTGGTCGCGGCCGGCCAGCGTGACGGCCCGGGCGATGGCCAGCGCCTGGTCGAGGAAGGCCGCCTCTGCGGTGGCCTCGAAGGCGGCGAGCAGGGCCTCGCAGCCGTGCAGGTTGGCGCTCTGGCCGCGATAGGACGACAGCCGCCATTGACGGTCGGCCTCGTCGGCGAAGCGCCGCCAGCGCGGCTCCCAGAAGCGCCGCTGCAGCAGCCGATGGGTGGCCTCGAGCCCGTGCCGGGCCTCGTCGATGCCTGCCTTGAGCGCCTCGGCATAGGCCAGCAGCACGCAGACCAGCCCGTAACAGTGCTGGGTGTCGTCCTCCACGATCCCGCTGTCCAGCGTCCAGGCATAGCCCTGGGTCGCCGTCTGGAAGTGCGCCTTCTCCAGGTAGGCGAGCCCGTGGCGCGCCCAGTGGCGGTATTCGTCGCCGCCGCCGTGACGGGCGTGGCGGGCATAGGTCACCACATAGCGGGCGCTGGAGACCAGGTGGCGATGGTCGTGATCGAGGATGGCGCCGTCATCGAGCAGGTAGTGGTAGAAGCCGCCGTGGGGATCGATGGCGCGGGGATGGTAGAAGGCCATGGTGCGGCGGACCTGGGCCTGGAGGAAGGCCGGATCGTGGACGTTCATGGCGCCTCCCGATGACGTGTCCCTCGAGGATGGCCGCCCGGCGCGAGGCGGGCGATACCACCATGGTGGCAACGCCCACCCCCTGAGGCCGAACTAGAGGGCGAAACGCTCGGCCAGATGACGCGCCACGGCCGCCTCGTCGTGATGGCCGATGCGCCGCGCCTCGGGCAGTCGCGCATCCAGCTCGGGGTGACCGTTGGCCATGATGTGGGCCTCGCCGGCCAGCGCCAGCATCTCGGTGTCGTTGAGGTTGTCGCCGAAGGCCAGGCAGCGTTCGGCGGGGATCTCCAGTTGCGCCAGCAAGGCGGTCAGGGCCGTTCCCTTGTTGACCCCACCGGCCATGATCTCCAGCGAGTTGCCCATGGAATAGGTCACGTGCAGCCGCTCGCCGGTGCGGCGACGCACCTCGCCCTCGAGCTCGGCCAGGTGGCCGGGCTCGCCGATGTAGAGCACCTTGCCGACGCCCTCGGCGGCCAGCCGCTCCGGCGCCACCACCCGGTAGCCGAAGCCGGTGTGGGCATGCAGCGCCAGCAGCGTCGGGGCCTCGGCGTCGATCACCCACTCGTCGTCGTGATAGAGATTCAGACGCACGGCGTCGGGGCGCGGCAGGTCGATCAGCTCGCGGGCCAGCTCGGCCGGCACGTGGCGTGCCTCGAGCAGGGTGTCGTCGGGCGCGTGGGTGTAGGCGCCGTTGGTGCTGATGATATGGGCGTCCACGCCCAGGCGGTCGCGAAACGCCAGGATGTCGCGATAGTGGCGCCCCGAGGCCAGGGCGATGTGGTGGCCGCGCGCCGCCAGGGCGCGCAGGATGGCCACGGTATCGTCCGCCAGGGCGTGGTCCGCGCCGAGCAGGGTGCCGTCGAGATCGCTGACGATGAGATGGGCCGACATGGGCGGCGCCCTCCGCTGCAAAGAGTGTGCGCCCATTCTATCGGCTCCGCGCCGCGGGCTCATCCGGACTCGCCACGGCCCCGACGATTGCCCGCCGCCCGATTGGCGCCGGCTGGCGGAATCCGTATAGTGACCCCCCTATCCCGCCAATCGATCGTGACCATGCTGCAGAACAACTCGGCGCTTGCTCAGCTCAAGCAACAGATCCGCGACAACACGCCCCGCGTCGAAGGGGTCATCAAGGCCACCGACCGCGGTTTCGGTTTCCTCGAGACCGACGACGGCGACTCCTACTTCGTGCCGCCCCCCGCCATGAAGCAGGTGCTCCACGGCGACCGTGTCGAGGCTATCCTCCACGAGGAAGGCGAGAAGAAGTCCGTGGAGCCGGACACCCTGATCGAGAGCGGCATGGAACGCTTCATCGCCCGCGTGAAGAAGCGCGACGGGCGCCTGTCGGTGATTCCCGATCATCCGTCGATGAATGCCCCGCTGAAGGCCCGCGTCAAGCGCAGCCTCGACGAGGCGAGCCTGGGCGAGGGCGACTGGGTCGTGGTGCGCCTGGTGCGTCACCCGCTCAAGCCCGAGGACCGCGGCTTCTTCACCCAGATCGATGAGCTGGTGGCCAAGACCGACAACCCGGCGGTGCCCTGGCGGGTGACCCTGGCGCGCCACGCCCTCGAGCAGGAATGCCCGGACGCCGGCGACGACTGGCCGCTGCGCGACGAGGGCCTCGAGCGCGAGGACCTGACCGCCGAGCCGTTCTTCACCATCGACGGCGAGAAGACCCGCGACATGGACGACGCCCTGCGCGTCGAGCGGCGCGAGGGCGGCGGCTGGACCCTGAACGTGGCCATCGCCGACCCGACCGCCTACGTCGAGGAAGGCCACGCCGCCGACCTGGAGGCCCGCACCCGCGCCTTCACCGTCTACCTGCCGGGCCAGAACGTCACCATGCTGCCAGAGGCACTGGCCGACGACCTGTGCTCGCTGTGGGAAGACCGCGACCGCCCGGTGCTGGCCTGCGCGCTGAACATCGAGGCCGACGGCAGCCTGGGCGAGTACCGCTTCTTCGCCGCCACCGCGCGCTCCCACGCCAAGCTGGTCTACGACAACGTCTCCGACTGGCTCGAGGGCCAGGGCGACTGGGCGCCGTCCGAGGCTATCGGCGAGCAGCTCGAGGCGCTGCGCGAGCTGACCGAGGCCCGCGCCGGCTGGCGCGCCAGGCACGCCCTGGTGTTCAAGGACCGTCCGGACTACGTGTTCGACCTCGACGAGGCCGGCAACGTGCTGGGCATCCGCACCGAGGAGCGCCGCATCGCCAACCGCATGATCGAGGAATCGATGATCGCGGCCAACGCCTGCTGCGCCGACCTGCTCAGCCAGCACGTGGGCCACGGCATCTTCAACGTCCACCGCGCCTTCGAGGCCGACAAGGCCGAGGCGGCCCAGGAATTCCTGGCCGGCCAGGAGATCCAGGTCGAACTCGAGGCACTCACCGAGCTGCCCCGCTACAGGGAGCTCAAGCGCGAGCTCGAGGGTCGCGAGGACGCCTGGCTGGACGCGCGCCTGCGCCGCTTCCAGGGCTTCACCAGCATGTCCGCCCAGCCCGGCCCGCACTTCGGCCTGGGCCTCGACGCCTACGCCACCTGGACCTCGCCGATCCGCAAGTACGGCGACATGGTCAACCACCGCCTGATCAAGCGCGTGCTCAAGGGCGAGCAGGCCCCGGCCGAGGCCAGCCAGGAGCTCACCGAGCAGCTCACCGAGCGTCGCCGCCTCAACCGCCTGGCCGAGCGCGACGTCAAGGACTGGCTCTACGTGCGCTACCTGACGCCGTCCGCCGAGGCGGGCGAGAGCTTCGAGGCCGAGATCATCGCCATCAACCGCGGCGGCATGCGCGTGCGCCTGACCGCCAACGGCGCCACCGCCTTCATCCCGGCCCCGCTGATGCACAGCGACCGCGACAAGGTGGCCATCGACGACAAGGACGGCCGCATCCAGATCGAGGGCGTCGAGCGCTACAAGCTCGGCGACGTGATCCGCGTGGCCCTGACCGAGGCCCGCGAGGAGACCCGCTCGCTGGTCGGCCGCCCGGCCGAGTAGGCGCCCTCCCCGCGCGCTCCCTCGCACGTGAAACGGCGGCCCTCGGGCCGCCGTTTTGCGTTTCAGCTCGCGTTCCCGGCCCATGTCGTCGAACTGTCGCAAAGCCCGCGTAACGTGAGGGGGTACCATCGGCCCGCGCGGGAGGGACCCTTTGCATATCGCCGACGTCACCATGCTCCACGCCCCCTCGAGCGGCGGCGTGCGCACCTATCTCCAGGCCAAGCACCGCCGGATCGCCGAGACGCCCGGCCTGCGCTCGAGCCTGCTCGTGCCCGGCGCCGAACGCGACGCCCTCGACGACTGCCATACCCTGCCGGCACTGCGCCTGCCGCTGGGCCAGGGCTATCGCTTCCCGCTGCGTCGCGCCCCCTGGCGCGAGCGACTGCGGGAGCTCGCCCCCGACCTGATCGAGGCCGGCGACCCCTACGTCACGCCCTGGGCCGCGCTGGAGGCCGGCCAGCGGCTCGGCGTGCCGGTGGTCGGCTTCTACCACTCCGACCTGCCGCGGCTGATGGGGGATCGCTTCGGCGGCGCGGTGCGCCGTCGCCTGGAGCGCTACGTGCGCGACCTCTACGGCCGCTTCGACGGCGTGATGGCGCCCTGCCGGGCCATGGCCGAGCGGCTGGCGGACTGGGGCGTGGAGGACGTGCGCGTGCAGCCGTTGGGCGTCGACCTCACCACCTTCCACCCCGAGCGCGCCGATCCCGCCTGGCGGGCCTCGCTGGGGCTGCCCGCCGATACCCGGCTGCTGGTCTTCGCCGGGCGCCACTCACGCGAGAAGAACGTCGACGTGCTGCTGCGCACCCTCCGGCGCCTCGGGCGGCCCTACCACCTGCTGCTGATGGGCCCGGGGATGCCGACCCGGGTGCCCGACAACGTGACCGTCATCTCGCGCTACTGCGATCGCCGCGAGGTGGCCCGGGCGCTGGCCAGCGCCGACGCCATGCTGCACGCCGGCACCCGCGAGACCTTCGGCCTGGTGGCGCTGGAGGCCATGGCCTGCGGCCTGCCGGTGGTGGCCGCCCGGGCCGGGGCGCTGATCGAGAACGTGCCCCTGGGCGGCGGGCTCCTGTGCAGGCCCCACGACGCCGGGGCCATGGCCGAGGCGGTGGAGGCCCTGTTCGACCACGACGTCGCCGCCGGCGGCCGGCACGCCCGCCGCCAGGTGGAGCGTCGCTTCCACTGGAACCGGGTGATCGACGACCTGCTCGGCTACTACGCCACCCTCATACCCGGCGAGCCCGCGGCGCGGCGACATGGCTGAGCGTCGTCGGCATTACGGCTGGTGGCTGGCCGCGGCGCTGGTGCTGGCCCTGGCGGTACCGCTGATGATCGGCGGCCGCGACGCGCTGACGGCGCTGGGCGACTTCCCGCCGGGCAGGCTGTCGGGGATGCTGGCGCTGGTGGTGCTGTGCTGGAACCTCAACGCCCTGCGCCTGAGGCTGCTGCTGGCGGGACGCGCCGGCCCGCTCGGCCAGCGCGGCGCCCTGGGGATGGTGATGGCCACCGAGTTCGCCATCTGCGCCACCCCGGGCGGCAGCGGCGGGCTGCCGACCCTGCTCGCGCTGCTGGCCCGACGCGGGCTGCGCCCCGCCCGGGCCTCGGCGGTGTTCATGGTCGACCAGTGCTGCGACCTGCTGTTCTTCCTGGCCGCGCTGACCGCCCTGGTGCTGGTGTCGCTGGCCACGGCGGTGTCCTGGCCCCATCAGTGGCTGCTGGTCGTCGCCATCGTCGCCCTGCTGCTGGTGCTGGCGACGGGAACGATGCTGATCCGGCACCTGCCGGCGCTGCTGCGCCGTCGAGGCGCATCGCGCAAGCGGCGCCCTCGACTGGCTCGGCGACTGCTCGGCTTTCGCCAGGCGCTGGTCGCCACCCTGGCCCTGCCCCGCCCGGTGCTGATGCTGGCCATGGCCAGCTGCGCCGCCCACTGGCTGACGCGCTACAGCCTGCTCTACCTGGCGCTGGCCGGCCTGGGCGCCGACGTGGCCTGGAGCTGGGCCTTCCTGGTGCAGATGCTGTCGATGGCGGCCGGCCAGCTGAGCCTGCTGCCCGGCGGCACCGGCGCCGCCGAGCTCGGCACCGGCATGCTGCTGATCCCGCTGGTCGGCCAGGCCACCGCCGGCGCCGCCATCGTGATCTGGCGCTTCGTCACCTTCCACTGCTACCTGCTGGCCGGCGCCCCGGTGTTCCTGGCCATGATCGGCCTGCCTCGACGCCGCGGCACGACCGATGGCGAGCGGGCGGGCTGAGCCGAGCGAGCGGAGCGAGTCATACGGAACCGGCTCGGCTCAGTCCGCCCGCATGGCCCGCGCCAGCATGTCGCTCACCGGCTTGGCCAGGTAGCTGGCGAAGGTGCGACTTGCGGTCTGCAGCCGCACCTCGGCGGGCATGCCCGCCTGCAGTCGCATCGATTCCGGCATCGACTGACGCTCCGCCTCGCTGACCCGGATCCGCACCTCGTAGTAGCGCTGACCACTGCGCTCGTCGGTGAAGCTGTCGGCGGACACCCGCTGGACGGTGCCGTCGAGGAGCCTCGAGCGGCGACGGTTGAAGGCGCTGAAGCGGATCTCCGCCGACTGGCCGGGATAGACGCTGTCGATGTCGCGGTCGTCGACCCGGGCCTCGACCACGAAGTCTCCGCCGCCCGGGACGATCTCCAGCAGCGTGGTGCCGGGCTCGATCACCGCGCCGCGGGTATGCACGGCCAGGCCGACCACCGTGCCCGCGGCCGGCGCCTCGACCGTGGTGCGGCGCCGCTGGTCGCGCAGCGCGGTCATGCGCTCCTCGGCATCGGCGATCTGGCGCCGGGTCTCGCGCAGGCGCTCGCCCACCTCCTGGCGGAATTCCTCGACGCGCACCCGCTTCTTCAGGTCGTTCTCGCTGATCTGCGATCTCAGCCGCGCGATCTCGGTGCGATGCTGCTCGATCTCGCCCTGATACTGCAGCACCTCGCGCTCCAGCTCCCTCAGCCGTCGGTTGTCGCCCAGCCCGTCCTTGAACAGCGAACGATAGGCCTCGGCATCCTCGCGCAGCGAGGCGAGCTGGTCGCGGCTGACCCGGATCATCGCCTCGCGCCCCTCGATGCGCTGGCGCAGCTGCTCGCTCTGCTCCTCCAGCGACGCCAGCGCCCCCTCGAGGGCCTCGCGGCGCGAGAGGAAGAGCCCGCGCTGGACCGCCTTGAGCTGTGCGATGCGCGGCGACTCGGCGTCGTCGAGCTCATCGGGGAACGTCAGGCGCTCGTCGCCGGCCTGCTCGGCCATCAGCCGGGTCTCGGCGGCGCGATTGATCAGGAACTGCGAGCGTGCAATCTGCAGCCTCGACTCGACCTGGGTCGGGTCGAGCACCAGCAGCGTCTGTCCTTCCTCGACGCGATCGCCCTCCTCGACCGCGATGCGTCGCACGATGCCGCCTTCCAGGTGCTGCACCGTCTTCTTCAACGAGGCCACCTCGACCCGGCCGGAGGCGATGACCGACACGGCCAGCTCGGCCGAGACCGCCCAGCCGCCGAAGCCGAGCACGCAAACCAGCACCAGCGCCAGCCCCGCGAGGCGATGCCGCCGGTCGTCGACCGGTGGCCGGGGATCATCATGTGTCGGCTGCATGGGCGTCTCCCTGGGTGGTGGCTTCGCGTCGTTCCTGTCGCCGGGCCGCCATCCGCTCCAGCACCCGGTCCCGGGGGCCGAACAGCGACACCCGCCCGTCGTCCAGCACCAGCAAGCGGTCGACCCGCTTCAGCACGCCGCTGCGATGACTGATCACCAGCAGGGTCACGCCATCCTGCCGCAGGGCCTCCATGGCCTCGGCCAGGGCCTGTTCGCCGCGGTGGTCCAGGTTGGCATTCGGCTCGTCGAGCACCACCAGCACCGGATCGCCATGCAGCGCCCGCGCCAGGCCGATGCGCTGGCGCTGGCCGGCCGAGAGCAGGCCGCCGCCCGGCGCCAGCCAGGTGTCGTAGCCGTCTTGCAGCCGCAGGATCATGTCGTGGACCCCGGCGCGGCGCGCCGCCGCGATCACCCGTTCGCCATCGACCTCGGCGAAGCGGGCGATGTTCTCCGCGATGGTGCCGGCAAACAGCTCGACGTCCTGGGGCAGGTAGCCGAGGTGGGGGCCCAGGACGCCGCGGTCCCAGCGCGCGATATCGGCGCCATCCAGCCGCACGCAGCCTTCCTGGGCCGGCCATACGCCGAGCGCCAGGCGCGCCAGGGTCGACTTGCCGGCGGCGCTGGGGCCGATGATGCCGACCTGCTGCCCCGGGGCGATATCGAGATCGATGCCGGCCAGGATGGGCCGTCGTCCGCCCGGCGGCCCGGCGGTCACGCCCTCCAGCGTCAGCCGCCCCCGGGGGGCCGGCAGCGACATGGGAGGCGCGGGCGGCGGCGCCTCGCGGAAGATCGCCCGGAGCCGACGGTAGGCGGCCCGAGCCGCCACGATGCTGCGCCAGCCGCCGACCAGCTGATCGACCGGCGACAGCACGCGGCCCAGCAGGATGGAGCCGGCGATCATCATGCCGGCGGTGATGCGCTCCTCGAGCACCAGCCAGGCGCCGAGCCCCAGGATCATCGACTGCAGCAGCAGCCGCAGCGCCCGGGTGAGGCTCGACAGCATGGCCGCCCGGTCGCTCGCCTTCGACTGCTGCCACAGCCCGCGGCGATGGTGCGACAGCCAGCGCCCGGCGATGCTCGACAGCATGCCCATCGCCTCGAGCGCCTCGGCGTTGCGCAGGTTTTCCGCCGCCCGCTGGCGGGAGGCCGCCATCTCCTGCCCGGCGCCCTCCAGCCAGCCGCGGGTGGCCTTTTCGCTGATGACCACCAGCGCCAGCAGCAGCAGGCCGGCCACGGCGGCGAAGACGCCGAACCAGGGATCAAACAGGAACAGCAGTGCCAGATAGACCGGCACCCAGAGCACATCGAAGAAGGCCAGCAGCGCGCCTCCCGCCAGCGCCTGGCGCAGGCTTTCGAGATCGTCCAGCGGCCCGGCCCCCTGCCCGCCCGCCTGGCGCAGTCCGCGGCGGAACATCGCCGCGTGCAGGGGGCCGACGAGGCACTCGTCGAGGCGGTTGGCGAGGCGCACCAGCACGCCCGCTCGCACCCACTCCAGCCCGCCGATCACCACGAACAGGAACACCGCCAGCAGCGTCAGCATCAGCAGGGTCGCCTCGCTGCCCGAGGTGATCACCCGGTCGTACACCTGCAGCATGTACAGCGCGGGCGTCAGCAACAGCAGGTTGAGACACAGGCTGAAACCCGCCACCCACAGCAACGAGCCGCGGCACGCCTGGCGCGCGCTGTCCAGCGGCGCCTCGCCATCCCGCCGGACCCGGTCGCCGACGGCCGCTCGCCCGCGGCCTTTCCCTCGCCCGATCAACACCTCAGTGGCTCTCCCATACCATGCTACGCCCTCGTCTTACGGTCGAAATATTGACGCTATTTTTGGCTTATACAACACTAAAAATGGCGCACCCATGGCGCCAATGGATGGGAAAATACCCGTCTTAAAACCCTCTCTTCAACCCCCAGGAAATGTCTCAAAATGACGACAGAAAGATTCGAAAATTGCGGTATAAATCTATCGACAAACCAACCTATCAACATCCTCAATCGTCGCCACCTTATGACAACTGGAGTCAATAAATGAGTTCGACCATCGAGGTGGACACATCAACCTCCGCAGAGGAACTGGAGAGCCTGATACGGGAGGCCGACTCGGGCACGACCCTTCGGCTTGCCGCCGGCGATTTTCGCTTCGACGATTCGATCACCATCGAACGCTCCGACATCTCCCTGGTTGGCGCGGGCTCCGACGAGACGCGCCTGACCTTCACCGATGAGGCACTGTCGCGGGACAACGACCAGGCGATTCACCTGGACGGCAGCGAAAACACCGATATCGGCACCCTGTCGGCGGATGCCGACAGCGGTGATAGACGACTGACGCTGGAAGATCATTCCGACCTTTCCGTCGGCGATACGCTCCGCCTTTGGCAGGACAACGATGACGATTTCTTCGAAGACATCGGCGACAGTTCCTGGCGCAAGGTCGAGTACGCCGAACTGCGTACCAGCATGGCCAAGGTCACCGATATCGACGGCGACCAGATCACGCTTGATCGCGGCGTACGCTTCGATTTCGCGGCCGAAGAGACGCAGGTCGAGCGCCTGGAGAGCGTCGATGACGTCACCCTGGAAGGCTTCAGCCTGAACTTCGAACTGGGCGAGGCCGACCCGTCGCGCTTCGAGAACGTCCGCGATGACCTGAGCGACTATCATGCCGTGCATCTCGAGGGCACGGTGAACGCCCGGCTCGACGACCTTCAGGTCATCGAGGGCCCCTCCACCGCCTTTCGTCTCTCCCGCGCCCTGGACACCCGCGGCGAGGAGCTGGAGGCTCATGGCGCCCTCAACAAGGGCGGCAACGGCAACGGTTACGCCTTCGAGCTTCACGAGAGCTACGACGGCACCTTCTCCGGGCTCGAGGACAGCGGCATGCGCCACGGCCTGGTGTTCGCCTCCTGGCGCTCCTCGGCCGGCAACGAGGTCGAGATCGCCTCCACCGACCGCGACGTCAACTTCCACGGCGGCCGGGATCACGACAACAGCGTGCACGTGCTGCAGTCGATCCGCGACCCGGAGGCGGACGATCTGTCGCCGGCGCTGTACGTCAACGAGGACGGCGAGAGCTTCGGCGCCCCCACCGACCCCGACGCCAACGAGGTCGTCTTCGACTACCTGATCGGTACCCGGCGCGCGGACGAGGTGCAGGGCTCGGACGACGGCGTCTACCTGAACGGCGGCCTGGGCCATGACCACCTACAGGGTGGCAGCGGCAACGACCTGCTCCAGGGCGGACCGGGCGACGACTGGTACGACGGCGACGATCGGCTGGACGGCGGCGAGGGCGTCGACACCGCGCGCTACACCGGCAGCATCGACGAGCACGAGCTCACGATGTCCGACGACGGCGTGATCATCACCGGCAAGGGCAGCGAGGATACCCTCACCGACGTGGAATTCGCGGTCTTCGGCGATGGCACCACCCTGCACACGGCGTCGGGCAACCTGTTCCGCGGCGAGTCCATCGACGCGCCCGAGCCCGACCAGATCCTCGACGGCGACGGCGTCAAGCCCGCCATCCTGGAGGACGACGCGGAGCTGCTGGTGACCGGCAACGTCACCAGCCAGTGGTCCTCGGGCTACGTGGCGGAGGTCTTCGTCGAGAACGTCTCCGATGACGACATCGTCGATCCCGAGCTCGGCTTCGATCTGCCCGCCGATCTCGACACCCTGTGGAACGGCAACGTCAGCGAAGGCGATGGCGCCACGCGGGCGCAGGACAACAACGCCAACACCCTGGCCCCGGGCGAGAGCTGGCGCTTCAGCTTCAAGGCCTACGGCGACGACGAGCTGCCGGCCGAGATGAGCGCCGAGACCGGCTCGGGCCAGGCCCTCGAGGTTCAGGTGCTCGGCCTGGGCAACACCAGCGTGGAGGAGCTGGCCGGCTAGGCGCCGCCCTCGCCGCCCCGGCCCGGTGACGACACTCGCTGACGACCCCGGCAGGCGGGCACGAAAAAGGGCACCCCGAGGGGTGCCCTTTGCGCATCGCGTCCCGAAGGCAGCGGCTTACCAGCCGGTGGCTTCCTTCAGGGCGTCGCCGATCTCGGCCAGGGAGCGAACGGTCTTGACGCCCGCCGCCTCGAGGGCGCCGAACTTCTCGTCCGCGGTGCCCTTGCCGCCGGCGATGATCGCACCGGCATGGCCCATGCGCTTGCCCGGAGGGGCGGTGACGCCGGCGATGTAGGAGACGACCGGCTTGGAGACGTTCTCCTTGATGTAGGCAGCCGCCTCTTCCTCGGCGGTGCCGCCGATCTCGCCGATCATCACGATGGCTTCGGTGGCCGGATCCTTCTCGAACTTCTCGAGGATGTCAATGAAGGTGGAGCCCGGGATCGGGTCGCCGCCGATGCCCACGCAGGTGGACTGGCCGAAGCCGTGGTCGGTGGTCTGCTTGACCGCCTCGTAGGTCAGGGTGCCGGAGCGCGACACGATACCGACCTTGCCCGGCTGGTGGATGTGGCCCGGCATGATGCCGATCTTGGACTCGCCCGGGGTGATCACGCCGGGGCAGTTCGGGCCGATCAGGCGCACGCCCAGCTCGTCACACTTGACCTTGACGTCGAGCATGTCGAGGGTCGGGATGCCCTCGGTGATGCACACGATCAGCTTGATGCCGGCGTTGGCGGCCTCGAGGATGGAGTCCTTGCAGAAGGCGGCCGGCACGTAGATCACGCTGGCCTCGGCGCCGGTCTGCTCGACGGCTTCCGCCACGGTGTTGAACACCGGCAGGCCCAGGTGCTCCTGGCCGCCCTTGCCCGGGGTCACGCCGCCGACCATCTGGGTGCCGTAGGCGATCGCCTGCTCGGAGTGGAAGGTCCCCTGGCCGCCGGTGAAGCCCTGGCAGATGACCTTGGTGTTCTTGTCGATCAGGATGCTCATTACTTGCCCTCCGCTGCCTTGACGACCTGCTGAGCCGCGTCGGTGAGGCTCTTGGCAGCGATGATGTTCAGACCGCTGGAGGCCAGTTTCTCGGCACCCAGCTCGGCGTTGTTACCTTCCAGACGCACCACGACCGGCACGTTGACGCCCACCTGCTCGACGGCACCGATGATGCCCTCGGCGATCATGTCGCAGCGCACGATGCCGCCGAAGATGTTGACCAGCACGGCCTTGACGTTGTCGTCGGACAGGATGATCTTGAACGCTTCCGCGACGCGTTCCTTGGTGGCACCGCCGCCGACATCGAGGAAGTTGGCCGGGCTGCCGCCGTTCAGGTTGACGATGTCCATGGTGCCCATGGCCAGGCCGGCGCCGTTGACCATGCAGCCGATGTTGCCGTCCAGGGCCACGTAGTTCAGGTCCCATGCCGCGGCCTCGGCCTCGCGGGAATCCTCCTGGGAGGGATCGCGCATGGCCTGCAGGTCCGGGTGACGGTACAGGGCGTTGCCGTCCAGGTTGATCTTGGCGTCGAGGCAGTGCAGGTTGCCTTCCTCGGTGATCACCAGCGGGTTGATCTCGAGCAGCGCCAGGTCCTTGTCGTGGAACAGCTTGGACAGGCCCAGGAAGATCTTGGTGAACTGCTTGACCTGCGCGCCCTCGAGGCCCAGCTGGAAGGCCAGCTCACGGGCCTGGTACGGCTGGGCGCCGACCAGCGGATCGATCTCGGCCTTGAGGATCTTCTCGGGAGTTTCCTCGGCGACCTTCTCGATCTCGACGCCGCCCTCGGTAGAGGCCATGAAGACCACGCGGCGAGTGGCGCGATCGACCACGGCGCCGAGATAGAGCTCGCTGGCGATGTCGGTGCAGTTCTCGACCAGGATCTTGGCGACCGGCTGACCGTGCTCGTCGGTCTGGAAGGTCACCAGGTTCTTGCCCAGCCACTGCTCGGCGAAGGCCTTGGCCTCGTCGGCGCTCTTGACCAGCTTGACGCCGCCGGCCTTGCCGCGGCCACCGGCGTGGACCTGGGCCTTGACGACCCACATCTCGCCGCCGATCTTCTTGCAGGCTTCCGCCGCTTCCTCGGGGGTGTCGACGGCGAAGCCCTTGGAAACGGGCAGACCATAGTCGGCAAACAGCTGTTTGCTCTGATACTCGTGAAGGTTCATCGATTCATGCCATTGGTTGCATGTGACTCGAACGGTAGTCGCCCGGGCGCCGACTCGGCGCAGCGCGGCGGCTACCACCGCTCCCCTCCGGTACGACGCCGGAAGGGACGCGCCGCCCGAAGGCGGCGCTCTTGTTGTCTTACTTGCGCTTCTTGCGGTTCGCCATGTGGATGGCGTGACCTTCCACGGCCAGGGCTGCCTCGTGGACGGCCTCGGACATGGTCGGATGCGCATAGCAGGACAGCGCCAGATCCTCGGCGCTGGAGCCGAATTCCATGGCGATGACGCCCTGGGCAATCATCTCGCCGGCGTGCTGGCCGACGATGTGCAGGCCCAGGATACGATCGGTCTCGGCGTCGGCGATCACCTTGGCCTGACCCTCGGTGGCGTTGTTGGCCATGGCGCGACCGCTGGCGGCGAACGGGAAGGCGCCGGTCTTGACCTCGATGCCGGCCGCCTTGGCGTCCTGCTCGGTCATGCCGACCCAGGCCACCTCGGGGAAGGTGTAGATCACGCTCGGGATGGCGTCGTAGTTCATCTCGGCCTTATGGCCGGCGATGATGTCGGCGACCATGATGCCTTCCTCGGACGCCTTGTGGGCCAGCATCGGGCCGCGCACGCAGTCGCCGATGGCGTAGACGCCGGGCACGCTGGTGCGGCACTGGTCGTCGACGTGGATGAAGCCGCGCTCGTCGAGCTCGACGCTCACCCCTTCACCGATCACGCCCTTGGTGTACGGCTTGCGGCCGACGCAGACGATCAGCTTGTCGAAGGTGATCTCCTGCTCGCCCTTGGCGTCGGAGTACTTGACCACGACCTCGCCGTCCTTGACCTCGGAGCCGGTGACGCGGGCGCCCAGCTTGATGTCCAGGCCCTGCTTCTTGAGCAGCTTCTGGGTCTCCTTGGCGATCGCGCCGTCGACCATCGGCAGGAAGTCGTCCATGGCCTCGAGGACGGTGACCTCGGAGCCCAGACGGTTCCACACGCTGCCGAGCTCGAGACCGATGACGCCGGCGCCGATGACGCCCAGGCGCTTCGGCGTTTCCTGGAATTCCAGGGCGCCGGTGGAGTCGACGATCAGGTCGTCGGTCAGCGGGGTAGGCGGGATCTCGACCGGCACGGAACCGGCGGCGACCACGATGTTGTCGGCCTCGTAGGTGGCGGCGTTGCCGTCCTTGTCGGTGACCTCGACCTGCTGGCTGCCGGTCACCTTGCCGGTGCCCTCCAGCGCGGTCACGCCGTTGGCCTTGAACAGGCCGGCGATGCCGCCGGTCAGGTTCTTAACGATCTTGTCCTTGCGGGCCATCATCTTCTTGACGTCCATGGTGACGTCACCGGCCTCGATGCCCATGTCGTCGAAGTCGTGCTGCGCCTCGACGAACTTGTGGGAGGCCTCCAGCAGCGCCTTGGACGGGATGCAGCCCACGTTCAGGCAGGTCCCGCCGTGAACGACGTTGCCTTCCTTGCCGATCCACTTCTCGACACAGGCGGTCTTCAGGCCCATCTGGGCGGCACGGATGGCGGCCACGTAGCCGCCGGGGCCCGCGCCGATGACGATGACATCAAACTTGTCGGCCATGTTGGCTCCTTGAAAAGTGTTTCGCTGTGCTCGTTAACCCGCGCGGATCAGATATCCAGCAGCAGACGGGCCGGATCCTCGAGCAGTGCCTTGATGGTCACCAGGAACTGCACCGCGTCCTTGCCATCGATCATGCGGTGATCGTATGACAGCGCCAGGTACATCATCGGACGGATCTCGACCTTGCCGTTCACCGCCATCGGACGTTCCTGGATCTTGTGCATGCCCAGGATCGCGGTCTGCGGCGGGTTGAGGATCGGCGTGGACATCAGCGAGCCGAAGATGCCGCCGTTGGTGATGGTGAAGGTGCCGCCCTGCATCTCGTCGATGCCGAGCTTGCCATCACGGGCACGCTTGCCGAAGTCGACGATGCCCTTCTCGACGTCGGCGATCTTCATGCTGTCGGTATCGCGCAGCACCGGCACCACCAGGCCACGGTCGGTGGACACGGCCACGCCGATGTCCTGATAGCCGTGGTAGACGATGTCGTCGCCGTCGATGGAGGCGTTGACGTCCGGGAAGCGCTTGAGCGCCTCGGAGGCCGCCTTGACGAAGAAGCCCATGAAGCCGAGCTTGGTGTCGTGGGCCTTGAGGAAGGTGTCCTTGTACTGCGCGCGCAGGTCCATGACTGCGCCCATGTCCACCTCGTTGTAGGTGGTCAGCATGGCGGCGGTCTGCTGGGCCTCGACCAGACGCTTGGCGATGGTCTTGCGCAGGCGGGTCATCGGCACGCGCTTCTCGGGACGCTCGCCCTCGACGGCCGGGGCCGGCGCCGCGGCGGCCTTGGCGCCTGACGGCTGGGCGGACTTGGCGGCCTTCTTGGCGCTGCCGTCCTTGATCGCCTTCTGCACGTCTTCCTTGAGCACGCGACCGCCCTTGCCGGTGCCTTCGAGCTTGCCGACGTCGAGGTCGTGCTCGGCGACCAGCTTGCGTGCGGCCGGGGCGAGGATCTTGTCGCCGACCTTCTCGTCGCTGGCGCCGTCATCGGCGGACGCGGCGGCCTTGCCCTCGCTGGAAGCCGGCGTGGCATCGCCGCCGGCGCCGGCGGTGAAGATCGCCAGCACCTCTTCGGAGGCCACCTGGCTGCCTTCCTCGGCCTTGATCTCGGACAGCGCGCCGTCGGCCGGCGCGACCACCTCGAGCACGACCTTGTCGGTCTCGATCTCGGCCAGCACCTCGTCGCGCTTGACGGCTTCGCCGACCTGCTTGTTCCAGCTGGCCACGGTGCCTTCCTGGACGGACTCGGGGAAGGTCGGGGCCTTCACCTCGTGCGCCTCGCCGCCGGCGGCCGGAGCGGCCTCCGGCTCGGCATCGCTCTTCTCTTCGCTGGCGGCCTCGGCCTTGTCGCCGCCGCCGCTGGCCGCGCCTTCGCCGATGCGGCCGAGCACCTGCTCGGACTGCACGGTGTCGCCCTCTTCCGCCAGCACCTCGGCCAGGGTACCGGCCTCGGGTGCCACGACCTCGAGCACCACCTTGTCGGTCTCGATCTCGACGATCAGCTCGTCACGCTCGACGCTGTCACCCGGCTTCTTGTGCCAGGCGGCCACGCTGCCCTCGGCAACGGATTCCGGAAAGGTGGGTGCCTTGATCTCGGTAGCCATGTCGTTTCCCTTGTGTGTTCTCTCTCGTCCCGGTGGGCTGCCTTAGAGGTTGAAGGCGTCTTCCACCAGCTTGCGCTGCTGTTCGGTGTGCACGGACATGTAGCCCGCCGCGGGGGCGGCCGATGCCGGACGTCCGGCGAACTTGAGCTTGCCGCCCAGGCCCGTCTTGAGCTGCTCCGCCACGCTGCGCATGTGGTGCTGACTGGGGTACCAGGCGCCCTGGTTGAGCGGCTCTTCCTGGCACCACACCATTTCGCTGGCGTTGGTGTAGGCCTTGATCGCCTCGAAGAGCTCGGCTTCGGGGAACGGGTAGAGCTGTTCGAGACGCAGGATGGCCACGTCGTCGCGGGCGTTCTCCTCGCGCCAGTTGGCCAGATCGTAGTAGACCTTGCCGGCACACAGGATGATGCGCTCGACCTTCTCGGCGTCGCGCTTGCCCTGGTCGGGGATCACCATCTGGAAGCTGCCGCCGGCCAGCTCGTCGAGGCTGGAGGTGGCATCCTTGTGGCGCAGCAGGCTCTTCGGCGACATCACCACCAGCGGCTTGCGCAGCTTGCGGATCACCTGGCGGCGCAGCAGATGGAAGATCTGCGCCGGGGTGGTCGGCACGCAGACCTGCATGTTGTGCTCGGCACACAGCTGCAGGAAGCGCTCCAGACGCGCGGAGGAGTGCTCGGGGCCCTGGCCCTCGTAGCCATGCGGCAGCAGCATGGTCAGGCCGCACAGGCGCTCCCACTTGGTCTCGCCGGAGGAGATGAACTGATCGACCACCACCTGGGCGCCGTTGAAGAAGTCGCCGAACTGCGCTTCCCAGATCACCAGGTCGTTGGGCGCCGTGGTGGAGTAGCCGTACTCGAACGCCAGCACGGCTTCTTCCGACAGGAACGAGTCGTGGATGGTGAAGCGCGGCTGGCCGTCGCTCAGGTGCTGGAGCGGCACGAAGGTGCTGCCGTCCTTCTGGTTGTGCACCACCGCATGGCGGTGGGAGAAGGTGCCGCGACCCACGTCCTGGCCGGTCAGGCGAATCGGGTGGCCCTGGTCGAGCAGCGTGGCGTAGGCCAGGGTCTCGGCGAAGCCCCAGTTGCAGGCCATGCCGCCGGCCTGCATCTTGCGGCGGTCGTCATAGATCTTGGCGACCTGACGCTGCACGCTGACGCCGTCCGGCACCTCGCACATGCGCGCCGCCAGATGCTGCAGGCGCTTCATGTCGAAGCTGGTGTCGGTGTGGCCGCTCCACTCGTGGCCGAGATAGGGCTTCCAGTCGACGAACAGCGCGGTGTTCGGCTTCTGCACCAGGGCGTTGGCCACGTGGTTACCGGCGACCAGGTCGTCGCGGTAGCCTTCCATGGTGGCCTTGGCCTCGTCTTCGCTGATCAACCCTTCCTTGACCAGGCGCTCGGCGAACAGCGCGCGCGAGGACGGATGGTTCTTGATCTTGCTGTACATCATCGGCTGGGTGCCGGACGGCTCGTCGGCCTCGTTGTGGCCGCGGCGGCGGTAGCACACCAGGTCGATGACCACGTCCTTCTTGAACTGCTGGCGGTAGTCCAGCGCCACCTGGGTGGCATGCAGCACGGCGTCGGGATCGTCGCCGTTGACGTGGAAGATCGGCGCCTGAACCATCTTGGCGATGTCGGTGCAGTACTCGGTGGAGCGCGAGTCTTCCGGGTGGGACGTGGTGAAGCCCACCTGGTTGTTGATCACGATGTGCACCGTGCCGCCGGTCCGGTAAGCACGGGTCTGGGACATCTGGAACGTCTCCATGACCACGCCCTGGCCGGCGAAGGCCGCGTCGCCGTGGACGTTGATCGGCAGCACCTTGCCGCCGTCGCTGTCGTTGCGGCGATCCTGACGGGCCCGCACCGACCCCTCGACCACCGGCGCGACGATTTCCAGGTGGGAGGGGTTGAACGACATGGCCAGGTGGACTTCGCCACCCGGTGTCATGACGTTGGAACTGAAGCCCTGGTGATACTTGACGTCGCCGGAGCCGCGCTCGACCAGCTTCTTGCCGTCGAACTCGTCGATCAGCTCGGAGGGGTTCTTGCCCAGGATGTTGACCAGCACGTTGAGGCGGCCACGGTGGGCCATGCCGATCACGACTTCCTTGGTGCCGTAGCCACCGGCGCGCTGGATCAGCTCGTCCATCATCGGGATGAAGGACTCGCCGCCTTCCAGGCCGAAGCGCTTGGTGCCCGGGTACTTGGAGGCCAGATAGCTCTCCAGGCCCTCGGCGGCACTGAGCCGCTCGAAGACGTGCTTGCGGACGTCCTCGCTGAACTTGGGCGCCGAGCGCACCGACTCGAAACGCTGCTGCAGCCAGCGCTTCTCTTCGGTATCGACGATGTGCATGAACTCGCAGCCGATGCTGCGGCAGTAGGTCTGCTCCAGCGCCTCGACGATCTGCTTCAGCGGCGCCTTGTCCAGCCCCATGAAGAAGGAGCCGGTCTGGAATTCGGTATCCAGGTCGGCCTTGGAGAGCTGGTGGAAGGACAGATCCAGATCGGGCACCGGGGTCGGGCTGCGCAGATCGAGGGGATCGATATCGGCCTTCTGGTGCCCGCGGAAGCGGTAGGCGTTGATCAGCTGCAGCACCTTGACCTGCTTGCGGTTCGCGTCGCTCTCGGGAGCGGCGGCAGCGGTCTGGGCGGTGCGGCGCTGACGGCCTAGCTGATAGAACTGTTCGCGGGTAGGGGCAAGCGGAACGTCTTGAGTGGCGCTGCCATCGGGTCTCGGCAGTTGATCGAAGTACTGACGCCATTCATCGGGAACGGCAGAGGGGTCATCGAGGTACTGCTCGTAGAGCGCTTCCACGTAGTGGACATTGCTGCCACTGACATGGGAGGAGCGCCACATCAACTCCATTATGCCTTGTTGCATCTCTCGGTCACCCTGCACTGATGGGGTGGTGTCGGCCGTCACGGCTCACCCGTGGCGACATCAGTTAGGTAGCCAGCCGGCGGGGCAGACACCTTGTTTCTATGGTCAAAAGCCGGTGCACGAGGCACCGGCTTCGGACGTCTCACCGGGGGCCAGGCTGCGACAGCACGTCGCAGCCTGGGGCGTATGATAACAAGCCCCGGCCCACGATTTAAGTGGCATCCGCCAGCAGCATCTCGCGAATCTTGCCGATCGCGCGAGTGGGGTTGAGCCCCTTCGGGCACACCGCCACACAGTTCATGATGCCGCGGCAGCGGAACACGCTGAACGGATCCTGGAGCTCTTCCAGACGCTCGCGGGTGGCCTCGTCGCGGGAATCGGCCAGGAAGCGGTAGGCCTGCAGCAGGCCGGCCGGGCCGACGAACTTGTCCGGGTTCCACCAGAACGACGGGCAGGAGGTCGAGCAGCAGGCGCACAGGATGCACTCGTAGAGGCCGTCGAGCTTGTCGCGATCCTCCGGCGACTGCAGACGCTCGATGGCCGGCGCCGGCGTGTCGTTCTGCAGGTACGGCTGGATGCGCTCGTACTGCTGGTAGAACAGGCTCATGTCGACCACCAGGTCACGGATGACCGGCAGGCCGGGCAGCGGACGCAGGGTCAGCTTGCCCTTCTTGACCACGTCGGACAGCGGCGTGATGCAGGCCAGGCCGTTCTTGCCGTTCATGTTCATGCCGTCGGAGCCGCACACGCCCTCGCGGCAGCTGCGACGATAGGCCAGGCCGTTGTCCTGCTCCTTCACCAGGTGCAGGACGTCGAGCACCATCAGGTCGCGGCCCTGGGTGTCGACCTGGAACTCCTCCATGTAGGGGGCGGAGTCCGTCTCGGGATTGTAGCGGTACAGGGATACCTGAAGCGTGGACATCGTGACTCCCCTCAGTAGGTACGGACTTTCGGTTCGAACATATCGACGGTCTTGGGCGCGAAGTTCACATCACGCTGCCCCAGGCGCTTCTCGGCCGGGAAATACATGGAGTGCTTCAGCCAGTTGACGTCGTCGCGATCCGGGTAGTCGTAGCGTGAGTGGGCACCACGGCTCTCCTTGCGCTCGAGGGCCGCGATGGCGGTGGCCTCGGCGACTTCCATCAGGTTGTCGAGCTCGAGAGCCTCGACCCGGGCGGTGTTGAAGGTGTTGGACTTGTCCGGCAGGTAAGCGTTGTTGATGCGCTCACGCAGCTCGGCCAGCTGCTGGACGCCCTTCTGCATGTTCTCTTCCTGACGGAAGACGCCGAAGGCGTTCTGCATGATGTCCTGCAGCGCACGCTTGAGCTCGGGCACGGTCTCGCCGTCCTCGGACTCGTTCCAGCGGTTGATGCGCTTCATGGCCGACTCGACGTCGGAATCGCTGGCCGCCAGGTACTCGACGCCCTCGTTGAGCGCGCTCTCGATGAACATGCCGGCCGCGCGGCCGAACACCACCAGGTCGAGCAGCGAGTTGCCGCCCAGGCGGTTGGCGCCGTGGACCGACACGCAGGCCGCCTCGCCGACGGCGTAGAGGCCGTTGACGATCTGATCGTTGCCGTCGCCGTCCTGCATGATGGCCTGGCCGTGCACGTTGGTCGGCACGCCGCCCATCATGTAGTGACAGGTCGGCACGACCGGGATCGGCTCCTTGGCCGGATCCACATGGGCGAAGGTCTTGGACAGCTCGACGATGCCCGGCAGACGTTTGCCGAGGACTTCCTCGCCGAGGTGGTCGAGCTTGAGGTAGACGTGGTCGCCGTTCTCGCCGCAGCCACGACCCTCGAGGATCTCCATGACCATGGAGCGCGCGACCACGTCGCGGCCGGCCAGGTCCTTGGCGTTGGGGGCATAACGCTCCATGAAGCGCTCGCCGTCCTTGTTGACCAGGTAGCCACCCTCGCCGCGACACCCCTCGGTGACCAGGGTGCCGGCGCCGTAGATGCCGGTCGGGTGGAACTGCCACATCTCCATGTCCTGCATCGGGAAGCCGGCGCGCAGCGCCATGCCGATGCCGTCACCGGTGTTGATCAGGGCATTGGTGGTGGAGGCATAGATGCGGCCGGAACCGCCGGTGGCCAGCACGGTGGCCTTGGACTTGATGTGCACCACTTCGCCGGACTCGATGTCCATGGCGATGCAGCCGACGACGTCGCCGTTGGCGTTCTTGACCAGGTCGACGGCGTACCACTCGTTGAGGAAGGTGGTATTGTTCTTCAGGTTGTTCTGGTAAAGGGTATGCAGCAGGGCATGACCGGTACGGTCCGCCGCGGCACAGGTACGGGCCGCCTGGCCGCCTTCACCGAAGTTCTTGGACTGGCCGCCGAACGGGCGCTGATAGATGCGGCCGTTGTCGAAGCGGGAGAACGGCAGGCCCATGTGCTCGAGCTCGAAGACCGCCTTGGGACCCTCGGAGCACATGTACTCGGCCGCGTCCTGGTCGGCGATGTAGTCGCCGCCCTTGACGGTGTCGTACATGTGCCAGCGCCAGTCGTCGTTGGGGTCGGCGGAGGCGATGGCACAGGTGATGCCGCCCTGGGCGGACACGGTGTGCGAGCGGGTCGGGAAGACCTTGGACAGCACGGCGGTCTTCTTGCCGGACTTGGCCAGCTCGAGGGCGGCCCGCAGGCCGGAACCGCCACCGCCGATGATGATGGCGTCGAAGGTCAGGCTACGCATGTTGGACATGGATCAGGCTCCCCACAGGACTTGAATACCCCAGACCAGGAACACGAAGATGGCCAGGATGATGACGGTCTGGACGGCAAGACGAATGCCGGTCGGCTTGAGATAGTCGGTGGTCACGGTCCACAGCCCCACCCAGGCGTGGGCGGACAGGGACACGAAGGCCAGCAGCGAGAAGATGCGCATCCAGGTCTGGTCGAAGAGCCCGCTCCAGGTCGCGTAGTCGAGCCCGGGGTGGAGCAGCAGGTAGCCGACGATGAAGAGTGTGTAGAGGGCCAGAATAACGGCCGAGACGCGCTGAACGAGCCAGTCGGACAGCCCGCTGCGCCCGAAGTTCGTGATGTTGGTTACCATACCCAGACTCCAGCCAGAATGATCAGGACCGCGCTTGCCACGACGGTGATCTGCGCCTTCTTGACGCCACCTTCGAGGGTCACGCCGATGTCGGCGTCCATCAGCAGGTGCTTGACGCCGGCCACGAAGTGGAACGCCAGGGCGGACAGCAGCCCCCAGGCAATCAGCTTGGCCAACACATTGTGAGCCAGGGCATCGCTGACCGCGGCGAAGCCTTCCGGAGAAGACAGCGAGGCATCCAGCGCCCAGAAGCCGAAGATCAGGCCGATGAAGAGGATGACGCCGGTGATGCGGTGGGCGATCGACGTCAAGGCGGGGAGGGGGAACTGTATCGTGGACAGATCCAGATTTACGGGTCGTTTGCTATTCACGGCTCTCTACACACTCTCTTGGCCCGTTCCTGGGCACTCGTGGAGAGCCCGACACGGGCGGTGGTTTCGGGAAGGAGAACGATCATGCCTTGCGGGTCACGATCTCCCTTTTCCTGCCAGTCGCGGGACTGGATTATAGGGCCATGCCCACATCGATGACAAATCACTAGCTTGCCAACCAGACCATGGCGGGAGGCGCATGATGGCGAAAAAAACTCCGCCTCTCGGCCGCTTGGCAGTGTCATGAGCCTGCCATGCGACCGATCGCCCCAGCATGGTGCAAGGCACCATATCCGATACAAAAGCTATACAAAAAACGCCTCCCGAACAACAGACCAGCATCGATGGATGAATTGACAATCGAAAAGACGCTTCTATAGTGGGCGAACCTTTTCGCCGGCAAGTTCCGCGAAATCACGACTTATCGCGCCACCAAGAACTCGAGAGGAGGCCAGTTATGGCTGACAGGAAAGCAACGTTGACGGTAGAAGGCCTGGAGAAATCGATCGAGCTGCCGGTCTACTCGGGCGCCGCGGGGCCGGATGTCATCGACGTTCGCGGCCTGGGCGCCGAGGGCCTGTTCACCTATGACCCCGGCTTCATGGCGACCTCCTCCTGCCAGTCCGCCATCACCTACATCGATGGCGGCAAGGGCGTGCTGCTGCACCGCGGCTACCCGATCGACCAGCTGGCCAAGCAGTCCGACTTCGTCGAACTGTGCTATCTGCTGCTGTTCGGCGAGCTGCCCAACGACGCGCAGTACGCCGAGTTCGCGGAGCGCGTGACCCACCACACCATGGTGCACGAGCAGCTGGCCAACTTCTTCAAGGGCTTCCGTCGCGACGCCCACCCGATGTCGATCCTGTGCGGCGTGGTCGGCGGCCTGGCGGCCTTCTATCACGATCATCTCGACATCACCAAGCAGGAAGACCGCGAGATCAGCGCCATCCGCCTGATCGCCAAGATGCCGACCATCGCGGCCATGTCCCACAAGTACAACGTGGGCCAGCCGTTCGTCTATCCGCGCAACGACCTGAACTATGCAGAGAACTTCCTCTACATGATGTTCAGCAACCCGTGCGAGGACTACGAGATCAACCCGGTGTTCGCCAAGGCGATGGATCGCATCTTCATGCTCCACGCCGACCACGAGCAGAACGCCTCCACCTCCACGGTGCGCCTGGCCGGCTCCACCGGCGCCAATCCGTTTGCCTGCATCAGCGCCGGCATCGCGGCCCTCTGGGGCCCGGCCCACGGCGGCGCCAACGAGGCGGTGCTGAACATGCTCGACGAGATCGGCGACGATTCCGAAGAGAACATCCAGCGCTTCATCGACAAGGCCAAGGACAAGAACGACCCGTTCAAGCTGATGGGCTTCGGTCACCGCGTCTATCGCAACTTCGACCCGCGCGCCAAGGTCATGAAGGAGACCTGCGACGAGGTCCTGGAGCAGCTGGGCAAGGCCGACGACCCGCAGCTCAAGATCGCCAAGCGCCTCGAACAGATCGCCCTGGAAGACGAGTACTTCGTCGAGCGCAAGCTCTACCCGAACGTCGACTTCTACTCCGGCATCATCCTCAAGGCCATGGGCATCCCGACCAACATGTTCACCGTGATCTTCGCGGTGTCCCGCACCATCGGCTGGATCTCCCACTGGCACGAGATGCTCAGCGACAGCTACAAGATCAGCCGTCCGCGCCAGCTCTACACCGGCCACACCCAGCGCGACTACCCCGCCAAGTAATCGGCGAACGACTCGCCCGGACGAAGAAGGCCGCCCCTCGGGGCGGCCTTCTTGCGCTTGTGGCCCGCGCTGCACTTCCGGTGTGTGACGGTCCTCGGCGACGAACCGCCACCTCCCCGCTCGGCGCCCCTCGATACCGCATCGGCGGACCTCCCCAGGCCCGCCCCTCGCCCAGCTGCCGCAGGAGCGCCACAGAGGGTGACGCCGCCCCGCCCCACCCAGATACCGACGCCTCACACCGACGTCCTCTGCGGGCCATTCCGAGGCCCTGACGGCATCGTCGGGTGACGATGCCGCGAGCACCACCCCGCCCCTCTCACTTCCACCCCTCTCACATCCGCGCCGAGCGCAACCGAGCAGGGTGCCAGCCCGGCTTTTCCACCGCTGTCATCGTACTGACGCCGTTTCGCAGCGTTTTCCACACAATCTGTGGATAAACCTGTTCAAAACCGTTGGGGAATCGCTCAGAATCGCCATGGGCAGCGGGTCGCGCTCAGATTGATCAAAATTTGATCGTACCCAAGCCTTTGATTTTAAAGCACTAACTTAAAAACCCCATAACCACGGGCTTTTGCCGCGATGCTGTGAACAAGCATTGCGTCAGGAACCGCTCAAGTGGACAAGTCAAGGCCAGGAACGGCCTTTTCTAGGGGAAAAGCATGAGTCCCGCACGGCATGGCACCCCAGGGCGCCAACGGCGGAGACAAAAAAAGACGCCTGAAGCGTCCGGGAAGGTATAAGCAGAATGTAGTGGCGTCCCATAGGGGGTTCGAACCCCTGTTACCGCCGTGAAAGGGCGGTGTCCTGGACCACTAGACGAATGGGACGCATCATCTTCGATGACGTTGATGGTGGAGCCTAGCGGGATCGAACCGCTGACCTCAACACTGCCAGTGTTGCGCTCTCCCAGCTGAGCTAAGGCCCCACATGCCGTGAAGACGAGGCGTATAATACTGATTCCCTTCGCCTTCGTCAACGGGGAAGTGCGAATTTTCTGCTCCGCTCCCCCCCTGCCCCTTGGCGCGCGAAGTGCCAGGCGCGCCGACGGCACCGCCTGGCACTGTGAACGCCGCGTCAGATTTCGCGGTATTCCTTCTCGAAGCGCTTGGCCTGCTTCTTGGACACGCCGCCCAGCACCGCGATGGCGTGGCGCAGGCGCGCCCGGGTCATGTCCGAGCCGAGGATCGCCATGGCGTCCATCACCGAGGTGCTAGCGGCGGAGCCGGTGATGGCGATGAAGACCGGCGCGAGGAAGTCCTTCATCTTGAGCTCGAAGTGCGCGGCCAGCGCCTTGACCTCGGCCAGCAGGGCGTCCTTTTGCCAGGCCGGCACGGTCTCGAGGCGCCAGGTCAGGAACTGCAGCAGCTTCACCAGGTCCTCGCGGCCGAGCTTGACGCCGTCGAAGTCGCCCTCTTCGATCGCCGGCACGCCGGAGAAGAAGTGGCCGGCCAGCGGCATCACGTCGGACAGCGTCTCCACCCGCGGGCGCACCTGCGGCAGGATCTGGCGCACGTACGCCTCGTTGAAGGCCCAGTCACGCAACGCCTTGAGGAAGGCGTCGTCGTCCAGGTCCTCGCGGATGTAGAGGCCGTTGAGCCAGCTCAGCTTCTGCAGGTCGAACACCGGCCCGCCCAGCGAGACCCGCTGCACGTCGAAGTGGCTCATCATCTCGTCGAGGGTGAACTTCTCACGCTCGTCCGGCATCGACCAACCCATGCGACCGAGATAGTTGGTCACCGCCTGGGGCAGGAACCCCATGCGCCGGTAGTAGTTGATCGAGGTCGGGTTCTTGCGCTTGGAGAGCTTCGACTTGTCCGGGTTGCGCAGCAGCGGCATGTGGCACAGCGTCGGCATCGGCCAGCCGAAGTACTCGTACAGCAGCTGGTGCTTGGGCGCGGAGTTGATCCACTCCTCGCCGCGCAGCACGTGGGTGATGCCCATCAGGTGGTCGTCGACCACGTTGGCCAGGTGGTAGGTCGGCATGCCGTCGGACTTGAGCAGGATCTGAGCGTCCACCTGGGCCCAGTCGACCTCGATGGTACCGCGAAGCATGTCGTCGACCACGCAGGTGCCGCTGGCCGGCACGTGCATGCGCACCACATGGGGCCAGCCCTCGCGCTCGCGGCGGGCGACCTCTTCCTCGGGCAGCGCCAGATCGGCCGGCTTCAGCGCCAGGTGCAGGCCGGCGGCCTTGCGCGTCTCGCGCAGCTCGTCGAGCTCCTCGCTGGTGCGGTAGCACTTGAAGGCATGACCGGACTCGATCAGCTTGCGCGCATGCTCGGCGTAGATGTCGCCGCGCTCGCTCTGCCGATAGGGGCCATGCGGTCCGCCCACATCGGGGCCCTCGTCCCACTCCAGCCCCAGCCAGCGCAGGGAATCGAGGATCATCTGCTCCGACTCGGCGGTCGAGCGCACCCGGTCGGTATCCTCGATGCGCAGGATGAACTCGCCGCCGTGCTGACGGGCGAAGCACAGGTTGAACAGGGCGATGTAGGCGGTTCCCACGTGGGGATCGCCGGTGGGAGACGGCGCGATACGGGTACGTACGGTCATGTCGTCCTTGGTCCGGTCGGGGGAATGGAGCCCTGGCACCCCACTGAGCCGATGGCATGCCGGCGGGCGGCCAGGAATGCGCGCATTATACGCGCCTCGCGTGACGCCGGCAGCCGCGCCGTGGAATCATTGGCGGGCAAGAGGGTCCATCCATAACGCCACCGCCAGCAAGGAGCGCCATGTTTCCCCAACTGCCCGACGGCTTCACCGCCCTGGTCACCGGCGCCTCCGGCGGCATCGGCTCGGCCCTGATCGACGCCCTGCTGGCCGAGCCGCGCCTGGCCCGCCTGCACGCCGTCAGCCGCCAGGCGGTGAACCGCGACGACCCGCGACTGACCGGCCACGCTCTGGACCTCGGCACCGAACCGGGACTGACGTCACTGGGCGAGGCCCTCGACGGCCAACGACTGCACCTGGTGATCAATGCCATGGGCATGTTGCACGACGAGGCGGACGGCATCACGCCGGAGAAGAAGCTCGAGGACCTCGACGCCGACGCCCTGGGCCGGCTGTTCCACGTCAATGCCGCCACTCCGGCGCTGCTGCTCAAGACACTCGCACCCTCGCTCAAGGGGCGCCACCCCGTGCTGATCGGCAGCCTCTCGGCCCGGGTCGGCTCCATCGACGACAACCGGATGGGCGGCTGGTACGCCTATCGCGCCAGCAAGGCGGCTCACAACATGCTGATGAAGACCGCCTCGGTGGAGCTGCGTCGCCTCAATCCCCACGCCTGCGTCACCTGCCTGCACCCCGGCACCACCGACACCGAGCTGTCGGCGCCCTTCCAGGCACGCGTGCCCGAAGGCAAGCTGTTCACCCCGAACTTCGTGGCCGAACGCCTGCTCACGGTGCTGAGCAGACGCTCACCGTCGGACACCGGCGGCTTCAGGGACTGGGACGACCAGCCCATCGCATGGTGACATTCGGACGCGTCGGTGGTCATAACGTTGATGCTCGCTATTGCACAGTCACAGGCAATCGCAGACCATGCCATGCCCCCCTTCGTAGATGACCTCAGACAGGACGACGTTCATGGAAACACTCGGCCCACGGATCAAACAACTTCGCCTGGAGGCCAATCTCAACAAGGCGGCCCTGGCCCGCCGAGTCGGCGTCTCGGACGTCACCATCTCCTATTGGGAATCCGGGGCCATCAAGCAGATCGGCCACGAGCGCCTGGTGGCACTGGCCGGCGCCCTCGGCTGCCCGCTGTCCGCGCTGCTCGACAACGACGCCAGCCGGCCTGCCCCGCTGTTCCTGCGGGCCGACGGCCCGCCGCCCTGGGCCCGGGAAGGCACCGAGGCCAAGGGCATCGAGCTGCCCATCGAGCTCACCCCCGGACAGCGCTGGGACGGCGACTGCCACCTGGTGACACCGGCCCCCGACGAGGCGCTCGACTACCTGAACCCGAACGACCTGGCCGCCATCGCCCCCACCGACATCTTTCGTCAGCCGGGCCTCTACCTGATCGAGGAAGCCGGCAGGCTGGCGCTGCGCCGTGTCCAGCAGGACGCCAGGGGCGAGCTCACCTTCCAGCGCCGGGACGACGCCGAGCCGACGCCCTACACCCCCGACTGCCGACTGCTGGGCAAGGTCGTCGCCCTGTGGCGCTTCGAGGCGCTCTGAGCCGGCACGCTCACTCCACTTCCATGACCTCCACCTGGTCGGTGGTATGCCGTGGCTCGCTGCCGACCAGGAAGCGCTGACTGGCGCTGATCACCTGCCCCAGTCCGTGACGCGAGGGCTGCACCAGCGGACCGCGCAGATGCTCCCCCTCCTCGCCCAGCCGTGCCCGCACCTCGGACGGCTGCACCGAGGCGGGCGGCATGTTGACGGTGATGCGATACCCGCCGTCCGGCAACCCGCTGCCCGGACCGAAGGGACCGGCCGCAAAGCCGCCTCCCGCCTCGACCACGGTGCGCTCCTGCCAGCGCACACCGCTGAGCTCGCGCTCCACCAGCACCTGCAGGCGCGTCGCCTCGGGCAGATTGGTGGTGCCCTCGACCATCAGGCGGCGATCGCTGCGCAGCCGCGCATCGATGCCGACGCTCACCGCCTCGTCGAACGGCGCGACCTCGGGTGCCGGTTCGGAGGACGCCGCCTCGATCTCGGTGTCGGGCTGCGCCACGCCGCCCAGCCGCTCATCGGCCGGCGATTCGCCGTCCTCGCTGCCGCCGCAGCCGGCCAGGGCCAACCCCAGCACCAGGCCCGTCACCCGAGCGCTTCGCTGCCATGCTGTCATGCCCGTCCTCCCTGTGCGGAAATGTCCGACTCGCGCCTCACGCCCCCTGACACGCTCGACACAGGGTCGCATGCGGCACCGCCGCCAGGCGACCCGCCTCGATCGGCTCGCCACAGCACTCGCACGCCTCGCCCCGACCCTCGCGGATCCGGGCCAGGGCATGGCGGACCTGGGACAGCTCGTCCTCGGCTTCCGCCTCCAGCGACGCCACCACCTCGTCGTCCCGTGTCTCCAGCGGCTGGTCCTCCATGTCCTTGTCCAGCGGACCGGCGCGACGCTCCCGGTGCTGACGGTATCGAGCCAGACGCGCCTCGAGCTCTTCCTTCAGCCGCTCCAGCGCGACTCTGCGATCGTTCATCGTCTCCCCCCTCCTTCCTCCGCCCCCGGCCAGCCGGTCCCAGACGCGATAGCCGCTCGCCTCGGGATTCGCCGAGATCATGACGCCCCATTCACCCTTCCTTCAGCAGCCGTTTCACACCTCCGTCCTGGCGAGTATGGACGATATCGTCGCCGAGGCCTTTCACGCTCGCCTGCAGCACTCGCACCCCGCGCCATGACTGGTAGAATACGCGCTTCTCGACCGACCCCGTGACGCCGATGACCGATCTTGACCGCACCTTCTCCGTGGCCCCGATGATGGACTGGACGACCCGCGACTACCGCGCATTCGCCCGGACCCTGACGCGCCGCACCCTGCTCTACACCGAGATGGTGACCACCGGCGCCATCCTGCACGGCAGCCCCCGAGAGCGCTTCCTCGGCTACGACGACGTGGAGCATCCGCTGGCCCTGCAGCTCGGCGGCAGCGACGCCGGCGCACTGGCCGAGTGCGCGGCGATCGCCGAGGCCTGGGGCTATGACGAGGTCAATCTCAACGTCGGCTGCCCCAGCGACCGGGTACAGAACAACCTGATCGGCGCCTGCCTGATGGCCCATCCCGAGAAGGTGGCGGCGGCGGTGGCCGCGATGCGCGAGGCGGTGTCGATCCCGGTCACCGTGAAGTGTCGCATCGGCATCGACGACCAGGACGAGGACGCCGACCTGGCGCACTTCATCGAGCAGGTCGCCGACGCCGGCTGCGAGGTGTTCACCGTGCATGCCCGCAAGGCCTGGCTGGAGGGGCTGTCGCCGAAGGAGAACCGCGACGTGCCGCCGCTCAACTACGGCCGCGTGCATCGCCTCAAGCAGCAGCGCCCCGACCTGCACATCGGCATCAACGGCGGCATCAAGACGCTCGACGAGTGCCAGGCCCAGCTCGAGCACGTGGACAGCGTGATGGTCGGCCGCGAGGCCTACCAGAACCCCTGGCTGCTGGCCGACGTCGACCGTCGCCTCTACGGCGAGGACGGCCCCGCGGCGGATCGCCATGCCGCCGCCGAGGCCTTGCGCCCCTACATCGCCCGCCGGCTCGAGGAAGGCGCGAGGCTCAACCACATGACCCGCCACCTGCTCGGCCTGTTCCAGGGCTGCCCGGGCGGGCGCAAGTTCCGCCGCCATCTCTCGGAGCATGCCCACCGCGAGGGCGCCGGCCTCGCGGTGTTCGACGACGCCCTGGGCCTGGTGCCCCGGCCGCAGGAGACCAGCCTGGCCGGCTGAGCCGTCCGTCGGCGGTAACGCGTCAGTACAGGGCGTCGGGGGGCGGCTCGAGGCTCGACTGGAAGCTCTCGACGGCGCTCTCGGCCTCCTCGATCGCATCGAAGCGGGCGATGTGGAACAGCGCCTCGCCCTCGTTGGCCAGCGGCAGGCGGCTCATGCCGATCACGATGCCGTCGGCCACGGCCCGCACCTCGCCCTCGGCGTTGCCGAAGGGATCGGCCACCCGCCCCAGCAGCTCCCCCGCCGCCACCCGGGCACCGAGGCGCACCTGCGGTCGCAGGATGCCGTCGATCGGCGCCCGCGCCCAGCTCGAGCCACCCGCCACCTCGGCGGCGGGCGGCGGACGGCGGCGCTTCTCTCCCCCGAGCATGCCGAGCCGGCGCATCACCCGCAGCACGCCGCGCACGCCCGGCGTGATCGCCCACTCGTCGAAGCGCAGCGCCTCGCCGGCCTCGTAGGTCAGCACCGGAATGTCGCGGCTCTCGGCGTAGTGGCGCAGGCTGCCGTCGCGCAGCTCGGCGTTGAGGATCACCGGCGCACCGAAGGCATCGGCCATGCGTTCGGTCTCGCTGCCGGGCGTCAGCCGGGCGCGAATCTGTGGCAGGTTGGTGCGATGCAGGGCACCGGTATGCAGATCGATGATATGGGTGGCCTGGTCGACGATCTGCTCGCGGAACAGCGCCGCGATCCGGCTGCCCAGCGACCCCGACTCGCTGCCCGGGAAGCAGCGGTTGAGGTCGCGACGGTCGGGCAGGTAGCGGCTGTGCTGGACGAAGCCGAAGACGTTGACGATCGGCACGCCGATCAGGGTCCCGCGCAGCCCCTTCAGCTGCCGCGAGCGCAGCAGCCGGCGCACGATCTCCACGCCGTTGATCTCGTCGCCGTGAATGCCGCCGCAGACCAGCATCACCGGCCCCGGCTGGCGGCCGTGGACCACCTCCACCGGAATGTACAAGGGCGCATGGGTATAGAGCCGGGCTGCCGGCACGTCGATCTGCTGGCGCGTGCCCGGCGCCACCCGGACGTCGGCGAGCTCGAAGGGAGCGCGAGCCATGAGGCGATCTCCTGAAATAAGCGCCGTCTCATATTCACGCATCCCGGCGGGCGCCTCAAGCGATCCCGGACCAACGTAGCATTCACCGATGAATGTAAACCGACCCCCTCATTGGGTAGAATGGCGGCCTACCCACTCGGAGTCGATCAACACCATGGCCAGACGCACCAAGGCCGAAGCCGAAGCCACCCGCGTGGCCCTGCTCGATGCCGCCGAGGAAGTGTTCTTCGAGAAAGGGGTGGCGCGCACCTCGCTGGAGCAGATCGCCCGCCACGCCGGCATGACCCGCGGCGCCGTCTACTGGCACTTCCGCAACAAGGCCGACCTGTTCCATGCCATGCTCGACCGGGTGCGCATGCCGTTCGAGGAGCTGGTGGCGGAGAGCGAGGCCGATGTCGCCCAGCCGCTGGAAGCCATTCGCCTGGGCTACCAGCAGGGCGTTCGGCGCCTGGAACAGCCGCGGCACCGCCGGGTTCACGCCATCCTGCTGCACCGCTGCGAGTTCTTCAGCGATATCGACCCCCAGGCCATGCAGGCCGAGATGGCCAGCGAATGCCTGGACGCCCTGCTCGGCTACTTCCGCGCCGCCCGCGAACTCGGCCAGCTGCGCGACGACATCAGCCCCGAGCTCGCCACCCGCCTGCTGCAGGCCACCCTGAGCGGGCTCTACCACGACTGGCTGCGCGACACCGAAGCCTTCTCGCTGTTCGAACGCAGCACCGAGCTGGTCGACACCCAGCTGGCCCTGATCAGCCAGCCGGCCGACGCCTCACGCTGAAGGATGCGAGCCGTTGTGGCCGCTCCCGCCGTGCATCGGCCCCTCGTGACGCTCCAGCAGATGCAGCCGCACCAGCCGCGTCCGCGCATCCAGGTAGTGCTCCTCCCGCACTGAACGATAGGCCTCCTGCCCCGCCAGATACTTGACCAGCACGCGCACCTCGCCGACCCGCGGCCGGTTGTCGGCCTTGCCCCGCAGACGCACCTCACGGGCGGGATCGTCGTCCATCACCGCGGTGGCCCCCTCGCCATCGACCGAGGTGACGCGGACCCGCTCGCCCAGCAGGCAGCGCTTCGACAGCGCCGGATGACGATGCAGGCGGCGATGCAGCCGACGACACAGCGCCGCGGCCAACGGCGAGGCCAGCGCGAACGCCGCCCAGATCACCGCCAGGCCGAGCGGCACGCGGAAGAAGCCCAGCGGCAGCGGCCCCAGTAGCGCCAGTTCGGCGGCCAGCGCCAGCGCCGCGGCCAGCACGATCAGCGCACTGAGCGCCATCGAGGCCGGCACGCCGGCGAAGCCCAGCGACACCAGGGCACTGGCCAGGGTGTCGTTGCGCAGGCTGTCGTGCTCGAACAGCTCCACCGGCGCCAGGCGCAGCAGCACCAGCAGCCAGTAGACGACCGTCAGCGCCAGCAGCGCCGTGAAGAAGATGAGCGGAAAGCTCAAGGCAAGCGAGACGATGGCATCCATGGCGGCTCCTCCATCCGGCCGATTAGCCGGCAAAGCGTTCTGATGCCTTCAGCGTAGCGCCCCCTCGTGGGGCACAGTGCACCACTTTGGTCGCAGATCGACGTTTCCCTGACCCAACGCAAACGGGCACCGCCTCCCGAAGGAGACGGTGCCCGTGTCGGGGCGAGACGCAACCGTTAGCGGGTCGCGCCCTGCTCCTGCGCCGAATGCTCGGCGCGCTCGCCGCCCGTCTTGCGCCTCAGCCAGTCGGTGACGCCGGCGATCATGGCGTAGAAGGTCGGCACGAACAGGCTGCCGAGGATCGCCACCGAGGCCATGCCCATCGCCACCGTGGTACCGATGTGCTGGCTGCTGGTGTCACTCGCCCCGGTCGCCATGGCCAGCGGCAGGGTGCCGAAGATGAACGCCAGCGAGGTCATCACGATCGGCCGGAAACGCAGCTCCGCGGCGGTGATGGCCGCCTCGCGAAGGGTCTTGCCCATCTCGCGGCGCTGCAGCTCGGCGAACTCGACGATCAGGATGGCGTTCTTGGCCGCCAGGCCGACCACCACCAGCATGCCGATCTGCACATAGACGCTGGTATCCAGCGAGCGCAGCGCGATGCCGCCGATGCCCCCCAGGAAGGCGAAGGGCGTGGCCGTGAGTACCGCCAGCGGCAGCGACCAGCTCTCGTACTGGGCGGCGAGGATCAAGAACACCATCAGCAGGCCGAAGACGATGGCCAGGGTCGCCGCGCTGCCCGCCTCGCTCTCCTGATAGGCGGTGCCGGTCCAGCCCATGCCCCAGCCGTCGCCGAGCTCCTCGTCGACGATCTGCTCCATGGCATCGATCGCCTGGCCGGAGCTGTAGCCCGGCGCCGGACCGCCCTGGAACTGGGCCCCGGGATAGACGCCGAAGCGTGTCACCACCGCCGGCGCCACCTGGCGCTCCAGGGTCACGAACTCGGACAGCGGGATCCGCTCGCCGTCGCCGCCGCGCACGAAGATGTTGTTGATGTCGTCCGGCGTGTCGCGATACTCGTCCTCGTTCTGCAGGTAGACCTGGAAGTTGCGGCCCTTGTAGCTGAAGTAGTTGACGAAACCGTTGCCGAAGGTATTACCCAGGGTCGAGTTCAGCGCCTCCAGCGACACGCCGTAGCTCAGCGCCTTCTGCTGATCGATCTCGGCGCTGAAGGACGGCACATTGACGTTGAAGGTGGTGAACACCCGGTTCAGCACGGGGTTCTGGCCGGCCGCCTGCATGACCTTGAGCGAGGCCTGGTAGAGCTCCTCGGGCGTCGCGCCGTCATAGGACTGCAGGTAGCCGGTGAAGCCGCCGGTGGTCGACAGGCCGATGATCGGCGGCATGTTGAAGGCCATCGCCGAGCCGCCCGGCGTCTTCGCACCGAGCCCCATGATCTGGCCGATCAGGTCGGTGGCCGTGATGTCACGCTCTTCCCAGGGCTCCATGGTGACGAAGATCACCCCGCGGGCGGTGTTCACCGAGCTGGTCAGCATGTCGTAGCCCGCCACCGAGGTGGCGTACTTCACGCCCGGAATCTCCTGGATGGACGCGCTGAGCTCGCTCATGTAGGTCCGGGTCCGCTCCAGCGAGGCCGAGTCCGGCAGCTGCACGGAGGTGATCACGATGCCCTGATCGGTCTCGGGGACCAGCGTCGAGGGCGTGCTCTGGTAGAGCCACCAGGAACCGGCACCCACCAGGGCGGTCAGCAGCAGCGCCAGTCCCCAGAACCGCACCAGCTTCTTCACCACCCACATGTAGACGGCGGTGGTGCCGGCGAAGAAGCGGTCGAACAGGCGCAGCGGCGTGCGCACCGCGCGGCGGAAGGCCGTTTCCCTGGTGTGCAGGTCGTGCTTGATGAAGATCGCGGACAGCGCCGGGGTGAAGGTCAGCGCCATCAGCGCCGAGAAGGCGACCGAGACGGCCACGGTCAGCGCGAACTGCTGGTAGATCTGGCCGCTGAAGCCGCCCAGGAAGGCCACCGGCACGAACACCGCCGCCATGATCAGCGAGGTGGCGATGACCGGGCCACCGACCTCACGCATGGCCTGGACGGTGGCCTGCAGGACGGTGGTGTCCTCGTCCTCGCCGAGCACCCGCTCGACGTTCTCCACCACCAGGATGGCGTCGTCGACCACGATGCCGATGGAGAGCACCAGGGCGAATAGCGTCAGCAGGTTGATGGAGAAGCCGAAGATGTAGAAGCCGGCGAAGGTCGCCAGCACCGAGACCGGCACCACCGACATGGCGATCACCGTGAAGCGCCAGTTCTGCAGGAAGATGAACAGGATCACGCCGACGATCAGGAACGCCTCGATGAAGGTGTGAAACACGGTCTCCACCGAGGCGTCGATGAACAGCGTCGTGTCGTAGGGCGTGGCGTACTCGAGCCCCGGCGGGAAGCGGCCGGACAGCTCTTCCATCTTCGCCTTGACCGCGTTGGCCGTCTCCAGGGCATTGGCCCCGGGCTGCTGGGTGATCATGATCGGCGCCATGGTGCCGCCGTTGAGCTGCGCATCGACGCCGTAGGACGAGGCCCCCAGCTCGATGCGGGCCACGTCGTCCAGCCGCAGGGCCGAACCGTCGGGATTGGTGCGCAGGAAGATGTCGCGGAAGTCGTCGACGCTGCTCAGGCGGCCGCCGGCGGTGATGGTGTAGGTGAAGGCCCGCGCCTCGTCCTGGGGGGTCGACGCCAGGCTACCGGCCGACACCTCGGTGTTCTGGGCGCGGATCGCGCTGGCCACCTCGGACGGGGTCAGGTCGTACTGCGCCAGCTTGTCGGGATTCATCCAGACCCGCATGGCAAAGTCGCCGCCCCCCAGCACCTCGGCACCGCCGACGCCGGGCACCTGGCGCAGCTCGTCGAGGATGTTGAGGGAGGCGTAGTTCTGCATGTAGATCTTGCCGTAGTCGTCCTCCGGGGAGAGCAACGACACCACCATCAGGATCGAGCTGGACTCCAGCTCCACCGTCACGCCCTGTTCCTGCACCGCCTCGGGCAGCTGCGAGAGCGCGCCCTGCACCCGGTTGTTGACGTTGATGGTGTTGATGTCGCCATCGGAGCCGATGTCGAACGACACGCTCAGGCTCATCGTGCCGTTGTCGGCACTGGTCGAGGTCATGTACAGCATGTCCTCGACGCCATTGATGGCCTCCGCCAGGGGCGCGGCCACGGTCTGGGCCACGGTCTCGGCGTCGGCCCCCGGGAAGGTGGCGTTGACCGAGACCGTGGGCGGCACCACGCTGGGGTACTGCTCGATCGGCAGCACCCGCATGCTCATCAGGCCGACCACCGTGAGGATGATCGCCAACACCGACGCGAAGATCGGTCGCTTGATGAAGAAGTTGGAGAAATTCATTCCGCCGCGTCCTCTTCGGCCGGCGAGGCGCGTTCGGCGGCGGGCGCGCTATCGCTGCCCTGTGCCGAGCCCTGCCCCTGGCCGGATGGCTGGCCCTGGGTCTGCCCGGTGGCCTTTGCGATCAGCGCCTGGGCATCGCCGTCGAACGGCTGCGGTGCGATCGGCGTGCCGGGCTCGACGCCGGCCGGATCGCCGACCATCACCCGATCACCCGGCTCCACGCCGCCTTTCAGGATCTGCCAGGGGCCGGCCAGCTCGCCGAGCTCCACGGTGCGGGCACGCGCCACGTCGTCCTCGTCGAGCACGAACACCTGGGGCCCCATCAGGCCCTGGCCCACCGCGATTTCCGGCACCGCCAGCACCTCGAAGCGCTTCAGGCCCGCCAGACGAACGCGCACGAACTGCCCCGGCAGCACCTTGCCTTCGGGATTGTCGAAGGAGGCCTTGGCCTGCACGGTGCTGGTCTGCTCGTCGACCCGCGAGCCGAGGAATTCCAGGTGCCCTTCGAGGGTGTCGTTGGCGCCCGGCAGCGTCAGGCGGGCCGCGATCTGGCCGGGCTCTTGGTCGCCGAGCTGGCGACGCAGCGTGAAGGCGTCCTGCTGGGGCAGCTGGAAGCGCACCTCGAGCGGGTCCACCGGCGTGATGGTGGCAAGCTCGGTACCGGAGCTGACCAGGTTGCCCACGTTGACCTCGCTGAGGCTGATCGCGCCGCCGACCGGGGCCGTGACGTCGGCGTAGTCCAGATCGATACGCGCGCTGGCCAGCGCGGCCTCGGCCTGGGCCACGCTGGCACGCGCGACGTTGAGGTCGGCCTGGGCCTGGTCGGCCTGCTGGCGGCTCACGGAGTTCTGGTTGAGCAGCCGCTGATAGCGGCTGGCATCGCGCTGGGCGCGGGCCTCTTCCGCCTGGGCGCTGGCCAGGTCGGCCTCGCGCTGGGACACCGTGGCCTGATAGACGTCCGGTTCGATGGCGAAGAGGCTGTCGCCCTTCTCCACGATGTCGCCGGGCTCGAAGAGACGCTCCTCGAGCACGCCGGTGACACGGGCCACCAGCGTCACCTCGGTATCGCTGCGCAGCTGGGCTGGATAGGACTTGTCCAGCGGAATGTCCTGGGGCGCCAGCGTCGTCACCGGCTTCGGCTGCGGCGGGGTCTCGCCGCCACCGGCCTGCTGCTGGGCCGCCTCGTCCTGACCGCAGGCGGACAGCAACAGCCCAGCCGCCAGTGCCAACAGCCCTGCACGACTGCGTCGAAGTGTTGTATTCATGCCTGATTCTCGTTAAGGGATCGAACGTCGAAGGGGGTTCGCACGACAGGCGTGAATATAAACATACATTCACGCCTGTACGTAAGTGGATCTCACGATTCGGGACGGGGCGGCGCGCCGATATCCATCGCCTCGTCGTAGCGACTGGCCTCGCCGGCCTCCGGCAGCGCCAGCGACACGCTCTGCTCCGTGGACAGCCAGTCGTTGAGCGCCTCGATGGCCTCGACGTTCAGGGTGCCCGACTGCTGACGCAGGCTGAGCAGGTCGATCACGTAGCTGAAGCGCGCATCGGCGTGGTCGGCGATGGCGTCGTAGAGGCTCTGCTCGGCGTCGAGCACGTCGACGATGTTGCGGGTGCCGACCTCGTAACCGGCACGCGTGGCATCCAGCGCGCTCTGGTTGGAGACGATGGCCTGGGCCCGCGCCTCGACGGTGGCCACGTCGTTGGTAACCTGGGTGTACAGCGAGCGTACCTGCTGGATGGTGTCGCGACGCTGGTCCTCGAAGTCGTACTGGCTGGACTCCAGGTCGTAGGTGGACTGGCGGATGCTGGCGCTGGTCCGGCCGCCGGTGTAGATCGGCAGGCTGACCCGGGCACCGACCTGGCTCTGGGAGCTATGCCCTTCCATGTAGTCCTGGTCGGTGTCGGAGTAGTCGTAGCTGGCGAAGGCCTCGACCACCGGCAGACGCTGGGCCCGGGCGATGTCCACGGCGTCCTCGGAAACCTCGACGCCGGCCTGGCTGGCCAGCACCAGCGGGCTGTTGTCCATCGCCAGGTCGACCCAGGCGTCGCGGCCGGTGGGCTCAGGCGGGTTCACCGGCATCGCGTCCTGCAAGGCGTCGATGCTGTCGTAGCGCTGGCCGGTGAGCCGCTCCAGGGTCTCGAAGCTGACCTGCAGGTCGTTCTCGGCGGCGATGCGGTCGGCGCGGGACTGGTCGAAGCTTGCCCGGGCCTCTTCCACCTCGGTGATGGCAATCAGGCCGACGTCGAACTGCTCCTGGGCCTGCTCGAGCTGGCGACCGATGGCCCGCTCCTGGGCGCGGCGCGCCTCGAGGATGGCGTGGGCGCGCAGGATGTCGAAATAGGCCGAGGAGACGTCGATCAGCACCTGCTGCTCGGTGGCGGCCAGCTGGTAGGTCTGCTGGTCGATCAGGCTCTCGGCCTGATTGACCTCGGCGCTGTTGGCGGCATCGAACAGCGCCTGGGTCGCCTCCAGGGTCAGGCTGGCGCTGTTGTAGCTGTCATCCACGTTGCCGGTGCTGACCGACTGGGTCGAGGCAATGCTGTCGTACAGGCGGTTGTGGGCGACATCGCCCGTGGCCGAGACCTGGGGCAGCAGGTCACCACGCTCGACGTTGCGCCCCTCCTCCACGCTGCTGCGCTGGGCGCGCGCCGAGGCCAGGCTGGCGTTGTTGTCGATGGCATCCCGGGTGATGGTCAGCAGGTCGGCGGCCTGGGCCTGACCGGCCAGGGAAGCGGCCAGCAGGCAGGGCAACAGCACACGCCGTCCCGACAACACCGGACGATACGGCTTCATCGGCAGGTTCCTTCTACATAGAGTGGCTAGGGGATATACATTCATTGTCGCATGTTTACCACGTCAATCCATCAACGTTCGTGTAATTAGCAAGGAAATTATCTTCCTGCCAGCTGCCCTCCCGGAATCGTCTATGCTGCAAAGCCACATACGCCGACCGAGCCCTCATCATGGACGATCTGACCTTCGTGCGCGTCAGGGAGCTGGACGTGGCCGTCCGCATCTGGCATCCCGATGCGCCCCGCACCCTGGTCGCCTGGCATGGCCTGGCCCGCCACGGCGGCGACTTCGCCGACTTCGCCCGGCGCCTGGGGCCGGGCTGGCGGGTCCTGGCCCCGGACACCCCGGGACGCGGCCTGTCGAGCTGGTCGCTCTATCCCGCCCACGACTATTTGTATTCGCACTATATGACCATAGCAGTCGCGCTGCTCGATCACTTCCGCCTCGAGCGCGTGCCCTGGGTCGGCACGTCCATGGGCGGCCTGCTGGGGATGCTGCTGGCGGCCGAGACCGACACCGCCGCGCGCATCGAGCGCCTGGTGCTCAACGACGTGGGGCCGGAGCTGGACCCCGACGGCCTGGCCGCGCTGGGCACCTACTTCGGCGTGCCCCACCGCTTCGGCCGGTTCCGCGACCTGGCCGCGGAGCTGCGCCGGCACTATGAAGGCTTCGGCCCGCGCAGCGACGACGCCTGGCGTCGCCTGGCCCTGGACAGCGCCCGCCGACTGCCGGACGGCGGCTGGACCTACCACTACGATCCACGCATCGGCGAGCAATTCATCCACGACACGCCGCGCGACACCTGGGCCGACTGGCGCGCGATCCGCTGCCCGCTGATGGTGGTGCGCGGCGCCGCCTCGCCGCTGCTCAAGGCCGAGAGCGTCGAGCGCATGCGCGAGGCCCAGCCCGGGCTGATCACCCTCGAGGCGGCCGACTGCGGCCATGCGCCGATGCTCGACCGCCCCGAGCAGGCGGGGCCGGTCGCCGACTTCCTGACCCGGGACTTCCCCGCCGTCGGGCAGCGCTCGCCCTGGTGGCGACGCGCCCTGGCCCGGCTGCGACAGGGCTGAGAGCAACCAGACGCGGCGTGGAAACGCCTCATCCGCCCCGCTCGACCCGCGTCAGCGCCCGCGCCACGGCGTCGCGATAGGCGCCGCCGAACAGCAGCAGGTGATTGAGTAGCGGATAGAGCTGGAACAGCGCCTCGCGACGCGGCCAGTCCGCCGGCGCCGCGCCGTTCCAGTAGGCCTCGAAGAAGGCCTCCGACGGGGCGCCGAACAGCGTCAGCATGGCCAGGTCGACCTCCGGGTAGTGACGATAGACCGCCGGATCGATAAGCGCCGGCCCGCGGGTGGTGTACAGCACGTTGCCCGACCACAGGTCGCCGTGCACCCGCCGCCCCGAGGCGTCCGGCAGCCAGTCCTCGAGCGCCTGGGCCACCGCCTCAAGTCGCTCTCGAAGACGCGCGTCCAGGAGCCCCCGGTCATGGCAGGCCCGCGCCAGCGGCAGCAGCCGGCGCTCGCGCTGGAAGGCGCGACCGTCGTCGAGCGGGGCATTGGGCTGGGGCGTGGCGCCGCAGGCGTTGTCCCGCGCCCAGCCGTGGGAGGCCTCGCCCGACGCCGGCACTCCATGCAGCTCGCGAAGCCCCTCGCCCAGGGCGCGCTCGCCGGCGGCCGTGCGCCGGGCCGGCGTCAGCGCCTCCATCACCAGCCAGCCATCGCCCTCGCCCCAGACCTCGGGCACCGCGAGTCGTGTCGTCGCCGCCTTCAGGGCACGCAGCCCCTCGGCCTCGCCGGCCAGCCGCTCGGGGTCGTCGCGTTTGAGCACCACCTCGCCGCGGTCGGTCGCCAGCCGGTAGACGGCGGCGATGTCACCGCCGGAGAGCGGCTCGAGCGAGTCGCGGGGCCCCAGGTCGAGGCGATCCAGCAGCGCCATCAGGGCATCATCGAACATCCGTTTCCCTCCGTGCATCGTGGTTCCGACGAGGCTCGCCCCGCACGCGCTCGCTGTCAAAGCGCCCTGCCCTGCCGATCACGGCACGGGCAGCAAAAAAAGCCGCCCGGGGGAGGGGCGGCAAACAGGAGATTGCATGAGGCAATCGCGGGAGGACTATCGGCGTCATTCGGGCATGAGCACGCCGTCGATGACGTGGATCACGCCGTTGCTGGCCTCGATGTCGGGCTGAATCACGGTGGCGTCGTTCACCATCACCTGGCCGTCCATGGTGGTGATGCTGATGTCCTGCCCCTGGACGGTGGTGGCGCTATCGGCGGCCATGGCGTCTTCGGCCATGACCTTGCCCGGCACCACATGGTAGGTCAGAACGGCGGTCAGGGTGTCGCGATTCTCCGGCTTGAGCAGGTCGTCGACCGTGCCCTCCGGCAGCGCCGCGAAGGCCTCGTCGGTGGGCGCGAAGACCGTGAACGGTCCCTCGCCCTTGAGGGTCTCGACCAGATTGGCGGCCTTGACCGCGGCCACCAGGGTCTCGAACTGGCCGGCCTCGACGGCGGTATCGACGATGTCCGCCTTCATGCCGTGATGATCGGCCTGAACGGCGCCGCTCAGGCCGAAGCTCAGGCCCAGGCCGACCAGGCCGGCGCCGATGAACTGGGGAATGCGTGATGTCATGACCTTCATGAGATGGCTCCTCCGGGGATACCGGTTGGCACTCGGTGCGAGGGATGTCTGGAAGAGATTCCTTTACTCGACCTATACAAAATGTAATTCACGTACAGGAAAGCGACAAGTTTTTTCTCGCGCCGGCTGACGGCCGCGCGCCGCTGTGGCACAACGAGGAAGCATCCTCGACATCGGAGACCATCATGTACAAGCTCGCCTTCTTCGTTCCCGTGGAAGACGCCGAGGCCGTCAAGGAAGCCGTGTTCGCCACCGGCGCCGGGCGCATCGGCGACTACGAGGCCTGCTGTTTCCAGACGCCGGGCACCGGCCAGTTCCGCCCGCTGGCCGGCGCCGACCCGCATATCGGCCGCGTCGGCGACCTGGAACACGTGGAGGAGCTCAAGGTGGAGCTGGTGTGCGAGGATGCGCTGATCCGCGAGGCCCTGGCCGCGCTCCGGCGTGCCCACCCCTACGAGGAGCCGGCCTACGACGCCTGGAAGCTGGCCGATCTCTAGCGGTCCGCAACGAAAACGCCACGGGCATGGCCCGTGGCGTCGTCTGGTCGGAGAATCGCGACGGTCGGGGCGGCCTCGGTGTCAGGCGGAGCCGAAGTAGCGCTCGCGATCCTCGGGCGTGATGTCGCTGACGTGCAGCGCGAAGTCACCGCCGCGGCGGTCGGCGAAGAAATGATGCAGGGTGCGCTCGATGGTGGGGAAGGCCAGCTCGCCCCAGGGAATCTCGTGCTCCTCGAACAGCGCCACCTCGAGGCTCTCCGGCCCCGCGCCGAAGTCGCCGTCCAGCTCGGCGCGGAAGATCATGAACACCTGGTCGATATGCGGCAGGTTGATCAGCGTGTAGAGGCCGTGAAGCGCGACCTCGGCCATGGCCTCCTCGCGGGTCTCGCGGGCGGCTGCCTCGGGCGTGGTCTCGCCGTTCTCCATGAAGCCGGCCGGCAGCGTCCAGTAGCCCTTGCGCGGGGCGATGGCGCGGCGGCACAGCAACACCCGCGAGCCCGACACCGGCAGGGTCCCGGCCACGATGCGCGGATTCTGGTAGTGGATGGTGCCGCAGGCGTCGCACAGGAAGCGCGGACGATCGTCGCCCTCGGGAATCGCGAAACGGACCGGCTGCCCACAGTGACTGCAAAAATTCATGGCGCTCCCTGACTGGCTGGCACCGGGAGTGCCCCGGGCTTGACGCCGCGTGCGGCGACTGGGTAAAAGAGGTGAAACTCGATGGAATCATCATGTTAGAGAAACTTCGCGAGCGCCTGCAAGCGCATGCGCCGCGCCGCGTGACGCTCGACCTGCCCCAGGCGGCGGTGCTCCTTCCCTTGGTGGCACGCCCCGAGCCGACGCTGCTGTTCACCCGCCGCGCCGCCCATCTCTCCACCCACAGCGGCCAGGTCGCCTTTCCCGGCGGCAAGCGCGAGGAAGCCGACGCCGACCTGCTGACCACCGCCCTGCGCGAGGCCGAGGAGGAGATCGCCCTGCCGCCCGGGCGGGTCGAGGTGCTCGGCCGGCTGTCGGACGTCATCTCGCTGCACGGCCTCCGCGTCACGCCGTACGTCGGCGTGATTCCCGCGGACCTGCCGCTCGTGCCCGACCCCGGCGAGCTCGATGCCATCTTCGAGGTGCCGCTGGCGGCGTTCCTGGCCGACCGGCGCACCCACACCGACGTGATCCGCGTCGACGGCCGCGACTACTACGTGCCGAGCTATCGCCACGACGACCACGTGATCTGGGGGCTGTCCTCGATGATGCTGGTGGAGCTGCTGGCCGAGGGGTTCGCCATGCCGATCGATCTCTTCCAGCGCCCCGAGGGCGAGCTGCACTTTCACCCCGAACGCCGACTGACGCCATCATGACCCGACCGCATCTGCCCCCCGCCCGCCTGACCGAGCTGGTCGACGCCCTGGTCGAACAGGGCTGGTATCTGGGCGAGCACTTCCTGCCCGAGGCCCTGCACGCCCCGCTGCTCGCCGAGCTCGAGACGATGGCCTCGCGCGAGGCGCTGGACGCCGCCGGCGTCGGCCGCGGGCGCGAGCATCACCTGCGCCGCGACATCCGCGGCGACGCCATCCGCTGGCTGGACCGCGAGAGCCTGGCCCAGCGCCGCTATCTCGAGGCCATGGGCGAACTGCAAAAGGCGCTCAACCAGGCGCTGTTTCTGGGCCTGTTCGAGTACGAGGCGCACTTCGCCCAGTACCCGCCCGGCGCCTTCTACCGCCGCCATCTCGACAGCTTCCGCGGCCGCGCCAACCGGGTGATCTCCACCGTGGGTTACCTCAACCCCGACTGGCCCGCCGACGGCGAGGGCGAGATGGTCATCTTCGACGAGCACGACCCCGACCGCGAGCTGACCCGGGTCCGGCCCGAGGCCGGCACCTTCGTCTGCTTCCTCTCCGACCGCGTGCCCCACGAGGTGCTGCCGACCCGCTATCCCCGCGCCAGCATCGCCGGCTGGTTCCGTCGCAACGCCTCGCTGGGCGGCCTGGTCGACCCGTCGCACTGACGGCTGCCCCCATGCTCGAGGCGAGCTCAGCTGGCCTCGGCCAGGCGGCATTCCATGCCGATCAGAGGCGGCGCGCCTCAGGCCCTGATCGTTGCCGCCGCGTCATCGCCGACGCGCAGCGTCCGGCCGATGCCGTCGAGGGGAACGGCGTTCTGACCGAAGTAGGCGCCCTTCCAGCCCGGCTGGGCATCCATCTCCACCAGCGTCTTCAGCGGCTCCTTGGGCTCAGGCGCCTCGCCGGTGCGCTGATCCTGGGTGATGATCTTGCAGCGCTTGCACGGCTTGCGCAGCCCCAGCCGGATGCCCGAGCCGAGCGTCAGCTCGTCCCAGTCGACCTCGGCGAAGGGTCCTTCCCCCTCGACCACGACGTTGGGCCGGAAGCGGCTCATCGGCACGGCGTCCAGGCCCTTCTCGGCGAGGCGCTCGTTCAACCGCTCGAGGGAGGCCCGATGGGCCACCAGCAGCGGATAGCCATCGGCAAAGGCGGTGTGGGCCGATTCGCCGCGCAGATAGTCGGCCTCGACCTCGCGACGGCGCTCCTCGGGGAAGCGCACCAGGCGCAGTCCGCCGTCCCGATCGCCCAGCACGGCGGTCAGCCACTCGGCCGCCTCGGCGCCCTCGTCCAGCGCCTCGCCGCTGTCCTTCCAGAGGCTGACCTCGAGGCGCTCGAGCCCGTGACGCGCCAGCGGCACCGCCAGGGGCGCGGCCGCGGGGTGCTCCAGCACCAGGCGGTTCGGCTCGAGGCGCACCGTCACCATGGCCATGGCCGGGCATTCGCGCTGGGTGACGAAACGGCCGCGGGCGTCCACGACCATCCAGTGGCGGTCGAAGGCCAGGCCGCGCTCGGTGAGCGTGGCCTCGTCGAGGGCGATGCCGCGCAGCGACTTGACCGGATAGATGTTGAGCTGGGTGATGCGCATCCCTGCCTCCCTGGCGTTGATGGAAGCCGTCACTCTACCAAGCCCGCTCGCCCTTTTCCTCGGCCAGGGCGGCCGTCACCGCGGCCTCGGCGTGCAGCGCCGTGGTGTCGTAGAGCGGCACCGGCGTGTCGCCCTGGCCGACCAGCAGCGCGATCTCGGTGCAGCCGAGGATCACCGCCTCGGCGCCGCGGGCGTGCAGGTCCGCGATGACCTCGAGATACGCCGCCTTCGAGGCCGGCTCGATGCGGCCCTGGCACAGCTCCTCGAAGATCACCCGATGCACCCGCTCGCGCTGCTCGGCCTGCGGCACCAGCACCTCGATGCCGAAGCGCTCGCCGAGCCGGTCCCTGTAGAAGGCCTGCTCCATGGTGAAGCGCGTGCCGAGCAGCCCCACGCGACGCACCCCGTCGTCGCGCAGCCGCTCGGCGGTGGCATCGGCAATATGCAGAAGCGGGATCTCGATGGCGGCCTCGATCGCCGGCGCCACCTTGTGCATGGTGTTGGTGGCCAGCAGCAGGAAGTCGGCTCCCGCCGCCTGCACCCGCCGCGCCGCCTCGGCGAGCCGCTCGCCCGCCTCGCCCCAGCGATCCGCCTGCTGCAGCGTCTCGATCTCGGCGAAGTCGACGCTGTAGAGCGCCACCTTCGCCGAGTGGAAGCCGCCCAGCTCGCGCTTCACGCCCTCGTTGAGGGCCCGGTAGTAGCTCTGGGTGGACTCCCAGCTCATGCCGCCGAGCACGCCGATGGTCTTCATGGTCGCCTCCGTGTGGAATCATCGCCCCCACAGCGATATCACGGCCACCGCCTGCGCGCCAGCGCCGCCCCCGGCCCGCATTCGGGGCGGCCGGGGGCGACGAGGATGGCGGCTTGCATCATGACAGGCATGGCCGCCCCCCCGAGCCAAGGAACCTCCTGCCATCGCGGTACGCCTCGCACAACCGGGACTGCGCTGGAGCACACCGCCGGCAGCCGCGCCCCCCTTCATGGCCGAGGATACGATGCGAACCTCCACGCCCTTCCCCGCCGGCCGACGGGCGATTACCCTGCCATGGCACCCTCCCTCCCGCTCGCCACCTGGACACCGCCATGAGCCCGGCCGATACCCTCCGCCTGATCCTGCTTTCCTCGCTGTGGGGGATGTCGTTCATCTTCATGCGGGTGGCGGTGCCCGAGTTCGGCCCGGTGCCGCTGATCCTGGTGCGCATGGGCGTGGGCGCGCTGCTGATGCTGCCGCTGCTGCTCGGCGTGCGCTACCTGCGCCTGGTGCGGGACAACGCCGGCCGGCTGATGCTGCTGGGGTTGGTCAACCACGTGCTGCCGTTCTCGCTGCTGGCGCTGGCCACCACCCGGCTGGAGGCCGGCTTCACCTCGCTGATCAACGCCACCACGCCGCTGTTCACCGCCCTGCTCGGCGCGCTGTTCTTCGCCACGCCGGTGTCGAGGCGCCAGTACCTGGGCCTGGCGCTGGCCTTCCTCGGCGTCTATGTGCTGTCCGCGGACCGGCTGGACTTCGCCCTGGGCGGCGACGGCTGGTTCATCCTCGCGGTGCTCGGCGCCACCTTCTGCTACGGCATCGCCACCAACTACTCCAAGACCTACCTGTCTCACCTGCCGGTGCGCGTGCTGGCCGCCGGCAGCTGCGCCATGTCCGGGCTGATCCTGCTGCTGCCGGGCCTGTGGCTGTGGCCCGAGGCCCCGATCAGCGGCCTCGGCTGGGCCAATGGCCTGGCGCTGGCGGCCTTCAGCACCACCCTGGCCTTCCTGCTCTACTTCGGACTGATCGCCAGCGCCGGGGCCACCGCCACCTCCACCGTGACCTTCCTGGTACCGGTCAGCGCCCTGCTGTGGGGCTACGTGCTGCTCGACGAGACGCTGAGCCTGCAGATCCTGGCCGGCATGGCCATCACCCTCGCGGGCACCGCCATCGCCACCGGCGTGCTGCGCCTCGGCCGGCCGGCGCGACTGGCCGGGCGAGGCGACCGGGGCCTGGACTGACGCCACAGACACAGGACGGCCGTGGCGTCGCCGCCACGGCCGTCGATGCCGGGAGGGGGCGAGCGGCGCTCAGAAGTTCGGCTTGCGCTTCTCGACGAAGGCGCTCATGCCCTCGCGCTGCTCGTCGCCGGCGAAGCACAGCGCGAACAGGCTGGTCTCCAGCGCCAGGGCGCTGTCCAGGTCCTGGTCCAGCCCGTCGTGGACCGCCTGCTTGGCGCCGCGCACCGCCTGGGGGCCGTTGCCGCCGAGCTGCTGGGTCAGCTCGGCGGCGTAGTCCTCGAGCTCGGCCTGGGGCATCACCCGGTTGACCAGGCCGATGCGCAGGGCCTCGCCGGCGTCGATCTTGCGCCCGGTGGTGACCAGGTCCAGGGCCATGGCCGGGCCGACGCGGCGCGGCAGGCGCTGGGTGCCGCCGAAGCCCGGAATCACCCCGAGCAGCACCTCCGGCTGGCCGAACACGGCGTTGTCGCTGGCCACCGCCCAGTCACAGGCCAGCGCCAGCTCGCAGCCGCCGCCCAGGCAGAAGCCGTTGACCAGCGCCACCACCGGCACCGGCAGCGCCTCGAGCCGCTTGAGGGTGGCCTGGGCCTGGCCGGCGAAGTCGCGGGCCTCGACGGCGTTCATGTCGCGCATCTCGGTGATGTCGGCGCCGGCCACGAAGGCCTTCTCGCCGGCGCCGGTGATCAGCACCGCGCGCAGGTCGCCGCGGGTCTCGAGATCGTCGAGCACCGCCGCCAGGGCGGCGAGCACCTCGCTGTTCAGGGCGTTGAGCGCCTTGGGACGGTTGACGGTCAGACGGACCACGCCGCCATCGTCCTGCACCTCGATCGCCTGCTCGCTCATGATGGCTCCTCGTCTCGTGATATCGGGAAAGACGCAACGACCTCACCCTAGCGAACGCTAGGGTGAGCGACAATCGCGGCTTTGGTCGGGGTCAGGCCGCGTCGTAGACGTGGAAGCCGCGCCCGCTCTTGCGGCCCAGATAGCCGGCATCGACCATGCGCTTGAGCAGCGGACAGGGCCGGTACTTGGGATCGCCGAAGCCCTCCTGCAGCACCTCCATGATCGCCAGGCACACGTCCAGACCGATCAGGTCGGCCAGCGCCAGCGGCCCCATGGGATGGGCGGCGCCGAGCCGCATGGCCTGGTCCACCGCCTCCGGCGTCGCCGCGCCCTCCTGCACCAGGAAGGCCGCCTCGTTGATCATCGGCACCAGCAGGCGATTGACGGCGAAGCCCGGCGAATCCCCCACCCGCACCGCGGTCTTGCCCAGCGCCTCGGCCAGCGCCTCGACGCGGGCCACGGTGGCGTCAGCGGTCTGCTCGGCGCGGATCACCTCGACCAGCGCCAGCACCGGCACCGGGTTGAAGAAGTGCATGCCCACCACCCGCTCGGGGCGCTCGCAGACCCCGGCCAGCCGGGTCAGCGACAGCGAGGAGGTGTTGGAGGCGAGGATGATGTCGTCGCCGAGCGCGCCGAGGTCGCGGAACAGCCGCTCCTTGAGCTCGGGGTTCTCGGGCGCGGCCTCGATGATCACCTCGCAGTCGGCCAGGGTCGCAAGCTCGGTGGTGCCGTGGAGCCGCGCCAGGGCGTCGGCGCGCGCGCCCTCGCTCAGCCTCTCCTTGGCCACCAGCTTGCCGAGCCCCTTGTCGATGCCGGCCCGGGCGCGCTCGAGCGCCTCCCCGGCCACGTCGAACAGGCGGACCGTGAAACCGCCGGTCGCCAGCACCTGGGCGATGCCCTGGCCCATGGTGCCGGCGCCCACGACGCCGATCGGTGATTGACTCATCGCTGCCTCTCCTTCGCTTGGGTGGACTCGCCCGCCGATCACGCCCGGCGGGCACTCGGATCAGCATGCACCGCTGGCGTGTCGCGGTCGAGTCACGCCCGCCTGCGCTGACATCACGCTGGCCGGCTCGCCCCCCTTGCCGGGCTCAGAGATGCTCGGGCTTCAGCGCCGCCAGGCCGCCCAGGCCGGCCTCGATCGCCGCCAGCCGGGCGCGGCCCTCCGGCAGCCACTGGCGCAGGCCGAACTCCGCCTCGGCGAGCTTGGTGCGATAGAAGTCGGCGTCATGCGTGCCGTCGGCCAGCGCCGCCTCGGCGCGCAGGGCCGAGCGGCCCAGCTGCCAGGCGCACAGCACGTGGCCGGCCAGGCCGAGGAAGGGCGTGGCACAGGCCTGAACGGCGTCAGCGCCGCGCTCGGGATCGGCGCCCTGGGACAGCACCAGGCCCATGGCGGTGCGCAGGTCGGCCACGCCGCCGGCCAGGCTCTCGCCCAGCGGGCGCAGCTCGGGGCTGGCGGCGAGCGCCTCGGCGGTGGCCTCGACCTCGTCGGCCAGCCGGCTCAGCGCCGCGCCGCCGTCGCGGGCCAGCTTGCGGCCGGCCAGGTCCAGCGCCTGGATGCCGTTGGTGCCCTCGTAGATGGGCGCGATGCGCGCGTCGCGCAAGAGCTGGGCGGCGCCGGTCTCCTCGATGTAGCCCATGCCGCCGTGGACCTGCAGGCCCAGCGAGGCGATCTCCACCGCCTGATCGGTGGAGAACGCCTTGACCACCGGGATCAGCACCTCGACCCGCGCCTGGGCGGCCTGGCGCTCGGACTCATCCCGGGCGTGGCGGGCCCGGTCCATCTGCGCCGCACAGGTCAGCGCCAGGGCACGCAGCGCATCGGTGCGGGCGCGCATCGAGAGCAGCATGCGCCTGACGTCGAGATGCTCGGCGATGGCGCAGGGCGCGCCGTCGCGGCGGCCCTGCACCCGCTCCAGGGCGTAGCCGCGCGCCTGCTGGCAGGCGCGTTCGGCGACGCCGATGCCCTGGATGCCGACCTTGTGGCGGGCCTCGTTCATCATGGTGAACATGTGATTGAGCCCGCGGCCGAGCTCGCCGACCCGATAGCCGATGGCCCCCTCCTGCTCGCCGAAACTCAGCGAGCAGGTCGGCGAGCCGTGAATGCCGAGCTTGTGCTCGAGCCCGGTGCAGGTCACGTCGTTGCGCGCGCCGAGCGAGCCGTCCTCCTCCACCAGATACTTGGGCACCAGGAACAGCGAGATGCCCCGGTTGCCCTCGGGGGCGTCCGGGGTGCGCGCCAGCACCAGGTGCAGGATGTTCTCGGCGGCCTCGTGCTCGCCCCAGGTGATGTAGATCTTCTGGCCCCTGAGGCGATAACGACCGGACGCGTCGTCCGCGGGCTCGGCCAGGGTCCTCACTTGGGAGAGATCGGAGCCGGCCTGGGGCTCGGTGAGGTTCATGGTGCCGGTCCAGCGGCCTTCCACCAGCGGCGGCAGGTAGCGCGCCTGCAGCGTCTCGCTGCCATGGCGGGCCAGCGCCTCGATGGCGCCGGCGGTGAGCATGGGGCACAGCCCCAGCGCCATGTTGGCGCCGTGCAGCATTTCCTGCACGGCGCTGGCCACGGTCTCCGGCAGGCCCTGGCCGCCGTGGGCGGCGGAGACACCGATGCCGTTCCAGCCGCCCTCGGCGTAGGCCCGGTAGGCCTCGGCGAAGCCCTCGGGCAGCGTGACGGCGCCGTCCTCCCGGCGCCGGCAGCCCTGGCGGTCGCCGACGGCGTTGAGTGGCGCCCACACCTCGCTGGCCAGCCGGCCGGCCTCCTCCAGCACGGCGTCGGCCAGCTCGGGGCCGATCTCCTCGAAGCCGGGCAGGGAGAGTGAGCCGTGCTCGAGCAGTTCCTCGAGCACGAAGCGAACATCGCGAAGCGGCGGCGAATAGGGCGTCATCGGGGCACCTCGAAAACAGGACGTTCCGGCGAGCCTAGATTCACGACGGCCGATGAACCATTAGCCGTAGGTCGCCCTTCGATCCTGGCCGGCGTCCTCGGCGGCCCTCTCATCGGCATCGGCGTCGGACGCAGCCCCCGCCGGCGCCGCGTCATCGTAGTAGACGATATGCGGCTCGTCGGGCGGCGGCGGGCCGACCAGCGGCTCGGCCACCTCGACGTCCGGCACCGCCTCGGACAGATCCTCGACGTGCTCGTGCTCCAGCGCGCCCTGCACCCACTCCTCGGTGACCGCCAGCTCGGCGGCGCTGAGCGGCGTGGCCGGCGAGAACGGCGCCACCGGCACCGGCGCCGGGCGCACGCTGCGCCGCCAGGCGAAGAAGGCCACCAGCCCGACGCCCAGCGCGCCCAGCGACCAGAACAGCCCGCCGTCGCCCACCAGCGTCATCACCGGGCCGATCGCCGAGGGGCTCAGGGTCGCGCCGATGGCGTTGATCAGCAGCAGGCCCTGGCTCATGCGCACCAGCGCGCCCGCCGGGGCGCGGTCGGCGGCGTGCCCCACCGCCACCGGATACAGCGAGAAGACCCCGCCGCCGAGCAGGAACAGCAGCGCGGCGAGCCCCCAGGGCGGCAGCGGCAACAGCAGGATGCCGGCGCAGATCAGCGCGCAGAAACCGCCGAGCCCGATCAGCACCAGCTGGCGGTCGTGGCGGTCCGACCAGCGGCCCACCGGGTACTGCAGGCACATGGCGCCGAGCACCACCAGCGCCATCAGCTGGCCGACGCGGTCGCCGCCGATGCCGCTGCGCTGCAGGTAGAGCGGCAGCAGCGTATAGACCGCCGCCACCGCGATGCCGGAGCCGAAGCTGCCCATCACGCCGGTGGGCGTCAGGGTGATCAGGCGCAGCGGCGACAGCGGCTCGGCCTTCTCCAGCAGCGGCGTGACCCGCGGGATGATCGCCATGGGCAGTACCGACAGCGAGGCCAGCAGGCCGACCAGCATGAAGGGCTCGGTGGGCGCCATGCCGCGGGTCAGGCCGAACAGCAGCTGGCCGATCGCCCCGGCGGCGAACACCACGATCATGTACATCGCCAGCAGGCGCCCGCGCACCCGGTCGTCCCCGGCGGTCAAGAGCCAGCTCTCGATCACCAGGAACACGCCCACCGTGGCCCAGCCGGCGATCAGGCGCAGGGCGAACCAGGCCAGGGGATCGGCGAACATGCCCTGCAGCAGTACCGACACCGCCAGCAGCGAGGCGAAGCTGCCGTAGGCGCGGATATGGCCGATCGCCAGCAGCAGGCGGTCGTTGACCATCGCCCCCACGCCCAGGCCGATGAAGTAGGCCGAGGAGACCCAGCCGATCACCTGCGACGAGGCCCCGGCGGCGTCCAGCCTAAGGGTGGTGAGCGTGGTCAGGAAACCGTTGCCGATGCCCAGGATGAAGAGTCCGAGCAGCGGCCCCAGGGCCATGAGCAACAGCTGGCGTGACATGCGCGAAGGCCTCCGACGAGCCGCGAGACAACGCCGCCGCCGAGGCGGCGGTGACGGGAATTCGCGCACGAATATACGCCCGGTCACGGGCGCCGCCAATCCTCCCGGGAAGGCTTTTTCGCGACACTTCGATGACGATAACGGCGCGTTATCGAACGAAGCGTCCTCATGCCTTCTGCAGCAATACGACGTCGCCCGCCGGGAAGCTCACCGTCAGCTGCCAGCGCTCGGCGAGCCAGCGAAAGCTCGCCTCGTCGAAGAAGCAGACGTGGGTCGGATCGAGGATGTAGTGCCAGCCGGCGAAGGCCTCCACGCCTGGCGGCACCCGCTTGGTCATCAGCCCCAGCCAGCCACCGGGCGCCAGCAGACCGAGCAGGCGCTCGAGCTCGGCCCCGGGCGCGAACAGGTGCTCGACCACCTCGGTGGAGGTGATGAAATCGTAGCTGCGCTCGAGCGCCGCCGCGTCCGGCGCGTAGAAGGCGTCATAGATCGCCATCGGGTGGCCGGCCTCCTCGAACATCACCGACAGCGTCGGCCCCGGGCCGGCGCCGAAGTCGAGCCCGCGGGCGCCGGGCGAGAGCTTCGCCGCCAGCGGCTCGAACAGCCGCGACAGGAAGCGACGATAGCCGGGGTCGTCGGGGGAGTTCTGGTGCTGGTCGTAGACCGCCTTCTCCTCCGCCGGCCCGAGGCGCTGATGGGCCGGCACGAACACCAGGGCGCAACGTCGGCAGCGGCGATAGTCGCGCCGCGCATCGCGATGGTAGGGCGCGTGGTCGGTGGATGCGCATAGCGGACAGGTCGGCATCATCGTATTCTCTGTGGCAGGACTCACTTTCAGGAGGCATGCATGCTGTCAGGTCTGGACCACCTGGTCATCACCGTGACCGATATTCCCCGCGCCGTGGACTTCTACACCCGGGTACTGGGGCTGGACGTCCGCTATCGCGATCAGGAGCGCGTGGACCTGATGCTCGGCGACATGGCCCTGCGCCTGCACTGGACCGCCACCGATATCCAGCCCCGGGCCGCCACGCCCACCCCGGGCAGCCTCGATCTGTGCCTGCGCAGCCAGCTGCCCCTCGACGAGGTCCAGCGCCACCTCGAGGCGCTCTCCATCGAGGTCGAGCTGGGGCCGGTCAGCCGCCAGGGCGCCATCGGCGAGATCGAGTCGCTCTACCTGCGCGACCCGGACGGCAACCTGCTCGAGATCAGCCGCCCCAGGCGCTGAGGGATCGGGCCACATCGCCGAAGGCGCCCCGACCCGGCGGGTGCCGATGCCGGGCGTAGGCTTTTACCCATCTGGCCGAAGGCTTTTCCCAATCTGGCCGAAGGCTCTTGCCGGCGTCTCCGATGGCATACGGTGGCATCGCCAACGCAGGCCAGTATCATGAGCAACACGCTATTCACCCTTTCAAGGACGACCGATGAACGAGCATGACCCCGCGCGCCACGACGCCGTCGTCGCCGACGACGCCCGCACCCCCGACACCACCATGGCCATGGTCGTCTATGCCCTCTACCTGGCCAGCTTCGTGGTCGGCTTCACCGGCATCATCGGCGTGGTGATCGCCTACATCTATCGCGGCAAGGGCCCGTCCTGGCTCGACGAACACTACCGCTACCAGATCCGCACCTTCTGGATCGGCCTGGTCTACGCCCTCGTCGCCTCGCTGCTGACCCTGGTCGTGATCGGCTTCCCGCTGCTGATCGCGCTGGCGGTGTGGATGATCATCCGCTGCGTCAAGGGCTTCAAGGGCCTGCAGGAGAAGCGCGCCCCCGACAACGTCGACACCTGGCTGATCTGATCCATGGCCGACACGCAACACACCCCGGGGCGCCTTCAGGCGCGGCTGATCGCCGGCCTGTGGCGCGCCCTCGCCGACTGGCGACCGGCCTCGCTGTGGCGCCTCGCGCGCATGACCGGCCCGCTGGTGCAGCTCGGCAGCCGGCGCGAGCGCCGGGTGACCCGCATCAACCTGGCCCAGGCCTATCCCGACTGCCCCGAAGGCGAACGCCGCCGCCTGGCGCGGCGCAGCCTGGTGCACTCCAGCGCCACCATGCTCGAGCTGGGCCTGGCCTGGATGGGCGAGCCGGACCGGGTCGAGGCCAGCATTCTCGAGGTCCATGGCCGCGAGCTGCTCGACGAGGCCCGCGCCGAGGGGCGCGGCGTCATCGTGCTGGCGCCCCACTTCGGCAACTGGGAGGTGCTCAACTTCTGGCTGTCCGGGCACTTCCCCTTCACCGCCATGTACGAGCCGCCCAAGCTCGCCCCACTGGACCCGATCATCCGCGGCGGCCGCGAGCGGCGCGGCGCCGAACTGGTGCCGACCAACCCGCGCGGCGTGGCGGCGCTGCTCAAGGCGCTCAAGCGCGGCGAGACGGTAGGCATCCTGCCGGACCAGACGCCGAGCTGGGGCAGCGGCGTGTTCGCGCCCTTCTTCGGCCGCCAGGCCTACACCGCCACCCTGCTGCCCAAGCTGGTGGCCCGCACCGAGGCGCGGGTGGTCACCGGCGTGGCCAGGCGCGTGCGCGGCCGCGGCTTCGCGCTGCACTTCCTGGCCGCCGACGAACGCGTCTACTCGAGCGACGAGACCACCTCGGCGGCCGGGGTGAACGCCTGCGTGGAGGCCGCCATCGCCCTGGACCCGGTCCAGTACCAGTGGGAATACAAGCGCTATCGCAAGACCCCCGAGGAGCTCGAGGGCCGCGCCGACTGGAAGCGCTTCCGCGTCTACAAGTAACCCCTTCGGCGCCGCGGGACGGAACCATCCCGGCGGCGCACTGACCAACCCCGGTACGCTTTCACGATAACGATACCCATAACACGACAAGACCCCCTGGACCGGCTCGCGCAGGGAATGCCGGCGGGATTCCAAGGAGAGTCACCTCATGACATCGCTGTTCCGTTTGCTGGCCCTCTCGCTGGGGACGACGCTGGCCATGGAGGCCAGCGCCGAACCCGCCGCCGAGCAGGGGCTGTTCGACCGCGTCACCGACCGCGCCGAGCGTCTGGCCGACGCGCCCTATGAGGCGCCGGATGCCGACCTGCCACCGGCGCTGACCGAGCTCGACTACGACGCCTATCGCCAGATCCGCTTCCGCCCCGACCGGGCCGTCTGGCACGACGACGGGCTGTTCGAGGTCCAGCTGTTCCATCCCGGCTTCCTCTACGACCAGCCGGTCGCGCTCAACCTGGTCAACGGGGACGGCGAGGTCAGCCCGCTGCCCTTCGACCCGTCGCGCTTCCGCTACGACGACGAGGCCGCCGGGCTGGCCGATCTCGACGCCGAGGCCCTCGGCGATCTCGGCTACGCCGGCTTCCGCCTGCACTACCCGCTGAACAGCGGCGACTACCGCGACGAGTTCATGGTGTTTCTCGGCGCCTCCTATTTCCGCATGATCGGCCGCGATCAAGGCTACGGCCTCTCGAGCCGCGGGCTGGCCATCGACACCGGCGCGCCCCGCGGCGAGGAGTTCCCCGCCTTTCGCGAGTTCTGGCTGGTCGAGCCCGGCCCCGAGGACACGCACCTGACGGTCTACGCCCTGCTCGACAGCCCCTCCCTCTCCGGCGCCTACCGCTTCGAGATCGCCCCCGGCGAGCCGACCACGGTCGAGACCGAGGCGCGGCTGTTCGCCCGCGAGGACGTGGCCAAGCTCGGCATCGCGCCGCTGACCAGCATGTACATGCACGGCGGGCTCGGCGAGTACCCGGCGGACGACTATCGCCCGCGGGTCCACGACTCCAGCGGCCTGGCCATGCAGACCGGCGACGGCGAACGCATCTGGCGCCCGCTGAGCAATCCCGCGACGCTGCACCTGTCGAGCCTGCAGGACGCCTCGCCCCGGGGCTTCGGGCTGATCCAGCGGCCGCGCCGGTTCGAGGCCTACCTCGATGCCGAGGCCCGCTACGAGACGCGCCCCAGCGAATGGGTCACGCCGCTGGGCGACTGGGGCCAGGGCCGCGTCGAGCTGGTCGAGATCCCTTCCGACAGCGAGGCCAACGACAACATCACCGCCTACTGGATCCCCGAGCAGCCGCTCGAGGCCGGCCAGTCGCGGACCTTCCGCTACCGGCTGAGCACCCTCGGCGCCACGCCGCCCGAACAGCGGCTCGGCCATGTGCTGCGCTCGCGTCAGGGCTGGGGCGCCACGCCGGGGCAGGACGATCCGCCGCCCGAGAGCCAGCGCGTCTTCATCGTCGACTTCCAGGGGCCCGCGCTCGACGGCCTCGAGGCCGACCAGGCGGTGGAGCCGCACCTGACCACCTCCAGCGGCGAGCTGATCGAGCCCCGCGTCCAGCGCCTGCCCGACGGCACCTGGCGCGCCAGCTTCCGCCTCGCGCCGGAGGACGGCACGCCGGCCGACATGCGCCTGGCCCTGACCCTGCACGGCGAGCCGCTGACCGAAACCTGGAACTATGTCTGGTATCCCGATGAGCGCCGCTGATTGCCGCAACGCCGCGGCGCCCATTCCCTGGCGCCGCACCCGCCGCTGGGCCGTCGCCCTGCTGATCGCCGCCACCACCGCCCTCGGCGTGTGGACCATGTTCCGCATCCTCCACGTCGGCGGCCTGACCCCTCTGGAGCTGGCGGTCATGGCGCTGTTCGCGGTGACCTTCGGCTGGATCGCCGTGGCCTTCTGGAGCGGGCTGATCGGCTTCACCCTGAGCCTCGCCGGCCGCGACCCGCTGAGCCTGGCCAGGGCCGGCTCGCCCCGGCCGCCCGACGACGCCCGCTCGCGCACCGCCCTGGTGATGCCGATCCACAACGAGGACGTCGAGCGGGTCGCCGCGGGTCTGGAGGCGACCTGCCGGGACCTGCCGCCGATCTCCGAACGCCGGCACATCGAGGCCTTCGTGCTCAGCGACAGCACCGACGAGGCCGTGGTGGCCGAGGAGAAGGCCGTCATGGCCGCGCTGCAGCGGCGGCTGGCCGGCCACTGCCGGCTGCACTACCGCCATCGCGACAGCAACGCCGGCCGCAAGGCCGGCAACCTCGGCGACTTCTGCCAGCGCTGGGGGCAGCGCTACGACTTCATGCTGGTGCTCGACGCCGACAGCGTGATGAGCGGCGATACCGTGCATGAGCTGATCGCCCAGATGGAGGCCAATCCGCGCCTCGGGCTGCTGCAGACGGTGCCGATCCCCGTGCGCCAGGACAGCCTGTTCGGCCGTGCCAACCAGTTCGCGGCCGCGGTCTACTCGCCGATGCTGGCCGCCGGCCTGAGCTTCTGGCAGTCCGACGCCGCCAACTACTTCGGCCACAACGCCATCCTGCGCGTGGCGCCCTTCATTCGGCATGCCGGCCTGCCCGAGCTGCCCGGACGCCCGCCGCTGGGCGGCGACATCCTCAGCCACGACTTCGTCGAGGCCGCGCTGCTGCGGCGCGCCGGCTGGGAGGTGCGCATGCGCACCGACCTCGGCGGCAGCTTCGAGGAGATGCCGAGCCATATCCTCGACTACGCCAAGCGCGACCGCCGCTGGGTCCAGGGCAACCTGCAGCACCTGCGCCTGCTCGGCGCCGGCGGCCTGCACCTGGTCAGCCGGGTGCACTTCCTGTGCGGCGCCCTGGCCTACCTGTCGTCGCTGATCTGGCTGGCGATCCTCGTGGTCAGCACCGCCGATGCCCTGCTGCGTGCCCTGATCGCGCCCAACTTCTTCACCTCCGACGCCCAGCTTTTCCCGGACTGGCCGATCGCCCCGCCCAACCTGATCATGCCGCTGCTCGGCGGCACCCTGGCGATGCTGCTGATGCCCAAGCTGCTGGGTGTCGTGCTGGCCCTGTGCCGGGCGCCGTCCCGCTACGGCGGACGCGGCAGGCTGGTCGCCAGCGCCCTGCTGGAGGCGCTGTTCGCGATGCTGATCGCGCCGCTGATGATGGTCTTCCACAGCCGCTTCGTGATCGAAGTCTTCAGCGGCCGCACCGTGGCCTGGAACCCCCAGTCACGCGAGGGACGCGCCCTGCCCTGGCGCGAGGCGCTGCGCCACACCTGGCCGGGCAGCCTGATCGGCCTCTGCTGGGCGGGCGTGACCTGGTGGGCCACGCCGACCTTCTTCTGGTGGCTGACGCCGGTGTGGTTAGGGCTGCTGCTGGCCGCGCCGCTGGTGCGCTGGAGCAGCAGCCTGACGATCGGGCGTGGCCTGCGCCGGCGCGGCCTGCTGCTGGTGCCCGGCGAGACCGCCCCGCCGGCGGTGCTCGAGGCCGAGCCGGCGCCGCTGGATCTCGAGCCCGCCGACGAGCCCGCCGCCCCCCCGGCCGAGCGGCCCTGCGAGATGCCGATACAGTCCTTCGGCAGCGACTGGGCGCGGTCGGCGAGTGCCGAGGCCCGCGCCGTCCAGGGCGAATGACCGTCACGCTGCCGTCGCACGGTGGCCGGGGCGACGACAGGGATGTTCGTCGCCCGCCAAGCTGCTAGACTCGGCCCATTCGCTTGACGGGGTGCCGGTGGAACCGGCTGAGATGGCGCAGGCTCGCGCTCGACAACGCTCGAGACAGCCCCCAGCGCTGGTCCCGTGGAACCTGATCCGGGTGGGTGTGGCAGACGCCGCACGTGAACCGGCGTAGGGAATCAGGCGGCGGGCCGGCGCGCCCTCCTTGCGCCCGGCGCTCCCTCCCCGCTTCCGCTACGCCCGTGCGCACCCTCCGGCATTCGCTCGCATCGGAATCGGAGGCAAGATGGACCGTCGCTTCAGTGATCTCACCGCCGCCTGCCAGGCCGACTGGCGCGCCTACACCGAGCACGACTTCGTCCGCGCCCTGGGCGCCGGCACGCTGGAGGCGGACGCCTTCCGCCACTACCTGCAACAGGACTACCTGTTCCTGATCCACTTCGCCCGCGCCTACGCCCTAGCCGCCTACAAGAGCCGCGACCTGGACGAGCTGCGCCAGGCCTTCGACGGCCTGAAGACCATCCTCGACGTCGAGCTGGACCTGCACCGCGGCTTCTGTCGCGACTGGGGCATCGGCGAGGACGACCTGGCGGCGCTGCCCGAGGCCCGCGCTACCCTGGCCTACACCCGCTTCGTGCTCGACGCCGGCAGCCGCGGCGACCTGCTCGACCTGCGCGTGGCGCTGGCCCCCTGCCTGGTGGGCTACGGCGAGATCGCCAACTGGCTTCGGGCCCAGCCGTTCACCGTGCGCGGCGACGCCAACCCCTATGACGCCTGGATCGCCATGTACCAGGGCGACGAGTTCCAGAGCGCCATGCAGGCCGAGATCGCCTGGCTGGACGCGCGCCTGGCCGAGGTGACGCCGGCACGCTTCGACCAGCTGGCGCGGCTGTTCCGCGACGCCACCCGGCTGGAGATCGACTTCTGGCAGATGGGGCTGGATCGCGCGGACTGAGCTCCATCTACTGACTGCCGAGCTTTTCCGGCGACAAGACGACGCGAGGCGCTGTGAACCCATCCCTGGGCGCTAACTTTTGCCATCCATGGCAAAAACCCTCGCTTTGTCTTGTCCCCGGCGCTCGGCTAGCACCGCGCCGGCTCGGCCCTTGGCCCTTGGCCCTTGGCCCACGATAGAGAGGAAGTAGGTAGGAAGAAGAAAGGCAATGACACGGCCCGCCTAAGGGCGGGCATCACCACGCTTGACGGGGTGCCGTTGAAGACGGCTGAGATCATGCGGCGCGAGGCGCCCGAGCATGGGTCCCGTTGAACCTGAACTGGCTAGGACCAGCGTAGGGATCAAGCGACAGGCGGCGGCGCCTCGGCGCCGGCCGCCCCTGTCCTCCCCGACGGTCCTCCCTGACGAACCACTCAAGCCAAGGGAGCACGACCATGAGCAAGACCCCCCATTTCCTCAACGAGAGCGCCCGCGTCGACGCCGCCGCCGTGGCCCCGCTGCCGGGCTCGCGCAAGGTCTTCGTCGAGGGCACGCGGCCCGATATCCGCGTGCCCTTCCGCGAGATCGGCCTGTCGCCGACCCGCACCTCCGGCGACGGCCCGGATGAGCAGAACCCGCCGCTGCTGGTCTACGACACCTCCGGCCCCTACACCGACCCCGAGGCCGCCATCGACCTGCGCCGCGGCCTGCCCGAGCTGCGCCGCGGCTGGATCGAGGAGCGCGGCGATACCGAGTTCCTCGACGGCCCGACCTCCGAGTACGGCCGCCACCGCGCCAACGACCCGATGCTCGCCCCGCTGCGCTTCGAGCTGACCCGCACGCCTCGCCGGGCCAAGGCAGGGAAGAACGTCACCCAGCTGCACTACGCGCGCCGGGGCATCATCACCCCCGAGATGGAATTCATCGCCATTCGGGAAAACCAGAAGCGCCAGGCGTTGGGGTCGGAAGAGGTCGAGCGCATCCTCGGCCACCAGCATCCGGGCGTGGCCTTCGGCGCCCGCCTGGTTGATGAGATCACGCCCGAGTTCGTGCGCGACGAGGTGGCCGCCGGCCGCGCCATCATCCCCAACAACATCAACCACCCGGAATCCGAGCCGATGATCATCGGCCGGAACTTCCTGGTGAAGATCAACGGCAACCTCGGCAACTCGGCGGTCACCTCCTCCATCGAGGACGAGGTCGACAAGATGACCTGGGGCATCCGCTGGGGCGCCGACACCATCATGGACCTCTCCACCGGGCAGAACATCCACGAGACCCGCGAATGGATCATCCGCAACGCCCCGGTGCCGATCGGCACCGTGCCGATCTACCAGGCGCTGGAGAAGGTGGGCGGCGTGGCCGAGGACCTGACCTGGGAGGTGTTCCGCGACACCCTGATCGAGCAGGCCGAACAGGGCGTCGACTACTTCACCATCCACCCCGGCGTGCTGCTGCGCTACGTGCCGCTCACGGCCAAACGCACCACCGGCATCGTCTCCCGCGGCGGCTCGATCATGGCCAAGTGGTGCCTCTTCCATCACCGCGAGAGCTTCCTCTACGAGCACTTCGAGGAGATCTGCGAGATCTGCAAGCAGTATGACGTCGCCTTCTCGCTGGGCGACGGCCTGCGCCCGGGCTCGGTGGCCGACGCCAACGACGAGGCCCAGTTCGCCGAGCTCGAGACACTCGGCGAGCTGACCCGCATCGCCTGGGAGCACGACGTCCAGGTGATGATCGAGGGCCCCGGCCACGTGCCCATGCACCTGATCAAGGAAAACATGGACAAGCAGCTTGCCGAGTGCGACGAGGCGCCCTTCTACACCCTCGGGCCGCTGACCACCGACATCGCCCCCGGTTATGATCACATCACCTCGGGCATCGGCGCGGCGATGATCGGCTGGTACGGCTGCGCCATGCTCTGTTACGTGACGCCCAAGGAGCACCTGGGGCTGCCCAACAAGGACGACGTCAAGACCGGCATCATCACCTACAAGATCGCCGCGCATGCCGCCGATCTCGCGAAGGGGCACCCGGCCGCCCAGCGCCGCGACAATGCGCTGTCGAAGGCGCGCTTCGAGTTCCGCTGGGAGGACCAGTTCAACCTCGGCCTCGACCCGGACACCGCCCGCGAGTACCACGACGAGACCCTGCCCAAGGACTCGGCCAAGGTGGCCCACTTCTGCTCCATGTGCGGGCCCAAGTTCTGCTCGATGAAGATCAGCCAGGAGGTCCGCGATTCGGTCTTCAAGGACGGGGCCGCGGATAACGGACTCGACGGCGATCGTGAGTCGGCAGAACGAGAGACGATCGAACGCGGCATGGCTGAACAGGCCGAGAGGTTCCGCGACCAGGGCGCCGAGCTGTACATACATAATGAACAGTGAGGTCTGACCTCGCGCCTTGATGCAGAACGCCGCGCCGGCAATCAGCCGGCGCGGCGTTCTTGTAGGCCGCCAGTCTGGTTCAGCTTGCCGCGGGCGAGACGGCAACCGCCACGTCGTCTTCCGTCGAGTCACGACCGCCCGGCGCAAAACCGAGCAGCCGCAGGGCATTGAGCGTGACCAGCACGGTGGCGCCGGTATCGGCCAGGATCGCCAGCCACAGCCCGGTGATGCCGAGCAGGGTGGTGACCAAGAACAGCCCCTTCAGCCCCAGGGCGATGGCGATGTTCTGGCGGATGTTGGCCATGGTCGCCCGCGCCAGGCGGATCAGCGCCGCCGCGTCGCCCACCCGGTTGCGCAGCAGGGCCCCGTCGGCGGTCTCCAGCGCCACGTCCGTCCCGGAGCCCATGGCCACGCCCACCTGGGCGCTGGCCAGCGCCGGGGCGTCGTTGATGCCGTCGCCGATCATCATCACCCGCTCACGCCGGGCCAGCTCGCGGATCGCCTCCACCTTGCCCTCCGGCAGCAGCTCGGCGCGACGCTCGATGCCGAGGCGCCCGGCAATGGCCGCGGCGGTGCGATCGTTGTCGCCGGTCAGCATCACCGAGCGCACGCCCAGCGCCGACAGCGCCTCCACGCCGGCCATGGCATCACGCCGCGGCTCGTCGCGCAGGGCGATCGCCCCCACCGCCACGCCGTCCTCGACCGCCACGATCACCGTCTTGCCCTCGGCCTCGAGGGCCTCGAGTCGCTCTGCCAGCCCCTCGGCCAGCGTGCCGCGTTCGGCCGCGTGGCGCGGCGCGCCGACGAAGGCCCGGCGGCCCTCGATCAGCGCCTCGACGCCCTGCCCGGGCACCGCCCGCGCCTCGGTGGCGATCCCGGGCGCGACGCCGAGTGACTCCGCGTGCTCGAGCACCGCCAGCGCCAGCGGATGGCTGGCGTCACGCTCGAGGCTCGCCGCCAGGGCGATCACGCCTTGCGCCGTCACTTCATCGCCTGCCGGGACCACGTCGGTCACCCGCGGCCGGCCCTCGGTCAGGGTGCCGGTCTTGTCGAAGGCCACCGCCTCGGTGTGGGCCGCGGCTTCCATCACCGCCCCGCCCTTGAGCAGCAGCCCGTGACGCGCGCCGCTGGAAAGCGACGAGGCGATCGACGCCGGCACCGAGATCACCAGCGCGCAGGGGCAGCCGATCAGCAGCAGCGCCAGGGCGCGATAGGTCCACTCGCCCCAGGCGCCGCCCAGCGCCAGCGGCGGCACCACGGCCACCAGCACGGCCAGGCCGACCACCGCCGGCATGTAGACGCGGCTGAAGCGGTCGATGAAGCGCTCGGTGGGCGCCCGCGCCTCCTGGGCCTCCTCCACCAGCCGGATGATGCGCGCGATGGTGTTGTCCTCCTGGGGCCGGGACACGCGCAGCCGCAGCACGGCATCGTGATTGATCGAGCCGGCGAACACCTCGTCGCCCTCGCCCCTGGCCCGCGGCACCGACTCGCCGGTCACCGGCGACTCGTCGATCGACGAGCGGCCCGCGAGGATGGTGCCGTCGGCGGGAATCCGGTCCCCGGGGCGCACCACCACCACCTGGCCGACCGACAGCCGGGACGCATCCACCGTGCGGGTCTCGCCGCCGGCGGTTTCGAGCCGCGCCTCCCCGGGCACCAGATCGGCCAGCGCGCGGATGCCCGAGCGGGCCCGGTCGGCCGCCACGCCCTCGAGGATCTCGCCAACCGCGAACAACAGCACCACCATGGCCGCCTCCTCGGCGGCGCCGATGAACAGCGCACCGACGGCGGCCAGGGTCATCAGCATCTCGATGGTGAACGGCATGCCGAGCCGCGCCGCCGTCACCGCACGGCGGGCGACCGGCACCAGCCCGATCAGGCAGGCCGCGAGGAAGGCCCAGTGGGCAAGCTCCGCGCCGACGCTGAAGCGCAGCAGCGTGGCCACGCCCAACGCCGCCCCGGTGGCCAGCACCTGGCGCCCCTTGCCGGTGGCATACCAGCGCCGGGGAGCCGGGGCGCCGGCCGCCGGCGAGGACGCATCACCATGATCACGCGCCTGGTGCTGATCGGGGTTGTTCCCGGCACAGCAGCCCGCCTCCGCCGGAGCCTCGGCAACGCCCCCCGCCGCTGGGGTCTGACGACGCACGCCATAGCCCAGCCGTTCGACCAGCGATTCCACGGCCTCGGGCGCCGTACGGCCGACATCCAGATCGAGGGCCAGCGAGCCCTGCATGACCGAGACCCGCACGTCTTCCACGCCCTCCAGACGCTCCAGGGCGCCGCGGATCTTGCCGGCGCAGCTCGGACAGTCCATGCCCTCCACGCGCCACCGATGTTGCCGGGACGCCTCCTTCTCGGCTTCCTGCACGGCGTCTTGCGCCATCCTGACCTCCTGGGGCCCGTCATCGAAACAGGGCATCAGCCTAGAGCCTGTAGCCGCTATAGACTCAAGAGGTACATTGGCCTTCACGGAGGGTGCCCGCGACACGCCGGAGAGAAGCTCCTGCGCCAGGCAAGGCGTCGGGAGCCACGAGGGGGTATTCATGTTTCTTCGTTAGGCCGGCCCCGCTCGACGTCTTGTCGCCGAGGCGCACCTGGTCCGCTATGTTCACAGGTGGCACGGCATCTGCATGTTCAGGAAAACCCCCACAAGAGGCGATCGCCCATGCCGGAACCTTCCCTCTCGACGCCGCTGGCCGCCGGCGCCTTCCGCGAACGGGCCCACCGCCATCTGACGATGCTCTACGGCCCTCGCGCCGACGAGGTGCTGCGCCGGCTGCTCACCCTCCTGGCGCATCAGGCCCCCATGACGCCCCCGGATGGGGAGGCGCCGCCCGCCCGGCCGCTGTGGAGCGAACGCGACCAGTGGCTGATCGCCTACGGCGACAGCCTGATCGACGGCGAGCAGGCGCCCCTCGACGTGCTCGACGACTTCGTCATCGGGCGCCTCGGGGAGACCTTCAGCGGCGTGCACCTGCTGCCCTTCTTTCCCTGGAGCAGCGACGACGGCTTCTCGGTCATCCACTACCGCGAGGTCGACCCGCAGCTGGGCGACTGGCCCCAGGTGAGGCGCCTGTCCAGCCGCCTCGACCTCGGGGTCGACCTGGTGCTCAACCACGTGTCCCGCGAGTCGCTGTGGTTCGCCGACTACCTCGGCGGCAACCTGCCCGGGCGCGACTACTTCATCGAGATGGACCCCGACACCGATCTCTCGGCGGTGGTGCGGCCACGCAGCTCACCGCTGCTGGTCAAGGTGCCGACGCGCCGCGGCCCCCGCCACCTGTGGGCGACCTTCTCCGAGGATCAGATCGACCTGAACTTCGCCAATCCCGATGTGCTGCTGGAGTTCGTCGGCATCCTGCTGTTCTACCTCTGCCAGGGCGCGCGGGTGATCCGCCTGGACGCCATCGCCTACCTGTGGAAGAAGGTCGGTACCTCCTGCATCCACCTGCCGGAGACCCACGAAGTGGTGCGGCTCTTGCGCGCCATCGTCGATCACGTGGCACCGGGCACGCTGATCCTCACCGAGACCAACGTGCCCCACCGCGAGAACATCAGCTACTTTGGTCTTGAACGTCTCGAAAAAGACGGCACGGCGCCGGACGAGGCCCACCTGGTCTATCAGTTCCCGCTGCCGCCGCTGCTGCTGCACACCTTCACCAGCGGCGAGGCCGGCACCCTGGCGGCCTGGCTGCGCAGCCTGCCCGAGCTGCCACCGGGCTGCAGCTTCCTCAACTTCACCGCCAGCCACGACGGCATCGGCGTGCGCCCGCTGGAGGGCTGGCTGCCCCACCACGAGGTCGAGGCGCTGCTCGAGCTGATGCACCGCTTCGGCGGCTTCGTCAGCATGCGCACCAAGGACGACGGCGAGGACTCGCCCTACGAGATCAACATCACCTGGTTCGACGCCATGAAGGGCACGCGCCGCGGCGCCGACCCCTGGCAGATGCCGCGCTTCCTGTGCAGCCAGCAGCTGATGCTCGGCCTGCGCGGCATCCCCGCGCTCTATCTGCACGCCCTGACCGGCACCCTCAACGACATCGAGGGCATGGAGCGCAGCGGCCGGCTGCGCTCGATCAACCGCCATCGCTGGGATCGCGGCGCCCTGGAGCGACTGCTCGACAGCCCGCACACCTCGACCCACCAGGCCTTCACGGCCCTGACGCGGCTGCTCGAGGTGCGCCGCGACGAGCCCTGCTTCCACCCGGACGTGGCCCAGCGGGTGATCGAGACGCCGGCCACGCTGCTGGTGGTCGAGCGCGGCCCGCTGCCCGACGGGCGCCGCCTGCTGGCGATCCACAACGTCACCGACCGCCCCCAGCCGCTGGCGCTCGAGCCGCTCGGCGAAGGCGAGTGGCGCGACCGGATCGGCGGCGAGGCGTGGCAGGCCGACGATGCCCTGCCGCCCTACGGCGCCCTGTGGCTGGTCAACATTGGCGGGTAAAGCCGTCGTCAGCGGGAAAAAGGCGTAACGAACACCGCCCCCATGGGCAATGCCTGGGGGCGGTGCTGGTGGCGGCAGGCGGCGGGGTCAGACGGCGTTGTCGGCCTCCACCACCTCGGCCATGCGCGGCAGCAGGTCGGGAATGGCCGCCCGCACCCGGTTCCAGCTGGGGATGAAGGGCCGCTCGCCGGGATTGTCGAGGAACACGCCGCCGGCCTCGAGCAGGTTGGTGGCGAACAGCTCCACCGCCCGCTCCTCGCTGTGTCGGTCGAGGCTCAGGCCGTTCATCCGCGCGTCGTGGTCGTAGGCCTCGATCAGGTCCAGCGCCATGCGGTAGTAGGTGGCCTTGAGGGTGCGGAAGCCCTCGGCGCTGAAGGTCACGCCCTGGGTCGCCAGCTTGCGGTAGAGCGCCTTGGCGATGTCCAGGCTCATGCGGTTGAGTCCGCCGGAGGCGTCCTCCTCGGAGACCGGCTGGTGCTTGTGGTCGTAGCTGTCGGCCAGATCCACCTGGCACAGCCGGCGGGTGGAGTAGTTGCGATGCACCTCGGAGAGCACGCCGATCTCGAGCCCCCAGTCGGCGGGGATGCGGATGCCGTCGAGCACCTCGGTGCGCATGGCGAACTCGCCGGAAAGCGCATAGCGATAGCAGTCGAGGTACTCGAGGTACGGCAGCGGCCCGAACATCTGCTTGAGCGCGCGCAGCAGCGGCGTGACCATCAGCCGCGAGACCCGGCCGTTGAGGCGGCCGTCGGCGATGCGCGGGTAGTAGCCCTTGCAGAACTCGTAGTTGAAGTAGGGATGCGCGACCGGATAGAACAGCCGCGCCAGCATGCCGCGATCGTAGGTGAGGATGTCGCAGTCGTGCAGCGCCACCGCCTCGCTGCGCCCGGAGGCCTGCACGTAGCCGGCGCAGTACCAGACGTTGCGCCCCTTGCCCGGCTGCTGGGGCGCGAGGCCCTGCGCTTCCAGCTCGGCGTCCAGCGCGCGCAGGCCCGGGCCGTCGTTCCACAGGATGCGATGACGCTGGGGCAGCCGCGCGAAGAACTCGCGGGCCCTGCCGAACTGGGCGTGGTCGGCCCGGTCGAGGCCGATCACGATCTCCGAGAGATAGGGCACCTGGGCCAGCTCGTCGACGATGTGCGAGAGCGCCGGCCCCTCCAGCTCGGAGTACAGCGACGGCAGGATCAGGCTCATCGGCCGCTGCGCCGAGAAGCGCACCAGGTCGGCCTCGAGGTCCTCGACCGGCCGGCGAGTGAGATTGTGAAAATCGGTGATGATGCCGTTCTGATGGAAATCACTCATGCGCTGACACTCCCCACGTCGTTGTTGTCGCGGCTGCCGGATGCCGTCAGCGCCGGCCCTTGCCGGCGCCCGCCTCGCCCCCACCAGTAGTCCACGCCCTCGGCCCAGCCGCTCGGGCCGCTTTCCCGGCTGCGGTAGACCTCGGGCTGTCGCGGCGATACCTCCAGGCCGTGGCAGCCACGGATCACCACCGCCTGATCCACCGCCTCGAGCATGGCGATGTCGTTGGGGCCGTCGCCCAGCGCCAGGGTCTGCGGGCGCACGCCGCGCAGGGCCGTGAAGCGCTCGCTCAGCCAGCTCACCGCCTGACCCTTGTCGGACTCGCCGGTGGCGTGCCAGAAGCGCCCGCCGCGCACCAGGTGCAGGCCGTCGCCGGCGAGCCCCTGGCGAAAGTCCTCCAGCCGCGCCTCGCTGTCGGCCCAGATCAGCGGCTCGCTGCCCTCGCGCATCCGCGCCAGGCGCGCCTCCTCCTCGCTGAGTCCGGTGAAGGCGACCAGGTCGTCGATCTGCATCTCGCTCATCGGCGTGAAGCGCACGCCCAGGCGCTCGCGCCACACCGCGAGGCGCTGGCGGATGAAGCCGATGTCCACGCCGAGCGTCTTGATCACCAGTCCGTCGGGGCCGGGCGTGCGCTCCAGGCGGGCGTGGCACCAGGCGGCAGGCAGCCCCACCACCGCACCGTTCTCGGCCACGAAGGGACTGTCGACGAGATTCAGGGCCTGGCGCAGGGCCAGCAGCTCGCTGCGGGTCTTGCTGGTCACCGGGATCACCGGCACGCCTTCCTCGCGCAGCCGCGTCAGCCACTCCGCGGCCGGCGACCAGTCATAGGTCTGGTGATCGAGCAACGAGCCATCCAGATCGGTGAAGAGCAGCCTCGGGCCGGGAACGTCGGGGCGGGAGGAGGGAGAGGACATGGCAGCACCTTTCGTGACCTTGTTCGATACGGCTCTGCACGTAACGTGCCAGATCGACCGCAGACGGCGCGATGACGGGGCCGGGCGCCCTCGCTGCCGCCCCCTCGCCCGGGCCGCGTGCACCATGAAAAGGCGGGCGCCTCACGAGAGTGCGACAGGTCTGCGCCATCAAGGGACATCCCCGGGAGACGCCCCGGCCGCGGTGGCCGAAACGAGCAACGCCCCCGCTGGCAAGCGGGGGCGCAGTAACGGGGCATCATCCCCGGATCGCGATCTATCGCCGCTCGCTATCCAGTGGCATCAGAAGTGATAGCTGGCCCCGAGGCTCACGGCATCGAAGTCGTAGTTCGATTCGTCGAGATAGCGCATGTAATCGGCGTCCAGCGACAGGTTCGGCATCAGCGCGTAACTGGCGCCCCCACCGTAGGAGACGTCGGTCTCGGAGTCCGCGCCATCGAACTCGACCTCGGTGGCGCCCAGCAGCCCGTAGAGCGTGAAGCTCGGGGTGATCGGCAGCATGCCCTTGGCGTAGCCGCCGGCCAGGTAGTCCAGGTCCAGGCCACCGTCGGAGCCGCCGGTGCCGAGATGTCCCTCGAGGGCGAAGTAGTCATTGAAGGCGACGCCGGCGCGCAGACGCAGGCCGGTGCTGTCGCGATCATCGGCGCGGCCATCCGGGTCGAGCTCCCAGAACAGCGCATCGGCGCCGACGTAGGGGCTCGGCTGATAGGTCATGGGACCGCCCTGGGCGTGGGCAGTGGCGGCGGCCACCAGACAGGCCGCGGCGACGGGAATCAGCAAGGTCTTCATGAGGCTTCTCCAGTTAGGAAACGATGTTTCCCTGCGTAGACGTCAGTCTGGTACACCGCGGCCCCTTTCGCCACGGCGGGGAATGATCCACGTCAGCGTCGCGGCCCGCCGCTCGCACCCTGGCCTGAAGCCGGGATAGGGAATATCCTCTTCTAACGTGCAAGGCGCCCTCCGCCGCCAGGAGGCAGCGTCCGATAACATGGAGACAGCAATGGCCGGTTTACTGCCCGATGTCGACCCCGATGGACTGCTCGAGTACTCGGTGGTCTACACGGATCGTTCCCTCAACCACATGTCGCAGTGCTTCCAGCAGGTGATGCGCGACATTTCCGCGTCGCTGAAGCGGGTCTATCGCGCGCATTCGACGGTCATCGTTCCCGGCAGCGGCACCTTCGGCATGGAAGCGGTGGCGCGTCAGTTCGCCACCGACCGACGCTGCCTGGTGATCCGCAACGGCTGGTTCAGCTATCGCTGGCACCAGATCCTGGAGCGCGGACACATCCCTTCGGACCTCTATGTGCGCAAGGCCGTGCGCCTGGATGACGACGACCCGACCTCGCCGTTCACGCCGCCCCCCATCGAGGAAGTGCTCGAGGCGATCCAGGACCAGCAGCCCGATCTGGTGTTCGCGCCCCACGTGGAGACCTCGTCCGGCGTGAAACTGCCCGACGACTACATCCGCCGGCTCGCCGAGGCCATCCACGATCAGAACGGCCTGCTGGTGCTCGACTGCATCGCCTCCGGCACCGACTGGGTCGACATGCAGGACACCGGCGTCGACATCCTGATCAGCGCGCCGCAGAAGGGCTGGAGCGGCTCGCCCTGCTGCGCCATGGTGATGATGTCGCGCCTGGCCCGCGACATCATCGAGGAGACCGAGAGCTCGAGCTTCGCCTGTGATCTCAAGAAGTGGCTGTCGATCATGGAGACCTACGAGGCCGGCGGCCACGCCTACCACGCCACCCTGCCCACCGACGCCCTGCGCACCCTGCGCGACGCCGTGGCCGAGGCCGAGGACTATGGCCTGCAACGGCTCCAGGACGAACAGCTCGAGCTCGGCCGCCGGGCCCGCGAGCTGCTGGCCGAACACGGCTACCGCAGCGTCGCCGCCCCCGGCTTCGAGGCCGCCGGCGTAGTCGTGAGCTACACCAGCGACCCGGACCTGGCAGTCAAGTTCGCCGCCGGCGGCCTGCAGGTCGCCACCGGCGTGCCGCTGATGTGCAACGAGGGCGACGACTTCCGCACCTTCCGCATTGGCCTGTTCGGCTTCGACAAGCTGCACGCGCTCGATCGCACCCTCTCGGCCCTCGAGCAGGCGATGACCCGCATCGAGACCACCGATGAGTAGTCCGGCTCGGGCCGCCTCGTCGGGCGACGAACACGGCGGATTCGACTCGAGAAAGACAGCACGAAAAGGGCGGCCCGAGGGCCGCCCTTTTCAGTCCTGAGATGGCTGACGTTCCCGATCGGGCACGGTGCCGCGGCGGGATCAGCCGATCAGCGAGAGGATGATGCGCTCGCCGTAGCCCCACAGCAGCACGGTGATGCCGAGCAGCGCCTCCAGCACCAGCACCCCGATGGCCAGCGTCACGCTGGAGACGATGAAGCCCTCCTCGGTATCGATGCCGAGGAAGGACGGGATGCCGAGATAGAGCAGATAGGCCGTGTAGCAGAGCCCGATCACGCCGGCGAGCATGCACAGCCAGATCAGCGGATAGACCGCCACGATGCCACTGACGAACATCGGCGTCGCCACGTAGCCGGCGAACACGATGCACTGGCTCTGGCTCGGCGGCTTGGTGAAGCGCTTGGCCATGTAGCGGATCACCTTGCCGACCGCATAGACGGCCGCCAGGATCACCAGATAGAAGACGATGCCGGCCCCCAGGGCGTCCAGGTAGCCGAGCTGAATGGTCGTGCCCCCACCGAGACTCCACCCCACCTGGGTGGTGCCGATGTAGGAACAGACGACGGGGATGGCTGCCATCAGCAGCACGTGGTGTTCGTAGAGGTGGGTGAGTGTCTCGCGCTCTTCCTTGATCTGCTGCCACTCGCGCTTCGGGTGGGCGAGGATGCCCCAGGCATGTGTCAACATGGCACTCCCTCCTGCCGGGGACGGGCCGGGGTGGCCCGCCACACGATGTGTCTTCACCGGCAAGTATAGGCAGAGACCGGGGAGGTTCCGCCAACGGAAGCGGCTCAGCCCAGGGCGGCCATCAACGGTGTGGTCGGCAGCAGGCTGGATTCCACCGACATCATCACGCTCAGCGCGGTGATGGTGAGGATGGAGAAGCCGAACACGCGCTTCGCCCAACGCTCGGCGTTGGTGGTCCAGTAGCCCTGCATGGCCAGGTACAGCCAGTAGACGCCCATCACCAGTGCCACGGCGAAGTAGCCCGGACCGGCATAGCCGGCCACGCTCAGCGCCAGGGAGGCGAACAGGAAGGCCACCACGTAGCCCAGGATGTAGTGCTTGGCGGTACTGATGCCGCGCACCACGGGCAGCACGGGGATCTTCGCGGCTTCGTAGTCCTTGAAGCGGAAGATGGCGATGGCGTAGGAGTGCGGCATCTGCCAGATGCAGAAGATCACCAGCAGCGTCAGCGCGCCCATGTCGAACTCGCCGGACACCGCGCAGTAGCCCACCACCGGCGGCATGGCGCCGGAGAAGCTGCCCACGAGGGTACCGTACTCGGAACGGCGCTTCAGCCACAGGCTGTAGGCGCCGACATAGATGGCGAAGCCGAAGGCCGCCAGGCCCACGGTCACGGCGTTGGTGAACACCGCCAGCAGGGCGAAGCCCGCGACCCCGAGCAGGGTCGCGAAGCGCAGCGTCTCTGCCACCGACAGCCGCCCCTGCACCAGGGGCCGGCTGCGGGTACGCTCCATCACCGCATCGATATCCCGATCGATGACGTTGTTGTAGGCGCACCCGGACGCGATCACCAGGGACAATCCTGCCAGCGTGGCCAGCAGCAGCCAGGGATCGATCTGGCCCTGGGCGGCCAGGAAGAAGCCGCCCAGTACCGAGATGGCGTTGCCGCCGATGATCCCTGGCTTGGTCAGCGCCAGATAGTCCCTACGCCGCGAGGAGGTCGCCATTACCCGATCATCATGTTCAGGTGAAGGTTGTACATGATCCATAGGGAACCTCCAATGACCAGGACCAGGATCGCCACGGTGAAGACGAAGGAGGTGAAGTTCCACCCCTCATCGGTCTTCGTGCTCATGTGCATGAACAGGATCAGCTGCACGAGCACCTGGGCCACGGCGGTGGCCACGATGATCAGCAGTGTAGCCGAGGTAGCGAACGAGCCGGTCATCACCACCCCGAACGGGATGATGGTCAGCACGATGGACAGGATCAGGCCGATCACATAGGACTTGACGCTGCCGTGGCTATGCTCGGCGTGAGAAGCTTGACCGCTCATATCACAGGGCTCCCATCAGGTAGACGAAGGAGAAGACGCAGATCCAGACGATGTCCAGGAAGTGCCAGAACAGGCTCAGGCACATGATCCGCGGGCGCGTCATGTCGGTCAGTCCCTTCTTCTGCAGCTGGACCAGCATCACCAGGATCCAGATCAGGCCGAAGGTCACGTGCAGGCCGTGGGTGCCGACCAGGGTGAAGAAGGCCGACAGGAAGGCGCTGCGATCCGGGCCGAAGCCGAGGTGGATCAGGTGGTGGAACTCGTAGAGCTCCAGGCCGATGAAGCCCGCGCCCAGCAGGAAGGTCACGGCCAGCCATGCCTTCACCTTGTTCACCTGATCGGCGTTCATCGCCAGCACCGCCATGCCATAGGTGAAACTACTCACCAGCAGCAGGAAGGTGCTGATCAGGATCAGCGGCAGGTCGACGATATCCGCGGGGGTCGGACCATCGGCCGTGCCCCGGAGGAGCACGGCGTAGGTGGCGAACAGCGACCCGAAGATGATCAGGTCGCTCATCAGGTAGACCCAGAAACCGAAGACCTTGGTGCCTGCGGCGTCGTGGTGATCGTGCTCGTGAGCATGATCCCCGTGGTTGCTCAGGGTATCAGTAGACATTTAGGCCTGCCCCCCTGCCTGGGATGCATAGGATGAAGACGGCTGAACGTCACGCTCGACGCGCTGACGATGCTCGCGCTCGATGCGCTCGACTTCCGCGGCGGGCACGTAGTAGTCCACGTCCTCGCGGAAGACACGCGCCAGGAAGACCACGAACATGCCGATGCCGCTGACGATGGCCAGCCACCAGATGTGCCACACCAGGGCGAAACCGAAGGCGGTCGACAGCCCACCCAGCACCGGACCTTCCCAGGTGTTCTTGGGCATGTGGATGTCCTGATACGGCCCCTCGGACAGCGGCGGCTTGCCACCGTTGTTCTCTTTCTTCGCCCAGTAGTCATCGATGCCGTTGATGTCCGGCAGATGCGCGAAGTTGTAGAACGGCGCCGGTGAGGAAGTGGCCCACTCGAGGGTGCGCGCATCCCAGGGATCGCCGGTGACGTCCTGGTTCTGCTTGCGGTCGCGGATGCTGACGTAGAACTGGATCAGGGTGCAGGCGATACCGGCGGCGATGATCAGCGCACCGACCCAGGCCACGATCATCAGCGGCTGCCAGTCACCGTTGTCGTAGGACTGCATGCGACGCACGGCACCGAAGAAGCTCAGCACGTACAGCGGCACGAAGGCGACGTAGAAACCGACCAGCCAGCACCAGAAGGAGCGCTTGCCCCACTTCTCGTTGAGGGTGAAGCCGAAGGCCTTCGGGAACCAGTAGGTCAGGCCCGCCAGCATGCCGAACACCACGCCGCCGATGATGACGTTGTGGAAGTGGGCGATGACGAACAGGCTGTTGTGCAGCACGAAGTTGGCCGCCGGAATGGACAGCATCACACCGGTCATGCCACCGAGGGAGAAGGTGATGATGAAGCCCAGGGTCCACAGCACCGGCGAGGTGAACTCGATCCGGCCGCGGTACATGGTGAACAGCCAGTTGAAGATCTTCACGCCGGTGGGGATGGCGATGATCATCGTCATGATGCCGAAGAAGGCATTGACGTTGGCGCCCGCGCCCATGGTGAAGAAGTGGTGCAGCCAGACGATGAACGACAGCACGGTGATGGCGACGGTCGCCCACACCATGGTGCCGTAGCCGAACAGACGCTTGCGTGCGAAGGTCGCGATGACCTCGGAGAACACGCCGAAGGCCGGCAGGATCAGGATGTACACCTCAGGATGGCCCCAGGCCCAGATGAGGTTGACGTACATCATCATGTTGCCACCGAGATCGGTGGTGAAGAAGTTCATCCCCAGGTAGCGATCCAGCGTCAGCAGCGCGATGGTGGCGGTCAGGATCGGGAACGAGGCGATGATCAGGACGTTCGCGCACAGCGAGGTCCAGGTGAAGATGGGCATCCGGAACAGGGTCATGCCCTTGGTGCGCATCTTCAGGATGGTGACGAAGAAGTTGATGCCGGTCAGGGTCGTGCCGATACCGGATATCTGCAACGCCCAGATCCAGTAATCCACGCCGACGCCGGGACTGTAGTCGAGCCCCGATAGTGGCGCATACGCCAGCCAGCCGGTCTTGGCGAACTCACCGGCGAACAGCGACACGTTGACCAAGATCACGCCCGCCGCGAACAGCCAGAAGCTCAGGTTGTTCAGGAACGGGAAGGCCACGTCGCGCGCGCCGATCTGCAGCGGCACCACCAGGTTCATCAGGCCGATGACCATGGGCATGGCGACGAAGAAGATCATGATCACGCCGTGGGCGGTGAAGATCTGGTCATAGTGCGAGGGCGGCAGGAAGCCCTCGGCCCCGGCCGACGCCATGGCCAGCTGGGAGCGCATCATGATCGCATCGGCGAAGCCGCGCAGCAGCATCACCAGCGCCACGATGAAGTACATGATACCGAGCTTCTTGTGGTCGACGGAGGTGACCCACTCGTTCCACAGATAGCCCCACTTCTTGAAGTAGGTGATGGCGGCCACCAGCGCGAGCCCACCCAGGACGATACCGGTAATGGTCGTCATGATGATGGGATCGTGCGTCGGGATCGCCTCTAGGCTGAGTTTTCCGAACATGATTTACTCCGCTGCCTCCGCGCTCATGGACGTGCCGTGAGACTCGGCCGATGCGCCGTGATCGTCGCCATGACCAGCGCCGTGACCGCCGTGACCGAAGCCTTCGGCGTAGCTGTCGGCGTATTCGGCCATGCGCTCTTCATGGTCGCCGCCGGCAAGGAAGCTCTTGATGATGCTCTCGTAGAGAGAGGGGGATACCTCGGAGAAGTACTCGATCTCGTTGTCCTCGGAAGGCGCAGCGAGCTCGTTGTATTCCGCGGGGTAGGTCAGGGACTCGGACGACTCGCGGACCTTGGCGACCCAGGCGTCGAAGTCTTCCTCGGAACCCACGTGGGCGTCGAAGGTCATGCCCGAGAAGCCGGCACCACTGTAGTTGGTGGAGCGGCCCGGGTAGACACCCGGCTCTTCGGCGACCAGGTGGACGTCGTTGTCCATGCCGGCCATGGCATAGATCTGACTGCCCAGACGCGGGATGAAGAACGAGTTCATCACAGAGCCCGAGGTGACACGGAAGCGCACCGGGGTATCTTCAGGGAAGGCCAGCTCGTTGACGGTGGCGATGCCCTGCTCGGGATAGATGAACAGCCATTTCCAGTCCAGCGACACCGCCTGGATCTCGATCGGCTCTTGCTGTTCTGCGGTCGGCTCGATGGGCTTGTGCGGATCAAGGCTGTGCGAGGTGTACCAGGTCAGGACGGCCAGGAACACGATGATCACACAGGGGATGAACCACACCACCGCCTCGATCAGATTGGAATGGTGCCAATCCGGACGATAGGAGGCTTCGCGGTTACTGCGACGATAGCGCCAGGCGAAGAGCAGCGTCATCACGATCACGGGGATGACCACGATCTGCATCAGACCGAAGGACGTGAGGATCAGGGTCCGCTGTTCTTCCCCGATCTGGCCCTTGGGGTCCAGCAGCGCCGAGCTGCACCCTGCCAACACCAGGGGCAGCACCGCCAGCAGCAAGACTCCGAGCTTGCGCAGGGGGGGAGTTCGATTCATGTTTCGACCTCGTCAGGCTTGGCGACAGGATAAATCCTGCTGACTTGTAGCAAGCACGCTACACAAAACCGAGACCTGTCCTGCGCCGGTTGACCCATGACCGCAGCAAAGGCTAACCATCGTGGAAAGGGCTCGGCTCACTCATGGCCAAACCCCCGCGAACGCCTCCATGGGGCGCGCGAGAAAGGGTCCGGCCGCGGGGAACGTATTGTGTAGTAAACGAGGAAAGGAGGAAAGGGACGATTTGCCGCAGCCTGTCGCACCGGCCATCGGGCCGGCGCGCCAGGGAAGGTCCGGGTCGCCGTCAGGAAGAGCGCGGCGACATCGATGAATGCCTCAGTAGCCGCCCATGCCGCGCGGCATGAAGCCGATATGGTTCTCCACCGAGCGAGTGCCGGGGGCATTTTCCGCCGCCACCTGCACGGCGAGGCGCTGTTCCTGGCTGTCGACCAGCCCCCACAGCTGAACCCGCCCCTCGCTGACGATGACGTTGAGCCGTTCGACCATCACCCCGGTGTGTTGTTCCACTTCCTTGAGAATCGCATCGCGAATCTCGCGATCCTCGACGCTGGCCGCGACGCCGAGATCCGCCACCGAGAAGCCGCGCAGCAGATTGGCCCGGCTGACGATACCCACCAGCCGGCCGTCGCGCACCACCGGCACCCGCTTGATGCGTCGTTTCTCGAGCAGCCGCGCGATCTCCTGCACCGGCAGGCTCTCGTCGATGGTGACCGGCTCGCGGGTCATGATCTCATGCGCCAGCCGGCCATGGGTCTTGACGTATTCGCCGGGATCGCCGACCTCGAACATGCGCAGCCACCAGGCCTTGTCGCGCCGATCGTCTTCGGCGCGGCGAATCAGGTCGCCCTCGCTGACGATGCCCAGCACCCGTTCGTCCTCGTCGACGACCGGCACGGCGCTGATGCCGTGCTCCAGCAGCAGGCTGGCGATCTCGCGCACCTCGCTGTTCGGCGACACGGTGATCACATGGGGCGTCATGACATCTGCGGCGCGCATGGCAATACCTCCAAGGCGGTGAAGATCGACGCGAGGCCAGCCCTCGCCCTCTCAACATAGCAACTCCCCGCCGCCCGACCTTGACCGCGGACAAGTCTCGGTGCCGCCCGCGCCGTCAGTCGTCGAGCCACTGCTCGGCGATCACCTCGTCGACCTCCTCGAGGCCGGCGAAGCGCGCCGGGCGCACCAGCCCCCGCTTGCTGTCGTCCACCACCAGGAACCGCCGCTGGGCGGTGGCGATGGCGGCCTGCTTGGGCGCCACCTCGTGGAAGTGGAAGCAGCTCAGTCCCTGGCGCTCGTCCACGCCGGCGGCGGTCAGAAACGCCTTGTTGAGGCCGAAGCCGCGGATAGACTCGCCGATGTCGTCGCTGGAGAACGAGCACGACGAGGCGTGGTAGACCCCGCCCAGCAGCCACAGCCGCACCCCCGGGCGCTTGCTGACCGCCTCGGCGATGTTGAGCGCATAGGTCACCACCGTCAGCGACATGTCGTCGGGCAGGCCTGCCGCCAGCGGCGTCAGGGTCGTGCCGCAGTCGATGAACAGGGTGTCGCCCTCCTCCAGGGTCGCCAGCGCCCGCTGGCACAGCCGCCGCTTGGCCTCGGCGTTGCGGTCGCGCTGCACGGCCAGGTCATAGACCGGCGCGTGGCGCGGATCGCTGGCCAGCATCAGATGGCCGCCGATCAGCACCAGGCTGCCGTCCGAGCCCGCCAGGTCCCGGCGAATGGTCATCTCCGACACCTCGCACAGCGCCGCCGCCTCGGCCAGGCGCAGGCTGCCGCCCTGTCCCAGCGCCCGCTGCAGGCGCAGCAGCCGCCCTTCACTTCGTTCGTTCAACGCCTCTCCCTCTTCGCCCTGTTTCACACCCCGAAGCGGCGTTCGCCGTATCGGCTCCCTGAATCCGCGTCGCTCCCGCATGCCGGGGGTTGCGACGCCAAATGTGATTAAAATAACATAGCCATGTTACCCAAATAACAAACACGCCGCTCGCCATCCCGTTCGCCCGTCATGACCGGGCCCATGCCCCCAGTCGACGTGAGCGACAGCCTGGCGCGCCCCCGGCGCCTCACCCGACAACAACCGCGACCAACAACATTCAGAGAGCCGACTCCCCATGCCGATTTCCCTCGCTCCCCGTCACAGCGTCTCCCTGGCCGGCCTGCTGCTGGGCGCCACCGCCCTGCCCGCCGTCGCATCCGACGACGCCGCCTCGGCCCTCAGCCCGCAGTGGTCGTTCGCCAACGTCTCGGTCAACTACCTCGACTGGTCCGACGGCACCGAAGAGCGCACCGCCACCAACGCCGCCAAGGGCGACTTCTTCTACCTCGAGCTCGAAGGCGGCGTCGGCTTCGACTGGGGCGAATTCTACGGCTTCTACGACTTCGAGAACCCGCAGAACGAGACCAGCGAGGAAGACGGCCGCGACAACCGCCGCAGCGCCGCCAAGGTCACCTCGCACCTCTATCTCGGCGACACGCCCTTCTCGCTGTACTTCCACGTCTACGATTTCCGCGACTACGGTTACGATAGCGAGGAGCAGGATCGCGTGGCCGGCCTCGGCTATCGCCACACCTTCGCGGGCGGCCTGTGGTTCAAGCCGTTCATCGGCAAGGCCTGGGTCGAGAGCGGGAGCGGCGCCTACAGCGGCGAGAACGGCTACATGGCCGGTTGGGTGCTGGGCTACGACTTCCAGGCCTTCGGCGAGGCCTTCAGCCTGACCAACTGGCACGAGCAGACCTTCGAGCGCGACGACGAGTACCTGCGCGAGAACTACGTCAACGGCCCCGCCGGCGAGCTGGGCACCAACGGCGCCGTGGCGCTGTGGTGGCACCCGATCGAGGAGATCACCACCGGCGTGCAGTATCGCTACTCGAACAACAAGCTGGGCACCGCCGATGACTACCAGAATGCGATGATCTATACCCTCAAGGTCAACTTCCTGTAACCTGCCGCGCCTCTTGACCCATCGCCGGCCTCGAGGCGCGACGCGCGCGCCTCTGCCATCAACCACAAGGACATCCCCATGACCTTGCTCATGAGCCTGATCGGTATCGCGACGCTGATCGCCATCGCCGTGCTCTTCTCCAGCAATCGCCGCGCGATCCGCCTGCGCACCGTGGGCGGCGCCTTCGCCATCCAGGCCGGCATCGGCGCCTTCGTGCTCTACGTGCCGGCCGGGCAGGAAGTGCTCGCCACCGTCTCCGAGGCCGTCAGTCAGGTGGTGCTCTACGCCAACGACGGCATCGACTTCGTATTCGGCGGCCTGGCCAACGCCGAGTCCTCCGGCTTCATCTTCGCCATCAAGGTGCTGCCGGTCATCATCTTCTTCTCCTCGCTGACCGCGGTGCTCTACTACCTGGGCATCATGCAGTGGGTGATCCGCCTGCTCGGCGGCGCGCTGCAGAAGGCGCTCGGCACCTCGCGCACCGAGTCGCTCTCGGCCACCGCCAACATCTTCGTCGGCCAGACCGAAGCCCCGCTGGTGGTGCGGCCCTTCATCGCCAAGATGACCCAGTCGCAGCTGTTCGCGGTGATGTGCGGCGGCCTGGCCTCGGTGGCCGGCTCGGTCATGGCCGGCTATGCCGCGCTGGGCATTCCCATGGAATACCTGGTGGCCGCCTCCTTCATGTCCGCCCCGGGCGGGCTGCTGTTCGCCAAGCTGCTGCTGCCCGAGACCGAGGAGCCCGAGGACAGCGTCTCCGCCGCCGAGGAGCGCCTCGACGAGGAAGAGAACCATCCCAGCAACGTGCTCGATGCCGCCGCCTCCGGCGCCAGCTCCGGCCTGATGCTGGCGGCCAACGTCGGCGCCATGCTGCTGGCCTTCATCGGCCTGATCGCGCTGCTCAACGGCATCCTCGGCGGCATCGGCGGCTGGTTCGGCTTCGACTCGCTGAGCCTCGAGCTGCTGCTCGGCTGGCTGTTCTCGCCGCTGGCCTTCCTGCTCGGCGTACCCTGGAGCGAGGCCACCCTGGCCGGTTCCTTCATCGGCCAGAAGCTGGTGGTCAACGAGTTCGTCGCCTATATCAACCTCGCCCCCTACCTGAGCGGCGACCAGATGGTCGCGGCCACCGGCGAGGCGCTGTCCGACCATTCCGCGGCCATCCTGTCCTTCGCCCTGTGCGGCTTCGCCAACCTGTCGTCGATCGCCATCCTGCTCGGCGGCCTCGGCACCATCGCCCCCAGCCGGCGCCACGATATCGCCCGCCTGGGCCTCAAGGCCGTGCTCGCGGGTACCCTTTCCAACCTGATGTCCGCTACCCTTGCCGGCTTCTTCATCGCCCTCGGGGCATGAACCGGCGACACCGCGGCCCGCTCGGCCGCGGTGTCATTCTTACTCCAGGCCCCTTTCCTACAGGACCACGACATGACCGATCTGCAACGCGTTGCCCGCCAGGCCCTGCCGCTGCTGGACCTCACCAGCCTCAACGACGACGACACCGATGCCACCGTCGAAGGCCTGTGTCAGCGCGCCAAGACGCCGATGGGCAACCCGGCGGCGATCTGCATCTACCCGCAGTTCATCGTCCCGGCCCGCCGTGCGCTGACCGCCCACCGCCTGAACGACAGCGTCAAGATCGCCACCGTCACCAACTTCCCCGACGGCGGCGACGACGTCATGCGCGCCGCCCGCGCCACCCGCGAGGCCGTGGCCTCCGGCGCCGACGAGGTCGATGTGGTCTTCCCCTACCGCGCGCTGATGGCCGGCGACGAAGGCGTCTGCCAGGACCTGGTCGAGATGAGCAAGGCCGCCTGCGGCGACGCCACCCTCAAGGTCATCCTCGAGACCGGCGAGCTGAAGGATCCGGCGCTGATCCGCCGCGCCGCCGAGCTGGCCGTGGAAGGCGGCGCCGACTTCCTCAAGACCTCCACCGGCAAGGTCGAGATCAACGCCACGCTGGAAGCCGCCGAGATCCTGCTCGAGGTGATCCGCGACAGCGGCCGCGACATCGGCTTCAAGGCCGCCGGCGGCGTGCGCACCACCGAGGATGCCGCGGCCTACCTGCAGCTCGCCGAGCGCATCATGGGCGCCGGCTGGATCTCCCCGGCCCACTTCCGCTTCGGCGCCTCCGGCCTGCTCGACGACCTGCTGATGAACCTCGGTGCCTTCGACGCCCCGGCCGCCGACGGTGACGAGGACGACTACTGATGCTTCCCCAGGAAGCCATTCGCACCAAGCGCGACGGGCGGCCGCTGCCGCCCGACGCCATCCGCGAGCTGGTTTCCGGCATCGCCGACGGCGGCCTGTCGGACGCCCAGGTCGGCGCCCTGGCCATGGCCATCACCCTGCAGGGCATGGACGACGCCGAGACGGTGGCGCTCACCGAGGCCACCCGCGACTCGGGCGAGGTGCTCGACTGGTCCGGGCTCGACCTGCCCGGCCCGGTGCTCGACAAGCACTCCACCGGCGGCGTCGGCGACCTGGTCTCGCTGGTGCTCGGCCCCTGGGTCGCCGCCTGCGGCGGCCACGTGCCGATGATCTCCGGGCGCGGCCTCGGCCACACCGGCGGCACCCTCGACAAGCTCGAGGCCATCCCCGGCTATTCGGTCACCCCGGACACCGCCACCTTCCGCCGCCTGGTGAAGGAGGCGGGCGTGGCGATCATCGGCCAGACCGGCAGCCTGGCCCCGGCCGACAAGCGCCTCTACGCGGTGCGCGACGTCACCGCCACCGTGGAGTCGCTGCCGCTGATCGTGGCCTCGATCCTGGGCAAGAAGCTCGCCTGCGGCCTCGACGCCCTGGTGATGGACGTCAAGGTCGGCAGCGGCGCCTTCATGCCCACGCCGGAGGCCTCACGCGAGCTGGCCGAGGCCATCGCAACGGTGGCGAGCCGCGCCGGCACGCCGACCACCGCGCTGCTGACCGACATGAGCCAGCCGCTGGCGCCCTGCGCCGGCAACGCCGTGGAGGTGCGCGAGGCACTGGCGGTACTGACCGGCGAGCGCCGCGGCGGCCGCCTGCTCGAGGTCACCCGCACCCTGGCCGCGGAGATGCTGCTGGCCGGCGGCCTGGCCGCCGACCGCGACGCGGCGCTCACCCGGCTCGACGAGCGGCTGGCCTCCGGCGCCGCCGCCGAGCGCTTCGCGCACATGGTGGCCGGCCTCGGCGGCCCGAGCGACCTGCTCGAGCGCGCCGACGCCCACCTGCCCGCCGCGCCGGTGGTGCGCGAGGTCCG
>NZ_AJKS02000013.1 GCF_000265245.1 Halomonas smyrnensis AAD6
CTTCGGCGGCGCCAGGCCGGCGGTGACGGCGGCCTCGCTCTCGCCCGGGGCGGCGTCCGGCGCCGCCGGCGTCGGTGGATGGTGGGCCTGCGTCGGATCGAACAGGTACTCCGGGGCCGGCGTCTCGGGTGCCTCCGGGGCGGGTTCGGTCTCCAGCGTGAAGCGCCGGCCGGGGCGCGGGTCGGATTCGCGGGGCGCGGTCATGTCAGCTTGTCTCCGATCAGCCACTCGAGGGCGGCGTCGAGGCGAATGTGCGGCAGGGCGCCGCCGTCGCGGGGCCGGGGGCGAAAGGCGGTGAAGGTGAAGCCCTGGCGGCGCCAGAAGCTGGCGTCGGGCAGGGTGGCCGGCACCTCGCCGGGGAACAGCAGCGTGTCCTCGCCCTCGAGGGTGGTGCCGCGCAGCACCGGCTGGCGTTGGCCGCGGTGGTCGACCTCGCGGGCCTCGGTGGCGCGGATCGCGGCCAGGCTCAGGGCGCGCACCGGCACGTCGGCGAAGCGCAGGTCCTTGAGCGGCTCGGCCAGCAGCGACTGGAGCAGCCCGGTGAGGCGCGGATGCTGCTCGGGCGTGACGTGGTCGGCCTTGGTGGCGGCGATGGCCAGGCGATCGATGCGCGGGGCGAAGAGCCGCGAGAGCAGGCTGCGCCGGCCGTAGTCGAAGCTCTGCATCAGCCGCGTCAGCGCCCGGGACAGGTCCTCGAAGCGCTCGGGCCCGGCGTTCAGCGCGCCGAGCACGTCGACCAGCACGATCTGGCGGTCGAAGCGCCGGAAGTGATCGCGGTAGAACGGCTTGACGATGTGCTGCTGGTAGTGGCGAAAGCGCCGCGCCAGGGTGGCGTAGAGGCTCTCCGGCGGCAGCTGCGCCAGCACGGCCGGGTCGGCCTCGTCGAGCCCCGGCAGGGGGAAGAACTGCAGCACCGGGGCGCCCTCCAGCTCGCCGGGCAGCAGGAAGCGGCCCGGCTGCAGGTCCGAGAAGCCGGCCTCGCGGGCGGCGCGCAGGCCCTCGGCGTAGCGTTCGGCGAGCTCGGCCAGGCGCGCCTCGTCGACCTCCTGGGCCGGGTCCAGGTCCGCCACCTCGCGCTGCCAGTCGGCGAACAGCGCGGCGCGCTCGCCGTCGAAGCGCTGGGCCCGGCACCAGCTGGCGAAGTCGTGCTCCAGCAGCGGCAGGTCGAGCAGCCATTCGCCGGGATAGTCGAACAGGTCCAGCGTGAGCCGGCGGGTGTCGCCGCCGATCCAGCCGGGGCGGCCCGGGCGGTAGCGGATCGACAGGCGCAGCTCGCTGATGCCGCGGGTCGGCTCGGGCCACTGCGGCGGGTCGGCGTCGAGGGCGGCGAGGGCGCGGTCGAAGGGGAAGCGAGGCACGCCTAGATCCTGCTGCTCGACCCGGCGGGCGCCCAGCAGTCGGCCTTCCCGGGCCGCGGGCAGCAGGTCCAGGCGGGCCTCGAGCCCGGCGTGGCGAAGCTGGTCGATCAGCGAGGTCAGGAAGGCGGTCTTGCCCGCCCGCGACAGGCCGGTGACCGCCAGGCGCAGCTGGCGGTCGCGGCCGCGTTCGAGCAGGTCGCGTGTCAGGTTTCGGGGCATGGGGCGTCGCTCGGCATCCGTGTCAGCCCCTAATCTGCGGGCGGCGACGCCGGAAGGCAAGGTGGCGGGCGCCGAGCAGCGCCAGCGGCAGCAGGCACAGCGGGATCAGCAGCAGGTTGAGGCTCGCCCAGCCCAGCAGCGACACCAGGGGGCCGGCCAGCAGCGCGGTGATCGCCACGGTGGAGAACACCAGGAACTCGTTGGCGGCCTGGGTGCGGGCCTTCTCGGCCGGGGAGTGGGCCTCGGTGAGCAGCCCGGTGGCGGGCAGGAAGGCGAAGTTCCAGCCCAGGCCGAGCAGCACCAGGCCGGCATGGAAGCCGGCGAGCCCCGCGTCGAGCTGGGCGGTCAGGGCGCTGGCCGTGAGCAGCAGGCAGCCGACGCCGATCATCCGCGGGGCGCCGAAGCGGGCGGTCAGCCGCCCGGTGACGAAGGAGGGCAGGAACATCGCCACCACGTGCCATTGAATGGTGGTGGCCACGTGATCGAAGCCGTGGCCGACCTCGGCCATGGCCAGCGGCGTGGCGGTCATGGCCAGGTTCATCACCCCGTAGCCGACCATGGCGCTGACCACCGCCAGCAGGAACACCGGCTGGCGGACGATCTCGCCCAGCCGGCGCGGTTCGCCCTCGGCGGCATCCCGGCCGGGCTCGGGCAGGCGCACGCCGGCCAGCAGCGCCAGCGCCAGCAGGTAGAGGGCTCCGAGGCCGAGGAAGCTGCCCAGGTAGGGCACCTCGGCCAGGGCATGGCTGTGGCGGGCCAGCCAGGGGCCGAAGAAGGCCGCCAGCACGCCGCCGCCCATCACCAGGCCGATGGCCCGGTCGCGGCCGCCCTCGGGGGCCGCCTCCACCGCGGCGAATCGGTACAGCTGGCCGAAGCCGATGCCGATCCCGATCAGCCAGGTGGCGAGCAGGAACAGGCCGAACGCCTGGGCCCGGAGGGCGGCCACGGCCAGCCCGGTGCCGGCGAGCCCCAGCAGGTGGCCGAGCACGAAGCCGCGGCGCCGACCCAGCCGCGCCATGATCAGCGAGGCGGGAATGGTGGCGCACATCAGCCCCAGCCACTGGGTCGCCACCGGGGCGGTGGACCACGCCGGCGCGGGCGCCAGCTGGGCGCCGATCAGCGGCGACACGGCGATCAGCAGGATGTTGCCGCTGACCAGCAGGGCCTGGCACAGCGAGAGCAGCATAACGGTCAGGGGCATGGGGCAGGTTCCTCGAGGGGGACGGGGCGAGCGCCGCAGCGCTCATGATAGACCGACGGCGGGACGCCGTGGCGGCGGTGTCCACAACGCCCCGTTTCCCACCGTGGAGACATGGCGCGGCCCGAAACGACGACGCCCCGCACGGGGCGGGGCATCGTCATGGGGCAAAGAAGCCGGCGTGGCGTCAGGCGAAGGCCGCGTAGATGGCGATCACCAGCACCACCAGCGCGATGCCGGCGGGCACGGCGCCCTTCCACGGGGTCAGGTCGACGGCGCCGCTGTCCTCGTGGACCCAGGCCTCGGCGCGCGGACGCAGCTTGCCGATCACCAGCATCGCCACCACCAGCAGCACGAACACCGAGGCGACGAAGTGGAACTCGTGCATCACCTGCGGCAGCCGGTCGAAGGGCGGGATGAAGTAGCCGGCGAAGATCAGCAGGCAGCCGCCCACCAGGGCGATCTTGGCCGCCATGGCCGGCACGCGCTTGGTCAGCAGGCCGACCAGCACCACCGCCAGCAGCGGGATGAAGTAGATGGCGTTCATCTTCTGCAGGTAGCCGAACAGGCTCTCCTGGCCGGCCAGCAGCGGGGCGATGGTCATGGCGATCAGGGCCATGATCCAGCCGAAGGTCTTGCTGGCGCGCACCACCTGCGCCTCGCTGGCGTCCTTGTTGAGCACGCCCTTGTAGACGCCGAGGCTGAACAGGGTGGTGGTGGAGTTCAGCGCCGAGTTGAACGACGACAGGATGGCGCCGACCATCACCGCGGCGAAGAAGCCGGTGAGGTAGGGCGGCAGCAAGTTGAACACCAGGTGGCCGTAGGCCTCGTCGGCCTGGATGCCCTGATCGGCATACAGCTGGTAGGCGATGATGCCGGGCAGCACCAGGTACAGCGGGCCGAGCAGCTTGAACAGGCCGGTCAGCAGCACGCCCTTCTGACCCTCGGCCAGGTTCTTGGCGGCGAAGGTGCGCTGGATGATCTGCTGGTTGGTGGTCCAGTAGAAGACGTTGATCAGGAACACGCCGGTGAACAGGGTGGCGAAGGGCACCTGTTGGTCCTCGCGGCCCATGGAGTTCAGGCGCTCGGGCTGGGATTCCTTGAGGATGTCCCAGCCGGCCAGCACGCCGTTGCCGTCGCTGACGGCCTGCAGGCCGAAGTAGACGATCACGAAGCCGCCGACCAGCAGGCCGATGCCGTTCAGGGTGTCGGACACGGCGACGGTGCGCAGGCCGCCAAACAGGGCATAGACCGCGCCGATCAGGCCCACCAGCCATACGGTCAGCCACAGCAGGGTGGTGTCGGACTCGATGCCGGTCAGGCCGTGCAGGTCGAGCATGCCCTGCAGGCCCATGGCGCCGGAGTAGAGGATGATCGGCAGCAGGATCACCGCATAGGCGAGCAGGAAGATCACATTGGCGATGCGCTGGGTGCCCTTGTCGAAGCGGATCTCCAGCAGCTGGGGCACGGTGGCGATGCCGCTGCGCAGGAAGCGCGGCAGGAAGAACAGCGCCAGCATCACCAGGGCGATGACCGCCACCACTTCCCAGGCCATCACGCTCAGGCCATCGGCGAAGGCGGCGCCATTGAGGCCGACCATCTGCTCGGTGGAGAGGTTGGTCATCAGCAGCGAGCCGGCGATCAGCGGAAAGGTCAGGCTGCGCCCGGCCAGGAACAGGCCGTTGGTGCTGGAATGGTCGTCGCGGCGGGTGATCCGCCAGGTGAGGAAGGCCACCAGTCCTGTGAAGAACAGGAAGGAGCCGAGGGTGAGGGCGTGCATATCGGAAAGATCCTTAATGTCTGGCGCACATTGGCGTTTTCGCCGCGTAGGGACCGTGTTTTTCTTGCTAACCTTACGACAGTGACGGGGGAGTCTAGGGGACTGCCTTACCCATGCCATACGCCTTTCGTATAACGGTTGGTAGTCCTTTTTCAGGAAGGCGGCACCACGCCCGCCGGCGTCGGCTCCACCCAGCCGAACAGCTGCGCCAGCAGCGGGGTCGCGGCGATCCCGAATCCCGCGACGGCCAGCAGCCGGCCCAGCCAGCGATGCCGTGGCCGGCGGGCCAGGCTCAGCCCGCCGAGGCAGACGAGCAGGCCGACGAGGTGGAAGGCATAGCCGAGCATCGAGATCAGCTGATAGGCGGTCATGGTGGCTCCGGGCGTTATCGGGGGTCGTTCGGGTATCGAGAGCGGGCTGCTATGCTGGGAGCATATCCACCTCGCCGCCACAGGGAGGCAGCGACGCCATGGTAGGCCAGACTGCAGGCGAGGTGCTCGCCTTCTGGTTCGAGGAGCTGACGCCGGCGCAGTGGTTCCGCAAGGACAGCGCCCTCGATGACGAGGTGCGTCGCCGCTTCGCCACGACCCTGGAGGCCGCCCGCCGCGGAGAGCTCGACGACTGGCGGCAGACGGCACGCGGGCGGCTGGCCGAGATCATCGTGCTGGATCAGTTCTCGCGCCACCTTCATCGCGACGGCGCCGAGGCCTATGCCGCCGACGCCCGGGCACTGGCACTCGCCCGGGAGGCGGTCGCCGTCGGGGACGACGCAGCGCTTGCGGCGCGCGAGCGAGCCTTCCTTTATATGCCCTTCATGCACAGCGAGTCGCTGGCCGTTCACGACGAGGCGCAGCGGCTGTTCGAGCAGCCCGGCCTGGAGGGCAGCCTGCGCGCCGAGCGCCGGCACCGCGACATCCTCGAGCGCTTCGGCCGCTATCCGCACCGCAACGCCGCCCTCGGGCGAGCCTCGACCGAGGAAGAGCGGGCCTTCCTGGCCCGGCCCGGATCATCGTTCTGAGCTTGCGTTATGACGCCGCCTGCCGGCAGTCTGGCAGGCACATCCCAAGGAAGTGGAAAAGGAGATATCCATGAGCATCATCGCCTGGTTGATCATCGGCGGACTGGCGGGCTGGATCGCCGGCAACATCATGCGCGGCGGCGGCTTCGGCCTGCTGGGCAATATCGGGGTGGGGGTCGTCGGCGCAGTGGTCGGCGGTGGCCTCTTCAGTCTCTTGGGCCTGCAAGCGGGGGGCTTTATCGGCTCGCTGGTCACCGCCATCGTCGGCGCGGTGGTATTGCTGTGGGTGATCGCGAAAGTGAAGAAGGCCTGACCCGAGGCGCTCAGCGCGCCGACAGGCCCGCGCAGAAACACGCCGCCCGGCCAGCTGGCCGGGCGGCGTGCGTTCGGGGCTGGCGCAGGATCAGGCGGTGGCGGTGGCCTGGCTGCCGACCAGCTCCTTCAGGCACGCCTCGATGATCGAGAAGCCTTCCTCCAGCACCTCGTCCTCGATGGTCACCGGCATCAGGAAGCGGATGGTGTTGCCCCACAGGCCGCAGGACAGCAGGATCAGCCCCTTCTCGCGGGCCTTCTTGCACAGCGCGCCGGCGAGGTCGGCGTCCGGGCTGCCGTCGGCCGCGACCAGGTCGAAGGCGGCCATGGCGCCCAGGTGGCGGCCGTTCACCACGCAGTCGAAGGCCTGCTCCCACTGGTCGAAGCGCGCGCCGAGCTCGTCGCCCAGGGCCAGGCTCCTGTCGAGGATATTCTCTTCCTCGAACACCTCCAGCACCGCCAGCACCGCGGCGCAGGACACCGGGCTGCCGGTGTAGGTGCCGCCCAGGGAGTTGCCGCCGGAGGCGTCCATCACCTTGTCGGTGCCGACCAGGGCGGAGATCGGCATGCCGTCCGCCATGCTCTTGGCCATGGTGATGATGTCCGGCTCGACGCCGCTGTGCTCGATGGCGAACAGCTTGCCGGTGCGGCCGAAGCCCGACTGCACCTCGTCGACGATCATCAGCATGCCGTGCTCGTCGCACAGCTCACGCACGGCCTTCAGGAAGCCCGGCGACGCCGCATGGAAGCCGCCTTCGCCGAGCACCGGCTCGAGCACGATGGCCGCGGTGTCCTTCGGATTGGCGTCGGTCTTCAGTGCCATCTTCAGCCCGCGCAGCGCGTCTTCGTCGCTGACGCCCTCGCTCGGCACCGGGTAGGGCGCGCGGAAGACGTTGCCCGGCATGCTGCCGAAGTCGGTGGCGTAGGGCGCGACCTTGCCGTTCATGGCCATGGTCATGAAGGTGCGGCCGTGATAGCCGCCGGTGAAGCAGATCACGTTGTCGCGGCCGGTGGCGGCGCGTGCCACCTTGACGGCGTTCTCCAGCGCCTCGGCCCCGGAGTTGGCGAGCATCACCTTGCCGTGGCCGCGCACCGGGGTCACCTGGCTGAGCTTCTCGGCCACCTTCACGTAGCCCTCGTAGGGCATCACGGTCTGGCAGGTGTGCATCACCTTGTCCAGCTGGTCCTTGACCGCCTGCACCACCTTGGGATGGCGATGGCCGATGTTGAGCACGCCGATGCCGCCGGCGAAGTCGATGATGCGGTTGCCGTCGGCGTCCCAGATCAGGGCATTCTCGGCCCGGTCGGCAAACTGGGTGGCCGGGCTGGCGGCGCCGCTGGCGACATAGCGCTGCTTGAGCTCGTTGAGTTGTGCGTTGTTCATGGAGACGACTCCTGTTGAGAGAGCGATTGGGCCTCAGAGCCCGCCGACACAGACGTATTTTAGTTCAGTGTACTCATCCAGGCCGTGGCGCGAGCCCTCGCGTCCGAGGCCGGATTCCTTGACGCCGCCGAACGGCGCCAGCTCGGTGGAGAGCAGGCCCTCGTTGACGGCGACCATGCCGTATTCCAGCCCTTCCATGGTGCGCCAGATGCGCTGGTAGTCGCGAGCATAGAAGTAGGCGGCCAGGCCGAACTCGGTGGCGTTGGCCATGGCGATCGCTTCCTCGTCGTCGTGGAAGCGGAACACCGGCGCCAGCGGACCGAAGGTCTCCTCGGTGGCCACCTTCATGGCGGCGGTGACGTCGGCGATCAGGGTCGGCTGGAAGAAGGTGCCGCCCAGGGCGTGGGGCTCGCCGCCGCACACCAGGCGCCCGCCGTGCTCGAGGGCATCGCTGATGTGCGACTGGACCTTGTCCACCGCCGCCGCGTTGATCAGCGGGCCCTGGAGGACGCCTTCCTCGAGGCCGTTGCCGACCTTGAGCTCGGCCATGCGCGCGGCCAGCTTCTCGATGAAGGCGTCGTAGACGCCGTCCTGCACCAGGAAGCGGTTGGTGCACACGCAGGTCTGGCCGGCGTTGCGGAACTTGGAGGCGATGGCGCCGTCCACGGCGGCGTCCAGGTCGGCGTCGTCGAAGACGATGAAGGGCGCGTTGCCGCCGAGCTCCATGGAGGCCTTCTTGACGGTGCCGGCGCACTGGGCCAGCAGCGTCTTGCCGACCGGCGTGGAGCCGGTGAAGGACACCTTGCGCACGCGGGGATCGGTGGTCAGCACCTCGCCGATCTCGGCCGGGCGGGCCGCGGTCACCACGTTGATCACGCCCGCCGGGAAGCCGGCATCCTCGGCCAGCCTGGCCAGCGCCAGGGCGGTCAGCGGCGTGGCCTCGGCGGGCTTGATCACCACCGGGCAGCCGGCGGCCAGGGCCGGGGCGCACTTGCGGGTGATCATCGCCAGCGGGAAGTTCCACGGCGTGATCGCGGCCATCACGCCGATCGGCTCGCGCATCACCAGGATGCGCTTGTCGGCGCCGTGGCCCGGCAGCGTCTCGCCGGCCACGCGCTTGGCCTCCTCGGCGTAGTACTCCACGAAGCTGGCGCCGTAGGCCACCTCGCCGCGGGACTCGCCGATCGGCTTGCCCTGTTCGCGGGTCATCAGCCGTGCCAGGGTCTCCTGGTGGGCCATGATGCGCTCGTACCAGCCGCGCAGCAGGGCGGCGCGCTGCTTGGCGGTCTGGCGGCGCCAGGCCGGCCAGGCGGCGTCGGCGGCGGCCACGGCGTCGCGGGCGTCATCGGCGGTCAGGTCCGCCACCTCGGCCAGCACCTCGCCGGTGGCGGGGTCGGTCACGGGGAAGCGGCGTTCGGTCTCGCGCCACTGGCCGGCCACGTAGGCCTTGTCGATCAGCAGGTCGCCTTCGGAAAACATCGGTAATCCCTCGGGGAGTGTTATGATTGACGAGTGTGCATTATTTAAAACACTGCGCCAAGCCCCGATTCGACTTCCCCCGCGAACGCTTTCGAGCATCGGCGTTGGCGGCGCTTTCCGTTACACTATGTCGCCAAATTTCCCGCGGCGCCTAGGTGCCGATTCGAACGTTTGCTTGTGTGGCGAGGTGAGCCTTGGTCGATCCCCTGAATGCCTGGTGGGCCCAGCAGCTGGTGCTGTGTGATTGGGCCTTCGCTCCCGATCCCCTGACGCTGGAGGCCGAGGTGGCCGAGGCGCGTCTGGAGGGGCTGGGGGTCGTCGACCGCAGCGAGCTGGGCTGGCGCCTGCTGGAGGCGTTCGGCGCCGGCGGCGAGGCCGATCCGACGCGCCTGCTCGCGGCGCTGGAGCTCGCGGCCCTGGCCGGCGCCGCCGGCTGGCTCGGCGAGGATCGTGCCCGGGCCTGGGCGCGGCGTCTCGCCGAGGAGATCGGCAGCCGCTACCACGGCCTGGATGCCTGGCTGGACGCGCTGTGCCGCGCGCGCAGCGCCGTGGGCTGGGTACAGGGCGACGACGGCTTCAGCGAGGCCTGCGACGCCCTGGCCGCCCTCGAGCGTCAGGGCGAGGGCGTCACCTGGGAGATGATGCACGAGTGGCTGGCCGATTCGCGCCGCGAGCAGCCGCTGTGGCCGGACGACGAGGCCGACCGGGTATGGCGGCTGCGCGCGGCCTTCAGCCCCGTGCTCGAGGCGCGGGCCGCGCCCCTCGACTGGCAGGGCGTCGAGGCTTGGCTGACCGAGGCCTGGCAGATCCAGGGCCGCGACGAGCTGATCCGGGTGCTGCTGTGGCTGGCCTCCCAGGGCGATCGTCAGGCCTGGGACCTGGACGCCACCCGCCTGCTGTCGGCGGCCGCCGAGGAGCGCCGGGCCTGGTGGGAGGGGCTGGCGCCCCGCGACCAGTCGGCCGGTCGCGTGCTGCTGACCCTGGTCGAGAGCGGCGAGCCGCTGGAGTGGGCGGCCTGGGACTGGTTGCGCCTGGTCGATCTGGCCTGGGCCGGCCTGTGCCTCGGCTGGCTGAGCGACGAGGAGGCGCGCCACTTCGCGCTTCACGGCGCCGATCTGGCGATGCATCGCTACAGCGACTGGGTGGCGCTGGCCCGCGCCTATCAGCGCGGCCGCAGCCTGTTCGAGGCCCGCGATCTGCGCGGCGCCTTCGACGCCGACTGGGCGCTGCTGCTGCAGTCGCCGGTCAGCCCCTGGCGCACGCCGCTGGGGGAGGTCGTCGACGAGGCGCAGCTCGAGGCCTCGCGTCGGGCGATGCGCGACTGGCGACGCGATCCCGGGCACTGGGTGCTGGCGCTGGCCGCGGTGCGCGAGCCGGAGCTGGCGCTGCGCCAGGGCGTGGCGCCGACGCTGCCGGAGGCGCGCCGGCAGGACGCCCGCCGCTATCTCGCCGAGACCCTCGATCTGCACGCCGACGAGGGCCCGGAGGCGCTCTCGCGCTACTGGCTGCCGGCCCAGGCGCATCATCTCAACCAGCTGGCGGCGGACGGCGCCCACGGCGCCCTGTCGACGGCCGCCACGCCGTTCGGCCGGCCCGGCAAGCAGGACCTGGCCGACCGCGATGCCCTGGGCCAGGCCAGCCGCCACGCGGCGACCATTCACATGGCCGAGAAGTATGCGTTTCACCTGCAGATGGCCATGGACAGCGGGTTGTTCGATAGCGCTCGGCTGGCCGAGCTGACCCGGGCCCTGCACGGGTCGCTGAGCCGTTTCTACACCAGCCCGCGGCGCCTGCTGGCGGCCTGGGCGCAGTGGGAGGCGCTGCTGCCCGAGCCCGAGCAGCCGTCGCTGGTGGCCGAGATCCGCTGGCACCAGGACGATCCCGGCAGCCTGTTCCACTGGCTGGACTGGACCGGCGGCGAGTGGCAGGAGCCCGGTCCACGGCCGAGCCTGTCGCATTTCACCGCCATGGCGCTGGTGGGGCCGCTGAACAGCCCGGCCTGGAGCCTGCCCCAGCCGGAGAGCGAGCGCGAGTGCGCCTCGATCCGCGAGTGGGTCGACGGCCACTACGCCCTGCATACGGCCGGCGAGCTCACCGACTTCGTGGACTACCTGCTGGAGGCGGGCGACCGCCAGGAATACCAGATCAACTATGCGCCCTACACGCTCAACCGCAGCCGTCTGCTGTCGGAGATCGCCACCCTGGAGTCCGGCGAGTGCAGCGAGGAGGAGCGCAACCATCTGCTGCGCCTGATCCGCGTGCGGGAGGGCGAGGACGGCTGCAACGAGCTCGACATGACCGCCTGGGATCTGGCCCAGGCGGTGGATCTGGCGATCGCCGGACGCCAGCTCGGCTGGCTCACGGAGAGCGACTTCCTGGCCTTCCTGGGCCGAGCCCACGCCCTGGCCGCGCGCCACTACGGCGGCTGGGAAGAGTACGCCCGCGGCCTGCTCGCCGGCTTCTCCTTCTTCATGGGCGAGACGCCGGAGCGCGAGGCCTTCCTCGGTGGCTTCCGACAGGCGCTGGTGAGCTGGCTGTCCGCCGCGCCCCCCATGGCCGGTGCCTGGGCGAGCCTGGATTTCCCCGGCGCGCGCCCGCGTCACTGGGCGCCGATGCACGTGGACACGCTGCCCGGTGACGGCCGACAGCTGCATTAAACCCTCGCGCTGGGTATGATGCGTGACTGCCGGCGCTGGTCGGCTCGATGATCACTGGGGTTCAAGGACGGAAAGGGGGACAGGGATGCCGACCTGGAGTCGCGCTTCACTCGCAGGCATGACGCTGCTGCTGCTGACCGGCTGTGTTGGCAGCGGCGGCACGAAGGCGCCGGTGGACGACTATTTCGCCCGTGACATGCCGGGGCTGCCCGGTCAGATGTCGCCGGTCGACAATCCTGTCCTCGAGCTGCGTGGGCTGCGTCATCCGCCGCCGGCCCAGGTGCGCCAGGCGCTGCTCGACGAGCACGAACGCTGGCTCGGCACCCCCTACCGGCTCGGCGGCACCACCCGCCGCGGCATCGACTGCTCCGCCCTGGTGCAGCGCGTGTTCGCCGAGGCCTTCGGCCTGGAGCTGCCGCGCACCACCACCCAGCAGGTGCGCGAGGGCGAGTCGGTGTCGCGCGACGCCCTGCGGCCCGGCGACCTGGTGTTCTTCCAGCCGCCCGGCTACTACCACCACGTCGGCATCTACGTGGGACAGGGGCGCTTCCTCCACGCCTCGACCTCCCGCGGCGTCAAGATCTCCTCTCTCGACAACCGCTACTGGCGCCACTACTACTGGCAGGCGCGCCGCCCGCTGGACGACGTGCATCTGGCCCAGCGCCTCGACGATATCCAGTACGATCGCGGCGAGGGCTGAGTCTGTCTTCCTGGCCGCTTGGAAGTGATGGGCGCCGAGGACAAGGTATAGCGAGGATTTTTTGCCATGGGTGAGGCGTCTTCGCCGAACGGGCTGGCCATGGATGGCCAGCACCGGCTCTGCAAGCGGAGCAGGATGCGATAGCGAAGCAGAGCAAAAGTAGCTCCCAGGGATGGGTTCACAGCGCCCTCGCGAAGGCTTGTCGTCGGTAAAGCCCATCGGCTGGGGCATGTTGGCGAGCCTCGTCCCGTGGTCTTGATTCAGCGGTTCTCCAGCGCGAATTCCACGAACGCCTGTTCCGCCCGGGACAGGTAGGCGCCTTCCTTCCAGGCCAGCGACAGCGCCAGCCAGGCCGGCGGGTCGAAGGGCACCGCCGCCAGCTCCGCTTCCTCGACCACGCGCCTGAGAAAGGTGGTGATGCCGTAGCCCTGGCGCACGATGGCCTTGGTCAGCGGAATCAGGTTCGACTCGAAGGCCACGTTGGCGCTGGCGCCGGTGTCCCGCGCCAGGGCGTCGATGAATTCGCGATGGAAGTAGCCGTCCTGGAACAGCACCAGCGGCTCGGCGAAGAAGGCCTCGGGCGTGACGTGATCCCGTCCGGCGAAGGGATGCTCCCGGGGCACGCACACCACCATCTCCTCCCGCGCCAGCTGTCGTCGCGTCAGATGGCGGCTCTCGCCGTCGTCGATCACCACGCCCAGGTCCAGCTCGCCCGCGGCGATCATGCGCTGCAGGCGGCGCGCGCCGGCCTCCACCACCGTCAGCCGGATGCCCGGATGGCGTTCCTTGAAGCCCATCAGCAGCGGCGGGAAATAGTAGGAGCCCAGCATCGAGGGAATGCCGATGCGCAGTTCGCCCTTCACCAGCCCGTGCAGCTCGCGCATGGCCAGTTCGGCCGCCTCGGCCCGGGCCAGCAGGTCGCGGGCGTGCTCGACCAGCGCCTCGCCCTCGGCGGTCAGGCCGATACGCCGCTCGTGACGGTGGAAGAGGGTGAGCTCGAGGCGATGCTCCAGGTTGGCGACGGTCTGGCTGACCGCGGACTGGGCCAGGTGCAGCGAACGGGCGGCGGCGCTGAAGCCGCCCTGGTCCACCACCGCCAGGAAGACACCGAGGCTGCGCAGGTCGAAGGGCAAGGCCATAAGACAATCCGATGAGTTCGATCATTAACTTCTGCTTGGCTTATCATTGTGCGCCTTCGATCATGGTCGGCCAACCCGGAGGCCCTCATGATCGACGCTCACAGTCGCGCCTGGTGGCGCGCGACCCTGGCCCTGAGCCTGGGATCCTTCCTCGTGTTCCTGAATCTCTACGCGGTGCAGCCGTTGCTGCCCGAGCTTCATCGGGTGCACGGCGTCTCGACCCTGGTCGCCAACCTGGCCATGTCGTTGGCGACGCTGTCGCTGGCCGCGGCCTTGCTGGTCTTCGGCCCGTTGTCCGATGCCATCGGCCGCGGCGGCATCATGCGCCTGACCCTGCTCGCGGCCGGTGGGCTGTCGCTGGTCCAGGGGCTCGCGCCGAACTTCGAGGTGCTGCTGAGCCTGCGTGTGCTGCAGGGCTTCGTGCTGGGGGGATTGCCGGCGGTGGCCATCGCCTGGATGGGCGATGAGTTCGAGCGCTCGGCCATGCTGCCGGCGGTGGGGCTCTACATCGCCGCCAACTCGCTGGGCGGCATCGCCGGTCGCGTGATCGGCGGCTGGGTCGCGGCAGTGGCCGGGATCCCGGCAAGCTTTCTCACGGTCGGCAGCCTGACGCTGGTCGGGGTGGCGCTGTTCTGGCGGTTGCTGCCCGCGGCCCGTGGCTTCGCGCCGCGACGCTTCCGGTTGAGCGAGGCGCTCGGCGATCTGGCCGGCCATCTGCGCCAGCCCGACCTGCGCGGGGCCTATCTGCTGGGCGGGCTCAATTTCCTGGTGTTCATCAACCTCTACAGCTACCTGACCTTTCGGCTGTCGGCCGCGCCCTTCTCGCTGGATGCGCGCTGGCTGGGGCTCTTGTTCCTGACCTATCTGGGCGGAACCCTGGGGTCCTCGCTGTCCGGGCGTCTGGCAAGGCGGGCCGCGCCGCCGACCTGCATGGCGCTGGGAACGCTGCTGCTGGCGGCGGGCATGGCGATGACGCTGGCACCCTCCCTGGCGGTCATTCTGGTGGGGCTTACCCTCGCGGCCTTCGGTTTCTTCCTGGCTCACTCCATGGCCTCGGGCTGGGTGGGTCGACGGGCCCGGGGCGCGCGCGGCAGCGCCTCGGCCCTCTACCTGGTCTTCTACTACCTGGGGGCGAGCCTCGGTGGCCTCTGGCTCGAGCCGTTCTGGCGCGCGGGGGCATGGCCGGGCGTCCTGGTGGGCGGCGGCCTGGTGCTGGTGGTGACCCTGACGCTGGCCTGGGGGCTGCGACGCAGGGCAGCCGCCGAGCCGTCGACTCAGGGCATGGCGGAGGCTTCGGCCTCGTCGCCCCAGACCTCCTCTAGGCGGTCGGAACGTCCGCAGGCCGACTTGTAGAAGTTGTAGCGCACCGGGTTCTTCTCGTAGTAGTCCTGATGGTAGTCCTCGGCCGGGTAGAAGGCCTCGAAGTCGAGAATCTCGGCGCCGATCTCGCGATCGAAGCGCTCGGCCACGGCGTCGCGGCTGGCCTCGGCCATGGCGCGCTGCTCGGCGTCCATCGGGAAGAGGGCGCTCTGATAGGGGCGGCCCTGGTCGCAGAACTGGCGGTCCACGGCGAAGGGGTCGATATTGCGCCAGAACACGTGCAACAGGGCGCGATAGTCGACCACATCGGGATCGTATTCGACCTTCACCACCTCGATATGGCCGGTGTCGCCGGCGGAGACCTGCTCGTAGCTGGGGGATTCGATCTCCCCGCCGGAATAGCCCGATATCGTCGCCACCACCCCGTCGACCTTGTCGTAGGCCTGCTCCACGCACCAGAAGCAACCGCCGCCGAATATCGCGCTTTGCGTGTCGGGGGCGTCGCCGTCGGCACTCCAGGCGGGGGCCGAAAGGCCGGAGGCGAGGAGCAGCAAGGGCAGGGCGGCAGGGCGAAGGAGCGTGTTGACTGTCATCATGAAAGACCTCGTTAAGGGCAGCGTGTAGGGTAGTCGGCCTTGGCCGTCCGTCCTTACACGATGTTGTGGAACCGGATGTAAGGAGAGCGGGGTGGCGTCGACTCAAGACGCGATACCCCACCATGGAACAGGGAGACCCACTTGACCAAGCGACGCCTGATACTTCTGTGCCTCATTGCCCTCGTCTTCGCCGGCTTCTTTCTTTCTGGTGCCGATCAGGCACTGACACTCGACAACCTCAAGGCCGAGCAGGTTCGCTTCCAGGCCTGGCTGGCCGAGGACCCGTTGACGGTGGCCGGTGGCTTCTTCCTGATCTACGTGGCCATGGCGGCGCTGTCGTTGCCCGGCGCCGTGCTGTTGACGCTGCTCGGCGGCGCGCTGTTCGGTTTCGGCTGGGGGCTGGTGCTGATCTCGTTCGCCAGCAGCCTGGGCGCCACCCTGGCCGCCTTGATCGCCCGCACCCTGGCCCGCGAGCCGCTTGAGCGGCGGTTCGCTGCCCAGCTTTCGCGCATCAACGCGGGGATCGAGCGCGAGGGGGCCTTCTATCTCTTCACCCTGCGGCTGATCCCGCTCTTTCCCTTCTTCGTGATCAACCTGGTGTTGGGCCTGAGCCGCATGCGGCTCACCACCTTCTACTGGGTCAGCCAGCTGGGCATGCTGCCCGGCACCGCGGTCTACGTGAATGCGGGCCGGGAGCTCGGCCAGCTGGAGTCGCTGGGTGGCATCCTCTCGCCGGGCCTGATCGGCTCCTTCGTGCTGATCGGCCTCTTCCCCTGGCTGGCCCGGGGCCTGGTGGCCATCGGCAAGCGGCGCCAGCTGACGCGTCGCTTCGCGCGTCCGGCCCGCTTCGATCAGGACATCGTGGTGATCGGGGGCGGCTCGGCGGGGCTGGTCGCGAGCTACATCGCCTCGGCGGTGAAGGCGAAGGTGACGCTGGTCGAGCGTCACCGGCTGGGCGGCGACTGCCTCAACACCGGCTGTGTCCCCTCCAAGGCGCTGATTCGCGCCGCCCGTCTCACCCGCGAGATCCGCGAGGCGCCGGGCTACGGCGTCACCGCCGGCGAGCCCGAGGTGGACTTCCGCGCGGTGATGGATCACGTCCACCGGGCCATCCGCGAGGTGGAGCCCCACGACAGTCGCGAGCGCTACGAGGGGCTCGGGGTGGAGGTGATCGCCGGTGACGCCGTCCTCGACGACCCCTGGCGGGTGCGGATCCGCGAGGGCGAGACGGAGCGGGTCATCACCACGCGCCACGTGATCATCGCCAGTGGGGCTCGTCCCCGGGTGCCGCCGCTGCCGGGGCTCGAGGCCATCGAGGTGCTGACCTCGGACAACCTCTGGCGGCTCGAGGCGCTCCCCGAGCGGCTGGTGGTGCTGGGCGGCGGACCGATCGGCTGCGAACTGGGTCAGAGCTTCGCCCGGCTGGGCAGTCGAGTGTCGCTCGTCGAGATGGGTGAGCAGCTATTGCCTCGGGAGGATCGCGACGTGGCCGATGAGGTCGAGGCGCGCCTCGCCGAGGAGGGCGTCGCGGTGCGCCTCGCCACCCGGGCGCGGCGGGTGTTGCCCGACGATCACGGCGGGCACCTGCTGGAGGTCGAATATCAGGACGACCACGGCGAAGCACGCCTCGAGCGGCTGCCCTTCAGCCACCTGCTGGTGGCGGTGGGGCGCCAGGCCAACGTCGAGGGGCTGGGCCTCGAGGCGCTGGGGGTCGAGACGCGTGCCAACGGCACCCTGGCCGTGGATGAGGCGCTGCAGAGCGTGCTGCCCAATGTCTGGGCCTGTGGCGACGTCGCCGGTCCCTATCAGCTGACCCACGCCAGCGCCCACCAGGCCTGGCACGCCACGGTCAATGCGCTGTTCGGCGAGTTCAAGCGCTTCCGCGTGAGCTACCGGGCCCTGCCGGCGGTGACCTTCACCGACCCGGAAGTGGCGAGGGTCGGCCTCAACGAGCGCGAGGCCGAGCAGCAGGGCGTGGCGGTCGAGGTGACCCACTACCCGCTGAGCGAGCTGGACCGGGCCATCGCCGAGGGCCAGACCCGCGGCTTCGTCAAGGTGCTGACCGTCCCCGGTCGCGACCGCCTGCTGGGCGCGACCATCGTCGGTCCGGGGGCGGGGGAGATGCTGGCCGAGTTCACCCTGGCCATGACCCATGGCATCGGCCTCAACAAGCTGCTGGGCACCATCCATCCCTACCCGACCCACAGCGAGGCGGTGAAGGCCACGGCGGGCGTATGGAAGAACGCCCACAAGCCGGAGCGCGTGCTGGGCTGGCTTCAGCGCTACTTCGCCTGGCGACGCGGCAAGGGGCAGGCGTCGAACGCCCCGGGCAGGGCGGATCGCGATGCGACGGGAAGCGAGCCGTCGGACAAGCACGGTGTGAATGAGAAAAGGGAGGCCTGATGCTCGATCGCTGGACCATGCCGCTGACCCAGCGGCCGCTGAGATGGCTGGCCCGGGGGCTGGCGACGGCCGGCGTGCGGCCGGACCAGGTGACCGTCGCGGCCTTCGCGGTCGGGATGCTGGCGCTACCGCTGCTGGCCATGGAGGCCTACGGCGCGGCGCTCGTGGCGATTCTGCTCAACCGGCTGGGCGACGGCCTGGACGGTACCCTGGCGCGACTGACCGATCATGACAGCGATGCCGGGGGCTTTCTCGACATCGGCCTGGACTTCGTCTTCTATGCGGCGGTGGTGCTGGGCTTCGCCCTGGCCGATCCGGGGGCCAACGCCCTGGCCGCGAGCCTGTTGCTGTTCGCCTTCATCGGCACCGGCACCTCCTTCCTGGCCTTCGCCATCATGGCCGCCCGCCACGCGCTGGACCGGCCGCGCTTTCCGCGCAAGGCCTTCTACTATCTGAACGGCCTCACCGAGGGCACCGAGACGGTGCTGGCGCTGGTGAGCTTCTGCCTGTGGCCGGCGCACTTTCCGCTGCTGGCCGGTCTCTTCGCGGCGGCCTGCCTGATCACCACCGCGACCCGGCTGGCCGGCGGCTACCTGACCCTCAAGGCGATGCCGGCCTCGGAGTGAGACGGGGCGGCTGACCGCCCGGCAGGTATCGGGCGGGCATGAAAAAGGGGCAGCCCATGGGCTGCCCCTCTTTCGTTCCGGCTGGCGGCGAGCTTAGTGCTCGTGGCCACCTTCGCCGTGGACGTGGCCGTGCTCGACCTCTTCCTGGCTGGCCTCGCGGACTTCGGCGATCTCGACGTCGAAGTTCAGGGTCTGGCCGGCCAGCGGGTGGTTGCCGTCGACGGTGACGGTGTCGCCTTCGACCTGGGTCACGGTGACCATCAGCGGGCCGCCCTGGGTCTGCGCCTGGAACTGCATGCCCGGCTCGATGCTCTCGACGCCCTGGAAGGCGTCGCGCGGGACTTCTTGCACCAGCTGCGGCTGGACTTCGCCGTAGCCTTCTTCAGGCGCGACCTTGGCCTGGAGCTTGTCGCCAGCCGCACGGCCTTCCATTTCCTTCTCGAGGCCCGGGATGATGTTGCCGGCGCCGTGGAGGTAGGTCAGCGGCTCACGGCCTTCCGAGCTGTCCAGCACTTCCCCTGCGTCATTGGTCAGGGTGTAGTGGAAGGCCACAACGGCGTTCTGTGCGATTTGCATGATGAACCTATCGATGAGTGCGTGTGCGCGCATGGTAACGTGGCTTCCCGGGGACTGTCAGTGGCGCAAGGAGATTTTTCAGCTTGCCCGGGACGATCCTGAGCGCGATTCACGCCATGTCCCGTGGTTGCGTGCTTCCGAAGGCAGGGATACCCTTTGCTGCGACATCTTTTCCCCTTGTCCTTCGTTCCCTGTTGGAGACCCTCCATGACCGTGACCGTCATCTGGCTGATCGCCTTTGCCGTGATCCTCTTCCTGTGCCTGAGCCGCTGGGAGGCCTCTGTCAGCGCGGGGCTCGACAAGCTGATGCCCGCCGTGCTGCGCAGCGACGACGACCGCTGGGTCTGGAGCCCGGCCATCGCCGTGCTGGGCGCCACCGCCATCGTGCGGCCGGTGGACCTGCTGCTGACGCTGATCATCATCGCGGTGATCGCGCTGGTGGGCGGCAAGCTGGCGTGCTGGGCGATGCGCAAGGCCAACTTCCACTGAGGAAGGCATCGCCTGCGATCAAAAAGGCCCGCGGCGTCTGCCGCGGGCCTTTTGCGTCGGGCGTGGTCGAACCGTCGGGGCTCAGTAGGGCGCCACGCTGACGCGGCTGCCGGTGCCGATCAGGCGCACCTGCTGACCGACCTGGAACGGCTGGTCGGCCTTCTGCACCACCACCACGGTCTGGCCGGTCTGCTTGCGGATCTCGAGCTCCCAGGCATCCGTGCGGTTGGCGCTGTCCTCGATCTTCTTGCCGGCCACGCTGCCGCCGATGGCACCGGCCGCGGTGGCCAGGGTCCGGCCCGAGCCGCCGCCGATCTGATTGCCCAGCAGGCCGCCGATGACGGCGCCGCCGATGCCGCCGAGGGCGCCGCTGTTCTGATCGTCGGCCTGAATCTGCACCCGCCGCATGGCGGTGATGGTGCCCACGCTCACGTTCTGTGCGACCTGAGCCTGATTGCCGCTGTAGACGTTGCCCGAGTAGGGCGAGGTGTTGGCGCAGCCCGCCAGGGTCAGGGCGCCGAGGGCGACGAGGGGAAGAAAACGCTTCATGGGTGACCTCCTTGGAGTCGGTGAGCGACGCCGGGGGCGTCTCGCCGTATGGCTTCCGTGGGCATGGCGCGGCGGGCGCGCTCGCCTTTGCCCGATAGCCTGCCTGTGGATGGAAGCTTTGACCAGTGAAAGGCGAAGAGGTGCAGCGGCGAAGGGCATCCCGTCATGCGACGCCGTCGGGCATGAAAAAGCCCACCCCGCCGGGCGGGATGGGCAATGGCTAGTCAAGCCGGGTATCGGTGAGGCGAGTCATTCCGCTCCAGGCGGCTTCCTTGCCGCCTCACTCCTCCTCGAGCTGTGACGCGTCGCCGGTCAGTACCTCGTCCCAGGCATCGTCGAGGGAGTAGCCCGCGCGGCTGTCGACGGTGTCGATCACCTCGACGGCGTGCTGCAGGGATTCCCGGTTGCCTTTCAGGGCCAGCACCAGCTTGGCGAGTTCCTGCTTGCTGAACGTGCTGGCAATGAGGTCGGCTTGGTGGCTCAGTTCGATGCAGTTCATGTGTAACACCTCGTGCGGTGGCCATCGTCGATGGCGTGATGGGCGTTTGCTACTCATGCCGGGCCGGGTAAGCGCCCGGTGCTGCAGTCGCGAAGTGGTCACAAGCTTGGAAAGACCATCGCCTACGGCGCCTGGATCATCGTGAAAGCGCCTTCGTTGTAGCTTTCAGAGCAGGTCGCCGGTCGGGGTAGCGACGCGTTGTCCTGCGCTGTGAGTTGACTATGGTGCAGCACGGCAGAATCGACCATGCCTCCTTGGCCGCAGCCGGCGTTGTAACCCGACTACATCGTGTAAGGATCATCGCGGTTGTTGTCGGTACCCTTCAGAAGCGCGATTCGCGGGTCGCGGAACGAGAGCCAGGCGGCGAGGGACGGAGGGCAGAAGACGGCGCCAGAGGTGCGCGCGTCGGGCGGGCCGGCAGCAAAAAGGGGAGGCCGAAGCCTCCCCGAGGGTCCTGTCGCCGTGTCGTCGCGGTGCTCGATCAGCCGAACTGGTTCATGGTGTTGTCCTTGCCGCCGGCCTTGAGCGCCGCCTCGCCGTGGAAGAACTCCTTGTGGTCGTCGCCGATGTTGGAGCCGGCCATGTCCTGGTGCTTGACGGTGGCGATGCCCTCGCGGATCTCGCGGCGCTGCACGCCCGCCACGTAGGCCAGCATGCCTTCGTCGCCGAAGTAGCCCTTGGCCAGGTTGTCGGTGGACAGGGCCGCGGTGTGGTAGGTCGGCAGGGTGATCAGGTGATGGAAGATGCCGGCCTCGCGGGCGGCGTCGCGCTGGAAGTTCTGCGTCCACTCGTCGGCCTGGCGGCCCAGCTCGGTGGCGTCGTACTCGGCGTTCATCAGATCGGCGCGGTCGTAGGCGCTGACGTCGCGGCCCTCGGCCTCCCAGGCGTCGAACACCTGCTGGCGGAAGTTCAGCGTCCAGTTGAAGGACGGCGAGTTGTTGTAGACCAGCTTGGCGTCCGGGCAGACCTCGCGCACGCGGTCCACCATGCCCTTGATCTGGCCGACGTGGGGCTTCTCGGTCTCGATCCACAAGAGGTCGGCGCCGTTCTGCAGGCTGGTGATGCAGTCCAGCACCACCCGGTCCTCGCCGGTGTTCGGCTTGAACTGGTAGAGGCCCGAGGCCAGGCGCTTGACCTTGACCAGCTTGCCGTCCTGCTTGATCACCACGTCGCCGTTGGCGATGTCGTCCGCGGAGGCGATCTCGTCGCCGTCGAGGAAGGCGTTGTACTGGTCGCCCAGATCGCCCGGCGCGTGGCTGACGGCGATCTTCTGGGTCAGGCCGGCGCCCAGGGAGTCGGTGCGGGCGACGATCACGCCGTCTTCCACGCCGAGCTCCAGGAAGGCGTAGCGCACGGCGTTGAGCTTGGCGATGAAGTCCTCGTGCGGAACGGTGACCTTGCCGGCCTGATGGCCACACTGCTTCTCGTCGGAGACCTGGTTCTCGATCTGCAGGCAGCAGGCCCCGGCCTCGATCATCTTCTTGGCCAGCAGGTAGGTGGCCTCGGCGTTGCCGAAGCCGGCGTCGATGTCGGCGATGATCGGCACCACGTGGGTCTCGAAGTTGTCGATCTTGCCCTCGAGCTCGGCGGCCCGGGCGCTGTCGCCGGCCTCGCGGGCCGCTTCCAGGTCGCGGAACAGGTGGTTGAGCTCCCAGCTGTCGGCCTGGCGCAGGAAGGTGTAGAGCTCCTCGATCAGCGACGGCACGCTGGTCTTCTCGTGCATCGACTGGTCGGGCAGCGGGCCGAACTCGGAGCGCAGGGCGGCGATCATCCAGCCCGACAGGTACAGGTAGCGGCCCTTGGTCTGGCCGAAGTGCTTCTTGATGGAGATCATCTTCTGCTGGCCGATGAAGCCGTGCCAGCAGCCCAGCGACTGGGTGTACTTCGCGGTGTCGCCATCGTAGGCCGCCATGTCCTCGCGCATGATCCGGGCGTTGTAGCGGGCGATGTCCAGGCCGGTCTGGAAGCGGTTCTGGACGCGCAGCCGGGCGGCATGCTCGGGGGTGATGTTGTCCCACTTGCCGCGCTGGCCTTCGCGCAGCTGGGCCAGGGTCTTGAGTTGATCTTGAAACGTTGCCATGGAGCCATCCTCTCTGCCTTCAGGGGGAAGGTCGCCCGGTCTCGTCCCGGCGTCACCGCCGTTTCTTCTCGACGAAGCCTTATGCTGCGACCGCGAAGCGCTATCAGGTTCGTCCGCTTTCCCGAGTCTGTCTCTAGGGTGTTGGTCGAACCTCGTCGAGAGAGGAAGGTGCCCGGCGACTACATGGCATAACCGTTGATGCCGGGCGTCCCTCGCTCGCCTTGGATATCACTATGGGCCGGCATGGCGCGGCTCAACAATTGATCCTTGGGGGCAGCGAGGGTTGTAGTCCGACTACAGGACGGGGGCGGGAATCGCCATTCCTGTAGTCGGGTTTCCCGATGGGGTCGGAAAACGGAAGGGAGAAAACGCTCAGGCGTCGAGGCGCAGCGCCATGTTGCGGTGCGGAATCCCGGCCTCCATGAAGGTCTCGCCGAAGGCCTCGAAGCCCAGTCGTTCGTAGAACGCCAGGGCATGAGTCTGGGCGGCGAGCTCGGCGGCGGGCAGGCCGCGCTGGCGGGCGGCGGCGATCGCCGCCTCCATCAGCGCCAGCCCGATGCCGAGGCCGCGCGCCTCGGCGAGCACCGCGACGCGCCCGATATGGCCGTCGGGCAGCAGCCGGGCGGTGCCCAGGGCGCGGCCGTCGGCCAGGGCCAGGAAGTGCAGGCACTCGGGATCGCGGCCGTCCCATTCCTCGTCCCTGGGCACGTCCTGCTCCTCGATGAAGACGACGCGGCGGATCTCGCCGGCCGCCTCGCCGAGGGTCTGCCAGTCGCCCTCGCGGATCTCGACGCTGGTGCTCATGCGCTCACTCCTCCGTGTTCATTCTTCTTCGTCGCTCCACCAGGCCAGGCTGCCGGCGTCGAGCAGGTGGGTCAGCACGCGCGGGGCGTCGTCGAAGGCCAGCAGCTCGGCGTCGACCGGCTCGCCGCCCGCCAGGGCGCGGGCCAGAGCGGTCGAGCACTCGACGCCGTCGCCGTCGACGAACAGGGTGGCGCGTGCGTCGTCCAGCGCGCGCCAGGCGAAGCGCGAGCCGGGCGGCCGCTCCAGCGTCTCGCCGTCCTGTAGTGCGGCGACAAGGTCGTTCGGGTCGGTGGGCGTCTCGCTGGCTACCAGCTGGTCGACGTACTTGGGCTGGGTCATCACGCGGCCGAACCACTGGGCCAGCTGGGCCGGGTCGTCCAGGGTCTCGAGGATCAGCGCGCGCATGCGCTCGAGGGCCGCGTCATCGAGCTCGGCCGGGTCGGCGGGCTGCGCCATGCCGGCATCGGCGTAGCGCAGCGAGGGCGGCAGCTGCTCGCCGATGTAGTCGGCGTAGGAGGTCACGGCCTCGTCGGCGGAGGGGGCGCGGAAGCCCACCGAGAAGGTCATGCAGTCGCTGGACTGGCTGACGCCGTGATGGGCCCAGCCCGGCGGCAGGTAGAGCATGTCGCCCGGTTCCAGCACCCAGTCGGCGTCGGCCTCGACCTCGAAGGTCTCGAGGATGCGCAGGTCGATGCCCTTGAGGATCGGGGCGTCGTCGCCGACCTTGCCGCCGAGCTGCCAGCGGCGCTGGCCGCTGGCCTGGAGCAGGAAGACGTCGTACTGGTCGACGTGGGGGCCGACGCTGCCGCCCGGCGGGGCGTAGCTGACCATGATGTCGTCGAGGCGCCAGCCGGGCAGGAAGTCGAAGGTCTCGAGCAGTTCGGCGACCTCGGGCACGTAGTGGTCCACGGCCTGGACCAGCAGGGTCCAGTCTTGCTCCGGCAGGCGGGCGAAGGTGGCATCACTGAAGGGGCCGTGGCTGACCTGCCAGGGGCCGTCGGGGCCGTTTTCCTCGACCAGACGCGCCTCGATGTTCTCCTCGCAGGCCAGGCCGGCGAGCTCGTCGGGCTCGAGCGGGCTCTGGAAGTCGGGGATGGCGCCGCGGATCAGCAGCGGCCGGCGCTGCCAGTGGTCGCGCAGGAAGTCGGCGGCGGTGCGGCCGCCGAGCAGGGTGAGGGGTTCGTCTCGGGACTGTCGTGACATTGGCTCGCGCTCGCGAAGGGATGAAACGGCGACAGGCGCCGAGTGGCGCCTGTCGGGATACTAGCATGTGGGGCCAGCCGACGAGGGGCATGGCTGATTAAGGGTCGGGCCTCGTGCTCGCGATCCCGGGAACGAAACCCTGACACTGCGCTTGCCGCCTGCGCGTCGCTTCACAACATAATCCCTCACGGGTGAAGCTGGCTCGCCATCCCTGGCGAGCCACGCGCGCGGCTGCGCTGGTGTCAGCGTCCCCGGGTAGATATCGCATCGCTAAGATGCCCGCCCCTGATCGGCTGACCGGCCGGGCGCTTACAGATTGCGCGCCTGGGCCTCGGCGTTGCCGATGTAGTTGGCCGGGGTCAGCTGCTTGAGCTCGCCCTTCACCTCGGCCGGCAGCTCCAGGGTGTTGATGAAGGCGGCGAAGCCGGCCTGGTCGATGCGCTTGCCGCGGGTCAGCTCCTTGAGCTTCTCGTAGGGCTTCTCGATGCCGTAGCGACGCATCACGGTCTGGATCGGCTCGGCCAGCACTTCCCAGCTGTTGTCGAGGTCCTCGGCCAGGCGGGCCGGGTTGGCCTCGAGCTTGCCGATGCCCTTCAGCGAGGCCTGGTAGGCCACCAGCGCGTAGGCCATGCCGACGCCCAGGTTGCGCAGCACGGTGGAGTCGGTCAGGTCGCGCTGCCAGCGGGAGATCGGCAGCTTCTCGGCCAGGTGACCCAGCACGGCGTTGGAGAGCCCCAGGTTGCCCTCGGAGTTCTCGAAGTCGATCGGGTTGACCTTGTGCGGCATGGTCGAGGAGCCGATCTCGCCGGCCACGGTCTTCTGCTTGAAGTAGCCCAGCGAGATGTAGCCCCAGACGTCGCGGTCGAAGTCGATCAGCACGGTGTTGAAGCGGCACACGGCGTCGAACAGCTCGGCGATGTAGTCGTGCGGCTCGATCTGGGTGGTGTAGGGGTTGAAGGTCAGGCCCAGGCCCTCGACGAAGGTGCGGGCGTTGGCTTCCCAGTCGACCTCCGGGTAGGTCGCCAGGTGGGCGTTGTAGTTGCCCACGGCGCCGTTGATCTTGCCGAACAGCTCCACGCTCTCGATCTGCTTGAGCTGGCGACGCAGCCGGTAGGCGACGTTGGCCATCTCCTTGCCGAGGGTGGTGGGGCTGGCGGTCTGGCCGTGGGTGCGCGACAGCATCGGCTGGGCGGCGTGTTCCTCGGCCAGGCGGGCCACCTCATCGGCCACCTGGTGCATCACCGGCAGCAGCGCATCCAGGCCGCCGCGCAGCATCAGCGCGTGGGACAGGTTGTTGATGTCCTCGCTGGTGCAGGCGAAGTGCACGAATTCGGTGATGGCGTGCAGCTCGGGCTGGTCGGCGATGCGCTCCTTGATGAAGTACTCGACCGCCTTGACGTCATGGTTGGTGGTGCGCTCGATGTCCTTGATGCGCTCGGCGTCTTCCACGGAGAAGTCGCGGACCATGGCGTCCAGCGCCGCGGTGGCCCCGGCCGAGAGCGGCGGCACCTCGGTGATCTGCGGCTGCTCGGCCAGGCGCTGCAGCCAGCGGGCCTCGACGATGACGCGGGCACGGATCAGGCCGAACTCGCTGAAGTGCTCGCGCAGGGCCTCGGCCTTGCTGCCGTAGCGGCCGTCGACGGGAGAGAGGGCGGTGAGGGCGGTCAGGGGGAGTGACTTGGGCTGCATGGTCGCATTCCGGGTGGCGTGGTGGAGAAATCAGTGGGGGAAATCAGTTCAGCTCGTCCAGGGCCTTCTTGAGGGCGCCGCGCTGGAACATCAGCTTCCAGCGGCGGCCGCCCTGCTGGTGCCACAGCAGCGCGAAGCGGATGCCGGTCAGCAGGCAGGCGCGCACGCGCTCGGGCATCATGCGGCTCTGCAGCAGCGAGGGATCGCCCTGGACGACGATCCGGCTCTTGAAGGTGGAGATGGTGTCCTGGTAGGCCTCGCCGAGGCTGGCGACCACGTTCTCGTGGGTCTCGCCGAAGTGCTCGGCCTGGCCCTGGATGCGGGTCAGCCGGGTGCCCAGGGTGTCCATCATGTCGGCGTCGTTTCTCAGCTTGCTCATCAGCATCAGCAGCGAGAAACCATAGCGCATCACCACCGGGTTGGCCTGGCGGCGGCCCAGCATGCCCTCCAGGGTCTCGATGCCCTGGCGCAGGTTGTTGGGATGGCCGCCGTAGATGGCCTCGAAGCTGGCCGGGTCGGTGTCCAGGGTGGCGTGGATCAGGGTCTCCCAGGCGCGCTGGTCGACCTGGCCGGTGCGGGCCAGCTGGTCGACCTGGCTGGCGGCCTGGAAGACCCCGGCCAGTGCCAGGGCCTGGCGGGCGACGGGCGAGTCGGGGGCGCGGTGAATGGGCGTGGTGCCGTTCATCGCGCGCGCTCCTCGGCGTTCCAGATGGCCTTGATCACGCCGCCGCCCAGGCAGATCTCGCCGTCGTAGAGCACCAGCGACTGGCCGGGGGTCACGGCGCGCTGGGGCTCGTCGAAGCGCACCCGCACGCCGCCGTCCTCGGTGGTCTCGAAGCGGCAGGCCACGTCTTCCTGGCGGTAGCGGGTCTTGGCGGTGAGGCGGCCCTCGGCGGCCGGCGGCTCGCCGGCGACCCAGTCCATCGGCTCGGTGGCCAGGCTGTCGGTGTAGAGCAGCGGGTGATGCTTGCCCTGCACGGCCACCAGCACGTTGCGCTCGAGGTCCTTGTCGGCCACGAACCAGGGCGCGTCGGAGTAGTTGGCGAGCCCGCCGATGCCGAGTCCCTGGCGCTGGCCGAGGGTGTAGTACATCAGGCCCATGTGCTCGCCGATGACGTCGCCGTCCGGGGTCTCGATGGTGCCGGGCTGGGCGGGCAGGTACTGCTGCAGGAAGTCGCGGAAGCGGCGCTCGCCGATGAAGCAGATGCCGGTGGAGTCCTTCTTGCGCGCGGTCACCAGGTCATGGCGCTCGGCCAGGGCGCGGACCTCGGGCTTCTCCAGCTCGCCGACCGGGAACAGGGTGCGGGCGATGGCCGCCTCGGGCACGGCGTGCAGGAAGTAGCTCTGGTCCTTGTTGGCGTCGAGCCCCTTGAGCAGCCGCGGGCGCTCGACCCCGTCGAGCTCGCCGCGGGCGTGGCCGCCACGCACGTAGTGGCCGGTGGCGATGCGCTCGGCGCCGAGCATCTCGGCGTACTCGAGGAACACCTTGAACTTGATCTCGCGGTTGCAGAGGATGTCCGGATTCGGCGTGCGCCCGGCCTGGTATTCGGCCAGGAAGTGCTCGAAGACGTTGTCCCAGTACTCGGCGGCGAAGTTGGCGGTGTGCAGCGTGATGCCGAGCTTGGCGCATACGGCCTCGGCGTCCGCCAGGTCTTCCTTGGCGGTGCAGTATTCGGTGCCGTCGTCCTCGTCCCAGTTCTTCATGAACAGGCCCTCGACCTCATAGCCCTGCTCGAGCAGGAGCAGGGCGGAGACGGAGGAATCGACGCCGCCGGACATGCCGACGATCACCTTGCCTTGGGTGGCTGTCATGACGCTCTCGGATTGGGGTGGTCGCAAATGGGCGGGATTATACACGACACCGATGGCGCGCTTCGAGCGCCATCGGTGTCGTCTCGGGGCGGCTTGCGCGGCTATCGTTCGTGAATCACGTCCATGGGATAGAAGCGCCCGGCCAGGGCGTCGCGCACGCGGCGCAGCACCAGCGGGCTGCGCAGCCGGCCCAGGCGCTCCAGCGCCTCCAGCTCCTCCAGCGTCACCCAGTGGGTGGCGAGTATCGCCGGGTCCAGCTCGTTGCCCAGCCGGGCCAGCGCCATGCCGTAGAAGCCGTGGCTGTGGAAGGTGGTGCCGTCCGGTGCTCGGTAGACGTAGATGCCCAGATAGTCGCTGAGACCGACCTGCCAGGCGGTTTCCTCGCGCAGCTCGCGCAGGGCGGCGTCCTGGATGCGCTCGTCCGGTTCCAGGTGCCCGGCGGGCTGGTTGAAGACGGTGTGCGGCCCGCCCCGGTCTTCCTCGACGATCAGGAAGCGTCCGGCGCGTTCGACCACGGTGGCCACGGTGACGAGGGGGTGCCAGCGACTCATCGGCGCGTCCTCCCGCCGGGGCGTGGCTTGCCGTTCCGGCGGCCGGCGTCCCGGCGGCCGCTATCGCGACGGTTCGAGGGCGGCGCGGGCGCGTGCAGGGTCTCGCGGCGCCATTCGCCGGGGGCCAGGCCGTCGAGCGACCAGGGGCCGATCGCCACCCGCACCAGGCGCAGGGTGGGGTGGCCCACATGGGCGGTCATGCGTCTCACCTGGCGATTGCGGCCCTCGGAGATGACCAGCTCCAGCCAGGAGGTGTCGGGGTGGCGCCTCGGGTCCAGCGGCGGCTCGCGCTCGGGCAGCTCGCTGGCCTCCAGGCGGCGGACCCGGGCCGGCCGGGTCGGGCCGTCCTTGAGCTCGACCCCACGGCGCAGGGCGTCCAGGGCGGCATCGTCGGGCCGGCCCTCGACCTGCACGCGATAGGTCTTGGGCTGCTTGTGGCGCGGATGGCTGATGCGGTGGATCAGCTCGCCGTCGTCGGAGAGCAGCAGCAGGCCCTCGGAGTCGTGGTCGAGTCGGCCCGCCGGATAGATGCCGGGCACGTCGAGATAGTCGGCCAGGGTGGCGCGGGGCGTGCCCTCGGCGTCGCCCTTGTCGGTGAACTGGCACAGCACCCGATAGGGCTTGTGAAAGAGATATAAGCGGCTCATGGGCCTATCTTACCGCCCGGCGCGGCGGGATGGCAGGGATCGGCGACGATCGCTGCCATGCGTCGTGGGCGGCGGGCTGGTATACTGCGCGACGCTCGCCGGAGCGCCCTCGTCATTTTCCGGGCCTGGCGTGACCCGCTCAGAGGGATGGCCGATGCCGCAGTGTCGGCGATCGTGCCGAGCGGCGGTCGCCCTGGTTGCCCGTGTTGCCGACATCGAGAGTGTGCGCTTCGATCCGTTTCATGTACCGCAGTGACCAGAGAGATCTACGCCACATGTCCAAAACGCCGAAGATTATCTATACGCTGACCGACGAAGCGCCGGCTCTGGCGACCCATTCCCTGTTGCCGATCATCGACGCCTACACCGATTCCGCCGGCATCACCGTCGAGACCCGTGATATCTCCCTGGCCGGGCGTATCATCTCGCAGTTCCCCGATGTCCTGACCGACGAGCAGCAGCTGGGCGATCACCTGGCCGAGCTGGGCGATCTGGCCAAGACGCCGGAAGCCAACATCATCAAGCTGCCCAACATCAGCGCCTCCCTGCCGCAGCTCAAGGCCGCCATCAAGGAGCTCCAGGGCCAGGGCTATGCGCTGCCCGACTACCCGGACGAGCCGAGCAGCGATGCCGAGCGCGAGGCCAAGGCCCGCTACGACCGCGTCAAGGGCAGTGCCGTGAACCCGGTGCTGCGCGAGGGCAACAGCGACCGCCGCGCGCCGCGCTCGGTCAAGAACTATGCCAGCAAGTACCCGCACCGCATGGGCGAGTGGCAGGCCGATTCGCGCTCCCACGTCGCCCACATGAGCGAGGGTGACTTCTACGGCAGCGAGAAGTCCGCCGTGATCGGCGCCGACGGCGCGCTCAAGATCGAGCTGGTCGGCCAGGACGGCAGTGTCAGCGTGCTCAAGGAGCGCACCCCGGTGCTGGCCGGCGAGGTGATCGACGGCGCCATGATGAGCCGCAAGGCGCTGTCCGCCTTCGTCGCCGAGCAGATCGCCGACGCCAAGGCCCAGGGCGTGCTGTTCTCCCTGCACCTCAAGGCGACCATGATGAAGGTCTCCGACCCGATCATGTTCGGCATGGTGGTCGACGAGTTCTACCGCGACGTGCTCGAGAAGCACGCCGAGGCGCTGGAAGAGGTCGGTTTCGACGCCACCAACGGCATCGGCGACCTGTACGCCACCATGGCCAAGCTGCCGGCCGACAAGCAGGCCGAGATCGAGGCCGACGTCGAGGCGCTGTACGCCGAGCGCCCGAGCCTGGCCATGGTCGATTCCTACAAGGGCATCACCAACCTGCACGTACCGAGCGACGTGATCATCGACGCCTCCATGCCGGCGATGATCCGCGATTCCGGCAAGATGTGGGGCGCCGATGACGCCCTGCACGACACCAAGGCGGTGATCCCGGATCGCTGCTATGCCGGCATCTACCAGGCCACCATCGAGGACTGCAAGAAGAACGGCGCCTTCGATCCGACCACCATGGGCAGCGTGCCCAACGTCGGCCTGATGGCGCAGAAGGCCGAGGAGTACGGCTCCCACGACAAGACCTTCCAGATTCCCGCCGATGGCACCGTGCGCGTGACCGACGAGGCCGGCGAGGTGCTGTTCGAGCACGCGGTGGAAGAGGGCGACATCTGGCGCATGTGCCAGACCAAGGACGCGCCGATCCGCGACTGGGTCAAGCTGGCCGTGTCCCGCGCCCGCGAGAGCGGCGCCCCGGCGGTGTTCTGGCTCGACGCCGAGCGCGCCCACGACGCCCAGCTGATCAACAAGGTCGAGGCCTACCTCAAGGAACACGACACCGACGGCCTGGACATCCGCATCATGGCGCCGGTCGAGGCGATGGAGCTCTCCCTCGAGCGCATCCGTCGCGGCGAGGACACCATCTCGGTGACCGGCAACGTGCTGCGCGACTACCTGACCGACCTGTTCCCGATCATGGAGCTCGGCACCAGCGCCAAGATGCTGTCCATCGTGCCGCTGATGAACGGCGGCGGCCTGTTCGAGACCGGCGCCGGCGGCTCCGCGCCGAAGCACGTCCAGCAGCTGCTCGAGGAGAACCACCTGCGCTGGGATTCGCTGGGCGAGTTCCTGGCCCTGGCCGCGTCCCTCGAGCATCTGGGCAAGACCTTCGACAACTCCCGTGCCCGCGTGCTGGCCAAGGCGCTGGACGAGGCCAACGGCAAGTTCCTCGACAGCAACAAGTCGCCGTCGCGCAAGGTCGGTGAGCTCGACAACCGCGGCAGCCACTTCTACCTGGCCATGTACTGGGCCGAGGCGCTGGCCGCCCAGGACGAGGACGCCGAGCTGAAGGCGCTGTTCGGCAAGCTCGCCGCCGAGCTGACCGCCAAGGAAGCGGTCATCGTCGAGGAGCTCAACGCCGTGCAGGGTCAGGCGGTCGACATCGGTGGCTACTATCACGCCAACGGCGAGCTGGCCGACGCCGTGATGCGCCCCAGCCGCACCCTCAACGCGGCCCTGGAGCTGGTGGCCGAGCGCTAAGCGCGACCGCCCCGCGACAGGCACGTTGACGACGTGTTCCGGCCCCCGCCCGTTCCCGGGCGGGGGCCGTTGCATTGCTGGCGGCGGACAAAGACGGCACAGTGAACGAACCCCGATGAACCCGGTCGTCACGCCGGCGTCCAAACACGGTTGGAATGCCCGGCAACGGCCGGCTTGTCGATAGCGACAGTGAAGATTATGTTCAAGACACAGGAAGAGGGCATGACGTCGCCGCGCGCGTCGGTTCATGCCGGCATGACGCGCCCCCCGGGGCCGGACGAGGAGGGCGATGACGACCTGGCGGTACAGGCGTCGGAGCCGGCGCTGGCGCAGCCGCCGATGTACAAGGTGGTCTTGCACAACGACGACTTCACCCCCATGGAGTTCGTGGTGGAAGTGTTGCAGACGTTCTTCAACATGGACAACGAGAAAGCGGTGCAGATCATGCTGGCCGTGCATACCCAGGGCAAGGCGACCTGCGGGGTCTTTACTCGCGACATCGCCGAGACCAAGAGCCATCAGGTCAACGAATACGCCCGGGAGTGCCAGCATCCACTGCTGTGCGACATCGAGGCAACGGATTGAGCGTCGGCGTGTCGAAGTAAGGAAATCGCCAGCGTTGGCGGGGCGACTTGCAACGCCGATGTTTGTGCTCGATGTTGATGATGCCGGACCCAGAAGGATCCGACGCAAGCCCTAAGCGGCGAGAAGGGGACTGCCATGCTGAGCAAAGAACTTGAACTGACCCTGAACACGGCCTTCACCGTGGCGCGCTCCAAGCGTCACGAGTTCATGACCGTGGAGCACCTGCTGCTGGCGCTGCTCGACAACGCCTCGGCGGCGGACGTGCTGCGAGCCTGCGGGGCCAACCTCGATAAGCTGCGGTCCGACCTGCAGGATTTCATCAATTCCACCACGCCGCTGATTCCCGAGGATCAGGCCGACCGCGAGACCCAGCCGACGCTGGGCTTCCAGCGCGTCCTGCAGCGCGCGGTGTTCCACGTGCAGTCCTCCGGCAAGAGCGAGGTGACCGGCGCCAACGTGCTGGTGGCGATCTTCTCCGAGCAGGAGAGTCAGGCCGTCTACTTCCTCAAGCAGCAGAACGTGGCCCGGGTGGACGCCGTCAACTACATCGCCCACGGCATCTCCAAGGTCGCCGGTCACGGCCAGAGCCAGAGCTCGCCGTCACCCGAGGCCGAGGACGCCGAGGAGGCCGGCAGCGAGCAGGGCGGCAATCCGCTGACGGGCTACGCCACCAACCTCAACGAGCAGGCCCGCATGGGCAAGATCGACCCGCTGATCGGGCGCGATCACGAGCTCGAGCGGGTGGTGCAGATCCTCGCCCGGCGGCGCAAGAACAACCCGCTGCTGGTCGGCGAGGCCGGCGTGGGCAAGACCGCCATCGCCGAGGGGCTGGCCAAGCGCATCGTCGAGGAGGACGTGCCCGAGGTGATCGGTGACGCCGTCGTCTACTCCCTCGACATGGGCGCGCTGCTGGCCGGCACCAAGTACCGCGGTGACTTCGAGAAGCGTCTCAAGGCGCTGCTGGCGGAGCTGCGCAAGCAGCCCAACGCCATCCTGTTCATCGACGAGATCCACACCGTGATCGGCGCCGGGGCGGCCTCGGGCGGCGTGATGGATGCCTCCAACCTGCTCAAGCCGCTGCTGTCCTCCGGTGAGCTGCGCTGCATCGGTTCCACCACCTTCCAGGAGTTCCGCGGCATCTTCGAGAAGGACCGTGCGCTGGCCCGTCGCTTCCAGAAGGTCGACGTCATGGCGCCCTCGGTGGAGGACACCATCCGCATTCTCAAGGGGCTGCGTTCGCGCTTCGAGGAGCACCACCGCCTCAAGTACACCGACGCCGCGCTGGAAAGCGCCTCGCGGCTGGCGGATCGCTACATCAACGACCGCCACCTGCCCGACAAGGCGATCGACGTGATCGACGAGGCCGGCGCCCACCAGCGGCTGCTGCCGCCCGAGGTGCGCGTCGACACCATCGACACCGACCAGGTCGAGGCCGTGGTGGCGTCCATCGCGCGGATTCCGCCGAAGAGCGTCTCCAGCTCCGATCGCAAGCTGCTGGCCAACATCGACCGCGACCTCAAGATGCTGGTGTTCGGCCAGGACGAGGCGATCGATGGCCTGTCGGCGGCCATCAAGCTGTCGCGGGCCGGCCTCAAGGCGCCGGACAAGCCGGTGGGCAGCTTCCTGTTCGCCGGCCCCACCGGCGTCGGCAAGACCGAGGTGGCTCGCCAGCTGGCCCATATCATGGGGATCGACCTGGTGCGTTTCGACATGTCCGAGTACATGGAGCGCCACACCGTGTCGCGGCTGATCGGTGCGCCCCCGGGCTATGTCGGCTACGACCAGGGCGGTCTGCTGACCGAGGCGATCACCAAGCAGCCGCACTGCGTGCTGCTGCTCGACGAGATCGAGAAGGCGCACCCGGAAGTCTTCAACCTGCTGCTGCAGGTGATGGACCACGGCCGGCTGACCGACAACAACGGTCGGGAGGCGGACTTCCGCCACGTGATCCTGATCATGACCTCGAACGCCGGGGTCGAGCAGGCCACGCGGCGCTCGATCGGCTTCCAGACCCAGGACCACTCCACCGATGCGATGGAGGTCATCCGCAAGACCTTCTCGCCGGAGTTCCGCAACCGTCTGGACGGCATCATCCAGTTCCACGCCCTGCCCACCGAGGTGGTGCGCAACGTGGTCGACAAGTTCCTGATCGAACTCCAGGCGCAGCTCGACGAGAAGCGCGTGCAGCTCGACGTGGACGACGAGGCCCGGGACTGGCTGGCCGAGAAGGGTTACGACCCCGACATGGGGGCGAGGCCGATGGCGCGCCTGATCCAGGACAGGCTCAAGAAGCCGCTGGCCGAGCTGATCCTGTTCGGCGAGCTGGCCGAGCACGGTGGCGTGGTGCACGTCAGCGTGGAGGACGGCGAGCTGCACCTGGCATCGGAGTCGGAACTGGCCGACGCGCCCTGAGGCGGCGCGTCGATCGCTCCCGCCAACCATCAGCGCCCTGTCTTCGGACGGGGCGTTGTGCGTCTGGGAGCCGTGCTGGCGGGGGAGGCGCCGGCGCCCAGGAGGTGGGCGCTGCGCAGCCGCTCTTAACGAGAGCGGTAGACGATGCGGCCCTTGGACAGGTCGTACGGGGTCAGCTCGACCTTGACCTTGTCGCCGGTGAGGATGCGGATGTAGTTCTTGCGCATCTTGCCCGAGATGTGGGCGGTCACCACGTGGCCGTTCTCGAGTTCGACCCGGAACATGGTGTTGGGCAGCGTGTCGACGACGACGCCTTCCATTTCGATATGGTCTTCGCGTGCCATATAGGCAATTCCTCGCTGGTGATAACAAACGGCGGCACGAATGGCGGTGTGTCCGCTCGTGCCGATCAGGATAGCGCGATATTGTGCCGCATGCCGGGCGTCAAGGCAAAAAGCGCCGCCACGTCAGGTCGGGATCAGGCGCCGCCAGTGGCGTCCCTCGAGCCGTTCCAGGGGAGCGAAGGCCTGCTTGTAGGCCATCTTGCGGCACTCCTCGATCCAGTAGCCCAGATAGACGTGGGGCAGTCCCAGCGCGCGGGCGTGTTCCACCAGTGCCAGGACCGCGTAGGTGCCCAGCGAGCGGCGGTCGAACTCCTCGGCCGGGTCGAAGAAGGTGTAGATGGCCGACAGGCCGTGGGAGAGCTGATCGAAGGCCGACACGGCCAGCAGCCGGCCGTCGAGGCGCAGCTCCAGCATCCGCGCGTAGTCCTGGTTCAGGGTCAGGAAGGTGCGGTACTGCTCGTGGCTGGGCGGGTACATGTCGCCGTCGGCGTGCCGGGTGCGGATGTAATGGGCGTAGAGCCCGTAGTGTTCGGCATCGAACAGCGCCGGGCGGATGCGGATCTCGAGGTCGGCGTTGCGGCGGTAGAGCTTGCGCTGGGTGCGGTTGGGGGCGAAGCCCCTGACCGGGATGCGCACCGAGACGCAGGCGTTGCAGCCCTCGCAGTGGGGGCGGTACAGGTGGCGCCCGCTGCGCCGGAAGCCGAGCGGCGCCAGGGAGTCGTAGACGCCGCTGCCCGGCGATTCCTGGGGGTCCAGGAACAGGGTGGTGGCCTCGCGTCCCTCCAGATAGCTGCAGGCGTGCGGCACGGTCAGGAAGAACCGCAGGTCGCGAATCGGCTGTTGGGGCGTGTTACTGCTCAAGGCGGCCGCCTCCTGTGGCTCCCGGGGGCATCTGTCTCGCGGCGTCGAGGCGTTCGAACGACCATGCCGGCGGCGGAAAGGCGAGCCTGGCGTCGCTGCGTGGCGCCGGCATCGCATCGTCCAGCCACTCATCAAGATAGCCGATGAACGCCGCCCGGGCGATGTCCCGGGCGCCCAGGCTCGCCAGATGCGCGGTGTGCATCTGGCAGTCGATCAGCCGGCCGCCCTCGGCCGCCATGGTGCGGGCCAGGCACGCCAGTGCCACCTTGGAGGCGTCGGGCACTCGCGAGAACATCGATTCGCCGAAGAACACCGGCCCCAGGGCGATGCCGTAGAGGCCGCCGACCAGCGTCTCGCCCTGCCACACCTCCACCGAGTGCGCCGCGCCCAGCGCATGCAGCCGGCCGTAGGCCCGGGCCATCTCGGGCGTGATCCAGGTGCCGGGTTCGTCGTCACGCGGCGCCGCGCAGGCGGTGATCACGGCCTCGAAGTCGCGGTCGCCGGTGACCGTGAAGCCGCCGTTGCGCAGCCGCTTGGCCAGACTGCGCCGCACCCGGACCTCTTCGGGAAACAGCACCATGCGCGGGTCCGGGCTCCACCACAGCAGCGGCTGGCCCTCGCTGTACCAGGGGAAGATGCCGTGACGATAGGCGCTGAGCAGCCAGGCCGGGCTCAGATCGCCGCCGGCGGCCAGCAGGCCGCCGGGGTCGTCGAGGGCGGACTCGACCGGCGGAAAGCGAACGGGAAGCTCGGGGAGCCAGGGCAGCATGGGGCGGACATCCTCGGGGCGTGGAAGCCCAAGTGTGACCGGCGCGATGGCGGGGCTCAAGTCGTCGTCTGCCCCCTGTGACGGGCGCGGCTGGCTCGGTATGATTGATGGCCTTGGATTTGGAAGACGCCATCTCGGCGCAAGGGGGTTGGCAGCTTGAGTGCCAAGAAGACAACCACGTCGCCGCGCGAACGCGCGGCGACTGCCAGGGAAACGGCCAGACGCTTCGGACTGCGGTTGCAGGGATCGGTGCGCGAGGGCGTGGTGATCCTGCTGCTGGCGAGCTGCGTGTTCCTGCTGCTGGCGCTGTACAGCTTTCGTCCCGACGACCCCGGCTGGTCGCGCAGCGGCCCCGAGACCGACGTGGCCAACTGGATGGGCCAGATCGGCGCCTGGCTGGCCGACGTGCTCTATTCGCTGTTCGGCGGGAGTGCCCTGTGGTGGCCGGCGATGCTCGGCTTCGCCGCCTGGTGGCTGATCCGCGCCGGGCAGGTGCGCCTGGAGTGGGACGCCACGGCGCTCGCCGTGCGCTGCGGCGGCCTGATGCTGCTGCTGCTCGGCTCGACCACGCTGGGTGCGCTGCACTTCTACGATCCCGAGAGCCTGCTGCCTTACGGGGCCGGCGGCATCCTCGGCGAGGGGCTGGTCGGTGCGCTGCTGCCGCTGGTCGGCGCCGGCGGCACCGCGCTGCTGTCGCTGGTGGCAATCCTGTGCGGCGTGCCGCTGTTCAGTGGCTGGTCCTGGCTGACCATCATGGACGAGCTGGGCCGGCGTGCCACTTCGCTGTGGGCCGGCATCAGCGAGCGTTTCGCCTTCAACCGGGACGACGCGAACGACGCCGAACCCGCGCCGGCCAAGGACGCCTCGCCGGACGGCAAGAGCGCCGACGACTCGGCCCGGCCCGGGCACGACGACGAGGCAATCCCCGAACGCGCGCCCTGGTGGCGCCGCTGGCTGCCGGCGCGTCGCGAGCCGGCCCCGGCGCTGGCCGCCGAGAGCGGACGCCGCGAGCCCGGCTTCGGCGACGACGGCAATACCGAGATTCCCTGGGAGGTGCCCGAGCGCACGCCCTCGGCGAAGCGCCCGGAGGCGGCCTATACCGCCCAGGAGCCGAGCCTCTCGCTGTCCGCCGAACGCCGCGAGCCGCGCCAGGCCAGCGAGCCCGTCGCCGCCATGCCGCTGCGCGCCACCGAGCCGGAGGCGCCGGCAGCGCCGACGCCGTCTCGTGCGGTCGAGTCCGCCCCCGATCCCAAGGCCGAGGAACCGGCGCCGCGTCGCGAGTCGCCCGAAGCGGCGCGTTCGCCCGCCGAGCCTGCCCGGGAGACCGTCGCGCCGTCGCCCCAGGCCTTCGCGCCGCGGGAGAGCGCTCCGGTCGAGCCTCGGGAGTCGCGGCACGAGTCGTTCGTGTCGCGCGAGAACGAGGAGAAGAACGAGGAGCCGGCACCGGAGTCTCGGGAGCCCGCGCTGTCGCCGTCCCGCGCGCCGGCGCCGGAGGCCGAGCCGCCGCGCGAGCCCGCACCGTCTACGGCCGAGCGTCCGTCATCCGGGATGCCGTCGTCCGGGAAACCGGTCGAGGACGCCCCGTCCGAGGCCGCCGCGCCGCCCTGGTCGCGTGACGAGATCGACCACTCGGCCCGGGCCGAGCGCGATCCCGCCCCGAATCAGCCGGCCGAGCCCCAGGCGCCCGAGGCGCCCCACGAGCCGGCGGCTCCCGAGCCCTCGGCCGAACCGGCCGCGCCGGCGGAGCGCGAGCGCAGCGAGCCGGTATCGACGCCGCCGCCCGAGCGGGCCGAGCCGCGCCGGGTGCCGGAGGTGATCCCCGACCCGGTGCTGCCGGACGACGATGACGAGGCGCCGCTGACGTCGTCTTCCATGCCGGCCGCGCCCGCCTCGCGGTCGACCGAGACGCCGCACCCGCAGGAGACGCCCGCCGCGCAGGTGGCGACCGCCGAGCAGGCGCGTCAGGCCGCCGACGAGCCCGACGGCCCGACGCTGTGGACCGTGGAGCACCTGCAGAACCAGGGCGCCGAGGTGGAGGCGTTCGCCGAGCCCGAGGGCGAGCTGCCGAGCCTGCGCCTGCTGACGCCGCCCCAGGACCATCAGCCCAACTACACCGACGAGCAGCTGGCCGAGATGGCCGAACTGCTGGAGGTGCGGCTGCGCGAGTACGGGGTCAAGGCCGAGGTGGTCGACACCTGGCCGGGGCCGGTGATCACGCGCTTCGAGATCAAGCCGGCGGCCGGGGTGAAGGTCTCCAAGATCAGCAACCTGGCCAAGGACCTGGCGCGCTCGCTGATGGTCAAGAGCGTGCGCGTGGTGGAGGTGATCCCGGGCCGGCCCACGGTGGGCATCGAGATCCCCAACCCCAACCGCGCCATGATCCGCCTGCGCGAGGTGATCGACTCCGACCGCTACCAGCACGAGGCCTCGGCGCTGACCATGGCGCTCGGCCAGGACATCGGCGGCGGCGCCGTGGTCGCCAACCTCGGCAAGATGCCGCACCTCTTGGTGGCCGGCACCACCGGCTCGGGCAAGTCGGTGGGGGTCAACGCGATGCTGATCTCCATGCTGCTCAAGGCCAAGCCGGAAGAGGTCCGCATGATCATGGTGGACCCGAAGATGCTGGAGCTGTCGGTCTACGACGGCATTCCACACCTGCTGGCCCCGGTGGTCACCGACATGAAGGAGGCCGCCAACGCCCTGCGCTGGTGCGTGGCCGAGATGGAGCGGCGCTACAAGCTGATGGCCGCCATGGGGGTGCGCAACATCGCCGGCTTCAACGCCAAGCTCGACGAGGCCGAGCGCGCCGGGGCCCAGGTCGCCGATCCGCTGTGGGAACCGCAGCCGTGGGAGATGCACCAGGCGCCGCCGGTGCTCGAGAAGCTGCCCTACATCGTGGTGGTGATCGACGAGTTCGCCGACATGTTCATGATCGTCGGCAAGAAGGTCGAGGAGCTAATCGCGCGCCTGGCCCAGAAGGCCCGTGCCGCCGGCATCCACCTGATCCTCGCCACCCAGCGGCCCTCGGTGGACGTGGTGACCGGCCTGATCAAGGCCAACATCCCCACCCGCATGGCGTTCCAGGTCTCCTCCCGGGTCGACTCGCGCACCATCCTCGACCAGGGCGGCGCCGAGAACCTGCTGGGCCACGGCGACATGCTCTACCTGCCCGCCGGGTCCGGCATGCCGACCCGCGTGCACGGTGCCTTCGTCGACGACGACGAGGTGCATCGGGTGGTCGAGGACTGGAAGCGTCGCGGCGAGCCGGAGTACATCGACGAGATCCTCTCCGGCGGCGTGTCCGCCGACGCCCTGGCCGGCCTCGAAGCCGAGGGCGGCGGTGGCGGCGACGACGACGCCGAGCAGGATGCCCTCTACGACGAGGCGGTGGCCTTCGTCACCGAGAGCCGTAGGGCCTCCATCTCGGCGGTCCAGCGGCGCTTCAAGATCGGCTACAACCGGGCGGCGCGCCTGGTCGAGACGATGGAGACGGCCGGCGTGGTCTCGACCATGGGTACCAACGGCGCCCGCGAGGTGCTGGCGCCGCCCCCGGCGGGCGACTGAGCCCGCCGATCGTGCAACCACCATGCAAGCCGCGGCGGGGAGGCAACCCGCCGCGGCTTGTGCAGTCTTATCGGGCAGGATGCCCTAGACCCTCAGGGAAACAGGAGATGACCATGAAACGATCCTTCGCCGCGCTGGCCCTGGTGGCCCTGACCCCGCTGACCGCCATGGCCAACGAAGGCGCCGAGCGGCTGGCGCGCATGCTCGAGCCGCTGGATACCTACGTCGCCGACTTTGAGCAGCAGATCCTCGACGGCTCCGGCCAGCGCCTGCAGGAGGCCAGCGGCCGCATGTGGCTGTCGCGCCCGGGCCGCTTCCGCTGGGAGGTGAACGCGCCCTATGAGCAGGTCGTGGTCTCCGACGGCGACGAGGTCACGCTCTACGACCCCGACCTCCAGCAGGCCACCGTCCAGCCGCTGGACGACCGGGTGACCCACACCCCGGCGCTGCTGCTGTCCGGCAGCGCCGACCAGCTGACCGACAGCTACGAGGTCTCCAGCAGCCAGCAGGGCACCGCCGAGACCTTCGAGCTGGTGCCGAAGAGTCCCGACACCCTGTTCGAGGAGCTCAAGCTGACCTTCTACGGCGAACGGCTCGGCTTCCTGCAGATGACCGACAGCACCGGCCAGCGCACCGCCATCGAGTTCGACGACGTCGAGCAGAACGTGTCGGTGGAGGACTCGCGCTTCGACATGGATCTGCCGGAAGGCACCGACGTGATCCGCGAATCGCGGTAAGCGCCGAGCTACAAGCGCCGAGCTACAAGCGCCGAGCTACAAGCGCCGAGCTACAAGCGCCGAGCTACAAGCGCCGAGCTACAAGCGCCGAGCTACAAGCGCCGAGCTACAAGCGCCGAGCTACAAGCGCCGAGCTACAAGCGCCGAGCTACAAGCGCCGAGCTACAAGAAAACCCGAAGGCCCTGGCCTTCGGGTTTTCTTTTGCTTCGGGCGGTGTCACGCCGGGGATGTGCCGCTTGTCGCTATTCCCCGCGATCGGCCTGGGCGTCGAGCTCGGCGCGCCACTCCAGCATCTGGGCGTAGCGCTTCTCCTGGCCGTTGGCGGTCGGCTCGTAGAAGCGCTCGAGGGGCACGTCGTCCGGCCAGCAATTATGGGCACTGCCGGCGGGGTAGCTGTTGGGTTCGGCATGGGCCCAGCGGTAGCCGTCGCCGTGGCCCAGCGATTCCATCAGCTTGGTGGGGGCGTTACGCAGGTAGGTGGGCACCTCGAGGCGCGGCTGGGCGGCGGCGAACGCCTTGGCGCGATGCCAGGCCTGGTCGACGGCGTTGCTCTTGGGCGCCACCGCCAGGTGCACGGCGGCGTGGGCGATGGCGCGCTGGCCCTCGTGGTCGCCGAGCCGCAGGTAGGCGTCCCAGGCCGCCATGGTCAGCGGCAGCGCCTTGGGGTCGGCGTTGCCGACGTCCTCGGAGGCGATGGCGGTCAGCCGGCGGATCACGTCCAGCGGGTCGCCGCCGCCCTGCATGAAGCGGGCGATGTAGAGCAGGGCGGCGTCCGGCCGCGAGGAGCGGACCGACTTGTGGATCGCCGAGAGCAGGTCGTAGAAATGGTCGCCCTGCTTGTCGAAGGCGCTGGCCTGGTGGCCGATCACGTCCTCCAGCGCCTCGCGGGGCAGGCGCTCGCCGTTGCCTTCCGCTATGGTGAAGTCGCAGGCGGTCTCCAGCAGGCCCAGGGCGCGGCGGGCGTCGCCGGCGGCGGCCCGGGCCAGCAGCGCGAGCACCTCGTCGTCCACGGCGATGTGGCGGGCGCCCAGTCCGCGGTCGGCGTCGGCGAGCGCGCGCCTGAGCACCTCGGTCACGTCGTCGTCGGTGAGCGACTTGAGCACGTGCACCCGGGCCCGGGACAGCAGCGCCGAGTTGACCTCGAACGAGGGGTTCTCGGTGGTGGCGCCGATCAGCGTCAGCAGGCCGGACTCGACATGGGGCAGCAGGGCGTCCTGCTGGCTCTTGTTGAGCCGGTGGATCTCGTCGAGGAACAGCAGGGTGGGGCGGTCCTGGCCCTGGGCGGCGCGGGCGCGGTCCACCGCCGCGCGGATGTCCTTGACCCCGGCCATCACCGCCGAGAGGCGCTCGAGGTGGGCGCCGGACTCCTCGGCGAGGATCTCGGCCAGGGTGGTCTTGCCGGTGCCCGGCGGGCCCCACAGGATCATCGAGCGCACCGGGCCGCCCTCGGCCATGCGGCGCAGCGGCTTGCCGGGGCCGACCAGCGCCGGCTGACCCACGTAATCGGCCAGCCGGCGGGGGCGCATGCGCCAGGCCAGGGGGGCGCTCTCCTCGCTGCTGGCCTGCTGGAACAGGTCCATTTCTGACTCCTTCGCTGACGGCTGCTATGTTGGATACGCGATGTCGGGCATTCGCTCCCGGCATCGCCAGATCCCGAACGAGGTGGGCGAACCCTGACGGCCGGTGCCATTGGCCAGGAACCCGGAGGGCGAAGGCGCGTCTAACACCCGTGCCTTCCGTCCATGACCGATATTGAGGAGGCTGCCGCAATGCCCATGCTGAACCAACTGCGCCAGGATCATGCCAACATGGCCCGCATGTTGCACGTTCTACAGCTCAAGCAGAAGACCCTGGCCGAGGGCGAACGCCCCAATTTCCAGCTGGTGCGGGAAGTCGTGGATTATATTCTTGATTATCAGGACGGCTTCAGTCAGCCGCTGGAGAGCGTCTGCTCCGAGCGCCTGAAGGAGCTGGCCCCGCAGACCGAGGAGGTGACCGAGCGGCTGGCCCAGGACTATCGCGCCCTCAAGGCCCAGCTCAAGCGGCTCTCCGGCGACCTCGACATGATCCTCATGGATGCCGTCATGCCCATGGATCGCTTCGCCGACGACCTCAAGGCCTATCTCGACGCGCACCGGGCCTATCTGCGCGACGAGCGCGAGCTGCTCTTCCCGCTGATCCGCGAGCACTTCGCCGAGGGCGACCTCGAACGGCTGGCCGAGGCGCTGCCCGATGGCGCCACGGCACAGCTCGAGCGCCTGCAGGAAGCCTATCCCGAGCTCTACGCCGAGCTGCGCGATGCGCCGGAGCCCGTGACCTGATCCTCGCCGCCGCCGCCGCCGGGCGATGGCTTCGAGTCCCGGCGCCACTGAGGTAGAATGCGCCGCATCGTCTGACGGAAGGCCTGCGATGCCAATGTTCGCCTCGATCCTCCACAGTGTCACTTCGCCCCCCGTGCCGATCCGCCCGGGGGGCGAACGCGTGGTGGCGTGCCGATGACGGGGCCGGTGCTGGTGTTCGATTCCGGCGTCGGCGGGCTCTCGGTGGTCGAGGCGCTGCACCGCCGCCTGCCGGAGGTCGCCCTGGCCTACGCCTGCGACAACGCCATGCTGCCCTACGGCGTGCGCGAGGACGACTGGCTGGTGGGGCGCATCCTCGCCGTGTGCGAGGCGGCGGTGGCCGCCAGCGGCGCCTGCGGGCTGGTGGTCGCCTGCAACACCGCCAGCACCCTGGCCCTCGACGCCCTGCGCGAGCGGCTGTCGGTGCCGGTGGTGGGCACCGTGCCGGCGATCAAGCCCGCCGCCGGGGCCAGCGAGAGCCGCCATATCGGCCTGCTCGCCACCAGCGCCACCGTGGCGCGGCCCTACACCGCGCGGCTGATAGAGGCCTTCGCCGGCGATTGCCGGGTGACGCGCCTGGCCGCCGATCCGCTGGTGGGCCAGGCCGAGCGTCTGGTGGCCGGCGAGTCGCCGGACCCCGAGGTGCTGCGCCGGGTGCTGGCGCCGCTTTCCGAGCTGCCGGATCTCGATACCCTGGTGCTCGGCTGCACCCACTTCCCGCTGCTGCGCGAGAGCCTCGAGGCCGCGGTGCCGCATCCGGTGCGCTGGGTCGACTCCGGCGACGCCATCGCCCGGCGCACCGGCCAGGTGATCGCCGCGCCGCAGCGCCGCCCGGCCGTCGAGCGGGGCTGGGTCACCGGCCCCGATCCGGCGCTGGCCCGCGGGCTCGCCGGCTTCGGCTTCGTCGAGACGCACCCGCTCGTGCTGCCCTGAGGCCGAGGCGAATCCCCCTCGGGGCGCCGCGCCTTCCGTCTTTTCTGCCCGTATTCGACCCTTTCCTTCGACCGACCATCTTCCAGGAGCCGCCGTGGCCATTCCCGTTGTCGACCCCGACCGCTATGACGAGCAGCTCGCGGCCAAGCGCGACCGCCTGACCGCCCAGTTCGCCCGCTTCAACCCGCCGTCGCTGGAGGTGTATCCGTCGCCTTCGAGCCACTACCGCCAGCGCTGCGAATTCCGGGTCTGGCACGAGGGCGACGATCTCTACTACGCGATGTTCGAGGTCGATCCCGACGACCCCAAGCACAAGACCGTGGTGCGCCTGGACGACTACCCGGTGGCCGGCCGGCGCATCAACGAGCTGATGCCGGCGCTGCGCGAGCGGCTGCTCGACAACCCGACCCTGCGCCATCGGCTGTTCCAGGTGGAATTTCTCACCACCCTGACCGGCGAGGCGCTGGTGACGCTGATCTATCACCGCCAGCTCGACGAGGCGTGGGAGGCCGAGGCCCGCGCGCTGGAGCAGGCGCTGGGCATCATGATCATCGGCCGGGCCCGCAAGCAGCGCCTGGTGCTGACCCGCGACCACGTCTGGGAGCGGCTCGCCGTCGACGGCCGCGAGCTCGTCTACCAGCAGGTCGAGAACAGCTTCACCCAGCCCAACGCCGAGATCTGCCGCTCGATGCTGTCCTGGGCCCGGGACGTCACCGCCGGCAGCGCCGAGCGCGACCTGGTGGAGCTGTACTGCGGCAACGGCAACTTCACCATCGCCCTGGCCGAGAACTTCCGCTGCGTGCTGGCCACCGAGATCTCGCGCACCTCGGTCGCCAGCGCCCGCGAGAACCTGGCCGCCAACGGCGTCGACAACGCCGTCGTGGGTCGCATGTCCGCCGAGGAATTCTCCCAGGCGCTGCGCGGCGAGAAGGGCGGCCGTCGGGTCGCCGAGTTCGGCCTCGACGACTACGACTTCTCCACCGTGCTGGTTGACCCGCCGCGGGCCGGGCTCGACGAGGACAGCTGTCGCCAACTCAGTGACTACGAGCGTATCGTCTATATTTCTTGCAACCCGGATACGCTCGCCGACAACCTGGAGACCCTGACCCGCACCCATGAGGTGGTGCGCTTCGCGCTCTTCGACCAGTTCCCCTGGACGCACCACTGCGAATGCGGCGTCCTGCTGGAGCGGCGCCGCTAGCCCGGCCCGCCCGAAAGGGACGCCTCGCTGCCAGAAGGATTGTCAAGGGCGATGCGCAACCGACATGGACATGAGGGAACCGGCATGTGGCTGGGGTGTTTCGTGTCAGAGGCGTAAGCTGTTGGCAATGCAGGTCTTTGGCCAGGACCGTGGCGCCTCGCGAGTCGAGGCGCGTCACGGCGTGCCGGGACCCGTCGATCCGGTCCAATGATCCGGCCGCATGAGGCGGCCGCTGGCAGTCGAGGTGATGGATGCTACAAGTCGCACACGAGGAGAGCCGTCAGGATCTCCTCAAGCAGCTCGAGGAACGGCTGCAGAGCCGTCTGGAACAGGGCAAGGCCGAGGCGGTCGAGGCCTTTTCGCGGTACTTCTACGCCGCGGTGCCCCTGGAGGACCTCGCTGACCGTCGCCTCGACGATCTCTACGGCGCGACCCTCTCGGTGTGGCACTTCATCCAGCAGTTCGATCCCGGCGCGCCCAAGGTGCGGGTCTTCAACCCGGACTTCGAGGAGCACGGCTGGCAGTCCACCCACACCTTCATCGCCGTGCTGCACGAGGACATGCCGTTTCTCGTCGACTCGGTGCGCGTGGAGCTCAACCGCCGCGGCATGACCGTGCACGCCATCCACAACGCCGTGCTGGCGGTGGAGCGCGACGCCGAGCATCGCCTGGCCCGGGTGAGCGATCCCGGCACGCCCGGCGCTCCCGCCACCCGAGAATCGCTGATCGCCATCGAGGTGGATCGCCACTCCGACCCGGCCGAGCTCGAGGAGATCGAGGCCAGCCTGCAGGAGGTGCTGGGCGACGTGCGCACCGCGGTGGCCGACTTCGACCCCATGCGCGACAAGGTGCGCGAGGCCATCACCGAGCTCGAGTCCGGCTGTCCCGAGCAGGTCGAGGTCGAGGATCACCAGGAGGCGATCGCCTTCCTCGAGTGGCTGCTGGCGGACAACTTCACCTTCTTCGGCTACGACGAGTACGAGGTCCACGAGGACGGCAGCCGGCAGCGCCTGGACAAGGTCGAGGACAGCGAGCTCGGCGTGTTCCGCCTCGATCAGCCGCGCTATCGCGAACGCATCCGCACCGACCTGGGCGTCGAGGGCGACCGCTTCGTGCTGGTGCCCCAGCTGCTGTCGTTCGCCAAGAGCGCCCATCACGCGCGCATCCACCGTCCGACCTACCCGGACTACATCTCCATCGATCGCTACGACGCCGAGGGCAACATCGTCGGCGAGCGGCGCTTTCTGGGGCTGTTCACCGCCACCGTCTACAACGACTCGCCGCGCCACGTGCCGATCCTGCGCCGCAAGCTGCGCTCGGTGATGCAGATCTCCGGCTTCAATCCCAAGGCCCACAACGGCAAGCAGCTGCTGCAGATCCTCGAGGTCTACCCCCGCGACGACCTGTTCCAGATCGACGTCGACGAGCTGGCGCAGACGGCGCTGGGCATCCTCGACATCCGCGAGCGCCGCCGGGTGCGGCTGTTCATCCGCGAGGACCGCTTCGGCAAGTTCTTCTCCTGCCTGGTGTTCGTGCCGCGCGACGTGTTCTCCACCGAGCTGCGCCTGCGCCTGCAGGAGCTGCTGTGCGAGGAGCTCGACGCCACCTTCGGCGACTTCAACACCTATCTCTCCGAGTCGGTGCTGGCGCGCATCCAGTTCATCCTGCGCTTCAACGGCGACGGCCCGGCGGACTACGACATCAAGCGCCTCGAGGACAAGCTGGTCAAGCTGGCCCGCAACTGGCGTGACGACCTGCTCAATGCCGCCATCGAGGGCTTCGGCGAGGAGCAGGCCAACCTGATGCTGGGGCGCTTCCGCGACGCCTTCCCGGCCAGCTATCGCGACGACTTCAGCGCCCGCACCGCGGTCTACGACCTGCAGCACCTCGGCGAGCTCGACGACGGCGCGCCGCTGGCGCTGTCGCTGTACCGGCTGATCGAGGAGGAGGGCAGCGGCGTCAACCTCAAGCTGTTCCATCCCGACGCCTCGATCCCGCTGTCCGACGTGCTGCCGATGATGGAGAACCTGGGCCTGCGGGTGCTCGGCGAGCGCCCCTACGAGGTCAGCGCCACGGACCGCGACTACTGGATCCACGACTTCACTCTGGAGCACCACACCAGCGTGGAGGTGAACCTCCAGGAGATGCGCGAGCCCTTCATCGAGGCCTTCCAGCGCATCTGGACCGGCCAGGCCGACAACGATCCCTTCAACCGGCTGATCATCGGCGCCAACCTCGACTGGCGGGAAGTGGCGATGCTGCGCGCCTACGCGCGCTACCTGAAGCAGATTCGCTTCGGCATGTCGCAGAACTACATCGCCACCACCCTGGTGAATCATCCCGAGATCACCCGCGAGCTGGTGACCCTGTTCGAGCTGCGCTTCGACCCCGCCGATCGCCCCGAGGGCGACGACATCGCCGAGTGCGAGGCGCGCATCCGCGCCATGCTCGACGAGGTGCCGAGCCTCAACGACGACCGCATGCTGCGTCGCTACATGGAGCTGATCCAGGCGACCCTGCGCACCAACTACTACCAGCGCACCGAGGATGGCGGCGTCAAGGACTACATCGCCCTGAAGCTCGAGCCGTCGAAGGTCACCGGCATGCCCAAGCCGCGTCCGGCCTTCGAGATCTTCGTCTGCTCGCCCCGGGTCGAGGGCGTGCACCTGCGCGGCGGCAAGGTGGCCCGCGGCGGGCTGCGCTGGTCCGATCGTCGCGAGGACTTCCGCACCGAGGTGTTGGGGCTGGTCAAGGCGCAGCAGGTCAAGAACGCGGTGATCGTGCCGGTCGGCGCCAAGGGCGGCTTCGTCTGCAAGCGCATGCCGGAAGGCGCGGACCGCGAGACCGTGCAGAAGGAAGGCATCGCCTGCTACCAGACCTTCATCCGGGCGCTGCTCGACGTCACCGACAACCTGGTGGGCGGCGAGGTGGTGCCGCCCGAGCGCGTGGTGCGCCACGATGACGACGACGCCTATCTGGTGGTGGCCGCCGACAAGGGCACGGCGACCTTCTCCGACATCGCCAACGAGATCTCCGTCGAGTACGGCCACTGGCTGGGCGATGCCTTCGCCTCCGGCGGCGCCCACGGCTACGACCACAAGAAGATGGGCATCACCGCCAAGGGCGCCTGGGAGTCGGTCAAGCGCCACTTCCGTGGGCTGGGCATCAACACCCAGGAGGACGAGTTCAGCGTGGTCGGCGTCGGCGACATGGCCGGCGACGTGTTCGGCAACGGCATGCTGCTGTCCGACAAGATCCAGCTCAAGGGCGCCTTCAACCACCTGCACATCTTCGTCGACCCGACCCCGGATGCCGCGGCCAGTTTCGCCGAGCGCCAGCGCCTGTTCGATCAGCCGCGCTCGAGCTGGGAGGACTACGACGCGTCGCTGATCTCCGAGGGCGGCGGCGTGTTCAAGCGCAGCGCCAAGTCGATCGCCATCACGCCGCAGATGAAAGAGGCCTTCGGCATCCGCGAGGACAAGCTGTCGCCCAACGAGCTGATCCGCGCCATGCTGGTCTCCCGGGTCGACCTGATCTGGAACGGTGGCATCGGCACCTACGTCAAGGGCAGCGCCGAGACCCATGCCCAGGTCGGCGACAAGGCCAACGATGCCCTGCGCGTCGACGGCTGCGAGCTCAACTGCCGGGTGGTCGGCGAGGGCGGCAACCTCGGCCTCACCCAGCGTGGGCGCATGGAGGCCGCGGCCCGGGGCGTGCGGGTCTACACCGACTTCATCGACAACGCCGGCGGCGTCAACTGCTCCGACCATGAGGTCAACATCAAGATCCTCATCGACGAGGTGGTGTCCCGCGGCGACATGACCGAGAAGCAGCGCAACCAGCTGCTCGCCGACATGACCGACCAGGTCAGCGAACTGGTGCTGCTCGACAACTATCGCCAGACCCAGGCCCTCGACCTGGCCGAGCGACTGACCCGCGAGGGCATCGGCCCCTTCCGCCGCTTCATCAGCGAGCTGGAGGCCGCCGGCCAGATCGATCGCGAGCTGGAGTTCCTGCCCAGCGACGAGGAGCTCCAGGAGCGTGCCCAGCAGGAGCAGGGCATGACGCCGCCCGAGCTGTCGGTGCTGATCTCCTACGCCAAGAGCGTGCTCAAGGGCGACCTGATCGCCTCCGACGTGCCGGATGATCCGACCATCATCCGCTTCGTCGAACGCGCCTTCCCGACCATGCTGGCCGAGCGCTATCGCGACGAGATGTACGATCACCGCCTGAAGCGCGAGATCGTCGCCACCCAGCTGGCCAACGACATCATCGACCACATGGGCATCGTCTTCATGCGTCGGCTGATGGACTCCACCGGTGCCGGTCGCGCCGATATCGCCCGGGCCTACGTGATCGCCCGCGACAGCTTCCAGCTGCCCAAGCTGTGGGAGCAGGTCGAGGCGCTGGACAACAAGGTGGCCAGCGACGTCCAGTACGCGATGATGCTCGACCTGATGCGCATGCTGCGCCGTTCCACCCGCTGGTTCCTGCGCCATCGCACCAGCATGAGCACCCGCGATGCCATCGAGTACTTCGGCCCGCGCCTGGCCCAGCTGCAGGAGGGCATCGGCAAGCGCCTGCGCGGCGAGGAGAAGGCCCAGTGGGACGCGCGGCGCCAGGAGCTGGTCGAGGCCGGCGTGCCCGAGGCCCTGGCCGCCACGATGGCCGCGGCCAACAGCCTCTATGCGGCGCTGGGCATCATCCATGCCGCGCGCCAGAACGACGACAAGCCGCAGCGCGTCGCCGAGGTGTTCTACGAGGTGGGCGCCCGCCTCGAGCTGCCCTGGCTGCTGCAGCAGGTCACGCGGCTCGAGGTGCGCGACGGCTGGCAGGTGAAGGCCCGCGAGACCTTCCGCGACGACATCGAGCGTCAGCAGCTGGCGCTGACCTCGAGCGTGCTGAGCATGGAAGGGGGGCCGCGCGACAGCGCCGAGCGCGTCGAGCGCTGGCTGTCGCTCCACGAGAGCATGCACCAGCGCTGGGGACGCCTGCTCGAGGAGGTCGGCGGCGGCAGCCAGGGTGGCTTCCCGCTGTTCGCCGTGGCCGTGCGCGAGCTGGTGGACCTGGCCGAGAGCAACAGCGAGGCCTAGCCGGGCAGCGTGCCGGCCCGATGACGGGTCGGCACGCACGCCGCTGACTCGTGCCGACACGAAAAAGGGCGCCCCGCGGGGCGCCCTTTCTCATGCCTGACTTTTCCGGCTTGCCAGCGATCAGCGGCAGCTGATGCTCCAGATGGCCTTGTAGTCCTCGCCGTCATCGTTCAGGGCCGCCAGGTTGGTGTCCTCGTTGACGGTGCCGCCTTCCACCATGGCCTCGGCCTTGTCGCGCTTCTCGTCGCTGGCGTCGGGCCCCAGCACCTGCTGGTCCTGGATGATGAACTCGTCCCGGTCGCGAGCCTCGCAGACCTCCAGGGCGCGCTCCTTGGCCTCTTCCAGGGCTTCCTGGCGATCGTCGCCGAGGCCGGTCACCACGTAGTCGGTGCTCTTCATCTCCATGGAGGCGCTGTCGCTGGCGCAGCCGGCGATGCCCATCACGGCGATGGCGCCGGCCGCGATCATCAGGGGGCGTGTCTTGGTGAGCGCTGTCTTGGTCAACTGTGTCTTGGTCAACATGGGTCTCTCCTTATCTCCGTCGCACCTGGGGGGGAAGCCTTTCCCCGCATCGACGATGGCCGCCTGCGGCGACCCGACCACTTTCATGCTAACGAGCTGAAGGCAGGGTGCAAGAGTGTCGTGGCGGCGACGCCAGGCGTCGCACATCGACGACGGTCTGAACGGGCGCGCCGCGGGCGAAACGCGACGCGCCTTCTCGACGAGCGGCTAGAGCAGGAACAGGGTGGCCAGGCCCAGGAAGGACATGAAGCCGACCACGTCGGTGACCGTGGTCAGCACCACCGACCCGGACAGCGCCGGGTCGATGCCGAGGCGCTTGAGCAGCAGCGGGATGACGATGCCGGCGACGCCGGCGACGAGCATGTTGATCACCAGGGCGGCGGCGATGATGGCGCCGATGCCGATGCTGCCGAACCAGATGACCGCCAGCACCGCCACCACCAGCGCCCACAGCAGGCCATTGAGCACCGCGATGCCGACTTCCTTGCGCAGCAGCCAGTTGCTGTTGGTGCGACTGATCTGGCCCAGGGCCAGGCCGCGGATCGCCAGGGTCAGGGTCTGACTGCCGGCGATGCCGCCCATGCTGGCGACGATCGGCATCAGCACGGCCAGCGCCACCAGCTGATCCAGGGCCGCCTCGAAGCGGCCGATCACCCAGGCGGCCAGGAAGGCGGTCAGCAGGTTGATGCCGAGCCATACGGCGCGGCGCTTGGCGCTGGGCAGCACCGGGGCGAACAGGTCTTCCTCCTCGTCGAGGCCGGCCATGTTCATCAGCGCCTGCTCGGACTGCTCGCGGATCACGTCGACGATGTCATCGATCACGATGCGGCCGAGCAGCAGGCCGCGGCTATCCACCACCGGCGCCGAGACCAGGTCGTGGGTCTGGAACAGGGTGGCCACGTCGAGGGACTTCATGGTCACCTGGATGCTGTCCACGTCGCTGTCCATCAGGTCGGCCACGGCCTGTTCCTGATCGCTGGCCACCAGCCGGGCCAGCGGCAGCACGCCCATGAACAGGCCGTTGCGGTCCACCACCATCAGGCTGTCGGTGTTGTCGGGCACCTCCTGCTTCCAGCGCAGGAAGCGCTGCACGGTCTCCAGGCTGACGTCGGCGCGCACGGCGATGGTGTCGGTGCGCATCAGGCGGCCGGCGGAGTCCTCCTCGAAGGCCAGGGTCTCCTGCAGGCGGGCGCGCTGCAGCTCGTCCATGGAGCGCAGCATGTCCTCGGCGACCTGCTGCGGCAGGTCCTCGAACAGCTCGGCCAGGTCGGCGGTGTCGAGCCCGGCGGTGGCGGCCACGATCTCGGCGTGGTCCATGTCGTCGATCAGGGTGCTGCGCGCCTCGTCGTGGACGTGCAGCAGCACCTCGCCGTCGACCTCCTGAGGCACGCGCTCCCACAGCCGGATGCGCGCGTCGAGCGGCAGCGACTCCAGCAGCAGCGCGACCTCGGCGGGTTCCAGGTCGGCGATCACGTCGTCGACCCACTCCAGGTGTTCCTTCTCCAGCGCCAGGTGTATGCGCGACAGGCGGTGTTCCAGCGTCTCGGTCGTTTCGGTCATGGCGTCTCCCTGGCGGGGCGGCGTCGCCCGCGGTCTGTTCCGTGTCGGACATTCCGATGTCCGGTCGGTCCATCATACAAGAAGTGCCGGCCGGTCGTTGGCATTGGCGTTCGTCGTGGCGGGTCGGCTGCGCTATACTCGCGCCCGATTTTCCGCCGCCGTCTCAGGAGCCGCCATGTATTCCCTCGCCCGTTCGCTGCTGTTCCGTCTCGATGCCGAGAAGGCCCATGGCCTGGCGCTGTCGGGGCTGGATCTGGCGGACCGCCTCGGCCTGGCGAAGGCCATGGGCGAGCGCGTCGACGATCCGGTGGAGCTGATGGGGCTGCGTTTCCCCAACCGGGTGGGACTGGCCGCCGGGCTCGACAAGAACGCCGACCATCTGGACGCCCTGGGCGCGCTCGGCTTCGGCTTCGTCGAGGTCGGCACCGTGACGCCCAAGCCCCAGGACGGCAACCCGAAGCCGCGGCTGTTCCGCCTGCCCGGGGCCGGCGCCATCATCAACCGCATGGGCTTCAACAACGCCGGCGTCGACCACCTGATCGCCAGGGTGAAGGCCAGCCGTTACCGGGGCGTGATCGGCATCAACATCGGCAAGAACCTGACCACGCCGGTGGAGCAGGCGGTAGACGACTATCTCCACTGCCTGGAGAAGGTGCATGCCCACGCCCACTACATCACCGTGAACATCTCCTCGCCCAACACCCCCGGGCTTCGCAACCTCCAGTTCGGCGAGCATCTGGACGAGCTGCTGGGCACGCTGCGCGAGGCGGGGGACCGGCTCGATCGCGACAGCGGGCGTCGCGTGCCGCTGGCGGTCAAGATCGCGCCGGACATGGACGCCGAGGAGGTCGCCCTGGTGGCGCGCAGCCTCGAGGCCAATCGCATCGACGCGGTGATCGCCACCAATACCACCATCGCGCGAGAGGCGGTGGTCGGGCTGACCCACGGCGACGAGCAGGGCGGGCTGTCGGGCCGGCCGGTGTTCGAGGCCTCCAACACCGTGATTCGCGAGCTGCGCCGTCATCTGCCGACCCTGCCGATCATCGGCGTGGGCGGCATCGACAGCGGCGAGGCGGCGGCGGCCAAGAGCGAGGCCGGGGCGGACCTGGTCCAGCTCTATTCCGGCTTCATCTACCGCGGGCCGGCGCTGGTCGGGGAATGCGCCCGGGCGCTGCGCGACCGTCGTCGCTGAGGCGGGCGACGCATTAAAAAGCCCGCGCTGGGCGCGGGCTTGGGAGGTTGGGTTCGTCTGGGGAACGAAGGGACGATCTGCCTGATCGGGGTCAGATCACCATGGGGTTCTTGTGAATACCGGAGACCCCTGTCATTCCGGACCATTGGTCTCCACGACCTTCACGCCAACCGCTCATCCAGTACTCTCTTAGGTTGATGTCCTGGTTCGGACAATCATCGCGGGAACGACCTGAGACACCCGCCTTGTACCCGTGAACAAAGGCACGCTGGAAGCGATCACGTTTCTGTCGTTTCATTGGTCTACCTCTTGCTAAAGGCACCGATGGCAGCGACGCTCTGGGCGTCACGACCGTGACTTGAGGGTGTCGATACGGCACAGCGCGTACTGTGTCGACAGGTCCTTGCCCTCATGACAGGAACGCATGCGTTGTCTGGTAGCTACCACTTTATTCATAGCGCAACCTGGTCGATGCCGTCGACAGGTGATTTGTAACAAAGCGTACATTCAGGCGTCACGCGGACGTGGCGGGCCTGAAGCCACCCGATGGATTTCTCATGACCGAACGACGAGCTACCGACTCTCTGGCCTTCCTCGCCACCTGTCCCAAGGGGCTGGAACTGCTGGTGTCCGACGAGCTGGCCGCGCTGGGCGCCACGCCCGGCAAGACGACCCTGGCCGGGGTGCACTTCCAGGCCGATCTCGAGACGGCCTATCGGGCCTGCCTGTGGTCGCGGCTGGCCAACCGGGTGGTGCTGTGCCTGGTGCGCGAGGAGGGCATCGAGACCCCCGACCAGCTGCGCGCGGCCACGGCCGCCGTGGCCTGGGGCGAGCACCTGCCGCGGGGCGCGACCCTGGCGGTGGACTTCCACGGCCGCTCCACCGAGATTCGCCACACCCGCTTCGGCGCCCAGACCGTCAAGGACGGCGTGGTCGATCGCCTGCAGGCCGACGGCCAGCCGCGGCCGAACGTCGATACCCGCCAGCCGGACCTGCGCCTCTACGCCCACCTGCATCGCGGCCGGCTGACCCTGGGCATCGACTTCGCCGGCGACAGCCTGCATCGCCGCGGCTATCGCCGCGACGTGGGCCACGCGCCGCTCAAGGAGAACCTGGCCGCCGCGCTGCTGATCCGCGCCGGCTGGCCCGAGCGGGCCCGCGAGGGCCAGCCGCTGGTCGACCCGCTGTGCGGCGCCGGCACCCTGCTGATCGAGGCGGCGATGATGGCCGCCGACATGGCGCCCAACCTCAACCGCGAGCGCTTCGGCTTCCAGGGCTGGGCCGGCCACGACAAGGCCCGCTGGCAGGAGATCAAGCGCGAGGCCGAGGCCCGGGCCAGCATCGGCCGCAAGCGCTGCCGCTGCCGGATCCACGGCTTCGACCAGAGCCCGCCGGCGCTGTCGTCGGCCAAGGCCAACGCCATGCGCGCCGGCATTCCGGCGCTGATCACCCTGAAGGGCGCGAGCCTCACCGAGCTCAAGCGCCCCGAGGATCTCGACCCGGAGGCGAAGGGCCTCGTGATCACCAACCCGCCCTACGGCGAGCGTCTCGGCGAGCTGCCCGAGTTGGTCGGCCTCTACGCCGATCTCGGCGAGCGGGCGCGCCAGGCCTTTCCGGGCTGGCGCCTGGCGCTGTTCACCGGCAATCCGGACCTCGGCCATCGCACCGGGCTGCGCGCCCACAAGCAGTATTCGCTGAAGAACGGCCCGCTGGACGCCAAGCTGCTGCTGATGGACGTGCCGGAGGGCGCCCATGACGCTGGCAACGGCGAGCCCGCAGCGTCCGCTCCGCCGCCGCGCTCCGAGGGCGCGCAGATGTTCGCCAATCGCCTGACCAAGAACCGCAAGCGGCTGAAGAAGTGGCTCAAGCGCTCCGGCGAGACCTGCTACCGGCTGTATGACGCCGACATGCCGGAATACGCCCTGGCCATCGACGTCTACGGCGATCATGTGCACGTGCAGGAGTACGCGCCGCCGAAGTCGATCGATGCCGGCCAGGCCCAGAAGCGGCTGTTCGAGGCGCTGGCGGTGATTCCGGAAGAGCTGGAGGTCGATGCCAGCCGGGTGGTGGTCAAGCGCCGCGAGCGCCAGAGTGGCCGCGCCCAGTACCAGAAGCAGGCCGCCAGCGGCGAGCGCTTCGAGGTCCGGGAAGGGGCGGCCCGGGTGTGGGTGAACCTGCGCGACTACCTCGACACCGGGCTGTTCCTCGATCACCGTCCGGTGCGGCGCATGCTCGGCGAGATGGCCCAGGGCAAGCGCTTCCTGAACCTGTTCTGCTATACCGCCACGGCCACCGTGCAGGCCGCCCTCGGCGGCGCCTCGGACAGCGTCAGCGTGGACCTGTCGAACACCTACCTCGACTGGGCCCGGGACAACTTCGCCCTGAACCGGCTCGATCCCTCGCGTCACCGCGTAGTGCGCGACGACTGCTTCCAGTGGCTCGAGACCGCCGGTGTCCACTTCGACCTGATCTTCATGGACCCGCCGACCTTCTCGAACTCGAAGAAGATGGCCGACACCCTGGACGTGCAGCGCGACCACGGCCGGCTGGTGCGCCTGGCCATGGCGCGACTGGCGCCCGGTGGCACCCTGGTGTTCTCCAACAACCAGCGCCGCTTCAAGCTCGACACCGAGCTGGGCGAGGCCTACGCGGTGGAGGACATCTCGGCGAAGACGTTCGACCCGGACTTCAATCGTCGCCCGGACCTGCATCACGTCTTCCTGATTCGCCACAAGGAGGGTGCCGCCGAGGCATGATCCAGCTGACGCTCTACACCACGCTCGGCTGCCACCTTTGCGAGACGCTGGAGGCCGGGCTTTCGCGCCTGGCCGGCGTCGAGTATTGCCTGACGCGGGTCGAGATCGGCGACGACGAGGCGCTGCTGGCGCGCTTCGGCGAGCGCATTCCGGTGCTGGTGGACGAGACGGGGGCGGCGCTGGAGGGCGCCGTCTCCCCGGCGGGGCTGGCCGAGTGGCTGGCCGCACGGGGCTGGCTGGACGAAAACGCCTGGCAGGCGATGCCGGGTGGTGAGAGCGAGGCGCCGTCGGAGCCGGGTGGCGCGGTGATGCGCCGGGGGCGGCGCTACCTGAGCTGACGAGCCTAGAGCGGGTCGAGCAGCGACAGCTGGTTGACCGCATCGCGCCCTTCCGGGCTGTGGTCGTCGGCTTCCAGTACCTTGTGGAAGCCGCGCGAGGCCTGGATGGTGGCCTCGTCCTCGAGCCACATCATGGCCTGGCCGTGGTCGTCGGCGAGCCGATGCTTGAGCCCGCCGAACTGGGTGCCGATCTGGCCCCAGGCGCGGCTGAAGATCCAGTCGCCGAACATGTCCTGATGGACATGTACCAGCACATAGTCATGGTCGGTTTCCCAGCGGACGATCACGGCGACTCCCGAGGTCGGCGGCGGCGCGACGCGCACCGCTCGTGTAACATGACCCGTATTGTAAGGCCTTGTGTTCCATGGACAAGTTTCCATGGACAAGTCAATCGAGAGGAAGGACCCATGAGAATCGTCGTCGACGCCAACGTGCCGGCCGCCGAGGCCTGTTTCGGGCCGCTGGGCGAAGTGATCCGGGTGCCCGGCCGCGAGATCGATGCCGACACGGTGCGCGACGCCGATGCGCTGGTGGTGCGCTCCATCACCCGCGTCGACGAGGCCCTGGTGGCCGGTTCCCGGCTGCGCTTCGTCGGCACCTGCACCATCGGCACCGACCACGTCGACCAGGCGGCGCTGGCCGCGCGCGACATCGGCTTCGCCAGCGCCCCGGGCTGCAACGCCGAGGCGGTTGTCGACTACGTGCTGACGAGCCTCGCGACCCTGGCCGAGCGCCAGGGCTTCTCGCTGCTGGAGCGCACGGTCGGCATCGTCGGGGTCGGCAACGTCGGCGGCCGGCTGCGCGCGCGCCTGGAGGCCATGGGCATCGCCTGCCTGGCCTGCGACCCGCCCAGGGTGGAAGCAGAGAGCATCGAGGCGGAGGGCGAGGCAGGTTTCCATGAGCTTGACGCGCTGATCGACGCCTGCGACGTGCTGTGCCTGCACACCCCGCTGGTGCGCGACGGCCACCACGCCACCCGGCACCTGCTCGATGCCCGGCGCATCGCCGAGCTGGCGCCGGGGACCATCGTGCTCAACGCCGGGCGCGGCGACTGCCTGGACGGCCAGGCGCTGCGCTCGCGGCTCTCGGGGCGGGGCGACATCACGGCGGTGCTCGATGTCTGGGAGGACGAGCCCGGCATCGACGCCGCGCTGTGCGACCTGGCGGCGATCGCCACGCCGCATATCGCCGGCCACAGCCGCGACGGCAAGCTGCGCGGCACCCACGCCATCTATCAGGCGCTGACCCAGCGCTTCGGCCTGCCGGCGCGGCTGACCCTGGCGGATCTGTCGCCGGCGCCGCCGCTGGCCGCCCTGACCCTCGACGGCGGCCTGACGGTAGAGGAGGCGCTGCGGCTGTGCATGCGCGCGGTCTACGACGTGCGCCGCGACCATGATGCCCTGCACCGGGAGAGCCGCCGCCAGGGCATGGCGGTCGGCTTCGACGACTGCCGCGCGAATTACCCGCTGCGCCGGGAGTTCTCGACCCTGGCCGTCGGGCTGCGCCCGGCGGCCGAGGCCCTGGCCGCGCCGCTTGCGGCCGCCGGCTTCCGGGTGGCCACAAGCGCCTAGCGCCGGGCCACAAGCGCCGAGCCACAAGAAAACCCGAAGGCCAAGGCCCTCGGGTTTTCGTTTGCTTCAGTCGGTTCACGCTGTCGCGTTGCCGCTTACTGCCGGTAGGCCGCTTCCTTGAGCGCGCGGATGCGGTCGTCCAGGGGCGGGTGGCTGGCGAACAGCCGCTCCATCAGCTTGCGGGTCTGGCCGGTGGTGATGGCGAACGCGGTCAGGGTGTCCGGCATCTGGTCGGCCATCTGGGTCTCGGCCTTGAGCCGGCCGAGGGCATTGATCATGGCGCCGCTGCCGGCCAGCCTGGCGCCCGCGGCGTCGGCGCGGTACTCGCGGAAGCGCGAGAACCAGGCGACGATGGCCGAGGCGATCAGGCCGAACACGATCTCGGCGACGATCACCACCGCGAAATAGCCGAAGAAGCCCAGGCCTTCGTTGTCATCCTTGCGCAGGAAGCTGTCGACCAGCTGGGCCACTACGCGGGCGAAGAACATCACGAAGGTGTTCAGCACGCCCTGAACCAGCGCCAGGGTCACCATGTCGCCGTTGGCCACGTGGCCGATCTCGTGGGCCAGCACCGCGCGCACCTCTTCCGGGCGCATGCGGTTGAGCAGGCCGGCGGAGACCGCCACCAGGGCGTCGTCCTTGTTCCAGCCGGTGGCGAAGGCGTTGGACTGCTCGGCGGGGAAGATGCCCACTTCCGGCATCTTGATGCCGGCCTCGCGGGCCAGCTCGCCCACGGTGTCCAGCAGCCACTGCTCGGTGCTGTTGGAGGGCTGCTCGATGATCACCGTGCCGGTGCTGCGCTTGGCCATCCACTTGGAGATGAACAGCGACACCATGGAGCCGGCCATGCCGAAGATGAAGCAGAAGATCAGCAGGCTGTTGAAGTTGATGCCCTGGGCGCTGAGGTAGGGCTCCACGCCGAGCAGTCGCAGGGTGATGCTGGCCACCAGGATCACCGCCAGGTTGGTGCCCAGGAACAGCAGGATTCTCATCATTGCCGGAACTCTCCCATGAGGGTTGTCGTGCAGGCGCCGCGCCCGGATGGGCGCGGCGAGTAGAAGCAACTGCTTAGATACGGACTTTCGTCGAGGGTTTCAAGCGCGACGTCGCCGTGGGCTCATCGACGATGGCCATGCGGCTCACTGGCGGTAGCGCGACAGGAATCGCGCGAAGCGATCCAGGGCGTCGTCGAGCTGCTCGGCCCAGGGCAGGGTGACGATGCGCACGTGGTCCGGCTCGGGCCAGTTGAAGGCCGTGCCCTGCACCAGCAGGATCTTCTCCTGCAGCAGCAGGTCGAGCACCAGCTGCTGGTCATCCTGGATGTTGAACACCTTGGGGTCGAGGCGCGGGAAGGCGTAGAGCGCGCCCTTGGCCTTGGTGCAGGACACGCCGGGAATGGCGTTCAGCTTCTCGTGCGTGATGTCGCGCTGGGCCAGCAGCCGGCCGCCGGGCAGCACCAGGTCGTTGATCGACTGGTAGCCGCCCAGCGCGGTCTGGATGGCGTGCTGGGCCGGCACGTTGGCGCACAGGCGCATCGAGGCCAGCATGTTGAGGCCCTGGATGTAGTCCTGGGCGCGCTGCTTGGCGATGCTGCCCGACAGCGTCATCCAGCCGCTGCGGAAACCGGCGCAGCGATAGCTCTTGGACAGCCCGTTCATGGTCACCACCAGCTGGTCGTCGCCGGCCAGGGAGCCGGTGGAGACGTGCTCGGTGCCATCGTAGAGGATCTTGTCGTAGATCTCGTCGGAGAACACCACCAGGTTGTGCTCGTGGGCGATCGCCAGCAGTTCGCGCACCACCTCCGGCGGATAGACGGCGCCGGTGGGGTTGTTGGGATTGATGATGACGATGGCCCGGGTGTGCTCGGTGACCTTCTTGCGGATGTCGTCGAGATCGGGCGCCCAGTCGGCCTGCTCGTCGCACAGGTAGTGCACGGCGCGGCCGCCGGAGAGGTTGGTGGCGGCGGTCCACAGCGGATAGTCCGGCGCCGGGATCAGCACCTCGTCGCCGTCGTTGAGCAGCGCCTGGAGCGAGATGGTGATCAGCTCGGAGACCCCGTTGCCGACGAACACGTCCTCGACGCCGACGCCGGGAATGCCCTTGCGCTGGCACTCCTGCATGATCGCCTTGCGCGCCGAGTAGAGCCCCTTGGAATCGCAGTAGCCCTGAGCGGTGGCCAGGTTGCGCATCACGTCCTGGAGGATCTCCTCCGGGGCCTCGAAGCCGAACGGCGCGGGATTGCCGATGTTCAGCTTGAGGATGCGCTGACCCTCCTCTTCCAGGCGCTTGGCGTGGTCGAGCACCGGGCCGCGGATGTCATAGCAGACGTTGTCGAGCTTGTGCGATTTCCTGAGCGAGGCAGTGTCCATGGGGTCGAGTCCAGTGGTGTCCAGGGCCGCCGGGCGGCGGGGTGATCGTCTTGGTGAGAGAAAGGTGCGCGAGAAGGGCGCGTGACACCGGTCACGCGAGCCGTCTCAGCCGGCCGCTTCGTCGTCGGCGCTGGCCGAGGCGTCGGCGTCCTCTTCGGGCGCCTGTGCCGGAATGTCGGCGGGGGTCTCGAGGGTCACGCGGCCGAGCTTGCCGTCGCGCAGCTCGTGCAGCAGCACCTCGGCGCCGCGGTGCAGGTCGACCTCGCCGCCGGGGCGCAGGCCACCGCGCTTGCTGGCGATGGTGGAGAGCAGGGCGTGGCCGTCGAAGCCGGCCTCGGCCAGCAGATCGAGCTGGGCGTCGCCGTCGGCCTCGACCCGGTCGGCGTCAGGATGCCCCTCGTAGGGCGGCAGCGCCTTCAGCTTGTAGCGCGCGGAAAACGCCTCGGGATAGCGCTTGGCCAGCTCGGCGGCGGCCACCACGGCCACGTCGACGTAGTCGATGGCGGTGTCGCGGATCGCGCCGCTGGCGGCCAGGCGATAGGCGCTGGCCTGATCCTCGATCTTCGGCCACAGCACCCCGGGGGTGTCGATCAGCGCCACCTGGCCGTTGATGCGCACCTTCTGCTGGCGCTTGGTGACCGCCGGTTCGTTGCCGGTCTTGGCGATGGTGCGTCCGGCCAGGCCGTTGATCAGTGTCGACTTGCCGACGTTGGGAATGCCCATGACCATCACCCGCACGTCGCGGTCGGCGCGCACCTGGCCGGCCAGCTCGTGGCACAGCTTGGGAATGCGCTTGAGCTCGCGCGACTGGGTGGTGGTCACCGCCAGCGCGCGGGTATCGGGCTGGGCGTCGAAATGGGCGGTCCACTCCTTGGTGCGGACCGGATCGGCCAGGTCGGCGCGCGAGAGGATCTTGAGCACCGGCTTGTGGCGGGTGAGTTCCGCCAGCATGGGGTTGGCGCTGGAGTAGGGCAGACGGGCGTCGAGCACCTCGATCACCACGTCGATCTCCGGCAGCGCCTCGAGGATCTGCCGGCGCGCCTTGTTCATGTGTCCCGGGAACCAGCCGAGCATCATCCCTCTCCTGCTACTCAATGAAACGGCCGACCATCATAGCAGATGGCCGGCCGCTGCAGGGCGGGGCAGGGCGCTATTCGCCGGGGTGGAAGTCGATGGCCACCGAGTTGATGCAGAAGCGCTGGCCGGTGGTCTCCTGCGGACCGTCGGGGAAGACGTGGCCGAGGTGAGCGTCGCAGCGGGCGCAGAGCACCTCGACGCGCTGCATGCCATGGCTGGAATCCGCCTGGTGTTCCACGCAGCCGGTGCCCAGGGGGCGGTCGAAGCTCGGCCAGCCGCAGCCGGCGTCGAACTTGTGCTCGTTCTCGAACAGCGGCGCGTGACAGCACACGCAGTGATAGATGCCCTGTTCGTCGTTGACTCGGTAGTCGCCGGAGAAGGGGCGCTCGGTGCCTTTCTCTCGGGTCACGTGGTACTGCTCGGGGGTGAGCTGTTCACGCCATTCGGCCTCGCTCTTCTCTAGCTTCTTGCGCATGGCCTCTACTCCTCGGTTGCGTCGCCAGGTGCGTGCACCTCATTGTGACATCAAGACACGGCGTTTTTTCCAGCCCGATCGTTAACGCTAGATCGTCGTGCCACTCCCATGCTTGACACTTTCCCGCCGTGTCAGTACTATATGCGCCATCTCGACGAGGCGAGACACAGCGTCCCATTCGTCTAGTGGTCCAGGACACCGCCCTTTCACGGCGGTAACAGGGGTTCGAACCCCCTATGGGACGCCACTCTTCTCGATGAGATACCGGAGCGCGGGAATAGCTCAGTGGTAGAGCATCGCCTTGCCAAGGCGAGGGTCGCGAGTTCGAATCTCGTTTCCCGCTCCAATGCGTCCCATTCGTCTAGTGGTCCAGGACACCGCCCTTTCACGGCGGTAACAGGGGTTCGAACCCCCTATGGGACGCCACTTCCGGTGTTTGACAATGCGAAAGCTGCGGGAATAGCTCAGTGGTAGAGCATCGCCTTGCCAAGGCGAGGGTCGCGAGTTCGAATCTCGTTTCCCGCTCCATCTTCCTTCGGGATGATGGGTTTTAGAGTAGGGCCTGCGAGGGTCGCGAGCTGGTGCGCCAGCCCGGTCGAATCTCGTTTCCCGCTCCATTTGCTCATAGAGCAATGATTGCGTCCCATTCGTCTAGTGGCCTAGGACACCGCCCTTTCACGGCGGTAACAGGGGTTCGAACCCCCTATGGGACGCCACTACGCAGTACTCCCTTCCAAGCGGGAATAGCTCAGTGGTAGAGCATCGCCTTGCCAAGGCGAGGGTCGCGAGTTCGAATCTCGTTTCCCGCTCCAGTAGGCCTCCAGGGAATCTCTCTTCCCGCTCCAGATTGTCTTAAGCACTTCTCTGATCACCGGTCCGGCCCAATGCGCCTGCCCGGGATGTCGTTTTTCTGCCCCTGGCGTCTGTCGATAGGCGTCTTTCCTCGCCGTGCCGCAAGCGCTTGCCTCCCGGCAAACGGCCCAACTCGTTCGCCAGCGATTGAACCTGGCGGAATCGCCCCCATAGTAGTGGGCCTTCGACGACATTCATCCAAGTACACAGGACTGCTCATGGCCGAACCGGCGCTGTCCATTCGTGGCCTGACCAAGGTCTACGGCAATGGCTTCCAAGCCCTCAAGGGCATCGACCTCGATGTCGAGCAGGGCGACTTCTACGCCCTGCTGGGCCCCAACGGTGCGGGCAAGTCCACCACCCTCGGGGTGGTCTGTTCGCTGGTGCAGAAGACCGCCGGCAAGGTCTCGATCTTCGGCATCGACATCGACAAGGACTTCGCCAAGGCGAAGTACCATCTGGGCGTGGTGCCCCAGGAATTCAACTTCAACCAGTTCGAGAAGGTCATCGACATCGTGCTGGCCCAGGCGGGCTACTACGGCATGTCGCGCCGCGAGGCCCTGCCGCGCGCCGAGGAACTGCTGCGCGACCTGGGGCTGTGGGACAAGCGCAACGGCAGCGCCCGCATGCTCTCCGGCGGCATGAAGCGCCGGCTGATGATCGCCCGCGCCCTGATGCATCGCCCCAAGCTGCTGATCCTCGACGAGCCGACCGCCGGGGTCGACATCGAGCTGCGCCGCAGCATGTGGGAGTACATGCGCCGCATCAACGAGAAGGAAGGCACCACCATCATTCTCACCACCCACTACCTGGAAGAGGCCGAGAGCCTGTGCCGGCGGGTGGGCATCATCAACCACGGCGAGATCATCCGTGACACCAGCGTGCGTGACCTGCTCGCCGAGCTGGACACCGAGACCTTCCTGCTCGACCTGGCGCATCCGCTCGAGGACGCACCCGTCATCGACGGCTTCGACGTGCGCCAGTCCGACGACGCCCAGCTGGCGGTGATGGTCCATCGCGGCCAGCGCCTGAACGACGTCTTCGACGCCCTGGGCCGGCAGGGCATCGAGGTGGTCTCGATGCGCAACCGCGCCAACCGACTCGAGGAAATGTTCGTCTCCATGGTGGAAGAGGGGCAGAAAACCGCGACATCCGACCAGGAGGCCCGTTCATGAACGCCACCCAGATCGCCATCGCCCTCTGGACGCTGGTGTCCAAGGAGATCCGCCGCTTCACCCGGATCTGGCCGCAGACGCTGCTGCCGCCGTCGATCACCATGACCATGTACTTCATCATCTTCGGCAACCTGATCGGATCGCGCATCGGGGCCATGGATGGCTACAGCTACATGGACTTCATCGTGCCCGGCCTGATCATGATGGCGGTGATCACCAACAGCTACTCCAACGTCGCCTCGAGCTTCTTCTCCAACAAGTTCCAGCGCAGCGTCGAGGAGATGATGGTCTCGCCGATGCCCAACTGGGTCATCCTCGCCGGCTTCGTGCTGGGCGGCATGGCGCGCGGCCTGGGCGTGGGCGTCATCGTCACTTGCGTGTCGCTGTTCTTCACCCGCATCGACGTGGCCCACCCGCTGCTGACCATCGGGGTGGTGGTGCTGACCGCGGCGCTGTTCGCCATCGGCGGCTTCATCAACGCGCTGCTGGGCAAGAAGTTCGACGACATCTCCATCGTGCCGACCTTCGTGCTGACGCCGCTGACCTACCTGGGCGGGGTGTTCTACTCGATCTCGCTGCTGCCGGCCTTCTGGCAGGGCGCCTCGATGCTCAACCCGATCCTCTACATGGTCAACGTCTTCCGCTACGGCTTCCTGGGCGTCTCCGACATCCCCGTAGGCTGGGCCCTGACCGCCATCCTCGGCTTCATCGTGGTACTGTTCGGCATCGCCCTGTGGATGCTCAACAACGGCAAGGGCATCAGGAGTTGACCATGGCACACGAACGACCCGAGACGCTCGCAGAGGCCCCGCTGGGCCGCGAGTCCGCCTACCCGGAGCACTACGACGCCGGGCTGCTGTACCCGATTGCCCGCGCCGCCAACCGCGCGCCGCTGGGCATCGAGGAGCGCGCGCTGCCGTTCGTCGGCGAGGACGAATGGCACGCCTTCGAGGTCTCCTGGCTCAATGCCCGCGGCAAGCCGATCGTCGCCGTGGCGCGCTTCCGGCTGCCGGCCGAGTCGCCGCGGCTGATCGAGTCCAAGTCCTGGAAGCTCTACCTCAATAGCTTCAACCAGACCCGCCTGGCCTCGCAGGACGAGGCCCGGGCGATCATGGCGCGCGACCTCTCCGCCGCGGCCGGCGCGCCGGTGGCCGTGGAGCTGTTCGGCGTCGACGACGAGGCGCTCGCCCTGCGCCGCCTGCCGGGGGAGTGCATCGACGAGCGTGACATCGAGGTCGAGGGCTACACGCCCAGCGCCGAGCATCTGACCACGGATGACGAGATCGTCGAGGAGACGCTGCACTCGCACCTGCTCAAGTCCAACTGCCCGGTCACCGGCCAGCCCGACTGGGGCAGCGTGATGATCCGCTACCGCGGGCCGCGCCTCGACCGTGACGGCTTGCTGCGCTACCTGATCGGCTATCGCCAGCATCAGGACTTCCATGAGCACTGCGTCGAGCACATCTTCATGGACCTGATGGAACGGGCGAACCCCGAGCGGCTGCTGGTGCTGGCGCGCTATGTGCGCCGCGGCGGCCTCGACATCAGCCCCTGGCGCGGCACCCCCGGCGAGCAGCCGCCGACGCCCCTGCGTCTGGCGAGACAGTAGGCCTGGCGCGGCAGTAGGCGTGTCTCGCCGCCCGGCCCGGCGCGACAGCCATCGAGCGGCTTGATAGAGTATCGAGAACCTTTCTCGTCTGACCTCGGCAAGGAGACACCGATGGATGCGATGACGCTGCTGCAACAACGCAGCTCCATGGGCAAGCTGATGGCCCCGGCCCCCGACGCGGAACAGCTCGAGGCGATGTATCGGGCCGCGCTGCGCGCCCCGGACCACAAGGAGCTCCGCCCCTGGCGCTTCATCGAGTTCTCGGGCGACGGGCTCGACCGCCTCGGCGAGCTGTTCGCCGAGGCCGAGCGGGCCGAGAACCCCGATGCCCCGGAGGCCGTGCTCGAGGGCGCGCGCAAGAAGCCCAGGCGCGCGCCGATGATCATCGCCGTGGTCGCCAGGGTCACGCCGGACGAGCCCAAGGTGCCGCGGGTCGAGCAGGTGATCTCCGCCGGCTGCGCCGCCCATGGCCTGCTGCTGGCCGCGCACGCCCAGGGCCTGGGCGCCATGTGGCGCACCGGCAAGTACGCCTTCGACGCCACCGTGCGCGAAGGGCTCGGCCTGGCCGAGCAGGACGAGCTGGTCGGCTTCCTCTACCTGGGGCAGGTCGGCGGCCGCCACCGCCCGGTGCCCGAGCACGACCTCGACGCCTTCGTCGAACGCTGGAGCTGAGCATGCGCGAGCTCGGCGTTCCTCATCCCCGCCTGCCGCTGCCGTCGGCCGGCGGGGAAGACGATCCGGCGGCCTTCCTGGCCTGGCTGCGCGAGGCCATCCCGTTGGCCGCGCATCTCGGCGTCGAGGCCATGCGGCGCGACGGCGAGGCGCTGGAATGGCGGCTCGCCATCGCCCCGAGCCTCAACGACAAGGGCACCGGTTTCGGCGGTGCCCTGACCGCCCAGACCACGCTGCTCGGCTGGTGCTGGGCCACGCTCTGGCTGCGGCGACACGGCGTTGAGCGCGACGTGGTGGTGGCCGAGGCCAGCCAGCGCTTCCTGGCGCCGGTGACCGGCGACTATCGGCTGGTCTGCACGCCGGAGAGCGAGGACGGCCCGGCTCGCCTCGAGGAGCAGCTGGCGGAGCGGGGCAGGGGGCGCATCGCCCTGGTGCAGCGCCTGTACTGCGGCGAGACCCTGTGCCTCGAGGCCCGCGGCGACTACGCCGTGCGCCCGGCAGGCTGAGCCGTCGGCCCGATCCGCAAGAAATCGAAAAAACCACTTGCGTACACGGACTTAAGTGGATAATATACGCCCCGTTCTCGAGGCAAAGGCAGCAAGCCAAACGGTTCGAGAGCCAAAATGCGGAGGGGTGTCCGAGTGGTCGAAGGAGCACGCCTGGAAAGTGTGTAAGTCGAAAGGCTTCGAGGGTTCGAATCCCTCCCCCTCCGCCAGAACACCAAGATTAAGCCGCCCTCCGGGGCGGCTTTTTCGTGTCTGAGCCCCGCCACTGCGCCATTCCTGGCCTATTCGCTTGTATCACGCCGAATCGCCTACTATCATCCAATGGCACCTTTTTATGTTGGGTAGGAAGTTGGGGGATAGATGCCGAGAGTTGCGAAGACGCTGACACCGCTGGAGATCAAGCGGCTCGTGGAGCCTGGCTTCTATTCGGTCGGGGGCGCGGCGGGCCTGCACCTGCAAGTGACGAAAAGCGGCGCCCGCTCGTGGATTCTGCGCACGATGGTCGGCACCAAGCGCCGGGACATCGGCCTCGGCAGCGCCAGGGAGGTGTCCGTGGCCAAGGCCAGGGAGTACGCCCTGGAGATCAAGCGCAAGATCAAGGAGGAGGGCATCGACCCGGTAGCCGAGCGCCAGGCCGCCCGTAGTGCCCTGCTGGCCGCCCAGGCAAAGGCCATCACCTTCGAGGAGTGCGCCCGAAAGGTGATCGACAAGAAAAAGAAAGAGGCCAGCAACAAGAAGCACGGCAAGCAATGGGAGACCACCCTGGAGACCTATGCTTTCCCGATCCTCGGAAAGATGGGGGTGGACGACATCGAGCTGGCGCACATTGTTGAGGTGCTGGAGCCGCATTGGTCCGAGAAGACAGAGACCATGACCCGAGTTCGTCAGCGCATCGAGGCCGTGCTGTCGTGGGCCTCCGCCCATGGATACCGTGAAGGCCCGAACGTGGCCGCCTGGAAGAATAACCTCGACGCCATTCTGCCGGCGCCGGCCAAGATCGCCAAGGTGGAGCACCACCGCGCCCTGGACATCGACGCTACCCGCGACTTCATGGCCGACCTTCGCCAGCGGCAGGGCATGGCCGCCCGGTGCCTGGAGTTCGTCATTCTCACGGCTGTGCGTTCCGGCGAGGCCCGTGGCGCCGTCTGGTCGGAAATCGACTTCGACAAGGCGGTATGGACCATTCCAGCCGAGCGCATGAAGGCCGGCAAGAAGCATCAAGTCCCGCTGTCGAAGCCCGCCGTCCGGCTGCTGGAGTCGCTGCCAAGGGGCGAAGACGACGCCCTGGTGTTCCCCGCGCCCAGGGGCGGCAAGCTGTCCGACGCGGCCATGGGTGCCGTGCTCAAGCGCATGGGGCACAAGGTGACGGTCCACGGTTTCCGCTCCACCTTCCGCGACTGGACCGCCGAGCGCACCAGCACCCCGCACCATGTTGCGGAGATGGCCCTGGCCCATACCATCGCCAACGGCGTGGAAGCCGCCTACCGGCGTGGCGACCTGCTGGAGAAGCGGGCGACGCTCATGAAGCAGTGGGCAGACTTCATTGACACCAAGCCGGCCAAGGGCGAGAACATCACCCCGATACGGCAAAAGAAAGTTGCCGAACCGAAGTCATGAACATCATGAAGTCATGCTGGCGAGGTGAGAGCATGAGCTATGGAGCGTTGCCGCTAAGTAAAACCCGCCGCGAGCAACTAGAGCAAATGTTCGAGGGGTGGCGTTCTGGACGACCTGACGACCCTGCCGGCCTAGCCGATGAAATTGATCGCGCTTGCGCCTATAGCGAGCTGTGCCGGCAGGAGGAAGCTACTAACCTGACCGCCAGGGAGCAGCGTATCGAGCTGGAGCGATACCGCGACACGCTCGCCAAGGCTCGCCGGTTGTGCAAATCCCTACCGCCTCAAGTGGCTGATGCCATGCAATCGAGCGCGATGGTCTACCAGGGCACCTTGCCGCCGGAGCTGTGTCGGCAAATCGCCCTGGTCGAACCGGAGGAGCTGCTGCTGCTGCTGGAATCCCTTGCTGACACCTATCTCGAGCAACATGCGCCCAGACCCGGAGATCGCCAACGCTTCGATTTGTGGCTGGTTCAGGAGGTCGCGAGGGTTTGCCGCGACCATTGCATAATCGTCGGCACGAGCGATCGCGGACACTTCCACCAGATCATCGAGGTCGCTATACCGACCGTTAAGGATCATCGCGACCTGATCCGCCGAGCACTTGCCGGGGGCTAAGTCTACAAAAATACTTGCGAAATGCCCCCGCGAGGCTAATCCCGTAACCCGACATGATCGTTCCCGTACTCACGCAACACGGGAAGATCATCAATGACCTACCTCACCGTTAAACAACTCGCCGCCCGCTACAGTGCCTCAGTGCCGACCATTTGGCGCTGGAGTCGGGACTCAGAAACCAACTTTCCAAAGCCGGTGAAGCTGTCCTCCAACTGCACCCGCTGGAAACTTGAAGACATCGAGGCATGGGAAGCCGAGCGGGGTGCTGCCTGATGTTGACGCTCATCCTCGCCCCCGGCTATTCTTACCTCGCTGCCGCAAAATCGGCGGCCGACCTTGGCCGGTCGGAATACGAAAGGCGCACAAGCGCCCCAGCCATGTCAGGCGCTTTTTTTGTGCCTGCCATGCGTCATGGTGGCTGTGCGTGGGACGCCTTCGGGCGTGCCGGGTTCCTTTCGTCCCGGTCGGCCAACCCGCGTACAGCCGCCCCCATCCGATGCTTGGCCGCATCCGGGGACGGCTCCACAACGAAAGGAGCGTCACCCATGCGATTCCCCTCCCTCAATCCGTCCAAATCACGCGCCGCCGCGCATCGAGCGATGGCCCGCGCTGCCCTTTTCTCCGACTCAAGCGCCCGCGTCCGTCTGCGCCGCTACAACGCGCACATGGCCAAGGCTCGCCGCCTGGAAGCCCGCACTGCCGGCCAGGTGGCGTCATGAGCCCTGTCGATAAGCTGAACCTCGACCGCGCCGCCTTCGGTGGCGATGCCCGCACCATGGGCCGTGCCTCCTCGGCTATCACCGGCATCGTGGCGGCCCTGCGATCCGATGAGGTCGCGGAATGCCATATCACCCGCTCCCGACTGCTGACCGCCCTGGAGCTTGCCGCCGAGACCCTGGACGAACGCGCCGATTACCTCCGCGACGAGGTGATGGGCAGCGATGAAGAGTTCGAGCGGCTGGTTGATAGCACCGCCCGGAAGCTGAAAGCCGGGGAGGGAAAATCATGATGCCGACCGCCCTGCACCGTGACATGCGTGAAGGCTCAGTCCGTTACTACTTCGAGGAGCTGGGCGCCTTCATTCTGCCCGCCGATGCGCTCGACCGTGGCCTGGTGACTGACGCCGAGAAACGTCAACTCGACGCCGAGCTGGATTCCTTCGGCTGGAGGGACGCAGATGACTGAGGACGCGCATCAAATCGCCCTGCTGGCTGCTGAAATCCGCGACGACTTGCAGCGTGCCGAGAGCGCTGGCAGGGCAACCATCGGACTGTGGGCGCTCATGAGCTACGCCGAGCGCCTGGAGAAGCTGGCGAAGAAGATGGAGGGGCGCGAATGGTCGATCCAATGAAAACGCCCGCCCCCCGGCAGGGGCAGGCGCTCAAGGGTAATGCAGGCACCTCATATGTTAGCACCGGCCCCGCCGATGTGCATGCCTTGCTGGCTCGGCTGGATAAGGTGAAGCAGACCCGGAGTGATGCTTGGGTAGCCTGCTGCCCAGCGCATGACGACCGCCGCCCCTCGCTCAATATCCGCTTGGCTGATGACGGCAAGATCCTGGTCCGCTGCTGGACCGGGTGCGGTGCCGCCGACATCGTGGCCGCCGTGGGTATGGAGCTGTCCGACCTATTCCCCCGACGCGAGCGCGACACCTGGAGCAAGCCGGTATCGCCAAGCCAGCGATGGGTTCCTCGTGACGTGCTTGCGTCACTGGCTCACGAGGCGCTTATCGCCGCTCTCGGGGCGGAGGAGGCCGCCAAGGGAGTAGCCCTGTCGGGTAATGATCGTCAACGCCTGATGGCGGCTGCTGGCCGCCTGCGGGCCGCTGCTGAGGAGGTGGGGTATGACTTCAGCCGCTTCCATTGAGGATCGAGGCATCGCCTACCTGGACAGCCTTGTAGATCAGCACCAGCAGGAGGGCGGTCGCCTCGAGCGCGTACAGGCCGCCATCTCACGGCTGGAAGATGACCCAGGCGCACTATTCGAGCAGAGCATCCTTGACGACATCACCGCCATCCGCCAGGAGAGCCCGGCGGACTGGCAGCGTGTCAGGGCAGCCGCCAAGAAAGCCAGGGTGCAGGTTGGCGAACTCGACAAGCTGACGCGGACCATGGGTAGCGGGGAGAGTGACCAGCTTTTCCCGACCATTCAGCCATGGGCGGAGCCAGTAGACGGGGCCGCCCTGGTCAGGGAGCTGTCTAGCACCCTGCGGCGCTTCGTGGTCTGTGAGCCAGAAGTGGCCGACGCGGCTGCGCTATGGATCACCTTCACTTGGTTCATTGACGAGGTGCATGTCGCGCCCATCGCAAACATTACCGCGCCGCTACCGAACTGCGGCAAGTCCACTTTGCTCGAGTTCCTCGAAACGTTCGTCTTCCAGCCGCTCAAGTGCGACGGGATCAGTCCCGCCGCGCTGTTCCGGTCCATGGACAAGTGGCAGCCGACGATGCTGGTGGACGAGGTGGATACCTTCCTGCGCGATAACGAAGACGCCAGGGGCGTGCTCAACTCAGGACATCGCCGCAATGGCTTCATCATCCGGGTGGTGGGGGATGACCACGAGCCTAAGCGGTTCGCAACATGGGGAGCCAAGGCGCTGTGCGGTATCGGCAGCATTGCCAGCACGCTCGCCAGTCGGTCGATCCGCCTGGAGCTTCGCCGCAAGATGCCCGACGAGTCGGCGGAGAATATCCGCTTCATGGAGCCCGAGTTGCGTGACCGCCTACAGCGGCAGCTAGCTCGTCTGCACGAGGATCTAGCCCCAACCGTGGCAGCGTGCCGGCCAAAGCCCGTTCCTGGTCTGAGCAACCGTGCTGCCGACAACTGGGAGCCATTGCAGCAAGTGGCCGAGGCCATCGGCGGAGAGTGGCCGGAGCGGGTCAAGGTGGTCGCCATCACCGTTGCAAGGATGGATGACGAGGATCAGGCGTCGGACATCGGGACCGAGCTGCTGAAGGACATCAAGTCGGTCTTCGATGAGCGAATGATTCAGCGTATCCATACTGCCTCGCTCGTGGAGGCGCTGCACGGTACGCCAGAGGCCCCCTGGAACTCGTGGAATCGAGGCAAGCCGATCACTGACCGTCAGGTGGCGGCCAAGCTGGTCGAGTTCGGCATCAAGTCAAAGCGGCTGCGTATCGGGGAAACGAACAAGCGCGGGTACGAGCTGGCTGACTTCAAGGACGCGTTCCAGAGGTATCTTTCTCCGGGCACCCCCTCTCCAAGTGGAACAATGGAACATTCCAATGAAAACAGCCAGTTAGATGGTTTTGGAAGTGGAACACAGGGGGTCGATGTTCCAGATGGATTCGATGCTAAGCCACTGAAAATAAAGAATTGTTCCAATGTTCCACTTGGATCCCCCCATGCCAGCGAAAAGAACGGGGAGGAGTTTTGATGGCTGCCCTCGACTACCTCCGAGCCCACGACCTTCACGCCGAGCCAATGCCGGGCGGGCGCCTCTATGTGTGGCCTTCCGAGAACATCACCGATGAGGCCCGCGTCTGGATCAAGTCACACAAGGCCGATCTGCTGCGAGAGCTGTCCCCGGCGAACAGCGACCGGCAAAGAAGCTGGCGTGTGATCGTCGGCGGCAAGGCCATGACCATGGTGTCGCGGGATCGGCTGCTTTCGCCAGAGGAGGCGCTGGAAGCCGCCCGGTCCCGCTGGACTGACGCCCGCATCAAGGGGTGAATGAAAGCGCCGGGGCTGACCATCCGTGGTCGGGGCTGCAAGGAGCAAGAGCAGCCATCCCTCCGGCGCATCCCGTAGGCGTTTTCGCAGTCCAAGGCGCCACCTTGAGCATGGCCCCCAGGCGTGGCCTCCTGCTGTACGAGATCACCGCCACCGTCTGTAAGCCGCCCATCTATTCTATTTAATTGAATAAATAGCACATTAATCGCTGGATGCATTCGATTTTATCGACTAACATTGACTGTATAAATCCACAGTCTGATGCCTGCCATGACTGATACCCGCCCAGGCCGCCCGCGTGGCCGACCCAATACCAAGCCCAGCAAGGCCGCCGTGGCGAACTATTACCGATTGCTCCAGGGCGCTGCCGACCAGGGCGACACCCTGGCTGCTGGCGTGCTGGTGATGAACGACACCGTGGACCGCCACTGCCGACAGGCGCGCACGGATCGACTGCGCCGTGAGTTAGAGAGCGAAGGCGGGACGATGAGCGAGATTCTTGGCCGGGGCCGGCGCTACCTGCTGGACCTGGCCGAACAGATCGACGAAGACCAGCCGCGCGATGCCGCTGGACTTCAGCAAGGGCAAGGGCTGCGTGATGCCGCACCTGCCGAAACCACCGGCAAGGCTGGCTCGGCCGCTGGTGGCGACCCTGCGAGTTCAGGCGTGAGCGAGTCTCGCCGCGACTTGGGGAACGAGCACCCAACCCAAGCCGAACAGGAAACACCGCAATGACCAAGTCAAATGATGTGCAGCTGGTAGAGAACGCCCTGGACGAGTTCAACGGCCGGCTCAATGAGCACTACCAGAAGATGCAGGACCAGATTGACGAGCTGGCCCAAAAGAACGGCACCCCGGCCGGCTTCGGCCAGACCGGGCAGAAGTCTGTGTCTACCACCGTGGCCACTAGCGAGAAGTTGCAAGCCCTGCGCGACCGCTCTGTGAAGTCGGTGATCGTGCCGAGTGACGCGAGCATCAAGGCCGTGGTCGGCGATGCAGGTGGTGACGGTGACGATGCCTTTAACGTCCAACCGAACCGCGCCACGGGTGTCTTCAACGACCCGCGCCGCCGCCTGTCCCTGCTGGACCTGCTGCCGACCATCCAGGTGAGCACCAACAGCTTTGAGTTCGTCTCGCTGGACGGCTTCGTGGACGCTGCCGCCTACCAGCTGGCCGAGGGTGACGCCAAGGCCGAGCAGGCCATGCCGACCGCGCTGCAAACCGCGAACATCGCCACCATTGCGGCCGTGCTGCATGCCTCTGAGCAGGTGCTGGCCGACACCCCGGCGCTGTCGCAGTTCATTCAATCCCGCCTGGTCTATGGCGTTCGCCAGAAGCTCGAGGCCGAGATTGTCGCGGGCGCTGGTGGAACCGGACAGATTAGCGGCCTGCTGACCGAGGCGACCGCCTTCACCCCGACCGCCAGCATTGCGAGTGCCGACGCCATCGGGGAAGCCATCGCGCACCTCGAGTCCCTTGGCTGGATGCCCGGCGCCGTGCTGCTGCACCCCAACGACTGGCAGACCATCCGTAGCGAGCGCACCTCTGGTGGCGAGTATGTGGCCACCGGCTGGGATTCCCCCGCCGGCCCGAACGTCTGGGGCGTGCCTGCCGTCGTTACCTCCGCCATGACCGAGGGCACGGTCGTCGTGATGGATCCGGCGCAGACCGTGATGCTCGACCGCATGTCGGCTGGCTTTGCCTTCAACTACTCCGGCGATGGCTTCACCACCAACGTCATCACCGGGCGCGCCGAGCTGCGTGCCGGCCTGGCTGTGATGGCTCCGACCGCGGTGCAGAAGTTCACCATCCCGGTCGCGTAAGGAATGACCCGGGCCAGGCGGGGCGCGTGAGCGTATGACCTGGACGTGGCCACCAGCCCACGGGGTCAAGCTGGTAGCGGCGCATGCAGGTCCGTCTGACAGCCTGCATCCCGCGCCCGCCAGGGTAATCACCCTCGCATGCTACCCGGCCGGCATGCGTTGGCCTGGCGGGAAATGGCCGGGATTTTTGTATCTGGATGACGAGGCAGCAAGGGGGAGGGGTAGTCGGATCCTCCACAGCGACCCGGCCCAGACCGCCGACGAAGTCTCGCTTTCATCAAATGGAGTGCCCGCTTTGAAAAATTCCGCGCCAGAGCACCTGAGCGATGAGGCCCGCGCCTGGTGGGGCAAGCTGGCTGACGAGTACGGCATCGACGACGAGGCCGGTCTACTGCTGCTGCAAACCGCCCTCGAGGCGTTCGACCGGATGCGCCAATGCCAGGCCGCGATTGCCCGCGACGGGGTGTCGATCGTGGACCGCTTCGAGCAGATCAAGCCCCATCCGCTGCTGAACGGGGAGCGTGATTCCCGCTCGCAGATGCTCGCCGCCCTCAAGGCCATGAATCTTGACCTGGAGCCGCTGAGAGACGGCCCAGGCCGCCCGCCGGGGATTGCCTGATGCCTACCACCAGAACACGCCGAGGACGCCGGAAATCGGCCCTGCCGGCCCATATTCAAGCCCTGTTCGACGTTGGCTGCGGCCACAGCACCATCGGCGATGACGAGTTCAAGCGCCTATGGGACGAGCACGGCGATCAACACCTCCGCACCCGTCCGGGAGATTGGGCGCTGTCGTGCTGGGGGCAACCGAACAAGGAGAATGACGCATGAACGAACCGCTGACCGCGCCCACCTATGAAGCCCAGATCGTGAACCGCTCGCGGGTGATGGCCACCCTTTGCGGGCGAGATCCCGAGGAGCTGAAAGAACGCGCCCACCGCTACGCCTCTGCGATGAACTGGCATCGAGCCATCGTCACCGTGTCGCAAGTCTGATGATTACCCTGGACGAAGCGTAAGCGTATCTCCGCGTGGACGATACCGCCGAGGACGCCCACATCACGGCGCTGATTGAGGCCGCACAGGAGCATGTCGCCCTCTACCTCGGCGCACCCCTTCCCGAATCAGCATGGCTATTGCGAGGCACCTATGAAGACGATCCATCTACACGGCGCGCTGGCCAAACAGTTTGGCGAATCCTTCTCGCTTGATGTTCGCGACCCGGCCGAGGCGGTGCGCGCGCTGTCGATCCAACTGCCTGGCTTCGACGCCGCGATTCGCGCCGGCGACTGGCACGTCATCCGTGGCTCGCTCGAGGACGGAGAATCGCTCAGCGAGAACGATCTGACGGTTGGGCTGGGCGCGGCCGGCGAGCTTCACCTGATGCCGGCCGTGGCCGGTGCCGGTGGCGATGGCATCTTCCAGACCATTGCCGGCGTCGTCATCGCCGCGGTCGGCTTCTATACGAAGCAGGGTTGGATGGTCAAAGCAGGCGTCGGCCTCGCTCTGGGCGGGGCCTCTCAGATGCTGGCCCCTTCGCCCCAGGTGAGCGACTACGGCAACCGTGAGCGCCCCGATCAGCGGCCGTCTTTCCTCTTCGATGGCCCTGTGAACACCTCGACCCAAGGGCTGCCAGTGCCGCTGGTCTATGGCCGCGTGCGCGCCGGCAGCGTGGTGATCAGTGCCGGGATGAACGCCGAGGAGCTTTGAACCGCGACCAAACAGGATGCCGGATGCGTTCGAGTCGCCAGCCGCAAGCTCTCGCGTAAGGGGGCATGTCTGGGGGCATGTTGCTGGCGCTGATGTCCGAGAATCGGACAACGGTGAGGATGGATGGCTTTGTTCTGGTGGATACACGAGAACCGCGAAGCCCAGGTGATGGGACGCATCACGGACGAACGCCTGCTGCACTTTCATCGGGTAGGGCTCGGCATGTGAGCCTGCCTGGACCGTAGTAGCTGGACGGGGATCAGTCGGAGAGTGCCCCGCATGGACAAAACCCCGTCAGCCGGCAGGCGTGGCTATACCTCCGACGCCGTGGCCGGCCCCTACCATGGCGTATCATAGGAGATCATCGTATATGTTGGCTTTAATGTTGGGTATGTATATATAGGCTTCATAAGTCGCTGATTAAAAAAGCATGAAAGCAGACTCCCCCTCCGCCACGAATTCTGAGAAAAGCCGCTGAGAAATCAGCGGCTTTTTCTTTATCTATATCCTCACAACCCATACTCCAGCCCATACTTTGTGCCTGGCTTTCTTAGGTACGACCTGGATGCCGTTGGATAGTGTTTTCTGCCGCGTTGCTCCACTCCTTCGAAAGCGCTCCCTACTGAGCTACACAGGCCGTAGTGCATCTAGCAGGATGCTAGGAAAAGAGAAGTTGGGTTCGCCCAACAGCTCTAGCAACGGACGTATCGGCAGCCAGCGCCAGTTGCAGCCACTGGCTGATGTCGTTGCTCTGGAACAGGATCGCCTCGTCTTTTACAGGGCCCAGCGTGTTGCCGCGTATTGACTCCACCGCTAGGTGTGATCTCTCTGTAGGTTATTCATCGGGAGCGTCCCTGAAGGGCTGGAGGTGCGGCCCAGGGCTCCTTTCAAGGGCCCCGAGTCGCATTCGGGGAAAGCTCTCAACCGTCAGCCCAATGTTTTTGACGGAGCGCCAGGGGCGTCTGGCCGAACCATTTCACGAAGGCGCGATGAAAGCTCGTGGCCTGTTCATAGCCCACCAGAAATCCGATTTCCTGCACGCTGAGATCGCTGCCCAGCAGATAGCGTCTGGCCAATCTCATCCTGACCTCGTAGTTGATATGGCGAAAGGTGCGTCCCTGTTCCCTCAGTCGCCGGCGCAGCGTGTGCGGTGGCAGGCGGAAATGCACCGCCGTCTGTTCCAGGGTCGGGAAAGGAATGCGCGCGTTCTGCACCAGGTAATAGCGCACATCCTCGACCAGTGAGGCTTGGGCTTGCCGCTTGTCGCGGGCCTCCAGCGCATACTCGTTGCATAGCCGGGATACCGAGGGATTGGCCGACGAGAAACGCCGCCGGTAATACTCGACCGGCACATACAGGCCCGGTTGCGAGGCGGCGAAGACTACCCGGCCTGGGAAGATCTCATGATATAGCCTGGTATCGCCGGGCCTAGCATAAGGAAAGTGTACCTCCATGTGTGTGTCCGACGTCAATTCGGGCAGGCGCTGGCAGATCCAGCGCCAAGTGCCGGCTAGCCACTCGTCACAGAAGGCGTCGCGTGCCGAGGCGCTCATCGCCGGCACGACGAGCAGCAGCTTGGCGTGACGCTCGTTGACCTCCCGTTGCGTTCTCAAGGGATGTGGCAGCAGGCCAGCGCCCCAGCGTCCTAGCGAGATGTCCCAGGAACGCTGTAGGTTGGAGGCGCTGATCAAGGCGTAGCCGAGGATGCCTAGGTCGAAGATGTCGTAGCTGTGGCCCAGACGCAGGTGAAAATGCTCACTGGAGAGCAGCGGCGCGCTCTCCTGAAGCAGTCGAAAGTACTGCGTCAGGCTGATGGTCATGCCGTGGTCGGCGGCGTCGCGCGGCAGTTTGAGCCCCTGGATCAACGCCATCAGCGAGTCATCGCGTTTGCCGCTGGCCTCAGCCATGGCCAAGAAGCGACCGTAGAGTTGACGCGCGGCGTAGTTGAGGTCGAAGGGCGGGGCGGTGGTCGTCGCGCCGATTGTCATAAAATGCTAGCTCTTTGTCATGTAATGCTAGTTAGATGATGCTCAAGCGTTTTTATACTCCACTGCAACGACAAGCACAATGGAGTGGAACTTGATGCGCGGCTTCGATGATTACGCCTCGACTCACTCAGAAGAGACGCCTCACCAGGCGGACCTGGCACTGGTCAATGGGCGCTTCTATACCGTCGATCCCGCACGGCCTTGGGCCGAGGCGGTGGCGATCGGCGGAGGCAGGTTGCTGGCCGTCGGCGAGCGCGGCGAGGTCGAGGCGTTCATCGGACCGCAGACGCGGGTGCACGATCTCGATGGCGCCTTCGCCATGCCCGGGCTGCATGACATGCACACCCATCCCGACCTGGCCCTGGCGCCGCGCTACGCCGACGATCTCGACGTTGGCATCGAGGATCCCACGCCGGCTCAGGTGGCTCGGGCGATTCACGCCTATGCCGAGGCGCATCCCGGCGATGGGTGGATCTACGGCCAGTATTGGGTGCGCTACACCTTCCGCGAGGCGGGTCTCGAGCCGGGTCGCGAGTGGCTCGATAGCGTGATGCCCGATCGTCCGGTGGCCCTGATGGATCGCATGTGGGGGACCATGATGGCCAATTCCAAGGCTCTGGAACTGGCCGGTATCGAAGCCGCGACCCGTGATCCGCGCAATGGTTACCTCGAGCGCGATTCGCTTGACGGCACACCGACGGGGCTCTTGATTGATGGCGCCTACGCGATGGTGCATGCGGCGATGCCGCCGACCCCGGTCGAGGTACTGCGTCAGGCCTACCGCGACGGCGTGCGCTTCCAGAGCGCACGCGGCGTGACGGCGAGCAAGTACGTGCATGTCTGCGAGCAGCGCCTCGAGGCTCTCAAGTCGCTCGACGACGACGGCGAACTGACGGTGCGCGTCGAGGCGGCGATCAGTTGGCAGGACGATATCTTCCCGGTGCGCCGGCGCTGGGAACTGCTCGCCGGCGAGCGTCATTACTATCGCAGCCGTCGGCTCAACGCCAACGCGGTCAAGTTCCACTTCGACGGTACCGTCGAGCCGCGTTCGTCGTTTCTGTTGTCGCCGTGGCCGGGGGAGACCCAGTGGCGGGGCAAGCTCAATCTGACGCCGGAGCATTTGACCGACATGGTTTGCGACATGGACCGCCGCGGCATTCGCGTCATTGCGCATTGCACCGGCGACGCCGCCTCGGACGTGTTCCTCGATGCCGTGGAGGCGGCGCGTGAACGCAATGGTTTCTCGGGTATTCGCCACCAGTGCGCGCACAGCACGCTGCTGCACGCCGACAATCTGGCGCGCTTCAAGCGTCTCGACGTCATCGCCGAGTTCTCGCCCGCCGCCTGGTATCCCACGCCCTATGCCAGCGGGGCGCGCTCCGGCTACGGGGCCGAGCGCCTCCGGCGCATCTACGACCTGCGTGGCGTGATCGACGCCGGCGGCATCGCGGCGATGGGTACCGATTGGCCGGTCGCCTCGATCGACCCATGGCTGGCGCTGGAGACCCTGGTCACTCGACAGAATCCTTGGAGCGACGATCCGGCCCGCTTCGGCGAGCCGATCACCCTCGAGGAGGCGCTGCGGGTCGCGACGCTCAACGGGGCCTACGCCATGGGGACCGAGCACGACACTGGCAGTCTCGAGGTGGGCAAGTTGGCCGACCTGATCGTGCTCGATCGCGACCCCTTCGCCGCCGCGTCCCGGGGCTACCTGCATCGCACCAAGGTCGACTTGACCTTCCTCGACGGTCAACTGGTGCATGATCGATTGAGTCGGTGGCCGGCAGAGCACATGACCGCGCGCTGGCGGGGCGAAGCCCCGGAGGTGGAGGCGACATGAGCATTCCCGTCACCCTGGTCGCCGGCTTTCTCGGCGCCGGCAAGACCACGCTGCTCAACCACCTGCTCGGCGAACTGAGCGGGCACCGCGTGGCGGTGCTGGTCAACGATTTCGGCGAGCTCGACATCGACGCCGAGATCGTCGGCGAGATCGTGGACAACGTCTACAGCCTGGCCAATGGCTGCATCTGCTGCAGCGTGCAATCCGATCTGCTGGCGCAACTGGCCGGGCTCGCCGACCTGGCCGATCCCCCCGAGCAGCTGATCATCGAGTGCTCCGGCGTCTCGGACCCGCAGCGCATTGTCCAGACGCTGGGTTACCCGCAGCTCGCCGGCCGGGTGCGACTGGACTGCGTCGTCACGGTGGTCGACGCCGAGCACCATGCTGCGCTGGAGGGTGACTATGCGATGCTCGCCCGGGCGCAGGTCGCCGCCGCCGATATCGTCGTCGTCAACAAGATCGACCTGGCGTCTGCGGCTGTCCTCGACGCCCTGGCTGCGCTACTGCCGCCTGGCGTGCGCCGGCTCTCCGCGAAGTACGGTCGCGTGCCGCCGGAGGTGCTGCTCGAGCCCGGCCAGCACAAGGCCCACGCCGTGGATGACGCGGTGGTGCCGCGGCACGCGGGGCTTTTCACGACCTGGCACTGGACCAGCGAGACCCCGCTGGAAGCGGCGGCCCTGCGTCGCTGGCTGAACGAGCTGCCTTCGAGCGTCTTTCGTCTCAAGGGCACGGTGTGGCTCACCGGCCGCGAACGCCCGTACCGGCTGCACGGTGTCGGTCCGCGCCACCGCTTTGAACCGACGACCGCGCATGCGGCGGATGCGACCTCGCGGCTGGTGGTTATTCAGCGTCGCGACGGCGCCGATCCGCAACGGCTTCATCAGACGCTCGACGCCTGTCGGGCAACGCAAGACGCCTCCTAGAGGTGCCATGGACATTCACTACAACAACGCGAGAGATCCCATGACAACGCAACCGATGAGCTGGCCCCACTCTCTCTCCAAGCTGGGCGCCGTGCTGGGACTGACGACGACCCTCTCCCTTGCCAGCGGCCTGGCGTACGCCCAGCAGGAACCTGAGTTCCGTTGGCGCATGCAGCGCTATACTGGCCCCGAAACCGCGGAGCTGTTCGAGACTTTCGCCCAGCAGGTCAAGCAAGCGAGCGACGGTCGCCTGGAGATCACCCTGTTCAGTGGCGGCGAACTTGTCCCCAACGAACAGCTGCTTGCTGCCACCGGTGGTGGGCTGATCGAGATGGCCTACGGCCACGGCGCCTATTGGGCCGGCAACTTCGACCTGGGCCGCATCGAAGCAGGGCTGCCGCTGGCCTGGACGTCGCTGGACGACGTGCGTTACCTGTGGGGCGAGCTGGGCTTCGGCGACATGCTCGATGAGGCCTACGCCGAGCGAGGCGTGCATTATCTGACACCGGTCTTCGGTGGCCCCTACGAGCTGCTTTCCAAGGAGCCGGTAGAATCGCTCGACGACATGCGCGAGATCAAGATCCGCGCCACCTCGACGCTCGCCGAAGTGCTCGACCCGCTCGGCGTGCCGACCGTCTATCTGCCGCCGGAAGAGCTCTACGTGGCGATGAGCACCAACGCCATCGGCGGAGTGATCTACGGTGGGGCCTTCGACTACGAGCTGCTCAAGCTGCAGGAGACCGCCGAGCACTACACCGAGCTGGGCCTACTCTATCCGGGCTATGTGGACAACCTCCTGGTCAACCAACGGGCTTGGGACCAGCTGCCCGAAGATCTCAAGACTGTCGTCAGCCTGGCTGCGCGGGACCTGGCGCGGCGCCACCACGACTGGTTCGAGGCCGGGACGCGGAACACCCTGCAGAAGGATTTCTTCGTCCAGCACTCGCTGCCCGACGAGGACGTCAAGCAGTTGACCGAGTCGGCTCAGGCGCTGTGGGACGAGGAGGCCGCGCGCAGCGATCGCAATGCCAAGGCCATCGAGATGCTGCGTGACATGGCCACGACCTCGGGGCGCCTGCAATGACCTGGCTGATCCACTGGCTACGCTGGCAGCGCCGCGCCATGGACGCCTTCGGTCGTCTGATTGCCTGGGCGAACCTAGCCATCATCGCGGTACTGGTGTGGGAGGTAGCTTCGCGCTACCTCTTTTCCTCGCCCACCAGTTGGGCGCACGAGGCCTCGACCATGATCTACGGTGCCTTCTGCCTGGCCGCCGGCGTCTACACCCAGCGCCACGATGGCCACGTGCGGGTCGATGTGGTTTACAACCTGTTCCCGCCGCGCGGCCGCGCCGTGCTCGACTGCATTTCGGGAGCGCTGCTGATCGCTGCGCTGATCGTGCTGCTCGAGGTGTCGTGGGATTTCGCCTGGCAGTCCTGGGAGCGTGGCGAGGTGTCGTCGCGTAGCCCCTGGGCACCGGTGCTATGGCCATTGAAGGCGGTCATCCCGCTCACCGTGTGCCTGTTGCTGCTGCAGCACGTCGCTGGCTGGCTGGAAAGCTTCTGCCGCGTACTGGGTCATTCCCTGGTGGATGAGGAGGTCTGGGATGTTACTTGATCTCGGTCCTGGTGCGACGACGCTCGCGATGTTCGGTGCGATGCTGGTGCTGATGCTGATCGGCACGCCGCTGGCCTGGACGCTACTGATCGTGGGTACCGGCTCGGCCTGGCTGCTGTGGGGGCCGTTCTCGCTGGACATGATGGTGCTCAGCGCATTCGGAGTGATGAACACCTTCGTGCTGGTGGCGCTGCCGCTGTTCATCTTCATGGGCCTGATTCTGCAGCGTTCGGGCATCACCGACGCGCTGTTCCAGATGATTCACAAGCTAATGGGCGGCGTGCGCGGCGGCCTGGGCATGGGCACGGTGCTAATTTGCGCGATCATCGCGGCGATGGCCGGAGTGACCGGCGCCGCCACCGTGAGCCTGGGATTGATCGCCTTGCCGGCGATGTTGGCGCGGGGCTACGACAAGCGTCTGGTCACCGGCAGCATCATGGCCGGCGGAGCGCTGGGCTTTCTTATCCCGCCCAGCGTGACCATGATCCTCTACGCCTTCCTGACCCGCGAGTCGGTGGGCAAGTTGTTCGCCGCCGGTATCGGCCCGGGCCTGCTGCTGGCGGTGCTGTACATGATCTACATCGGCATCCGCTGCCGACTGAATCCTAGCCTCGGCCCGCCTATCGATGAGGCCGAGCGCGTAGACTGGCTTGGCAAGCTGGCCTCGCTTCGTTCGCTGGCCCTGCCGGGACTGCTGATCGCGACGGTGCTCTGCTTCACCTTTTTCGGCATCACCTCGCCGACCGAGGCCTCAGCCATCGGCGCCGCCGGCAGCCTGGTGTGCGCCGCAGCCTACCGCACCCTGTCGCGCGAGGTGGTCAAGAGCGCGCTACACGAGACGGCCCGCATCATGGGCATGCTGATGTGGATCATGGTTGCGGCGGTGATCTTCTCCAAGGTCTACATCGGCCTCGGCGCCGGGCGCGTGGTCGAGGATCTGATCGCTGATACCGGCATGGGGCCCTATCTGGTGCTCGGCGTGATCCTGCTGACCTATTTCGCGTTGGGCATGTTCCTCGACGACTCGTCGATCATGTTCATCACCATTCCGCTGTTCGTGCCGATCGTCGCCAACCTAGGGTTCGACCCGGTGTGGTTTGGCGTGGTCTTCATCCTGGCGATGCAGTCTGCCTACCTGACGCCACCGTTTGGCTACAACCTGTTCTACATGCGTTCGGTGGCGCCACCCGAGATCACCACAGTGGATCTCTACAAGGCGGTGGTGCCGTTCATCCTGCTGCAGATCACGGGCCTGGCACTGGTCGTGGCGTTTCCGCAGATCGCGCTGTGGCTCCCCGAAAAGCTGTTTGGCTAGAGGACGATCATGAAACTCAACACCGCCAAGGACACCGCGCGCGGCTGGATCGAGGCACACCGCCAGGCACTCTCCGACTGGCATCAACGCATCTGGCACTATGCCGAGCCGGCGTGGCGCGAGTACCGCTCCTGCCAGTGGTACGTCGAACTCCTGCGCGCTGAGGGCTTCGAGGTCGAGGAAGGTAGCGGGGGCATGCCCACGGCCTTCGCCGCTACCTGGACCAACGGCCCGGGGCCGACGATCGGTGGCTATGCCGAGTACGATGCGGTGCCCGGCAACTGCCAGGTCGCCGAGCCCCATGCCGCCACACGGGAAGGCCTACACCCCGAGGCGCCGGGGCACACCGATCCGCATTCGGCACTGGGCATTTCGTCGCTCGGCGGCTTGCTGGCGACCAAGGCGGCGATGGAGCGTAATGGCATCACCGGCACGCTGAAATTCTTCGGCGAACCGGCGGAGAAGGTGCGCGGTTCCAAGCCGATCCACGCCGCGCGCGGCTATTACAACGGGCTGGACGCCATGATCAGCTTCCACCCTTTCTACATGTTGCCACTGTGCAATACCGTGCGATGGGACACCCATTGCGGGGCCTGCTATGCGATGGTCTATCGCTTCGTCTGCGACGATCCCGAGACCTGGCAGCACGATGGCCTGGCCAGCCCGATTCCCCAGTCGCATGCTGCGACTCGGGCACCGGGTGCCACCGACGCGCTGTTCTTGATGTACAACACCTCCAAGCAGATCCGCGACAGCATCCTGCCACACATGGGCGGCTGGTCGATCAGCGAGGCGATCCTTACCGCGGGGCAGGCCACCGCTGACAACCTGCCGGCGCGCACCGCCGAGATCCAGTACATGATACGTGTGGCCGACCTCGACATGGCCGAGCGCGTGCGCGAGGCGCTGGACCGTAACGCCGAGGCGTCGGCACTGGCCACGCACTGCCGCTGGGAGCGCCACTGGGTGTCGCGCTCGCGCCCGGGGCTACCCAATCACGCCATGGCCGAGCTCACCTGGGAGGCGTTGCAGGAAGTGGGAGCGCCGCAGTGGGGCGAGGCGGCGCGCGACAAGGCCCGTGCGATCCAGGCATCGCTGGGGCTGGCGCCGATGGATGATCCCCTACTGGAAGCGTGCCAGCGCCTGCGCGATCCGCGTGAGGCAGAGGCCGAGTTACGCCGAACCCTGCCGGCCGAGCAGAAGAACTTCACCTCCGACGACTACACCGAGATGTGCTGGCACACCCCCACCGTGCGGCTATACATCGCCCGTCCTGCGTTGCGCGCGCCGGAAGGGTATCGCTACCCCGGCTGGGTGATGAACGCCCTGGGCGGCATGCGCGAGACCATCGATCCGATGATCGAATGCGCGGCCGAGACTATCGCCTACACCATGCTGCGCCTGCTCACCGACGAGGATGCCCGCCGGCGAGCCTGGGCCGAGTTCGAGGAGCGCACGGGTGGTGGTATCGGCGGTAGCCAGTGGTTGAAACCGCTAGGCGACTATCCCGTGCCACATGATTTCCGCTGGCCGGAGTATGTGCAAACGGTGCGTGGCGACGACTGGTGGATTCCACGCCAAGGCTAAACCCTCTCGGTTGAGGTAGACACAAGAAACGGTGTTGCGGCTACGCCCCACTGGAGGGGCAACGACTGAGAGAAAGGCCCTGTACGTGGCCATGACCCGAGGCAACGGCGTCTGGCGGCTGCCGTTGCGCGACGACGGCCCCATTGGAAAAGTGGGGCTCTTCGTGGCTCTGGCGGGTGGTGTCTCCGGCGCCGATGGCCTCGCGCTCGATGAGGCCGGCAACCTTTTCGTATGTGACGCGGGTAATGGCTGCGTATGGGTGTTTGATCGTCATGGTGTGCCACTTTGGCGCCTGCGTTCCCCGACCGAGGGGCGAACGCTCACCAATCTGGCCTTCGGTGGCCCGGACCGGCGCACGCTCTATATGACGGAATCAGCAACGGGTTCACTGTTAACGATTCAGGTAGACGCGCCTGGGAAGTTGTGCATGTATAGCTAAACTGATTGCCTAGGTTATCGCCTGGTTATTGTTTGACATCTAGTCAGGCGATATTTGAGAAAAAAGCCCCATACGTTGACCAATAAACTTATTTATGAAGGTTTAAGTGGCTCAATACTCGATATCTATCGAACTGGTAAAGCGCTTTCTATATTCACGAGGAGAAATCTCCAGGTGGCGTTCGAAAGCAAGTAAAAGGCCATCTGATGTGTCATAGCCGCACCAGTTGGCGATTCTTGAAATCGGTTCGTGAGTGCTTTCAAGGTACTGCCGCGCGCGATCTACTCGACGTTGCTCAATGAAGCGACCCGGAGGAATACCCACTCGTTCTCGAAATTTTCGGTTGAAGCTCCTCAGGCTAAGATTGAAGTGATCAGCGAGTTTTTCAAGGCGCAAGTCACCTTCAAGATGATCCACGATATATTGCACGAAAGGATCCGCGGGGGTATCAAAATCGTGGGGAGCCGTTTGGGCATGGAATTGAGCCTGGTTGCCGGGACGCTTCATGAACATCACCATCGCCTGAGCAACCCTTCGTGCCAATTCGGGGCCGAGATCTTCTTCAATCAATGCGATAGCGAGATCTATAGCAGCCGTGACGCCAGCCGCCGTATAAACACCGTCATCCCTGATATACATACGTTCCGGAATGAGTTTGACCTTGGGGTACCGCTTCCGGAAGTCGTTAGCCGCGGCCCAGTGCGTGGTTGCTGACTTTCCATCGAGAAGCCCCGCCTCAGCCAGGATGAACGCCCCGGTGCAGGCACTGACGGTGCGGCGAACGCGCGGCACCATCTTCCTGATCCAGTCAATGAAGTCGGTGTCATTTAGGCATTCATCGTCATCATCGGCAGCCTGGACGATCAGTGTGTCCACTGCGCCCTCGAGCTCATCATAGGCGTTGGATGCCACGATGCTGAGCCCTTGGACGTTGTAAATCGTTCCCTTTCCACGTGATACGACTTCCACTTGATAGGCGGGAGGTTGACCGGCCTGTTCCAAAAAGAACGTCGTTTCTGAAAAAGTTCTTATAAAATCAATATATTCCAAAGAAGAAGAGGCATGGTTGGTGACAATGACGACACGTCGTGGGAAGCCATCTCCATTCAACGTGGTTTGTAGCGTGGGAACTTGGTAGTGAGGCATGGGCAATCCAAAGGGGGGGAGCAATATGGCACGATCGTCGGGATATCTGTCATTGTGACACGGCTTTGACAGTTACACCATCTAGGATTGAAAAACGCAGTTACTGAGAGGGCGAGAAATGCCGACACAGCTGGAGAAAGCTCAGACAATGAAGGCCCTTCACGAAGGTTCTGAGACCTTCCTGATACCAGGGCCGTGGGATGTTGCCTCGGCGCGCGTATTCGAGGCACTCGGATTTCAGGCGCTGGCCACGACGAGCGGTGGGCTGGCGTACGCCCTGGGCAAGCTTGATGGGGAAGTCACTCTCGATGAGAAACTTGCCCATTGCCGCGCTCTTTCAGCGGCTACCCAGATCCCGATCACGGCCGATTTGGAGAATGGCTACTCTCACCACCCGGACGGTGTTGCGGAAACGATTCGCCGGATTGCAGAAACGGGCGTTGTTGGTGGGTCTATAGAGGACTGGAGTGGTGAGGGCATCTACGACTTCAACCATGCTGTCGAACGGATCGAGGCAGCGGTCGAGGCTGCGAGGACGCTCGATATTCCGTTTGCCGTCATTGGCCGCTGTGAGAATTTGCTTCGCGGGAAGAATGACATGGACGATACCATTCGCCGCTTGAAAGCCTATGAAGCTGCAGGCGCTGATGTCTTGTTTGCTCCCGGTTTGCGCACGGCGGAGGAAGTCAAAGCGGTGGTGGATGAGATCAAGACTCCGCTGAGCGTTGTGGCAATGTCGCCCGATCTCTCGGTTGCCAAGCTGGCCGAGGCCGGTGCAAGAAGGGTAAGTATCGGAGCCGCCATGGCGATGGCTGCCTACGCCGCCCTGATCGAGGGGGCGCGCGAGATGAAGGAAGAGGGCACTTTCGATTGGATGAAAAATCTCTCATCGGAAAACGCCATAGAGCCGTTGCTCACGTCTCGGCGTTAATTCGAAGCAATCACAAAGCGCATGCATCTAACGTTGTTTTATCTGAAGTTATAATAACTTGGGGTTATGCAGTCGTAGGCCTTCTAATGCGGCTTGAAGATGATGAATGACTATTAAGGGTCAAGCCTGAAGCGCCAAAATTAACTGCCGGTCTATTTTGTCTCATTATGTCATGAGGTTTGTGTGCTTATCGTTTTCACTGGCACGTCCATATCTGAGATAGTTGAAGCACCAGGAGTAAGCCGATGAATGACGTTCAAAAGAAAATCCGTGATGAAATTTTCAGGCTCGAACGCGCTGCCAATGAACACTGGCAAAAAGGCGATCTCGATTTTTTAGATAATGAAATCATTATTCCTGAAACTGTTCAGCTTACTCCCGGGATGGCGCTAATGGACGGCACTGGCTACTCCAGCTGGATGCGGGAAATTTCTGCGGTTGAAGGTCTCAACTTCAGCTTCGAGCCTACGAACATTGAAGTCAGTGAGTCTGGCGAAATGGCTTACGTCATCGGTGAAACCAAGTTGGAGCAAGCCGGAGAACACGCCCGTATCGGTAAATTCGTTTCCATTTGGCGAGATATCGATGGAAACGGAAAGTGGCGCTGTGTTGTTGAGGCCAATAATTTCAACGACGCATAGCCTGGCAGAGATATTTACAGGGTTGAGCGACCGCCCAGAAAAAATGGAGAAGGTTGAGATGACAGACCAAATTGATACTGCAGACCACATCCTGGAATTGGAACGCATGAACTCGAGGCTGTTGGCGTCGGGGGATGTGGACAAGATGATGGAATACATGGCTGAAGACGTGAAGCTCCTTAACCCGGGAATGGAACTTCTTGTCGGTAATCACCACGAAAAAGAAGGCCTGGAGGCGGCCCGGGACACCGAAGGCTTGGACATGTCATTCCAACCGACGGGTGCCGAGATCAGCTCATCCGGTGACATGGCCTTCGCCTACGGTGAAATTTCCATGAAACTTCCTGACGGAAGCCAGCAGACAGAAAAATATGTCACTATCTGGAGGAAGAAGCACGGAAAGTGGCAGGTCGTTCTGCAAGCACGCAATGCAAATGAGTAAGCCAAAACGCAGTCGTTTAACTTACCCCAAAGGATCCCATATGACCAGGCCCGTCCGTGTGGATATTGTGTCTGACGTCGTCTGCCCCTTCTGTGTTATTGGATATCATCAGTTGGCATGTGCGTCGACCCAAGCTGGCATTCCCATCGAGGTTTATTGGCATCCGTTCGAGCTGAACCCTCAAATGGAGTCTGGTGGGGAAAACCTGATCCAGCATATGGTAGAAAATTACGGGGTCTCTGCCGAAGAGACTCGTCACTTGCGAAAGAACCTGACGGAAATGGGGAATGACCTCGGCTTCTCCTTCAATTTCACAGACGAATTGCGTTTGATGAACACATTTCAGGCGCATCAAATGATCGAGTGGGCCTCAGAACAGGGTTTTGGCCTCGAAATGACGTTGGAAATCTTCAAGTCGTATTTCACGTTCGCTGAAAACCTCGACGAAAGAGAAGTCCTGGTTGCTGCCGCTTCACGGGCAGGTCTCAATCCTGAGTCTGCTTCGGACGTACTGCAGTCAGGAAGCCATGCCGAGATAGTCAAAGAGCATGAAGCGTTTGGAAAATCTCTTGGTATTTCTGGTGTTCCGACCATGCTTTTCGAGCATGAGCATTTGATCAGCGGTGTCCAGGGAGTGGAAGCGTATGCTCGTACGCTGAACCGTATGATAGAATGCCGAGTAGCTTAACACCTGTAAACAGCTTTCACGATATAATAGGCCTGTAAAGGGAAGCCGTCATGATCGCCCATGCCCATCTGCACGTCAGTGACTACGAGGCGTCCAAAGCTTTTTACACAAAGGTGCTCGCCACTCTTGGCTACACGAACAACATGGAGTTTGGTCAGGCTGCAGGTTTTTTCGACGGAAAAAATACTGATCTTTGGGTTCTGAAAGAGGACGTCGTTCCGACGCATCTGGCCTTCGAGGCTAAGTCCAAGGAAGAGGTTCGTGCCTTTTATGAAACCGCCTTGGCCGAGGGGGCGACGGACAACGGTGGTCCCGGCTACCGCGCGGACTACTGGGCAGGATATTATGCGGCTTTCTTCATCGACCCGGACGGTCACAATATTGAGGCGGCTTATTGGGACTATGAGAAAGCTGGTGAAATAGGGCCTGAGTAACCATGACAACGACGGACAATGGAAAGATCTCCTACGATGAGGAGATGAAGATCGACGCCAAGACCTGGAACCCGTTTACCGGCTGTACGAAAGTTTCCTCGGGTTGTAAGCACTGCTACGCAGAAACCATCGCCCAGAAACTACATAAATGGGGCACGTCGGGCTACGAAAACGGCTTCGAGTTCACGATTCATACGGACCGCATAGCAAAAGCAGCTCCCATGAAACGCAAGAAGCCAACTTTCTACTTCATCAACTCCATGAGCGACATCTTTCACGAAGAAGCGGATGATGAGAGCATCGATCAGGTGATGGATGTTGTCAGAAAAGCACACTGGCATGTGTTCTACATTCTGACCAAGCGAAGCCAAAACATGCGAGCGTATTTCGACAGGCGAGAGGCTCCCGAAAATCTGTGGGCGGGAGTGACTGTTGAAGACCGGAAGTATGGCCTCCCGCGCCTTGAAGATCTCAAGAAAACAAGGGTGAGGAACAAGCATATCTGTTGTGAGCCTCTCCTGGGTGACCTTGATGAGCTGGACTTGTCGGGCATACGGCTTGTGGTAGGCGGCGGAGAAAGTGGACCAGAGGCTCGGCGCGCGATGCCCGAATGGGTAAGTTCTCTCCGAGATCAATGCCTTGCCCAGAACGTCCATCTGTATTGGAAACAATGGGGAACCTATGGACCTGATGGCTCTCGCAGCAGCAAAAGCCGAACGGGGCACTTGATTGAAGGAAAGTCGTATCTTTCCATTCCCGACGAGCTTGCACTATGACGAATTTGGCTGCGGACATGTTCCCTGAATAGCCCTGTAAGTTCAGAGAAGATATTTCCTGGTGAACGAGCTCTATACCATTACATCCTCGACCTACCTCGCCATTTCTGCGGTAGGGATTGCTTTTCTTGTTTATGGGGCAATGGGGCAGCTGTTCGAGCGTTTCTCGCTCACCAGTGCGATGTTCTTTACGTTGACGGGGGTTTTTGTCGGTCCTCTGGGAGTGGATGCTGTCTCCAGCGATGGGTCGAGAGTGCTCCTGAGAGTTTATGCGGAGCTTACACTGGCCCTGGTGTTGTGCACTCAGGCGGCTCGAATCGATTTCAGGGCATTCAGAAGGGTTTTGACAGTACCTCTGCGCCTGTTGTCAATCGGGCTTCCTGCCTCCATGATGCTTGGCTTCGTCCTCGCCGTTGTTGTGTTTCCGGATATGATTTGGTTGGAAGCGGCAATCCTCTCGGTAATACTCGCTCCGAGGATGCCGACCTCGTGCGCCCCATCACCTCTACCGAAGGTCTCCCGGAAAAAGTGATTCTTGGCGTCGAGATTGAGAGTGGAATGAACGATGGTCTGTGTCTGCCGCTCCTGTTAGCGTTGGCGGCATTGACGCTTACAAGCGAGAGTAGAGAGTCTCTTTCACCATTTTTTATTTTGGAATTTCTGGCGAGTGAGTTCGGTGTCGGTCTCTTGGTCGGAGTTATTCTGTCGATATTTTTTGTTGGCATAGCCCGCGGCACGCATGGCCAGTTTTTTGTGGGGGGCAGTTGGCGAGTATTGCCATTTGCCTCCTTGGCGCTTTCGTCTTTTGGCGTGGCTCAATGGCTCGGCGGCAGTGGTTTGATCGCGTCCTTCGCCGCTGGATGCGTGGTGTCATTTGATGATCAGAAAAGGCGGTTCAAGTTGATTGATGAAACGGAGAGCCTTGCCAACATTGTTTCATCGTTGGCCTGGATTGCGTTTGGGGTGTTGTTGGTGCCTCTGGTCGCCAACAACCTGTCGGGTTCCGTGGTGATTTATGCGTTTGCGAGTGTGTTCCTGGTAAGGACTCTATCAGTTTTGATTTCACTAGGTTTTTCCGGTATGCCGAAAGCTGACCGCCTGTTTATGGCCTGGTTCGGGCCAAAGGGACTGGCGACGGTAGCTTTCATGATGTTGCTCGTTGACCGCGGTGTTATCTCTGAAAGATCACCAATCACTTCTGTCGTCGCTCTGACCGTTGCCTGCAGTATCTTTCTGCATGGCATTAGCGCTAAGCCTTTATCTAGTTTTCTTTTGTGTCATGTGAGTAAACGATGTTGAGTCGTTGTGATAGGCTTTTTAAGCGGCGTTATTTCTGTGATATCAACTTGTCTCAGGAGGAGTGAAGCAATGAATGAGAAAAAGCTTAAAGAAGCTGAGAGTGAGTTTCTCTCCATGTTCCCTGACGGATTCGAAAATCCAGCCCTAGTTCAGGAAGGAAAAAAACACCACACATCGCGTCGGACGAAACAAGCAAGAGAATTCTTTTCCAAAGAAGCCTTTGCCTTTCCTCATGCTGTGGCTGACAACATGGTGAAGGTTATCACTCAATCATCCTTGGTATCGAGGTTCGAAAAACCGAGGTTGAAGAGGTTGGTTGACGGGATGACATCGGAAGACAGGGAAAGTTACGCTCTTGCGTTGCGCGACATGCTCCATGGAGACCAGGAGCAGGGTTTCAACACTATGGTAGAACTCCTGAAGCGCGAGAGAATGGCGAAATGGCCGTTGATAACCGTGATTCCCTATTACTACGCGCCCGCTGATGAGGTGTTTGTGAAACCAACGACCGTCAAAGGGATCCTTAATTACTATGAAATTGAGGATATCGAGTACGATCCGCTTCCGACTTACGAATTTTACCGTTCCTTTAGAGAGAGAATAATCAGGATGAAGGGAAAGGTGGATAGTGCTCTCGGGGATAATAATGCTGCCTTTACTTGGTTTCTGTTGATGATGGCAAAGAAGGGGGCTTGATTCCC
>NZ_AJKS02000012.1 GCF_000265245.1 Halomonas smyrnensis AAD6
CTTTTGCCGACTTGGGTGGCCTACGTGACCTTGTCAGAAGTTGGGGCTAACTATTTAGCTTCTCAGGGTTATGGTGGTACCAAAATCCAACTGTCGCTTGAGGACGTGGCTAACCTCATCGTGACAGTGCCCCCTCTTGATGAACAAGACGCCATCAGTAAGTTCATCGACCAAGAAACAGCTCGCATTGATGCCTTGGTGGAAGAAGGTGAATCGGTTATTGAGTTGATGAAGGAACGCCGCTCTGCCCTAATTTCCGCCGCAGTCACCGGCAAGATCGACGTGCGCGGCTGGACGCCGCCAGCCGACGCGGCGCCAGTCGATCAGGAAGCTCGCATGGAGGCGGTATGACCCAGGGGCGCAGCATCCGGCTGTTCCTGGTGGACGGCACGCCCAACGGCCTGCTAACCGCCGAAATCATGAACTGGACCGGTCATGTGCTCACCGGGCCGCGCAGCAAGTTGAGCGAGCTGGTACAGCGCCCGGAGTGCGGCCGCACCGGGATCTACTTCCTGGTCGGGCCGGACCCCGAGAACAGCCTGCGCCCGCTGGTCTACATCGGCGAGAGCGACGACGTGGCCACGCGCCTCAAGCAGCACAATCGCCCCGAGGAGAAGGGTGGCAAGGACTTCTGGGAGAAGGTCTGTCTGGTCACCAGCAAGGATCAGAACCTGACCAAGGCGCATGTGAAGTACCTCGAGAGCTTGCTGATCCAGAATGCCGGCGAAGTCGGTCGCTGCAAGCTAATCAACGGAACCGCCCATGAGTACATCGGCCTGCCCGAGTCCGATCGCGCCGACATGGCCTTCTTCATGGAGCAGGTACGCACCGTGCTGCCGGTGCTAGGGCTCGACTTCCTGCGCGACCGCCCGATGCCCTCCAGCACCACCTCCGAACCCGCCGAGCCCAAGCGCCAGCCGTCACCGCGCTTCGTGGCCGAGGTGCCCCGCTTCGGCATCAGGGCCCTGGGCCAGGAGATCGACGGGGAGTTCTACGTGCTGGAGGGCTCCCTGGCCCGGGGCAGCTGGACCGGCAGCGATGGCGGCTACCAAAGCCTGTACCAGCAGCTCTGCGACGATGGGGTGCTGGTCGAGGCCGAACAGGGCCTGCGGCGTTTCGCCAGCGACTTCGCCTTCTCGAGCCCCAGCGCCGCGGCCGCTGTGGTCTCCGGCCGGAGTGCCAACGGGCGCGAGCACTGGAAGCTCGAGGGCACCGGCCAGACCTACGCCGCCTGGCAGGATCAGCAGGTTAGCGCCGCTGCCTCCATCGAGGAGCCTTGCCTAGACTAGCCATCAACACGAGGGCATCGCACAACGAGTGATGCCCTCCCGATGGAGGTAAGTCATGTGCGGCCGCTTCGCGCTCTTCAGCCCCTACCCCAAGCTCGCCGAGGCCCTGCGCCTGCCGCCGGCGCGGCACGACCTGATACCCCGCTATAACGTCACGCCAGGCACCTGGATCACGGCAGTTCGGCAGCTCGAGGAGGATGACGCGCCGGTCATGGACGAGCTGTGGTGGGGCTACAAGCCCCACTGGGCGGGCGACAAGGCCCCACAGCCGATCAATGCCACCGTCGAGAAGGTGGCGACCTCCCACTACTTTCGCGGGGCCTTCGCCCACCACCGCTGCCTGATACCGGCCGATGGCTGGTACGAGTGGAAGCCGGTAGAGGGCCACAAGCAGCCGCATTTCCTGACTCGCCGCGATGGGGAGCCGCTATGGCTGGCAGGGATCTGGGCCGAGCGCGCCGATGGTAAGCCCGGCTGTGCCATCCTGACCGAGCCAGGCCGAGGCGCGGCCAAGGTGATCCATGACCGCATGCCCCTGGCCCTGGACGACGCCAGCCTGGCGCCGTGGTTGGACCCGGCGCTGAGCGAACGTGAAGCGATTCGCCAGGTGGTGCATCACCTGGATGCCGATGCGATCACGCATTGGCCGGTGAGCCCCCGGGTCAATCGCCCTACTCAGAATGATGCCGACCTCATCGCCCCGCTGGGCGAGCCATGAGGCCGGCCTGTCGCCCCAGGCAGTGGCCATATTGGTGTTTTTTCGCGGCGGCTCTCTTAGGCTTGTAGGATTAGCGGATAACGAAAGACATCGCAGGGAGCGAGCATGGCGGACAGCAGGGAAGCGCAGTTCCAGCAGGACATCATCGATGCCATGGCCGCCGGTGGCTGGCGCGTGGGCCAGGCCAGCGGCTATGACCGGGTCAATGCCGTCTACCCCGAGGACCTGGTCGGCTACTTCCAAGAGGCCTACCCGGAGCGCTGGGACAAGTTCGCCAAGGCGCACTCCAAGGATCCCGAGACGGCGCTGATCAAGGCGGTGGTGCGGCAGTTGGAGCGTGTCGGTACCCTCGAGGTGCTGCGCCATGGCTTCAAGGTGCCGGGCAACCGGATCGAGCTGTGCAGCTTCAAGCCCGACCATGGCATGAACCCGGACGCGCAGGCGCGCTACCGGGCGAATCGGCTACGGGTGGTGCCTGAGGTCTCCTACTCGCCCCACGCCCGCGAGAGCGCCTCAGGGAGCGCCCAGGGGGCAGGGAAAGGCTATAACCCGCGCCTGGATCTGGTGATTTTCGTCAACGGCCTGCCGGTAGCCACCCTCGAGCTCAAGAGCGCCTTCAAGCAGTCGGTCGAGAACGCCAAGCGCCAGTACCGCGACGACCGCCCGGTGAAGGACCCCGTGACCCGCAAGCCGGAGCCGCTGCTGACCTTCAAGCGCGGCGCCCTGGTGCACTTCGCGGTCAGCCAGGACGAGGTGGCGATGACCACCAAGCTGGCCGGCAAGGATACCTTCTTTCTGCCCTTCAACCAGGGCACCGAAGACGGCGGCGCCGGTAACCCGCCGGCGCCTGATGACGCCACCTATGCCACCGCCTATCTGTGGGATCGGGTGTTCCAGCCCGATGCCTGGCTGAAGATCCTGGGCCGCTTCCTGCACCTGGAGCAGGTCACCAAGGAGGACTTCGAAGGCCGCCGCCAGACCAAGGAGACGCTGATCTTCCCCCGCTTCCACCAGTGGGACGTGGTCAACCGTCTGGTGGAGACCACCCGCCATGAAGGGCCGGGGAGCCGCTACCTGGTGCAGCACAGCGCCGGGTCGGGCAAGTCCAACTCGATCGCCTGGACGGCCCACCAGCTGGCGAACCTGTATGACGAGTATGGCCACAAGCGGTTCAACTCGGTGATCGTGGTCACCGACCGCACGGTGCTCGACAGCCAGCTGCAGGACACCATCTACCAGTTCGAGCATGCGCACGGGGTGGTGTGCCCGATCACCCGCGACATCGGCAACCAGAGCAAGTCCGAGCAGCTGGCGGCAGCGCTCGAGACCAATACCCGCATCATCATCGTCACCATCCAGACCTTCCCGGCGCTGTTCGATGCCCTGGACAAGCGCCCCCAGCTGGCCCAGGGCAGCTATGCGGTGATCGCCGACGAGGCCCACTCCTCCCAGACCGGCTCCTCGGCCAGCAAGCTCAAGGCGCTGCTGGCGGCCGCTGGAGAGGCCACGGGGGACGATGAGGAGGTGAGCGCCGAGGCGCTGATGGATGCCGCCGTGAGTGCGCGCAAGCCAAGCGAGAAGATCAGCTACTACGCCTTCACCGCCACCCCCAAGGCCAAGACCCTGGAGCTGTTCGGCCAAGCCCCCGATCCCGAGCTGCCGCCCAGCAGCGACAACAAGCCCGAGCCCTTCCACCTCTACTCGATGCGCCAGGCCATCGAGGAGGGCTTCATCCTCGACGTGCTGGAGCGTTACACCACCTACAGCACCGCCTGGAAGCTTGCTCACCCGGATGGCGACGATCAGGAGGTGGATGCCAAGAAGGCCTCACGTACCCTGGCCAAGTGGGTAAGGTTGCACCCGCACAACATCGGCCAGAAGGTGGAAGTGATCGTCGAGCACTACCGGGCCAACGTGAAGCACCTGCTGGATGGCCAGGCCAAGGCCATGGTGGTCACCGCCAGCCGCCAGGAGGCGGTACGCTATGCCCTCGCCATGCGCCAGTACGTGAAGGAGCAGGGGTACCAGGACGTGCACCCGCTGGTGGCCTTCTCGGGTAGCGTGCTCCCGGACGGCGTGATCGAGGAGGAGGTCACCGAGACCAGCGCCAAGCTCAACCCGGGCCTCAAGGGGCGCGACCTGGCCGAGGCCTTCGACACCGATGACTACAACGTCATGATCGCGGCCAACAAGTTCCAGACCGGCTTCGACCAGCCCAAGCTGTGCGCCATGTACGTGGACAAGAAGCTGCAGGGGGTGGACTGCGTGCAGACCCTCTCACGGCTGAACCGCATCTTCCCGGGCAAGGAGACCTTCATCCTCGACTTCTTCAACGACCCCGAGGAGATCATCGGCGCCTTCGCCCCCTACTATCGCAAGGCCGAGCTGGCCGACGTCTCCGACGTCAATGTGGTCTATGACCTGCAGCAGACCCTGGATGCCAGCGGGATCTATCATTGGGAAGAGGTCGAGGCCTTCGCCGCGGCCTTCTTCGACCCCAAGGCCCCTGCCAGCAAGCTCAGCTACTACTGCAAGCCGGCCAAGGAACGCTTCACCACGCGTTACAAGGCGATCGTCGATCAGCTCCAGACCTGGCAGGCGGCGAGGCAGCAGGCCGAGCAGCAGGGCGATCAGGCGGGCGTGCACCGCGCCGATCAGGAGCTCAAGGACGCCGGCACCACCCGCGACGAGCTGGACCTGTTCCGCAAGAACCTCGCCAGCTTCGTTCGCACTTATGAGTTCCTGTCCCAGATCGTGCACTTCGACGACCGCGAGCTGGAGCAGCTCTGCGTGTTCGCCAAGCACCTCCAGCCGCTGCTGCGCACCGACCGGATCGGGGAAGACACCATCGACGTCAGCGAGCTCGAGCTGACCCACTACCGCCTGACCAAGCGCGCCGAGCACCAGCTGCGCCTGGAGGAGGAACAGGGCGACTATGGCCTGCAGCCGATCAGCGAGGTCGGCTCCGGCAAGCCTTATGACCCCGAGAAGCAGCGCCTCGACGAGATCATCGACAAGCTGAACGACCTCTACGGGGCCGAGGTCAGCGACGACGACAAGCTGCACTTCGCCAACGGCATCGCCGACCGCATCGAACGCGACGAATCGGTGATGGCCCAGATCCGGCACCATGACGCGGATCAGGTGATGCACGGGCTATTCCCCAAGAAAGTCGAAGCAGCCGTCATGGATGCCATTGGCGACCACGAGAAGCTCTCGATGCCGCTGCTGGAGGACGAGAAGACCGGGCGGGAGTTCGCGCTGCTGATCCTCAAGCTGCTGGCGGGGCGGGAGGCTCGAACTTAGCCAGCAAGAGCTCCATTGCCGTAGGCGCGATAGACCATGATCAAAGAACGCAGGGAGATGAATGATGAGCTTCACCACAAGAACCATCTTGGCAGCGAGCTTGATTCTGCTTAGCGCTGCCACAGCTCATGGCCAGGGATACGACAACTACAGCACGCCTGGAATCAATGAAGGAGCGATCGGCTCGGGATACGACGACTACAGCACTCCCGGGATTAACGAGGGCAATATTGGCTCAGGCTACGATGATTACAGCACCCCCGGGATCAACGAGGGCAACATCGGGTCCGGCTACGATGATTACAGCACCCCCGGCATCAACGAAGGCAACATCGGGTCGGGCTACGATGACTACAGTACTCCCGACATCAATGAAGGCGCGATCGGCTCTGGCTATGACGACTACAGCACACCCGGGGTTGATGAAGGTGCCTGGTAGTCGGCCCAATACCTCTCAGAACAGTGGCAGAACATAGCTTTTGGGGGCATTTTTGGGGGCATAACTTTTATTCAATAATGCCTTTATTGTTAATTTACAAATACTTATAATAACTTTTGCAGAGACGCCGCCTCCACCAAACTCAGAGAAAGGCCACCCTCCACGGGTGGCCTTTTTCGTTTGCGCATCCCCAACCCGCCGAGGCGGTGTCGGCCCTCTCTCGACGACCCGAGCCGATTCCCGCCGCCTCTACCAAGCTCAGAGAAAGGCCACCCTCCACGGGTGGCGTTTTGCGTTTGAGAAGAGCCAGGCGTCGCCGACACGGTGTCGGCCCTCTCTCGACGACCCGAGTCGATCCCCGCCGCCTCTACCAAGCTCAGAGAAAGGCCTCCCTCCACGGGTGGCGTTTTTCGTTTGGGCATCTCCATAACCTGCCGACTCATACGATGCCGTTCCAGCGGGCCAGTGCTGACGAGGCATGACGCATAGATCTCGGCTTGCTGACGGCACGATCCGCTGCGATATGATGAAGCCTCCCCCGCCGGACGCGAGCCCCGCATGGCCGATCATCTTCCGCCCATCCCCGAACGCCCCGAACCCGACTGGGCCGCCGTCGAGCGCCGCCCGATCGTCGAGTGCGATGAGCCGCTGGTGCCGGTCAGCCTGGCGCCCGCGCCGCTGCGTGCCTATCCCGTCTACGCCCGGCTCGGCATTCCCGGCGCCGTCCACGAATGCTACGTTCGCGAGGGCGTGTATCGCCGACTGCTGGCGGTGGCCCGCGCCCTGCCGGAGGGCCTCAGCCTGCTGGTGATTGACGGCTGGCGCCCGTGGCGGGTGCAGCAGTACCTCTTCGACACGCTGCAGGAGACGATCCGGGCGCGCCACCCGGAACTCGATGCCGAGACCCTGGCGGCGCGCACCCGGGAGTTCGTCGCCCTGCCGAGCCAGTCGCCGGAGGCACCGAGCCCGCACCTGACCGGCGGCGCCGTGGACGTCACCCTGTGCGATGCCGACGGCCTGCCGCTGGACATGGGCACGCTGTTCGACGAGGCCGTGCCGGCCTCCCACAGCGCCGCGCTGGAACGCCTGGACGCGCCCGACGACGCCGAGCGCCGCGCCCGCGACCATCGCCGCCTGCTGTATCACGCCATGGCCGCCGAGGGCTTCACCAACCTGCCGAGCGAGTGGTGGCACTTCGACCTCGACGATCCGCTGTGGGCCCACTACGGCGACCATCCCGCCGCCCGCTACGGCGCCACCCGGCCGGTAACGCTGGAGAGCCGCTGGCGGCGCGGCGTCTAGCACCACCCCGCCTTCCCACGGCCAGACACGACGACGCCGGGCCACTCAAGTGGCCCGGCGTCGTTCGGCGCGGCGCTTACGCCGGCGGGATCAGGCCGCGGCGTGCATCGCCAGGGCGGTATCCAGCATGCGGTTGGAGAAGCCCCACTCGTTGTCGTACCAGGCCATGACCTTCACCAGGCGACCGTTGGTCACGCGGGTGTGATTGCTGTCGAAGGTGGAGGAGTTGGCGTCATGGTTGAAGTCGATGGACACCAGCGGCTGGGCGTTGACCGCCAGCACCGGCGACGCCTGGGCCGCCTCGGCGACGATGGCGTTGATCTCTTCCTTGGTGGTATCGCGGCCCGCGGTGAAGGTCAGGTCCACCAGCGAGACGTTGATCACCGGCACGCGCACCGCCAGGCCATCGAGCTTGCCATCCAGTTCCGGCAGCACCAGCCCCACCGCCGCGGCGGCACCGGTCTTGGTCGGAATCATGGAATGCGTGGCGCTGCGGGCCCGGTAGGGGTCCGTGTGGTAGACGTCGGACAGGTTCTGATCGTTGGTGTAGGCGTGCACCGTGGTCATCAGGCCGTTCTCGATGCCCACCGTCTCGTTCAGCACCTTGGCCACCGGGGCCAGGCAGTTGGTGGTGCAGGAGGCGTTGGACACCACCTTGTGCTCCGCGGTCAGCACGCTCTCGTTGACACCGAAGACCACGGTGGCGTCGGCGTCCGGGCTCGGGGCGGACACCAGCACGCGTCCGGCGCCGGCCTCGAGGTGCTTGCCGGCATCGGCGCGCTTGGTGAACAGGCCGGTGCACTCCATCACCAGGTCCACGCCCAGACGCTCCCAGGGCAGCTGGGCCGGGTCACGCTCGGAGCTGATCTCGATGCGATCGCCGTCCACCGTCAGGCTGCTCTCGTCGTGGGAGACCTCGAACGGGAAGTGGCCGTGCACGGTGTCGTGGCGCAGCAGGTGGGCGTTGAGGGCCGGATCACCCAGGTCGTTGATGGCGACGACCTGCACCCGGTCGCGATAGCCACCCTCGTACAGGGCACGAAACACGTTGCGACCGATACGACCGAAACCGTTGATGGCGATCTTGAGCGTCATGGCGGGATCCTCTCGAAACCTTTGACCGACTTGTCGGATGGGAGCGTGTCGAGCCGGAGAAGCGGCACTCGCCGCCTCGCGGGCGACCCGAAGGCTCGTCTGCCGCCCAATGTGGAACAGGATGGCGTCCGAGACAAGTGGTTTTTCGTAATTTTACAACACAAAGCCTCTCGTCACTCTCCCGGCACCCAGTTAAAATCTCTCCCCATAAGGGTTTAAAGGAAAAAAGGCCGCCGAGACCGCCCCCGGATCGACTTTGGTCGCAGGCGCTTTGTTTCGTAATATCACTACCGCTACGCTATCTTGACCCTCTCATTTCTCGCCCGCCGCACCGGCCGCGCCCACAGGAGAATCGGCATGTCTGATCGCCCCACCCCCCTCCGCCGCACCAAGATCGTCGCCACTCTCGGCCCCGCCAGCGACCGGGAGGGCGTGCTGGAGCAGATGATCGCCGCCGGCGTCGACGTGGTGCGCCTCAACTTCTCCCACGGCTCGGCGGACGACCATCGCCGCCGGCTAAGCGCGGTGCGCGAGATCGCCGCCCGAAAGGGTCGCAGCGTCGCCGCCCTGGGCGACCTGCAGGGGCCGAAGATCCGCATCGCCCGCTTCACCGACGGCAAGGTCGTGCTCGAGGAAGGCGCGCCCTTCGTCATCGACGTGGCCCTCGACGGCCAGGCCGGCGACGCCAGCCGCGTCGGCTGCGACTATCGTGAGCTGGCCGACGACGTGAGCGCCGGCGACCGCCTGCTGCTCGACGACGGCCGGGTGGTGCTCGACGTCTCCCGCGTCGACGGCAGCGCCATCCACACCACCGTGGTGGTGGGCGGCGAGCTGTCCAACAACAAGGGCATCAACAAGCAGGGCGGCGGGCTCTCCGCCCCGGCGCTGACCGACAAGGACAAGGCCGACCTCGAGACCGCCATGGCCATCGGCGTCGACTACCTGGCCGTGTCCTTCCCGCGCAGCGCCGCCGACATGGAGGAGGCCCGCGCGCTGCTGGGCGAGGCCGGTCGCGAGATCGGCCTGGTGGCCAAGCTCGAGCGCGCCGAGGCGGTGGCCGACGACGAAACCCTCGACGGCATCATCGAGGCCAGCGAGGCGGTGATGGTGGCCCGCGGCGATCTCGGCGTGGAGATCGGCGACGAGGCGCTGATCGGCACCCAGAAGCGCATCATCAAGCACGCCCGCAGCCACAACCGCGCGGTGATCACCGCCACCCAGATGATGGAGTCGATGATCGACTCGCCCTTGCCGACCCGCGCCGAGGTGTTCGACGTGGCCAACGCGGTGCTCGACGCCACCGACGCGGTGATGCTCTCCGCCGAGACCGCCGCCGGCGACTTCCCGGTCGAGACCGTGGAGGCCATGGCCCGGGTGTGCCTGGGCGCCGAGCGCGAGCGCATCGCCCAGTCCTCCGGCCACCGCATCCACGAGGGCTTCTCGAAGATCGACGAAACCATCGCGCTGTCGGCGATGTACGCCGCCAACCATCTGTCGGGCGTGGCCGCCATCGCCTGCATGACCTCCACCGGCTACACCCCGTTGATCGCCTCGCGCATCCGTTCCGGGCTGCCGATCGTCGGCCTGGCACACAGCCCCGTCGCCCAGCGGCGCATGGCGTTGTATCGTGGTGTCATCTCGCTGCCCTTCGACACCAGCGAGATGTCGGCCGACGAGCTCAACGACCAGGCCCTGGCCCGGGTGGTGGCTCAGGGCATCGCCGTTCAGGGAGACCACGTGATCCTCACCCGCGGCGATCACATGAACGCCCACGGCGGCACCAATACCCTGAGGATCCTCGAGGTGGAAGCCCAGCATGAGTGAGACGCGTCCGCGGCGGGACATCCGCCGCACCCTGCCGGCCCGCAAGCGCATCGCGCTGATCGCCCACGATGGCAAGAAGCCGGAGATGCTGGCCTGGGCCGAGCGCTGGCAGGACACCCTGGCCCGCCACGAACTGGTCGGCACCGGCACCACCGCGACCCGGCTGGCCAAACAGCTGGGGCTCGAGATCGAGCCGCTGATGAGCGGCCCGCTGGGCGGCGACCAGCAGATCGGCGCCCGCATCGCCGAGCAGGGCCTCGACCTGCTGGTGTTCTTCTGGGACCCCTTCGCGCCCCAGCCCCACGACCCCGACGTCAAGGCGCTGCTGCGCCTGGCCGCGCTGTGGAACGTGCCGGTGGCCTGCAATCCCGCCAGCGCGGACTTCCTGCTCAGCTCGCCCCTGCTCGACCACGACGTCGAGATCGATATCCCCGATGCCGGCGGCTGGATCTCGGCCCGCACCGACTGATCGCCGCGACAAGAAGACATAAAGAAAGCCTTCAACGAGGACACCCCGCATGTTCCAACTCACCCGCAGCGTCACCTGGCAGGCCCTCAAGCGCCTGAACGCCGACACCGCCAGTGACCGCATCGCCGACTACTTCACCGCCGACCCGAAGCGCTTCGACAAGATGAGCCTGCGCGTCGGCGGCCTGTTCCTCGACTACTCCAAGCACCACATCTCGGACGCGGTGCTGGAGAAGCTGCTCGAGCTGGTCGATCACTCGGCGCTGGTCCAGCGCCGCGCCCAGATGTTCTCCGGCGACATCATCAACGTCACCGAGAACCGCCCGGTGCTGCACACCGCGCTGCGCAACGTCGGCGAAGGGCCGCTGATGGTCGACGGCCAAGACGTGATGCCGGAGATCCAGCGCACCCGCGAGCAGATCCAGCGCTTCTCCGAGGCGGTGCGCAGCGGCGAGTGGAAGGGCTACAGCGGCGAGCGCATCAAGGACGTGGTCAACATCGGCATCGGCGGCTCCGACCTGGGCCCCAACATGGCCTGCCGGGCGCTGCTCAAGTACCGCCACCCGGACCTCAACTTCCACTTCGTTTCCAACGTCGACGGCGCCCACATCCAGAAGGTGCTCAACGGACTCGATCCGGCCACCACGCTGTTCATCGTCTCCACCAAGACCTTCTCAACCCAGGAGACGCTGCTCAACGCCAAGACCGCGCGGCGCTGGTTCCTGGAGCAGGCCGGCGAGGACGCCGACGTGGGTGCGCACTTCGTCGCCGCCTCCACCAACCGCAAGGCGGCGATGGCGTTCGGCATCCGCGAGGAGAACGTCTTCGAATTCTGGGCCTGGGTCGGCGGGCGCTACTCCATGTGGTCGTCGATCGGCCTGCCGATCGCGCTGGCCGTGGGCTTCGAGGGCTTCATGGAGATGCTCGAAGGCGCCTACGAGATGGACCAGCACTTCCTGAACGCGCCCAACGACGCCAACATGCCGGTGCTGATGGCGCTGATCGGGATCTGGTACATCAACTTCGCCGGCGCCGAGACCCACGCCATCGTGCCCTACGACCAGGCGCTGCATCAGCTGCCGTCCTTCCTGCAGCAGCTCGACATGGAGTCCAACGGCAAGTCGGTGGACATCTTCGGCCACCCGGTCGACTACAAGACCGGCCCGATCGTCTGGGGCCAGACCGGCTCCAACGGTCAGCACGCCTTCTTCCAGCTGCTGCACCAGGGCACCCGCTACGTGCCGATCGACTTCATCGCCTCGCTCAAGCCCGAGCCCGGCATGGAGGACCACCACTTCGCGCTGCTGACCAACATGCTGGCCCAGGCCAACGCCTTCATGGAGGGCAGCCAGAAGGGCAGCGAACTGGACCCCTACAGCTGCCCGGGCAACCGCCCCTCCAGCACCCTGCTGCTCGACGAGCTGACGCCGAAGAACCTCGGCGCCCTGATCGCCCTGTACGAGCACAAGGTCTTCGTCCAGGGGGTGATCTGGAACATCAACTCCTTCGACCAGTGGGGCGTGCAGCTCGGCAAGCGCATCGCCGGCGAGATCAGCGAGCGCATCGACGAGCACAGCCAGGACTTCGACGGCTCCACCCAGGGCCTGCTGACCCTGGTGCGCGAGCGCTTCCCGAGCCAGAAGCGCCAGACGGCCGCCGACCAGGCGCCCAAGGCCAAGTCGGAACCGAAACCCAAGCGCAGCAAGGCCTCGAGCTGATTCAAGGAAGAGGGCGTCCGATGAGCCGAGGCGTTGGCGCCTGTGCCCTCAGTCACGGGGTCGGGCGCCTGTGCCCTCAGGCGCGGGATCGGGCGCCTGTGCCCTCAGGCGCGAGATCGGGCGCCTATGCCCTCAGGCGCGGGGTCGGGCGCCTGTGCCCTCAGGCGCGGGGTCGGGCGCCTGTGCCCTCAGGCGCGGGGTCGGGCGCCTATAAAGAGCCACGCCCGACCCTCTGTCCCCACCAGGCCGCGGCCAGCCACAGCGGCACGCTGCCGACGCCATAGGCCAGCGCCAGCCAGGGGCGCGACGTCTCGAGCAGATAGAGCGTCTCCAGGCCGAACAGCGAGAAGGTGGTGAAACCGCCACAGAAGCCGGCCACCAGGAAGGGCTGCCAGCGGGCGGCATGGCCGGTGATGCGGTGGGCCGCCCGGGCGGCGAAGGCGGCGATCAGCCAGGAGCCGACCAGGTTGACCGCCAGGGTGCCCCACAGGAAGGCGCTGCCCAGCGCCTTCATCACGCCGAGCCCCACCAGATGGCGCGACAGCGCCCCCAGGCCGCTGCCGAGGCCCACCGCCAGATAGCTCCGCCAGCCCGTCATGCGCCGCCTCCGGCCAGCCACCAACCCAGCGCCACGGCGGCCACCCCCGCCACCAGGGTGATCAGCACGTTGGCCACGGCCGGGCCGGGGCGGGCCTCCTGCCACAGGGTCAGGGTCTGCAGGCTGAAGGACGACACCGTGGTGAAGCCCCCCAGGCCACCGACCGCCAGCAGCGACCAGGCGGGCGACGCCGTCACCGGCCAGCCCAGCGCCGGTGCCAGGGCGCCGATCGCCAGACAGCCCAGCACGTTCACCGCCAGGGTGCCCCAGGGGAAGCCACGCCCCAGCCAGCGCGCCGCCAGGTCACCCACCGCCAGGCGCGCCATGCCACCCAGCGCGCCCCCCACTGCCACCAGCCCCAGGCCGACGATGCCGCCGCTCATGATCCGTCTCCGCGTGAGTTCGCGACCATGCTAGCGAAGCCGCGGGGACCCGACAAAAAAACGCCACCCCGGGGAGGGGTGGCGGAAAGACATGCTTGCCTTGCAGGGAAAATCGTCATGGATGCTTGGCAACAAAGATGACATAGACTTCGACAGATGTACAACTCTCGTACACCATTACAGGACCTTCGGGTCTCGACGCCTTCCACGCAGACTGGGAAGATGCGGACGATCCCCCGTTTTCGCTACACATCCACGCCACGACAAGGAGGCCCATCGCGTGACGCTCCCCAGACGACCCCTATTCCTCTTCGGCAGCTGGCTGCTGGCCTGCCTGCTGCTGGCCTCGGGGCCGCTGCAGGCGCAGCAGGGCGCCGACCAGCAGGCGGCCAACGCCACCCTGGCCAGCCTGCTGGAGAACCCCGAGACCCGCCAGCAGCTGATCGACCAGCTGCGCGACGAGGCCCGGGTCCCGACCGACGCCGCCACCGAGGCGGCGCAGGAAGTCGCCAGCGAGCCCTCGCTGCCGCGCCAGCTGGCCGACGCCACCAGCCACGTCGTCGATGAGCTGGGCGGCCAGCTCGGCCAGGCCGCCGACACCCTGGTCGGCCTGTTCGGCGGCGGCCTGGCCGATGATGGCGGCTTCGACATGAGCGCCTTCACCAGCGCCGCCCTGAACCTGGGCATGGTGATCCTGGCGACCCTCGTGCTGTTCGTCGCCATTCGCCGCCTGGTCCGCCCGCTCTTCACCCGCCTCAGCCAGTACTCGCTGAACGGCCAGGGCCTCCAGCCCATGCTGCGCCTGCTGCTGTGCGTCGGGATCGCGGCGCTGATCGATGCCCTGGTGGTGGCGCTGGCCTATGTCGGCGGCAACCTGGTGGCCACCTTCGCGGTGGGCGAGAGCGGCGAGCTCTCGACCCGCGCCTCGCTGTTCCTCAACGCCTTCCTGGTCATCGAGCTGCTCAAGGCCGCGGTGCGGATGCTGTTCGCCTCGCACTACGAGGGGCTGCGCCTGCTGCCCATCGGGGCCGACAGCGCCCGCTACTGGAACCGCTGGATCGCCCGGCTGATCGGCCTGGCCGGCTACGGGCTGATGGTGGTGGTGCCGCTGGTCAACGCCTACCTGTCGCCCTCGCTGGGCAGCGCCGTGGGCACCCTGATCATGCTCGGCGCCTACGTCTACGCCGTGGCCGTGGTGATGCGCAATCGCCAGAGCCTGCGCCGGGCGCTGAACCACAAGGCCGGGCAGACCACCATGACCGCCAGCCGGGTCTCGCTGCAGCTGTTCGCCCGTACCTGGCACCTGTTCGCCCTGGCCTACTTCACCGTGGTGCTGGTGCTGACCCTGACCAAGCCGGAGACCGCCCTGCCCTTCGTCATGCTGGCGACGCTCAAGACGCTGGTGACCGTGCTGGCGGGCATGCTGATCTCCTCCTTCCTGACCCAGACCATCGGCCGCCGCATCCGGCTCAGCGACGAGCTGCGCCGCAAGCTGCCGCTGCTCGAGGCGCGCCTCAACAGCTACGTGCCTACCGCGCTGCGGGTGATACGGGCGGGGATCCTGATCGCCGTGGTGATGCTGGTGCTGAACGCCTGGGGCGCCTTCGATCTCGCCGCCTGGTACGCCTCCGAGGCGGGCCGCGACCTGCTCGGCAAGCTGCTCAGCGTGTTCATGATCCTGATCGTGGCCGCCGCCGCCTGGCTGGGGCTGGCGAGCCTGATCGAGCACAAGCTGAACCCCGAGACCGGCGGCGTGCCCTCGGCCCGCGCCCAGACGCTGCTGGCGCTGTTCCGCAACGCCCTGGCCATCGCCCTGGTCACGCTGACGGCGATGATCGTGCTGTCCGAGATCGGCATCAACATCGGCCCGCTGATCGCCGGCGCCGGGGTGCTGGGCCTGGCCATCGGTTTCGGCGCCCAGAAGCTGGTGCAGGACATCATCACCGGCGTCTTCATCCAGATCGAGAACGCCATGAACACCGGCGACGTGATCACGGTGGGCGGCATCACCGGGGTGGCCGAGAAGCTGAGCATCCGCTCGGTGGGCATCCGTGACCTCTCGGGCACCTATCACGTGGTGCCCTTCTCCAGCGTCGACACCGTCTCCAACTACATGCGTGACTTCGCCTACCACGTCGGCGAGTACGGCATCGCCTACCGCGAGAGCATCGACGAGGCGATCCAGGCGCTGCGCGATGCCTTCGACGACCTCTCCAACGACGAGGAGATCAAGCCCTGCCTGCTCGAGCCGCTGGAAGTGGCCGGGGTGATCGCGCTGGCCGACAGCTCGGTGAACATCCGCGTGCGCCTGATGACCACGCCGGGCGATCAGTGGGCCGTGGGCCGCGCCTACAACCGGCTGGTCAAGCTGCACTTCGACGCCGCCGGCATCGAGATCCCCTTCCCCCACACCACGCTCTACTTCGGGGCCGACAAGGAGGGCGGTGCGCCGCCGGCCAACCTGCGCGTCATGCAGCAGAACTTCTCGATCGACGGCAGCCCGGCCGGCCAGCCGCGGCAGGACGGCAACCATGTCGACGATCGTTTCAACCCGGCCGACACCTCGGCCCGCCGCGAGGTGCACAACCAGGAAGACGTGGACTGAGCTCGCTCCCGGGCGGCGTCCACGAACGCCGCCCGGACCCTTTCACGCCCTCCGCCATGGGGGAGAACGCACCACGAAGAAGGGGCTGCCGATCGGCAGCCCCTTCTCTTGTTTCCGTTTCCTGCTCTCCTGTTGCCTGCCCCACCGGCATCGGCCGGCGGGCGGCCTGCTCAGGACGCCCGACGGGCGTTGCCGCGGGACAGGGTGTCCTCGGGCTCGGTGGGCTGAGGCAGCGAGGGCAGCGACTTGTCGAGCATCTCGACGCTCTGGCGGTAGTAGAGCTGGCTCTTGTTGTGCTCGCCCAGGTTGGCATAGAGCCGCGCCAGTTCGGCGCAGACCACGCCGCTCGGGCGCTGACGCTGACTGGCCTCGAAGTACTCCTGGGCCTTGCCCCAGTAGGCGTTGCGCAGCGACAGGCGACCCAGGGACAGCAGCAGGTCCGGGTCGTTGGGACGCTCCTGCAGCCACTTCTCGGCCACCACCAGCTGGCGGGCGGCGTCGACCTCGAGCAGGCCGTAGCGCAGCACCAGGCGGCTGTCCCACTGCTCCTTGAGCGAGTGGCGCAGCAGCCGCTCGGCGATGCCCTGCTCGTTGCCCCGCACCAGCGCCTCGGCGTAGAGCACGATCAGCTCGACGTTGTTGCGCAGCGGCTCGGGCATGTCGGCCCACAGGTTGCGGACGCGCTCGATGTCGCCCGGCTGACGCGCCTCGCGGCCGATCAGCTCGCGATAGGCCTGCCGCTCGAGCTGCTCGCGCTCCTCCGGGGAGATCAGCTGCTGAGCCCCCAGCCGCGGCATCAGGCGGCGCAGGCCGTCCCAGTCGCTGAGGCTGATGTAGGCCTGCTTGAGCTGCTTGAGCACCTGCGGGTGATTGGGCAGATGGCGATCCAGCCGGGTGAGGATGGCCAGGGCCTCCTCGTACTGCTGGCGATCCAGCATCAGCTGGGCCTGCATCATGCCGACCGCGGTGTCGGCGCCCTCGGTGCTGAGGTGCGCGCGCTTGAGCAGGGTATCGGCCTGCTCGTAGCGACCCTGGTAGTGGGCCGCCAGCGCCGCGGAGAGGTAGTTGACCAGCGGCGTGCTGGAGTCGTCGGCGGCCTTGACCAGCGACTTCTCGGCGCGCTTCCAGCGGCCCTCGGCCAGCGCCACCAGGCCGCGCACGGTGCGCTTCATGGCGGTGCGGTTGCGCGAGCGGCTGTTCCACACCTTGAAGCGCGACACCGGCCGCGACAGGCGCATCAGCAGGCGCAGCGCGAAGTGCAGCACGATGAAGGCGGCCAGCAGCAGCACCAGGCCGAACCAGAAGGAGGTCTGGTAGGAGGTGTCGCCGACGCGCACCAGCCAGTAGCCGGGCACCGACATCATCAGCTGGCCGAACAGGGCCCCGACCGCGAGCCCGACGACGATGAGCAGGATCAGCTTTCTCATGATGCGCCTCCCTGGCCGTTGCCGCCGGCCTCAAAGCGACGATCGATGAACTCGGCCAGCGCCTGCTGGGACGCGCTGATGTCGGGCAGCTCGGGGCGGATGGTACGGCCCTGGAGCTCCTCGAGCCGGCTCATCACCGACTGCACGCCCTCGTCGTCGGTGTCGTAGTAGCCGTCGATCAGGGTCAGCGCCTTGTCGAGGCTGGCATCGAAGAGTTCCTGCTCCTCCTTGAGCAGCGCCAGCTGGGCCTGCTCGAGGATCAGCCGCACGCTCTGGCGCAGGTAGGACTCCTGCTCCGGCGTGATCAGCGCCTCCAGGGCCTCGTCATGCTGGCGCACGGTGACCAGCTCCTGGAGCTCCTCGCCGAAGCGCGAGAGCTGCTGCTGCCAGCCGCCGCTGGGCGCCTCCTCGATGGTGGAGTTGGCGGCGATCTCCTCGATGTCCTGGGCCAACGGCAGGCCGGCGATCTGCTCCTGCTGGGCGTTGAGCGCCAGGTAGAGGCCGGTGCGGTCGACCCGGGGCACGGCTTCCAGCTCGGCCAGCTCGGAGGCGATATCGCGGCGGATCGGCAGCAGCGCCGGGTTGTCCGCCTCGCGCAGCCGGGCGTCGGCGGTGCGCAGCAGCGCCATGGCACCCTCGACATCGCGCTCGAGCTGCAGGCGCTGGTTGGCCAGGCGCAGCAGGTAGGCGGCCTCGGCGTGGAGCCAGTCGCGCTCGTCGGTCTGCTGCTCGCTGGCCAGGTCCTCGAGCACCCGGTCGAGGGCGTCGTCGACGCTGCCGCGGTAGTCGGAGAACTCGCTGCGCAGGTCGCTGATGGCGGATTCGCGCTCGCTCTGGCCGCTCTCCAGCCGCGAGGCCAGGTCGTCCAGCTCGCCCTGGGTCGCGGGCTGCTCGGGCAGCGCGGCCAGGCTCTGCTGCTGGGCGTCGAGCCGCTGCCAGACCTGCCAGCCGAAGTAGGCGCCGCCGGCGCCGAGCAGGATCACCAGCCCCAGCGCCACGGCGCCGGCCTTGCTGCCGCCCTTGCCGGAACCGTCATTGCCGCCGGAGGCGGCGGTACCGCCGCTGCCGCCGGACTTGCCCGACGCGGGCCGGCTCGCCCCGCGCGATGTCGCCGCACTGCCAGAGGCAGCCGCGGCGCCGCTCTTGCCGCCGGAGGCGGCATCGGCCTTGCTACCGGCAGAAGCGTCGGCCTTGGCGGACGACGACTGGGAAGAGGCCTTGCCGCCGCTCGACTCGCCGCCCTTGGCGGACGGCGGCTGGGGAGAGGCCTTGCCGCCGCTCGACTCGCCGCCCTTGGCGGAAGACGGCTGGGGAGAGGCCTTGTCGCCGCTCGACTCGCCGGCCTTGGCCGCGCCGCCGCCCTTGCCGCGACGCCGGGACCGGCGCGATGAAGTACCGCCGCTCGGGGTCGCCTCGGCCTCGACCTGGGGCGACGAGTCGGCGCCATTCCCGGCGCCGGAGGGCGTCTGTTGTTCGTCCTGATCGTTGTATTGCTTACTCATCTGTCGCTAGCCCTTTTCGAGATCGTCATGATCGACATCGGCCCTCTCCGGGTCTCCCTCGGCCACGGCCTTCGCCAGCGCGGCGGGCGTGGCTCCCGCCGCCACCGCGGGGCGACGAAACCCCAGCGTGCCGGCCAGTGTAGCCAACCGGGTACTGGACACGATTAGCGGTTGGTGCAAGGCGGCGCGCGAGCACCATCTTGCCAGATGTTCGAGAATTTCTCCGCTAGTCACCACCAGGGCGCGATAGTCGCCGGTGGCGAGCCGCCGCGCGAAGGCCGCGCCGGGGTCGAGCAGGCGGCGGCGATAGAGCGCCAGCCGGGTCAGCTCGGCGCCGCGCGCGGCGAGCGTCTCGCCCAGCAGCGCCCGGCCGCCCTCGCCCGCCGCCAGCAGCACCTTCTGCTCGTCGAGGCGCTTGAGCGACCCCAGGCCGAGCAGCGCCTCGCTGGTGTCGCCGGCGCCGGCCGGCGCCAGGTGCACCCGCACGCCCAGCTCGCGGTGCAGCACCTCGGCGGTGGCCGCGCCCACGGCATAGTAGTCGAGGCCCACCGGCAGCTGCGGCCAGTAGCGGTCCAGCGCATCAACCAGGCATTCGGCGGCGAAGGGGCTGACCACCACCACCCGCCGGAACTGATCGAAGTCCAGCCAGGCGTTTCGCTGCGCCTGGGTCTCCGGCAGGGCCTCGAGGGCCATGGCCTCGCCACGCTCGACGGCGAAGCCGCGCGCGGCGATGGCCTCGGCCAGCGCCGCGGCCCGGGGCCCGGGACGGCAGATCAGGACCGGCGCTGTCGCCATCAGCCGCCGCCGTAGACCTCGGCGAGGATATCGCCGGCACCCAGGTCCAGCAGCTCCTCGGCGACGCGGATGCCCAGCGCCTCGGGCTCGTGGATCGAGCCGCGGCCCTCGGCGCGCAGCACCTCGGTGCCCTCGGGATTGCCGACCAGGGCGCGCAGCCACAGGGTCTGGCCGTCGTCCTCGAACACGGCGTGACCGCCGATCGGCACCTGGCAGCCGCCCTCGAGGCGCGTGTTCATGGCGCGCTCGGCGCGCACCCGCGTGGCCGTGGCCGGATCGTCGAGCGGCGCCAGCAGCGAGATCAGCTCGGCATCGTGCATGCGGCACTCGATGCCCAGCGCCCCCTGGCCGCAGGCCGGCAGGCAGACCTCCGGCGGCAGCTCCATGGTGATGCGATCGCCCAGCCCCAGGCGCTTGAGCCCGGAGGTGGCCAGCAGGATGGCGTCGAACTCGCCGTCGTCGAGCTTGCCGAGGCGGGTCTGGACGTTGCCGCGCAGGCTCAGCACCTCGAGGTCGGGGCGCGCCTCGCGCATCTGCAGGCCGCGGCGCAGGCTGGAGGTGCCGATGCGCGCGCCCTCGGGCAGCTCGTCCAGGGAGGCATAGTGGTTGGAAACGAAGGCGTCGGTGGGATCGGCGCCCTCGAGGATCACCGACAGCCCCAGGCTCTCGGGGAAATGCATCGGCACGTCCTTCATCGAGTGCACCGCGATGTCGGCGCGGCCGTCGAGCATCGCCTCCTCCAGCTCCTTGACGAACAACCCCTTGCCGCCGACCTTGGCCAGCGGCGTGTCGAGGATCTTGTCGCCGCGGGTGGACATCGGCACCAGCTCCACCTTGAGCTCGGGGTGCGTCGCCATCAGGCGGTCACGGACGTGCTCGGCCTGCCACAGGGCCAGCTGGCTCTTGCGGGTGGCGATACGCAACGTTGTCATGGCTTGCACAGGCTTCTCTCCGTCCCGGTTCATAGCGCCGGCGCCTGTTCACGCGGGCGCCCGGTGATCTCTGATATAGCTTCATCATAAAGGACCCGGCAGGCCAGGAAAATCGCCGCCCTGCCAGGACGCCCTCCGAATCCGTCGCCGCCAGGCATGAGCGGGCGCCGGGGCGGCGGCCGCGGAAGCGCCCCGCCCCCTCGCCTGACCCGCGGACTCTGGTACACTTTCCGCCATGTCAAGCCGGCACGGCCCGCCGCTCGCCGCCTCCTCTCACCGTCATGCAGGATGTCAGCCCGATGAGCCAGACCCCGACGAACGATAGCACCAACCAGTCCTGGGGCGGCCGCTTCAGCGAGCCCACCGACGCCTTCGTCGCCCGCTTCACCGCCTCGGTCGACTTCGACCAGCGCCTGGCCCACCACGATATCCAGGGGTCGCGCGCCCACGCCACCATGCTGGCACGGGTCGGGGTGCTCACCGAGGACGAACGCGACACCATCCTGGCAGGCCTCGACGAGGTCCAGGCGGAGATCGAGGCCGGCACCTTCGAGTGGTCGGTGGACCTCGAGGACGTGCACATGAACATCGAGGCGCGGCTCACCGACAAGATCGGCATCACCGGCAAGAAGCTGCACACCGGCCGCTCGCGCAACGACCAGGTCGCCACCGACATCCGCCTGTTCCTGCGCGACGAGATCGACACCGTGGGCGCCGAGCTGGCCCGCCTGCGCCAGGGCCTGATCGCGCTGGCCGAGCGCGAGGCCGACACCATCATGCCCGGCTTCACGCACCTGCAGACCGCCCAGCCGGTGACCTTCGGCCACCACCTGCTGGCCTGGCAGGAGATGCTCGCCCGCGACCACGAGCGCCTGCTCGACTGCCGCAAGCGGGTCAACGTGCTGCCGCTCGGCGCCGCCGCCCTGGCCGGCACCACCTACCCGATCGACCGCCACGTGACCGCCGAGCTGCTGGGCTTCGACCGCCCCGCCGAGAACAGCCTCGACGCCGTCAGCGATCGCGACTTCGCCATCGAGTTCACCGCCTTCGCCAGCACCCTGCTGATGCACCTGTCGCGCATGAGCGAGGAGCTGGTGCTGTGGACCAGCGCCCAGTTCGACTTCATCGACCTGCCCGACCGCTTCTGCACCGGCTCCTCGATCATGCCGCAGAAGAAGAACCCGGACGTGCCGGAGCTGGTGCGCGGCAAGACCGGCCGCGTCTACGGCCACCTGATGGGCATGCTGACGCTGATGAAGTCCCAGCCGCTGGCCTACAACAAGGACAACCAGGAGGACAAGGAGCCGCTGTTCGACGCCCTGACCACCGTGCAGGACTGCCTCAAGGCGTTCGCCGACATGGTGCCGGCCATCGAGGCCAAGGCCGACAGCATGCGCGAGGCCGCGCGCAAGGGCTTCTCCACCGCCACCGACCTGGCGGACTACCTGGTGTGCCGCGGCGTGGCCTTCCGCGACGCCCACGAGATCGTCGGCCAGTCCGTGGCCTATGGGCTGCGCGAGGGCAAGGACCTCTCCGACATGAGCCTCGAGGAGCTGCGCCAGTTCTCCGACGTGATCGAGCAGGACGTGTTCGAGGTGCTGACCCTCGAGGGCTCGGTGGCCGCCCGCAACCACATCGGCGGCACCGCCCCGGACCAGGTGCGCGCCGCCGCCCAGCGCGCCCGCGAGGCCCTGGCCGCGCTGAGCGCCGATCGCACCCAGGGAGGCGAGGGCTGATGCGCCGCCTCGCCCCCCTCGCCCTGCTGACGCTCGCCCTGCTGGCCGGCTGCGGCCAGAAGGGCCCGCTCTACCTGCCCGGCGACGAGGCCGCGGCGGAGCGCTACGGCCCCCGCGATGCCCAGCAGAGCGACGACACCCAGGACAACGACGCCAACGCCGACGACACACGCAGCGCCGAGGAAGACTGATGGACCATTTCGAATATCGCGACGGCGTGCTTCACGCGGAAGACGTGGCCCTGCCGCGGCTGGCCGAGGAGTTCGGCACCCCCTGCTACGTCTACTCCAAGGCCACCCTGGCGCGCCACTTCCGCGCCTACACCGAGGCGCTGGGCAGCCACCCGCACCTGATCTGCTACGCGGTGAAGGCCAACTCCAACCTGGCGGTGCTCAACCTGCTGGCGCGGCTCGGGGCCGGCTTCGACATCGTCTCGGTGGGCGAGCTGGAGCGGGTGCTGGTGGCCGGCGGCGATCCGGCCAGGATCGTGTTCTCCGGCGTGGCCAAGGAGGAGAACGAGCTCGAGCGCGCGCTCTCCGTGGGCATCAAGTGCTTCAACGTCGAGTCCCGGGCCGAGCTCGAGCGCCTCGACGCCGTGGCCCGGGGCATGGGCAAGGTCGCCGCGGTCTCGCTGCGGGTCAATCCCGACGTCGACGCCGGCACCCATCCCTACATTTCCACCGGGCTCAAGGACAACAAGTTCGGCATCCCGGTCGACGAGGCCCATGAGGTCTACCGTCGGGCCGCGGCCATGGAACACATCCGCGTCACCGGGCTGGACTGCCACATCGGCTCCCAGCTGACCGACACCACGCCCTTCCTCGACGCCCTCGACCGGCTGCTGGTGCTGCTCGAGAAGCTGCGCGAGGACGGCATCGAGATCGAACACCTCGACCTCGGCGGCGGCCTCGGCGTGACCTATCAGGACGAGCGTCCGCCGCAGCCGTTCGACTACGCCACCGCGCTGCTCGAGCGGCTGTCGTGCTGGCCGGGCAGCGAGCGTTTGACGCTGCTGTTCGAGCCGGGCCGCTCGATCGCCGCCAACGCCGGCGTGCTGCTGACCCGCGTCGAGTTCCTCAAGCCCGGCGAGACCAAGAACTTCGCCATCGTCGACGCGGCCATGAACGACCTGATCCGGCCCTCGCTCTACCAGGCCTGGCAGGCGATCCTGGCGGTTGACACCGGCGCCGAACGCGCCAGCGACACCTACGACGTGGTCGGCCCGGTGTGCGAGACCGGCGACTTCCTCGGCAAGGACCGCGAGCTCGCCATCGCCCCGGGCGACCTGCTGGCGGTGCGCTCCGCCGGCGCCTACGGCTTCGTCATGGCCTCCAACTACAACAGCCGCCCGCGCCCGGCCGAGGTGATGGTCGACGGCGATCGTGCCCACCTGGTGCGCCGCCGCGAGCGGCTCGAGGACCTGTGGGCCGGCGAGGCGGTGCTGCCGGACGACAGCGCGGAGACGCCTTGATGCTGCTGCAGTTCACCAAGATGCACGGGCTGGGCAACGACTTCATGGTGGTCGACCTGATCAGCCAGCGGGCGCGGCTGCGCGACGAGCAGATCCGCGAGCTGGCCGACCGCCGCTTCGGCATCGGCTTCGACCAGCTGCTGGTGGTCGAGCCGCCGCGCGATCCCGACATGGACTTCCGCTACCGGATCTACAACGCCGACGGCAGCGAGGTCGAGAACTGCGGCAACGGTGCCCGCTGCTTCGCCCGCTTCGTGCGTGACCAGCGCCTGACCCACAAGCACGAGATCCGCGTCGAGACCGCCGGCGGCCCCCTGACCCTGGTGGTCGAGGAGGACGAGCGGGTGCGCGTCGACATGGGCACCCCGCGCTTCGCCCCCGAGGCGCTGCCCTTCGAGGCCGACGAGGACCGCCCGCGGCACGCGCTCACCGTCGAGGGCGAGACCCTCGAGGTCGGCGTGGTGTCGATGGGCAATCCTCACGCGGTGCTGCGGGTGGCCGACGTCGACACCGCCCCGGTGGAGCGCCTGGGCCCGCTGATCGAGCATCACCCGCGCTTCCCGAAGCGGGTCAATGCCGGCTTCATGCAGGTGGTGTCGCCGCACGAGATTCGCCTGCGCGTCTTCGAGCGCGGCAGCGGCGAGACCCTGGCCTGCGGCACCGGCGCCTGCGCCGCGGTGGCCACCGGCATCCGCCTGGGCTGGCTCGAGAGCCCGGTCACCGTGCACCTGCCCGGCGGCGACCTGGAGATCGCCTGGCCCGGCGGCGAGGCCCACCTGACCATGACCGGACCCGCCACGCGGGTCTTCGAGGGACGCGTACCCCTGGCATAAAGACCGACAACACCGCGCGCCCAACGCAGAGGAGAGATCGCCCATGAGCCAAGCCGCCCCCGAGCCGCGCAAGACCCTGGACCCCGACATCGTCGCCCAGTGGCTGGCCCGCCACCCGGACTTCTTCGTCGGCCGCGAGGGGCTGCTGCAACAGCTCCGGGTGCCGCACCCCGAGGCCCGGGGCGCCACCTCCCTGCTGGAGCGCCTGGTGCACGACCTGCGTGGCCGCGCCGAGCAATCCGAATGGCGGCTCGAGCAGCTGCTCGAGTCGGCCCGCCACAACGAGGCCCAGTACCGGCGCACCCGCGAGCTGGTGCTGGCGCTGCTCGAGGCCGAGGACCGCGATGCCCTCGGCCAGGCGCTGGCGACCCAGTTCAGCGAGCGCTTCCAGGTGCCGGCGCTGGCGCTGTGGTGCCCGTCCTCGCTGACCGACGACGAGCCGACGCCGCCCCAGGCGCCTCGCCAGGTGCTCGACGACCACGCGGCCCAGCGCCTCAACGCGCTGCTCGACGGCCGGGCCAGCCGCTGCGCGCGGCTCACGCCCACCGACTGGAAGCGCCTGCTGCCCCATGCGCCGGCGCCCGAGCAGGCCGGCTCCTGCGCCCTCGCGCGGCTGACCCTGGGCGAGCCCATGGGCTATCTGGTGCTGGCCAACCCCGATCCGGATCACTTCCGCGCCAGCATGGACACCCTGTTCACCGAATACGTCGGCGACGTGGTGGCCCGGCTGCTGGAGCGGCTGACGCCCCCCCGCCATGGCTGAGGACACACCGCTGGCGCGCCAGGTCGAGGCCTGCCTGGCCGAACTCGCCCGCACGGCCAGCCCGGCCACGGTGAGCGCCTATCGGCAGGACCTGGCGGCGCTGGCCGCCTTCCTCGAGGCCCAGGGCGTGGACGACGGCGCCGCGCTGGACGTGGCCCTGATGCGCCGCTTCCTCGGCGGCGAGCGGGCCCGCGGCCTGGCGCCGCGCAGCCTGGCCCGGCGCCGCGCGGCCGCGGCACGCTTCGCCGAATGGCTGCGTCGCGACGGCCGGCTGGCCCACAACCCGACGGAGCTGGTGCGCACGCCCAAGGCGCCGAAGGACCTGCCGCGCCCGGTGGACGTGGACGCCCTGGCGCGCTTCCTCGACACGCCCCACGACGGCTCGCCGCTGTCGGTGCGCGACCAGGCCATGCTCGAGCTGTTCTACTCGAGCGGCCTGCGCCTGGCCGAGCTGGCCGCCCTCGACCTGACCGACCTCCAGCCCCAGCGGGTGCGAGTGCTGGGCAAGGGCGGCAAGCCGCGTCAGGTGCCGGTGGGCGGACGCGCCCGCCAGGCCCTGGACGCCTGGCTGAGCGTGCGCGGCGCCCTGGCGGGCGACGGCGAGGGCGCGCTGTTCGTCGGCGCCCGGGGCGGGCGCCTCGGGCACCGGGCGATCCAGCAGCGCCTCGCCCAGCTGGCCCGGCGTCGCGGCCTCGACGAACACCTGCATCCGCACCGCCTGCGCCACTCCTTCGCCAGCCACCTGCTCGAATCCAGCCAGGACCTGCGCGCGGTCCAGGAACTCCTGGGCCATGCCCACCTGTCGACCACTCAGGTCTACACCCGGCTGGACTGGCAGCACCTGGCCGCCGGATACGACGCGGCACATCCCCGGGCGCGACGCCGCCCCGACGACAGCGACACTTCCCCATGACCCGACGCCCCCTCTCTCCCCCCGGCCAGCGCCCCCTCCAGGCCCTGACCTTCGATCTCGACGATACCCTGTGGGACAACCAGGGAGTGATGACCCTCACCGAGGAGGGCCACTACGCCTGGCTCGACGCGTCTCTCGCCGCCTGGCTCGCCGAGCGCGGCGAACACGCCCTGGGCCGCTTCGCCGAGCGGCAGCCGATCGAGGCCTACCAGCGCCGCCGGCGCGAGCTGGCCGAGCGCCATCCGCTGCGCCGCGGCGACTTCACCTGGATCCGCGAGCAGGCGCTGTGTGCGCTGCTGGAGGAATTCGGCCTGCCCCGCGCGGCGGCCTGGATGTGGGCGCTGGCGGCCATGGAACACTTCCACCACCTGCGCCTGCGCGTCTCGCCCTATCCGGAGGTGGAGCCGATGCTCGAGGACCTGCGCCGGCGCTACCGGCTGGCCTCGATCACCAACGGCAACCTGGCCTTCCACCGGCTCGAGCTGTCGCGCCACTTCGAGGTCTCGATCGCCGCCGGCGAGATGCACGCGCCCAAGCCGGACCCGCGCTGCTTTTTGATGACGCTGGCCAAGCTCGGCACCACGCCGGAGCGGGCGATGCATATCGGCGATTCCTGGCAGGAGGACATCCTGCCGGCGGTGCGGCTGGGCATGCAGGCGGCCTGGATCGCCGGCGACACGCCCCACGGCGAGGCGATGCCGGCCGGCGTGCACCGGCTCTCGCATATCCGCGAGCTGCCGGCGCTGCTGGAGAGACTGAGTCACGGAAAGCGGTCCGACGGGTGAGCGCCTAGGACGCTCATGGGCGCCGGGGGCAAGGCGTAGCGAGGGTCCTACGCCAGGGATGGCGTCGGTAGCGTACAGGGAAGTATTTACAGCGCCCTCGCGAAGGCTTGCCGCCGGGCAAGCCCTCCTGTAGCAGGCACTTAGTCGTCGGCGATCTCAGCCAAGAGCCAGTCGTCGAGGCGCTGATGTACTTCCTCGATGCCGTCCTTCTTGAGCGACGAGAACAGCTGCACGCTCACCAGATCCTCCCACTCGCGCAGCCGCGAGCGGACCTGCTGCAGGGCGTTCTTGGCCGCGCCGCGCTTCAGCTTGTCGGCCTTGGTCAGCAGGATATGCACCGGCATGTCGGCCTCGTCGGCCCAGCCGAGCAGGGTCTGGTCGAACTCGGTGAGCGGATGACGCACGTCCATCAGCAGCACCAGCCCCCGCAGCGAGGAACGCCGGCGCAGGTAGTCGGAGAGGTGGCGCTGCCACTCCAGCTTCACCTGCTCGGGGACCTTGGCATAGCCGTAGCCCGGCAGGTCGACCAGGCGATGCGCGTCGCCCTCGTCCAGCGAGAAGAAGTTGATCAGCTGGGTCCGACCCGGCGTCTTGGAGGTGCGCGCCAGCGCCTTCTGGCGCGTCAGGGCGTTGATGGCGCTGGACTTGCCGGCGTTGGAACGGCCGGCGAAGGCGACCTCGGCCCCGGCATCGGCGGGACATTTCGCCAGCGTCGGCGCACTGGTGATGAAGCTGGCTGCCTGGTAATTGAGGCGCGACATGGCGGGGTTCCTGACGTCGATCAAGGGCGTCGCGGGTTGCATTTCCGCGATTCCGGTGTTCCTTTTATACTGCAGTCGATTTTGTCTGCGGCCGGGGACGGCAGTATACACCGTGCACCCAACGCCAGCGACCGGCGGCCCGGCCCGCTCCACCACTAACGGCAGTGTGGATTCGCGATGAGAAAGCTTCTGGCAAGCCTGGCCATTTCCCTGAGCGCCACCGGCGCCGCCCATGCCGCGTCCCTGGCGCAGGCCGATGCCGCCGCCGGAGGCGACAAGGCCGCGGCCTGCGCCGCCTGCCACGGCCAGCAGGGCGTCGGCATCACCCCGACCTTCCCCAACCTGGCCGGCCAGCAGGCCTCCTACCTGGCCAAGCAGATCATGGACATCCGCGACGGCAACCGTCAGGTGCCGCAGATGGCCGGCCAGGTGGACGGCTTCTCCGATCAGGACGCCTGGGACGTGGCCGCCTACTACGCCGGCATGGAACCGGCGCTGGGCCAGGCCGACCCCGATCCCGCCCTGGTCGAGCGTGGCCGCGAGCTGTACCGCGCCGGCGACATGGAGAAGGGCCTGCCGGCCTGTGCGGCCTGCCACACGCCCACCGGCGCGGGCATCGGCAGCGCCGTCTATCCCGCCCTCTCGGGCCAGCAGCGCGACTATGTCGTCTCCACCCTGCAGGCCTTCGCCGCCGGCGAGCGCGCCAACGATCCAAGCGCTATCATGCGCGACATCGCCGCCAAGATGAGCGACCGCGACATGGAGGCGGTGGCCAACTACGTACACGGTCTGCACTGAGCCGGGCCCCGCGAGCGCGGCCGCGCGCCGCGCTCGACGCCTTCAGGGAACCCACGGCCCGGCGGCGACTCCAAGGCCGCGAACGCCGTTCCCGAATGACGGCGATCGGATCACGTCAAATCAAGGAGAGACTCCCCGAATGTTCAAGTCACTGATGGTCGCCGTGGCCGGCCTCGGCCTGTCCACCCTCGCCTCCGCTGCCCCGGTCGCCGGACAGGACTACACCGTGCTCGACGAGCCGGTCCAGACCCAGGTCGCCGACGGCAAGATCGAGGTCACCGAGGCCTTCTGGTACGGATGCCCGCACTGCTACGCCCTGGAAGAACCCCTCAACGCCTGGGTCGACGAGCTGCCCGAGGACGTCGAGTTCCAGCGCATGCCGGCCACCATGGGCGGCGCCTGGAACCGCCACGCCACCGCCTTCTATGCCGCCCAGCAGCTGGGCATCCAGCAGGAGATGCACAGCGACTTCTTCGACGCCATCCACGAGCAGGGCGCCCAGCTGACCGACAACGAGGACATCGCGGCCTTCTTCGGCCAGTACGGCGTCAGCGAGGACGAGGCCCTCGACGCCCTGGACGCCTTCGGCGTGAAGTCCCAGGTCAACCGCGCCCACGCGCGGATGCGCAACATGCAGCTGATGGGCGTGCCGGCGCTGGTCGTCGACGGCCGCTTCGTGGTGACCCCGAGCACCGCCGGCAGCCTCGACAACATGCCGCAGATCGCCGATGCCCTGGTCGAGCAGGTGCGCGAGGAGCGGGCCGAATAACATGAGTCATCAGGCCGAGGACAGGGGCCTGGCCCCGCACACGAAGCCCCTGAAGCTGCTGACCTTCAACCTGCAGGTGGGCATCCAGACCTCGGCCTATCATCACTACCTGACCCGGGGCTGGCAGCACCTGCTGCCCCACCCCCGCCGCGGCGAGCGCCTCGACGCCATGGGCGAGGTGCTCAGCGGCTTCGACATCGTCGGCCTGCAGGAGGTGGACGGCGGCAGCTTCCGCTCCGGCCACGTCAATCAGGTCGACTACCTGGCCAGCCACGGCGGCTTTCCCCACCACTACCAGCAGCTCAACCGCAACCTGGGGCGCGTCGCCCAGCACAGCAACGGCCTGCTGTCGAAGCTGCCGCCGGCGCGCATCGAGGAACACCGCCTGCCCGGCACCCTGCCCGGGCGCGGCGCCATCCACGCCCGCTTCGGCGACGGCCCCGACGCCCTGCACGTGTTCGTCGCCCACCTGGCGCTGAGCCATCGCGGCCGCGTGCGCCAGCTCGACTATCTCAGCGAGCTGATCCGGCCCCTGCGCCACGTGGTGGTGATGGGCGATCTCAACTGCACGCCGGACCAGATCCACGCCCACTCGCGCTTCCGCGAGGCGCTGCCGCTGCATCCGGTGCGCCCGCCGCTCAGCTATCCCTCCTGGCAGCCCCGCCGCGCCCTGGATCACATCCTGCTCTCCGACTCGCTGGAGGCCGACCGCGTCGAGGTACTGGAGCACCTGTTCTCCGACCACCTGCCGGTGGCGATCGAGATCCGGCTGCCTGACGCCTGCCGCGCCAGCCTAGCGCGAGCCTAGGGCCGCAGCCGGCGAGCCAAGGGTAAGACCAATGTCCCACCCGTCGTCCTGACAGGCGTTGACCAATTCCCGTATAGTCGGCTGGGCCGTTTCAACGCACGGCGCTACTATCTCGACATCCTTGCAACCTCGAGCGATCGCCCATGCCTCCCACCCACGAGCTACCGAGCCTCCTGGCCCGGCTCGACCGCTTCTCCGAGTGGCTCGGCCGCAGCCTGTCCTGGCTGATCCTGCTGATGATGCTGATCCAGTTTCTGATCGTGGTGCTGCGCTATGCCTTCAGCATCAACAGCATCCCCATGCAGGAATCGGTGATGTACATGCACGCCACGGTATTCATGCTGGCCGCCGGCTACACCCTGCGCCACGGCGGCCACGTGCGGGTGGACATCTTCTATCGGGCCATGACGGCGAAGCGCAAGGCGCTGATCGACCTGCTGGGCACGCTGCTGCTGCTGCTGCCCTTCATGCTCTTCGTGATCCTGTCCAGCCTGGGCTATGTCGGCAAGTCCTGGGCGATCCTCGAGACCTCGCCGGACACCGGCGGCATCCCCGGCGTCTTCCTGCTCAAGACGCTGATCCCGGTGTTCGCTGGGCTGATGATCCTGCAGGGCGTGGTCGAGGCCTCGCGTAACCTGCTGATCCTGACCGGCCGCATCGATCCCGAGGCCGACGTCCCCGACCACCACGAGGAGCACCTGTGATGCTGGAGTTCATGCCGCTGGTGCTGTTCGCCGTGATCTGCACCGTCCTGATGTTCGGCTATCCGGTCGCCCTGTCGCTGGCCGGCACCGCCCTGGCCTTCGCCGGCCTGGGCTTCGGCCTCGAGGCGCTGGGCGTCGATGCCAATTTCGACGGCGGCTACCTGGCCGCCTTCCCCAACCGCCTCTACGGCATCATGAGCAACCAGACGCTGCTCGCGGTGCCACTGTTCGTGTTGATGGGGGTGCTGCTGGAGAAATCCCGGGTCGCGGAGACGCTGCTCGAGGCCATGGCGCTGCTGTTCGGCTCGCTGCGCGGCGGCCTCGGCATCTCGGTCACCGTGGTCGGCATGCTGCTGGCCGCCTCCACCGGCATCGTCGGCGCCACCGTGGTCACCATGGGCCTGATGTCGCTGCCGACCATGCTCAAGCGCGGCTACAGCATGCCGCTGGCCACCGGCACCATCTGCGCCACCGGCACCCTGGGCCAGATCATCCCGCCCTCCATCGCCCTGGTGCTGCTGGGCGACGTGCTGTCCTCCGCCTATCAGCAGGCCCAGCTGTCGATGGGCATCTTCAGCCCCAAGACCGTCTCGGTGGGCGACCTGTTCATGGGCGCGCTGGTGCCCGGCCTGATCCTGGTGGGGCTGTATATCGCCTACGTCGCCGTGACCGCCTGGATCAAGCCCGCCTCCGCACCGGCCGTGGATCGCCGCGACCTGATGGATGAGCTCGGCCACGAGGGCGGCCTCGGCCTGCTGCTGCTCAAGGGGCTGGTGCCGCCGATCGTGCTGATCGTGGTGGTGCTGGGCTCGATCCTCGGCGGTTTCGCCACCCCCACCGAGGCCTCCGCGGTCGGCGCCTTCGGCGCGCTGATGCTGGCCCTGGCCTATCGCCGCCTGGACATGGCCACCCTCAAGGAGGTGCTGCGCTCCACCGTGGACGTCACCACCATGGTGTTCCTGATCCTGATCGGCGCGGCGCTGTTCTCGCTGGTGTTCCGCGCCTACGGCGGCGAGGAACTGGTCACCCACCTGTTCGAGAGCATGCCCGGCGGCGTGGTCGGCGCCACCCTCATCGTGATGCTGGTGATCTTCCTGCTCGGCTTCATCCTCGACTTCATCGAGATCACCTTCGTGGTGGTGCCGATCGTCGGCCCGATCCTGCTGGCCATGGGCCTCGATCCGGTGTGGCTGGGCATCATGATCGCCATCAACCTGCAGACCTCGTTCCTGACGCCGCCGTTCGGCTTCGCGCTGTTCTACCTGCGCGGGGTGGCCCCGGAGTCGGTGCCGACCTCGGCCATCTACCGCGGCGTGATTCCGTTCATCGTCCTGCAGCTGGCGATGCTGATCGCGCTGTCGTTCTTCCCGCAGCTGGCCACCTGGCTGCCGCAGCAGTTCTAGCGGCGCCGGCCCAGCGCAGCGTTGGCGCCCCGTGGACGAGACGCGGGCGCCGACGGCTACAGTGTCGGAAGCGACTCATCGTCCTTCCCATGACGGCTCGGCCCGGCCGAGCCTGATGCAAGCCCTGGCCTGCCGGCCCCCCCGGTTCAACAACGCCATAACAGATCTAGGGAGCAAGCATGCAACGCACGTCACTCGCCAACGCCATTACCCTCGCCGGTGCCGCCACCGGCCTGCTGCTCGTCGGGGCCCAGGCCCAGGCCCAGGACACCTTCGAGTGGAAGATGGTGACCTCCTGGCCGAAGAACTTCCCCGGCGTCGGCCAGGGCCCCGAGCGCCTCGCCGAGCTGGTCGACCAGATGTCCGACGGCCGGCTGACCATCGAGGTGTTCGGCGCCGGCCAGCTGGTGCCCGGCTTCGAGGTCTTCGACGCCGTGTCCGAGGGCACCGCCGAGCTGGGCCACTCCGCCTCCTACTACTGGAAGGGCAAGGCCCCGGCGGCCCAGTTCTTCGCCGCCGTGCCGTTCGGCATGAACGCCCAGGAGATGAACGCCTGGCTGCACTACGGCGGCGGCCTGGAGCTGTGGAACGAGCTCTACGAGCCGTTCGGGGTCGACGTCATGGCCGCCGGTGCCTCCGGCGTGCAGATGGGCGGCTGGTACAACGAGGAGATCAACTCGGTCGACGACCTGGACGGCCTGAAGATGCGCATGCCGGGCCTCGGCGGCGAGGTCATGAACCGCATGGGCGTGGCCATCGTCAACATGCCCGGCGGCGAGATCTTCACCTCGCTGCAGTCCGGCGCCATCGATGCCACCGAGTGGATCGGCCCCTACAACGACCTGGCCTTCGGCCTCCACCAGGCCGCGGACTACTACTACTATCCGGGCTGGCACGAACCGACCGTGATGTTCGAGGCGATCGTCAACGACGAGGCGTTTGCCGAGTTGCCGGACGACCTCCAGGCGATCCTGCGCACCGCCATCCGCGACGTGAACGCCGACGTGCTCGACGAGTACACCGCCCGCAACAACGACGCCCTGGAGACGCTGATCAACGAGCACGACGTCGAGCTGCGTCGCCTGCCGGACGACGTGCTGGCCCAGGCCAAGGCGCACTCCGAGGACGTGGTCGCCGAGCTGGCCGAGTCCAGCGAGATGGCCGGCAAGATCCACGAGTCCTACCGCGCCTTCCAGGAGAAGGTGGAGAACTACCACGCCATCTCCGAGCAGGCCTACTACAACGCCCGCAACCCGGAAGGCGACACCACCGGCGACGCCGAGTAAGACCACGGGTCAACCGTCAACAGGGCCGCCTCCGGGCGGCCCTGTTGCGTTTGCAGGGGCCCGCCTATCCGCAGTAGGGCGCCAGCCAGGCCTCGGCCAGCGCCAGCACCAGCGCGTAGCGCCCGCCCTTGGCGACCAGGATCCACAGCGTGGCCCGCCACCAGGGCAGCCGGAAGATGCCCGCCAGCACGGTCAGCGGATCGCCGATCACCGGGGCCCACGAGAGCAGCAGGCTGGCCTCGCCGAAGCGCCGATAGCCGCGCTCCGCCCGTGCCAGGCCTCGCGGCGAGACCGGAAACCAGCGGCGGTCCTGAAAGTGCCGGGCATAGCGCCCCAGCCCCACGTTGATCAGGCTGCCCAGCACGTTGCCCGCGGTGGCCGCCGCCCACAACGCCGGCAGCGCCCCGCCCTGGCACCACTGCCGGGCCAGCCACGCCTCGGAGCCGCCCGGCAGCAGGGTGGCGCTGGCCAGGGCAACAAGGAACAGGCTCAGCATGGCCGCCTGCCCGGCCGCTGGCGTATGCTAGGCGCCGGATTCACGCCACGAGACGACACACGATGTCCTCCATTCCTCATACTCTCACCATCGCCGGCTCCGACCCTTCCGGAGGCGCAGGCCTGCAGGGCGACCTCAAGACGCTCTCGGCGCTGGGCACCTATGCCACCAACGTGATCACCGCGGTGATCGCCCAGAACACCCGAGGCGTGGCCGCCGTTCACCCGGTGCCGGCACCGGTGATCGGCGAGCAGCTCGAGAACCTGCTCGACGACGTGCGCATCGACGCGGTGAAGATCGGCATGGTCGCCGACCGCGCCGTGGCCGAGACGCTGGCCGAGGTGCTCGGCCGCCGCCGGCCGCGCTGGATCGTACTCGACCCGGTGATGGTGGCCAAGAGCGGCGATATCCTGGTCGACGCCGCCGGCATCGCCGCGGTGCGCGACGTGCTGGTGCCGCTGGCCGATGTCATCACGCCCAACCTGCCCGAGGCCGCGGTGCTGCTCGACGCCGAAACGCCGCGCACCCCGGACGCCATGGAGACCATGCTGCCCGCCCTGCAGGCCCTCGCGGCGCCCTACGTGCTGCTCAAGGGCGGCCACCTGAGCGGCGAGACCTGCCCCGACCTGCTGGCCACGCCCGAGCGCAGCCAGTGGCTGCCGGCGCCGCGCATCGCCACCGAGAACCTGCACGGCACCGGCTGCGCGCTGTCCTCGGCCATCGCCGCGCATCTCGCCCACCTGCCGCCGGACGCCGACGGCGAGGCCATCGTCGGCGCCATCGGCGAGGCCAAGCGCTGGCTGCATGCCGCCCTCGACGCCAGCCCGCGGCTGGCGGTGGGCCAGGGCCGCGGGCCGGTGCACCACTTCCACGCCCTGTGGTGACGACGCACGAGCGGGCGGTACCGGAAAACCCACCTTGCAGGGGCCGCGGGGGGCGCCCATCCTGAAACGGCCATCTTCCGGCCGTACGAGGGTTGTGCCATGTCCCGCACCCTGCTGTTCGCCTGCGATCTCTCCGCCGAGAACCGCGCCGCCTTCGCCCGGGCCATCCGGCTGGCGAACGAGACCGGCGCCCGGCTCGACATCATCCACGTGCTCGACCCCTACCTGCCCCGCCGGGTCCTGCACGATCTGGAGGAGGCGGTGGTGGCCGACATCGCCGCCACCCTCACCGACCTCCGCGAGGACTACGCCCTCGACGAGCCGGCCAGCCTGATCCAGACCGTGGCCGGCGCGCCCTACGCCGAGATCATCCGCGAGGCCCACGAGCGCGAGGCCGACATGATCATCCTCGGCGCCCACCGCAAGCGCGGCCAGCCGGACCTGGTCACCGGCACCACCCTGGCGCGGGTGCTGCGCGGCGCGCCCTGCCCGGTGCTCTCGGTGAGCCATCCCGCCACCCAGCCGTGGCAGGACATCCTGGTGCCGGTGGACTTCTCGCTGACCTGCCGCCGCACCCTGCGCGAGACCCTCAAGCGCTTCCCCGAGAGCCGGCTGACCCTGCTGCACGCCTGGAACATCCCCGGCGAGCGGGAGCTGGGCTCGTCGAGCGACTACGCCCGCTGGCGTGACCGCGAGGTCGCCACGCTGCGCCGCCACCTGGAGCAGGAGACCGAGCAGCTGATGGGCGAGCTCGAGCGCGTGCCCGAGGTGGAGCTGGAGCTCGAGCAGGGCGACCCGCTGGAGGTCCTGATGACCCGCCTGCGCCGCCAGCCGCCCCAGCTGCTGGCGCTGGGCAGCCGCGGCCAGCTCGGCCGCCACGGGCAGATCACCGAGCGGCTCCTGGCCGAGCCGCACTGTGACATCATGCTGTGCCGCAGCTGGTAGGCCATCCCCGAGGAGTGCCTGCGCGCGCCGACCTTTCAGGCGGGCCGTGACCGACGGCGGCCTCCGCGCAAGGCCAGCGCAAAGCTGTACAGAATCATTACAATAAAATAGTGTCTGCATAGGAGATTCCCATCAGGAGGATGCCGTCATGCCGATGCTGCGCCTGCCCTTCGCCGCGCTGATGCTTGCCCTGGCGCTGGCCATGGGCCTCGCCACCATGCCCGCCGGCGCGGAGGTCGTGGTCAAGAACGCCCGCTTCGACACCGTCCAGCGGGTCGACGGTCGTCCCTTCCGGATGATCGGCCACGGGCTGTTCCGCTACATGATCTGGGACGCCTACGCCGGCGCCTACTACCAGGCCGAGGGCTTTCCGCGGCCCGCGCCCCAGTCGGCCAACGTGCCGCGGCGCCTGGAGCTCGAGTACTTCCACGCCATCGAGGCCGGCGACTTCGCCGAGGTCACCCGCGATACCCTGCGCGACCAGCTCGGCGCGGCCGACTTCCGCTCGCTCGAGCCGGCGCTGTCGGCCTTCAACGCCCGCTACCGCGATGTCTCGCCGGGCGACCGCTATGCCCTGACCTGGGACGGCGAGACCCTGAGCCTGGCGCTGAACGGCGAGTCGCTCTATGCACGACCCGAGCCGGCGCTGGCCGATGCCCTGTTCGGCATCTGGCTCGGCGAGGCGCCGCTGGGCGACGGCTTCCGGGACGACCTGCTGGGGCGCTGAACGCGGGCGTGCTAGGCTGCCGGCTTTTGCCAGCCGCCGAGGGCGGGAAGAGAGGGAAAGTGCCATGAAAGCCCTGATCCAGCGCGTTCGCCACGCCAGCGTCACCGTCGACGACCGCGAGACCGGCGCCATCGACCACGGCCTGCTGGCGCTGATCGGCGTCGAGCAGGAAGACGACGAGCAGAGCGTCGAGCGGCTGCTGCACAAGCTGCTGCACTACCGGGTGTTCTCCGACCGGGACGGCAAGATGAACCTCAACCTGCAGCAGGCCGAGGGCGGCCTGCTGCTGGTGTCGCAGTTCACCCTGGCCGCCGACACCCGCAAGGGGCTGCGCCCCAGCTTCTCCAGCGCCGCGCCGCCCGCCGTGGGCCAGCGGCTGTTCGATGCCCTGGTCGAGCGCGCCCGGGCCGCCTGGCCGCGGGTCGCCACCGGCGAGTTCGGCGCCGACATGCAGGTGGCGCTGGTCAACGACGGCCCGGTGACCTTCCTGCTCGAGGGCTGAGCCGGCGCCTCAGGTCGCCTCGCGCAGCTCCGCTTCCATCGCCTCCAGCGATTCCTCCGCGGCCAGCCAGGCCTGCTCCAGCTCGCCGAGCCGCGACGCCAGCTCGGCCTGCTCGGCGAGCCGCTTGGAGAGCTCGTCCTTGCGCGCCTCGTCGGTGTAGAGCTCGGCGTCGCCCAGGGCATCCTCCACCTTGCCGAGCGAGGCCTGCACCTTCTCCATCTCGCGCTCGGCGCGGTCGCGCTCGCGCTTGAGCGGGCGCAGCTTCTCGCGCAGCTCGGCGGCGGCGCGGCGCGCGGCCTTGCGATCCTCCTTCGGCGCCTCGGCGGCCTCCTGACGCTCGACCTTCTGGGCCCGGGCCTCGCGGCGCTCGTTCTCGAGCCGCGTCTTGAGCCAGGCGCGATAGTCGTCGAGGTCGCCGTCGAAGGGCGTGACCCGGTGGTCGGCGACCCGCCAGAACTCGTCCACGGTGGCGCGCAGCAGGTGGCGGTCGTGGGAGACCACGATCACCGTGCCCTCGAAGCTCGCCAGCGCCTCGGTGAGCGCCTCGCGCATCTCCAGGTCCAGGTGGTTGGTCGGCTCGTCGAGCAGCAGCAGGTTGGGCTTCTGCCAGGCCACCAGCGCCAGCGCCAGCCGCGCCTTCTCGCCGCCGGAGAAGCGCCGCACCTCGGCGAAGGCGTCGTCGCCCTTGAAGCCGAAGCCGCCCAGGAAGTTGCGGATGTCCAGGTCGGCGGCCCGCGGCGAGAGCCGCTGCACGTGGATGAAGGGCGTGGCCGCGAGGTCGAGCCCCTCGAGCTGATGCTGGGCGAAGTAGCCGATGGCCAGGTGCTCGCCGGGCACCCGGCGCCCGCCGAGCAGCGCCAGCTCGCCGGTCAGCGACTTGATCAGCGTCGACTTGCCGGCGCCGTTGGGGCCCAGCAGGCCGATGCGCTGGCCCGGCTGCAGGGTCATGTCGACGCCCTCGAGCTGGACGGTCTCGCCGTCCTCGCCGCGATAGCCGAGCCGCGCCTCGTCCAGCACCAGCAGCGGATGCGAGGTGCGGTCGGCGGACGGCAGCGTGAAGTGGAAGGGCGAATCGACGTGGGCTACGGCGATCTCGCCCATGCGCTCGAGCATCTTCAGCCGGCTCTGGGCCTGGCGGGCCTTGGTGGCCTTGTAGCGGAAGCGGGCCACGAAGCGCTCGATCTCCTCCTTGCGCGCCTGCTGCTTGGCCGCCTCGGCCTGCTGCAGGGCCAGCTTCTCGGCCCGGGTGCGCTCGAAGGTGGAGTAGTTGCCGCGGTACAGCACCAGCGAGCGGCGATCGAAGTGCACGATGTGATCGCACACGGCATCGAGGAAGTCGCGGTCGTGGGAGATCAGCAGCAGGGTGCCCGGATAGCGGGTCAGCCACTGCTCGAGCCACAGCAGGGCATCGAGATCCAGATGGTTGGTGGGCTCGTCGAGCAGCAGCAGGTCGGAGGGCATGAACAGGGTGCGCGCCAGGTTGACGCGCATCCGCCAGCCGCCGGAGAAGTCCGACAGCGGGCGCGCGAGGTCGCCCTGGTCGAAACCGAGCCCGACCAGCAGCTGGGCGGCGCGGGCCGGGGCGCTGTAGCCGTCCAGCGCCTCGATGGTGCCGTGCAGCTCGGCCTCGCGGTGGGCGTCGCCGCTGGCCTGGGCCCTGGCCAGCGCGGCTTCCGCCTCGCGCAGGGCCTGGTCGCCGTCGAGCACGTAGTCCTGGATGCTGCGCTCCAGCGCCTCGACCTCCTGGGCCATGTGGGCGATGCGCTGGCCGCCGCTCATCTCGAGCTCGCCGCGATCGGGGGCGAACTCGCCGCGCAACAGGCCGAACAGGCTCGACTTGCCGGCGCCGTTGGGCCCGACGATGCCCGCCTTGTGGCCGGCGTGCAGGGTCAGGTCGGCGTCCTCGAGCAGCGCTTGGGTGCCGCGTTGCAGGGAAACTTGGCGCAGTGCAATCATGAAGGCTCCACAGGAAGGCATAGGGCCGCCGCCGTGACGACAGCCGAATCATGACGCCCGATTCTACCGAATTGCCGGCCGCTCTGCGGGCCCGGCTCGCCGCCGATCCGCTATGGGACTTCGCCCTGGCGCTCTACGCCCGCCCCGGGGCGGAAGCGGCCTGCCTGCACCTGCAGGACGACGCCGGCCTCGAGGTGATCGAGCTGCTGTGGCGGCTGTGGCTGTTCCACCACGGCCTGGCCGCCGGCCCCATGCCCGACTCGGTGGCCCGCTGGCAGGCCGAGGTAACCGCGCCGCTGCGCCGGCTGCGGCGGTCGCTCAAGGCCGAGGCCGCCGAGCGCGAGAGCGTCGCCGCGCTGCGCCAGCGGCTCAAGGCCGCCGAGCTCGACGCCGAGCGCGAGGCCCTGGCCCGGCTCGAGGCGCACAGCCGCCGCGGCGATGTCACGCATCGTTCTCTCACCTCCGCCGACGGCCTGAAGGATGCACTACCTTTTCACGCCAGGCTGACAAAAGCGTCTCATCGGACGGCGCTGGAAAGGTTGAATGACCAACTTGACCCTCAATGATCGCCCCACTAGCCTGAATAAACACTGCAAAAACAAAACGTTCTTTCGTTAGCGAATTTACCGTGATCCTGCTGGTCGCGTCGCTGACTGAATCTGCAGAGGAAGCATATCAATGAAGTCACACAAGCTGCTGGCCACCGCGGGTATCGGCGCCCTGATGCTAGGCATGTCGACGGCCGCCTACTCGGATAACTGGCGCTATGCCCACGAGGAATACGAGGGCGACGTACAGGACGTCTTCGCCCAGGAATTCAAGCGCTACGTGGAAGAGAACTCCGACCACAACGTTCAGGTCTATCGCTTCGGTGAGCTCGGCGAGTCCGACGACATCATGGAGCAGACCCAGAACGGCATCCTGCAGTTCGTCGACCAGTCGCCCGGCTTCACCGGCGCCCTGATCCCGGCGGCCCAGATCTTCTTCATCCCGTATCTGATGCCGACCGACATGGACACCGTGCTCGAGTTCTTCGACGAGAGCAAGGCCATCAACGAGATGTTCCCCGAGCTCTACGCCGAGCACGGCCTGAAGCTGCTGCAGATGTTCCCCGAGGGGGAAATGGTGGTCACCGCCGACGAGCCGATCACCTCGCCGGAGGACTTCGACAACAAGAAGATCCGGGTGATGACCAACCCGCTGCTGGCCGAGACCTACAACGCCTTCGGCGCCACCCCGACCCCGCTGCCCTGGGGCGAGGTCTACGGCGGCCTGCAGACCGGCATCATCGACGGCCAGGAGAACCCGATCTTCTGGATCGAGTCCGGCGGCCTCTACGAGGTGTCTCCGAACCTGACCTTCACCAGCCACGGCTGGTTCACCACCGCCATGATGGCCAACCAGGACTTCTACGAAGGCCTGTCCGACGAGGACAAGCAGCTGGTGCAGGACGCCACCGACGCGGCCTATGACCACACCATCGAGCACATCAAGGGCCTCGCCGAGGACTCGCTCGACAAGATCATGGAAGCCTGCGACGAGTGCACCGTGACCCGCCTGGACGACGAGCAGATCGCGGCCTTCAAGGAGCGCGCCCCCCAGGTCGAGGAAGCCTTCCTCGAAATGACCGGCGACGACGGCGCCGCGCTGCTCGACCAGTTCAAGGCCGACCTCGAGGCCGTGCAACAAGCCGAAGAGTGATCGCGATCACCTGATCGGCACGACGGGGGGCAGCCTGGCTGCCCCCGTTTTGTTTCCGTCCGGGCAACGTTCACCCAACGTTGACCCGCGAGGCTCCCGGCATGGCCTACAGCCGTTACGCTGCTCGACAGGGACGTCACTCTCGCGTCATGCCGTTCGCCACGATTCCAGGGAAATACGCCCATGACCGACGAAGATTCCGAAAAACGCTATCGCTCCGGGCTGCCGGGCTTTCTCGGCGTCATCGACACCTTCATCAGCAGAGTCGAGGCGGTGATCCTGGCCCTCGGCGTGCTGCTGATGGCCGCCAACACCATCGCCAACGTCATCGGCCGCTTCGCGTTCGGCGAGAGCATCTTCTTCTCCGGCGAGATCAACCGCATCCTGATCATCATGATCACCTTCGCCGGCATCGGCTATGCGGCGCGCCACGGCCGCCACATCCGCATGTCGGCGATCTACGATGCCCTGCCGGTGGGCGGACGACGGGCGCTGATGATCGTGATCTCGCTGTTCACCTCGCTGGTGATGTTCTTCCTGCTCTACTTCTCGGTGCTCTACATCCTCGACCTGTACGACAAGGGACGCATCCTGCCGGCGCTCGGCTTCCCCATCTATCTGATCTACATCTGGGTGCCGCTGGGCTTTCTGATCACCGGCATCCAGTACCTGCTCACCGCCATCAAGAACCTGACGTCGCGCGACGTCTACCTGTCGACCTCGGTGCTCGACGGCTACAAGGATACGGAAACGGAAGTCTGACGATGATGGGCACGACCCGGGGGAACGCAAAATGACGACCATTATGGTGGTGACCATGATCGCCCTGCTGCTGCTGGGCTTTCCGATGATGATTCCGCTGATCACCGCGGCGGTGATCGGCTTCTTCATGATGTTCAACGGCCTGGGCCAGATGGAGACGCTGATCCAGCAGATGATGGCGGGCATCCGGCCGGCCTCGCTGATCGCGGTGCCGATGTTCATCCTCGCCGCCGACATCATGACGCGGGGCCAGTCGGCGGAACGGCTGATCAACATGGTGATGTCCTTCATCGGCCACGTGAAGGGCGGCCTGGCGGTCAGCACCGCCGCCTCCTGCACCCTGTTCGGCGCGGTCTCCGGCTCGACCCAGGCCACGGTGGTGGCGGTGGGCTCGCCGCTGCGCCCGCGCATGCTCAAGGCCGGCTACTCGGACTCCTTCACCCTGGCGCTGATCATCAACTCCAGCGACATCGCCTTCCTGATCCCGCCCAGTATCGGCATGATCATCTACGGGGTCATCTCCGGCACCTCCATCGGCGAGCTGTTCATCGCCGGCATCGGGCCCGGCCTGCTGATTCTCGCCATGTTCTCCGCCTACTGCGTGGCCTACGCCGTGATCCGCAAGGTGCCCACCGAGCCCAAGGCCAGCTGGGGCGAGCGGCTGGGCGCGGTACGCATGGCGCTGTGGCCGCTGGGCTTCCCGGTGATCATCGTCGGCGGCATCTATGGCGGCATCTTCAGCCCCACCGAGGCCGCCGCGGCCTGCGTGCTGTATGCCATCCTGCTCGAGTTCGTGATCTTCCGCTCGCTGAAGATCAACGACATCTACGCCATCGCCAAGTCCACCGGCCTGATCACCGCCGTGGTGTTCATCCTGGTCGCCGTCGGCAACGGCTTCTCCTGGATCATCTCCTTCGCCCAGATTCCTCAGACCATCCTCGAGGCGGTGGGCATCAACGAGGCCGGCCCCACCGGGGTGCTGATCGCGATCTGTGTGGCCTTCTTCGTGGCCTGCATGTTCGTCGACCCCATCGTGGTGATCCTGGTGCTGACGCCGATCTTCGCGCCCGCCATCGAGGCCACCGGCCTGGATCCGGTGCTGGTCGGCATCCTGATCACCCTGCAGGTGGCCATCGGCTCGGCGACGCCGCCCTTCGGCTGCGACATCTTCACCGCCATCGCGATCTTCAAGCGGCCCTATCTGGACGTGATCAAGGGCACGCCGCCGTTCGTGTTCCTGCTGATCCTCGCCGCCGCCCTGCTGATCATCTTCCCGCAGATCGCCCTGTTCCTGCGCGACCTGGCCTTCAGCGACTGACCGGGATTGAAGAGGAGAACTCATGATGTTCAAGCGGATCATGGTGCCGGTGGACGGCTCCAAGGGCGCCATCAAGGCGCTGGACAAGGCGGTCGCGCTGCAGCGGCTCACCGGCGCCGAACTCTACATCCTGTGCGTGTTCAAGCATCACAGCCTGCTCGAGGCCTCGCTGTCCATGATCCGGCCCGAGCGGCTCGACATCCCCGACGATGCGCTCAAGGAATACGCCACCGAGATCGCCGTGCAGGCCAAGGCCCATGCCGCGGAGCTCGGCGTGCCCGCAGACCAGGTGCGCGCCTTCGTCAAGGGCGGACGCCCCTCGCGCACCATCGTGCGCTTCGCCCGCAAGCGCGACTGCGACCTGATCGTGATCGGTGCCCAGGGCACCAACGGCGACAAGGGCCTGCTGCTGGGCAGCGTGTCGCAGCGGGTGGCGGGCTCCGCGCACTGCCCGACGCTGGTCGTCTGACACCGCTCGACCTCCCCTGTGCCGAGTCGGTCCGCGCGCCGTTGCGACGGGTGCGGAACCGACCCGGCCCTGTTAGAGTCCCAAGGGTCCCATTCACCGATGGCGCCAAGGCGCCGGAGTACAAGGCATTTTCATGAAGCGACTGCTGACTACCGCATCCCTGACGGCGCTGCTGACCGCTGCCCCGCTGGCACTGGCCGCCCCCGATACCGACGGCGAGAAGCTCGGCTACAGCCTCGGCGTGACCCTGGGCAAGAGCATCCAGCAGGACGTCTCCGATCTCGACGTCGACGCCTTCACCCAGGCCGTGCAGGACGTCTTCGACGATAACGAGCTGGAGATGACCGAGGACGAGATGAACGCCACCATGCAGGCCTTCCAGCAGCAGGCCATGCAGCAGCGTGCCGCCGAGACCCAGCAGCTCGCCGAGGAGAACCGGTCCGCGGGCGAGGCCTACCAGGCCGAGAACGCCGAGAAGGATGGCGTGACCGTCACCGACTCCGGCCTGCAGTATCGCGAGATCGAGGCCGGCGACGGCGCCTCGCCCAGCGACGGCGACACCGTCAAGGTCAACTACGAAGGCAAGCTGATCGACGGCACCGTCTTCGACAGCTCCTACGAGCGCGGCGAGCCGGTCAGCTTCCAGGTCGGCCAGGTCATCGAGGGCTGGCAGGAGGCCCTGAAGATGATGAACGTCGGCGACACCTGGGAAGTCGTGATCCCGGCCGACCTCGCCTACGGCAGCCGCGGTCAGGGCCCGATCGGTCCCAACGAGACCCTGGTGTTCAAGGTCGAGCTGCTCGACGTGAACCCGGACAACGCCGAAGGCTGATCGCCCGCGGCGAGCGCGCCTCGATGGCGTGACCGGCGGCCGGCCTCCCTCGGGGCCGGCCGCCTTGCGTTGTGCGGCCTGACGCGCCACGCTCACCACTGACCAGGGAATGGCATCGTCATGGAAAGCATCATCGGCGCCCTCGGGCCACTGTTCCTGCTGATCCTGCTCGGCGCCCTGCTCGGCCGCGGCCCCTGGCCCGGCGGCGACTTCTGGTCGCGCCTCGAGGGCCTGATCTACTACCTGCTGTTCCCGGCGATGCTGGTGGCCACCCTGGCCGAGGCCGATATCCGCGCGGTGCCGGTCGCCCGCCTCGCCCTGGTGCTGCTCGGCAGCCTGCTGCTGCTGGCCGTCGGCCTGTGGACGCTGCGCCCGCGGCTGGGGCTCGACATGCCGGCCTTCACCTCGGTCTTCCAGGGCGCGCTGCGCTTCAACACCTACGTCGGCGTGGCCGGCGCCGCCGCCCTGCACGGCTCGGCCGGCGCCACCGTGGCGGCGGTCGCCGTGGCGCTGATGGTGCCGCTGGTCAACGTGCTGTGCGTGCTGACCTTCCTCGCCGCCGGCACCCTGGGCAAGGGCGGCGTGGGCGCCAGCCTGAGGGCCCTGGCCCGCAACCCGCTGATCCTGGCCTGCCTGGCCGGCGCCGGACTCAACCTCACGGGGGTCGGCCTGCCCGGCTGGAGCCACGAGGCGGTGGCCCTGCTCGGCCGGGCGGCGCTGCCGCTGGGCCTGGTGGCGGTGGGCGTGGCGCTGCGCCCCCAGGCGATGCTGCGCCGCGACGGCGGCCTCTGGACCTCGACCCTGATCAAGCTGGCGCTGCTGCCGGCGCTCGTGCTGGGCCTGGCCATCCTGCTCGGCCTGGGGCCGGTGAGCCGCGACGTGGTGCTGCTCTTCGCCGCCCTGCCCACCGCCACCTCGGCCTATATCCTGTCGCGGCAGCTGGGCGGCGATGCCGAGCTGATGGCGGCACTGATCACCGCCCAGACCCTGCTGGCCATGATCAGCCTGCCGCTGTGGCTGCGCCTCGTCGCCTGAGCAGGCCCCTCAAATAAAAAAGATTCTCGTTAGTGTTGACCACACAAATGAGAATGATTTACTCTACATCCATGACATCGCCGAGGTGCGTGTCAGACCCCACGGAGCCTTGCCAGTCCTCCGAGGGGATTCTCCTCCTCATTGCTAGTCACGGTCTTTCGCCGCCCCGCCCAGGGCGGCTTTCTTTTGCGCTCGCGTTCGTTCGAGATCGTCCAGGCTTCTGCGACCCCGCAGGGGAAGTGCCTCGGCCGCCGTCACGGCGGCCTTTTTTATGCACGCGCGTCTCGCCGGCCGCCGCCAAACGCGAGCGCCCCGGCACGAGGGCCGGGGCGCGGGAGGATGCGAGAGGGGCGAGCTCAGTCGACGCGGCGGAAGATCAGGTCCCAGACGCCGTGGCCGAGCTTCTCGCCGCGCTGCTCGAACTTGGTCAGCGGGCGGAACTCGGGGCGCGGCACGTAGGGCGCCGTGTCGTCGGTGGCGGTGTTCCGATAGCCCGGGGCCTCGGCCATCACCTCGGCCATCCACTCGGCGTAAGCCTCCCAGTCGGTGGCCATGTGCAGGGCGCCGTCGATCTTGAGGCGAGTGCGCACCAGCTCGACGAAGGCCGGCTGGACGATGCGCCGCTTGTGATGCTTCTTCTTCGTCCAGGGATCGGGGAAGAACAGCTGCAGGGTGTCGAGGCTGCCCTCCGGCAGGCACTGCTCGAGCACCAGCAGGGCGTCCTCGCGATAGACCCGGAGGTTGGTGAGGCCACGCTTGTCGGCCTCGTCGAGCAGCTTGCCGACGCCGGGCGCATGCACCTCGATGCCGATGAAGTCGGTATCGGGATGGGTCTCGGCCTGCTCGATCAGCGAGCCGCCCATGCCGAAGCCGATCTCCAGCACCACCGGAGCGCGACGCCCGAACAGCGTCTCGAGGTCCTGGCGGCCGTCCTCGAGGGTCAGCCCCAGACGCGGCCACACCTCCTCGAGGCCGCGGGTCTGGGCGGCGGTCATGCGCCCGGCACGCAGCACGTAGCTCTTGATCCCACGGCGATGCAGCGGGGCGTCGGGGCTCTCGGGACCCTCGGTCGAGGGCGTGTCGGGGCGTTGTTCGTCGTTCATGCGCGGCGTCGAAACTCGTGAAGGTCGAAAGGACAGGATCAGGCGTTGATGCGCCCGGCCAGCGGCGAGGAGGGCTCGGCGCCCTGGCGGCGCGGCATGCGTCCGGCGAGGAAGGCCTCGCGGCCGGCCTGCACCGCCTGCTTCATGGCGCCGGCCATCAGCACCGGCTGGCGGGCGTGGGCGATGGCGGAGTTCATCAGCACCCCGTCGCAGCCCAGCTCCATGGCCTGGGCGGCCTCGGAGGCGGTGCCGATGCCGGCATCCACCAGCACCGGCACGCTGGCCTGTTCGATGATCAGGCGGATGTTGTGCGGGTTCTGGATGCCATGGCCGGAGCCGATCAGCGAGCCCAGCGGCATCACGGCGCAGCAGCCGAGACGCTCCAGCTCGCGGGCGACGATGGGATCGTCGCTGGTGTAGACCATGACGTCGAAGCCGTCGTTGACCAGGGTCTCGGCGGCGGCCAGGGTCTCCACCACGTTGGGATACAGGGTGGTGTCGTCGCCCAGCACCTCGAGCTTGACCAGGTTGTGGCCGTCGAGCAGCTCGCGGGCCAGCCGGCAGGTGCGCACCGCGTCCTGGGCGGTGTAGCAGCCGGCGGTGTTGGGCAGCAGGGTATAGCGCTCCGGGGACACCACGTCGAGCAGATTGGGCGCCGAGGCATCCTGCCCCAGATTGGTGCGACGCACGGCGAAGGTCACCACCTCGGCCCCGCTGGCGGCGATGGCCTCGCCGGTCTCGTCGAGATCCCGGTACTTGCCGGTGCCCACCAGCAGGCGCGAGGCGAATTCACGGCCGGCGACGCGCAGCGGCGCGTCCTGGAAGAAGTCGGTCATGCGTATATTTCTCCTATGGCTCAGGGGAAAGCGCTGATTTTTCTTGCGAGCGAAGATAGGTTGGGCGACGCCGGAACGGAAATACCGGAGTTTACACGCCAGTAAATGAGGATATTGGCCGGGCTCGCGCTCGAGTACCGCCGGCGGCCAAGATGGCTAGGTTCGTTCCCGACGAACCAACGCACTTCCCACTTCCCTATGGGTCGTCGAGCGCAGCGATAAATCAGTGTTTTCCTTCAGCCGCCACCGATGGCATGGACAATTTCCACCCGGTCGCCGTCGGCCAGGCGCGTCTCGCCGTGGGCGCTTCGGGGCACGATCTCCTCGTTGACCTCCACGGCGATGCGCCGTCCAGCCAGGCCGAGGGTCTCGACCAGCTGGGCCACGGAGGCCTCGGCCTCCAGGGTGCGCGCCTCGCCGTTGAGCTGGATCTGCATGGCATCCTCCGGGCTGCGATTTCGCGGGCCCATATTGTAGCGCCTCGGGGCGCCCCCGGGTACGGTATGGCGCAGACCTGACGGGGCCGGCCTGGCAACAGGCCGCCGCGGGGCTATGGGAACCCATCCCTGGGCGCTACCTTTTGCCGTCCCTGGTAAGGACCCCGCTCTGGCCTGTCCCCGGCCCCCTGCTCAGACATCACGGAACACACCCCAACGGGAGAAAGACAGCATGCAGGATCGCGGCTGGTGGATGGCGGTGGCGCTGTGCGGCGCCCTGACGGTGATGGCCGGGGCCTTCGGCGCCCATGCCCTGAACGGCACGCTGCCGCCGAGGCTGATGACGGTGTTCGAGACCGGGGTGCGCTACCAGGCCTGGCATACCCTGGCGATGCTCGGCGTGCTGGCCTGGCGCGCCGCGCGGCCGCTGGCCGGCCAGCGCTGGATCCTCGGCCTGTGGCTGGCCGGCATGGCGCTGTTCTCGGGCTCGCTCTACGCCCTGGCGATCGGCGGCGTGAAGATGCTCGGCGCCATCACACCGATCGGCGGCGGGCTGCTGATTCTCGGCTGGCTGGCGCTGGCCGTGACGGCCTGGCGGGGTCAGTCATTATCGGGCAAGGCATAGGTCGCGGTGACCAGCGCCACCGGCGCCTCCTCGCCGTCGGAGAACAGCTGTACCTCGCCCACCGCCAGCCGCCGGCCCAGCTTGAGCAGCCGGGCATTGGCGATCAGGTCGCGATCGCTTCGCGGGCGACGCAGGAAGCGGCAGTGCAGGTCGCTGGTGACCGCCATCGGCTCGGGGCCGATCTGGGCCAGGATCGCCACATAGAGGCAGACGTCGGCCAGGCCCATCAGGGTCGGGCCGGAGACGCTGGCGCCGGGGCGCAGGTGCTCGTCCTCGATGGCCAGGCTCATGGTGGCGCGGCCCTCGCCGACGCCCTCGATGGTGCCGGCACGCTGGGGAAACACCTCGTCGAGGAATTCCTCGATGGCGGCGGCGGTCATCACGGTCATGGGCGCGCTCCCTGCGGCTGAACGATGGCCACAAGATAGCCCAGCCCGCGCGCGACGCACACCCGGGGCATCTCCCTTTTCCCTTCTCTCATTGTTCTCGCCCCCAACGAACGCCGCCCCCATGAAGGGGGCGGCGAACGGCGCGTTTGGCGATCAGCCGGCCTTGTGGACGGCGCGCCAGTGGTGCAGCAGCGGCTCGGTGTAGCCGGAGGGCTGCTCGATGCCCTTGAAGATCAGGTCCGAGGCGGCCTGGAAGGCGTGGGAGCCGGCGAAGTCGGCGCTCATCGGCGAGTAGGCCGGGTCACCGGCGTTCTGCTCGTCGACCACCTTGGCCATGCGTTCCAGGGTGGCGCGCACGCGGGCCTCGTCGACCACGCCGTGGTACAGCCAGTTGGCCACGTGCTGGCTGGAGATGCGCAGGGTGGCGCGGTCTTCCATCAGGCCCACGTCGTGGATGTCCGGCACCTTGGAGCAGCCGACGCCCTGCTCGACCCAGCGCACCACGTAGCCGAGGATGCCCTGGCAGTTGTTGTCCAGCTCCTGCTGCAGCTCGTCCTCGGACCAGTCGGTGTTCTCGGCCACCGGCACGGTCAGCAGCTCGTCGAGCAGGTCCGGCTCGCCCTGGGCCTCCAGCTCGCGCTGCACCTCGGTCACGCTGACCTGGTGATAGTGCAGGGCGTGCAGGGTGGCGGCGGTCGGCGACGGCACCCAGGCGGTGTTGGCGCCGGCCTTGGGATGGCCGATCTTCTGCTCGAGCATGGCCGCCATCAGGTCCGGCATGGCCCACATGCCCTTGCCGATCTGGGCGTGGCCGCGCAGCCCGCAGGCCAGGCCGACCTGAACGTTGTTGCGCTCGTAGGCGCCGATCCAGGCGGCGCCCTTCATGTCGCCCTTGCGCACCATGGGGCCGGCCTGCATGGCGGTGTGCATCTCGTCGCCGGTGCGGTCGAGGAAGCCGGTGTTGATGAACACCACCCGCGAGGTCGCCTCAGCGATGCAGGCCTTGAGGTTGACCGAGGTGCGGCGCTCCTCGTCCATGATGCCCATCTTGAGGGTGTCACGCGCGAGGCCCAGCAGGTCCTCGACGCGGCCGAACAGCTCGTTGGTGAAGGCCACTTCCTTCGGGCCGTGCATCTTCGGCTTGACGATGTAGACCGAGCCCTCGCGGGAGTTGCGGGCCTCGCCCTCGCCCTTCTGCAGGTCGCGGATCGACAGCAGGCTGGTCATGACCGCGTCGAGGATGCCTTCCGGCAGCTCGTTGCCGTCGGCGTCCAGCACCGCCGGGGTGGTCATCAGGTGGCCGACGTTGCGCACGAACAGCAGCGAGCGGCCGGGCAGGGTCACCTCGCCGCCGTCCGGCGCGGTCCAGGTGCGATCCGCCGCCAGCTTGCGGGTGAAGCGCTTGCCGCCCTTCTCGATCGGCTCCTCGAGGTCGCCGGCCATCAGGCCCAGCCAGTTGGCGTAGACGCCGACCTTGTCCTCGGCGTCCACCGCGGCGACCGAGTCCTCGCAGTCCATGATCGAGGTCAGCGCGGCCTCGACCACCACGTCCTTGACGCCCGCCGCATCGGTCTTGCCGATCGGGTGGGTGGCGTCGATCTGGATCTCCAGGTGCAGGTCGTTGTTGGCCAGCAGCACCGAGGTCGGCGCGTCGGCCTCGCCCAGGTAGCCGACCAGCTTGCCCGGCTCCTTGAGGCCGGTCTCGCGGCCGCCTGCCAGGCTCACCACCAGGTGGCCGTCGCGCAGTGCGTACTTCACGGCCTCGGCGTGGGAGCCGGTGGCCAGCGGCGCGGCGCGGTCGAGCACGCCGCGGGCGTAGGCGATGACCTTCTCGGCGCGCTTGGGGTTGAAGCCGTCGCCGCGCTCGGCGCCGTCTTCGTCGGCGATGGCGTCGGTGCCGTAGAGCGCGTCGTAGAGGCTGCCCCAGCGGGCATTGGCGGCATTCAGCGCGTAGCGGGCATTGTTCACCGGCACCACCAGCTGCGGGCCGGCCTGGACGGCGATCTCGCGGTCGACGTTGGTGGTGGTGACCTTGACCTCGGCCGGCGCCGGCTGCAGGTAGCCGATGCGCTCGAGGAAGCCGCGGTAGGCGGCCATGTCGCGCACCGGACCGCGGTTCTCGCGGTGCCAGGCGTCGAGCTCGGCCTGCATGGCGTCACGCTCGGCGAGCAGTTCGCGGTTCTTCGGTGTCAGATCATGAAAGAGGGCGTCGATGCCGGCCCAGAAGGCCTCGGGGTCGACGCCGGAGCCCGGCAGGGCCTGCTCGTTGACGAAGCGGTCCAGCTCGGCGGCCACCTGCAGGCGATGGCGAGTGATGCGTTGGGTCATGGGTCGTTCTCCTATGCGAGGCGTTTCGGCGCTCCCCAAGCGCCAAGCGGCCGGACAGGCAAGGGTGACTGCGTGCACTCAATATTGTGGAAAATACTTCCACATGTAAACCCGGCGCCTGCGAACCACCCCCGAGACTCGACCAATAGACGAGGCCGGAGGCGTTGGAAACCGACGCTGGTGACCGTACCGACGGAGCGCTAGCATGGTCAGCCACCACGGAGGACTCGATGACCGACTTCACTCCCCTGCAGGCGCTCGGCCCCATCGCCCCGGCCGATCCGTCCGGCCGCCCGCTCAAGGGCTATCTGGGCCACTACGGCCTGGCGCCGCTGCTCGCCGAGCGGGTGGGCCTGCACGTGGGATACGTGGACGCTCACGGCTTCCGCCTGTGGACCCAGATCTGGCGCCCGCCGTCGCCCCGCGGCACCGTGTTCGTGGTGCACGGCTACTACGATCACCTCGGCCTCTACCGCCACCTGCTCGAGTGCCTGCTCGAGCGCGGCTGGCAGGTGGTGCTGTGGGACCTGCCGGGGCACGGGCTGTCCAGCGGCCCGCGCGCCACCATCGCCGACTTCGATGACTATGGCAGCTGCCTGGACAACCTGCAGACCCAGTTGACCGCCCGCGACCTGGCGCCACGCCCCTGGGTCGGCATCGGCCAGAGCACCGGCGCGGCGATCCTCGCCACCGACGCCCTGCGCCGGGGCGACGACGGCCACTGGAGCGGCCTGGCGCTGCTGGCCCCGCTGGTGCGCCCCTGGGGCTGGAACCAGTCGAGCTGGCTGCACCGCCTGCTGGGCCCCTTCGTGCGCTCGGTGCCGCGCCGCTTCCGCGAGAACTCCACCGACAGCGACTTCGCCACCTTCCTGCGCGAGAGCGACCCGCTGCAGCCGGACCGGCTGGCCATGGAGTGGGTGGACGCCATGCGCCGCTGGATGCCGCGGCTGCTGGCCATGCCGGCCAGCCCGCTGCCGACGCTGATCCTGCAGGGCGAGCAGGACCTGACGGTGGACTGGGAGTGGAACCTGGAGGTGCTGACGCGCAAGTTCCCGCGGGCCGAGGTCCATCGCCACCCCGAGGCCCGCCATCACCTGGTCAACGAGGCCGAGCCGATCCGCCGGGTGCTGTTCGAGGAGCTCACGCGCTTCATCGCCAACCTCGAGGAAGCCGACGCTCCCTCGCCCACCGCCCGGAGGGCCTCCCGTCGATGAGCCGTCGCCGCTTCACCCTGCTGCCGCCCCTGCTGACGCTTGTGATGACGGTGCTGCTGCTCACCGGCTGCGCCACCGGTGGCCCGGAGCACCCCCAGACGGTCCGCCAGGCGCTGTTCGGCCTCGGCGAACGGGCCGCGGAGCGGGTGGGCGAGGCGCCGCCGCTGCCGAGCCCCCTGACCGACGAGGTGCTGCTGCTGGCCACGCCGGAGGTCGATGCCGGCCTCGGCGTCGGCAGCGATCGCCTGCTCGAGAGCCTGACCCGCGCCCTGCTGGGACTCGAGCAGAGCCCCCAGGTGCTGGACTGGCAGCCCGCGCTGTCACGGGGTGCCGAGGCCAATCAGTGGCGACTGGACAGCCGGCTGATCGCGGCCGGCCCGCGTCTCGCGCTGTCCGACCGCACCCTGCTGCCCTATCGCCTGCAGCTGACCCTGCGCCGCCCCGGCAGCGACACGCCGCTGTGGCAGGCGCAGCTGGATGGCGCCCTGGACGCCAGCGCGCTCTAGGCGAGGCCTGGACCAGCCCCCGGACAAGGCCGACACCTCTTCCCTTCAGCGCCCCTGCAGCAGCCGATCGAGCTGGCGATAGCCGATCGCCTCGATCAGCTGCTCGCGCCCGGGGCGTGCCTCGCCGGCCAGGTCGGCCAGGGTCAGCGCCACCCGCAGCACCCGGTGATAGGCCCGCGCCGAGAGGTTCAGCCGTTCCAGCACCCCGGCCAGCCAGGCCCGATCCGCCCCGTTCAGCGCGCAGGCGTCCTCCAGCTCGCGGCTGGCCAGATGGGCGTTGAGCGCGCCGCGCGCCCACTGGCGCTCGCGGGCCGCCAGCACCCGCTCGCGCACCGCCTCCGAGGGCTCGCCTCGCTCATGGGCGGTGAGCTGCTCCGGCGGCAGCGCCGGCACTTCCACCTGCAGGTCGATGCGGTCGAGCAGCGGGCCGGAGAGTCGCGCCTGATAGCGCTGGATCTGGGCGGCGGTGCAGTGGCAGGCCCGGCGTGGATCGCCGAGATGGCCGCAGGGGCAGGGGTTCATCGCCGCCACCAGCTGGAAGCGCGCCGGATAGCGCCGCTCGTGGCTGGCGCGGGCGATATGGATGCGCCCGGATTCCATGGGCTCGCGCATCACCTCGAGCACCTGGCGGGGGAATTCGGGCAGCTCGTCGAGAAACAGCACGCCGCGGTGGGCCAGCGAGATCTCGCCGGGCCTGGGCCGCGACCCGCCGCCGACCAGCGCCACCGCGCTGGCGGTGTGGTGGGGCGCCCGGAAGGGCCGGCGCCCCCAGCCCTCGTCGAGCGGCAGCCCGCACACCGAGCGCACCGCCGCCACCTCCAGGGTCTCGTCCTCGGTCAGCGGCGGCAGGATGCCGGGCAGGCGACTGGCCAGCATGGTCTTGCCGGTGCCGGGCGGGCCGGCCAGCAGCAGGTTGTGGCCGCCGCTGGCGGCGACCTCCAGGGCCCGCCGGGCCTGATGCTGGCCCCGCACCTCGGCGAGGTCGGCCCCCGCCAACGGGGCCTCGGCGGGACGCGACGCCCGATGGGGCGCGATCGGCGCCTGCCCCAGCAGGTGCGCCACCACCTCGAGCAGATGATCGGCGGGCAGCACCTCGAGGCCGCCGGCCAGCGCCGCCTCATCGGCGTTGGCCCGGGGCACGATCAGCCGCCGCCCGGCACGGCGCGTGGCCAGCGCCAGCGGCAGCACCCCGGCCACCGGGCGCAGCGCCCCGTCCAGAGCGAGCTCGCCCGCGCATTCGGTCTCGGCCAGCGCCGCGGCGGGAATCTGCCCCGAGGCCACCAATATCCCCAGGGCGATGGGCAGATCGAAGCGCCCGCCTTCCTTGGGCAGGTCGGCGGGCGCGAGGTTGAGGGTGATGCGACGCAGCGGGAAGTCGAAGCCGGCGTTGACGAGCGCACTGCGCACCCGCTCGCGGCTCTCCCTGACGGCCGTCTCCGGCAGCCCGACCAGGGTGATGCCGGGCAGGCCGTTGGCCAGATGCACTTCCACCAGCACCTCGGGGGCCTCGAGGCCGAGACCGGCCCGGGTGCGAACGATCGACAGGGTCATCGGCGGTCCCTCGCGCTGATTCTGCCCTTAAGGCTAGTTCAGCACGGCGGGGACCGCCCGGTGGCGGCTCGGGATCAGCGGCCGGACTCGCCGGCGCCTTCCTCGGGGGAGGACGGGGGCTCCTCGTCCGCCGCCGCACCGGCTGCCGCAGCACCGGCTGCCGCAGCATCGGCTGCCGCAGCATCGATCGAGGCCTCGTCCGCCACGGCCGGCACCTCGCCGCCCGAGCGGCTGGCGTCCAGCGCCTCTTCCAGGGCGGCGACCTGCTGCTCCAGCGCCTCGACCCGGCCGCGGGTGCGCTGCAGCACGTCCATCAGGATGTCGAAGTCCTCCCGCGACACCAGCTCGAGCCGGTCGAAGGCGCCGCGCACCACCTGCTGAATGCCTTTCTGCACGTCTTCCGGCGCCTGTGAGGCGCCCTGCAGGCGCTCGCCGATCTGCTGGGCCAGGCGGCCGATGCGGTCTTGGCTGACCATGATCTCTCTCCTGAGTGGAATGGGGCTGACTCCAAGGATACGCAAGCCGTTCGACGGGCGCATTCCCGCGTGCCGCGGGCTTCGCCCCCGGATGGTGCGAAGCGATCGCTCACCGGCATCAAATCAGTGCACGGCGCCCTGCCCCGCCTGCACCAGAATCTCACCATCGGGTCAGGTTGGAAAAACAAGATCATGAAAACCATGACAAATTCGGTTTAGTGGCACGTTTTAAGCAATGACAGGAAAACCTGCACACACACCGCGCGGAGCAGCCCGCGCTCATCCAATGGGGAGATCCGGGATGAAGCTGATTACCGCCATTATCAAGCCCTTCAAGCTCGACGACGTGCGCGAGGCGCTCGCCGACAACGGCGTTCAGGGCATCACCGTCACCGAGGTCAAGGGCTTCGGCCGCCAGAAGGGCCACACCGAGCTCTATCGCGGCGCCGAGTACGTCGTCGACTTCCTGCCCAAGGTCAAGGTCGAGATCGCCGTCGATGATGGCCGCCTCGACACCGTGCTGGACGCCATCTGCAGCGCCGCCAACAGCGGCAAGATCGGCGACGGCAAGGTCTTCGTGACCCCGCTCGAGGATGTCATCCGCATCCGTACCGGCGAGCGCGGTGCCGACGCCGTCTAACCCGACCGCCTCTCTCCCTTTCCGTCTGGAGTGACAGCCATGAACGAGATTACCGAGCTGAGCTATGCGCTCGATACCTTCTACTTCCTGATCTGCGGCGTCCTGGTGATGTGGATGGCCGCGGGCTTCTCGATGCTCGAGGCCGGCCTGGTGCGGTCCAAGAACACCGCCGAGATCCTGACCAAGAACATCGCCCTGTTCGCCATCGCCTGCACCATGTACCTGCTGCTGGGCTACTACCTGATGTACTCCGGCGACGCGGGCGGCATCCTGCCCAACCTGGGCTTCCTGCTGGGTGACGACAACACCGTGGCCGCGGTCACCGCCGGCGGCGACGACGCCCCCTACTACTCCATGCGCGCCGACTTCTTCTTCCAGGTCGTGTTCGTGGCCACCGCCATGTCCATCGTCTCCGGTGCCGTGGCCGAGCGCATGAAGCTGTGGGCCTTCCTGGCCTTCGCCGTGGTGATGACCGGCGTCATCTACCCGGTCTCCGGCTACTGGACCTGGGGCGGCGGCTGGCTCTCCGAGCTCGGCTTCTCCGACTATGCCGGTTCCGGCATCGTGCACATGGCCGGTGCGGCCGCGGCGCTGGCCGGCGTGCTGGTGCTCGGCCCGCGCAAGGGCAAGTACGGCAAGGACGGCAGCATCTTCGCCATCCCCGGCGCCAACATGCCTCTGGCCACCCTGGGTACCTTCATCCTGTGGATGGGCTGGTTCGGCTTCAACGGCGGCTCCGAGCTGAAGGTGTCCGACGTGAGCTCCGCCAACAACATGGCCCAGGTGCTGGTGAACACCAACGCCGCGGCCGCCGGCGGCGTGATCGCCGCGCTGATCCTGGCCAAGGCCTGGTTCCGCAAGGCCGACCTGACCATGGCCCTGAACGGCGCCATCGCCGGCCTGGTGTCCATCACCGCCGATCCGCTGTCGCCCAGCGCCCTGGGCGCCACCCTGATCGGTGCCGTCGGTGGCCTGCTGGTGGTGGTCTCCATCATCAGCCTCGACAAGCTGAAGCTCGATGACCCGGTCGGTGCCATCTCCGCCCACGGCGTGGTCGGCATCTGGGGCGTGCTCGCCGTGCCGCTGACCAACGACGGTGCCTCCTTCGGCGCCCAGATCATCGGCATCCTCGGCATCTTCGCCTGGGTCTTCCTCGCCAGCCTGGTGGTGTGGCTGATCATCAAGGCGATCATGGGCGTCCGCGTCAGCGAGGAAGAGGAATACGAGGGCGTCGACCTGGCCGAGTGCGGTCTCGAGGCCTACCCCGAGTTCACCGTCTCCAAGGTGCACGGTGGCGGCGGCTCCTCCGGTCGTGCCCGCAGCGAAAGCGCCGGCCAGTCGCACATGGCCGCGCGCTCCTGATCGCCCCGCCCTGACGGCAACACGAAATGGCCCCTCGCGGGGCCATTTTTTTGTTCTTCACGCCGTGGGTGTATGCTCTGGCACAATGATTCCGTCAGGGATGGCGAGTGGCGCCATCGGATACGAACCATCGAGGAGATGACCATGAAGCTGGTGACCGCCATCATCAAACCGTTCAAGCTCGACGACGTCCGCGAGGCGCTCTCCGACATCGGCGTCCAGGGCATCACCGTCACCGAGGTCAAGGGCTTCGGCCGTCAGAAGGGCCACACCGAGCTCTATCGCGGCGCCGAGTACGTCGTCGACTTCCTGCCCAAGGTGAAGCTCGAGGTGGCCGTGGACGAGCCGATGACCGAGCAGGTGATCGACGCCATCACCCAGGTCGCGAACACCGGCAAGATCGGCGATGGCAAGATCTTCGTCACCGCCCTGGAGCAGGTCATCCGCATTCGCACCGGCGAGACGGACAAGGACGCCGTCTAAGCGGCAAGCTGAAATCGCCGGAAGCAAAAGAAAACCCCGAAGGCTCAACCTTCGGGGTTTTCTTGTAGCTCGGCGCTGGCCGCTTACTTCTCGACGAAGGCGCGCTCGATGACGTAGTCGCCCGGCTCGCCGAGGCGCGGCGAGATGTTGAAGCCCAGCTCGTCCAGCAGCGCGCTGGTCTCGTCGAGCATGGCCGGGCTGCCGCAGATCATGGCGCGGTCCTGCTTCGGGTCCAGCGGCGGCAGGCCGGTGTCCTCGGCCAGCTTGCCGCTGCGGATATGGTCGGTCAGGCGGCCCATGGTGTGGAACTCCTCACGGGTCACGGTGGGGTAGTAGACCAGCTTTTCGCTGATCTCCTCGCCCAGGTACTCGTGGGCCGGCAGTTCCTTGGTGATGAAGTCGGCATAGGCCAGCTCGCTGACGGTGCGCACGCCGTGGATCAGCACGATCTTCTCGAAGCGCTCGTAGGCCTCCGGATCCTGGATCAGGCTCATGAACGGCGCCAGGCCGGTGCCGGTGGACAGCAGGTAGAGGTTGCGGCCCGGCAGCAGGTCGTCGGTGACCAGGGTACCGGTGGGCTTGCGGCTGACCATGATCTGGTCGCCGACCTTGAGGTGCTGCAGGCGTGAGGTCAGCGGGCCGTCCGGCACCTTGATGGAGAAGAACTCCAGGTGATCCTCGTAGTTGGGGCTGGCCACGGAGTAGGCGCGCATCAGCGGCTTGCCGTCGACTTCCAGGCCGATCATCACGAACTGACCGTTCTTGAAGCGCAGGCTGCGCTCGCGAGTGGTCTTGAAGCTGAACAGGGTGTCGTTCCAGTGATGAACGCTGAGGACTTCTTCCAGGGCGAACTTGCTCATGCCGACTCCTATGTATCGCGAGAGCGCATATACCAAAAACTCATAATTGCGCCGATTGATCTTTGCAGTGGATTCTAAGAGACGGCAGGATATCTGTTAAATGGGTTGTATGGATAAAGCTTATCTATACTCCAGATATACTGATCCGGAGCCCGCCCCATGCGCTATACCCTGCGCCAGCTCGAGGTGTTCGTGGCCGTGGCCCAGCACGAGAGCGTCTCCCACGCCGCCCGCGCCCTGGCGCTGTCCCAGTCGGCGGCCAGCACCGCCCTGGCCGAGCTGGAACGCCAGTTCGACTGCCGCCTGCTCGACCGCATCGGCAAGCGCCTCAAGCTCAACGCCCTGGGCTTCCAGCTGCTGCCCAAGGCCGTGGCGCTGCTCGACCGTGCCGAGGAGGTCGAGGAACTGCTGCGCGGCCAGCAGGGCGTCGGCACCCTTGATGTGGGCGCCACCCTGACCATCGGCAACTACCTGGCCACGCTGCTGATCAGCGACTTCATGCAGCAGCATCCGGGCAGCCGCATCCGCCTGCAGGTACGCAACACCCGCACCATCATCGACGGCGTGCGCCACCACGAGCTGGACCTGGGCCTGATCGAGGGCCAGTGCGAGGACGAGGAAGTGATCACCCAGCCCTGGGTGGAGGACGAGCTGGCGGTGTTCTGCGCCCCGGGCCATCCGCTGGCCGGCCAGGGCCCGGTGGAGCTAGACCGGCTGCTGCGCGAGGACTGGATCATGCGCGAGGAAGGCTCCGGCACCCGGCTGACCCTGGAGCAGGCCGCCCGGCACCGGCGCGGTCGCTTCAACACCCTGCTCGAGCTGGAGCACACCGAAGGCATCAAGCGCGCCGTGGAGTCGGGGCTGGGGATCGGCTGCGTCTCGCGCCTGGCGCTGCGCGACGCCTTCCGCCGCGGCAGCCTGGTGCCGCTCCCCACCCCCGACCTGGACCTGAGCCGTCAGTTCGCCTTCATCTGGCATCGCCACAAGTACCTGGCGCCCGGCATGCGCGAGTTCCTCAAGCTGTGCCGGCAGATGACCGAAGGCATCCGCTGCAGCGACGAGATCGACCTGCCCCACCAGTCCTGAAGACGGGGCGAGACGCTGCCCGTGATCAGGCGGGCTCGCCGCGGCGGGCCCACGCATCCGGCAGCGCCGCGGCGGCGGCGTTCGAGATACGCAAGCGCAGGGAAGTCAGCATGGTCACTCTCATGGGTCATGGGGAGTTGGTCTTGTAGCGGTCCACGGCTGCCAGGAACCGGGAGCTCCCCTGCTATCGGCCACGGTACGCGCCGACTTTAGCCGTCGGCGCGTGCCGCCGATCTCCCCGCGCCCTGCGAGGCGCGCTTCAGACCTTTCAAGGAGGCGGCACTTTGGCCGATGATGGGGAGACGCCCTCTTCCTCACCGACCCCGCGACAGGACGCATGAGCGACCCACAGTTTCCCCAGGAATATCCCGCCGCCCTCAAGGTGGTCGGCATCGGCGGCGGCGGCGGCAATGCCGTCCGCCACCTGATCGACACCACCGATCTCGACGGCATCGACGCCATCGCCGTGAACACCGACCGTCAGGCCCTCGAGCTGCTGCCCCAGGGCGTGGCGATGCCCATCGGCAGCGCCACCACCCGCGGCCTCGGCGCCGGGGCCGACCCCGAGGCCGGCCGGCAGGCCGCCGAGGAGAGTCGCGACGGCCTGCGCGCCCGGCTGGCCGGCGCCGACCTGGTGTTCCTGATGGCCGGCATGGGCGGGGGCACCGGCAGCGGCGCGACCCCGGCCATCGCCGACCTGGCCCGCGAGATGGGCCTGCTGACCGTGGCCGTGGTGACGCGCCCCTTCGGCTTCGAGGGCCAGCGGCGCCAACGGGCCGCCGACGAGGCCATCGCGGCGCTCGACGGCCGGGTCGACTGTCTGGCCGTGGTGCCCAACGACCGCCTGCTGCCGACCCTCGGCCACGGTGCCTCGATGATGCGCGCCTTCGCCGCCGTCAACGACGTGCTGCGCGAGGCGGTGACCGGCATCGCCGAGGTCATCACCCGGCCGGGGCTGATCAACATCGACTTCGCCGACGTGGCCGCGGTGATGCGCCGGCCCGGCCGGGCGCGCATCGGCACCGGCGAGGGCACGGGCGAGGATCGCGCCGGCGCGGCGGTGCGCGCGGCCCTGGAGCATCCGCTGCTGGAGGCCACCGACCTGGCCGAGGCCGCCGGCGTGCTGGTCAGCATCACCGCCGGCGCCGATCTGAGCCTGGCCGACTTCGACGAGGTGGGGCGCCAGGTCGCCGAACTGGCCGGCGAAGACGCCATGCGGGTGGTCGGCACCGCCCTCGATCCCGACATGGCGGGCCGGCTGCGGGTCTCGCTGATCGCCACCGGGCTGGAGGTCGCCCGCTCGAGGCCGCCTTCGCCCGGCCGGACACGGCCCGCCTCCGAGCCGCGCCGGGCCCCGCCGGCCGAGGCCGCCGAGCGACGGGACGGCTCGCGGCAGGACTCGCTGCTGGATCTCGACGACTTCCTGAGCCGCCTGAAGCGGCGCTGACGCTCAGGACGCGGCGACGCCTAGGCGGTCGCCCGGCTCAGGTAGCGCTCGCGGAAGGTCTCCACCGGCACCGGCCGGCCGGTGAGAAAGCCCTGGATCAGGGTGACGTGATAGGTGGCGAGCGCCTCGAGCTGGGCCTCGGTCTCCACGCCCTCGGCCACCACCCGCAGGCCGAGCTCCCGGGCCAGGCCCGTCACCGCGGCGAGGATGGCGCCACTGCCCCGGGACTCGCCCAGGCCGCGGATGAAGGAGCGGTCGATCTTCAGCGTCGTGACCGGCAGCTCTTGCAGATAGCTCAGCGAGGAGTAGCCGGTGCCGAAGTCGTCGATGGCGAGCATGCAGCCCAGGTCACGAAGGGCCGCTAGGGTGGCCACGGCCTGCTGGTGCTGATCGAGCAGGGTGCTCTCGGTGAGCTCGAAGCCGATCTGGCCCGGCGGCAGATCGTGCTCCTCGTAGAGCCGGCGCACCTCGGCGACCAGATCGGCCTGCCAGAACTGGCGCGCCGAGAGGTTGATCGCCACCCGCGGCGGCGTCAGGCCGGCCTCCCGCCAGGCCCGGAGCTGACCGGCCACCAGCCGCATCAGCCGCCGCCCCAGCGGCAGGATCAGCCCGGAGCGCTCGGCCAGCGGAATGAAGTCCCCCGGCGACACCTCGCCGAGCCCCGGCGCGCGCCAGCGCAGCAGCGCCTCGGCACCCTGCACCTCGCCGCTGTCGCGGTCGATCAGCGGCTGGTAGTGAACGGACAGCCCCTCGCCGGTCTCGGCGGTGTTGCGCAGCGCCGTCTCCAGGGCCAGGTGCTGGTGATCCTCGACGTGCATCTCGGCGCGATAGAGCCGGTAGGTGTTCCGCCCCTCCTGCTTGGCCCGGTACATGGCCGCATCGGCCCGCTTCACCAGCCGCTCGGGCGTGTCGCCATCGTCGGGATAGACGCTGATGCCCAGGCTGCAGCCGACCCGGAAGCGATGCGAGCGCAGCTCGAAGGGCGCGCTCGCCGCCTCGATCAGCCGCCGCGCCACCCGGGTCACCTCGTCGACCTCCTTCACGTCGGGCAGCAGCACGATGAACTCGTCGCCGCCCAGCCGCGCCAGGGTGTCATCCTCGCGCAGGTGATGCTGCAGGCGCTCGGTGAGCCGCACCAGAAGCTCGTCGCCCACGGCATGGCCCAGCGAATCGTTGACCTGCTTGAAGTGATCCAGATCCAGGAACAGCACCGCCAGGCGCCGCCCCTGGCGGTGGGTGTGGCGAATCGCCAGCGACAGCCGGTCGTCGAGCAGGCGCCGATTGGGCAGCCCGGTGAGCGGATCGTAGTAGGCCAGGTGGCGCACCCGCTCCTCGTTCTCGCGGATATGAGTGATGTCGGTGAACAGCGCGGCATAGTGGCTGACCTCGCCGCGTTCGTCGCGGATCGCCGAGATGGTCAGCAGCTCCAGGTAGAGCTCGCCGCTCTTGCGGCGGTTCCAGATCTCGCCGCGCCAGAAGCCGCTCTGCTGCAGCGTGTCCCACATGTCGCGGTAGAAGGCCGCGTCATGGCGCCCGGAGGACAGCACCGCCGGCGTATGGCCGACCACCTCCTCGAGGGAGTATCCGGTCATGTGGGTGAAGGCCGGATTGACGAAGCGGATGCGCGTCTGCGGGTCGGTGATGATGATGCCTTCCAGCGAGGCATCGATGACCCGCTCGGCCAGCTGCAGGCTCTCCCGCGATTCGGCCAGCGCCCGGTCGCGCGCCTCGAGCGCCTCGCGCAGGTCCTGCAGGTAGCCGTGCTCGACCCCGGCGAGCAGGTCCTGAAAGCCGAGCAGGCCATTCACCTCGCCCGACGCATCGAGCACCGCCAGGTGGCGCACGCCCTCGCCGACCAGCGCCTCCCGGGCGCGGATCAGCGGCTCGTCGGCGCCGATGGTCATCAGCGGGCGGCTGGCCAGCTCGCCGACGCTCATCGAGCCCGGATGACGGGCGACGAAGCGCACCAGATCGCGTTCGGTGAGGATGCCCAGCGAGCGCGACGCATCCTCCACCACGGCGGCCTCGGCGCCGGCATTGCGCATCCGGCGCGCCGCCTCGGCCAGGCCGAGCGCGCTCGACAGCACCAGCGGCGAGCGCCGCATGGCGCCCTTCACCTCGCGCAGCCGCAGATAGGGCTCGAGGCCCTGGTTCAGCGCCACGTCGCTCTGGGACACCATGCCCAGCGGCCGCCCATCGTCGTCCACCACCAGCAGGTGGCGATAGCCCAGCCGGGCGAAGCGGGCGGCGACCTCGCCCACCGACACGCCGCGGCCGATGGTGACCACCGGGCGGCTCATCACCTCACCGACCGGACGGCGCATCGATTCGGGATCGGCGAAGTCGAGGGCCAGGCTGTCGCGCTCGGTCCAGATGCCCAGGGTCCGCCCCTCCTCGACTACCAGGATCGCGCTGCAGCGCCGCTGGCTCATGCGCGTGGCGGCCTCGCACAGCGGCGTGTCCGGCCCGCAGCTGAGCAGGCCGGTGTTCATGATCCGTTCGACGGAGAGGGCGTGGGTGTTGAGCAGCTGATCCGAGTCCATTCGCTTACCGCATCAAAGGGGAACCCCTCAATCTAGCGCAATGTCACTTTTCAGCGACAGGCTTACCCGGCGTCCTGTTGACGACGGTCAATGAACAGGCTGTTGCCGGGCTGACGCTTGGCCTGCCCCTTCAGCTCGGCGAGCACATTGCCGATGTCCATGGCGGTCTTCTCTGCCCCGGGCGCGACGGCGTGATAGGCCAGCGACAGCGACATCAGCGGCACGAAGCGCTCACGCCCCTCGCGATCGTGGCCCGGAAAGCCGCCGGCCTCGCGATGCGCCGACGAATAGAACTCTGGCGCGAAGTGTGCGAAGCGCGACAGGATCGCCTCGCAGCGCTCCCGGGCCGATGCCTCCGGCAGCACCAGCATGAAGTCGTCGCCACCCACGTGGCCGACGAAGCCCTCCTCGCCGACTTCCTCCTGCAGCATCCGTCCCAGCGAGAGGATGACCTGGTCGCCCCGGGCATAGCCGTAGGCATCGTTGTAGGCCTTGAAGGCATCGAGGTCGGCATAGACGGCGACGAAGGCGCACCCCCGGGCCAGGCAGGCGGCCAGGGTGTCGTGGATCGCCTCGTTGCCGGGCAGGCCGGTGAGCGGGTTGGCCTGGCGCGCCGTGCGCACCTGGATCGCGGTGATCTCGCGTAGCAGATCGATGATCTGCCCCAGGCCGCGATAGCGGCCCGCGTCGTCGACGATCACGAAGTCGTCCCGGCCCGCCTTGGGCGAACCGGTGATGCGCCGGCTCAGCGCCTCCAGCGGCATCGAGGCCTCGGCCACCAGCATGCGGCGATCCATCAGCTCGTCGATGGCCCGCCGGGCATGCAGCGAGTGGCTGAAGGGATTGGCGAACACGCCCAGGAACTCGTGCTGGCGCACCACGCCCACCGGGCGATCGTCGTCGTCCAGCACCGCCAGGCAGCGCAGTTCCGGATCGTGGCGGAAACGCTCCACCACCTCGGGCACCGGCGTGCCCTGACGCACCGGCTCCAGATGCCGGCACAGCATGGCGGCCGTGGTGCCGAAGGAGCCGGACACCTCCTGGCGCGCCGGCAGGGTGGGCTCGAGCCGGGTCGGCGGATGCCGCGACGGCCGGGCGAAGTGATAGCCCTGCATCAGGGTGCAGTTCATCTCCCACAGGCAGCGCTGCTCGCCGTCGGTCTCGATGCCCTCGGCGATGACCTGGCAGCCGAGGCTCTTCGACACATCGAGCAGCGAGTTCAGGAACTGGCACTTGCCCGGATCGCGATCGATGCCGTGGGCGAAGTGGCGGTCCACCTTGACGAAATCCGGACGCAGCTCGGCCCAGTGACGCAGGCTCGAATAGCCGGCGCCCAGGTCGTCCAGCGCCACCTGGAAGCCCATGCGGCGGTAGTGATCCACGGCCTGGCGCATCAGCGCATAGTCGTGGATCGGCAGGTGCTCGGTGAGCTCGATCACCACCCGCTCCGGCGACAGCCCCACGCCGTCCAGGTAGGCGCGGGTCAGCCCCTCGCGGAAGTCGTGCTCGAGCAGCGAGGCCGGCATCACGTTGAGAAACAGCCGCCCGGGCAGCCCGCCCTGGGCGAAGGCCTCGATGGCCCGCCGGCGGCACAGCAGGTCCAGCGCCAGCAGCCGCCCCGCCTGGCGGGCGCAGTCGAACAGCGCCACCGGCGAGTGCAGCGGCGATCCTTCGGGGCCGCGTGCCAGCGCCTCGTAGCCGAAGATGCCCTGGCAGCCGGCATCGACGATGGGCTGGAACAGCGGCGTGATCGCGCCCTCGTCGAGTATCCGCGCCAGCTCGTCGAGCTGTTCGGCCGTCGCCTGCTCTGACCGATCTCCGTTCTGCATGGCGCCTCCTTTTCAGGTCGCAGGGGCCGGTACATGTACGCCTTAGACTGCTCGACGAGAGCTCCGAATACTGAGCTGGGGAGTCACAACACCAAATTGGCGAGCCGGACATCTTGCCGCTACGGGGATAAGCCTGCTTGGCGGTATCCTGAATGATGTTATATCAGTGTTTGATGTCTTTAAGATGGCAACGGTCACTGTCAGAGTTCGGCAGGCTACCGCCCAACTTAAAACCTCGGCCTCGAGCACCCAGCCTACCCCAGCGCCTTGACGATCAGCTGCACGCCGACGATCGCCATGGCCAGCACCACCAGCCGGTAGAACAGCCGCTCGTTGACGCGATGCTGCAGCCACAGGCCGCTGCGCACCCCCGCCCAGGCCACCGGCACCAGCACCAGCGAGGCCCAGATGCTGGTCAGGTTGATCTCGCCGAGCACCAGGTAGGGCGGCAGCTTCATCAGATTGACGGAGGCGAACATCAGGGTCGTGGTGGCGATGAAGGTCATCTTGGGCAGGTGACGCGGCACCAGATAGAGGTTCATCGGCGGCGCCCCGGCATGGGCGATGAAGCTGGTGATCCCGGTGGCGATCCCCGCCGGCCAGGCCCAGAAGGCGCGGATCGGCCGCGACGAGGCGGGCTTGGCGATCATGTAGGCGACGAACAGCAACGAGATCACGCCCAGCAGCAGGCGCACGTGATCCTCGTTCAGGCTGCCCGCTACCAGGCTCGCCGCCGCCACGCCGATGGCCAGCCCCGGCAGCAGACGCTTCACCTCGGCCATGTCCTGATGCCCCCACCAGGCCTTCACCGCCAGCGCATCCATCACCAGCAGCAGCGGCAGCAGCAGGCCCGCCGCCTCGATGGGCCCGATGGCCAGCGCCATCAGCGGGACCGAGAGGGTGCCGAAGCCGCCGGCGAAACCGCCCTTGGAGACACCGGTGAGATAGGTGGAGAGCACGATCAGCGTCCAGGCGAGCCAGGAGTAGTCGGGCAGGGTCATGTGCGCATCCTTGTGCCCCGCATCGGTCGGCGGGTTCTCATTGCGGTGAGCCAGTCGGAGAGCATACCGGGCCGAGCACGTCTCTTTCATCTCGCGCGGCCGGCAAAGGGGGTGTGGATAACGAGGCGCTGTGGACAAAGGCGAGGCGAACGAAAAAGGGCCCACGGATAACCGTGGGCCCTTTCGAGATTCGGTGGCGCGCCCTAAAGGATTCGAACCTTTGACCTTCGCCTCCGGAGGGCGACGCTCTATCCAGCTGAGCTAAGGGCGCGCGGTGCTCGAGGGCTGGCGCCACCGAGCGAGGCACATCCTACCTTGCCGCCTGTCGACTGTCTAGCCGTGACGCGGCCCTGGCCGGGCGGCAGACGGCGTCTCTCGGCGCCGGCGGGGCGAGAGACGCGTGCGCGAAATGTGCAAACGATACCGACGCCTTGAATTCCCCGGTGCTCATCGTCAGGTCATGGAGGACAAGGATGACATCAACCGAGAACTCAGGAGTGCTCCATGGCTAACGCAACAGCGACGGCAAACGAGACTCAGGCACCGGTACTTCAATGGCAGGACATCGACGGGCTGCTCGAGGCGAAGGAATCGCCGTGCATCAGTCTCTACGTTCCCACCACCCCCGTCTCCAACTATCGCGAGGAAAACCGAATCCTCTACAAGGATCAGATCAAGGAGGCGGCACACGAGCTCGAGCGTCAGGACATCGACAAGTCGCTGCGCGCCGAGCTGATCGAACGACTGGAAAGCGTCGGCACGGACGAGGCCTTCTGGACCCACCAGCAGAATGGCCTGGCGGTCTTCGTCTCGCCCGAGCGCTTCGAGGTCAGGAAGATGATGACCCGCCCCGAGAAGGCCCAGGCCATCGTGGGCGATGCCTTCCACCTGCGCCCCGCGCTGCGCGAGGCCTCCCACTGGATGCAGTACCGCGTGCTGTGCGTCAGTCTGCATGACGTGGCGCTGTACGACGGCAACCAGGACCAGCTGACCGAGGTGGCGCTGCACAGCAACGTGCCGCGGGGCATGGGCGAGGCGCTGGGCAAGACCGAGACCTCGGCCAACCGCAAGGACGGCGACCGCAGCGGCGACGACAGCACGGACCTCAAGCAGTACTTCCAGGCCGTCGACAAGGCCATCCGCGACCATCACGCCGATCCCCGGCAGCGCCCGCTGGTGCTGGCCATGGTCGCCGAGCATCAGGGCCTGTTCCGCGAGGTCAGCGAGCATCCCCAGCTTCTCGAGCAGGGCGTGGATCAGGAGCCCTTCGAGGCGATTCGCCAGCACCGGCTGAGCGAACTCTCCCGCGAGGTGGCCCAGCGCGCCACGCGCACCGACCTCGAACGCCTCATCGAGCAGTACCAGCAGAAGGCCGCCCAGGGCGAAGGCGAGAGCGATCTCGAGCAGATCGCCTACTCGGCCACCATCGGCCAGGTCGGCACACTGCTGATCGACGAGGAGGCCCGCATCGAGGGCACCGTCGATAGCGAAGGCGGCAGGGTCGACTACGATCGCACCGGCTCGGAGGACGTGCTCGACGCGGTCGCGCGGCACGTCATCAACACCGACGGCGACGTGGTCTTCGTGCCCAGCGAGCTGATGCCCGGCAACAGCGGCGCGGCGGCCATCCTGCGCTACGCCATGGAGCCGGTGTAAGTGCCGATATCGGCGCCGCGGTAGGCCGCGGCCCCCACGGGGCATCCCGGGCGATGCCCCGAACCAGGTCCACCAGCGGCGGCCCTCGGGTCGCCGCTGCTGCGTTGGCCTCCGCGGCTCCCCCCGCTGGCTTCCCTCACCGGCCTCGTTCGCCGCGCAGTTGATCGGCGACATTTTCCGGGCGGGGGACTGTCGCTATACTGCGCCCATCACGCCGCCGTCCGTGATCCGATAACAAGACCGTCAATGAGAGGTGGTGAGAGTGAATGCCAGCAAGCTGATCCTGGGATGCCTGACGTTGCTCGGCCTGGTGACCGCGGCCTCGGCCCATGCCCAGCAGGAGGTGGACCGCGAGGCCCTCGCCGAGCGCCTGGCGCCGGTGGGCCAGCTGTGCCTGGAGGGCGAGGACTGCGGCACCGCCATGGCCTCGGCCGGCGCCGGCGACACCGGCACCGCCGGCGATGCCATCGACGGCGAGGGCATCTATGGCAGCATCTGCATGGCCTGCCACGAGACCGGTGCCGCCGGCTCCCCGATCCGCGGCGACGAGGCGGCCTGGGCCGAGCGCACCGGCAAGGGCTTCGCCACCCTGCTCGACCACGCCCTCAACGGCTTCAACGCCATGCCGGCCCGCGGCGGCAATCCCAACCTTTCGGATGCGGAGGTGCGCGCCGCGGTGGCCTATCTGGTCGAGCCGGTGATGGACGTGCCGGCCGCCGACGACACCGCGGCCGCGCCCGACGAAGACGCCAGCGCCACCGCCAGTGACGCGGCGCCGGCCGAGAGCGGCGCGGACGGCGAGGCCCTCTACGCCAGCGCGCCCTGCGCCGCCTGCCATGCCGCCGGCGTCGCCGGGGCGCCCAAGCTCGGCGACACCGAGGCCTGGGCACCGCGCATCGACAAGGGCATGGAGACCCTCTACGCCAGCGCCATCAACGGCATCGGCACCATGCCGCCCAAGGGCGGCGCCGGCCTGCCCGACGAGGAGATCAAGGCCATCGTCGACTACATGGTCGGCGAGGCACAGTGACGCTCGCGCCAGGCCGGCAACGACGGAAACGGTAGACATAAAAAAGCGGGGCGCCCGGTGGCGCCCCGCTCGTCGTTCCGCTGGCCTGGATCGCCGTCAGTTCAGCAGCGAGCGCAGCCCGGCGATGGCGTCCTTGCCGCGGGCCTGCTTCTTCTCCGGGTCCTCGCGGTCGGCCCGGCCTTCCCACTCCAGGGCGTCTTCCGGCAGCTCGTCGAGGAAGCGGCTCGGCGTGCAGTCCATCAGCTCGCCGTAGGCCTTGCGCTGGCGCGCCAGGGTCATGGTCAGGGTGCGCCGCGCCCGGGTGATGCCCACGTAGGCCAGGCGCCGCTCCTCCTCGACCGTGCCCACCTCGATGGCGTTGCGGTGCGGCAGCAGCTCCTCCTCCAGCCCCATCAGGTAGACGTGGGGAAACTCGAGGCCCTTGGAGGCGTGCATGGTCAAGAGCTGCACGCGGTCGGAGTCGTCCTCCTCGGCCTGCTGCTCGAGGATGTCGCGCAGCACCAGCCGCGAGATCGCCGCCTCCACGCCGTCGGTCTCGGTGGCCGTGCTGGCGGTGTCCTCGTCGGGGTCGGCGCCCATCGACTTCTCGAGCTGGTCGATCAGCGTCCAGACGTTGGCCATGCGCCGCTCGGCGATGGTCGGCGCGCTGGCGTTCTGGTAGAGCCAGGCCTCGTAGTCCATCTCGCGCAGCATGTCGCGGATGGCCTCGATGGCATCGCCGCCGTCCATGCGCCGGCGCACGCCCTCGATGAAGTGGGTGAATCTCCCCAGCCTTTCGACGGCTCTCACCGGCAGCAGCTCGGCCAGCCCCAGCTCCTGGCAGGCGGCGAACAGCGAGCCGCCACGCTCGGTGGCGTAGTTGGCGAGCTTCTCCAGGGTGCTGGGGCCGATCTCGCGGCGCGGCACGTTGACGATGCGCAGGAAGGCGTTGTCGTCGGCCGGATTGATCAACAGCCGCAGGTAGGCCATGGCGTCCTTGATCTCGTTGCGCGAGAAGAAGGAGGTGCCGCCGGAGAGCTTGTAGGGAATCTGGTAGTGCTGCAGCTTCAGCTCCAGCAGCCGGGCCTGGAAGTTGCCGCGGTAGAGCACCGCGAAGTCGCGCCATTCGGCGCGCTCCTTGATGCGCCGGGTGAGGATCTCGCTGGCCACCCGCTCGGCCTCGGCCTCCTCGTGGCGATTGACCACCACCCGGATCGCCGCGCCCTGCCCCATGTCCGACCACAGGGTCTTCTCGTAGACGTGGGGGTTGTTGGCGATCAGGGTGTTGGCCGCGCGCAGGATGGTGCCGGTGGAGCGGTAGTTCTGCTCCAGCTTGATCACGTTCAGGCGCGGGAAGTCCTCGCCCAGGGTCACCAGGTTCTCGGGCCGCGCGCCACGCCAGGCATAGATCGACTGGTCGTCGTCGCCGACCACGGTGAAGGTCTGGCGCTCGGCCATCAGCAGCTGCACCAGCTGGTACTGGCTGACGTTGGTGTCCTGATACTCGTCGACCAGCATGTAGTGGATGCGTTTGCGCCACCGAGAGAGGGCCTCGGGGTCGTCGCGCAGCAGGGTCACCGGCAGCAGGATCAGGTCGTCGAAGTCGACCGCGTTGTAGGCCTTGAGGTGGCGGCCGTAGGCCTCGTAGACCCGGGCGGCGAACAGCTCGTCCTCGCTGTTGGCATGAGAGAGCGCCTGGCCGGGCAGCACCAGGTCGTTCTTCCAGTTGGAGATGGTCGCCTGGACCTGGTTGATCGCCTCGGCGTCGACCTGGGCGTCCTTGTTCATCAGGTCGCGCAGCAGCGCCTTGGCATCCTCGGGGTCGAACAGCGAGAAGCCCGGCTTGTAGCCCAGCGCCTTGAGCTCGCCGCGGATGATGTTGAGGCCGAGGGTGTGGAAGGTCGACACCGTCAGGCCGTGACCCTGGCGGCCCTGGAGCATCTTGCCGACCCGCTCCTTCATCTCGCGGGCGGCCTTGTTGGTGAAGGTCACCGCGGCGATGCGCCGGGCGCTCATGCCGCACTCCTGCACCAGGTAGGCGATCTTGGTGGTGATCACGCTGGTCTTGCCCGAGCCGGCGCCGGCCAGCACCAGGCAGGGCCCGTCGATGGCGCGCACCGCCTCCTGCTGGCGCGGGTTGAGCTTGGCGATGCGACTGGCGATGCTCTCGGTCATGCGTCACTCCTCGGCGCGGCGATCGACTCGCTTTCGGGAAGCGCGGCCCCCGGAAGGCCGGCCCCCACGAATTCCAGCTGTCGCCAGGCCTCGAAGACCAGCACCGCGGCGGCGTTGGACAGATTCAGGCTGCGGCTCTCGGCCAGCATGGGAATGCGCAGGCGCTGCGATTCGGGCAGGGCGTCGAGCATCGCCTGGGGCAGGCCGCGGGTCTCGGGGCCGAATACCAGGGCGTCGCCCTCGCAGTAGGCCGGCTCGTGGTAGCCGGTGCGGCCGCGGGTCGAGACCGCGAATACCCGCCTCGGCGCCACCTCGGCGAGGAAGGCCGCCCAGTCGGCATGCACCCGCACCCGGGCCCACTCATGATAGTCGAGGCCGGCGCGGCGCAGCCGCTTGTCGTCGAGGGTGAAGCCCAGCGGCTCGATCAGGTGCAGCCGGAAGCCGGTGTTGGCGCACAGGCGGATCAGGTTGCCGGTGTTGGGCGGGATCTCGGGCTGGTAGAGCACCACGTCGAGCATCGATGACTCCTGTAGACGGCGGGGAGGACAGGGCCGCCAACGCACTCGGGCCCCGAAACGGGGCCCGAGGCAGCGAGCGGGCGGCCGGTCTCGGCGCCCTGGCGGGCGGGCTCAGTCGCCCGCGATGCCGTAGCGGTCGCGATAGGCGCGGATCGCCTCGGCGTGGCCGCGCAGTTCGTCGCCGGCATGGACCTCGAGGTACTCGAGCACCATGTCCAGGGTGACGATGCTCACCACCGGCATGCCGTAGGCGGCCTCGACCTGCTGGATGGCGCTGCGCGGGTCGCTGTCGTCGCCGCCGCGCTCCTGGCGGTCCAGCGCCACCACCACGCCGGCGGCCTCGGCGCCGGCGTCCCCGATCAGCCCCATCACCTCGCGGATCGCGGTGCCGGCGGTGATGACGTCATCGATGATCAGGATGCGGCCGGCCAGCGCCGCGCCGACGATGTTGCCGCCTTCGCCGTGGGCCTTGGCCTCCTTGCGATTGAACGCATAGGGCAGGTCGCGGTCATGATGATCCGCCAGCGCCACCGCGGTGGTCGCGGCCAGGGGAATGCCCTTGTAGGCCGGGCCGAACAGCACGTCGGCCTCGAGGCCGCTGTCGGCGATGGCCTGGGCATAGAAACGGCCCAGCTTCGCCAGGGCGCGGCCGCTCTTGAACAGGCCGGCGTTGAAGAAGTAGGGGCTGGTACGCCCGGACTTGAGGGTGAACTCGCCGAAGCGCAGCACGCCCTGCTCGATGGCGAACTCGATGAAGGCCTGCTGATAGGGTTGCAGGGTCGATGCGGCCACGGAGCCTCCTATCACGTCTATTGGCGGACGCCATTTACCCAAACGTCGAAACGTCGGGTATCATACACGCGCGACGCAAAAGGGACCATGTATGAAAATCGCCACCATCAATGTGAATGGCATCCGAGAGGCGGTGGGTCGGGGCTTTCTCGACTGGCTGGCCAACCAGGATGCCGATGTCGTCTGCGTGCAGAATCTCAAGGCCAAGAGCTTCGAGCTCGACGACAGCATCCTCTATCCGGAAGGCTACGAGGGCTACTTCCTCGATGCCGAGCAGGACGGCTTCTCGGGCGTCGGCCTGTACTGCCGCAAGATCCCCAAGGCGATCATGTATGGCCTCGGCTTCCCGCAGTGCGACCACGAGGCACGCTTCCTGCAGGCCGACTACGACCGTTTCAGCATCGCCAGCTTCCTGATGCCCGACGGCAGCGATCCGGCCGCCAAGCAGGCCTTCATGGCCCAGTACCAGGAATACCTGTCGAAGATGGCCCGCAAGCGCCGCGAGTACATCATCGCCGGCACCTGGCACATCGCCCACAAGACCATCGACCTGGAAAACTGGGCCGATAACCAGACGACCCCCGGCTTCAAGCCCGAGGAGCGCGCCTGGATGGATCAGGTGCTCGGCCCGACCGGCTTCATCGACACCTTCCGCGAGATCAACCGCGATGCCGGCGAGTACACCTGGTGGCCGGCGCTGGATCAGGACCAGCCCCGCGAACGCCAGGAAGGCTGGCGCATCGACTACCAGCTGGTCGGCCCCAACTTCCGCCGCCACGTGGTGGACGCCTGGATCGACTACGACGCGACCTTCTCCGAGTACGCGCCGCTGATCGTCGAGTACGACCTGCCGCTGTAACGCGTCTCCCTTCGTCGCCGTCATGCCCCGGGCATGACGCAGCACGCCGGCCTGATGGCCGGCGTGCTGCGTTAGGGAACCGCGGATGGTCTGCAACGCTCGCGACGACAATCCGCGTTCCCGGAATGAAGGCTGCTCAGCCGCGGATGCCCAGCGCCTCGCGCTGATGCGCGAACAGCGAGGCCCCGGCCTGCTCCGCCAGGTCGAGCATGGCGTCGAGCTCGGCGCGGCTGTAGGTGCCGGACTCGGCGGTGCCCTGCACCTCGATCAGCCCGCCGCCCTCGGCCATCACCACGTTCATGTCGGTGCCGGCGCGGGAGTCCTCGGGGTAGTCCAGGTCGACCACCGGCACGCCGTTGTAGATGCCCACCGAGACCGAGCCGATCAGCTGATGGAAGGGGTCGGCCTTGATCAGCTTCTCGCGCTGCAGATAGCGCACGGCGTCGATCAGCGCCACGCAGCCGCCGGTGATCGACGCGGTACGGGTCCCGCCGTCGGCCTGGATGACGTCGCAGTCCACGGTGATGGTGTACTCGCCGAGCTTCTTCAGGTTCACCGCCGCGCGCAGCGAGCGGCCGATCAGCCGCTGGATCTCCAGCGTGCGGCCGCCCTGCTTGCCGCGGGTCGCCTCGCGGCCGCCGCGGGTGTGGGTGGCACGGGGCAGCATGCCGTACTCGGCGGTCACCCAGCCCTGCTTCTTGCCGCGCAGCCAGCGCGGCACGCCGGCCTCGACGCTGGCGTTGCACAGCACCTTGGTATCGCCGAACTCGACCAGCACCGAGCCCTCGGCGTGGCGGGTGTAGTCGCGGGTCAGGCGGATCTCGCGGGGCTCGTCAGCGGCGCGCCCGCTGGGGCGCCGGAAGTCCTCGGCCATGTCAGCTCTCTCGCAGTCGGAAATGGATGGCCCGCCATTCTACACGGCCTGAAGGGGGAATCGGTTACACTGACTCGCCCCGACCCCGACCTACCCACAAGGAGCCCGCCATGGTGCACAGCATGACCGCCTTCTCACGGCAGGATCGCGACGCCGACTGGGGCCGGCTGCAACTGGAACTGCGGTCGGTCAACCAGCGCTATCTCGACCCTCACTTCCGCCTGCCCGAGGCCCTGCGCGATCTCGAGCCCGGCTTCCGCGACGGCCTGAGAAGCCGCCTGGCCCGTGGCAAGGTCGAGTGCACGCTGCGCTTCGAGCCCGCCGAGCGCCGCGCCGAGGCCAGCGTCGATCATGCCAAGCTGCGCGCCCTGGGCGCGGCGCTGGGCGAGGTGCGCGAGGCCGTGCCCGAGGCGCCGATGCCCGACGCCCTGGCGCTGCTCGACCATCCCGGCGTGCTCGAGGCGCCCGGGCTCGATCTCGAGGCGATCAAGGCCGAGGCCAACGCCCTGTTCGACGCCGCCCTGGCCGACCTGGTCGCCGGCCGCGCCCGGGAGGGCGAGCAGCTCGCCGAGCTGATCCGCGAGCGGCTGGTCGGCATCCGCGCCCAGGTCGACGAGGTCCGCGGCCTGCTGCCGACGATCCTCGAGCGCCAGCGCGGCCAGCTGCTCGACCGGCTGGCCGAGATGCGCGCCGAGCTCGACCCCCAGCGCCTGGAGGCCGAGCTGGTGCTGCTGGCCCAGAAGGCCGATGTGGCCGAGGAACTCGACCGGCTGGAGACCCACGTCGGCGAGGTCGAGCGCCAGCTCAAGCAGAAGGGCCCGATCGGCCGCCGCCTGGACTTCCTGATGCAGGAGCTCAATCGCGAGGCCAACACCCTGTCATCGAAGTCGGTGGTCGCCGAGACCACTCGCTGCGCGGTGGAGCTCAAGGTGCTGATCGAGCAGATGCGCGAACAGATCCAGAACATCGAGTGAGGCGACACCGCGCCCGCCCTCCGGGCCTCTTCGCTTCCTAACGACATCTGCGTTATACTTTTGTAGTAATTTTACGCGACCCTGACTCCGTCAGGGTCTTTTTTATTTCCCGAGGTCTACCATGTCGACACCCTCTGCCGGCGCCACCGCGCGCCACCCCCGCCTGGCCGAGCTCGCGCTGGCCCTCGGCGGCTTCGGCATCGGCACCAGCGAGTTCGTGATCATGGGCCTGCTGGAGCGGGTCGCCGGCGATCTTCAGGTCGCCGCCGCCGATGTCGGCTACGCCATCTCCAGCTACGCCCTGGGCGTGGTGGTCGGCGCACCGCTGATCTCCGCGCTGGCCGCCCGGGTGCCGCGCCGCACCCTGCTGATCGTGCTGATGCTGGTGTTCGCCGTCGGCAACGTCGCCAGCGCCATGGCCACCTCGTTCTGGCCGTTCGTCGGGCTGCGCTTCCTGGCCGGCCTGCCCCACGGCGCCTACTTCGGCGTTGCCGCGCTGGTCGCGGCCGCCGCGGTGCCCATCGAGCAGCGTGCCCAGGCGGTCAGCCGGGTGATGCTGGGCCTGACCACCGCCATCCTGGTCGGCGCGCCGCTGGCCACCTGGGCCGGCCAGTGGCTGGGCTGGCAGAGCGCCTTCCTCGGCGTCGGCGCCATCGCCCTGACCACCGCCGCGCTGATCCGCCTGTGGGTGCCGAGCCAGGCGCCCGATCCCCATGCCAGCCCCAAGCGCGAGCTCACCGCGCTGGCCAAGCAGCGCGTGCTGTTCACCCTGGGCGTGGCCAGCATCGGCTTCGGCGGCATGTTCGCGGTGTTCAGCTACGTGGTGCCGACCCTCTCCGCCCAGGCCGGCATGCGCGAAGCCATCGGGCCCTGGGTGCTGACGATCTTCGGTGTCGGCACCATCGTCGGCAACCTGGTCGGCGCACGGCTGGCCGACAAGCATCTGCTCAAGGCCATCCCCCGCATCCTGGTGTGGTGCCTGGTGGTGCAGGCCGGCTTCTTCTTCGCCGCCAACCATCTGATCGCCGGCCTGCTGTTCGTCGGCCTGGTGGGCACCAGCATGGCGCTGGGGCCGGCGCTGCAGACCCGGCTGATGGACGTCGCCGGCGATGCCCAGACCATGGCCGCCTCGATGAACCACGCCGCCTTCAACTGCGCCAACGCCCTGGGCGCCTGGCTGGCCGCGGTGGTGATCAAGGGCGGCGCGCCCTGGTCGTCCAGCGGCCTGGTCGGCGCCGTGCTGGCCCTCGGCGGGCTGGCGATGTTCTTCACCGGCCGCTACCTGGAGCGCCGAGAGATCAGGGCCGCCGCGGCCTGAGGCCAAGGCTGGGGCACGGGCACGAAGTGTGCGATACTTCGCGCCCTCCTCCGCAGCCGTCGATATCGCAGGACCCGCCATGCCCCAAGGTACGCTCTTCATCGTCTCCGCCCCCTCCGGCGCCGGCAAGACCAGCCTGGTACGCGAGCTGATCGAACGCCTCGACGGCATCCAGGTCTCGGTGTCGCACACCACCCGGCCGCGCCGCGAAGGCGAGGTCGACGGCGTGAACTATCACTTCGTCGACCGGGCCGAGTTCGAGCGCATGATCGCCGAGGGCGACTTCTTCGAGCATGCCCGGGTGTTCGACAACTACTACGGCACCTCGCGGCGCGCCGTGGAGGAACTGCTGGCCGCCGGCCAGGACGTGATCCTGGAGATCGACTGGCAGGGCGCCCGTCAGGTCCGCGAGCAGCTGCCCCAGGCGGTCTCGATCTTCATCCTGCCGCCCTCGCGCGAGGAGCTGGAGCGTCGCCTGTCCGGCCGCGGCACCGACGAGCACGCCGTGATCGCCGGGCGCATGCGCGAGGCGGTCAGCGAGATGTCGCACTATGACGAGTACGACTACGTGGTGATCAACGACGACTTCACCACCGCCGAGCGCGAGCTTCAGTCGCTGGTCATCGCCCGGCGCCTGAGCGCCGAACGCATCCGCGAACGCCACGCGCCGCTGCTGGCCGCGCTGCTCTCCTGAGCGCGGCCGCGGCGCTTGTCAGGCGAGCCGGGCGTCGAGTAATCTAACCCCTCTATTCATCGGTGAATCCCCGGGGCGCAGCGGCGCCGGCCGGGGCTTCGCCCGTCAGCATTCAGGAAGGCATCCATGGCGCGTGTTACCGTCGAAGACTGTCTGGAAAACGTCGAAAATCGCTTCAAGCTGGTGATGATCTCCACCCAGCGCGCTCGCCAGCTGGCCCGCGGCTCCCGCGATGCCCTGCTGCCCTGGGAAAACGACAAGCCCACCGTGATGGCGCTGCGCGAGATCGCCGACGGCCTGGTCGACTCCAGCGTGCTGGACGAGCCGATCGAAGCCGCCCCGGCGCGTCCGCGCCCCGAAGGCGAACCGGGCATCCCCGCCGAGGAGTGATGCCGGCGTCGCCGCCATCCGCACGGCCATCACGTAACCTTCAGGGCACGCCGCATGTTCACCATCGATGACCTGGCCGACCGCCTCGGCGGCTACCTCCCCCAGGACGAGATCCAGCAGGTCAAGCGTGCCTTCTACTACGCCGAGCAGGCCCACGACGGCCAGCGTCGTCGCTCCGGCGAGCCCTATGTGACCCATCCCCTGGCGGTGGCCAACATCCTGGCCAACATGCACATGGACCATCAGAGCCTGATGGCCGCCATGCTGCATGACGTCATCGAGGACACCGGCGTCTCCAAGCAGGCCCTGGGCGCGCAGTTCGGCGAGGCCGTGGCGGAGCTGGTCGACGGCGTCTCGAAGCTGACCCAGATCACCTTCGAGGACAAGGCCGTCGCCCAGGCCGAGAACTTCCAGAAGATGGTGATGGCGATGTCCCGGGACATCCGGGTGATCATCGTCAAGCTGGCCGACCGGCTGCACAACATGCGCACCCTGGGCGCGCTGCGCCCGGAGAAGAAGCGCCGCATCGCCCGCGAGACGCTGGAGATCTACGCCCGCATCGCCAACCGGCTGGGCATCAACACCATCCGCGTCGAGCTCGAGGACCTCTCGTTCCAGGCCATCCACCCGATGCGCGCCGAGCGCATCAAGCGCGCCGTGGCCAGCGCCCGCGGTCACCGCCGCTCGGCGATCCGCCAGGTCCAGGACACCCTGCAGAACAGCCTCGACGAGGAAGGCCTGAGCGGCTCGGTGATGGGCCGTCAGAAGCACCTGCTGTCGATCTACAAGAAGATGCGCGACCAGAAGAAGTCGTTCGCCGAGATCATGGACGTGTTCGGCTTCCGCATCATCACCGACGACGTCGACAGCTGCTATCGCATCCTCGGCATGGTGCACAACCTCTACAAGCCGGTGCCCGGACGCTTCAAGGACTACATCGCCATCCCCAAGGCCAACGGCTACCAGAGCCTGCATACCACGCTGTTCGGCAGCGGCGGCATGCCCATCGAGGTGCAGATCCGCACCCGCGAGATGGAGGCCATGGCCAACAACGGCATCGCCGCCCACTGGCTGTACAAGGCCGGCCAGACCGATCATCCGATCGCCGAGGGCAGCCACGCCCGGGCCCGCTCCTGGATCAAGGGGCTGCTCGAGATGCAGCGCCACGCCGGGGATTCGCTGGAGTTCATCGAGCACGTCAAGAACGACCTGTTCCCGGACGATATCTACGTGTTCACGCCCAAGGGCGACATCATGGAGCTGCCCCAGGGCGCCACGGTGATCGACTTCGCCTACAGCGTGCACACCGACATCGGCAACAGCTGCATCGCCTGCCGCATCGACCGCCATCTGGCCCCGCTCTCCACCCGGCTCGAGAGCGGCCAGACGCTGGAGATCATCACCGCCCCTGCCGCCAGGCCCAGCTTGGCCTGGCTCAACGTGGTGGTCACCGCCAAGGCGCGCTCGGCCATTCGCCACGCGCTCAAGCACCAGCAGCACACCGAGGCCGTGCAGCTCGGCCGCCGTCTGCTGAACAAGGCGCTGGCGGAGTTCGAGACCAGCCTCGAGGAGCTGCCCGGCGGGCCGATGGCCACGCTGCTGGCCGAGCTCGAACTGAAGAGCCAGGACGCCCTGCTGGAATCGATCGGCCTCGGTGCCCGGGTCGCCCACGTGGCCGCCCGGCGCCTGGTCGACCTGCATCACGGCGAGCAGCTGCCGACCGTGGAGAGCTCGCCCCAGGAGGGGCCGATCGTGATCAGCGGCGCCGAGGGCATGGTGATCAAGTTCGCCCGCTGCTGCCATCCGCTGCCCGGCGACCCGGTCATCGGCCACCTCTCGGTGGGCAAGGGCATCGTCGTCCACCGCACCGAGTGCCGCAACCTGGCCGAGCTCAAGAGCGACCCGGACAAGCTGTTCGCCCTCGAGTGGTCCGATCAGGCCGACGAGGATTTCCCGGTGCCGCTGCGCCTGGAGATCGAGAGCCGCCGCGGACTGGTGGCGGAGCTGGCCAGCCTGGTCACCGACGCCGAAGCCAACATCGAGCGCATCGGCATCGAGGAGCGCGACGCCCGGCTGTCGATCGTCAACCTGACCCTGTCGGTGCGCAACCGCGTACACCTGGCGCGCATCATCAAGCGCCTGCGCAACCTGTCCCACGTCGGCAAGATCACCCGCCTGGGCAATTGAGTCTCAGCGCCCCCGTCCGTCGCGGTCGCGGCGGACGGGGGCGCTGTCATTGGACACCCCCATCATCGCCAACAACACATGGAGCACACCATGAGCAACAAGGCCGTCATCAACACCGACCAGGCACCCGCCGCCATCGGCCCCTACTCCCAGGCCATCAAGGCCGGCAACACCGTCTACATGTCCGGCCAGATCCCGCTGGACCCGGCCACCATGGAGATCGTCTCCGACGACTTCGAGGCCCAGGCCCGCCAGGTCTTCGCCAACCTGAAGGCCGTGGCCGAGGAAGCCGCCGGCGGCCTCAAGGACGTGGTCAAGCTGAACCTCTACCTGGTGGACCTGGACAACTTCGCCATCGTCAACGGCATCATGGAAGAGTTCTTCGACGCGCCCTACCCGGCCCGCGCCGCCGTCGGCGTCAAGGCCCTGCCCAAGGGCAGCCAGGTCGAGGCAGAGGCCGTGCTGGTCATCGGCGACTAAGGAAAGGCTGATTCATTGCTGCGCTCGAGATCCTGGCCGCCGGCGGTGCTCGCTATCCTCATGTAGCAGGCTACACTCCGGTAGCTGCGCTCCGGCGGCGACCAGCCTCTCCTCGCTCGCGACATGAATCCTCGCTTTCCGTTACCTCTCTGAAGAGAGCCTTCCTACCATGCGCCTGTTTCTGGCCCTGGTACCGCCGCCGGCCCTGCGCCGGCGGCTCGGCGTTCTGGCCGATACCGCCCGCTCCCGCTGCGGCGGCCGGCGCATGCCGGACGACAGCGTTCACCTCACGCTCGCCTTCCTCGGCGAGCAGCCCGACGCCCGGGCCACGGCCATCGCCGACTGGCTGACGCGTTTCACCCTGCTTCCCGGCCACTGGCGACTCGACCGCTGGGGCCAATTCCGCCGTCCGGGCATCGTCTGGGTCGGCGGCGCCGAGCCCGATCCGGCACTCGTCGGCCTGCAGCACCAGCTGTGGGAGGGGCTCGAGCGGCTCGGCGTCGAGGGGCGCCCCGAGCGCTTCGTGCCGCATGTCACCCTGCTGCGCCGGGCCGCAAGGCCGCCCGGCCAGGACCTGCCGGCCGTGTCGCTGGACTGGACGTATTCGCGCGTCGAGTTGATCCGCTCGACCGTCACCCCGCGGGGCAGCCGCTATGCGTGCCTGGCGCGCACGCCCGGGCCGCTCCCGGGCGTGTCGGCCGACGGCCGGAGGGAGGAGGGGCGCTAGGTGGTGGCCTCGGGCAGGTAGCCACCCTCGCGCAGCACCTGCAGATAGCCCTCGCGGAAGGTGGGGAAGCGGAAGCGATAGCCGCTCTCGATCAGGCGGGCGTTGTCGCAGCGCTTGCTGGCCCGGCGGCGCAGCGGCGACTGGATGGTCTCGGTGGCCTCGACCTTGAGCTGCTTGGCCAGCCAGGCCATCACCTCGTGGAGCGGCGCCGGCTCGCAGTCGCTGGCCAGATACAGCTCATGCAGCGACTCGCCGGCCTGCGCCCGCCCGATGAGATGGGCCAGCACCCCGGCGCAGTCGTCGCGATGGATGCGGTTGGAGTACATCGGCGGCGTGGCGGCGGCGATGCGCCCCTCGCCGACCTGGCGGATCAGGCGGTCGCGCCCCGGGCCGTAGATGCCGGAGAAGCGCACCACCGTGCCCGGCAGGTCGTGATCAATCAGCGCCTGCTCGGCCTCGCGCATCAGCGCGCCGGAGAAGCCGCCCGGCTCGGTGGGGCTTGCCTCGTCCACCGTCTCGCCGCCCTGCTGGGCGTAGACGCTGGTGGAGGAGACGAAAAAGACGTGCCTCGGCGGGTGCCGGCGGGCGCCGAACTCGGCCAGCACCGCCTTGAGCCCGTCCGGATAGGCCGCCCGATAGGCCTCCTCCTCGAAGCGGTCGGCGCTGACCACGTAGACCAGCACCTCCGCGTCCGGCAGCTCGGCCAGCGCCGCGGCGTCGCCGAGATCCGCCGACACCGCCTTCAGGCCGCTGTCGGCCAGCTTGGCGGCATCGCGGCGCACCCCGATGACCTTGTGGCCGTCCGCCTTGAGCTCCCGGCCCAGCGTCGTGCCGATATCACCACAACCCAGAATCAGCGTCGTTGTCTTCACCTTTCCCTCGCCCCCTGATAAAAAGTCCCTATGACGACCTCGGGGTGCCCTATGGGTGGGGCCCGCGACACATCGACAATCGAGGAAGCCCCGGCACCGAAATGACTCTAACAGAACTCCGTTACATCGTAACCCTGGCCCAGGAACGCCACTTCGGCCGCGCCGCCGAACACTGCTTCGTGTCCCAGCCGACCCTCTCGGTGGCGGTCAAGAAGCTGGAGGAAGAACTGGGCGTGGCACTGTTCGAGCGTTCCAAGTCCACCGTACAGGTCACGCCGCTGGGCGAGAAGATCGTCGAGCAGGCCCAGCGCGTGCTGGAACAGAGCAGCGTGATCAAGGAGCTCGCCAGCGCCGGCCGCGACCAGCTGGCCAGCCCGCTGCGCATCGGTGCCATCTATACCGTCGGCCCCTACCTGTTCCCGCACCTGATCCCGGAGCTGACCCGCCGCGCGCCGCAGATGCCGCTCTACATCGAGGAGGGCTTCACCGGCGAGCTGCGGCGCAAGCTGCGCAGCGGCGAGCTCGACGCCATCATCGTCGCGCTGCCCTTCACCGAGACCGACGTGGTCACCAAGCCCCTCTACGAGGAGGCCTTCGACGTGCTGATGCCGGCCGACCACGCCTGGGCCGAGCGCGAGAGCATCGACAAGGAGAACCTGCTGCAGGAGCGCCTGCTGCTGCTCGGCGAGGGCCACTGCTTCCGCGACCAGATCCTCGAGGCCTGCCCGGCGATCAGCCAGAAGCTCAACAGCCCCAACAACACCCTGACCGCCGAGGGCGGCTCGCTGGAGACCATCCGTCACATGGTCGCCTCGCGGCTCGGCATCACCGTGCTGCCGCGCTCGGCGATCGGCACCGGCCACTACGAGAGCGGCCTGCTCACCAGCCGACCCTTCACGCCGCCCGGCCCCGGGCGCACCGTGGCCATCGCCTGGCGCGCCAGCTTCCCGCGGCCCCAGGCCATCGACGCGGTGACCGACGCCATCGCCCACTGCCGCGCGGCCACGACCGAGCCGGCATGAGCGGCCTCGACGCCCCCGTCACGGACCTCAAGGGCGTCGGCGAGGCGCTGGCCCAGAAGCTGGGCCGCCTGCGCATCGATGCCGTCGCCGACCTGCTGTTCCACCTGCCGCTGCGCTACCAGGATCGCACCCGCATCACCCCCGTCGCCGGCCTCCGCTCCGGCGACGAGGCCGTGGTCGAGGGCGAGGTGATGGCCGCCGACGTGGTGCGCGGCCGCCGCCGCAGCCTGCTGGTGCGGCTGCGCGACGGCTCCGGCATCCTCAGCCTGCGCTTCTTCCACTTCTCGCCGGCCCAGCAGCAGCAGTTCTGCCCCGGCGCCCGGGTGCGCGCCTTCGGCGAGGCCCGGGCCGGCGCCACCGGGCTCGAGATCTACCACCCGGAATATCGCCTGATCGGCGAGGGCGCGCCGGCGGTGGAGGATCACCTCACGCCCATCTACCCGACCACCGAGGGGCTGCACCAGACGCGCCTGCGGGCGCTGATCGACCAGGCCCTGGCCCGGCTCGCGCAGGCCCCCGCGGCGCTGCCGGAATGGCTGCCCGAGTCGCTGCGCCACCAGTACGCCCTGCCCGAGCTGCATGACTGCCTGCGCGAGCTGCACCATCCGCCGCCGGAGGCCGACCCGGATGCGCTGGCCGAGGGCCGCCACCCGGCCGCGCGCCGACTGGCCATGGAGGAGCTCTTGGCCCACCGGCTAAGCCTGCGCGAGGTACGCCTGCGCATCCAGGAGGACGGCGCGCCGGCGCTGTCCGACGGCCGTGGCCTGCAGGCCCGCTTCCTGACCCAGCTGCCCTTCTCGCTGACCGGCGCCCAGCGCCGGGTGCTCGACGAGATCCGCGCCGACCTGGCCGAGGAGCGGCCCATGCTGCGCCTGGTGCAGGGCGACGTGGGCTCGGGCAAGACCGTGGTCGCCGCCATGGCGGCGCTGTCCGCCATCGCCGGCGGCTGCCAGGCGGCCATGATGGCGCCCACCGAGATCCTCGCCGAGCAGCACTATCGCGCCTTCAAGGCCTGGTTCGAGCCGCTCGGCATCGAGGTGGCCTGGCTGGCGGGCAAGCTCAAGGGCAAGGCGCGGCTCGACGCCAAGGCGGCAATCCACGACGGCCGGGCGCAGATGGTGGTCGGCACCCATGCGCTGTTCCAGGGCGATGTCCACTTCCAGCGCCTGGGCCTGGCGATCATCGACGAGCAGCACCGCTTCGGCGTCCACCAGCGCCTGGCGCTGCGCGAGAAGGGCGAGGCCGGCGGCCTGACGCCCCACCAGATGGTGATGACCGCCACGCCGATCCCGCGCACCCTGGCGATGAGCGCCTACGCCGACCTGGACGTCTCGGTGATCGACGAGCTGCCGCCCGGGCGTACCCCGGTGAAGACGGTGGTGGTGCCCGACGAGCGCCGCCCCGAGGTGGTCGAGCGCATCCGCCACGCCTGCGCCGAGGGCCGCCAGGCCTACTGGGTCTGCACCCTGATCGAGGAGTCCGAGGCGCTGCAGTGCCAGGCCGCCGAGGCCAGCCGCGACGAGCTGGTCGAGGCGCTGCCGGAGCTCGCCGTGGGCCTGGTCCACGGGCGCATGAAGGCCACCGAGAAGGCCGAGGTGATGGCCGCCTTCAAGGCCGGCGAGCTGGACCTGCTGGTGGCCACCACGGTGATCGAGGTCGGCGTCGACGTGCCCAATGCCAGCCTGATGATCATCGAGAACCCCGAGCGGCTGGGCCTCTCCCAGCTGCACCAGCTGCGCGGCCGGGTCGGGCGCGGGGCCACCGCGAGCTTCTGCGTGCTGCTCTATCACCCGCCGCTGTCGGATCACTCGCGCAAGCGGCTGACGGTGATGCGCGAGACCAACGACGGCTTCCGCATCGCCGAGCAGGACCTGGAGATCCGCGGCCCCGGCGAGGTGCTGGGCACCCGCCAGACCGGCCTGGCGCAGATGAAGATCGCCGATCTGGAACGCGACGCCGACCTGCTGCCGCGCATCTCGCCGCTGGCCGAGGCGCTGCTGGCCGAGCACCCCGAGGCCAGCCGGCCGCTGATCCGCCGCTGGCTGGGCGAGGAAGCCGGGCGCTACGGGCAGGTCTGACAGCGGCAAGCTGCAAGCTGCAAGCTGCAAGCTGCAAGCTGCAAGCTGCAAGCTGCAAGCTGCAAGCTGCAAGCTGCAAGCTGCAAGCCAGCAGCGTGAAATCGCCGGAAGCAAAAGAAAACCCCGATGGCTCAACCTTCGGGGTTTCTTGTGGCTCGGCGCTTGTGGCTCGGCGCTTGTGGCTCGGCGCTTGTCGCTCGGCGCTACAGGTGCTTCAGCAGGCCCTGCAGGCGGTCGAGGTCCCGGGCGTCGCCGACCAGCCGAACGCGACCGGCCATCATGCCGTCGAGGAAGGCCTTCTGGGTCGGCTTCCTGAGCACCCGGAGCGCCGTGTCCGCGTCCTCGAAGCGCAGCTCCAGGTCGAGATCCACCGGCAGGCCGCTGCCGGTCTCGATGCCTCGGGGCGTCATCCGGTAGTGGCGGGCGATGGCGAGATCCTCGGTGCCGATGCCCCAGTCGAGGCGTTTCAGGTCACCCAGGCGATCGCGAAAGGCGGGCTTGCGCCGCAGCGCACGCTTGAGTAGCACGCCGAGCACCCACAGCATCAGGCGTAGCTTCATCGGAACACCGTTGGCCGGAAAGCGGAAATGAGGGGATGAGGCCGCGCGGCCCGGGGATCGAGCCGCGCGTCGCGCCTTATTTGGCGACGGCGTCCTTGAGGCCCTTGCCGGGCTTGAAGGCCACGGTCTTGCTGGCCGGGATGGTCAGGGATTCGCCGGTCTGGGGGTTCTTGCCGGTGCGGGCGGCACGCTCGCGCACGGTGAAGGTACCGAAACCGATCAGCGAGACATCCTTGCCATCGGACACGCTGCCGGTGATCTCGTCGAGAATGACGTTCAGCACCTGGCTGGCCTTGTCCTTGGACAGATCGGCACGCTCGGCGATCGCCGCGGCGAGTTCTGGTTTGCGCATACAGCCCTCCTGGTTTGACATCCTGCCGATGATCCCATCGGCCGCGTTGTTGTTCGCGCTGATTCATGCACCACCCGCCTGCCATGCCATGTGAGGCAGACGCATGACGCCGTGTGGCAACGCCGCTGCCGGGCCCGGAACTCCGGGGGCGCCGTCGTTGACGTCACTAGCCTAGCAACGGCGGTGCAGCGCGCGCCAGTTCGACTTTCCGACGCACGCAGGCGCCTGTCAACGCAAATCCGATCAAACGTCCGTCTTCATCCTCGGCCAGGGCGGTCAGATCCGCCCCCTCGCCCTCGATGCGCCAGCGGGCGGGCGCACGGGTCGGCGGCAGCGAGACCACCGGCAGCAGCGGCGTCTTCACCAGCACCGGCCAGGGGCCGTAGCGCACCTCGGTGGGCATGCCGGCAAGCGTCGCCGCCAGCGCCTTGGCCCCGGCCTGCAGCGGCTGGACGTACATGGCATTGACGCCGTCGACGCAGGCCACGTCGCCCAGCGCATGGATGCCGGGCGCCGAGGTCGAAAGCCGGCGATCGACGAGGATGCCGGCCGGCCCCACGGCCAGCCCCGCGGCCTCGGCCAGGGCGCTGCGCGGCCGCAGGCCGGTGGCCACCAGCACCAGATCGGCCTCGAGGGCGGTGCCGTCGTCCAGGCCCAGCGCCACCCGCTCGCCCCAGGGCAGCCGCTCGGCGCCGAGGGCCAGGGTGCGCGCGGCCGGATCGATGGCCTCGACCCGGGTGTGCGTGCGCATCGTCACGCCGAGCCGGTCAGCCGCCTCCAGGGCGCTGCGCGAGGCCAGGCGATCCGGCGGCAGGCGCTTGGCGAAGCCGGTGGAGAGCAGCGGCTTGGAGTAGTCCTCGCCGCCGTCGGCGGTGATCAGGGTGATGGGGCGCTCGGGCTGCCGGGCCCGGACCTGGCGCGCCAGGCCCAGCCCGGCCATGCCGGAGCCGATGATGGTCAGGGGTGCGCTCATGGGGCTCCTCGCTGCAGGGGGCGCGACGGGCCGCCATGGTACACTAGCCGCCCCTTGCATTGGACGCGGAGTCGCGCAGTCGAATCACGCCCCGGCCCTTTCGCCCCGCTCGGCGCCCCCCTGGCGGCGGCACGCCCCGCCATGAGCCCGGCCTGGTGGCGCTGGATCGCCACCCGGGGCTCGCTGACCCAGCGGCTGATCGAGGCCGGCGCGCCTCGCCGCTTCCGGGTCAGGCTGCTCGACCAGCGCCTGGGCCGGCCGCGCCGCGACGAGGCCATGGCGCTGGGCACGGCGCCGGACCGCCTGGTCTGGCGGCGCGAGGTCGCGCTGTGTCTCGACGACCGTCCCTGGGTGATGGCGCGCTCGGTGGCCCCGCTCCACGGCCTGCACGGCCAGCGGCTGGCGGGCCTCGGCGAGCGCTCGCTGGGGCACTGGCTGTTCCGCCAGCCCGGCCTCGAGCGCGGCCCCATCGAGGTCAGCGCCGACCCGGCGCCCTTCCACGACGCGCCCGGCCCCTGGGGTCGCCGCTCGGTGCTGCGCCACGGCCGCTTCGCGGTGCTGGTCCAGGAGTTCTTCCTCGACGCCATGGCGGATGACCTGGCCCTGCCGGCGCGATAGGCTGCGTCTGGCATCGCCCGAAACCCGCGTCGTCCGATTCAACCGAGAGACCCACATGGAACGTTCCCTGATGCGCCCCAAGGGGCTGGCCCGGCTGCCCGACTTCCTGCACCTGACGCGCCTCGACCGCCCCATCGGCACCTGGCTGCTGATGTGGCCGACGCTGTGGGCGCTGTGGACGGCGGCCGAGGGCGTTCCCGAGCGCCGGCTGCTGCTGATCTTCGTCGCCGGGGTCTACCTGATGCGGGCCGCGGGCTGCGTGGTCAACGACTACGCCGACCGCCACTTCGACGGCCACGTGAAGCGGACGAAGTCGCGTCCGCTGGCCACCGGACGCATCGGCGAAGGCGAGGCCAAGGGGCTGTTCGCCGGCCTGGTGCTGGCGGCCTTCGTGCTGGTGTGCTTCACCAATGCCTTCACCGTGATGCTGTCGGTGGGCGGCGTGATCCTGGCCTTCGTCTATCCCTTCATGAAGCGCTACACCCATCTGCCCCAGGTGGTGCTGGGCGCGGCCTTCTCGTGGGCCATTCCCATGGCCTTCGGCGCGGTGCTCGGCCATGTGCCGCTGGAGGCCTGGCTGCTGTTCGCCGCCAACGTGCTGTGGACCGTGGCCTACGACACCGAGTACGCCATGGTCGACCGCGACGACGACCTGCGCATCGGCATCAAGTCCACGGCGGTGCTGTTCGGCCGCGCCGACAAGCGGATCATCGGCCTGCTGCAGCTGGCCACGCTCGCCCTGCTGGCCTGGGCCGGCGAGCGCCTCGGCCTCACCGGCTTCTTCTGGCTCGGCCTGGCCGCCATGGCGGCGACCTTCGTCCACCAGCAGCGGCTGATCCGCCACCGCGATCGCGATCGCTGCTTCCAGGCCTTCCTCAACAATCACTGGTCGGGGCTCTTGGTGTTCGCCGGCATCGCGCTGTCGCTGTGGCCGGGCGCCGGCGCATGACGCCGGGCGGGAAAAACCGCGGCGCTGAGCGGGGGCGACAGGACGAGGCTGTCACGGTATTGTCACAAGGACATGCTGTCATCGTCACCAATATGTCACTGCTCTCGACCATGAGGCCCCGGGATGACCGCCAAGACCGTACTGATCGTCGATGATGAAGCGCCCATCCGCGAGATGATCGCCGTGGCGCTGGAGATGGCCGACTATCGCGTGCTCGAGGCGGACAATGCCCAGAGCGCCCACGCCATGGTCGTCGATCACCAGCCCGACCTGGTGCTGCTGGACTGGATGATGCCCGGCACCAGCGGCGTCGAGCTCGCCCGCCGGCTCAAGCGCGAGGAAGGCACCTCGGAGCTGCCGATCATCATGCTCACCGCCAAGGGCGAAGAGGACAACAAGATCCAGGGCCTCGAGTCCGGGGCCGACGACTACATCACCAAGCCCTTCTCGCCCCGCGAGCTGGTGGCGCGCCTCAAGGCGGTGCTGCGCCGGGCCACGCCGCGCGGCGTCGAGGATCCGGTCCAGGTCGAGGGCCTGATGCTCGACCCGGTCAGCCACCGCGTCAGCATCGACGGCCAGTCGCTGGAGATCGGCCCCACCGAGTACCGCCTGCTGCAGTTCTTCATGACCCACCAGGAGCGCGCCTACACCCGCGGCCAGCTGCTCGACCAGGTCTGGGGCGGCAACGTCTACGTCGAGGAGCGCACCGTGGACGTGCATATCCGCCGCCTGCGCAAGGCGCTGGGCGAGCCGCACCAGCAGCTGATCCAGACCGTGCGCGGCACCGGCTACCGCTTCTCCGCCAAGGCCTGACATGGGCCGGCTGTGGCGACGCGAATGGTGGCGGCTGGCGGCCCTGGTGGCCGCCGGCGCGCTGATCGGCTGGCCCTTCGCCCTGAGCGGCCTCGGCCTCGCCGTGGGGCTCGCCATCTATCTCTTCTACCAGATGCGCCAGCTCCACGCGCTGCAGGAATGGCTGACCCATCACCCCCATGACGAGCCGCCCTCGGCGGTGGGGCTGTGGGGGGAACTGTTCGACCGCCTCTACCGCTATCAGAAGGGCCAGCGCATCACCCAGCGGCGGCTGCGCGACACCCTGAGCCGCATCCAGGAATCCTCCGAGGCGATGCGCGACAGCGTGGTGATGCTCGACCGCCACGGCGACATGGAGTGGTGGAACAGCGCCGCCGAGCGGATGCTGGGCCTCAAGCCGACCCTGGACCGCGGCCAGCACATCACCAACCTGCTCCGCGACCCGAGCTTCGTCGACTACTTCCACGCCCGCGACTACCGCGAGCCGCTGACGCTGTGCTCGCCGATCGACGAGAACCTGATCCTGCAGTTCCAGATCACCCTCTACGGCGACGACGAACGCCTGGTGATGGCCCGCGACATCACCCGCCTGCACCGCCTCGAGCAGATGCGTCGCGACTTCGTGGCCAATGTCTCCCACGAGCTGCGCACCCCGCTCACCGTGCTGGCGGGCTACCTCGAGACCTACGGCGACATGGCCGAGATGCTGCCCGAGCGCCTCGGCCGCGGCATCGGCCAGATGCAGAGCCAGACCAAGCGCATGCAGAACCTGGTCAACGACCTGCTGCTGCTGTCGCGGCTGGAGAACGATCAGGGCGGCCACGACGACGTCCGCCTCGACCCGCTCAGCCTGCTCGAGGCCGTGCGCCGCGACGCCGAGGCGCTGTCCGAGAGCCATCATCGGCTGGAGGTGGAGATCGACGAGCCCCGCGCCCTGCTCGGCTCGGAGAAGGAGCTGCACAGCGCCGTTTCCAACCTGGCCTTCAACGCCGTGCGCTACGCCGGCGAGGACAGCCGCATCGTGCTGCGCTGGCGCCCCTGGGGCGACGGCGCCTGCCTGGAGGTCGAGGACGACGGCGAGGGCATCGACCCGCTGCACATCCCGCGCCTGACCGAGCGCTTCTACCGGGTCGACAAGGGCCGCAGCACCGCCACCGGCGGCACCGGCCTGGGGCTGGCCATCGTCAAGCACGTGCTGCTGCGCCACGACGCCCAGCTGGAGATCGACTCCCGGCTCGGCGAGGGCGCCACCTTCCGCTGCATCTTCCCCGCCGCGCGCCTCACCGACGCCGCGCCGGCCTCCCGGCGCGCCTGATTCCGCCCCACAGACACGACTCCGCCCGGCGCAGGCCGGGCGGAGATGTCACGTGATCACGACGCCTGTAGCGTCAGCGCCTCGCCGGGGCGATGTCGGGCGTCAGCGCCCGATAGTGGTCTTCCCACATCAGCACCGCGCCGGCCACGGCACCGGGCAGCAGGAACAGGTTGGCCAGCGGCACCCAGGTGATCAGCATCACCCAGCCGCCGTAGGTCAGGGTCGGCCAGCGGCGCGCGGCGAGGCGGCGGCGCATGTCGGCGAAGGGCACCTTGTTGTTGTCCATCGGATAGTCGAGGTAGGTGACCGCCATCATCCAGGCCGAGAACAGCAGCCACAGCACGGGCGCGATCAGGTTGATCACCGGAATCCAGCCGATCACGAACAGCAGCAGCATGCGCGGCAGGATGTAGCCCAGCTTGACCAGCTCGCGGCCCAGGGCATCGATGGCGGTGCGCGCCAGGCCGCGGTCGTCCAGCGGCGGACGGCCGGTCACCTCGCGCTCGACCTTCTCGGCCAGCAGGCCGTAGAAGGGCGCGGCGATCAGCTGGGTCACCAGGGTGAAGCTGAAGAACACGATCAGCCCCAGGCTGAGCACGAACAGCGGCCAGATCAGCCACGACAGCCAGTCGAGCCAGCCCGGCACCATGGCCATCCAGCCGTCGAGCCAGCCGCCGAAGTGGGTCAGCACGTAGCTCAGCATGGCGGCGTAGACCACCAGGTTGGCGAGGATCGGCAGGAACACGTAGCGGCGCAGGCCGGGGGTGTAGACCAGGCGCGTCCCCCGGGACAGCGCCGAGAAGGCATCCAGCATCGGTGTCATTTCCTCCATCACGACGACGGCGGCCGTCGCCAGGGGCGACGGCCGCTTCATGGACAGTGCCGGTCGAGCGGGGTTCAGCCCTCGTCGCCGAGCACCTCATCGCCGAGATCATCCGGTGCCGTGTGGCGGATGTCGAGGCCCTTGACCAGATAGACCACGTATTCGGCCAGATTGTTGGAGTGGTCGCCGACGCGCTCCAGGGCGCGCAGGATCCACATGATGCCGAGCACCGGCGAGATCGCCCGGGCGTCCTCCATCATGAAGGTCATCAGCGAGCGCATGGCGCTCTGGTACTCGCTGTCGACCTGCTCGTCCTCCTGCACCACCTTGAGCGCCAGCTCGGTGTCGAAGCGGGCGAAGGCGGTCAGGGCGTCGCGCATCATCTTGCGCACGTGCTCGCTGATCACGCGCACCTCGACGAAGCCGCGGGTGCCGCTCTGGTTCTCGACCAGGTCCACGGCGTTGCGGGCGATCTTGCTGGCCTCGTCGCCGATGCGCTCCAGATCGGAGGCGGCGCGGATCACCGCCAGCACCAGGCGCAGGTCGGAGGCCGCCGGCTGGCGACGGGCCAGGATCTGGGTGCACTCGTCGTCGATCTTGATCTGCATGTCGTTGACGGCACGATCGTTGTCGACCACGCGCTCGGCCAGGGCGGAATCGCCGTCGAGCAGGGCGCGGACGGCGTCCTGCACCTGCTTCTCGACCAGCCCGCCCATGGCCATCAGGTGGGTCTTGAGCTCCTCGAGCTCATGATTGAACTGCCGCGAGATATGCTGGCTGTGGATATCGCTGGTGATGTCCATGAGACTCTCCTGAGGGCGCCGGCGTCAGGCCATGCGTCCGGTAATGTAGTTCTCGGTGCGCGCGAGGCGCGGATTGGTGAACAGGGTATCGGTGGGGGCGTATTCCACCAGCTCGCCGTCCTGCAGGAAGGCGGTGTAGTCCGACACCCGCGCCGCCTGCTGCATGTTGTGCGTGACCAGCACCAGGGTCAGGCTCGACTTCAGGTTGCGGATCAGCTCCTCCACCTTGAGCGTCGAGATCGGGTCCAGCGCCGAGGCCGGCTCGTCGAGCAGCAGCACCTCGGGCTCCACCGCCAGCGTCCGGGCGATCACCAGGCGCTGCTGCTGGCCGCCGGACAGCGCCCAGGCCGAGGCCTGGAGGCGGTCCTTCACCTCTTCCCACAGCGCCGCCGAGCGCAGCGACCACTCGACGATGTCGTCGATGCGCCGCTTGCGCAGCCCGCCCTGCAGCCGCAGCCCGAAGGCCACGTTGTCGTAGATCGACATCGGGAAGGGGTTGGGCGCCTGGAACACCATGCCGACCCGACGCCGCAGCTCGGCCACCGCCACCTCGGGCGCGTGGATCTCCTGACCCTCGAGGCGGATCTCGCCCTCCCGCCGCACGTCCTCGTTGAGATCGTGCAGGCGATTGAGGGCGCGCAGCAGCGTCGACTTGCCGCAGCCCGAGGGCCCGATGAAGGCGGTGACCCGGTTCCGCGGCACCCGCAGGGTCAGGTCGCGCAGCGCTGACTTGCCGCCATAGCGCAGCCCGAAGCCCGAGACCTCCAGGCAGGAGTCCTCGGGCGCAAAATCGACAAAGGCCCCGCGTCGCGGAGCCGGGTCCTGCTTGACCGGCATCACATACCCCTTGGCACCATGGTCGCCCTCATAATCGCGAGAGGCCACCATGGCGTGATCTCAGATGATGGCGCAGAAATATTGCAGTCAGGTTAAGCACCAGGATCACCAGCACCAGCAGTAACGCCGTGGCATAGACCAGCGGCATCGCCGCCTGGACATCGTTGCTGTGAAAGGCGGTGTCGAAGATGTGGTAGCCCAGGTGCATGAACTTGCGCTCGAGATGAAGGAAGGGGAAATCGCCGTCCAGCGGCACCTGTGGCGCCAGCTTGGCCACACCGACCAGCATCAGCGGCGCCACCTCCCCGGCGGCCCGCGCCACCGCTAGGATCATCCCGGTGAGCATCGCCGGGGCGGCCATCGGCAGCACCACCCGGCTCAGCATCTCGAGGCGCGTCGCGCCCAGCGCCAAGGCGCCCTCGCGCTGGCGATCGGGAATCCGCGACAGCCCTTCCTCGGTGGCCACGATCACCACCGGCAGCGTCAGCAGTGCCAGGGTCAGCGAGGCCCACAGCAGGCCGCCGGTGCCGAAGGTCGGCGACGGCAGCGACTCCTCGAAGAACCATTGATCGAGACGGCCCCCGAGGCCGTAGACGAACACCCCCAGGCCGAACACGCCGTAGACGATGGAGGGCACGCCGGCCAGGTTGCGCACGCCGATCCGCACCAGCCGGGTCATCCGGCCCTGGTGGGCCACCTCGTTGAGATAGACCGCCGCCAGCACGCCGAAGGGCGTGACCAGCAGCGACATCAGCATCACCATCAGGACGGTACCGAAGATCGCCGGCCAGACCCCGCCCTCGACGTTGCCCGAGCGCGGCCCCTCGGAAAGGAAGCGCCACACGCCGTCGCCCCAGGCGATCAGCTTGGCCCCGACGCCCATGTCGTTGGGATGCCGGGCCCTGACGATCTCCTCGACGGGCAGGCGGATGCGGCGCCCGTCGGCGCTCTCCATCACCACCAGGTCGCCCGCCATCGCCTCGTGCATGGCCCGCATGCGCGCCTCGACCTCCGACAGCGCCCGCGCCGCCTTGGGATCCGCGCCGCGCCCCTCGAGCTCGCCGGCCAGCGGCAGCAGCACCCGGTCGCGCAGCCGGGCGATCGCCTCGCGCTGACGCTCGTGATCGGCCATCCGCGCCCTGAGGGCCTCCCAGGCCGCCGCGCCCTCGAGGCGCTCGCCCTCGGCCGGCATCCAGGCCACCAGGCGGCCGATGAAGTCCCCCCAGCGGCGCCGCTCCAGCACCACCAGGTCGGCGGGATAGGCTTCGGTCGCGATATCGGCCACCGGCACCCAGGTCCAGATATCGCCGTCCAGATCGCGGTTGCCGGTGCGATAGAGCCGCTCCTCGCCTTCGCTGTCGGGCAGCGGCGTCTGCTTCACCGCCCGACCGGCGAGGGTGCGGCCGTCGCTGAGGGTCAGCTGGGCCACGTCGCTGGGCCAGAAATGGCCCAGCCCCCGCGCGGCCAGCAGCACCAGCAGCAGGGCCAGCAGCAGCAGCGACAGCGAGATGCTGCCGGCGGCCAGCCAGGCCCAGGGGCCTTCGCCCCGGGGCAGGCGGGCGCGCCCCGGGCGTCGCCACGTCCAGCTCATGCCGTGTCTCCCAGACGCCGGTAGCGGCGACGCAGGCGGGTCCGGATCACCTCGGCGAGGGTGTTGACCAGGAAGGTGAAGAGGAACAGCAGCAGGGCCGCCAGCAGCAACAGGCGATAGTGGCTGCCGCCGGGAGCGGCCTCGGGCAGCTCGATGGCGATGCTGGCGGCCATGGAGCGCAGGCCGTCCAGCGGATTGAGGTTCATCAGGGCGGTGTTGCCGCTGGCGATCAGCACGATCATGGTCTCGCCCACGGCGCGCCCGGCGCCGATCATCACCGCCGAGAACACGCCCGGCGCGGCGGCGGGCAGCACCACCCGCCACAGGGTCTGCCAGCGCGTCGCGCCCAGCGCCAGGGCGCCCTCACCCAGGCTCTTCGGCACACCGGACAGGGCATCTTCGGCCAGCGCGTAGATGGTCGGCATCACCGCGAAGCCCATCGCCATGCCGACGATGATGGCGTTGCGACTGGCGTAGTCGAGCCCCAGATGGGCGGCGAGCCAGGTGCGCAGGTCGCCGCCGAACCACCAGCCCTCGAGCCACGGCGCCAGCCAGGCCGCCAGCGCCCACAGCAGCAGCAGCCAGGGCACCAGCCACAGCGCCGACCAGCCCAGCGGCAGACGCTGGCGCAGCCGCCCGGGCAGCCGGCTCCACAGGGCGCCGCCCAGCACCACGCCGGGCGGCAGCAGCAGCAGCAGGGTCAGCCCCAGTCCGAGGTGGCGCTCCAGCCAGGGCGCCAGCACCAGGCCGGCGAGGAAGCCGATCACCACCCCGGGCAGGGCCTCCATCAGCTCCAGGGTGGGCTTGAGGTGGGCCCGCAGGCGCCGCGACATGAACAGCGCCGAGTGCGCCGCCGCGCCCAGCGCCAGCGGCACGGCGATCGCGAGCGCCCAGGCCGCGGCCTCCAGCGTGCCCCAGGCCAGCGGCGCCAGGCTGAAGCGCGGCCCGGGATCGCCCTCCGGCAGCGCGGGCTGCCAGCGGTAGACGGGTTCGTCGAGGCCGGGATAGGGCTGGGGCAGCCACAGCGAGGAGAGGCTCAGCGACGACTCGCCGGACGCATCGGGCCAGAACAGCGGCAGGACCTCGACCGCCAGGAACACGCCGATCGCCATCACCGCGGCGATCACGCCGATGCCACCGGCGGTGATCAGCGCCGTGGCAAGGCGATCGCGCCCCTGTCGCAGGCGACGGCGCAGCAGCGGTGAAGAGGAGGAGTCGGGCATCGTCAGCGCACGGGCGTCGAGGGGTTAACGGAAGGTTACGACATTCTCATGACAAAGCGGTGACACTGTCACGCCCCATCGTCGAGCTCCAGTATCCGGCGCTGGCGGGCCAGGGTCGCTGTGGGCAGCGACACGAAGCCGAGCTCCTCGACGATGGCCTGGCCCTCGGCCGAGAGCACCAGCTCGAGGAAGGTTCGCTCGGCGACGGGCAGCGATGTGCCCGGCGGCTGATTGACGTAGATGCGCAGAGCCCGGGCCAGCGGATAATCGTCGCCCCGCACCGAGGGCGGATCGGGCCGGTGGATTCGCCCCTCGGTATCGCGCAGCGGCACCGCCCGCACCCCGGGCGTCAGGTGATTGAGGCCGGCATAGCCGATGGCCAGCGGATCGCCGGCCACCGCCTCCACCACCGCGGCCGAACCGGGATACTCGTTGACGTCGGGGCGGAAGCTGCCGCCGCACAGCCCCTCGCGGCGAAAGAGGCCGTGGGTGCCGGACACGGCGTTGCGGCCGTGCATCACGATGGGGCCGGCAGGAGACACGAGGCCCAGCGCTTCCCAGCGCTGGATGGCCCGCTCGGCCCCGCAGCGCCGAGTCTCGGAGAAGATCGCATCGAACTCGCGCTGCGACAGGCTCTTCAGCGGGTTGTGGCGATTCACCACCACCACCAGCGCATCCAGCGCCACCACCACCTCCCGCGGCGGGTAGCCGTGGCGCTCGACGAAGGCCGCGCGCTCCTCGTCGTCCATCGGCCGCGACATGGGCCCCAGCAGCGTGGTGCCGGCGGTCAGCGCCGGCGGCGCACTGGCCGACCCCGCCGCCTGAAGCTGCACCCTAAGCCCCGGATAGCGCTGGCTCAGCAGCTCGCCCCAGCGCAGCATCAGCCCCGCCATGGTGTCGGAACCGACGGTATCGAGGGTGCCGACATGGTGATCGGCCGAGGCCGGCGCGCCCCACAGCCCGGCGACCACCAGCAGCCAGGCCGTCAGGCCGCGTCGTAGGACCGCTATCATGACTCTCCTCCAGCTCATACGGATCGGGCGCGGCTCTCTCCCCCACAGGGTAGAGCAGCCGCGCCCTCGACGTTTATCATGACTCACCGATCCTTCGGCCTCGCACCGCGATGCGATCCCTTACAACCC
>NZ_AJKS02000011.1 GCF_000265245.1 Halomonas smyrnensis AAD6
AAAAAAATGCCTTTAATTTCAAAAAGGTAAAAACAAACAAGACAGAAGGATTGTTGACAACGACCGTGCCGGATCACCGACCCCGATAACGGCCGCAGGCCCGATGCAGGCGATGGCATCGATGACCGGATCGCGAGCGGCACGAGGCCCCGGACGACGACACCCGCCAGAAGGCGGGTGTCGTCATGCCGTGGCGTGCCGGGCCGATCGTGGGCTCAGCGGCGCTTGCTGTACGGCAGCGCCATATGTCGGTTCACGTCCTTGTAGAGCAGGTAGCGGAAGGGCCCCGGGCCGCCCGCATAGCAGGCCTGCGGGCAGAAGGCGCGCAGCCACATGTAGTCGCCGGCCTCGACCTCGACCCACTGCTGGTTCAGGTGATAGACCGCCTTGCCCTCGAGCACGTAGAGGCCGTGCTCCATGACGTGGGTCTCGTCGAACGGGATCACGCCGCCGGGCTGGAAGCTGACGATGTTGACGTGCATGTCGTGGCGCAGGTCGTCCTGGTCGACGAAGCGCGTGGTGGCCCACACCTCGTTGCAGTCCGGCATCACCGACGGCTCGATGTCGTTCTCGTTGGTGACGAAGGGCTCCGGCACCTCGATGCCGTCGACGAATTCGTAGGCCTTGCGGATCCAGTGGAAGCGCACCGGGGCATCGGACTCGTTGCGCAGCTGCCAGTCGGTGCCCGGCGGGATGAAGGCATAGCCGCCCGGCTCCATGCGGTGCGGCTCGCCGGCCAGGGTCAGGGTCATCTCGCCTTCGACCACGAACAGCACGCCCTCGGCACCCGGGTCGGTCTCGGGGCGCTCGCTGCCGCCGCCGGGCGAGACCTCCATGATGTACTGGGAGAAGGTCTCGGCGAAGCCGGACAGCGGACGCGACAGCACCCACAGGCGAGTGTTGCCCCAGTGGGGCAGCTTGCTGGCGACGATGTCGCGATAGACGCCCTTGGGAATCACCGCGAAGGCCTCGGTGAACATGGCCCGGTCGGTGGTCATCACCTTCTGGCCCGGATGGCCGCCCTGGGGGGCATAGTACTGATGCGAGTGCTGGCGCTGGCTCATGAGAGGTCCTCTTGTGATCTGGTGTCTTGTCCCGGGATCGGCGCGCCGGCCTTACGGCAGGGTCACGCGGATGTCGATGGGGTGCTCGTCGCAGTTGTTGCCCTCGCCGCCCCGGTCGACCACCAGGAACTCGCCCTCGCGCTCCAGCACCGACTGGATGGCGTGCCAGGTGCCGGCCGCGTAGTTGACGCCCTGGCGGCCGTCGGTGACGAAGGCGCGCACTTCGGCGGGGTCGATGGCCTCGCCGGGCGGGGCGACGACCACGAGAAAGCGCTCCTCGTGCAGCGGCATGAAGGCCTGGCTGCCCTGGGGATGGCGCTCCAGGAAGGCGAGCTCCAGCGGCACCGTGACGGGCTGGCTGACGAAGATGCTGATCAATGTGCGCGCCTGCTCGCCCAGCGTCTCGACCCTCGCGAGGTCGTGATAGCGGCGGGTGCGGCCGGCGTTGATGGGGAAGTAGTCGGACGTCCGGGTGTCGATCACCTCGCCGAACGGGGCGAAGGCCTCGGGCGTCAGGGGACGGGCTTCGAGTTCGAGCATGCGGGGTCTCCTGCTGACATGCGGATCGGGGCGAGCGTGATGCCATTCGCCCCGCATCGGATGGCTCAGTTGGCCGGGTGATGCTCGGCCCAGTGCCGGGCGATATCCACCCGGCGGGTGACCCAGACGCGGTCGTGGGCCTCGATGTGGTCGAGGAATCGCTGCAAAGCGCGGAAGCGACCGGGGCGGCCGAGCAGCCGGCAGTGCATGCCCACCGACAGCATCTTCGGCGTGTCCTCGCCCTCGGCATAGAGCACGTCGAAGGCGTCGCGCAGATAGGTGAAGAAGTGGTCCGCGGTGTTGAAGCCCTGCGGCGCGGCGAAGCGCATGTCGTTGGTGTCCAGGGTGTAGGGCACCACCAGATGGCTGTGCTCGCGGCCCTGGCTGTCGGCCTCGCGGGTCCAGAACGGCAGATCATCGCCGTAGTAGTCGCTGTCGTAGAGGAAGCTGCCCTCGTCGAGCACCAGGCGCCGGGTATTGGGGCTGTCACGGCCGGTGTACCAGCCCAGCGGCTTCTCGCCGTAGAGCGACTGGAAGATCTCTATGGCGCGGCGCATGTGCTCGCGCTCGACGCTCTCCGGCACGTTCTGGTAGTGGATCCAGCGATAGCCGTGGCAGGCGATCTCGTGGCCCAGCTCCTTAAAGGCGTGGGCCACCTCGGGGTGGCGCTCCAGCGCCATGGCCACGCCGAACACCGTCAGCGGCAGGCCGCGGCGCTCGAACTCGCGCAGGATGCGCCATACGCCGGCCCGGGAGCCGTACTCGTAGATCGACTCCATGCTCAGGTGGCGGTCCGGGTAGGCATCGGCGCCGATGATCTCGGAGAGGAACTGCTCGGAGCCCTCGTCGCCGTGAAGCACGCAGTTCTCGCCGCCCTCCTCGTAATTGAGGACGAACTGCACGGCGATGCGCGCCTTGCCGGGCCATTTGGCTTCGGGCGGAGTGCGGCCGTAGCCGATCAGGTCACGGGGATAGTCGCGTGTCGCGGTCATGGCGACGCCTCCATGTTGTTGTAGGGGGTTGTTGTAGATCGCCGTCGTCGCCGACGGCCCTCATGCCTCGGAGCGCCATGATGAACAATAAATGTATACAATTAAATTCTATGGTGTGCTCACCTTGCTTGCAAGGAGCCTGCGCCGTCCTCGGCGCAGCCCGACGCTCGCTTCGGCATCCGAGATGACAACCGCGACGCCCATGGCGACCGCCTTCGGCCAGCCCTTGCGGCTCACCCTCTACTTTGTATACAAAAACATCCGAATTGCCAATCCCCTCCCGGTTCTCGCCCGGACTCTCACGCGGCTCTCCATACGGCGCTCCAGAAGCACCGCCCTCACCCACTGACGGGTCAGCGATGGCGTCCGGACGGCGCAGGGCACCAAGCCCGACGGGTGATGGCCTCGATGAACGCCCGATCATCAGAAGGCTTGAGCTCCATTAAATGTATACAGCTATTGTCGCCATAAAAAATTCCTGGAGTATTCTCAAGCCACTGTTTACCAACGGGAATAAAGCACTCCACCGGCGCCGGATGCGCCTTGATTTCCGACGGGTATAGGGACTATTTTGTGTACAAAGAAAATCTCCCTTGTTCACAAAGACAATCATCGTCGGAGATCCCATGCAGATTCGCGTCATCAACCCCAACACCACCCGCGGCATGACCGAGACCATCGGCAACGCCGCCCAGGCCATCGCCTCCCCCGGCACCCTCATCAGCGCCACCCAGCCGGCCCATGGCCCGGTCTCCATCGAGAGCCACTTCGACGAGGCGATCAGCGCCACGGGCGTGCTCGAGGAAGTCGCGGCGGGCGAGCGCGATGGCGTGGACGCCTACATCATCGCCTGCTTCGGCGACCCCGGCCTGCTGGCCGCCCGCGAGCTGACCCGGGCCCCGGTCATCGGCATCGCCGAGGCGGCCTTCCACATGGCCACCCTGATCAGCACCCGCTTCTCGGTGGTCACCACCCTGGGCCGCACCGGCATCATCGCCGAGCACCTGCTCGAGCAGTATGGCTTCGGCCACCACTGCCGCCGGGTCCGCGCCGCCGAGATCCCGGTGCTCGACCTGGAGGACGACGGCGATGCGGCGCTGGCGCGGATCATCGAGGAGGGCCGCCGCGCCCGCGACGAGGACGGCATCGGCGCCCTGGTGCTGGGCTGCGGCGGCATGGCCGATCTCACCGACGAGATCTCCGAGGCCGTGGGCCTGCCGGTGGTCGAGGGCGTGACCGCGGCGGTCAAGCTGACCGAGGCGCTGGTCGGCCTGGGGCTTGGCACCAGCAAGCATGGCGATCTGGCCTTCCCGCGGCCCAAGCCCTTCATCGGCCGCTACGCCCACTTCTCGGACCAGGGCGCGTCGGGCAGCGACGAGGCACGCTGAGCCCCGGCGCCGGCTGACGGCGCCCACCACCGCCCAGGGCGGACAATAACCACAATCACGGCACCCTTAGCGAGGATCCCACCATGAGCCTCTCGACTTCACGCTCCCACGCGGACGATTCCGCCCATCACACCAAGGGGGCCGGCCACGAGTCGCTGGCCCCGCAGCAGACCCGCATCATGGGCCGCGGCTCCTATCTGCTGGCCTGGTTCGGCGGCTGCGTCTCGATCGGCACCTTCACCATGGGCTCGAGCGTGGTCGGCACGCTGAACCTGCTCCAGGCGACGCTCGCGATCGCCATCGGCTGCTTCGTGATCGGCATCGCCCTGGCGCTGAACGGCGCCGCCGGCTACAAGTACGGCATTCCCTTCATGGTCCAGGCGCGCAGCGCCTTCGGCTTCTCCGGCACCCGCCTGCCGGGTCTGGTACGGGCCGTGCCGGCCATCGTCTGGTACGGCTTCCAGAGCTGGATCGGTGCCGGCGCCCTGAACATGGTCTCGGCGACCCTGTTCGGCTTCGACAACCTGATCTTCTTCTTCGTCGCCTTCCAGTTCCTGCAGATCGGCCTCTCGGTGCTGGGCTTCCAGGGCATCAAGTGGCTGGAGAACATCGGCAGCGGCTTCATCCTGGCCTCGCTGGTCTACATGTTCTATAGCACCGTGCAGCGCTACGGCGACGAGCTCTCGGCCAGCATGCTGACCATGGATGGCTCCTGGGGCCTGCCCTTCTGGGGCGCCACCATGCTGTTTTTGGGCATCTACAGCACCATGATGCTCAACGTCAGCGACTACTCCCGCGAGCACAAGGAAGGCAGCGGCCCGGGCCTGCTGACCACCCTCTACGCCATGTCGATCCTGCCCTGCACCCTGTTCATGGGCCTGATCGGCTACATGGTCTCCGAGGCCACCGGCGTCGCCGATCCCATCCAGGTGTTCGCCAACGCCGTGGACAACACGCCGCTGCTGATGACCACCCTGCTGTTCATCGCCTTCGCCCAGGTCACCACCAACGTGCTCAACAACGTGGTGCCGCCGACCTACGTGCTGATGGACGCCTTCAAGCTGAAGTATCGCACCGCCACCGTGATCGTCGGCCTGCTGGCCTTCGCCACCTTCCCCTGGGAGCTGGTCAAGGACGAGTCCGCCACCGGCCTGCAGATCTTCGTGCAGACCTACTCCGCCTTCCTCGGTCCGATCTTTACGGTGCTGGTGGTCGACTACTACCTGATCCGCCGCCGCACCCTGGATCTCGGCAAGCTCTACGACGCCCAGGGCCCCTACCGCGGCATCAACTATGCGGCGCTGATCGCCACCGCGGTGGGCGTGATCGCGGCCTTCAGCGTCTCCACCGTGTCCTGGTACGCCAGCCTGATTCCCGCCGGGCTGACCTACTTCCTGCTGATGAAGCACTGGGGTCCCTGCCAGCGCTTCCGCGACTGATCCTCGCGCCCGGGCGGCACGCCCGGGAAACGCGGCCCTCCCTTCGGGGCGGGCCGTTTTTCATAATAAAGACACCAAGGCCATCCCATGACGGACCTGAGCGACAAAGAGCTGGAAATCCGGCGCATCGATCCGCGCCTCTACAACGACGACCTGGCCCCGATCAAGAAGCGTGATCGCAACTGGGGCTGGTTCGAGATCTTCAATGTCTGGTCGAACGATATCCAGAGCCTGTTCGGCTACACCCTGGCGGCCTCGCTGTTCATCTCCTACGGGCTCAACGGCTGGGCGGTGATGGCGGCGATCATCCTCGCCGGCGTGGTGGTGATGGGCCTGGTCAACCTGACCGGCAAGCCGAGCGTCAAGTACGGCGTGCCCTTCCCGGTGATGATCCGCGCCAGCATGGGCGTGCACGGCGCCAACCTGCCGGCCATGCTGCGCGCCGTGATCGGCATCTTCTGGTACGGGGTGCAGACCTACTTCGCCTCCACCGCCATGAAGCTGCTGCTGACGTCGCTGTTCGGCGATCCGGGCGGCACCCTGCTCGGCATGTCGGCGCTGGGCTGGCTGTCGTTCGTGATCGTGTGGGCCTTCCAGATGGCGATGTTCTGGGCCGGCATCGAGCGCATCAAGCACTTCCTCAACTGGGCCGGGCCGCTGGTCTACGTGGTGATGGTGGCACTGATGATCGTCGTCTGGGTCAAGGCCGGCGACGAGCTGCTGCCCGCGGTCGGCACCATCTTCGTGGGCCAGAGCGACTATCACGGCAGCGCGATCGGCGCCTTCCTGGCCATCACCGGCACCATGATCGCCTACTTCGCCGCGGTGGTGATCAACTTCGGCGATTTCACCCGCTTCGTGAAGAGCGAGCGCGAGATGAAGCTCGGCAACCTGGTGGGCCTGCCGCTCAACGCGGCCTTCTTCTCGTTCATCGCCCTGATCATCACCGCCGGCACCCTGGTGCTGTTCGGCGAGACGCTGACCAACCCCTCGGACATCATCGAGCGGGTCGACTCGCTGCCGCTGACCATCGTCGCCGCCCTGACCTTCTTCGCCGCCACCGTGGGCATCAACCTGGTCGCCAACTTCATTCCGCCGGCCTATGACCTGGCCAACCTGTTCCCGAGCAAGATCAGCTTCCGCCTCGGCGGCCTGATCACCGCCATCATCGCCTTCTTCGTCGGCGCGCTGTGGGTGTCCGTGATCAGCGATATCGGCGTCGCCGGCTTCGTCAACGCCCTGGGGGCCGTCGTCGCGCCCTTCTACGGCATCATCGTGGTCGACTACTACGTGGTGAAGCGCCAGCGCCTGGACCTGCAGGACATGTTCTCCAGCGCCCCGGACGGCGCCTATCACTACGTGAAGGGCTGGAACAAGCGTGCCATCGCCGCCTTCGCCCTGGCCGCGCTGTTCTCGATCGCCTCGGTGTGGCTGCCGGCGCTGGAGGCCCTGGGCGGCTACGCCTGGCTGGTCGGCGCCGGGCTCGGCGGCGGCTTCTACTTCCTGCTGATGCGCAGTCAGCGCCTGCCGGCCGCTCAGCCCGCCTGATCAGCGGCGACCCGATCGCCGCCGTAAGACTCAAGCGCCCCGGGCCCTGGATGACATCCGGGCACCGGGGCGCGTTGCTTCGAGGGCGTCGGTACGGGTGACTCAGCCGGAGAAGATCTCGTAGAGGTCCGGGGACTCGTCCTCGGGCTCGTGGATCGACAGCGAGGCCTCGATGGCCTTGAGGTGGCGACTCATGAAGGCGCGGGCGCGTTCGCCGTCGCCACCCTCGAGATGGCGCAGCAGGCCGTCGTGGTCGTGGGACTCGCAGCCCAGATGGCCGGCGTTGCCGTAGACGGCGAGGATCAGCGAGGAGCGCGAGCACAGCTGCTCGACGAAGGCCGCCAGGGTGTCGTTGCCGGAGAGTCGCGCCAGCTCGCCGTGGAAGGCGGCGGAGAGCTTGATCGCGGAGCTCTGCTCGCCGGCCTTGAGCGCCTGGCGCTCGCGGCGCTCCATGTCGCGCAGCCGCTCCAGGTCGGCGGCGGTGATGCGCCGGGCGACCTCCGGCATCAGGCCGCATTCGACCATCTGCCGTGCGTCGAAGACGTCCTTGGCCTCCTCGGCGGTGGGCCGGGTCACGCTGGCGCCGCGCCTCGGGGTGAGCGTCACCAGCTGTTCCAGGGCCAGGCGCTGCAGGATCTTGCGGATGCCGGTGCGGCTGATGCCGAACACCTCCGACAGGGCGTCCTCGCGCAGCCGCGCCCCCGGCTTGAGGCGGTGCTCGATGATCGCATCGCTGATCGAGCGATGGATCGCCTCGTGGCGCTCGGCGCCATCGCCGTTCTTGCCGGGACGCCCGCTCCCCGAGGCCGGCTTGCGCTCGGCATCGACCTGGCGCTGACTCATGGACTGCTCACCTCCTGACGACTCATGACGAACATTGTATACGCTTTTTCCCCAACGAGACGACCGCCGCCCGTCGGCGACGGGCGGCGGTCGGTCCCGCGAGAGGTCGGGGTTCAGGGCGTCCAGGCGGCGATGCTGGCCCGTTCCTCGTCGGTCATCTGGGTCAGGTTGCCCAGCGGCATGTAGCCGCTCGCCACCACCTGCTTGACCTGATCGGCCTGGCGCAGCAGCTGCTCCCGGGTCTCCAGGGCCACACCGGCGGGCGGCGCCGTGAAGGCCTCGTGGGTGGGTTGCTGGGCGTGGCAGGACGCACAGCGCCGCTCCATGATGCCGTGGATCTCGTCCACGGGGCCGCCGGACGCGACGGTGGCGTCCTCGGCGGCGACGGCCTGGCCATCGGTCTCGACACTCGTCTCACCGGCCATCGGCGCGGCATTGCCGGCACCGCTCGGCGCACCGATCCACACCGCCACCAGGATCAGCGCCACCCCGGCCGCGGGATAGGCGGGCCTGGTCTGGCCGGCGTGCATCAGCACGAAGAACTGGCGGATCAGGGCGCCGGCGAAGATGAACAGCGACATGATCACCCAGGACAGCTCATGGGTGTAGGTGAAGGAGTAGTGGTTGCTGAGCATCAGCAGCACCACCGGCAGCGTGAAGTAGGTGTTGTGCACCGAGCGCTGCTTGCCGCGCTTGCCGTCGAGCGGGTTGGGCGTCTCGCCGGCCTTCATCGCCTTCACCATGCGGCGCTGGCCGGGGATGATCCAGAAGAACACGTTGGCCGACATGGCGGTGGCCATCACCGCGCCGGTGAGCAGGAAGGCCGCGCGGCCGGCGAAGATCTGGCTGCTCAGGTAGGCGACCACCACCATCAGCACCGCCACGCCGAGGCTCAGGAGGCCGTCGCGCTCCATGTTGGGGCTGATGCGCTTGCACATCTCGTTGTACACCACCCAGCCACCGAGCAGGAACGCCAGCGCCACGAGGTTGGCCTGCCAGCCGGTCAGGTTGGCGGCCCATTCCCAGCTGCTGCCCGGATTGACCAGATAGAAGCCCGGATTGGCCATGTACAGCAGCACGAACAGCCCGAAGCCCGACAGCCAGGTGGTGTAGGCCTTCCAGAACGACCAGTGCAGGTCCGCCGGCAGCTTGGCCGGCGCGCTGGCGTACTTCTGGTTGTGATAGAAGCCGCCACCGTGCACGGCCCACATCTCACCGAACACGCCCTTCTGCTGATCCTCCGCCGCCTTGGGCGGGCGCAGGCTGTTGTCGAGCATCACGAAGTAGATCGACTCGCCGATCCAGGCCACGGCGGCGATCACGTGCAGCCACCTCAGCAGGAGGTTGGCGAAGTCCAGAAAGTAGGCTTCCATCGGTCAGGCCTCGTTGGAATGGTGCGATTGTTGTTGAGGTCGGAGAGGGTGCGAGGCGGGTTTCCTAGCTACCCCTATACGTGGAATAGCCGTACGGCGACAGCAACAGCGGCACGTGATAGTGCTGCGAGGCATCGGCGACGCCGAAGCGCAGCGGGATCGCATCGAGGAAGCGCGGCCCGTCCGCGGCCACGCCGCGGCGGTCCAGGTACTCGCCGGCATGGAAGAGCAGCTCGTACTCGCCGCTGACGAAGGCCTCGCCCTCCAGCAGCGGCGCGTCGCAGCGGCCGTCGTCGTTGGTCACCACCTCGCCGAGCCGCTGGCGCTCGCCGTCCGTCAGGCGGTAGATCTCGATGCGGATGCCCTCGCCCGGCAGGCCGAGGGAGGTATCCAGCACGTGGGTGGTGAGATAACCCATCGTCGTCTCCTCGCGTGTTGTCGTGTGCCGCGTCGCCGTTCCGGACCAATACCGAACGCCGATCCGGCCGGCGTATCTTGTGATGACGCCCCATGGCGAGGGCATCACATCTACCAACAGTTCTAGCCTTGGATAGCGTACATTTCAAACACTTTATTGTATACAGTTTTGTCGCTACCCTGAGACGACCCACATCGACGTCCCTCACGGAGACCCGAGCATGAACCACAAGACGCTTTCCCCGCGCCCGAGCCAGCTGGACCGTGCCGCCTTCGTCGCACAGTTCGGCGATATCTACGAGCATTCACCCTGGGTGGCCGAGCTGGCCTGGCAGCGCGGCCTCGGCGCCGAACAGGACACCCCCGCGGGCCTCGCCGCGGCCATGGGCCGAGTGCTGAACGAGGCGGAGCCGGAGCGCCAGCTCGAGGTGATCCGCGCCCACCCGGACCTGGCCGGCAAGGCCGCCATCGCCGGTGATCTCACCGACGACTCCACCCGCGAGCAGGCCGGCGCCGGGCTCGACCAGTGCACGCCCGAGGAGATGGCCCGCTTCGAGCGCCTGAACGCCGCCTACAAGCAGCGCTTCGGCTTTCCCTTCGTGATGGCGGTCAAGGGCAGCGACCGCCACGCCATCCTGGCCGCCTTCGAGACGCGCCTCGAGCACGACCTCGACGAGGAGCGCCGCACCGCCATCGAGCAGATCAACCGCATCGCCGCCTTCCGCCTGGAGGCGCGGGTGGGCTGAGCGCCCGCCGCTGCCACCCGCTTCAACGAGAAGGCGCCGCCGGAACCCCGGCGGCGCCTTTCTCGTGCCGGCGGATGCGTGAAAACGTCAGTCGCGGGCGCCGGAGGCGACGCGCCCGCCGTCCACCCGGGGCTCGCCACGGGCGGCCTGCTCGGCGGCGGCATCCGCCTCGGCGATGGCCTCGCGCTCCCGGGCCTCGTCGGCCAGGGTGGTGCGCGGCAGTACCAGGTTGAGCACGAAGGCGGTGATCGCCGCGACCACGATCGGCGCCCCGCCGATCACGTTCTGCAGGGTCTGCGGGAACTCGGCGATGGCCGAAGGCACCGCGGCGATGCCCAGGCTCAGCGCCAGGGCGAGCCCGACGATGGTCATGTTGCGGGCCGACATCTCGTCCTTGGTCAGCAGCTGGATGCCGGTCATGGTGATCATCCCGAACACCGTGATGGTGGCGCCGCCCAGCACCGGGTAGGGGATGGTGGTCATCAGGGCACCGAACTTGGGACTGAAGCCGGCCAGCAGCATGAAGGCGCCGGCGATGGCCAGCACGACTCGGCTGATCACCCTGGTCATGGCCACGATGCCCACGTTCTGGCTGAAGGTGGAGGTCGGCAGGGCGCCGAAGAAGGCGCTGGCGGCGGTGGTCAGGCCGTTGCCGAGCAGGCCGCCGGTCAGCTCCCGGGTCTTCAGCTCGCGATTCATGCCGGCCACGCTGGTCGCCGAGAGGTCGCCGATGGTCTGCACCGAGTTGATCACGCAGATCACCACCAGCGAGACGATGGCAGCGGAGTGGAACTCCATCTCGAACGGCATCGGCGTCGGCACGGCGATCCAGGCGGCGGTTTCCACCGGGCCGAAGTCGACCATGCCCAGCGGCAGTGCGACCAGGTAACCGACCAGGAGGCCGACGATGATCGCCGACAGCTTGACCACGCCGCGGCCGAACTGGGAGGCCAGCAGCACCGTCACCAGGGTCAGCGCGCCCACGCCCCAGTTCTTCAGCTCGCCGAACTGCGGTGCGTCGACGTTGCCGCTGCCGGCGATGTAGCGGATGGCGATGTCGTACAGCGACAGCCCGATCACCAGCACCACGGTGCCCGCCACCACCGGCGGGAAGAGGTGGCGGATGTACTGGATGAAGTAGCCCACCACCATCATGGTGATGCCGCCGATCAGCTGGGCGCCGAGGATGCCCTCGATGCCGAACTGGCCGCCCACGGCGATCAGCGTCGGCACGTAGGCGAAGCCCACGCCGAAGATCGCCGGCAGCCGGGCGCCGAACTTCCACACCCCGTAGAGGTGGAACAGGGTGCAGACCCCGGAGGCCAGCACCGCGATCTGGATCAGCTGCAGCTTCTCCGCCGGGGTGGCGCCAACCACGCCGGCGATGATGATCGGTGGGGTGATGACGCCGGCGATCATCGCCAGCACGTGCTGCAGGGAGATCGGCAGCGCCTTGAGCAGGCGCGGCCTGCCGTGGAAGTCGAATAGCGAGGTGTTGTTGGCATTGCTCTGCATGGTCTCGGCCTTCGGTGTGGTGTTGTTGTGCGTTCAGCCGTCAGCGTCGCGCCGGCAGGTTGGCTCCCGGCATATGGATACACATTGATCGGTATCGAGAAATACCATAGCTACTAAAACTGTATACAATCAACCAGACCTTGGCCGCGAATGCCCGTCGACTGAACTAGACTCGAGCCATGCAGGCGATAGCGGAGGCCGCCATGTTTCGTGACCGTCGGGATGCCGCCGAACAGCTGGCCCATCGGCTCGCGCCCCTGAGGCAACAACGCCCCCTGGTCCTCGCCATCCCCCGTGGCGGCGTGCCCATGGGGCGGCTGATCGCCGATGCGCTGGAGGGCGATCTGGACGTGGTGCTGGTACGCAAGCTCGGCGCGCCGGGCCAACCGGAGTACGCCATCGGCGCGGTGGGAGAAGAAGAACGCGTGAGGCTGGAGCCGGCGGCCGCCCACTACGACGAGCGGCAGATCGCCAGCGAGATCGAGGCCCAGCAGGCGCGGCTGGCCGACCGCCGGCGACGCTACACCCCGGTGCGCGCGCCCATCGATCCGGCGGGGCGCGTGGTGGTGGTGGTCGACGACGGCAGCGCCACCGGCGCCACCATGGCCATGGCGCTGGAGACCCTGAAGCACCGCCACCCGGCGCGGCTGATCGCCGCCCTGGGCGCCGCCCCGCCCGAGACCGTGGCCCGACTGGAGGCGCTGGCCGACGAGGTGATCTGCCTGGAGGCCCCGGCCAGCTTCGGCGCCGTCGGCCGGTTCTTCGCCGATTTCGGCCAGATCAGCGACGACGAGGTCGTGCGCCTGCTCGGCACCGAGCACGGCTGAGCCTTTGCCCGGCCCGCCCACCGCTTCAAACACAAAGCGTTCGGGCACGAAAAAGGGCCATCGCATGGCGATGGCCCCAACGGCCCGGCAGGGCCTACTGGTTCGACCGGCGTCCGACAGGCATCGAGGCCGGCCGAAAGCCGCGAATGATCGGTTACTGCGAGCCGAGCGCCTTGAACTGCTGCTCGGCCAGCTTCTGGCTCTTCTGGGCGTAGTCCTGACCCAGGCTCAACAGGGTCTCGGCGTCGGACTTCAGTCGGTCGCCGAGCGACTGCATGGCCTGCTGCTGCCCTTCCAGCGTCTTCTGGACGTCCTCGGCGCTCTTCACCGACAGCCAGTCGCGGGCCTGGGCCAGCGTCGCCTCGGAGAACGATTCGGCGATGCCGAACTGGGTCGCCACCAGCTTCTCGGCGGTCTCGAGGTTGAGGGCGCCATAGGCGCGCATCGGGGTCATGAAGAGGGTGTCGAACTGTTCGCCGGTCTTGGCGGTCGCTGCCTGGGTCATGCTCCACCTCCGATTGGGATGAACAGCGGGCGAAGGCCCGTGTTGCACTGCAACATAGCAGGCGATTTTGTGCACTGCAACATAGGCGTTTTTCATCCTCGTCGCGCCTTGCCCATCGGGCCTTGCTTGCCGGGCGGCACCCGAGCGGGCCACGCTCGGCTCTCTCCCTCAGCGATAGGCGCCCTCGATATCGGTGACTCGCAGCGCCTCGCGGCCCAGCCCGTCGTACAGGTCGAGCATGCGCTCGCGCCAGGCATAGACCGGGTCGGCGTTGGAGACCAGATCGGCGCTGGAGACGCAGTGCGCCCACATGAAGAAGCCGAACACCAGATAGTCGGCGCCCCCCGGGGCATCGCCGTCCAGGAAGTCGGCTTCTTCCAGGCGCCCGCGCAGCGGCGCCAGGGCGGTGTCGAGCTGCGAGAGCCCCTTGGCCGGTGAGTGGAACTCCTCGAAGCTGCATCCCAGACGTGCCTCGCGGGTCTCGCGGAAGTAGGCGCGATCATCGGGGTGAATGGCGTTGAACAGGTCCATGACGACGGTGCGAAGGATCGCCGGCGCCAGGGAACGCTCGGCGTAGTGCTTGAAGAAGCGGGCACGGGCCTCGGCCGCTCCCTCACCGAGCAACGGCGACTCGGGATAGGCGCGATCCAGATAACGCATGATCTCATAGCTGTCATGGACGACCTCATCGCCATCGACCAGCACCGGCACCTGCCCCTGACCCGAGAACGCCAGGGCCTCCTTTTCGCTGAATCGCCAGGGCCGCGTCTGGACATCGAGCCCTTTATGGGCCAGGGCGTACCGGGCGCGCCAGCAATAGGGCGAGAACCGCAGCCGTTCGTCGATGCCGCACAGATCATAGAGCTCGCGTGTCATACCAACTCCTTGTCGCTGGGGTAAAGCCCGATGATGACAGGCCGACGCCCTTCCCGCACGCCGCGGGCGACTCGTCGGCCGTTGTCTATTGGTCGAAGCATCGCGCCGTCCAACGGTCGTTCGCCTTCATCCCTCTGAGCGTTAACCCATTGATCAAAAAAAGCTTTCGTGAAACCAGCACGAGTTTCTCGCTCCCGAACCTATGGTAATACCAATTTACCCTGGATGGTCAATCCGTGCCGCCGGTCGTAAGGTTCCGCGGATCGTCGCCCTCGCGCGGCCTACAACAACACCATCATCGATGAGGGACCTCATCCATGCACGAATCACTACTGGCGCTACTGGCCTTCACTCCCCTGCTGCTGGCGGGGATCCTGCTGATCGGTCTGCGCATGGCGGCACGGGTCGCCATGCCGATCGTCTTCGCCGTGACCGCCGTCATCGCCCTGTTCGCCTGGAACATGACCGCCACCCGGGTGCTGGCCTCGACCCTGCAGGGCCTGATGCTGACGGTGGCGATCCTGTGGATCATCTTCGGCGCCATCCTGCTGCTCAACACGCTCAAGCATTCCGGCGGCATCACCGCCATCCGCAACGGCTTCTCGGGCATCAGCCCGGACCGTCGCGTCCAGGCCATCATCGTCGCCTGGCTGTTCGGCTGCTTCATCGAGGGCGCCTCGGGCTTCGGCACGCCGGCCGCGGTGGCCGCCCCGCTGATGGTGGCGCTCGGCTTCCCGGCGCTGGCGGCCGTGGTCGTCGGCATGATGATCCAGTCCACCCCGGTCTCCTTCGGTGCCGTGGGCACGCCGATCGTGGTCGGCGTCTCGGGCGGCCTGGACAAGAGCGGCATCAGCGCGACCCTGGAGGCCGGCGGCGCCAGCTGGCTCGAATACTTCCACCTGGTGGCCGGCCAGGTCGCGATCATCCACGCCCTGGTCGGCATGTTCATGCCGCTGCTGATGGTCGCCGTGATGGTGCGCTTCTTCGGCGCCAACCGCTCCTGGAAGGAAGGCCTGGCCATCGCACCCTTCGCGCTGTTCGCCGGCATCAGCTTCGTGGTGCCCTATGCGCTGGCCGGCGTGCTGCTAGGGCCGGAGTTCCCGTCGATGATCGGTGCCATGGTCGGCCTGGCCATCGTCGTGCCGGCCGCCCGCCGCGGTTTCCTGATTCCCAAGGAGAGCTGGGACTTCCCGGAATCCAACGCCTGGCCCGACCACTGGATCGGCAAGCTGGTCATCAAGACCGACGAGGTGGTCGGCAAGACGCCCATCTCCACCGCCATGGGCTGGCTGCCCTACGTGCTGCTGGCCGTGCTGCTGGTCGCCTCGCGCACCATCGACCCGCTGAAGGACGCGCTGACCTCGGTCAGCCTCGGCTGGAGCAACATCCTCGGCGAAGCCGGCGTGTCCGGCAGCATCCAGCCGCTCTACCTGCCCGGCGGCATCCTGGTGGCGGTCGTGCTGCTCACCGCGCTGCTGCATCGCATGCGCCTCGGCGAGCTGCGCGCCGCCTTCGGCGAGTCCACCCGGACCCTGGCCGGTGCCGGTTTCGTGCTGGTGTTCACCATTCCCATGGTGCGCATCCTGATCAACTCCGGCGTCAACACCGCCGATCTGGTCTCGATGCCGGTGGCCATGGCGAGCCTGGTGGCCGACGGCGTCGGCGGCATCTATCCGCTGTTCGCCCCCGCCGTGGGCGCGCTGGGGGCCTTCATCGCCGGCTCCAACACCGTGTCCAACCTGATGCTGTCGGACTTCCAGTTCAACGTGGCCCAGCAGCTCGGCGTTTCCACCGCCATGATGGTGGCCCTGCAGGCCGTCGGCGCCGCCGCCGGCAACATGATCGCCATCCATAACGTGGTCGCCGCCTCGGCCACCGTGGGCCTGCTCGGCCGCGAGGGGATCACCATCCGCAAGACCATCCTGCCGACGATCTACTACGTCCTGGCCGCGGGCCTGATCGGCCTGATCGCCATCCAGGCGTGGAGCATCGCCGACCCGCTGCTGGCCCTCGGCTGAGCCGGCGATCGCCCGCGGCCCATGCCGCGGGCGGTCACCGGAACGGCTCGTTCATTAGTCTAACGAGCCTCGGGCGCCTGGCCGGGCAACCGACAGGCGCCTTTCACTAAGCCCTTGATTGTCCATGAACATTGGCGGAAACCTGCGACTCCACCGCTGGCGCCAATTGGTATGACCAATGACCCAGCGTAGCCACCCGCGCCCCCGGGGTCGTATCGTTCTGCTATCAGGCATTCCTTGGCGCCCTCGCGGCCACGCGCGCTCGCGGTCCCCTGAGCGTGAACAGGGAATGGTATGGAAAATATTTCTGTAAACGCACGAGGCGTGTTCTGATCGCTATCATGCCATCGCTGCCTCATCCGCCGGAGCCGTCATGAATATCCACTACGACGCACGACTCGATGGCGAGCTGCCCCGCCGGGACAAGGCGGAGGTGCTCGCCAGCCTGCAGCAGGCCGTCCCCGGCCTGACGCTGCTCCATCGCGAGGAAGACCTGCATCCCTTCGAATGCGACGGCCTGGCCGCCTACCGCGTCATGCCCATGCTGGTGGCCCTGCCGGAGACCCTCGATCAGGTCGAGGCGCTGCTCAAGGGCTGCCGGGCACTGGGCGTGCCGGTGGTCACCCGCGGCGCCGGCACCGGCCTCTCCGGCGGCGCCCTGCCGCTGGAGCAGGGCGTGCTGCTGGTGATGTCGCGCTTCAGCAGGATCCTCGAGGTCGACCCGGATGCCCGCATCGCCCGCGTCCAGCCCGGCGTGCGCAACCTGGCCATCTCCGAGGCCGCCGCGCCCTATGGCCTCTACTACGCGCCGGACCCCTCCTCCCAGATCGCCTGCTCGATCGGCGGCAACGTGGCGGAGAACGCCGGCGGCGTGCACTGCCTCAAGTATGGCCTGACCGTGCACAACGTGATGAAGGTCGAGATCATCACCATCGAGGGCGAGCGCATGACCCTCGGCAGCGAGGCGCTGGACGCCCCGGGCTTCGACCTGCTGGCGCTGTTCAACGGCTCGGAGGGCATGCTCGGCGTGGTGACCGAGATCACCGTCAAGCTGCTGCCCAAGCCCGAGACCACCAAGGTGCTGATGGCCAGCTTCGACGACGTGGGCAAGGCCGGCCGCGCCGTGGGCGACATCATCGCCGCCGGCATCATTCCCGGCGGGCTGGAGATGATGGACAACCTGGCGATCCGCGCCGCCGAGGACTTCATCCACGCCGGCTATCCGGTCGAGGCCGAGGCCATCCTGCTGTGCGAGCTGGACGGCGTGGAGGCCGACGTCGACGACGACGTCGAGCGGGTCCGCGAGGTGCTCGAGAAGGCCGGCGCCACCGACATCCAGCAGGCCCGCGACGAGGCCGAGCGCGCGCGCTTCTGGGCCGGGCGCAAGAACGCCTTCCCCGCGGTGGGCCGCATGTCGCCGGACTACTACTGCATGGACGGCACCATCCCGCGCCGCGAGCTGCCCCGCGTGCTGCAGGGCATCGCCGACCTGTCCGAGGCCTACGGGCTGAAGGTCGCCAACGTCTTCCACGCCGGCGACGGCAACATGCACCCGCTGATCCTGTTCGATGCCAACCGCGAGGGCGAGCTCGAGCAGGCCGAGGCGCTGGGCGGCAAGATCCTCGAACTGTGCGTGGAAGCCGGCGGCTCGATCACCGGCGAGCACGGCGTGGGCCGCGAGAAGATCAACCAGATGTGCGCCCAGTTCGGCAGCGACGAGCTGACCACCTTCCACGCGGTGAAGGCGGCCTTCGACCCCGAGGGCCTGCTCAACCCGGGCAAGAACATCCCGACCCTGGCGCGCTGCGCCGAGTTCGGCGCCATGCACGTGCACGGCGGCGAGCTGCCGCACCCCGAGCTGCCCCGTTTTTGAGGAATGATCATGGCCACATCCACATCCCGGCAGGACCGGGACATCAGCACCGAGCTGGGCGAGCGCGTCCGCCAGGCCAACGCCGCGGGCACGGCGCTGCGCATCGTCGGCGGTGACACCAAGGCCTTCTATGGTCGGCCCGTGGAGGGCGAGACGCTCTCCACCCACGAGCATCGCGGCATCACCGGCTACGACCCGGTGGAGCTGATCGTCTCGGTGCGCGCCGGCACGCCGCTGGCCCAGCTGGAAGCGGCGCTGGCCGAGAACGGCCAGATGCTGCCCTTCGAGCCGCCCCACTTCGGCGACGCCGCCACCGTCGGCGGCACGGTCGCCGCCGGGCTCTCCGGCCCGCGCCGCCCCTGGGCCGGCGCCGTGCGCGACTTCGTGCTCGGCGCCCGGGTGATCACCCACACCGGCGAAGAACAGCGCTTCGGCGGCGAGGTGATGAAGAACGTCGCCGGCTACGACCTGTCACGGCTGATGGTCGGCGCCCAGGGCGGCCTGGGGCTGCTCACCGAGGTCACGCTCAAGGTGCTGCCGCGCCCCTCCGCCCGCCACGGGCTGCGCCTCGAGATGCCGCTCGACGAGGCCCGCGAACGCCTCGCCGAATGGGGCCGCCACCCGCTGCCGCTGACCGCCGCCGCCTGGCAGGACGGCGGCCTGCACCTGCGCCTCGAAGGCGGCCCGGGCTCGGTGGCCGCCACCCGAGAGCGCCTCGGCGGCGAGGACCTCGATCCCGGCTTCTGGGACGACCTGCGCGAGCAGCGCTTGCCGCTCTTCGCCGGCGATGACGAGCGCCCGCTGTGGCGCATCTCGCTGCCCCAGCGCGCCCGGCTCGAGGCCGACGGCCTCGACGAGCAGGCCATGCTCCACGACTGGGCCGGCGCCCAGCGCTGGCTCAGGACCGAGCTGCCCGCCGAGGCCCTGCGCGAGGCCTGCGCCGCCGCCGGCGGACACGCCACCTGCCTGACGCCGGGCGCCGCCGAGCCCTTCACCCCGCTGCCCGAGGTGATGTTCAAGTACCACCGCCGCCTCAAGGCCGAGCTGGACCCGAAGGGCATCTTCAATCCGGGCCGACTCTACGCGGAGCTCTGACATGCAGACGCACTTCACCGAACAGGATCTCGAACAGCCGCACATCCGCGAGGCCGAGCGGGTGCTGCGCACCTGCGTGCACTGCGGCTTCTGCAACGCCACCTGCCCGACCTACCAGCTGCTGGGCGACGAGCGCGACGGCCCCCGCGGACGCATCTACCTGATGAAGCAGATGCTGGAGAACCCCGAGGACGACGTCGTCACCGAGGAGACCCGGCTGCACCTGGACCGCTGCCTGACCTGCCGCAACTGCGAGACCACCTGCCCGTCCGGCGTGGAATACCACAAGCTGCTCGACATCGGCCGCGCCGAGATCGAGCGCCGGGCGCCGCGGCCCGCCGCCGAGCGCGCCCTGCGCTTCGGCCTGCGCAAGGCGCTGGTCGAGCCGGCCCGCTTCCAGGCGCTGCTCAAGCTCGGCCAGACCTTCCGCCCGCTGGTGCCCGGCACGCTGCGCGACAAGATGCCGCCGGCGCCGGTGGATGCCGGCAGCCGCCCCGAGGGCCGCCGCCACGAGCGCCAGATGCTGATCCTCGAGGGCTGCGTGCAGCCGGGGCTCTCGCCCAACACCAACGCCGCCACCGCCCGGGTGCTCGACCGCCTCGGCATCGGCCTGACCCCGGCGCCGGAGGCCGGCTGCTGCGGCGCCATCGACTACCACCTCAACGCCCAGGACGCCGGCCGCGCGCGGATGCGCGCCAACATCGACGCCTGGTGGCCCCATATCGACAAGGAGGGCGAGGCCGGGGTGGAAGCCATCGTGCAGACCGCCAGCGGCTGCGGCGCCATGGTCAAGGAATACGGCGAGGTGCTGGCCGACGACCCGGACTACGCCGACAAGGCCGCGCGCATCAGCGCCCTGGCCAAGGACCTGGTGGAGATCCTGCGCGACGAGGACCTGGAGCCGCTGACGCTGCGCGAGCACAAGCGCCTGGCCTTCCATTGCCCCTGCACCCTGCAGCACGCCCAGAAGCTCGGCGGCAGCGTCGATACCGTGCTGGCCAGGCTCGGCTTCTCGCTGACCCCGGTGCAGGACGCGCACCTGTGCTGCGGCTCGGCCGGCACCTACTCGGTGACCCAGCCCGAGCTCGCCACCGAACTGCGCGACAACAAGCTCGACGCCCTGGAGGCCGGCGATCCGGAGGTGATCGTGACCGCCAACATCGGTTGCCAGACCCACCTGAACGGCGCCGGCAGAACGCCGGTACGGCACTGGATCGAAATCGTGGACGAGGCGCTGGCGTGATCGTGACGCGCGCTCATTCCTTCAGCTGCCAGACACATCTGAACGGTGCCGGCAGAACGCCGGTACGGCACTGGATCGAAATCGTGGACGAGGCGCTGGCGTGATCGTGACGCGCGCTCATTCCTTCAACTGCCAGACCCACCTGAACGGTGCCGGCAGAACGCCGGTACGGCACTGGATCGAGATCGTGGACGAGGCGCTGGCGTGATCGTGACGCGCGCTCAATCCTTCAGCTGCCAGACCCATCTGAACGGTGCCGGCAGAACGCCGGTACGGCACTGGATCGAGATCGTGGACGAGGCGCTGGCGTGATCGTGACGCGCGCTCATTCCTTCAGCTGCCAGACACATCTGAACGGTGCCGGCAGAACGCCGGTACGGCACTGGATCGAGATCGTGGACGAGGCGCTGGCGTGATCGGCGCGATTCGGCGAGTCTCACTTGCAAGCAGTCATCGAGAAGAGGAAATTACCATGCAAACCAAAGCTGTACTGACCCTTGACGACGTCAACGCCCTGCTCGACGCGGGCCAGAAGGAAGCCGAGGCCAACGGCTGGGCCGTGACCATCGCCGTGGCCGACGACGGCGGCCATCTGCTCGGCCTGCGCCGCATGGACGGCGCACCGCCCTTCAGCGCCGGCGTCGCCACCGAGAAGGCGCGCAACGCCGCCATCGGCCGCAAGGAAACCCAGGCCTTCGAGGACATGATCAACAACGGCCGCACCGCCTTCGTCACCGCGCCGATGCAGGCGCTGCTGGCCGGCGGCGTGCCGGTGCTCGTCGACGGCCAGGTCGCCGGTAGCGTCGGCATCTCCGGCGTCAAGCCCGACCAGGACGTGCAGGTCGCCAAGGCCGCTGTGGCCGCCCTGTCCTGACCCGCCGCACGCCCTCTGCATCGTCCCTGGAACCCCGGCCATGCCGAAGTTCCGACGCTCCGACGCCGAAGTTTTTCCACACGAGCCTTGCGCATTAACCATTTTTTGAATAGGTTTTGTATAGCATTCGATGAAACGCACGGATGCCTACCACGCCCATAAAGGACGAGAGGTGCACCATGAAACGTAACGCGACTGCTGCCATCACCCTTAGCGCACTGATGATGCTCTCAGGCTCCGCTCTGGCGGCGCATCACGAGGAACATGAGATGGCTCCCGACAACGGCGTCGACAGCGCCAATGACGTGGAGCAAGGCACCATGGAAGGTCACGACGGCGCCATGAGCGACGAAGCCATCGTTGAAGAGGGGGGCACGGATAGCGCCAACGATCCCTCGCAGGAGGCCGACACTCATACCGAGGGCAGCGTCGACGACGACATGACGACCGAAGGCGGCGTGGATTCTGCCAACGACCCCGAGGACTGAGGGTCGCGCTGACCAGGGAAGGCGAATGCCCCCAAACCCCGGCCACGGCCGGGGTTTTTCATTTCCGGGGCGGCACCGGGCCCGAACAGGTTCAGCTGGCCATCATCCAGGCCACGAAGGCCCGCTTGGCGTCGCGCAGAGGCGCGCCAGGCCGGCGTCACGGCCACCGCGCCTCCTTCTCGGTGGTGATGACGCTGATGTGCTATACCATCATCAAGGCGTTGAACGGAGAGCTGCGCCGCCTTCCCTGATCCGTCCACGACTCATAGGCGACTCCCCCCGGTGCTGATCTTCGCGTGATGGACAGCTCCTGGGGGACCGTTGTGTTGAGTGCTCATATTGACGCCGTGAACCCAGCCTTTCCGCCATGGCAGGGCGCCGTCGTCGCATCGCCTGTCCGTGCTCATGCAACAGCTGACTTGTGAGAGACTCACGCGGCCAATGTGTTTCCATCTACAGGAGCAACCTTCATGAGTACACCAAGCGAGCCGGCTCCCCCTCCGGTGTCGGACGACATGCAGACGGACTATACCGTCGGCCAGGACAATATCGAGGGTAACCTCGGCCCCATCGGCTTCGATATCCACAACCGGGTCTTCGCCATCTCGGCGCTGGCCTCGATCGCCTTCATCGTCCTCACCCTGCTGTTTCCCGAGCGAGCCGGCAGCCTCTTCCAGTCCATCGTCAGCTTCTCCACCGGCACCCTCGACAGCTACTTCATGCTCGTGGTGGACGGCTTCATCGTCTTCAGCCTGGCGCTGGTGGTGCTGCCCTACGGCAAGGTCCGCCTGGGCGGGCCCGAGGCCACGCCGGAGTACGGCTATCTCTCCTGGTTCGCGATGCTGTTCGCCGCCGGCATCGGCATCGGGCTGCTGTTCTTCGGCGTGCTGGAACCGGTCTACCACGCCAACGTCTCCTCGCCGCTGGGCACCCCCTCGCCCTTCGGCGCCGACGGCACCCTGAATCCGGACGCCATCGCCGACGCCACCGCCATGGGCCTGGCCGGCACCTACCTGCACTGGGGCATCCACGGCTGGGCCGTCTACGTGGTCATGGCACTGGCGCTGTCGATCTTCACTTACAACAAGGGCCTGCCCTTCTCGATACGCTCGGCCTTCTTCCCGATCCTGGGCGACCGCGTATGGGGCTGGCCGGGTCACCTGATCGACATCCTGGCGGTGTTCTCCACCCTGTTCGGCCTGGCCACCTCGCTCGGCCTCGGCGCCCAGCAGGCCAACGCCGGCATGAACTTCGTCTTCGGCCTCGAGGTCAGCATCACCACCCAGGTGATCGTCATCGTGGCCGTCACCGCGGTGGCGCTGGTGTCGGTGTGGCGTGGCCTGGACGGCGGCGTGAAGCGGCTCTCCGAGATCAACATGGGCATGGCCGTGCTGTTCTTCTTCTTCGTGCTCTTCGCCGGCCCGACCCTGGCCTCGCTCACCGGCTTCTGGAACGGCCTCGAGACCTACGTGACGGAGTTCCTCCCGCTGTCGGCGCCGTTCGGCCGCGAGGACGACGCCTTTCGCCAGTCCTGGACCATCTTCTACTGGGCCTGGTGGGTCAGCTGGGCGCCCTTCGTCGGCATGTTCATCGCCCGCGTCTCCCGGGGCCGCACGGTGCGCGAGTTCGTGATCTGCGTGCTGCTGATCCCGAGCCTGTTCATCTTCATCTGGATGGGCGTGTTCGGCGCCACGGCCCTCGATCAGCTCTACTCCAACCCGGCCGGCAGCCTGGTCAAGGAATACGTGATCGACAACTACAACCCCGAGCTGTCGCTGTTCGGCATGCTCAACGAGCTGCCGCTGTCGGGCCTGATGTCGACCCTGGGCATCATCCTGGCGCTGATCTTCTTCGTCACCTCGTCGGACTCCGGCTCGCTGGTGATCGACACCATCACCGCCGGCGGCAAGATCGACGCGCCGCGCCCCCAGCGCATGTTCTGGGCCACGGTGGAAGGCCTGATCGCCATCGTGCTGCTGATCGGCGGCGGGCTCTCGGCGCTGCAGGCCGGGGTCACGGCCACCGCGATCCCGTTCTCGGTGGTGATGGTTCTGATGTGCTTCACCATCATCAAGGCGCTGAACGGCGAGCTACGCGCCCTGCGCTGAAGCCGCTCATCCTCCGACGCCGCCCCCTGGGCCAACGCCGCACCGCGGTGTCCGCCCCAGGGGGCGGCTCGCGTCTGGCCCCCTGCCGTCGACGACCTTATCATCGAGGGCTCATCTTCAGGCCGCTCACGACCGCCCCTTCATCGACGCGAGGATGCCATGTCACCGTTCGTCTTCTTGCTGCCGCTCGGCGCCGTGCTGATCTGGTCGGGCAACATGACCATCAATCAGCTCACCGTCGGCGCCATCGCCCCCAGCAGCATCGCCTTCCTGCGCTGGCTGCTGGCGCTGGCGGTGATGACACCCTTCGTCGCCCCCGCCGCCTGGCGCCATCGCGCCACCATCCGCCGCGAGTGGCCGAAGCTGGCGACGCTGGGCCTGCTGGGCATGGGGCTGTGGCAGGGGCTGGCCTACGTGGCCGCCGAGACCACCTCGGCCACCAACATGGGCATCCTGGCCGCCATGGTGCCGCTGATCACGGTGCTGCTCAGCGCCCTGATCCTGCGCGAGCCGCCGAGCCTCGGCGGCGTGGCCGGCGGTGTGCTGGCGCTCGTTGGCGTGAGCGTGCTGCTGGGCCAGGGCGACCCGCTGTCGCTGCTCGATCTGAGGGTCGCCACCGGCGACGCCCTGATGGTGATGGCCGCGACCTGCTACGCCCTCTACGGCGTGATGCTCAAGCGCTGGACGCTCGACCTGCCGCCCTGGGTGCTGCTCTACGCCCAGGTGGTCTTCGCCGTGCTGCTGCTGCTGCCGCCCTATCTGGCGGGGCCGATGACGCCGGTCAGCGCCGACAACATCGGCCTGATCGCCTACGCCGGCATTCCCGCCTCCATCGTCACCACCTACCTGTGGATGCACGCCATCCGCCGCATCGGTGCCAACCGCTCGAGCATCTTCATCAACCTGATGCCGCTGTTCAGCGCCATCATCGCCATGCTCGCGCTGGGCGAGACCGTGTCCGCCTTCCACTTCCTGGGCGGCGCCCTGATTCTCGCCGGCGTGGTGATGGCCCAGACCCTGACGCGGCCGCTGGTCAGCCGCGAGGGGGCGCGGCACACGGGCTAGTCGATCCCGGCCGGGCGCCCTGGACAAGGCCCGCACAGGCCCTAGGATGAAACCACAACACCACAACAACCACGGAGAACGGCGGAGATGGCCGGAGGCTGGTCGAAGGACGGCGACGTCCAGCAGCAGATAGACGACAGCGTGCAGGACGAGCTGGAGCGCGCCCGGCGCTCGATTCCCCGCGGCGAGAGCGCCCACGAATGCGAGGAATGCGGCGACCCGATCCCCGAGGCACGGCGCCAGGCGGTGCCCGGCGTGCGGCTGTGCCTCGCCTGCCAGGCCGAGCGCGACAGGCGCCAGGGCCCTGGCGGCGGCTTCAATCGCCGCGGCAGCAAGGACAGCCAGCTGCGCTGACACGGCGGAACACGAGCTCTGGAGCCGAGAGGCGGTTCGTAGAGGGGGGTATGCCAAGGGTGAGGCGATTCTCGCGCAGGGCAAGAGTAGCGCCCAGTATCCCCGCAACGCCTGTCGGCCCGAGGGCAAGAGGCTGCTAAACTGCGGCTTTCGTTCCCCGACCGGAGAGCCCGCGGCATGTCCCTCGATGATCTGCACCTCAATCTGCGCAACCTGACGCAGGACGACTACCCGCAGCTCAAGACGCTGATGGACGCCGTCTACCACGACATCGGCGGCGCCTGGCCCGAACACACCATCGACAAGCTGATCGAGGAGTTTCCGGACGGCCAGATCGCCATCGAGGACGACGGCCGGCTGGTCGGCGTGGCCCTGACCGTGCAGGTCGACTACGACGACTTCTCCAACCCCCACCAGTACGATGACCTGATCGGCCAGCGCGAGATCATCCTCAACGATGACGAGGGCGACGCCATGTACGGCCTCGACGTGCTGATCCACCCGGACTATCGCGGCTATCGCCTGGGCCGGCGGCTCTACGAGGCGCGCAAGGACCTGTGCCGCTCGATGAATCTGCGGGCGATCCTCGCCGGCGGTCGCATCCCCCAGTACCACCAGTACGCCGACGAGCTCTCGCCCGCCGAGTACATCGACAAGGTGGCGCGCAAGGAGATCCACGACCCCATCCTGTCGTTCCAGCTGGCCAACGACTTCCAGGTCAAGCGCCTGCTGCGCAAGTACCTGCCCGAGGACGAGAAGTCGCAGGGCTACGCGACCCTGCTGGAGTGGAACAACATCCTCTTCGAGCCCGCCGAGCGGGTGCTGGAGAGCCGCCGCACCCAGGTGCGGGTCGGCGCCGTGCAGTGGCAGATGCGCGAGTTCGACTCGGTCGAGGCGGTGCTGCAGCAGGTCGAGTACTTCGTCGACGCCCTGGCCGACTACCAGAGCGACTTCGCGGTCTTCCCCGAACTGTTCAACGCCCCGCTGATGGGCCTGCAGGATCGCGCCGCCCAGCAGGACCAGATCGCCGCCATCCGCTTCCTGGCCGGCTTCACCGAGCGCTTCAAGACCGAGCTCTCGCGCATGGCCGTGGCCTACAACATCAACATCGTGGCCGGCTCGATGATCGAGTTCGGCGAGGAGGACCGGCTCTACAACGTCGCCTACCTGTGCCATCGCGACGGCTCCGTGGAGCGCCAGGCCAAGCTGCACATCACTCCCCAGGAGCGCCGCGACTGGGTGATCGAGGGCGGCGACGAGCTGCAGGTGTTCGATACCGATGCCGGCCGGGTCGGCATCCAGATCTGCTACGACGTGGAATTCCCCGAGCTCTCGCGGCTGCTGGCCGAGCAGGACATGGACATCCTGTTCGTGCCGTTCTGGACCGACACCAAGAACGGCTACCTGCGGGTGCGCCACTGCTCCCAGGCGCGGGCCATCGAGAACGAGTGCTACGTGGTGCTGTGCGGCAGCGTCGGCAACGTGCCGTCGATCGAGAACCTCGACATCCAGTACGCCCAGTCCTCGGTGTTCTCGCCGTCGGACTTCTCCTTCCCCCACGACGCCGTGCTGGCCGAGACCACGCCCAACACCGAGATGATCATGTTCTCGGACCTGGACCTGAACCGCCTCAAGGTGGTGCGCAACGAGGGCTCGGTGACCAACCTCAAGGACCGCCGCCAGGACCTGTTCGACCTGCGCCTGCGCGACTGGTCGTGGAAGTCAGGGGGCCGGCCATCCGGCGCCCGCGACACGGACGAAGGCTGAGGCCGTGCTGGAACGCCTGAAGCGCTGGCGGGCGGCACGCTTCGAGGCCCGCCATCCCTTCCCCGCGGCCGAGTGGCACGAGGCCCGGGCGCGGCTGCCGCTGCTTGCCGCGGTGCCCGACGAGGCCGCCGAGCGCCTCGGGCACCGCGCCTGGCATTTTGCCCATGCCAAGCGGCTGAGCCGCCATCCCGAGCTCGACGCGTCGATCGACTTCGACGTGCCGGCACGGCTGGCCATCGCCGCCCAGGGCTGCCTGCTGACCCTGGGCTGGGACGAGGCCACCCACCGCGAGGCCTTCGCCGGGCTACACGAGATCCTGATCGTGCCCGACGCCTTTCATCGCCGGGTGGAGGAGATGGACGAGTTCGGGGTGATGCACGAGTACGACGACGAGCGCGCCGGCGAGACCTCCCACCAGGGGCCGGTGGTGGTCGCCTATCCGGACCTGATGGCGAGCGGCGCGCTGGACGGCTTCAACGTGGTGATCCACGAGCTGGCCCACAAGCTCGACATGGCCAACTCGCTGGACGCCGACGGTTTCCCGCCGCTGCCGGCCGACATGGCCGCCCGGGACTGGCATCGCGTGTTCACCGCCGTGTGGGACGACCTCCAGGCACACCTCGCCCGCGGCGAGGCCACGCCCATCGACGACTACGCCGCAAGCCATCCCGGCGAGTGCTTCGCGGTGAGCTGCGAGTATTTCTTCGCCGCCCCCGAGGCGCTGGACGCCGCCTATCCCGAGCTCTACGCCCTGCTCGGCCGCTACTTCCGCCTCGACCCGCTGTCCTGGCGCTCGCCGCCCTCCGATTGATCATCGCGCTCCGCCGCGTCCGTCCGCGAGCGGGCGAGCGCCGGCGGCCGGGCCGGCCAGCGCAGCGCGGCCTCGAGGCCGTGAGGATGGCAGTTGCGCAGCGTCAGCCCGGCCTGCTGGCGCTCGGCCAGCTGCTTGACGATCGACAGCCCCAGGCCGCTGCCGGTGGTGCGCTGGTCCGCGGCGCGCCGGAAGCGTTCGGTGATGGTGGCCAGCGCCTCCTCGGGAATGCCCAGGCCGCTGTCGCGCACCGCCAGCACGGCGCTGTCGGCGGTCTCGGAGAGCGTGATCGCCACCTCGCCGTGCTCCGGCGTGTAGCGCAGGGCGTTGTCCAGCAGGTTGCGGATCAGGATGCCCGCCTCCACCGGATCGGCACGCACCCACAGCGCCTGAACGCCGTGCAGGGTCATCTCCTGATGCCGGGCCTGGGCCCAGGGCCACAGCTCGGCGACCAGCTCGAGCACCAGTGGATAGAGATCGATGTCGCGGGCCTCGCGGGCCTCGCGGCGGTCCAGCCGCGCCAGCACCAGCAGCTGTTCGACCACCCGCTGCAGCCGTTCCACGCCACGATAGGCCTTGTCCAGCGAGTCCCGCTCGCCGGCCCGGGCGTTGTCGAGGTGGATCTTCAGCCCGGCTAGCGGCGTGCGCAGCTCATGGGCGGCATCAGCGGTGAAGCGCCGCTCGCGCTCGAGGGTCTCGCGCAGGCGGGCGATGAAGTCGTTGAGCGCCTCGCGCAGCCCCGACAGCTCGCGGGGCACGCCGACGTCGATGAAGGCCAGGTCGCGGTCGTCGCGGCCGGCCACCTCCCGCGACAGGGTGCCGATCGGGATCAGCCCCCGGCGCACGATCCAGCCCATGGCGACCAGCAGCAGCGGCAGCGCCAGCAGCATCGGCACCAGGTTGCCGAGCGCCACCTTGCGCTCGAGCTCGTGCATGAACTCGATGCTGACCCCGGAGCGGATCCACAGCTCGCTGTCCTCGTCGAACATCGAGAACACCCGCCAGCGGCCGCCGTCGTACTCGGCCCAGGCGTAGCCCTCCTCCTCGGGCGGCGGGAAAGGCCCGGCCCCGCTCCAGGGCGCGCCGGTCAGGTATGGGCGGCCGTCGCGGTGCCAGAAACCCAGCGACAGCTCGCGCTCCTCGTGATGATAGAGCGCCGCGACCCGACCGGAGGCCTCGAGCGGCGCCTCGCCATCCGGATAGAAGCTCGCGAGACGCTTCGGATGGCTCATGCGCTCGGCGATCCGGCGATAGGTGGCCTCGGAGTCATTCGGACCGATCAGGCTGGCCACCACCCGGTTCTGCAGGCTGAGCTGAGCGTCGAGGATTTCCTCGGTCTCGTGGGCGGTGATCAGGTAGGCGGCGGTCACGGTGAGCAGAGTCACCCCGGCGAGGACCAGCGCCAGGGTGCGGCTCAGATAGCGGCGAATCGACCTCATGCGTCACCGGCGTTCAGCCGATAGCCGACGCCCCGGATGGTGGTGATCAGGCCCTTGTGGAACTTCTTGCGCAGGTGATGGATATGCACCTCCACGGCGTTGGAGGCCACTTCCTCCTCCCAGCCGTAGAGGAGGTTCTCCAGCCGCGGCCGGGTCATCACCCGATCGGCGTGGCGCGCCAGCTCCAGCAGCAGCGCGTACTCGCGGCGCGTCAGGGGAATCTCCTCGCCCTGCCAGATCACCCGATGGCGGGCCTCGTCGATGCGCAGCTCGCCCACGTCGAGGAACTGCGAGGCCCGGCCCTCGGCGCGACGCATCACCACCCGCAGACGGGCCAGCAGCTCGGAGAGATCGAAGGGCTTGAGCACGTAGTCGTCGGCGCCGCCGTCGAGCCCGGCCAGGCGCGAGTCGATATCGTCACGGGCGGTGAGGATCAGCACCGGCAGAGAGCCGCGGCCGCGCACCGACTCGAGCACCTTCATGCCGTCGACGTCGGGCAGGCCCAGGTCGAGCACCATCACCGAGAAGTCGTCGTAGCGGGCCGCTGCCATGGCCTCGCGGCCGTTGTCCATCCAGTCGACGGCATAGCCCTCGCGCTGCAGCGCGGTCTTGATGCCGTCGCCCAGCAGCGGGTCGTCCTCCACCAGCAGCACGCGCATGCGCCTCTCCTTTGCTTGTCCCGGTCGCGACTCGTGCGGCCATTGTCCGGGCGATTTCTTAAGCCTTGCTTAAGCTAACCGACTGCGCAAGGCGAGAACGTCGCGCGCCCTGCGGCCATGCCGCTTAGCCACCTCTCCGCCACCCGTCTGACTCCCGCTTAAGGCCCGGTTAAGCTGGCTGACCTAGCGTAGCGGGCCCTGGCCAACGACGGTGGAGAGCGACCCAAGTGAGTGTCCCGCTGGTTTCCGTAATCATTCCCGCGCGCGACGAGGTGGGCAACCTGCCGGCCCTGCTCGACGAGATCGCCGCCGCTCTGGCAGCCGTCGACCATGAGGTGCTGGTGGTGGACGACGCCTCGCGCGACGGCAGCTGGACCATGCTCCAGGCCCGCGCCGCCGAGGACTCGCGGCTGCGCCCGCTGCGCCACGCCGAGAGCGCCGGGCAGAGCACCTCGGTGTGGCAGGCCGCCCACCGCGCCCGCGGCGAGTGGCTGGCGACCCTCGATGGCGACGGCCAGAACGATCCCGCCGACCTGCCGCGGCTGATCGAGCGCGCCCGCCGGGGCGACGTCGGCCTGGTGGCCGGGCATCGCACCACCCGTCATGACGACTGGCCCAAGCGCCTGTCATCGAAGGTGGCCAACCGCGTGCGCGGCACCCTGCTCAAGGACGCCACCCCGGACACCGGCTGCGGGCTCAAGGTGATCCATCGCCGGGCCTTCCTGGCCCTGCCCTACTTCGATCACATGCACCGCTTCCTGCCGGCGCTGATCCTTTCGCAGGGCGGGCGCTGCGTCTCGCTGCCGGTCAACCACCGCCCGCGGGGCGCCGGCCGCTCCCACTACGGCCTCAACAATCGCCTGTGGGCCGGGCTGCTCGACCTGCTGGGCGTGATGTGGCTGCGCCATCGCTCGCAACTGCCCGCCGGCCTGACGACGCTCGAGACCGCCCGCCGCCACACCCCGACGCCGCAGGAGGAAACCTCATGACCACCGAATGGCTGTGGCTGGCCGTCGGCTTTCTCGGTCAGGCGCTGTTCTCCGCGCGCTTCCTGGTCCAGTGGCTGGCCAGCGAGCGCGCCCGGCGCAGCATCGTGCCCAGGGCGTTCTGGTTCTTCAGCCTGGCCGGCGGCGTCACCCTGCTCGCCTACGCCCTCTACCGGCGCGATCCGGTGTTCATCGCCGGCCAGGGGGCCGGGCTGTTCATCTACTTCCGCAACCTGATGCTGATCCGCCGCGAGACCCGCTTCAGCCGGGCTCGCCAGTCCCCACACGCCGCCGCCGATCAATCATGACCCGCCCCGCCTATCTTCACCGTCTGCCGTCCCTCTCCTGGTGGTGGCTGCTGGGCCTCGCCGCCATCTTCCTCGGCGTGGGCCTCGGCCTGCGCGATCCCTGGCCCGCCGACGAACCGCGCTTCGCCCTCAACGCCCTGGAGATGCTCAGGACCGGGCAGTTCTGGATTCCCTTCCGCGGCGGCGAACCCTATCCGGACAAGCCGCCGATCTTCATGTGGGCCATCGCCGCCGGCATCCAGCTAACGGGCTCGGTGCGCCTGGGCTTCCTGCTGCCCTCACTGCTCGGCGCCCTGGCGACCCTCGCGCTGGTCATGGACCTGTCGAGCCGCCTGTACGGCCGCCGCATGGCCTGGCTGGCCGGCCTGGCGCTGCTGTCGTGCTTCCAGTTCGGCCTGCAGGCGCGCACCGCCCAGATCGACATGCTGGTCACCGGCTTCATCACCCTCGGCGCCTACGGCCTGATGCGCCATGCCCTGCTCGGCCCCGACCGCCGCTGGTGGCTGATCGGCTGCGCCGGCATGGGGCTGGGCGTGCTGACCAAGGGCGTGGGCTTCCTGCCGTTGCTGATGGTGCCGCTCTGGGCGCTGCTGGCCTGGCGCGGCCAGGCGACGCGCCCCACCTGGCGCGATCTCGGCCTGGGGCTTGCCGTGCTGCTCGGCGTGGTGCTGCTGTGGGTGGGCCCGATGGCGATCATCACCAGCCTCAGCGACGACCCGGCGCTCACGGCCTATCGCGACAACCTCCTGTTCAAGCAGACCGGCGAGCGCTATGCCGATTCCTGGCATCACCTGAAGCCCTGGTACTACTTCCTGGCCGAGGTGATTCCCTGGGCCTGGCTGCCGCTGGTGCTGGCGCTCCCCTGGCTGGTACCCGCCTGGTGGCGTCGCGGCAGGCGCCTGGACGCCCGCGTGCTGCTGCCCCTCGGCGGCCTGGTGATGATCATCGCCTTCTTCTCGCTGTCGCCGGGCAAGCGCGGCGTCTACCTGCTGCCGACCCTGCCGCTGCTGGTGCTGGCCTCGGCGCCGATGCTGGCGGGCCTGCTGTGCCGGCCGCGGCTGCAGTGGCTGGGCGGCGCCGTGCTGGTGCTGTTCGGCGTGATCTTCCTCGGCGCCGGCGTGCTGGGCTGGCTGGGGCTGCCGGCCCTGGCCGAGCTGGCCGAGACTCACGGCGTCGTGCCCTGGACCTGGTGGAGCCTGCTCGGGCTCGTCGCCCTAGGGCTGCTGGCCTGGGGGCGTCCGCGCCGCGGCCTGGTGATGCTTTCGGCCTGGCTGGCGGTGTTCTGGCTGAGCTGGTCGACCTGGGGCTACGCGCTGATGGATCACGCCCGCTCGCCCCGGGACCTGATGGCGACGATCGTCGCGCAGACCGGTCCCGAGGCCTGGCTGGCGATGCCCGACTTCGACGAGGAGTTCCTGCTCCAGGCGCGCCAGCCGATGGTCCACTTCGGCTACCACACCCCGGACGCCGACCAGTTCGCACGCGCCTTCGCCTGGCTCGAGGCGGCGCCGGACCAGCGCTGGATGCTGGTGCCCCAGCACCGCGACGAGGCCATCGCCTGCGCCGACCTTGGCCAGGCCCGCGACCTCGGCATGCAGAACAGCGAAACCTGGTGGCTAATCCCCGGCACCGCCTTCGCCGCCTGCCGGGGCGATGCCGAGGCCGCGCCGCTCTACGTGGCGCCCACCACCCCGCCCGACGAGATCACCGACTAGCCGTCCAGCCCTTGCGCCAGCCACGCCCACAGCCGCTCGGCCTCCGGGCGCGGCTGGCGCCGGGCCGGGCGCACCAGCCAGAACCCCTCGTCGCTCTCCACCGGCCAGTCGAGCGCCGCCACCAGGTCGTCGCGCCCCTCCACCAGCCGCTGATGGGTCAGGGCCACGCCCTCGCCCAGCGCCGCGAGCGACAGCGACATGCTCTGGGTATCGCAGGTCAGCGATGCGCAGCGCGAGGCCAGGGTCGGCATCCCCACCGCCTCCAGCCAGGCCGGCCAGCCCACCTCGAACCCCACGGCGTGCAGCAGGGTGTGCGCCGCCAGGTCCGACGGCGCGGTGATGCGCCCGGCCAGCGCCGGGGCACACACCGGCAGCATCGTCTCCCGGCCCAGGGAAACCGCCTCCATCCCCGGCCAGCTGCCCTGCCCGTAGCGGATCTCGAGATCGGCGCCCTCGGCGCCGAAGTCATCCGGCCAGATGGCGCTGATCAGCCTCAGCGCCACTTCGGGATGCTCGCGGCGAAAGGCACAGATGCGCGGCGCCAGCCAGTACTGCTGCATCACCGGCGTGGTGCGCAGCGTCACCGGCGCCTCCCCGCCGCCGCCGAAGACCTCCTCGGTGCCCTCGGCCAGGCGCGTGAAGCCGTCCTGCAGGCACGGCAGCCAGGCCTGCCCCGCCGGCGTCAGGCTGAGGCTGCGCGGGTGGCGCACGAACAGCTTCTGGCCCAGGCGATCCTCGAGCAGGCGCACCCGCTGGCTGATCGCCGCCTGGGTCACGCCGAGCTCCTGGCCGGCGGCGGTGAAGCTCAGGGTGCGCGCCGCCGTCTCGAAGGCCTGCAGCCACAGCAGGGGGGGAAGCCGACTCATGAATAACCTACGTATAAATTGAATGGGGCCATAGGGGCCAGATTAATCGTTTGTCGGCGAACCGGCCAGCCGCCACCATGGGCGCCTTCACAAGGGAGGAGCCGATCATGACCGATACGCCGATTGCCGACGCACGCGCCGTCCTGCCCATGGGCGAACTGACCCCCCACGCCGAGGGACCGGCGCTCATCGAGGCCACGGCGGCCGGACGACAGCTGGCCCTTGGCTGGGGCAACGGCGACCGGGCCCGGTTTCCGCTGACCTGGCTGCGCGACCACTGCGCCTGTGACGAGTGCCGCCATCCGATGACCCGCGAGCGCCTCTACATGGCCCTCGAGGTGCCGGAACAGGCCCCGGCGACGGCGCTCGAGGACGGCAACCTGGTCCTCACCTGGGCCGACGGCCACGTCAGCCGCTTCGACGCCGGCTGGCTGCATCAGCGCCGCCCGGGCCAGGCGCGGGAGGATGCCGTGCCGTCGCGCCGTCCCTGGGCCCACGACTACCGTCCCACCCGCGTCGACCACGCCGACTTCGTGGCCGGCGCCGAGGGCGAGCGCGCCTGGCTCACCGCCCTGCTGCGCGATGGCCTGGTGCTGCTCGAGAACGGCCCGCTGGCCGACGAGGAAGTGAGCCGCCTGGCGGGTCGCATCGGGCCGCTGCGCGCCACCAACTTCGGCGCCCGCTTCGACGTCAAGTCCAAGCCGAACCCGAACAACGCCGCCTATACCGCCATCGGCCTGGCCCTGCACACCGACCTGCCCAACTGGCGCAACCCGCCGGACATCCAGCTGCTCTACTGCCTGGAAAATGATGCCGAGGGCGGCGAGTCCACCTTCTTCGACGGCTTCGCCGCGGCGGAGGCGCTGCGCGTCGAGTCCCCGGAGGCCTTCCGGCGGCTGGCCGAGACGCCGATCGACTTCCGCTTCCAGGACGAGGAGCACGACCTGGTGTGGACCGCGCCGGTGCTCGCCCTGGACGAGCAGGGCCGGGTCATCGAGGTCCGCCTCAACAACTGGATCCGCGACACCCTGCGCCTGCCCCTCGAGGAGATCGATGCCTGGTACGACGCCTACCGCGCGTTCTGGGCGCTGGCCCAGGATCCCGCGAACCGGCTCGAGTTCTCCCTGGCCCCGGGCGAGATGGTCGCCTTCGACAACCGCCGGGTGATGCACGGCCGCAACGCCTTCGATCCCGGTACCGGCCGGCGCCACCTGCAGGGCACCTACCTCGACCTCGACATGTGCGAATCGCGCCTGCGGGTGCTGGCCCGCGAGGCCTGATCCCCCTGCCGTCCTGGCCGCTGCCCGACACAACATCAATCCGGTAGCGGCCTCCCCCATCACAAGGAGATCCCATGCGTCTTTCGCCGACGACCCCCGCCCTGCCGCTGATCGCGCTGCCCCTGGCCCTGGGCCTGGCGAGCCCGGCCCTCGCCGACGACGCCACCCTGGACATCGGCGTGCCCCCCTGGCCCGGGGTCACGGTCAAGAGCGAGATGGCAAGCCAGCTCCTCGCCCCGCTGGGCTACGAGACCCGCACCCACGACGTTGGCCTGCAGGTCGTCTACCAGGGGCTGGAGACCGGCGACATCGATGCCCTGCTCGGCGGCTGGATGCCGGCCCAGCAGAAGATGTTCGCTCCCCGCGAGGAAAGCGGGGTGATCGAGGGCCTGGTCAACAACGTCGAGGGCGCCCAGATGACGCTGGCGGTCCCGGACTACCTCCATGATCAGGGCATCACCAGCTTCGCCGACCTGGATGCCCATCGCGAGGCCTTCGACGGCAAGATCCATAGCTTCGGGGCCGGTTCCGCCGCCAGCGATAGGCTCTACCAGGCCATCGACGACGACGCCTGGGGGCTGGGCGACTGGGAGGTGGTGGACACCAGCGTGATCGGCATGCTCGGCGCCGCCAGCAGCGCCATCGACCGCGAGGCGCCCATCGTCTGGGTCGGCTGGACGCCGCACTGGATGAACCTCGCGCTGCCGATGCGCTACCTCGACGATCCCAAGGATCTGTTCGGCGAGGACAACGGCGCGACCGACGTCCTGACCGTGCTGCGCAGCGACTACGGAGACGCCCATCCCAACCTGGAACGCTTCTTCGAGCAGTTCACCTTCGCCGCCGAGGAGCAGAGCTGGATGATCCAGCAGTTCGGCGAGGAGGAGCGCGAGGTCGAGGCGGTCGCCCGGCAGTGGCTGCAGGAGCACCCCGAACGCGTCGCGGCCATGCTCGAGGGCGTGACCACCTCGGACGGCGACCCGGCCTGGCCGGCGGTGCAGGCCAGCCTCTGATGGCCCCGTGCGGACCGGCGGCCCGGTCCTTTGGCCGGCGCCGCCTCTGCCGTATGCTAGGGCGCGATATCCTTCAGGAAGCTCGCGCCCCATGTCCCGATCCCTCGGCCTTCTCACCGCCGTCCTGACCCTGCTCATCGCCCTGGGCCTGCTGTGGCAATGGCTGGCCATGCAGGACCTGCTCACCGTCGACAGCCTGATGGCGCTGGCCAAGGGCTCGGTGGCCTGGCGCGACGCGCCCTGGGCGGTACTGGTGGTGATGGCGATCTACGCCGGCGCCTCGCTGGTGATGTTCCCGCTGAGCCTGCTGGTGGCGCTGACGGGGCTGCTGTTCGGCCCCTGGTGGGGCTTCGGCTACGCGCTGGCCGGCACGCTCAGCGCCTCGGTGCTGACCTGGTGGGTGGGCCGCAAGCTGGGCCGCGACGCCCTGCTGCGCTACGGCGGACAGCGCCTCAAGGGCCTGTCGCGCTACCTCTCGGGGCGTGGCATCCGCACCATGACGGTGGTGAACCTGCTGCCACTGGCGCCCTTCACCCTGACCAACATGATGGCCGGGGCCTTCCACCTGCGCTTTCGCGACTACATGATCGGCTCGACCCTGGGCATCCTGCCCGGGCTCGCCGGCGTGACGCTGCTCGGCAGCCAGCTCGGACAGCTGGCCGCCGCCGACAGTCGCCAGGACGTGGTCATGGCCCTCGGCGGGCTGGTGCTGGGCGCGGCGATGCTCTACGGGCTCAAGCGCTGGGCCGAACGCCGCCGGCGGCGCTGACGGGCGCCGTCCCGGGGCATTGACGAAGGGGCCGCCGAGCCGGACATTCCTGGCTCGGAAGGCGGCTCACTTGGAGGGCAGTTCGGGCTCGTCGGAACGGTTGCCGGGCCACCAGGAGGGCCGCTCCTGCTCCCACTCCTCCTGCACCAGGTGGCGCAGGATCCGCCCGCGATAGCGCAGCATCTGCCATTCGGCGCCCAGCCGGCCGCGCACGCGGTCCCAGCCGCCGTCGTCGGCGTGGGTGAAGGGCCCGCCGCTGGCGATCGCCCGCCGGTAGACGGCCAGGCAGCGCTCGGCGCAGAGCCGCTCGTCGTAGTCCGCGGCGGTGGCCAGGGCGCCGTGCTGCAGCGGCAGGCGCCGCGCCGGGTCACCGAGCGCGTCGAGGGCCGCCGCCATGGCCTCGGCGTCGTCCTCGGCCAGCAGCCGGCCGTTCTCCTCGTCCGCCACCACTTCCACCACGCCCGGCGCTTCGACCGCCACCACCGGCAGGCCGGCGGCCATGGCCTCGGCCACCACCATGCCCTGGGTCTCGCTGTGGGAGGCGAAGGCGAAGACGTCCATGGCGTGATAGGCGTCGATCAGCGCCTGACCCTGCAGGCGGCCGGTGAAGTGGACGCGCTCGTCGACGCCCCACTCCTCGGCGACCATGGCCATGCCCTCGGCGGCGTCACCGTCGCCGACCACCAGGAAGTGGGCCTCCGGCCGGGCGCCCAGCGTCCGGCACACGGCCTCGGCCAGGAACACCAGGTTCTTCTCGTGGGCCAGCCGCCCCAGATGGCCGATCACGTAGGCGCCCTCGGGAATGCCCCGGGCGGCCCGGCAGCCGGCCCCGTCGCCGTCGGTGAAGCGCGCCGTGTCCACGCCGCTCGGCACCACGCGGATCTCGGGATTGCCGTCGCGCGCCAGCAGCAGGTCGCGGATGCTCTCGCTGGGCGCGATCACGGCGTCGCACAGCCAGGTGTACTGGGTCGCCAGCGCCACGGCGAAGCGCTGCATGCGCGGCGAGTCGCCCGGCACGTAGTGGGTGTAGTGCTCGTAGAGGGTGTGGTGGGTGAACACCAGCGGCAGGCCGTAGGTCTCGGCGGCCCGGGCCGCGGTGTCGCCGAGCAGGAAGGGGTGATGCGTGTGCACCAGGTCGGGCTCGAAGGCCTCGATGGCGTCATACAGCTGGCCGGGAATCGGCACCGGCAACGAGAAGTCGCTGCCGTTGAAGTGCTGGACCGCCGCCACCCGCACCACGTCGGCCTCGAAGTCCGGCTGTCCCTCCAGGCGCGGGGCCACCACCAGCACCTTGTGGCCGGTGGCCTGGAGCTGTCGCTTGAGCCGCTGCACGGACTCGCTGACGCCGCCGACGATGGGCAGATAGGTGTTGGTGAACATCAGCACATTCACGGTGGCGACTCTCCTTGCCTGGCTTGCGAAAGCACGTCCTGTGCCGGCACGCGTCCCGGCATCTCCTGCTCAAGATAGGCGATGAAGGCACGAATCCGCAGCGGGACGTGGCGGCGCCGATCATACACGGCATGGAAGTCCGCGCGCACGCCCTGCCACCCGGGCAGCAGTTCGACCAGCCGCCCCGCCGCCAGATCCTCGTGCACGTCCCACCAGGAGCGCAGGGCGATGCCCTGGCCGTCGCGGGCCAGGCCACGGATCACCTCGCCGTCGTTGCTGGCCATGGGGCCGGTGACCTTCACCGCCCGCTCCTCGCCGGGCGCCTCGCGGCGCTCGAAGCGCCACACCGCGTAGTCGCTGGCGATCTCGCGCAGCACCAGGCAGGCGTGCCGGGCCAGGTCGCCGGGCTCGCGCAGCGGCGGCATCGTCGCCACGTAGCCCGGCGCCGCGCACAGCACCCGCCGACTGGCCAGGATGCGACGGGCCACCAGCCGCGAGTCCGGCGGCTCGCCGACCCGGATGCCGATGTCGATGCCCTGGTCGGCCAGCCCGAGCGGGAAATTGGTCAGCTCGAGGCTCGCCTCCAGGCGCGGGTGCCGGGCGCGGAAGGTCGACAGCAGCGGTGCCACGTGGCGGCGCCCGAAGCCGAAGGTGGCGTTGATGCGCAGCGGCCCGGAGAGCTCGGCGCGATGGTCGCCGAGGGTCTCCTCGAGCTCGGTCAGGTCGTCGAGGATGGCCCCGCCGCGGGCCAGATAGCGCTCGCCCTCGGCGGTCAGCGTCAGGCGCCGGGTGGTGCGCGCCGCCAGCGAGACGCCCAGGCGCGCCTCGAGCCGCTGAAGGCGCTTGCTCACCGCCGACAGCGACAGCCCGAGCTCGCGGGCGGTGGCGGTCAGGCTGCCGGCCCGGGCGAGGCGCTGGAAGAAGGCCAGATCGTCGAGGGGCGTCACCGCATTCTCCACTTGAGCTCAACAATGGCTTGAATGTTACCCCGATTATCTCCGTCCTGTCCGCCGCTAGACTGGGCGCAGGCTCATTCCAAGACAGGAGTTCCCATGACCCAGCGCATCGCCGTGCTCGCCGGTGACGGCATCGGCAAGGAAGTCATGCCCGAGGGCCTGCGCGCCCTGGAGGCCGCCGCCCGCCGCTTCGACCTCGACCTGACCTTCGAGGCCTTCGACTTCGCCAGCTGCGACTACTACCTCGAGCACGGCCAGATGCTGCCCGACGACTGGCACTCGACCCTGGTCGCCTTCGACGCCCTCTACTACGGCGCCATCGGCTGGCCCGAGACGGTGCCGGACCACGTCTCGCTGTGGGGCTCGCTGCTCAAATTCCGCCGCGAGTTCGACCAGTACGTCAACCTGCGGCCGTGCCGCCTGCTGCCGGGCATCGAGAGCCCGCTGGCCGGGCGCAAGCCGGGCGACATCGACTTCTACGTGGTGCGCGAGAACACCGAGGGCGAGTACTCCAGCGTCGGCGGCACCATGTTCGAGGGCACCGAGCGCGAGGTGGTGATCCAGGAGACGGTGATGACCCGCACCGGCGTCGACCGGGTGCTGAAGTACGCCTACGACCTGGCCCAGATCCGCCCACGCAAGAAGCTGACCTCGGCCACCAAGTCCAACGGCATCGCCATCACCATGCCCTGGTGGGACAGGCGCGTCGCCGCCATGGGCGAGCGCTATCCGGAGGTCGAGGTCGACCAGTTCCACATCGACATCCTCACCGCCAACTTCGTGCTGCACCCGGACTGGTTCGACGTGGTGGTGGCCAGCAACCTGTTCGGCGACATCCTCTCCGACCTGGGCCCGGCCTGCACCGGCACCATCGGCGTCGCGCCCTCGGCCAACATCAACCCCGAGGGCACCTTCCCGAGCCTGTTCGAGCCGGTCCACGGCAGCGCCCCTGACATCGCCGGGCGCGGCATCGCCAACCCCATCGGCCAGATCTGGTCCGGCGCCATGATGCTCGAGCACCTGGGCCACCCGGAGGCCGGCGCGGCCATCCTCGCCGCCATCGAGGCGGTGCTCGCCGAGGGCGACGCCGCGACGCTGACGCCGGACCTCAAGGGCCGCGGCACCACCGAGGGGCTGGGCCGCGCCATCGCCGAGCGCATCGCCGCCGACGCCTGAACGACGACGCCCCGCATGGAGCGGGGCGCCAGAAGAGCGAGGCGATGGCCGACTAGCCGGCCAGCTTCGCCGCGATGCCGGCCACGTGCTCGCCCTGGAAGCGCGCCAGCTCGAGCTCGGTATCGCTCGGCTGGCGCGAACCGTCGCCGCCGGCCAGGGTGGCGGCGCCATAGGGCGAGCCGCCCTTGACCTCGGAGATGTCGAACTGCGCCTCGATGCCATAGCCCAGCGGCACGATCACCATGCCGTGGTGGGCCAGGGTCGGCCACACGCTGAGCACGGTGGACTCGTTGCCGCCGCCGGTGCCGGTGGAGGTGAAGACGCTGGCCACCTTGCCACGCAGCGCCCCCTTGGCCCACAGGCCGCCGGTCTGGTCGAAGAAGGTGCGCATCTGGCCGGACATGTTGCCGAAGCGGGTGGGCGTGCCGACGATCAGCGCATCGTAGTCGGCAAGCTCCTGGGGGCTCGCCTCGGGAGTGTCGAAGGTCTGGCCGCCGGCCTTGGCAAACGCGTCGGCGCCCATGGTCTCGGGCACCCGCTTGAGGTCGACCTCGACGCCGTCGACCCGGCCGGCCCCCTCGGCCACGGCCCGGGCCAGGGTGTCGACGTGGCCGTACATCGAGTGATAGAGCACCAGTACCTTGGTCATGAATCTGCCTCCCGCGAAAGAGTGTCCTGCGCGTCCAGGGAACGAGGGTGTCGCGAACGCGCCCCCTGCAGTCTAGACACCCCTCGGCGATCTGCGCCTGGTGGCGTCGCCGGATCGCGCTTATGCTGGCCGCAACGCACTCGACACGGAGGTCCCGATGCCCCATCCCACCCGTCCCGCGCCCGACGCGCATCCGCTCGCCATGCCCCGCGCCCGGGCGCTGCTCGGCGTCGCCCTGCTGCCGCTCGGGCTCGCCGCCTGTACCGGCATGCCCCAGGGCACCCAGCCGGTCGACGGCTTCGACGCCGAGCGCTATCTGGGCCGCTGGTACGAGGTCGCCCGCTTCGATCACTCCTTCGAGGAGGGCCTGGACTGCGTCACCGCCGACTACGCCCGCCGCGACGACGGCGGCATCCGGGTGATCAACCGCGGCGTCGACCTGGACGCCGGCGAGGTCGACGTCGCCGAGGGCAAGGCCTATCCGATCGGCGAGCCCGGCCAGGGCCGGCTCAAGGTCAGCTTCTTCGGCCCCTTCTATGCCGGCTACAACGTGCTGGCGCTGGCCGACGACTACGACTGGGCGCTGGTCGCCGGCCCCGACCGCGACTACCTGTGGATGCTCTCTCGCACCCCCGAGCTGGCGCCGGACACCTACCGCGACCTGGTCGAGCGCGCCGAGGCGCTGGACTTCCCGGTGGACGAGCTGATCGAGGTGGAACAGGGCGAGGCCGCCTGCGCGCCCTGGCGCCGCGAGCGCTGATCGCGCGCCACGCGAAAATGTACAACATACGTTTGTCGTAGTTACACATTCACGCACTTCACGTCATCCTCATGGACGCACTCCGACCCCCACACGTGCTTCACATGAGGTGACACATGACGATAGGACGCCGTCAGTTCCTGGCCGGGACCGCCGCCCTGACCGCCGCGGCGGGCTCGCCCTCGCTGTTCGCCCGCGCCGAGCCGCCCGCACGCTATCCCGACGACTGCTGGCAGGTGCTCGACGAGCGCTTCGAGCGCTACGTGCTGTTCAACTCGCCGCTGGAGCGGATCTGGAGCGGCGGGCTGTGGCTCGAGGGGCCGGCCTGGAACGCCGTGGGCCGCTACGCGGTGTTCAGCGACATTCCCCGCGCCCGCCAGATGCGCTGGGACGAGGCCAGCAACACGGTCAGCGTGCTGCGCCACCAGGTCGGCCACTCCAACGGCCACGCCTTCGACGACCGCGGCCGGCTGATCGCCTGCGAGCACTCCCCGGCCCGGGTGGTGCGCTATGAGTGGGACGGCGGCGTGACCGTGCTGGCCGACGGCTGGCAGGGCAAGCGCCTCAACGCGCCCAACGACCTGGTCACCCTGCCCGGCGGCGGCGTCATCTTCACCGATCCCGGCTACGGCGCCCACGTGGACTACGAGGGCCACAAGCGCGAGCTGGAGATCGAGCCGGCGGTCTACTACGTCGACGACACCCTGGACGAGCCGCAGCGCCTGACCACCGCGCCCTACAAGCCCAACGGCATCGCCCTGAGCCCGGACCGGCGCACGCTCTACGTCACCGACACCGCGCCCTCGCACCATCCCGACCAGCCCGCCGCCATCTCCCGCTTCACGCTCGCCGAGGACGGCAAGGCCGTCTCCGAGGACGAGCGCCTGCTCGAGGGCCAGGGCGAGGGCTACGACGGCATGGCCGTGGACGAGGACGGCAACCTCTGGGTGGGCACCTCCGGCGGCGAGGGCAAGGACGGCGTCAGCATCTTCACCGCCGAGGGCGAGCGCCTCGGCCGCATCCTGCTGCCCGAGGTCTGCGCCAACGTCTGCTTCACCGGCGAGGACCGCAACCGGCTGATGATGACCGCCAGCCGCTCCGTCTACACCCTCTACACCGGGGCCCGCGGCGCCTGATCCCGCCCCGCCACGCGGCTCGAGGCGCGTGCGGCGCGCCATTCATCCGGTGCCCGGCCCCGATGGCCGGGCGCCGGCTTTTCACTCAGGCACCGGCTCTTTCATCAAATCGACAGCCGGCCTTGCGGCGGCCGGCGCGGCACCGGAAGGTAGGGTCAGACTCCGCCTCCACAACGACATAACAAGGATTCTGCCCCATGCCCCGCATCACGCTGCCCGAGGCCTGTCCGGCCGCCGCCGGCCGCCCGCCGATCTCGCGAGGTCGACATGCTGGCTGAATGGCTGTCCCTCACCCTGGACGGGGCCGCCGCCGCCCCCGAGGGCGAGCTGCCCGGCGGCCGCTACCGCATCCACGGCCCCGGCCTGCTCGAGCTCCTGCCCGCCTCGCCGTCGCCCACGGCCCCGGCGCTGGTGCTCTCCGCCGGCATCCACGGCAACGAGACCGCGCCCATCGAGCTGCTCGGCGACCTGCTGGCGCGGCTGGAGGCCGGACGGCTCACGCCGGCCAGCCCGACGCTGGTGATCCTCGGCAACCTCGAGGCCATCCGGGCCGGCACCCGCTTCGTCGAGACCAACCTCAACCGGCTGTTCCGCCGCGGCCTCGACGCCGAGGGCCGGGAGGCGGACCGCGCTCGCGAGCTGATGGCCACGGTGGACGCCTTCTTCGCGCACCACAGCGGGCGCCGCCGGATCCACCACGACCTGCACACCGCGATCCGCGACAGCCAGTATCCGCGCTTCGCCGTGGAGCCGTTCGCCGAGGCCCCCACGCCCGACGAGCAGTGGCGCTGGCTGGCCGGTGCCGACATCCAGGCGGTGCTCCACCAGCACACCCACAGCTGGACCTTCTCCCACTATTCGAAGCACTACCACGGCGCGGCGGCCTTCACCCTGGAGCTCGGCCGTGCCCTGCCCTTCGGCGAGAACGACCTGGCGCCCCTGGCGCCCATGGGCGCGCTGCTCGCGGCGTTGATCGAGAACCGCCTCCCGGCGGAACGCCCGACGGCCGACATGGCCTTCTTCCGCGTCGAACACGAGCTCAAGCGCCACGCCGAGGACTTCCGGCTGTGCTTCGCCGACGACACGCCCAACTTCACCGAGTTCGCCCCCGGCACCCGGCTGGCCGAGGATGCGATCGACGGCCCCTTCACGGTCGGCGAGGCGCCGCTGCGGGTGGTGTTCCCCAACGCCGCCGTCGAGATCGGTGCCCGCGCCGCCCTGCTGGTCAGCGCGGTCGCAGCGCCGGACGAGAGCGACTGAGCGGCACGGCAGTCTGGCAGGATGCCAGCTGACTATCGGACCAAGGTCGAACGAGCGCAGAGGCAAGAAGGCCTGCCGTTCACGGTCGAGACTGGTAGAATCGCCCCCTTTTTCACGCCGGACCGTCTCGAACGGTCTCTGGGGCCCTGCCCGAAGTCGCGTCGCCGGTGCGATTTCCGGCAGCGCCCAGGTGATCCCTTCGAACTGGAGCCTTTTCCATGGCCGACACCCCGATTCCGCTGGAAGTGCGCAACATCAAGAAGCGCTTCGGCGACAACGACGTCCTCAAGGGGCTCTCCCTGCAGGCCCACAAGGGCGACGTCATCACCCTGATCGGAGCCTCCGGCTCCGGCAAGAGCACCTTCCTGCGCTGCATGAACCTGCTCGAGCAGCCCGACGAGGGCGAGCTGATCGTCCACGGCGAGACGATCCGCTTCAAGGAGACCAAGCACGGCCGCGAGCCGGCGGACTGGAAGCAGGTCGTGGCCATGCGCGCCCGGCTCTCCATGGTTTTCCAGAGCTTCAACCTGTGGGCCCACATGACGCTGCTGGAAAACGTCATCGAGGCCCCGGTGCAGGTGCTCGGCAAGTCGAAGCAGGACGCCATCAAGCACGCCCGCGAGCTGCTCGAGCGGGTCGGCCTGGGCGAGCGCGCCGACTACTATCCGGCCCAGCTCTCCGGCGGCCAGCAGCAGCGCGGCGCCATCGCCCGGGCGCTGGCCATGGACCCGGAGGTGATGCTGTTCGACGAGCCGACCTCGGCGCTCGACCCGGAGCTGGTCGGCGACGTGCTCAAGGTCATGCGCGACCTGGCCGAGGAAGGCCGCACCATGATCGTGGTCACCCACGAGATGGCCTTCGCCCGCGACGTCTCCACCCAGGTCGTCTACCTGCACCAGGGCCAGGTCGAGGAAGCCGGACCGCCCGAGCAGGTGCTGGGCAATCCGCGCTCCGAGCGTCTCAAGCAGTTCCTGGCACCCAAGCACTAAGGCGCCCGCACGAGGAGATCACCCATGATCGATCTGCACGGCTACGGCCCGCGCCTGTTCGAAGGCGCCCTGATCACCGTCGAGCTGGCGGTGCTGTCGCTGCTCCTGGCCATCGTGCTGGGGCTCGCCACCGCCAGCGCCAAGATGTCCCGCCACTGGGGCCTGCGCCAGCTCGGCACCCTCTATACCACCGTCATCCGCGGCGTGCCGGACCTGGTGCTGATGATGCTGCTGTTCTTCGGCGGCCAGATCGGCATCAACATGGTCACCGACTGGCTCTACTACCAGTTCGACGTCGACATCTTCATCAACGTCAACGAGTTCGTGGCCGGCGTGGTCACCATCGGCCTGATCTTCGGCGCCTACATGGGCGAGACCTTCCGCGGCGCCTTCATGGCCGTGGACAGCGGCCAGATCGAGGCCGGCCGCGCCTACGGCATGCGCCCCTGGCTGGTGTTCCGCCGCATCCGCTTCCCGCAGATGATGCGCCACGCCCTGCCCGGCCTGTCCAACAACTGGATGGTGCTGCTCAAGACCACCGCCCTGGTCTCGGTGATCGGCCTGTCGGACATGGTCCGCGTCGCTTCCGAGGCCTCCAAGGCGACTCGCGAGCCCTTCACCTTCATGATCATCGTCGCGGCCGTCTATCTGCTGATCGCCAGCGTCTCCGAATGGGGATTCGCCCGCCTGCAGAAGCGCTATGACATCGGCTACGGGGAGGCGAACTGATGGACGCCCTGATGAACTGGCTCGAGGCCCGGCTGGCCGACAACAGCATCTTCACCCTGCAGACGCTCGGCTACTACGGCGACGGCCTGGTCACCACCGTGCAGCTGGTGTTCCTGTCGCTGATCATCGGCGTGGTGCTGGCGGTGCCGCTGGCCATCGGCCGCGGCTCGAAGAAGGCCTGGGTGCGCCTGCCGATCTTCTTCTACTGCTACGTGTTCCGCGGCACCCCGCTGCTGGTGCAGCTCTACCTGATCTACTACGGGGTGGTGTTCGTCGAGGGCATCCAGGAGACCTGGCTGTGGGTGATCCTCGAGAAGCCCTTCGTGCCGGCGCTGATCGCCTTCACCCTGAACACCGGGGCCTACACCACCGAGATCTTCCGCGGCGCGATCAAGTCCACGCCCAGGGGCGAGATCGAGGCGGCCCGGGCCTACGGCATGTCCTGGGGACTGATGATGCGGCGCATCGTGCTGCCCAGCGCCTTCCGCCGCGCCCTGCCGGCCTACGGCAACGAGGTGATCTTCATGCTCCACGCCAGCGCCATCGCCAGCGTGGTGACGCTGATGGACCTCACCGGCGCGGCCCGCTTCGTCTACGCCCGCTTCTACGCGCCCTTCGACGCCTTCCTGTTCGTGGCGGCGATCTACCTGTGCCTGACCTTCTCGATCATCTTCTTCTTCCGTCGACTGGAGAATCGGCTGCTCGCGCACCTGAGGCCGGCAGGCCACTGAGACAAGCGTCAAACGAACGTTGGGAACCAACGTTCGTTCCCGAGCTTTCGACCCGCCCGGCCTTCCGCTAAGGTGGGCGGGTCATCCCGCAATCGCCGCCCACATGGCGGACCATCAACAACAAGGGGAGTCCCTCCATGAAGTTTCAGAAGATCCTGAGCCTCGGCGTGCTGAGCGCCGCCATGATCGCCGGCACCGCCAGTGCCGACGTCCGCGACATCCGCATCGGCGTCGACGTGCCCTACGAGCCGATGGAGTTCCGCACCCCGGACGGCGAGCTGACCGGCTTCGACATCGACCTGGGCAACGCCCTGTGCGCCGAGATCGGCATCCAGTGCGAGTGGGTCGTCCAGGGCTGGGACGGCATCATCCCCGGACTGAAGGCGCGCAAGTACGACGCCATCATGTCCTCGATGACCATCAACGAGCAGCGTCGCGAGCAGGTGCTGTTCTCCGATCCCTACATCACCCCGCCCTCCGCCTGGTTCGCCCCGGCTGACAGCGAGATCACCACGCCCGACACCGAGTCCCTGGACGGCAAGTCCATCGGCGTGCAGCGCGGCACCCTGCAGGACAACTACGTCACCGACATGTACGGCGACGTGGCCGACGTGAACCGCTACGCCACCGCCGACGACATGGTGCTGGACATGGATGCCGGCCGCCTGGACATCGCCTTCCTCGACTTCCCGATCGGCAAGTCCACCCTGATCGACAGCGAGGCCGGCGACTACAAGACCGTCGGCGAGACGATCAGCGAGCCGGTGGAATACTTCGGCGAAGGCTTCGGCATCGCCTTCCGCCAGCGCGACGGCGAGCTGGCCGAGGCCTTCAACGAGGCGCTCTCCACGCTCAAGGCCAACGGCACCTACGACGAGATCGAGGCCAAGTACTTCGGTGAATGAGGTCCTGGGTGAATAAGGCCTTCGGCGAGATCTCTCCCGTGAACGCAGACTTCACCGCAGCGATCGCCGCCCCGGAACCCCCGGGGCGGCATCGTGCCCCCGCGTCCATGCGAGGCCATCGCCTTCCCGCCGGCGCCAAGCCCATCCGCTCGCCCGCCCCGCGTTTCTACCTCAGCGAATGGTTCGAAGAGTGAACCCTCCGGATGGCCGGCCAGGCCGTCCCGGCACGCCCGTGCCCCGCCACTGACGCCGAACCCCGCTGCGCCGCCACACCGGCGCGATCGATGAACGACACCAACGCACACCCACCATGGGAGGACAGCTCATGTCCCATCGCCACCTGCTGCTGGCCGCCATCCTCGGCGCCGGCCTCGTCACCGCGACCGCCCAGGCCGACGAACCGATTCGCCTGGCCGTGGACGTGCCCTACGAGCCCTTCGAGTACAAGCTGCCCGACGGCACCCTGACCGGCTTCGAGGTCGATCTGGGCAACGCCGTGTGCGAATACCTGGAGCGCGAATGCCGCTGGGTCGAGCAGCCCTGGGACGGCATGATCCCGGCTCTGAAGGCCCGCAAGTTCGATGCCATCATGTCATCGATGGCCATCACCGAGGAGCGCGCCCGCCAGGTGCTGTTCTCGGAGCCCTACTACACCACTCCCAGCGCCTGGATCACGGCCAATGGCAACGACATCGACCTGCAGGACCGCGACAGCCTCGAGGGCCTGACCGTCGGCGTCCAGCGCGCCACGCTGCAGGATCGCTACGTCACCGATCTCTACGGCGACGTCCTCGACGTGCGCCGCTATGCCAGCGCCGACGACGTGGTCGCCGACATGCGCACCGGCCGGCTGGATCTGACCTTTATGGACTATCCGATCGCCGAGGCGACGATCGACATCGACACCGCCGATAGCGACTTCCAGCGCATCAGCGACTTCATCAAGGAGCCCGAGACCTACTTCGGCCAGGGCGTCGGCGTGGCCTTCCGCCACCGCGACCGCGAGCTCGCCGAGCAGTTCAACGAGGCCCTGCAGGCGCTGAAGACCGACGGCACCTACGACGAGATCATGGCCAAGTACTTCAGCTACGACGTCAAGCTGTAGGCCCAGTTTCGGCCTTCACCGGACGCCGGCGGCCCGCCGGCGTCCTCATTTCGAGAGGAGCGATGATGCTGACCCTGCTCAAGAACGCCCGGCTGCATGCCCCCGAACCGAAGGGCCTGTGCCACCTGCTGATCGGCGACGGCCGCATCGCCGCCATCGTCCCGGCGGACGCCGGCTCGGCGCTGCCCGCTCAGGGTCCGGCGGTGACGGTCGAGGACCTGGAAGGCCGTCGCGTCATTCCCGGGCTGGTCGACCCCCTGGTGCACTTCATCGGCGGCGGCGGCGAGGGAGGCTTCGGCACCCGCACCCCCGAGCTCGGCCTGGACGAGGCCCTGGCCTCCGGGGTCACCACCCTGGTCGGCGCCCTGGGCACCGACGCCCTGACCCGCACGCCCGCCAACCTGCTGGGCAAGGCCCGTGAGCTGGCCGCGGGCGGGCTGAGTACCTACTGCTATACCGGCTCCTACCAGCTGCCGCCGGTGACCGTGACCGGCTCGGTGGCCAGTGACATCGCCTTCATTCCCGAATTCATCGGCCTGGGCGAGGTGGCCATCAGCGACCACCGCGGCTCCCAACCGAGCCGCGAGGAACTCACCCGGCTGGCCGCCGAAACCCGCACCGCCGGAATGCTGGCCGGCAAGGGCGGCATCGTTTTCATCCACACCGGCGACGCCGAGGGCGGCCTCGAGCCGCTGCGCGAGGCGGCCCGCCACAGCGCCCTGCCGCTGGCCCAGTTCCTGCCCACCCACATCAACCGCACCGCCGAGCTGTTCGAGGACGGCCTGCGCTTCGGCCGCGAGGGCGGACGCATCGACTTCACCACCAGCACCACACCGGAGCTGCTGGCCGACGGCGAGGTGCCCGCCGCCCTCGCCGTGGCCCGAGCCCTGGAGGCGCGCGTCGATCCCTCGCGGATCACGCTGTCCTCCGATGCCAACGCCTCGCTGCCGCGCTTCGACGCCGAGGGCCGCTTCGCCGGCCTCCAGCCCGGCCGCCTGAGCAGCCTGTTCGAGACCCTCGGCGAGTGCATCGAACGACACGGCGTAGCCCTCGACCAGGCCATCGGCGCGGCCAGCACCCACGCCGCAGACGCCCTGGGCCTGCCACGCAAGGGTCGCCTGCAGGCGGGGCACGACGCGGACCTGCTGGTGCTGTCCGATGACACCTGGGCCATCGACGAGGTCTGGGCCATGGGGCGCCGAGTGCATCGTCGCCCCTGACCCGGCTCACAGCCTCGGATGCACCCCCGCCACGTGGTCACCGTCGGCCGAGGCGTTGGCCACGGCGTCTTCCGGCGGGTGTGCCAGGGCATCGAGGATGCCGCACTCGGCGGCGGAATGTTGCCCCTGGCAGCGCGCGCGCAGGGCCTGCAGGGCGCCTTCCAGGGCCTGAAGCTGGGCGATGCGGGCGGCCACGTGATCGAGGTGGGCGTCGATCAGCGCGTCGGCCTCGTGGCAGGGTCGGTCGGGATGATCGTGGCAGTCCAGCAGCGCGCGGATCTCGTCGAGCGTCATGTCCAGCGCCCGGCAGTGGCGGATGAAGGCCAGCCGTTCGACGTGAGCCTCGCCGTAGAGGCGATAGTTGGCCTCGCTGCGGGCGGGTTCGGGCAGCAGCCCCTCGCGCTCGTAGTAGCGGATGGTGACGACGCGGCAGTCGGTGCGCCGCGCCAGCTCGCCGATCTTCATGAACAGGCTCCGATAAGGGCGTGGTCGGTCGTGACACTTCCTATAGTGACTATAGGCATTGCGTGAGACAAGCCGGCATCGACGGCGTTCGCGCCGATGCCGGTCGGCGACACCCTGTGCAGAAAATCGACAAGGCGCCGCCATGCCTCGAACCCGCTCGCCTTGGGCCGGTCATCGATAGGGCCACCCACGACAAGGAGATCGCGATGTCCCTCGCCGCCAACGCCGATGCCAGCATCGCCCGCCCCTCCTCGGCCTGGACGGGCTGGGGCCAGTGGCTGGCGCTGATCACCATGACCCTCGATCACCTGTCGCGCTACGCGGTGCCCGAGGCCTGGGGGCTGAGCTGGATCGACTCCTCGCTGGGGCGCATCGCCTTCCCGCTGTTCGCCGCCATGGTCGCCTGGCACGGGCTGTTCAACACCCGCGATCCGCTGCGCTACGCCCGGCGCGTGCTGGTGATCGGCCTGGTCGCCCAGCTGCCCTATGCGCTGATGCCCCGCGACATCGACGGCCTGATCCTCAATATCTGCTTCACGCTGTCGCTGGGCCTGATCGGCGGTGCCTGGCTGCTGAGCCTGCCGGCACGGCGGGAGCGCGGTCTCGCCGCCTGGCGGCTGACCGCCGAGACGCTGGCCGCCCTGGCGGTGTGGGCGCTGGCGGGTCCGGTCGTGGAGTATGGTCATCTGGGCCTGCTGATGATCCCGCTCTACATGCTGGCCATGCAGCGCCTGCACGCGGCCGCGGCGACGCCGGGCGAGCGCCTGCTCGGGCTCGTGTCGGCGCTGCCGGTGGTGGTCACCGCCGGGCTGATGAACAGCTCCGAGATGGCCAAGGCCTTCACCGTCGCCACCTGCCTGGCGGTCCTGCTGCTGGCCGCCGGCGCCCACCGGCTCTCGCCCCGGGTGCCGTGCTCGATGCCGCGCCGCCTGTGGCTGGCCTGGTATCCCGCCCACTTCGCGGCCATCGCGCTATGGCTGGCCATCGCCACCTGAGCCGGCCTCGCCGGCGATGACGCCGAAGCCGCCGACCGCCTCCAGCACCACGCCCGGCGAGGGTCCGGCCCGCGGCTTTCGGCCTCGCGGTGGCAGGCCCCGATGTCTCGACCGGCCTTCAGGGCATGCCAGCCCGCGAGGGCGCGCCGAGGCGGATCAAGCAAGCGGCTCGCGGCTGGTGCCCTCGGCCCGGCACTCGACGAGGAACACCTTGAACGCCTGCCACAGCGGGCTGCGATAGCGGCCGGGGTGCCACACCAGCGAGAAGGTGCGGCGCAGCACCAGGGCACTGTCGAGCGCCACCAGCTCGCCGCGCTCGAGCTCGCCGGCCACGCTCAGCGCCGACAGGCAGCCGAGGCCGAGGCCCGCCAGCACCGCCTGCTTGATCGCCTCGTGCTGACCCAGCGCCATGCGCACCAGAGGCGTCAGGCCCAGGTCGCGCATGGCCTGCTCGAACACCTCGCGAGTGCCGGAGCCCGGCTCGCGCAGGATCCAGCCGGCCTCGGCCAGATCACCGTCCTCGAGGCCGCCGCCGCTCGCCAGCGGGTGGCCGGGCGCGGCCACCACCACCAACCGGTCCTCGCACCAGGGTTCGCTGACCAGCGCCGGCTCGCGGCACTCGCCCTCGATCAGGCCCAGATCCGCCTCCAGCCGCAGCACGTCGCCGACCACCTCGTGAGTGTTGCGCAGCCCCAGGCGCAGCTCGGCGTGCGGATGCGCCTCGCTGAAGCGCCCCACCAGGCCCGGCAACAGGTAGGTGCCCACGGTGGCGCTGGCCGAGATGCCGAGCGTGCCGCGCAGTTCGCCTTCCGGTTCCCTAGCAGCGGCGACGAAGCCGGCCAGGCCGTCGAGCAACTCCTCGGCCCGTGGCAGCAGGCTCCGCCCGAGGTCGTTGAGTACCAGCCGACGGCCCGGGCGCTCGAACAGCGCCATGCCGAGCTGGCGTTCCAGGTCGGAGAGCGCCTGGCTGGTGGCCGACTGGGACAGCGCCAGTTCGGCGGCGGCACCGCTCACCGTGCCGCGCCGGGCCACGGCGGCGAAGACCTGGAGCTGGCGAAAGCTGACCTGTGGCGTCATATCGGTTTTTCCGAAAAGCAGGTTCGTTATTAGCTGATAACCAAAATCGCTATTAGCGCATAGCATGGTCGTCACCCACAACATCCCGGAGCGTGACCCATGTGGCAAGGCCTCATCCTCTGTACCCTGCTGACCGCCGGCGGTAGCGCCCTTTCCCGGCTGCCGATACTCGCCGAGAGCGGGGTGAGCCCGTTGGTGATGGCCCTGCTGCTGGGCATCGTGGCCGGCAACCTGCCCCTGCCCCGGCGCCTGTCTCGCCACCTGAGCCTGGCCGGCCCGGGGCTCGCCTTCGCCACTCGCCGACTGCTGCGCGGCGGCATCGTGCTGTTCGGCCTCTCGCTGACGCTGCAGCAGGTCATCGGCCTGGGGCCGAAGGTGCTGCTGCTGGACGCGCTGGTCATCGGCGCGGTGCTGGTGACCGGCTACCTGATCGGTACCCGGTGGCTGGGGCTCGACCGAGAGACCACCCTGCTGACCAGCGCCGGCAGCGCGATCTGCGGCGCCGCCGCGGTGCTGGCCACCGAGTCGACCATTCGCTCGCGTCCCGCCGCGACCTCCATGGCGGTGGCCACGGTGGTGCTGTTCGGCTCGCTGGCGATGCTGGTCTACCCCCTGCTCTACCCGCTGCTGGGCATGGATGAACAGCTGTTCGGCATCTATATCGGCGCGACCATCCACGAGGTCGCCCAGGTGGTCGCCGCCGGCGAGGCGGTGGGCACCGATGCCCTGGCTAACGCGGTGATCGTCAAGCTGGTTCGGGTGATGCTGCTGGTGCCCTTCCTGCTGATCGTCGGCCAATGGTGGCTGCGCCGCCACGCGGCCTCAGGCGCCGAGGGCAAGACCCGCCTGGTGATTCCCTGGTTCGCCTTCGGCTTCATGGCCATGGTGGTCTTCAACAGCGTCGTGACCCTGCCCGCCGCGCTCCATGGGGCCCTGGTGCAGCTCGGCCAGCTGGCCCTGACCATGGCCATGGCCGCACTGGGCTTTGAGACACGCCTGGAGAAGCTCAAGGCGTTGGGCATCAAGCCCTTCATCCTGGCCCTGATCCTGTTTGCGCTGCTGGTGAGCGGTGGCGGCCTGGCCAGCTGGCTGCTGATGGGCTGACCGGCGGGGCGCTCGACCACGGCTGACTCATCGCCATCACGCAGAAGGCCGCGCCCGAGGGCGCGGCCTTCTCCTTTCGGCCGATGAGGCGGGCCTCACTCGAAGCTGAAGCGCGGCGCCGGGGCGTCGGGCAGCAGGGCCGCGCAGGCGCGGACCTTCTCCAGCAGCGCATCATAGGTCGGCGCCACCAGGTTGACGTGGGCCAGCTTGCGGCCCGGGCGCTCGCCCTTGTCGTAGCGATGCAGGTGGGCGTCGTCGATCTCGAGCAGCTTCGCCGCCTCGCCCTCGCGGCCGATCACGTTGACCATGCAGGTCGGCGCGCGGGCCGCGGTGCTGCCCAGCGGCAGGCCCTGGATGGCGCGCAGGTGGTTCTCGAACTGGCTGGTCACCGCGCCGTCCTGGGTCCAGTGGCCGGAGTTGTGCACCCGGGGCGCCATCTCGTTGGCCAGCAGGCCGCCGTCACGGGTCTGGAACAGCTCCAGGGTCAGCACGCCGACATAGTCGAGCTCGTCGAGCAGCGCCCGAATGTAGCCGTCGGCGGTCTGCTGGACGGCGTCGTCCAGGTCCGGCATCGGCGCGACCGAATAGCGCAGGATGCCGTCGACGTGGACGTTCTCGGCCATCGGATAGAACGCCACCTCGCCGTCGCGGCCGCGCACGGCGATGATCGACACCTCCCGCACGAAGTCGACGAAGGCCTCGACGATCAGCCGCGGGTGGTTGATCGAGCGCCAGGCCTCGGCGGCATCGGCCGGGTCCTTGATCACCGCCTGGCCCTTGCCGTCGTAGCCCTCGGTGACGGACTTGGCGACCACCGGCGTGCCCAGCTCGCGCACCGCGGCCTCCAGCGCCTCGGCGCTGTCCACCAGCCGATAGGCCGGGGTCGGGATGGCCAGCCGATCGAACAGCGCCTTCTCCTCGGCGCGGTGCTGGCAGACGCGGATCGCCTCGCTGCCGGGATAGACCGGCTTGCGCTCCTCGATCGCCTGGACCAGCGGCACCGGCAGGTGCTCGAACTCGTAGGTGACCAGGTCGACCTTCTCGAGGAAGCGCTCGAGGTGCTTCTGATCCCCCTCTTTATCGAGGTTCAGCACCATGACGTCACCGATGCCCGCGCTGGGGTGGCCGGTGGTGTCGAGGAAGGTGAAGCGGTTGGCCAGCGGGTAGCCCGCCAGGGCCAGCATCCGGCCGAGCTGGCCGGCTCCGAGTACGCCGATGTTCATCGTGGTTGCCTCGCTCGTCACTCGCGATCAGGGAAGGGGGCGCGGGTCGGGATTGTCCAGCACCGTCTGGGTCTGCTCGGCGCGGAAGGCCTCCACGGCCTCGCGCACCTCGCCGTCCTGCAGGCCGACGATCTGGGACGCCATCAGGCCGGCGTTGGTGGCGCCGGCCTTGCCGATGGCCAGGGTGCCCACGGCGATGCCGCCGGGCATCTGCACGATCGACAGCAGCGAATCCAGCCCCTTGAGGGCCTTGGACTCCACCGGCACGCCGAGCACCGGCAGCGCGGTCTGGGAGGCCACCATGCCGGGCAGGTGCGCCGCCCCGCCGGCGCCGGCGATGATGACCTGCAGGCCGCGCTCGGCGGCGGACTTGGCGTAGTCGAACAGCAGGTCCGGGGTGCGGTGGGCCGAGACGACGCGGGTCTCGTAGGGCACGCCGAGGCGCTCGAGCATGGTCACCGCATGCTCCATGACCGGCCAGTCGGACTTCGACCCCATGATCACGCCGACCCGCGGCGTCTCCTTCGATGCTGTCATCCTGGGCTCCTGAAAAACGGGAATGACACCACCTCGCAGCCGATGCCGCGGGCGGATGATGAAAATTGGAAGCCCACTATTCTAACAGAGCCGCGCCTCGCCGACCTCTCCCACAGCGCCGGGAAAGGGGGCGATCGCGGCAGGTGGTCCCGATGCGCACCGTTCCCTTGCGGCACGCCCGTTGCCACCAGGCGACAACGGGTTTCAACCTTCCTGCAGATTGCCTTGTTAGGGTGATGATCGAAGCGGTCGACAGGGACGCGACCACACCCCCCCACACGGCACACGTGTTAAGGAGACCGACCATGAAGCGTCAACTTTTCATTGCGGCAGCCCTGACCGGCACCCTGGCGCTGGCCGGCTGTGACCAGGCCGACGACAGCGAACAGAACGCGGCCAATACCGCCACCCAGACCGAACAGACGACCGCTGGCGAACAGGCCCAGACCGACCAGCAGCAGGCCAGCAGGACCCTCGAGGGCGTGATGGAGTTCGTCGCCACCGATACGCCGCTGCCGGACGACGCGCAAGTGAAGGTCAGCTTGCTCGACGTGGCCCGGGCCGACGCGCCGGCCACCACCATCAGCGAGACCACGGTCGACGTGAGCGGCAACGACCCGGTCGAGTTCAGCCTCGACTACCCGACCGCCCAGGTCGACCCGGGCCATGCCCACGCCGTGCGCGCCGAGATTCGCGACGACGACGGCAACCTGCTGTGGACCAGCCCGCAGCGCCATCAGGTCGAGGTCGGCCCGGACGCCGAGCAGGCGCCGATCACCGTGAGCCTGGAGCCGGTGGCCAGCCAGGGCTCCATCGCCGGCCAGGCGCTGGAGGACACCGAGAACGCCGCGGATCAGGCCGGCAATGCCGTGGCCGACACCACCGGTGATGCCGTCGAGGCCGCCGGCGATGCCGCCGGCGATGCCGCCGAGGCGACCGAGGAGACCGCCGAGGACGCCGCCGCCGCGAGCGAAGAGGCCGCCGAGGAGGCCCACGAAGAGGTGGAGGAAATGATGGAGGACGACTCCCAGACGGCTCAATAAGCCATCGCGCTCCATGACACGGCCCCGCCCGGATCGCCCGGGCGGGGCCGTCTGTCGTCTGGCCATGTCTCCGGCCGCAGGGAAAGCCCTCAACCGGCCACGGCGGCCTCTCGCCTGCTGGCGACCCAGTTCCCGGCCAGCGCCAGCACCATCACCGCCGCGCCGGCGGCCTCGGCGATCAGGCTCGGGTAGAAGACCCCGACGATGGCCGGCAGCAGCACCAGCCGCACCGGCGTCGACATGCGCGTGAACAGGTAGCCCTCCAGCGCCGCGGCGAAGGCGGCCAGGGCCAGGAAGGCCGTCAGCGTGGTCCAGGCCAGCAGCGGCAGCGGGCCGCCCATGATGATCTCCGGGTTGAAGACCATGAACAGCGGGATCAGGTAGAGCCCCTTGGCGAACTTCCAGGCCTGGAAGCCGGTATCCATCGGCTTCGCCCCGGCGATCGCCGCCCCGGCGAAGCCCGCCAGCGCGATGGGCGGGGTGACGTTGGAATCCTGGGAGTACCAGAACACCACCAGGTGGGCGATCAGCAGCGGCACGCCGAATTCCGAGGTCAGCGCCGGCCCCACCAGCACGATCAGCACGATGTAGCTGGCGGTCACCGGCAGCCCCATGCCCAGCACCAGGCTGGCCAGCAGCACCATCACCAGCGCCAGCAGCAGGTTGCCGTCGGAGAACGCCATCATCATGGCCGAGAACTTGAGTCCCAGCCCGGTGAGGCCCACCACCCCGACGATGATGCCGGCCACGGCGCAGGCCATGGACACCGCCACGGCGTTGCGCGCGCCGAGCTCCAGGCCCTCGATCACCTTGAGCCCGCCGAGCTTCAGCGCCTGGACCAGCGCCGCCCCGGTGACCGGCTCGCCGCGCTTCGGCGCGACGAAGCAGAACCACACCGCGAAGCGCAGCGCCGCCACCGCCAGCATGGTGAGGATGGCGTAGTAGCCCACCCGCATCGGAGACATGTTCATCACCAGCAGCCACACCAGCACCGCGAGCGGCAGCAGGAAGTGCCAGCCGGCGCTCATCACGTCGCGCAGCTGTGGCAGCTCGCTTCTGGCCATGCCCTGCATGCCCTGCTTGAGGGCGATGATGTGCACGAACAGGTAGACGGTGCCGAAGTACATGATCGCCGGCAGGATGCTGACCTTGACCACGTCCAGGTAGGGCATCCGGGTGTACTCGGCGATCAGGAAGGCGCCGGCGCCCATCAGCGGCGGCATGATCTGGCCGCCGGTGGAGGCCGCCGCCTCAATGCCGCCGGCCTGGTGGGGCTTGTACCCCAGGCGCTTCATCAGCGGGATGGTGAAGGCGCCGGTGGTCACCACATTGGCGATGGCGCTGCCGGAGATCGAGCCCATGCCGGCCGAGGCGATCACCGCCGCCTTGGCCGGCCCGCCGCGCTGGCGGCCGGTGGCGGCGTAGGCCAGGTCGATGAAGAACTTGCCGGCGCCGGTGATCTCGAGGAAGGCGCCGAACAGCACGAAGATGAAGATATAGGTGGCCGCCACGCCCATGGGCAGCCCGAAGATGCCCTCCTGCCCCAGGTAGAGCTGGCCGACCAGGCGATCCAGCCCGTAGCCGCGGTGCTCGAGGATGCCGGGCAGCCATTCGCCCAGCCAGGGCAGCTCGCCGCGGGGGCCGGAGAAGGCGTAGAGGATCGCCAGCACGCCGATCACCGTCATGCCGAGCCCCACCGCCCGTCGGCTGGCTTCCAGCACGGTGACGGTGGCGATGATGCCGACCGTGATGTCGGTCTGGCTCCAGAAGCCGGCGCGATTGATGATCTCGTCGAGATACAGCGCCATGTAGCCGCCGGTGATCACCGCCCCGGCGAAGAACGCCAGGTCGATCGCCCCGCCCAGGGGGCCCCGCCCGTGCCGGGCGCCGAACACCGGAAACATCAGGAACGCCAGCATCATGATCAGCGCCAGGTGGATGCTGCGCTGGTAGAACAGCCCCAGCGGCTCGATGCCGGCGGAGTAGAGCTGGAACAGCGACAGCGCCACGGCTACCAGGCTGATCAGCCACAGCACCGGGCGCGAGTGTGGCGCCTGGCTGCCGGGGACAATGGGGGATGCACCCGCTTCGCTCATGGGCGTGTCTCTCTTGTTGCAGTGGGATGGAAGCAAGCCGTTGCTCGACGCTGCGGGTCGATCCTCATCGGGCGCCCCCGTCGTCGGACGTCGCGACCTCCAGGGCCAGCGTCACCCGCTCGTTGGCGGCGAGTGCACTCAGGCTCACGACCATCGGCGACTCGGCCGCCTCGGGATATCCCTCGCCGGCGGCGCAGTCCCGGGCGGCGTCCAGCAGGGCCACCAGCGGCGCGCCCTCGGGGCGAGCGACCAGGCGATGATCGACACGCGGCGACCCGACCCGGAGCCGATAGGCATCGCCGGGCACCGGCTCGTCGATGGCCTCGATCCAGTAGCCGCCGTGGCCGTCGGAGACCTGGCGGCCGCGGCCGGGAATGTGGTCGAGACCGGCGGCGAAGTCCGGCAGATGGCTGCGCGTGAGCACCATGTGCCCGGCGACGTTGCGATAGCAGTCGAGGACGGTGAAGCCCTCCACCGAATGGTTCCAGGCCAGGCACCAGCCCTCGCCTTCCGGCATCGGCAGGCGAACCAGCGGCCGGTGCTCGGCGTCGCGGACCGTCAGCGCATGGCCGGGGCAGCCGGCCAGCGCGGGCGGCGCCAGCCCGCCGAGCAGCAGCACCGCCAGCAGGGCCTTTGCCAGGGCCCGCCACGACGACGGGGCGAGCCTGACGGCTCGCCCCGGGGTCATCGAACACCTCATCGCGGCGCCCCTCAGGGACGCTGACGGTCGGCGATCTCGGCGCCGACTTCCTCGTAGTAGCGCAGCGCGCCGGGATGGAAGGCGATCGGCGTGGACTCGACGCTGAACTCGACGGTGGTGTCGTTGGCCGCCGGATGGATGGCGATCAGCTGGTCGGTGTGCTCGAACAGCGTCTGGGTGATCCGGTAGGCCAGCTCCTCGTCCATCTCGCTGCTCACCGCCAGCACGTTGGGGATGCCGATGGTCTGCACCGCCTCCTCCATGCCCTCGTAGAGCCCGGTCTTGAGCTCATAGGCGGCGAACACCGGTTCCTCGGCCTGGGCGTTGGCGATCTCCTCGTCGGAGAGGCCGATCAGGCGGATGTCGCGGGTGGTGGCCAGGTTCATGATCGAGCTGGTGGGCGGGCCCACGCTCCATAAGCCGGCGTCGATGTCGCCGTCGCGGAGGGCGTCGGCGGTCTCGTTGAAGTTGAGGCGGCGGGCATCGATGTCGTCGTAGGTGATGCCGTTGGCCTCCAGCAGGGTGCTGGCGTTGATCTCGGTGCCGCTGCCCGGCGCGCCCACCGAGACGACCTTGCCTTCCAGATCGGAGAGCGACTCGATGCCGGAATCGGCCATGGTCACGATCTGCACGGCGTTGGGATAGATCGACGCCAGGGCGCGGATGTTCTCGAGCTGGCGGCCCTCGAAGTCGCCGGTGCCGTTATAGGCCTGGTAGACGGTGTCGGCCAGCGCCAGCGCCAGGTCGGAGTCGCCGCGCCAGACCAGCCCCATGTTCTCCACCGAGGCGCCGGTGACCTCGGCCACGGCGTCGTAGCCCTCGACGTGCTCGTTGATCAGCTCGGCGAGGCCGCCGCCGTAGGGATAGTAGGTGCCGCCGGTGCCACCGGTGGCGATGGACAGCTGCTGCTGGGCCAGGGCCGCGGGCGCGGCGACCAGCAGAGTCGCGGCGAGTGCCGTCTTGAGTGCGAGCATGAAGCCTCCTGCAGGCGATTCGAGAGAATTGTTGTGCTTGTTGGGCAGCGCCGAGCCAGTCGCTAACTCGCCGATGCGTCTGAAAAAACGCTAGCAGCCCCTCGTCGAATCGACCACACCACCAACGTCGATACAGGTCACGAATTTAGACTTTTCTTAACTCTCCCCCTGCGCTGTCGGCCGGGCCGTCACTCTCCGACCAGCTCCTTCACCTTGGCGACGATATGGGCGCCGATCGGCAGCGCCGAGGTGGCCGCCGGCGACGGCGCGTTGCCCACGTTCACCGTGCGCGGCGTGTTGACGAACAGGAAGTCGTCGACAAGCCGGCCGTCCCGCGAGACCGCCTGGGCGCGCACCCCGGCCGGATAGGGCGTGAGGTCCTCGAGGGTCAGGCTCGGGCAGTACTTGCGCACCAGCTCGAGGTAGCCGCGCTTGTGCAGCGAGTTCTTCATCTCCACGAGCCCCGGGCGCAGGTTCCTGCCCAGCACCCGCAGAATGCCGGGGTCGGTGAACATGCGCGCCAGGTCGATCGGCGAGACGTCGCGCCGGCGGTAGCCCTCGCGCTTGAACGCCAGCACGGCGTTGGGCCCCACGGTGACCGAGCCGTCGATCATGCGCGTCAGGTGCACGCCGAGAAACGGCATCGACGGGTCCGGGATCGGGTAGATCAGGTGATTGACGATGGCGTTGTGCCGCTCGGGCAGCCGGTAGTACTCGCCGCGGAAGGGGCAGATGGTGAAGCCCGGATCCCGGCCCAGCATGCGCACCACCCGGTCGGCCATCAGCCCCGAGCAGGTCACGAGATAGCGCCCGCGGAACTCGCCGGCGGCGGTCGTCACCACCACCTCCTGGCGCCGCTCCTCGAGCCCTTCGACCTCGGCGCCGTAGCGGATCTCGCCGCCCAGGTGCTCGAACTCGGCGGCCATGGCGCGGGTCACGGCGCGATAGTCGACGATCCCGCTGGAGGGCACGAAGATGCCGCCGACGCCGGTGATGTTGGGTTCGCGCTCGGCCAGCGCCTCCGGGCCCAGCCACTCGCGCTCCAGGCCATTGGCCTCGGTGCGCTCCCACAGCGCCTGCATGCGCTGCATCTCCAGGTCGTTGGTGGCCACCAGCAGCTTGCCGCAGCTGTCGTAGGGAATCTCGTGGGCGTCGCAAAAGGCCTTGGTGGCGCGGTTGCCCTCCAGGCAGAAGCGCGCCTTGAGGCTGCCCGGGGTGTAGTAGACCCCGGCATGGATCACGCCGCTGTTGTGGCCGGTCTGGTGACAGGCCGGCTCGCGCTCCTTCTCCAGCACCAGCATCCGGCGGTCCGGATAGGCCTGCTGGAGCTGCATGGCGGTGGACATGCCGAGAATGCCGCCGCCGATGATGATGAAATCGTACATGCCGTCCTCGTTCCTGCTGTAGGGGCGTCCATTAGGCGCGTTTTCCGGAGCCCTCGATAGGCCCCGGACCGGCCCATGGCCCGCGGCGTCTTCAACGCTGACGCGAGCGGCGCAGCGTGGCGGCGTGGGTGAAGTAGCCGCGCTGGCGCATCAGCTCGCGGCGAAGCTCAGGATGCGGCGTGAAACGATCCCGGCCGTGCAGCCAGAAGTGGTTGTTGATCAAAAGGAAGCTGCCCACCGGATTGGGCACCGAGAGGATCCCCGCGCTGCCCTCCAGCGACGCGGACAGATCGCACAGCCAGTTGCCCTCCTCGAAGTCCTTCGGCTGCACGAACTGGTCGATGTAGGACATGACCGGCCGCCCCTCGCGATCCACGTCGAACACCGGATGGAAGACATCCGCGGCGACCTTCTTGCTCGGCGGCGCCGCCCAGCGCATCTCGCGGTGCGCCAGCGGATGGCGATAGAAGCGCTCCAGCTCCTCCCAGTCGTCCAGGTGCAGCAGCAGCGAATCGCCGCCCTGCATGTGCTGCTCGTCGATCTTCATCATCAGCACGTAGTCGGTGTCCTGCTCGACGAAGGTGCCGTCGTTGTGCAGCTCCATCACCCGATGCGGCTGGCGCAGGTAGCTGTCGGACTCGTCGACGTTCCTGACCACGAAGCGCGCATAGAACTGGCCACTCATGGCATCGAAGTTGGAACGCCCCATCAGGTGCGCCACGGCGGTGGCGAACTTGACCATCTCCTCGGCCTGGGCGACGTCGTCCAGGCCCTCGGGCACCACCTGCAGCCCGCCGGTGGCGCGATCCACCAGGCTGTTGATCAGCACCGGCTGCAGGGTGTTGCCGCACAGGTCATCGAGGATCTTCGCCACCCGGAAGCGCAGCATCGACTTGTACTCCAGCGCCTGCACCGGCCAGTCGGCCACGGCCTCGACGAAGGCCTCGACGACCTCGCGGGAGAAGGTCATCTGCAGCAGGCGCGGCGACTGCGCCGACGGCGTCAGGGTGAAGCCCTGCGGGTCGGCGGGCAGCGGCATGGCGAGTTCGGGAATCCGGGTCAGCGCGGTCATCGGGGCTCCAGGGTGTCGAGGATCGATGGATCAAAAATATCTACATTTTTATAAAACATCAACAAAATACCGCCTACCCCACAGGAGCCGCATTGGAGAAGAGTCGAAGCACCAGCAACAAAAAGACCCCGGCCACAGGGCCGGGGTCTCGGTCAGGCGGGCGGCGATATCAGGCCCGTCAGGACGAGGACTGGGCCAGCTCGCGCTGCATCATCCGATCGCTGTAGTCGACGCCGTAACGCGCCCGCGACCAGCCGTAGAGGGCCAGGCCGACCAGCATCCAGCCGGCGAACAGCGCCCACTCGAAGGGCGACAGGGCCGACGGGCTGCCGGGCAGGTAGAGGCCGATCAGCGCCAGGGAGAGGATCACCGACAGCGCCCCCACGGTCTTGCCACGGCGCACCTTGAAGGGTCGCACCAGTTCCGGCTCGCGGCGACGCAGCAGCACGAAGGACAGCGACACGAAGAGGTAGGCGATGACGATGCCCAGCCCGCCGGCGACCACCAGCCACACCAGGGCCGGGCGCCCCAGCAGCGGAGCGGCGGCGGACAGCGCCCCCATCACCAGCACGGCGTTGGTGGGCGTGCGATGCTCCGGGTGCAGCCGGGCCAGGAAGGCCGGCAGCATGCCGGAGTGCGCCAGGGCATAGATCGCCCGGGAACCGCCGATAAAGAAGGCGTTCCAGCTGGTGATGATGCCGGCGATGCCGGCCAGGATCATCAGGTTCTCCGCCCAGGGCGTCTGGAAGACCGCCTGCATGGCCGCCGGCACCGCCAGCGAGCTCTCGGACAGCGCCGCAGGATCCAGCATCAGCGCGGTGCCGAGGATCATGAGCCCGTACCAGAACACCGCCAGCACCACCGAGATCATCAGCACCCGGCCGATCTCCTTGAACGGCAGGTCGATCTCCTCGGCGGCCTGGGGAATGACGTCGAAGCCGACGAACATGAACGGCACCATGATGATCACCGTCATGATGCCGCCGATCACGCCGCCCTCGACGTTGAACAGCGGTTCCATGGTGGTGGTGCTGCCCTCGAACAGCGACCCGGTGATGAACATCACGCCGACCGCCAGGATCAGCAGGGTCACCACCTTCTGCACCAGCGCGGCGGTGCGCACGCCGAGGTAGTTGATCCAGGTCATCGCCAGCGCGCCGACCACGCCGACGGCCACCCAGGTCGCCTTCACGTCCCAGCCGGCGATGGTCCACATCTGTCCCACCGCATAGTCGGGAAACAGATGCTCGACCACGGTGGGCAGCGCCACCGCCTCGAAGGACACCACGCTGACATAGCCCAGGGTGATGGCCCAGGTGCAGAGAAAGGAAGGGAAATGGCCCATGGCGCGATAGCTGTAGACGTGCTCGCCGCCCACCTGGGGCATGGCCGAGGCAAGCTCGGCATAGGTCAGCCCCACCAGCACGATCACCGCGCCACCGATCAGGAACGCCGTGATGGCACCCAGGCTGCCCGCCGACTGAATCCAGTTGCCGGTCATCACGATCCAGCCCCAGCCGATCATCGCGCCGAAGGCCAGGGCCAGCACGTCCTTGCGCGCCAGCACGCGCGAGAGATGCGTTGTATCGCTGTTCATTTTACAGTGTCCTTGAGTCGCGACATGAAACGTTGTATTTATCGAACGATGTTGAAAATAAACAACAATTGCGACGAATTCAAACTCTTTCCCTGGCCAGAGAAGGCCTTGCCTTTGCGGTTTCCGCCATCGAGAAATCTCGTACGCGACACCGGCTCCTCTCCCGACCACTCTCCCCCTTTCGACCACTAGCGAAACGCGTCAAAAGGCTTCATGCTGTAGCGGTCGATTCTGTCCTGTGGAGCATCATGAGCACGGCAAGCTTTTCCAACGCGGAACTCCTCGACCCTCCGCGACGATGCCCTGACCTCGACGTCAGGGACCTGGAACAACGTACGCGCCTCATGCGCATCATCACCCGGCTGATCGCCGTATCGGATCTCGGCAACCGCGAGATCGCCCGCCGCGCGGGCCTGCCCATGCAGAAGATCAGCGACCTCCTCGCCGGCCGCCTGGAGCAGCTCACCCTCGATGAGCTACAGGCACTGCGCAACACCATCGACCACGAACTCACGCCACCCTAGCCGCCCGGCGATCCGCTCGCCCGCGACCAGGGTCCGGGCCGGCCTGTCCGGCCCTCTGCCTCATGGATTCGAGATCAGGGAGATTCCCGATGCGCCACCTCGTGACCGGCCTGCTGCTGGCCGCCTCGCTGCCCGCCCTGGCCGATGGCCAGGCCACCCTCGAGAGCCGCTCAGACCAGGGCAACGCCACCATGGAAGTCAGCTGGGCGGGCGATGACCTGCGCATGGACTTCCCCCAGCAGGCCCAGGCGGGCTTCATGCTGCTCAAGGACGGCAACGGCTACATGGTGACCGAGATGCAGGGCCAGACCCTGGTCATGGACATGGCCCGCCTCAAGCAGATGGCCGAGAGCATGGGCAACGACCAGGCCATGGCCGGGCTGACCAGCCAGCAGGCCGACTCGATCGAGTCCCTCGAGGCCACCGGCGAGCAGGAAACCATCGCCGGCCTGGAAGGCGAGGTCTACCAGCTGGCCTGGACCGACAAGGCCGGCAACGCCCACGACGATACCCTGGTGCTGAGCGACGACGATCAGGTCCGCGAGCTGATGAGCGCCTTCCACGCCTACCAGCGGACCATGACCGGCGAGCCCGACCCGATCGCCACGGCGCTGGAGGAAGAAGGACTCGGCATGCTGCGCTTCGGCGACCGCTTCCGGATCGCCTCGCTGTCCGACGAGACGCCGGCCGCCTCGGCCTTCGAGCTGCCCGAGAACGCCATGACCTTCGACGACATGATGGGCGACGCCCTCTCGCAGTAAGCGCGGCCGCCACCGGGCTTTGCCTTACCGGCCCGCCACGAACGACGCCGCCCCTCGGGGCGGCGTCGTCGTGTCTGGCGTGTGGCGACGCTAGTCGGCCCGGTCGGTCACCGCCCCGGTCGAGGCGGAGCTCACCGTGCGCGCGTACTTGGCCAGCACCCCGCGGGTGTAGCGCGGCGCCGGCCGCTGCCAGGCCGCGCGGCGGCGTTCGAGTTCCTCGACGGTGAGCGCGACATTGATGGTGTCGGCCTCGGCGTCGAGGGTGATGGTGTCGCCGTCCTCGACCAGCGCCAACGGGCCGCCGTCGAAGGCCTCTGGCGTCACGTGGCCGACCACGAAGCCGTGGCTGCCGCCGGAGAAGCGGCCGTCGGTGATCAGGGCCACCTCGCTGCCGAGCCCGCGCCCCATGATCGCCGAGGTCGGGGTGAGCATCTCGCGCATGCCGGGCCCGCCGCGGGGCCCCTCGTAGCGGATCACCACCACGTCGCCGGCCACCACGCTGCCGTCGTTGATGCGCGCCTGGGCCTCCTCCTCGGAGCCGAACACCCGGGCCGTGCCCGAGAAGCGGGTGCCCTCCTTGCCGGTGATCTTGGCCACCGCCCCCTCCGGGGCCAGGTTGCCGTGCAGCACGCGCAGGTGGCTCTGGGCCTTCAGCGGCGCCTCGAGGGGCGCGATGATCACCTGGTCCTCGGGATAGGGCGCCACCTTGGCCAGGTTCTCGGCCAGCGTGGCGCCGGTCACGGTCAGGCAGTCGCCGTGCAAGAGCCCGGCGTCGAGCAGGGTCTTCATCAGCGGCTGGATGCCGCCGATCTCGACCAGCTCGCTCATCATGTACTGGCCGCTGGGGCGCAGGTCGGCGAGCACCGGCACCCGCTTGCCGATCGCGGTGAAGTCGTCGAGGGTGATCGACACGCCGATGGCGTCGGCCATGGCGATCAGGTGCAGCACCGCATTGGTGGAGCCGCCCAGGGCGATCACCACGGTGATGGCGTTCTCGAAGGCCTCGCGGGTCATGATGTCCGAGGGCGTGATGTCGCGCTCGAGCAGCGTCAGCACCGCCTCCCCCGCCGCCCGGCTGTCGTCGCGCTTGTTGCGCGACACGGCGTTCTGCGCCGAGCTGCCGGGCAGGCTCATGCCCAGCGCCTCGATGGCCGAGGCCATGGTGTTGGCGGTGTACATGCCGCCGCAGGAACCGGGCCCGGGAATCGCCGTCTCCTCGATCCGCTTGACGTCGATGAGGTCGAGATCGCCGCGGCTGTGGGCGCCCATGGCCTCGAACACCGAGACGATGTCGGTGTGCCCCTCGCCGGGCAGGATGGTGCCGCCGTAGACGAAGACACTGGGCCGGTCGAGCCGTGCCAGGCCGATCAGGCAGCCGGGCATGTTCTTGTCGCAGCCGCCGATGGCCACCAGGCCATCGAAGCCCTCGCAGCCGGCCACCGTCTCGATGGAATCGGCGATCACCTCCCGCGACACCAGCGAGTACTTCATGCCCTCGGTGCCGTTGGCGATGCCGTCGGAGATGGTGATGGTGTTGAAGATCACGCCCTTGCCGCCGGCCGCATCGGCGCCGGCGCTGGCCTGCTCGGCCAGCTCGCCGATATGGCTGTTGCAGGGCGTGACGCGGCTCCAGGTGGAGGCGATGCCCACCTGGGGCCGGGTGAAGTCGTCGTCATTGAAGCCTACCGCGCGCAGCATGGCACGGCTGGCCGACTTGCCGACGCCGTCCACCACCGGGGCGGAATGGCGACGGCGTGGATCCTGTGGCGTATCACTCATGGCACGGCTCCTTCGTCAGGTCGGGATGACCCTCAGAGGGTGGCGGTCATCCGCCGGCCTGGCAACCGTTCAGGCCGTGCGCCGCACCGCGGCCGGGCGCCACCAGGCCACCAGCAGCGCCACCGCGCTGGAGGCCAGGAGCGCGCCGAGGAACGGCGGCAGGGTCGGCACCCCACCGGGGAAGCTCGCCGCCAGCAGGCCGTCGAGGGCACTGCCCGAGGCGACCCAGCCCGGCAGCACCGCCCCGGCCAGCCCGGCGAGGCCGCCGGCCAGCGCCGCCGCGGCGCTCATCCGCGCCCACAGCCCCAGCAGCACCGGCACCACGATGGCCGCGCACAAGAGATCGGCGATCAGGAACAGCCGCAGCACCGAGAGCCCCTGCAGGGCGATCGCCACCACCGGCACCATCAGCGCCACGGTGACCAGCCGCGCCGCCCTGAGCGACAGGCCGCGGCGGCCGCTGCCGGCCACCACCAGCGAGGCGATGCCGTTCTGCAGGGTATCGACGCTGGAGGCCACCAGCGTCACCGCCAGCACCAGCGCCGGCAGCGCCAGCCAGCCCGGCGCCTCGGCGAGCAGCGCGAAGAACGGGATCGGCGGCTCGCCCAGCGACACCCCCGCCATGGCGGCCAGCATGCCGAGGCCGCCGACCACCGCCACCACCAGCACGGTGACGGCCCCGCCCAGCCAGGCGCCGCGTCCCAGCGCCCGGTCGTCCCGGGCCGCCCACACCCGCTGCCAGTAGCCCTGGTGGAAGAGGTTGGCCGCGGTCACCGCGATCACCAGCGTCAGCGCCACGGACAGGGCGTCAGCGGCGGGAATCGACGGCAGCGCGGCCTCGGCCGGCAGCTCCGGCAGCCGGGCCAGCGCCACGCCGCCCACCAGCAGCAGCAGGGCCAGCAGCAGCCAGGCCTGCCAGCGATCGGTGGCCAGGCTCGCGCGCAGCCCGCCCAGCGCGGTGTAGAGCAGGGTCGCCGCCGCCACGCCGACCACCACCAGCGCCACCGGCACGTCCGACAGCAGCCCGGTGATGGCGCCGATGGCGGTCAGCTCGGCGGCCAGGAAGCAGCCCATGTACAGCACCGAGACCAGCGCCACCCAGCGGCGGATGCCGGCGCCGAAGCAGGCCTCGGCGTACTCGCCGATGCTGCGTCCCTCGGGCAGGCGACGGCGGATGGCCGGGCCGAAGGCGCCGAGCACGATGAACGGCAGCGCCGAGCCGATGGCATAGCCGGCCAGGCCCAGCGGGCCGACGAAGGCGCCGATCTCGGGCGGCGCGAAGAGGATCCAGGCGCCCATGCCGGAGGCCAGGAAGGAGAGCCCCAGGGTCGGGGCCGACTGGGAGTTGCGGGCGGTGACGTAGTCGTCGAGCGGACCGTCCGCCCGACGGGCACGCAGGCCCAGCACGGTGAAACACAAAAGCGCCGCGCCAAGCACGGCTGACGTCAGATAAGGCATGTCGCACTTCCTCCGCCGGCATGAACCGGATCAGGTTCCAGGGTCAGCGACGCACGCTCTCTCAGCCCCGCCGATGCCGGCGAGACTCCCCTGGCGACAGTGAATGAATGGTGGTGGCGATCCTCAAGACAGGGCCAACATGGCCGATATCCGGATAGCCGCGCCAGCATGACACATCCTTCCCGCCATTCGAACAACCAGCCCGGACCCCGCCATGCCGTTTACCGAAGCCAAGGAACACGCCCCCGGTTGCTTGCACCGGATCTTCGCCGAGCCCTACGCCGCCTTCGCCAACGGCGTCCCCGAGCGCCAGCTGCATCTGCGCGTCGCCCTCCAGGCCCTGCTGGAGGCGCCGATGCGCGAGGGGCGACTGACGCTCAGGGTGATCCACGGCTGGGAGAACGGCGTCTGCGCGCCAGAGGACCTGCGCCACAGCGACCATCCGCTGCGCACGATGGCCGACCTGCACGCCGCGGCCGAGCGCTACCGGCAGGCCGTCGAGGCGCTGGCGCCGCTGCCCGGCGAGGCCGCCACCCTGCTCGCCGCACCGCTGGCCTCGGCCATCCACGGCGCCGAGACCGAGGGTCACGAGATCGACGCCGAGACCCGCGCCAACCCGGCCCGCTGGCCGGCGTTTCCCCGGGGGCTGTCGCTCTATACCTTCTTCAAGGTCTACCACCGCCTGACCTACGGCGAGGACGAGGCCTACCGCTCGATCCGCTGCGAGACGCCCGGAGGCCTCCGCGAGATCCACGAATTTCATCTTGAGGAAGGCGAGTTCGCCGTGGTCCGCCCCGCCGGCGACGCTCCCGGCGAGAGCCACCTGCTGCTGCACGAGAGCCAGCTGGCGCCGGTGGGCGAGCTGCTGGAGATGGCCCTAATCCGCTCCTAGGCGATACCGGAGCGGGGCCTCAGGAGGAGGCAAAAGCCTCCCTGGAAGGGGCCAGGATCGCCTGAGGCGTCATTGATCTTTAGCGCTTCGGAGGCGACCAGCGGCCCCTATTCACCGCTGCCGTTCAAGGCAACAGCAGCTTCGCGGTGAGGTTGAGGGTGTCCGAGGCGCTCACTCCCTCGTCGTAGAAGTTGTGCTCATAGCTGGCCGTGAACTGCACCGGATACTCCCGAATCCTCACCAGCTTGTTGAGCGCAACGCCCAGCGGCAGGCTCACCCAGTCATGCTGCTCCCAGTCATAGGTGATCGACATGTCGGAGGCCCCCGCCGACCAGCCATTCCCGAGGCTGTAGTTCACGATCGGCTGCACGATCGAGATATTCACGTCGCGGTAGTCGTCGTCTCCCGCCACCGTGAACACGTTCTGATTGAACAGCCCCCATATCCCCCAGGGTTGGCTGGCCACGAAGCCCACTGCGGGACCGAGACCCCATTTTTCGGCGCTCAGGTCGTCTTCCCCGGTCGGCAACAGCGCTACCGCACCGACGCCGAATCGCCCCCATGAGCGGTCGAAGGTCACCAGGTTGAACAGCGTCATGTCGGACCATCCGCTCGAGTCATTCGGCGAGTCGGTCACGTAAGGTGCGGTGAGTCGGAAGATGTTGCTGTAGTCACCCAGCGAGAACGGAATGGCGGCGCGGAACTGCAGGCGGTTTCCGTCCTCGTCGTCGAGGTTGTGGTACCGGTACGTGTAGAAGTCCTGCAGCTGGAAGGCCATGACGGAGGCCGTCGGATCGTTGGCTTCCGAGCCCAGTCCATCCTGTTGTGCGCTGGCTACCTCCAGGGGAAGCAAGGTCGAGAAGGTAGCGATCACCAGCTTGTTAAGTGCAGACATCCGTGACTCCCTGACTCTAGTTGTCGTCCCTGAGCCCTGGCAGGCGCGCACCGAAAGAGCCGCGCACTGAGCTCTCAGCGCGGGGCATCATCTCCACTCCCTGACATCGAAGCCGTCACTGCCGCGAGACCCTGATGCGCACGGGTTCGCCTGGCTCGCCGGCGAAGGGATCGACATGCTCCATGCTGGTGAACAGCAGCTTACCGTCGTGAACGATGCGGGCCCGCACGCCATAGGTCATGCGCTCATCGATGGCCGAGGGGGCATAGACCAGCCGGAACGGATAGGGTGGCTGGTCCCCGTCGACCACGTGGGTGTAGTCGGTAATGACGGTGGCGGGAGCATCCGCGCGGGACTGATCCTCCAGGGTCACGATGACCTCGGCCCCCGGCGGCAGCGCCATGCGCTCCCGATACCACACCTCGCCGCTGATGACCCTCATCAGGGAGTTGTCCGGCTGCTGCATCGACTGCTCCCCCGCCCTCTGTTGCTGGCTGCATGCCGCCAGCAACAGGACGAAAACGCCGATCATCCAAGGGCCGATCACTGCCGCGATTCCATTTTTCGATCTCATTGATGACTCCTTCATGTACTAGGGCGGAGAGAAGACTCGACACCGCTGGCCGCGTCACCCCGGATAGGCCCGTGACGCCAAGGCGGGTTCATTCCAGTTCGATACCACCTCAAGGTAGCAAGGTTTCGGCGTCCCGGTAGGGCGAGCGGGAGGCCTGACATGACCCAGGGCATGGAATCTCCCAGGCGCCAAACGCCGTACCGTCTACCGGGCAAGCCGCCCCAACCGCAACGGCCCCGCCTCTCTCGAGACGGGGCCGTCGCTCACCGCCGAGCGGGAGGGGATCAGCTCAGCGAGATGGTGCTGTTGATGCCGCCGGAGACGTTCTCGGGCTCGAACCAGCGGGCGGTGACGGTCTTGGTCTGGGTCCAGAAGGCGATGGCCTGCTTGCCGTTGGGGCCCAGGTCGCCGAGCTTGGAGGCCCGCGAGCCGGTGAAGCTGAAGTAGGCCACCGGCACCGGGATCGGCACGTTGATGCCCACCTGGCCGACGTCGATCTCGGTCTCGAAGCGCCGCGCCACCCAGCCGGAGTTGGTGAAGATCGAGGTGCCGTTGCCGTTGGGGTTGGCGTTGATGAAGGCGATCGCCTCGTCGAGGGTCTCCACGCTCACCACGCACAGCACCGGGCCGAAGATCTCCTCGCGGTAGATGGCCATCTCCGCGGTCACGTCGCTGAACAGGGTCGGGCCGACGAAGTTGCCGTCCGGATAGCCCTCGACCTCGCAGCCGCGGCCGTCGACCAGCAGCCGGGCGCCTTCCTTCTCGCCGGTGGCGATCAGGTCCTCCACCCGCGCCTGGGCGGCCGGCGAGACCAGCGGGCCGAGGTCGGCGTCGCGCTGGGTGCCGGGGCCGACCTTCATGTGGCGAGCGGCCTCGGCCAGCTCGTCCAGCCACTCGCGGGCCTCGCCCACCAGCACCACCACCGAGTTGGCCATGCAGCGCTGGCCGGCGGCGCCGAAGGCGGAGCCCAGCAGGTTGTTGATGGCCTGGCTGCGGTTGGCGTCGGGCATCACCACGCAGTGGTTCTTGGCCCCCATCATCGCCTGGGCGCGCTTGCCGGCCTCGGAGGCGCGGCGATAGAGCTGGGTGCCGACGTGGGTCGAGCCGATGAACGACATCGCCTTGATGTCCGGGTGGTCGCAGAGGCGGTTGGCCACGTCCGGGCCGCCGTGCACCACGTTGAGCACGCCGTCCGGCACGCCGGCCTCGTGGGCCAGCTCGACCAGCCGCATGGTCGAGCTCGGATCCTGCTCGGAGGGCTTGAGCACGAAGGTGTTGCCGGTGGCGATGGCCAGCGGGAACATGAAGCACGGCAGCATGATCGGGAAGTTGAAGGCGGTGATCCCGGCGCCGACGCCCAGGGGCTGGTTGAGGGTGTAGACGTCGACCTCGGTGGCGGCGTTCTCGGCCAGCTCGCCGAGCTGCAGCGAGGTGATCGAGCAGGCGTGTTCCACCACCTCGAGCCCGCGCCCTACCTCGCCGGCGGCGTCGGGCAGGGTCTTGCCGTGCTCCTCGGTGATCAGCGCGGCCAGCTCCTCGGTGTGCTCGCGGATCAGCGCCTGTAGCCGCAGCATGATGCGCTGACGCTTGGCCAGCGGGGTGCGGCGCCATTCGAAGAAGGCGGCCCTGGCGCTGGCCACGGCACGATCGACCTCCTCGACGGTGCAGAACGGCACCCGGGCGACCACCTCCTGGGTGGCCGGATTGAGCACGTCGCGCCATTCCTGGCTCTGCGAGGTGACGGCCTGGCCATCGATATACAGCGGGATCTCTCTGACGGACATCTAGCGGCTCCTTGGCGACCCCGGGAAAGGCTTCCTGCCCTCCCCGGGCCCGCGGTTTGTGATTGTTATCCGAGGTCCGGCCCCGTCGAGGCCTCGATGGGGGCGGATCGAGAACGACGAAACGCTCATGCAGGCTCACGATTACCGAGCCATCGAGTGTAGGTAGGCCGCAAATCGCCAGGCAACCGGGGGGCGACCAATGGACGAGTCGCCGCCTCGCGGAACGCCGGCGCCCTCTCATCGTCGAAAGACGATAAAGGTTTGCTATCAATGTCTTCGGGAAAGAAAAATGGCGGTCTCTTTTGCCGCCACTAAACTGGGTGGAAAGGCTGGAACCCGCTCGAAAACGGCGCTGTCGATGATCGATGACGGACCAGCGACACGACCTCTGCTCGTCAGGAGCAGCACAACACGCGATCGAAGGAGAGCAAGATGGGTGACGCTACTCAGCAAGGCGGAGCAGGAAAGTGCCCGGTCATGCATGGCGGGATGACCGAGACCGGCGACTCGGTCATGGATTGGTGGCCGAATGCCCTGAATCTCGACATCCTGCATCAGCACGATACCAAGACCAACCCGCTGGGTGCCGACTTCGACTACCGTGAAGAGCTCAAGAAGCTGGACGTCGAGGCGCTGAAGAACGACCTGCGCCAGCTGATGAACGACAGCCAGGACTGGTGGCCGAGCGACTGGGGGTCCTACGTCGGCATGTTCGCCCGCGTCGCCTGGCATGCCGCCGGCTCCTACCGCCTGGCCGATGGCCGCGGCGGCGGCGGCACCGGCAACCAGCGCTTCGCGCCGCTGAACTCCTGGCCGGACAACGTCAACACCGACAAGGGCCGCCGCCTGCTGTGGCCGATCAAGAAGAAGTACGGCAACAAGATCTCCTGGGCCGACCTCATCATCCTGTCGGGCACCATCGCCTACGAACAGGCCGGCCTGAAGACCTTCGGCTTCGCCTTCGGTCGCGAGGACATCTGGCACCCCGAGAAGGACACCTACTGGGGCGCCGAGAAGGAATGGCTCGCCCCCTCCGACGAGCGCTACGACGACGTCGACCAGCCAGAGACCATGGAAAACCCGCTGGCCGCCGTGCAGATGGGCCTGATCTACGTGAACCCGGAAGGCGTCAACGGTCAGCCCGACCCGCTGAAGACCGCCGCCCAGGTGCGCGAGACCTTCGCCCGCATGGCGATGAACGACGAGGAGACCGCGGCGCTGACCGCCGGCGGCCACACCATCGGCAAGTGCCACGGCAACGGCAACGCGGACGATCTCTCCGAGGATCCGGAAGCGGCGGACGTCGAATACCAGGGCATCGGCTGGATGAACACCAAGGGCCGCGGCATCGGTCGTGACACCGTGGTGTCCGGCATCGAGGGCGCCTGGACCAGCCACCCGACCCAGTGGGACATGGGCTGGTTCGAGATGCTCTTCGGCTACGAGTGGGAGCTCAAGAAGTCGCCGGCCGGCGCCTGGCAGTGGATGCCCATCGACATCCGCGAGGAGCACATGCCCGCCGACGTGGAAGACCCGTCGATCAAGTGCCTGCCGATCATGACCGACGCCGACATGGCGATGAAGATGGATCCGGCCTACAACGCGATCTGTCAGAAGTTCATGGCCGACCCGGAGTACTTCTCCGAGACCTTCGCCCGCGCCTGGTTCAAGCTGACCCACCGCGACATGGGCCCCAAGGCCTGCTATCTCGGCCCGGACGTGCCGCAGGAAGACCTGATCTGGCAGGACCCCGTGCCGGCCGGCGAGACCCAGTACGACATCGGCCACCTGAAGGCCAAGATCGCGGCCGCAGGCCTGCCGATGGCCGATCTGATCGCCACCGCCTGGGACAGCGCCCGCACCTTCCGCGGTTCCGACAAGCGCGGCGGCGCCAACGGCGCCCGCATCCGCCTGGCGCCGCAGAAGGACTGGGCCGGCAACGAGCCCGAGCGCCTGGCCAAGGTGCTGTCCGTGCTCGAGCCGCTGGCCGAAGAGGCCGGTGCCTCGATCGCCGACACCATCGTGCTGGCCGGTAACGTCGGCGTGGAACAGGCCGCCAAGGCCGCCGGCACCGAGATCTCCGTGCCCTTCTCGCCGGGACGCGGCGATGCCAGCGACGAGATGACCGACGCCGACAGCTTCGAGGCGCTCGAGCCGCTCGCCGACGGTTTCCGCAACTGGCAGAAGCAGGACTATGTCGTCGCCTCCGAGGAGATGCTGCTCGACCGCGCCCAGCTGCTGGGCCTCACCGCGCCGGAAATGACCGTGCTGGTCGGCGGCATGCGGGTCCTCGGCACCAACCACGGCGGCACCCAACACGGCGTGTTCACCGACCGCGTGGGCCAGCTGACCAACGACTTCTTCGTCAACCTGACCGACATGGCCTACAGCTGGAAACCCGCGGACAAGGGGCTCTACGAGATCCGCGACCGCAAGACCGACCAGGTGAAGTGGACCGCCACCCGCACCGATCTGGTGTTCGGCTCCAACTCCATCCTGCGCGCCTACGCCGAGGTCTACGCCCAGGACGACAGCCAGGCCAAGTTCGTCGAGGACTTCGTGGCCGCCTGGACCAAGGTGATGAACGCCGATCGCTTCGATCTGGCCTGATCGCCTCTCGCCGCCGCGCCCGCGGCGGCCCATGAAGACATCGCGCCGGCCCTCGTGGCCGGCGCGCTTCGTTGGTCCGCCCCCTTGCCCCTTGCCCCTCACCCCTCACCCCTCGCCCGCGGGCGCCTGGGCCGCCTCGGGCGGGCGACGCCTCGACCACCGGACCAAAGGACATTAGACGGTAGTATCAGATCCGCCTAGGCTGACCCCTTCATCGTGTCATCGCCCAGGAGCCGCCCCGTCATGTCGTCCGTTCTCGGTGTCGTTCTGCCCATCTTCGGCCTGATCCTGGCGGGCTACCTGTGCCGCCGCACCGGCCGGCTGGGCGAGACCGCCGCCGCCGAACTCAACCGCTTCGTGGTCTGGCTGTGCCTGCCGGCGCTGCTGTTCCGCACCACGGCCAGCGCCCGCTGGGAAGAGATCTGGCATCCGGGCTTCATCGCCGCCGTGACCCTGCCGACGCTGCTGCTGTTCGCGGTCACCGTGGGCTATCGCCTGCGCGGCCGGCGCCGGCTGGTCGACGCCAGCATCGACGGCCTCGGCGCCGCCTACGCCAACACCGGCTACGTGGGCATCCCGCTGAGCCTGCTGGTACTGGGCGAGGCGGGCCTGGCACCGGCGCTGGTCGCCACCCTCATCGTGGTCTGCGTGCTGTTCGCCATCGCCGTCGTCTGCATCGAGATCGGCCTGCAGGACGAGCCCTCCTTCGCCCGAGCACTCGGCAAGGTGTTCAAGGCCCTGTCCAGGAACCCGCTGGTGGTGTCGCCGCTGCTGGGCGCGCTGTGGGCGCTCGGCGGCCCGTCGCTGGCCGGCCCCTTCGACGACTTCCTGCGCCTGCTGGGCGATGCCACCACGCCCTGCGCCCTGGTCTCGCTGGGCCTGTTCCTGGCCCAGAAGCAGAGCGGCTCCGCCGAGGGCGCCTGGGGGCTGGTCGGCCTCAAGCTGCTGGTGCATCCGCTGCTCACCTGGGTGCTGGCGTTCCACGTCTTCGCGCTGCCGCCGCTGTGGGCCAAGTCGGCGCTGCTGATGAGCGCGCTGCCCACCGGCACCGGGCCCTACATGCTGGCGGAGTTCTACGGGCGCGAGGCGGCGGTCGTCTCGCGCACCGTGCTGCTCTCGACGCTGGGCTCGGTGGTAACGCTGTCACTGTGCCTCTACTGGCTCTAGCGGCAGTAGAGGCGACGTGATCCGTGTCGGCGATATCACCCGGAGGCGGGAGGCCGGCGCTGCCGGTGATAGAGGCCCGCCGATGCCTCGAGCGTCAAGGACGCCCGGCGAACATTCATGCAATTGCTGCAAGCATCAATTGGGATGAATTCGATTCATCTTGAAGCCGGAAAACCTTCATTGGTGACGGGGCCTGAACGACTGCCAGAATGCGGCCTGACTCCAGACACCTGCCACCGCGGAGGCATGCATCCATGGCACACGACCTGATCACCCAACGACTCGACCGGGGCCCCCTCATCTGTGCCGAGGGCTTCCTGTTCGAGCTTGAACGGCGCGGCTATCTCTCCGCCGGCGAGTTCGTTCCCGAAGTGGCATTGCTGCGCCCGGACGCGCTGGAAACGCTGCACCGGGACTTCCAGCATGCGGGGTCAGACGTGGTTCAGGCCTTCACCTACAACGGCCACCGCGAAAAAATGAAGGTCATCGGCAAGGAGGATCTGCTGGAACCGCTGAATCGGGCCGCGTTGAGGATTGCCCGCAAGGTGGCCGATGAGAAGGCCGGCAACCTGATGGCCGGCAACATCTCCAACAGCAACGTCTGGGACCCCGAGGATCCGGCCTCGCAGCAGAGCGTGCGCGACATGTTCGACGAGATGGTGCAGTGGGCCGTCGAGGAAGGCGCCGACTTCATCATCGCGGAAACCTTCTACTATGCCGGAGAAGCCGAGGCGGCCCTGGAGGCGATCAAGGCCAAGGGGCTGCCCGCCGTCGTCACCCTGGCGCCGATGGCCGAGGATCGCATGATCGATGGCCCCGGCATCGTGGAAACCTGCCTCGCCCTGGAGCAGAAGGGCGCCAGCGTGGTCGGCCTGAACTGCTTCAGAGGCCCGGATACCATGCGGCCCTGGATCCAGCGGATTCGCGATGCCGTGGCCTGCCATGTAGCGGCGCTGCCGGTCACCTATCGTACCACCGAGCAGGAGCCGACCTTCTTCAACCTCTCCGACCAGCAGGGATGCGGCTGCCCGGCGCCCCATGGACGCCCCTTCCCGACCGCCCTGGATCCGCTGTTCTGCAACCGCTACGAACTCGGCGCCTTTGCTCGCGACGTTCATGCCCAGGGGGTCAACTACCTCGGCGTCTGCTGCGGCGCATCGCCGATGCACGTGCGTGAGGTCGCCATGGCGGTGGGACGCGAACCGGAAGCCGCCCAGTTTGCGGAGCGCATGGAGAACCACTTCATGTACGGCTCCCATGATCGCCTGCCGGACCACATCGCCGCCCTGGGGGAAAAGGCCTGAAGGGGCCGCTACCCTGAACCTGCGTACGGCAGCCAAGGAATCCGCATGGAATTCTCGCAAGGCGCCCAAGGGCGCGATCAGGCGCTCGTCGAACTGTTCACGGCGACCTTCACCGCCGCCGAGGGAGCGTCGGAAGGCACGCTGATCGGCGATCTGGTGGGTAACCTGCTGTCTCGCACACCCGCGCCGGATCGGCATGTCTTCACCGCCGAGTCCGATGGTGCGGTCATCGGCGCGGCGATCTTCTCGAGGCTGACCTACGACCAGGATGACCGGCGCGTGCGGGTGCTCGGCCCGGTGGCGGTGGCGACCGAGTGGCAAGGCCAGGGGGTCGGACGGCAGCTGCTGACCCATGCCCTGCAGGCGCTGCGTGAGGCAGGCATCGACATCGTCGTGACCTATGGTGACCCGACCTACTACTCGCGTGTCGGCTTTGCGCCGGTCACCACGACCATCATCCCGGCGCCGTTCGCGCTGCAATACCCCGAGGGCTGGCTCGCACAACCGCTCACCGAGGCCGAGATGACGCCGCTGAGGGGCAGGGCCCGCTGTGTCGAGGCGTTCAACGACCCGGCCTTCTGGTGACAGACGCGCCGGGCGAGTCGTGGGCCCCTGTCGCGGTGACGATGCGCTCGCGTCAGGTGCCGCAGAAGGTCCGCAGCACCCTCTCGTCGTCCTGCGGCGGGCGGGTGTAGTCGACCTCGCCGGTCGGCGCCTCGAAGGGCCGGGTGATCGCCGCCAGCAGCGCCTCGAAGGGGCCGAAGTCGTCGTTCTCGGCCGCCGCGATGGCCTCCGCCACGCGATGGTTGCGCGGGATCACCGCCGGATTCACGCCGCGCAGGCGCCGCGCCAGCTCGGCGGCATCGGCGTCCTCGCGGGACAGCCGCTCGCGCCAGCGTGACAGCCACGCCTCAGGCGCCTCACGGTCGCCGAACAGCTCGGCCGCCAGGCGCGCCTCGCCCTCGGGGCCTTCCAGGGCATCGGCCAGGTGGCGGAAGCTCAGGGTGAAGTCGGCGCGGGCGGCCTGCATCGCCGCGAGCCAGTCCTCGACCAGGGCGGCGTCGCCCTCCTCCTCCGTCACGAGGCCCAGCTTGGCCCGCATCACCCGCATCCGGCTGGCCTCGAAGCGATCCTCGAAGGCCTTCAGCACCGCGGTGGCGCGCTCGATGGCCCGCTCGCGATCCTCGTCGATCAGCGCCAGCAGCGTCTCGGCGAAGCGCGCCAGGTTCCACTGGGCGATCGGTGGCTGGTTGACGAAGGCGTAGCGGCCGCGCTCGTCGATGGAGCTGAACACGGTGCGCGGGTCGTAGGCGTCCATGAAGGCGCAGGGACCATAGTCGATGGTCTCGCCGGAGATCGCCGCGTTGTCGGTGTTCATCACCCCATGGATGAAGCCGACTCCCATCCAGCGGGCGACCAGCTCGGCCTGGCGCTCCACCGTCGCCTCGAGCAGGCCCAGATAGCGCTCGCCCTCGTCCCGGTCGGCGAGATGGGGATAGTGGCGCTCGATCGCCTCGTCGGCCAGCAGCCGCACGGCCTCCTGATCGTCGCGGGCGGCGAAGTACTGGAAGGTGCCCACCCGCAGGTGGCTGGCGGCGACGCGGGTCAGCACCGCGCCGGGCTCCGGCACGTGACGATAGACCGTCTCGCCAGTGGTCACCGCGGCCAGCGCCCGGGTGGTCGGCACGCCCAGGGCATGCATGGCCTCGCTGACCAGATACTCGCGCAGCACCGGGCCCAGCGGCGCGCGGCCGTCGCCGCCGCGGGAGAACGGCGTGCGGCCGCTGCCCTTGAGCTGGAGGTCGCGCACCCGGCCGGCGCGGTCGGTCACCTCGCCCAGCAGCACCGCCCGGCCGTCGCCGAGCTGGGGCACGAAATTGCCGAACTGGTGGCCGGCGTAGGCCAGCGCCACCGGCTCGGCGCCCTCGGGCAGGGCGTTGCCGGACAACAGCTCGGCGGCCCGTTCGGGGTCGAAGGCGTCCAGATCGAAGCCCAGCGACTCGGCCAGCGGCCGGTTGAAGGCCACCAGCTCGGGGCGCTCGACGGGCGCCGGCCGGGCGGGCGCCCGCAGCCGGTCGGGGAAGCGCGCATAGCGCAGCGTGAAGGGGGGAAACATGGCGCCTCCTGAATGCGAATTGCCCCCAGCCTACAGCGACCGGGGGGCTGCACCCAAGGCGTATCGGCGCGATTCAGAACGGCGCTGAACGTGGAACATGCCGGGGACGGGGCGAAGAGGGGTCCTGCGCCAGGGAAGGCGTCGGTAGCGCCCGGGGAGGGTTTCATGGCGCCCCTCGCAGCCCCGTCGACGGCGAGCACATCGGTTCCCGTTTACAGAGAATCGACGAAGGTGGCGTGATCCCGGGCCACGCAGTCGGCGTAACCGAAGGCCAGCGTCGAGATCATGTCCACGAAGTGCTCCTGGCCGCCCTCGACCCGGCCGGTCACCGCCCGGGCGAAGGCGCCGGGATCGTCGGGGGTCAGCGCCTGGGCGCCGCGCAGGTGCTCGCGGGCCAGGATCCGGCCCCACTGCTTGGCCAGCTTGCGATAGGGCTTGTCGCCGTCGATCTTGTGGGTCGGGAAGTCCTCCTTGAACGGCGAGCGCTCGCGCACCGAGAACACCGTGTCGCCCAGGTGCAGCCAGCCCAGGTAGATGTCCGGGTGCTCGGCGATGGCGGTGAAGGCGGCGGCGTGGCGGGCGCCCTCGTGGGCGAAGGCCCGGCGCCAGTCGCGCTTCTCGGCGGCGTTCATCATCCGCCAGCCCTCGGGCGCGGTCTGCTGCTTCACGTCGAGGATCACGTCGTCGTGAACGTGGTCGCGCCCGCCCTCGATCAGCACGTAGTAGCGCTCGAGCCCCAGCGAGCCGGTGCCGGCGTCGAGGCGCCGTGCCATGTCCTTGACCCGGAAGTGATCCTCCTCGGCCTCGGCGCGGGCGCCGCGCAGCGTCTCGCGGTACTCCTCCTCCACGGCCTTGCGCAGCTGGCTGGCCAGGTGGGCCGGCAGCCGGGCCAGCTTCTCCGGGCGCTCGTCGACGGCGAAGCGCCGGCCGTCGTCGCCGAGCACGGTCCACTTGTCGAGCATCTTGGCCCGGCTCTCCTTGCGCGCCACCTTCTCCAGGAAGGGCTCCAGCGGCCCCTTGGCGGTGTCCAGGGTCACCGCCCCCGGCACCTCGCCCTCGGCGTGGTCGTCGAGCTCGTCCAGGTAGGCCTCGATGAGCGTCTCGAGCGACTTGTCGATGCCCTTGCGCGAGAGCCCGGCGTTCTCCCGCGCGTCCAGCACCAGGCTGATCGCCAGCCGCCAGAGGTCGTACTGGTAGTCGCCGACCATGGCGTCGTCGAAGTCGTCCATGCCGTAGCGCACGGCATCGTCGTGGTGGCCGTAGGCGCCGAAGTTGTAGACGTGGGCATCGCCCTGCAGCCAGGTCTGGGTCTCCGGCAGGCCGCCGTAGAGGGCGAAGCGCCAGTCGTGCCAGACGTCGCCCCAGTACAGGTGGTTGGTGCCGCGGAAGAAGCGATACGGCGATTCCGCCAGCTTGGCGTACTTGGCCTCGCGGTCCTCATCGGCAAGCGAGGCGTTGGCGGCGGCGATGGCATCGAGCACCTGGCGAGGGCGATTGTGGCGGGTCAGCGGTGGCGTCATGGAGCTTCCTTTTCCGACATGGGCGGTGCGACGAACGCCGGCGGGCGCAGCGTTCAGTCAAGCAAGCCCCGGCGTCGACGGCAAGGATTACAGATGATCGAGCACGTCGAAGTGATCGCAGCCGGCCAGGTCGGTCAGCTCGACCACGCCACCGGCGGCCTCGAGCGCGACCGCGAAGTCGCGGCCCTGGGAGCGAAACGCCGGCGGATCGCGCTCGGCGATCACCACCCGGCTCGGCGGCAGCCCGGCGAGCTCGCCGAAGCGCGGGCTCAGCGCCCGGGCCCGCGCCCGGTCGAGCCCCAGCGGCGCGTTGATGTAGGTATCCACCAGCGGCGTGAGGTCATAGACGCCGCTGACCAGCAGCAGCTCGTCGACCTCTCCCTTCGCCTCGGCGGCCACCCGACACGCCAGCTGGGCGCCGGCGCTGTGGCCGCCGAGGATCACCCGCCCGGCGCCGCCGCGTGCTTCCAGCGCCTCCCGCGCCATGGCGAGGCCGCGGGCGCACTGGGCGATCATGGCCTCGATCGCGGTCCCCGGCGCCAGCCCGTAGCCCAGCGAGGCGAAGGCCATGCCCCGGGCCAGATAGCGCTCGGCGAGGAAGTCGCTGGCGGTATGATCGAGCTCCTGCCAGTAGCCGCCGTGGATGAAGGCCATCAGCGGCCAGGGAGCCTCTCTCCCGGACATGCTCCCGGACACGCCCTCGGGAATGAACAGGTCCAGCCGCGCCTCGGCATCGTCGCCGTCGACCAGTTCGAGCGGCCGATGGCGGGCCGCCAGCGCGCGGCCGACGTGCGCCTGGCGCGCTAGCGTCGCCTCGACGTCGCGGGCGAAGCGACTCGGCGAATAGTCATGATCCCGCGCCGCCTGCGCGTCGCGACCGGCCATCAGGTCACCGCTCCGCGCACGTGGAAGCGAGGCTCGCGGTACTCGCCGCCCTCGACCACCTCGCGGAAGTGCCGCGCCGCCTGCCAGACGTCCTCGAAGCTCAGGTAGAGCGGCGCGAAGCCGAAGCGCATCAGCCCCGGCTCGCGGTAGTCGCCGATCACCCCGCGAGCGATCAGCGCCTGGACGATGGCGTAGCCGTTGTCGGCATCCACCAGCGACACCTGGCTGCCGCGCTCGCCCGCCGGCGGGGTGATGTCCTCGATGCCGTGCGCCTCGAACAGGTCGGCCAGGCCGTCGCGGAACAGCGTGCCCAGCGCCAGGCTCTTCTCCCGCAGCGCCGCCATGTCGACATCGCCCCACATCGAAAGCGACGCCTCCAGGGCGCTGTAGGCCAGCGCGGAGTGGGTGCCGGTGCGAAAGCGGGTGATGTCTCCGGCCGGGGCATAGTCGCCGTCGAAGGCGAAGGGCGCGGCATGGCCGTGCCAGCCCGAGAGCGGCTGCCAGCCGCCGTCCTGGTGGTCGCGGTGCACGTAGAGGAAGCCCGGCGCGCCGGGGCCGCCGTTGAGGTACTTGTAGGTGCAGCCCACCGCGTAGCGGGCGCCGCTGCCGGCGAGGTCCACCGGCAGCGCGCCGGCCGAGTGGGCCAGGTCCCAGATCACCTCGGCGCCGGCGTCGTGCACCCGGCGCGTGGTGGCCGCCATGTCGCGCAGCCGGCCGGTGCGATAGTTGACCTGGCTGAGCACCACCACGGCCACGCCGTCCAGGTGCTCGGCGAGCTCGGCGCCCTCGGGCAGCACGCGATGCTCGACGCCGCCGAGCCGGCAGAAGCCCTGGGCGATGTAGCCGTCGGTGGGGAAGTTGCCGCCCTCGCTGAGCACCGCGCCACGGTTGCCATCGCCGCGCCGCTCGAGGATATAGCCTAGCAGCTTGAACAGGTTGAGGGTGATGTTGTCGGTGACCACCACCTCACCGTCGTGGGCGCCGATCACCGGCGCCAACCGGTTGCCGAGGCGCTCAGGGGCGTCGAACCAGCCCTGGTTCCAGCCACCGATCAGCTCGTCGCGCCACTGATCCAGGGTCGCGGCGACGGCCTCCCGGGCGGCCGTCGGCTGGGCACCGAGGGAGTTGCCGTCGAGGTAGATCACCCCGTCGGGCAGGGCAAACAGGGGCTTGAAGCCCGCCAGGGGATCGTGGCGATCGAGCTCGCGAACGCGGTCCAGGCTGACGCTCATGTCGGGTCTCCGCAGGGACAGGGGAAAGGCCTGCGATCATTCTAGGCGAGGACGGGCGACGCCCGCCCGATCCTCGGCGCCCTCTCCGAGGCCGTCGCGGTTACCCCCTCCTCCCAGACGTTTCTTCTCAATTTTCGAGACACTGGCGTCCGTTGCCCGCCATCTGGGTGACGATTGGACATCTTGCCGTCGAGTCAGTAGGGTAATGGCGCCTCGGCCGGGAACATCGACACCGCGCCCGAGGTGGTCACCCTTCGTGACCGACTGGTCTCGCTTCACCGCAGACTGGATCACCCCGCTTTCGACTGTCCGTCGTCGACGTCATCGATAGAGAAGGAATCCATGTCGCCCCACTACAGTGAACAGGGCCGCTGCATGCCGCGCCGCCCGCCCCCAGCCTCTCCCTTCCCCGGGTAACGCCACGCGGCGCCGCCTCGAGCGGCCCGAGCGTCATTCCATCGTCGCCTCATCGGCTCACGCCCCGATGGCGTCATCGCGTGCGCGATCAACACGACCCACCCGACCATCGCGTCCGGCCGGCACCCCTGCGTGGCCGTTTCGTGACGCGCCCCTTCCACTCACCGAGGGATTGCTTTTGAACAGCGCATCGCTTCATCAATTCTCGACCCCGACCATCCTCCTGTTGATGCTCGCCTTCTACGGCGGCACCTACCTGCTCACGCTCGGCATCCGCAAGAAGAAGGAAGACGCCGACGCCTTCATGGTCTCCAACCACCGCATCGGCTTCGGCATCGGCGCGGCCAGCATGACCGCCACCTGGATCTGGGCCGCCTCCTTCTACGCCGCCGCCACCTCCGGCTACACCTACGGCGTCTCCGGCCCCATCCACTACGGGCTCTGGGGCGCGCTGATGATCCTCTTCATTTACCCGTTCGGCCGGCGCTTTCGCAAGCTCGCCCCCAATGCCCACACCCTGGGCGAGCTGATCCACGCCCGCCACGGCAGCTCCAGCCAGCTGATCCTGGCGCTCTCCAACGTGCTGGGCAGCGTGATCAGCCTGATGGTCAACTTCACCGCCGCCGGCGCCCTGGTCTCGGTGCTCTCGCCGCTCTCCTTCCAGGCCGGGGTCATCATCGCCGGCGTCGGCGTGCTGCTCTACACCCTGTGGTCCGGCTTCCGCGCCTCGGTGCTGACCGACTTCGCCCAGCTGGTGGCCCTGATGGCCATCGCCGTGGTGATCATCCCCGCGGTGTTCTTCGCCATGGGCGGCCCGAGCGAGCTGGTCGCCGGCCTCGACAACCTGACCGCTGAGCAGGCCGACTTCTTCTCGATGGACGCCATCCTCAACCAGGGCGCGCCCTTCTTCGTCGCCGTGCTGGCCTACGCCATCGGCAACCAGACCATCTCCCAGCGCCTGTTCGCGGTGAACGAGGAGCACATCAAGCCGACCTTCCTCACCGCCACCGTCGGCTATGGCGCCATCGTCATCGGCCTCGGCATGATCGGCCTGATGGCCCTGACGCTGGGCATCGAGCCGCTCAATGGCGACATGAATAACCTGATCCCGCAGATGGTGTCGAGCTACCTGCCGCCGGTGTTCATCGCGCTGTTCTTCATCCTTGTGATCGGCTCGCTCTCCTCCACCGCCGACTCCGACCTCTCGGCGCTGTCGGCGATCATGATGGCCGACGTCTACGGCAAGAACCTGGCCCGCGGCAAGGCCGACCCCCAGCGCATGCTGCTGGTGGGCCGCCTGACCATGATCATCGCCACCGCGGCGGGCATCGTCTTCGCCAGCTTCTCGCTGGATATCCTGGTGATGCTGGTGTTCGTCGGCGCGCTGTGGGGCGCCATCGTCTTCCCGGTGATCGCCAGCTGCTTCTGGGACCGCATCACCAACGCGGCCTTCACCACCTCGGTGCTGGTGGCCATGGTGATGTTCTGCCTGGCGCGCTTCGAGTGGCTGCCGCTGGCGGGCGCCACCGGCCTGCTCTTCGAACTGCTGGCGAGCATCGGCGGCGGCGTGATCATCGGCCTGATGGTGTTCGGCTTCCTGGGCCGCACGATGGGCTTCCTCGCCGGCATCCTGGCACTCGCGGCCATGCTGGTCTTCGCCACCGGCTTCCTGCGCGAATACACCGTGCTGCTGGCCTCGCTGACCGCCTACGGCACCAGCACCCTGGTGTGCGTGGTGATGAGCCTCGCGAGCCGTCAGGAGCGCTTCGACTTCGCCACCATCGGCGAACGGGTCGGCGACTATGACCATATCCAGGGCGCGCCCGCGGAGGCATCGCGCCGCCAGCCGACCCCGCCCAAGGACGCCACCCCCCTGGCCGGCCAGCGCTGAGCCGGGGCCCATCCACCACGGCGCCGGGTGCCGGCGCCGCCACGAGGAGAACCGCCATGAACTTGCTCTATGGCTTCTATGTGCTCGTATGGCCCGCCCTGACCCTGGGCGTGCTGGTACTGATCTGCCGCGCGGTGCTGCGCGACCGCCGCGACGCCAGGCGCGAGCAGCGCGAGCTCGTCTGACGCGGAGGTTGGCGATCCCCTGATCGCCGCCCTGCCAAGGACCCCGCCGGCCACTGCCGGCGGGGTCCTTTTCGTTCAATCCAACGACACGGGAGGCTAGACTGAGCCGCCCGCCGGAGGCCGAGGCCCTCGGCCAGCGCTCGATGGAAGGCCACCGGGCGCGGCTGCGCTAACGGTCGACGCGCACTCGACGCACAATCAGGCAAAGACGCCGCGTGACCTGCACGAAGCGTCCGGCTTGACGTCCGTTTCCGGCGAGTCTCGCCGCGCCGGCGCGTTACACTACGATCAGGAACCGAGACCGAGGAACGCCGCCATGCTGGATGCCGCTCAGTGCCGTCAGGCGCGCCTGGCCCGGGATGCGCGCTTCGACGGCCGCTTCGTGGTCGGCGTGACCAGCACCGGCATCTACTGCCGACCGATCTGCCCGGCCATCCCGTCGAAAGACACCCGGGTGCGCTACTTCGATTCGCCCCTGGCCGCCGCCGAGGCCGGCTTCCGTCCCTGCCTGCGCTGCCGGCCGGACAGCGCCCCCGACTCCCCCGCCTGGCGCGGCACCCGCACCACGCTCGAGCGAGCGCTGCGGCTGATCGACGACGGCGCCCTGAGCGACGGCTCGCTGGGCGACCTGTGCCAGCGACTCGGCGTCGGCGAGCGTCACCTGAGGCGGCTGTTCCACGACGGACTCGGCGTCTCGCCCAAGGCCTACGCCCAGTATCGCCAGTGCCTGTTCGCCAAGCAGCTGCTGCACCAGACCACGCTGCCGATCACCGACATCGCCTACGCCAGCGGCTTTCGCAGCCTGCGACGCTTTAACGATGCCTTCATGACCCGCCTCGGCCTGGCACCGCGGGAACTGCGCCGAAGCGCCGCCGATAGCGCCAACGGCGGCCAGAACGGCGAGCCGCTGACGCTGTGGCTGGCCTATCGCCCGCCCTATGCCTGGCCGGCGCTGCGAGACTTCCACGCCGGCCGTGCCATTGCCGGCCTGGAGTGGGTCGGCGAGGCATATTACGGCCGGCATATCCGCTGGGGCGGCGCGCGCGGCTCGTTCACCGCCGAACACGTCCCGCAGCGCCACGCCTTCCGGGTCCGCCTCGTGCTCGACGACCTGCGCGCACTGTCGCCGGTGGTGCGGCGCATCCGCCGGGTGCTGGATCTGGACGCCGACACCACCACCATCGAGACCCATCTGGCCGGCGCCTTCCCCGGCCTTGCACTGGTCGAGGGGCTGCGGCTGCCCGGCATCTGGTCGCCCTTCGAGGCCGGCATCCGCGCCATCCTCGGCCAGCAGGTCTCCACCGACGCCGCCCGCGGCCTGGTCACGCGACTGGTGGAAGCGCGGGGCGAGCCGACCGAGCACGGCCATCACTTCCCTTTGCCCGAGGCCATCGCCGACAGCGAACTCGACGAACTGCGCATGCCCGGCGCCCGCAAGGCGACGCTCAGGCGCTTCGCGAGCTGGTACGCTGAAGGCGATGCCGACGACGATCCGCAGGCCTGGACGACGCTGAAAGGCATCGGGCCCTGGACGGCGAACTACGCGGCGCTGCGCGGCACCGGCGCCCCCGATATCTGGCTGGACGGCGATGCCGGCGTGCGCCGCGCCCTGCCCCGCCTGGCGGGCGCCGAGCCGGCCCGGGGAGCGCCCTGGCGCAGCTACCTGACCCTGCAGCTCTGGTCTTCCACCCCCTGAGGTTCATACAACAAGGAGCCAAGCCGATGACCGACGATGCCCTGGACTACTTCCGCCCGCCGGAGACCGAGGCCCTCGGCCTGATCCGCCTCGGCGCCTCCGACGCCGGGCTGACCGAGATCGCCTTCGTCATGGAAGAGGACGAGCCGGCACGGCCCAACGCCCACACCGAGCAGGCCCGCGCCCAGCTGGCCGAATACTTCGACGGCCTCCGCCAGGCCTTCGACCTGCCGCTGGCGCCGCAGGGCACCGACTTCCAGCGCCGGGTCTGGCAGGCGCTCTCGACCATTCCCTTCGGCGAGACCCGCTGCTACGCCGAGATCGCCGAGCAGCTCGGGTGCAAGGGCGGCCAGCGCGCGGTGGGCGCGGCCAACGGCCGTAATCCGCTGGCCATCGTGGTGCCCTGCCACCGGGTGATCGGCAGCGACGGCCGGCTCACCGGCTACGCCGGCGGCATCGGCCGCAAGCAGTGGCTGCTGGCGCACGAGGCCGGCGAGATTCCCTTTTCCTTGAACTGAGCCGCGCTGAACCGAGCACCCGGCACCGGGCTTCTCTGAACCAGGCGTCTCGGTACCGAGCCGGGCCCCGGATCGTTTCGCCGTCGCGATGCCCCGCCTCGTGCGGGCGTCGCGGCGGGCTTGCCCACGATTTTCTTCCATCCCGCCCGATCGCCCGCCACGAGCGCCTTCCGGCGTCTTTGCTGCATCGCAGCTGATGCCTTTGTCTAAGCCGCCCGGTTTGACAGTAGTATTTCACTTCGCCTATTGAAATATATATCAGCACCGCTGATAGACACTTCATACAAGAAAGCTTCGTACAACAGCCGCTCTCGCGCTGTTGCGGTAAAGAGAAGTCGCTCCCAACCCACGGCCCATAACAACAACGCCAATCTGGAGACGCCATGAAACGCTCAATGCTCCCCCTCGTCGCGGGCACCGCTCTCGCCGCCTCCCTCGCCGGCACCGCCGCCTCGGCCGACACCGTGCTGCGCGCCTCCCACCAGTTCCCCGGTGGCCAGGGCGACGTGCGCGACGAGATGGTCCAGCTGATGGCCGACAAGGTCGCCGAGGCCGACGTCGGCCTGGAGATCGAGGTCTATCCCGGCCAGTCGCTGTTCAAGGCCCGCGAGCAGTGGGCCGCGCTGTCCCGCGGACGCCTGGACATCACCGCCCTGCCGCTCGACTACGCCAGCGGCCGCCACCCGGAATTCTCCGCCACCCTGATGCCCGGCGTGGTGCGCAACCACGAGCACGCCCGCCGCCTCAACGACTCCGAGTTCATGGACATGATCAAGGACGTCATCCAGGAAGGCGGCGCCCGGGTGCTGGCCGATGCCTGGCTGGCCGGCGGCTTCGCCTCCAGCCAGCAGTGCATCACCTCGCCGGACACCGTCGAGGGCCAGACCTTCCGCGCCGCCGGCCCGGCCTTCGAGGAAATGCTGGCCGGCGCCGGCGCCTCGATCTCCTCCATGCCGTCGTCCGAGATCTACACCGCCCTGCAGACCGGGGTACTGGACGCCGCCAACACCTCCTCGATGTCCTTCGTCTCCTACCGCATCTACGAGCAGGTGAGCTGCATGACCGCGCCGGGCGAGCACGCCCTGTGGTTCATGTACGAGCCGATCCTGATCTCCGAGCGCAGCTGGCAGGGCCTCAGCGAGGAACAACAGCAGGCGCTGACCGCCGCCGGCCAGGCCGCCGAGGACTTCTTCGCCGAGGAGGCCGCCGGGCTCGACCAGAAGATGGTCGACGCCTACGAGGAGAACGGCGTCGAGGTGGTGACCATGAGCCAGGAGGACTACGACGCCTGGCTGGAGATCGCCAAGCAGACCTCCTACCAGAACTTCGCCGAGAACGTCCCCAACGGACAGGCCCTGATCGACGCCGCCCTGGCCGTCGAGTAACCGGGTTTTCGCCTCACGACACCGGCCCCCGGGCCGGTGTCTCCGACTCCGGGAGGACGACATGGCCATGGCCAATACCTCACCCCTCGCCCGACGCCTGCCGCTGGTCGGCGGCTACATCCGCCTGATGGACGGCGTCTCCCGCGGCGCCGCCTACGTCGCCTGCGCGCTGTTCCTGGCCGGCGTCGGCGCCATCTGCCACATGGTCTTCGTGCGCTACGCGCTGGGCATGAGCACCAGCTGGCAGACCGAATTCACCATCTTCTCGGTCACCGGCGCCATGCTGATGGGCAGCGCCTACGTGCTGATGACCGGCGGCCACGTCGCCATCACCCTGCTGCCGGACCTGGTCGGTGGCCTGGGCCGCAGGCTCATGCTGCTGCTCGGCTCGCTGGTCGGCCTGGCCTTCTGCGCCGCGCTGGCCTACGGCAGCTGGGTCTATGTCGCCGAGGCCTATCACGGCCAGTGGACCACCGGCACGGTGTGGAACCCGCCGCTGTGGCCGGCCCTGCTGCCGGTGGCGCTCGGCGCCACCCTGCTGACGCTGCAGTACGTCGCCGAACTGCTGCGCGGCGAGGAGAACTGACATGGATCCGATCACGCTGGGCATCATCGTCGCCGTCGGCCTCATCGTACTGATGGCCATCGGCACCCCCATCGCCTTCGCCCTGGGCGGCGTCTCGCTGATGGCGCTGCTCTACGACCGCGGCATGCCGGAGCTGACCTACTTCGGCGAGACCTTCTTCGAGCGCATCGCCGAGTTCGGCTTCGTCGCCATCCCGATGTTCATCCTGATGGGCGCCGCCGTAGCCTCCTCGCCCACCGGCCGCGACCTCTACCGCTCGCTGGACCTGTGGATGGGCCGCCTGCCGGCCGGGCTCGCGGTCTCCAACATCGGCGCCTGCTCGATCTTCGCCGCCCTCTCCGGCTCGTCGCCGGCCACCTGCGCGGCGATCGGCAAGATGGGCATCCCCGAGATGCGCACCCGCGGCTATCCCGACGGCGTGGCCGCCGGCTGCATCGCCGCCGGCGGCACCCTGGGCATCCTCATCCCGCCCTCGGTGACCATGATCATCTACGGCATCGCCAGCGAGACCTCCATCGGCCGCCTGTTCATCGCCGGGGTGGTGCCGGGCTTCATGCTCGCCGGGCTGTTCATGGTGTGGACGATCATCGCCTGCAAGCTGGCCGGGGGCTATCAGAACCCCGCGGCCGAGGCCGCCGGCCGGCTCAAGGAGACGGTCAAGGCCAACGTCGACTCCAACCTCAAGGCGGTGGTGCGGGTGCTGCCCTTCCTCGCCGTGGTGGCGGGCATCCTGTTCGCGCTCTACGGCGGCGTGGCCACGCCCTCCGAGGCGGCCGGCGTCGGCGCCTTCCTGTGCCTGGCGCTGGCGATCTTGATCTACCGCATGTGGCAGGCCGGGCCGATCAAGCTGATCATGCGCGACTCGCTGCGCGAGAGCGTGATGATCATGCTGGTCATCGCCTGCGCCGAGGTGTTCGCCTACGCCCTGTCGTCGCTGTTCATCACCCAGACCGTGGCCGGCGCCATCGCCGACCTGGAGGTCAACCGCTGGGTGCTGATGGGCGTCATCAACGTCTTCCTGCTGGTGGCCGGCTTCTTCCTGCCGCCGGTGGCGGTGATCGTGATGACCGCGCCGATCCTGCTGCCGATCATCCTGGCCGCCGACTTCGACCCCTACTGGTTCGCGGTGGTGCTGACCATCAACCTGGAGATCGGCCTGATCACGCCGCCGGTGGGCCTGAACCTGTTCATCATCAAGGGCATCGCGCCGGATATCTCGCTGCGCAGCATCCTGACCGGCAGCCTGCCCTACGCCCTGTGCATGGTGCTGGCGATCGTGCTGCTGTGCCTGTTCCCGGGCATCGCCCTGTGGCTCCCCGACCTGATCATGGGCTGAAGGAGACGCCGCCATGAACATGACCTTCCTCCAGGAACTGCTCAACAACATCACCCAGCGCGACGCCCTGCGCTGGCGGCGTTCGGACGGCGACGACGCCCCCAACCCGGACGCGCTGGTCGAGGCCTGTCGCGCCCTGCTCGAGAGCGACGGCGAGGCCTCGAGCATCACCCTGGCCAGCCGCGCCCTGGCCATGTACGCACGGCTCGACGCCGACCAGCGCAGGCACTTCTTCATGCGCCTGGCCGAGGAGTTCGCCGCCGACCCCGAGCGCATCGACGAAAGCTACGCCGCCTATCGCGAGACCCGCGACAACGCCTCGCTGGAGGCGCTGTTCGAGGCCTGCGAGCCGAAGCGCCAGGAGCTGTTCCGGCGCCTCAACCTGGCCCCCGAGGGCACCTACCAGCTGGTGCGCATGCGCGAGCAGCTGCTGGCCCTGCGCCGCGAGCATCCCGAGCTCACGGCCATCGACGCCGACTTCGCCCACCTGTTCGGCTCCTGGTTCAACCGCGGCTTCCTGATGCTCAAGCGCATCGACTGGAACACCCCGGCCTCGATCCTGGAGAAGATCATCCGCTACGAGGCGGTGCACGAGATCCAGGACTGGAACGACCTGCGCCGCCGGCTCGACGCCCGCGACCGGCGCTGCTTCGCCTTCTTCCATCCGGCCACCGGCGACGAGCCGCTGATCTTCGTCGAGGTGGCGCTGTGCAAGGGGCTGCCGGAGCGCATCCAGCCGATCCTGGCCGGGGATCACGACGACAAGGGCCACGTGGAGGAGCCCGAGGACGCCGACAGCGCCGCCTTCTTCGGCATCAGCAACTGCCAGACGGGGCTGCGCGGCATCTCGTTCGGCAACTTCCTGATCAAGCAGGTGGTGCAGGAGCTCAAGCAGGAGCTGCCGCAGCTCAAGCACTTCGTCACGCTCTCGCCGGTGCCGGGCTTCGCCCAGTGGCTGGCCGAGCGCCAGGACGACACCACCCTGCCGGAATCCACCCGCGAGGCGCTGGCCGAGCTCCAGGCGCCCGGCTGGCACGAAGACGCCGAGCGGGCCGAGGCGCTCAAGGCCATCGTGCGCCCGCTGGCCGCCCGCTACCTGGCCGAGGAGAAGAACCCCAGGGGCCTGCCGCTCAACCCGGTGGCCCGCTTCCACCTGGGCAACGGCGCCGAGCTGCATCGCATCAACTGGCTCGGCGACACCTCGGCCAAGGGCCTCGAGCAGGCCGCCGGGCTGATGGTCAACTACCTCTACGTGCTCAACGACATCGAGCGCAATCACGAGAACTACACCGCCAACGCCACCGTGGCGCGTTCCGGCGAGGTCAAGGACCTCGTGCGCAAGGCCCGCAAGGCGCAAGGCAAGGGAGACACCGCCAGATGACCGATAACAACAACCTGTTCAAGACCTTCGCCGCCCGCATGCAGGCCCGCGGCGACGCCGACTTCATCACCACCCGCGACGGCCGCCGCTACTCCCACGCCGATGCCCTGGTCGAGAGCGCCAGGCTGGCCGGCGCCCTGGTCACGCTCGGCGTCTCGCCCGGCGACCGGGTCGCGGTGCAGGTCGACAAGAGCCCCGAGGCGATCCTGCTCTACCTGGCCACGCTGCGCGCCGGGGCGGTCTACCTGCCGCTCAACACCGGCTACACCGGCGACGAGATCCGCTACTTCCTGAGCGACGCCGAGCCGGCGCTGTTCGTGTGCCGCCCGGCGGTGCTCGAGGAAGCCCGCGCGCTGGCCGACGAGACCGGCTGCCCGGCGGTCGAGACCCTCGGCACCGCCGCCGACGGCTCGCTGATGGAGCGCGCCGCGGCCGCCACGCCCTTCGACGACGCCGTGCCCCGCGGCGACGACGACCTGGCGGCGATCCTCTACACCTCGGGCACCACCGGGCGCTCCAAGGGCGCGATGCTCACCCACCGCAACCTCGGCTCCAACGCCGCGGCGCTGGTCGAGGCCTGGCGCTTCACCCCCGAGGACCGGCTGATCCACGCGCTGCCGATCTTCCACACCCACGGCCTGTTCGTGGCCTGCAACGTCACCCTGATGGCCGGCTCCAGCCTGCTGTTCCTGCCGAAGTTCGACGCCGACGTGATCTTCGAGGAGCTGCCCCGCGGCACGGTGATGATGGGCGTGCCGACCTTCTACACCCGGCTGGTGGCCGACGATCGCCTCACCCCCGAGGTCACCGCCAACATGCGCCTGTTCGTCTCCGGCTCGGCGCCGCTGACCGCCGAGACCCACGAGCTGTTCGCCGAGAAGACCGGCCACGCCATCCTCGAGCGCTACGGCATGACCGAGACCAACATGAACCTCTCCAACCCCTACGACGGCGACCGCCGCGCCGGCACCGTGGGCATGCCGCTGCCCGGGGTGGAGATCCGCATCGTCGACCGCGACGGCGGCAAGGAGGTCGCCGACGGCGAGATCGGCATCCTCCAGGTGCGCGGCCCCAACGTCTTCGTCGGCTACTGGCGCAAGCCCGAAAAAACGAAGGAGGAGCTGCTCGAGGACGGCTTCTTCATCACCGGCGACCTGGTCACCCGCGACGAGCGCGGCTACGTGCAGATCGTCGGCCGCGACAAGGACCTGGTGATCTCCGGCGGCTACAACGTCTATCCCAAGGAGGTGGAGCAGGTCATCGACGAGATGGACGAGGTGCTGGAATCCGCCGTGATCGGCCTGCCCCACCCGGACTTCGGCGAGGGCGTCACCGCGACGGTGGTGTGCCGGCCCGGCGCCCGGCTCGACGAGGCCCGGGTGATCGCCCACCTGCAGGGCCGGCTGGCCAAGTACAAGCAGCCCAAGCGGGTGTTCTTCATCGACGCCCTGCCGCGCAACACCATGGGCAAGGTGCAGAAGAACGAGCTGCGCCAGCGCTTCGACGCCACCTATCGCTAGGCCTGCGAGGCGGGCGACACACCGCCGCCACGCACACGACGGCACCGCCACGGCGGTGCCGTCGTCGTTGGGGAGTCTGACAGCGCCTACAGCGGCAGATGCAGGATGGCGCCGCGCAGGGCCGAGGCATCGGCCCACAGCTTGCCGAGGGTCAGCGGCAGCGAGAAGCGCCGCCGGCCGGCGCCGCCGGGATTGAACAGCAGCCGGCCGTCGCGCCACTCGTTGCGCGCCTTGTGGGAGTGGCCGTGGAGCACGGCGTCGCTGGGCGTCTCGGGCGCGAGATCGGCGATGTCGTGCACCAGATGCAGGCGCCAGCCGTTGACCATGAGGTCGCGATGCCAGGGCAGCCGCTCGGCCCAGTCCGCGGTGTCGACGTTGCCGCGCACGGCGAGCACCGGCGCCAGCTCGCCCAGCCGCGCGAGGATCGCCGCATCGCGGTCGCGGCTGCCCACGTCGCCGAGATGCAGGATCAGCCCGCAGCCCTCGAGCAGCGTCAGCGCCTCGTCGCGCAGCGTGCCGTGGGTGTCGGCGATCACGCCGATCGGGGCGTCGAGCTCGAAGCGCTCGTGATCCATGGAGAGCCTCCCTTCAGGTCGTTTCCAGCGCGGCATACCAGTCTGCATAGGGCGTGTTCTCGACCTTGCACCGGGTATAGTCCGGCGCGCCGTCCTGCCACCACACCGGCCCGCGCTCGCCCAGCGCCCGCTTGGCCTCGTCGACCCGAGCGCGAGCCTCGCGCTCGGCCTGCGGATCGTGGGCACGCTTCGCCTGGGCCACGCCGCGCCGGGCCCGCATCAGTTGCCGCACCCACGCCTCACGCTGCGCCTCGGGCAGCTCGGGATTCGTGCAGCGCCACAGGCGGCCGCGGACCACGATATAGCGGCCGTCCGGCGTGGTCAGCGGCGTCGATGAGCTCATGGTGAAGGTGCCTCCCTGCCAGGTGAGCGTTCGAGGTGTGCCAGGCAAGGCCGGCATGCCTTCTCGACTCGTGCCCGCCGCGGAGGTTCATCCGGCCCTCGGCCCGCTTCATGCCCCCGGCGTTTTGCGGCACCATTGAACCCCGTTTCATCGCCGCGAAGGATTCGTCATGCTCGCCACCGCCAAGACCGAACTGACGCCCGGCTTCATGGTGATCCACGGCAATCGCCTGGAGGCGCTGCGCGACCTGGCGGTGGAATGGCTGCGCAATCACCCGCTGGGGCCGCTCGAGGACGAGGTGATCCTGGTGCAGAGCAACGGCATCAGCCAGTGGCTGAAGCTGGCGCTGGCGGCCGATCCGCCCGCCGGCGCCGGTATCGCCGCGGCGATGGACGTCACCCTGCCGGCGCGCTACCTGTGGCAGGCCTACCGCGCGGTGCTGGGCAACGAGGCCGTGCCGCCGGCCTCGCCGCTGGACAAGCCGCGCCTGATCTGGCGGCTGATGCGCCTGCTGCCGGAGCTCACGGACGACGAGACCTTCGCCCCGCTGGCGCGCTTTCTGGCCGACGACGAGGACCGCCGCAAGCGCCACCAGCTGGCCGAGCGCCTGGCAGACCTGTTCGACCAGTATCAGGTCTATCGCGCCGACTGGCTGGCCACCTGGGCCGAGGGCCGCGACGAGCTGATCGACGCCCGCGGCCAGGCCCGGCCGCTGGCCGAGGACCAGCGCTGGCAGCCGGCGCTGTGGCGGCGTCTTCGCGACGACATCGGCGAGGATGGCCTCGCCACCAGCCGCGCCTGGGTCCACACCCGCTTCCTCGAGGCCTGCCGCGAGCTGACGCCCGAGACGAGACCGCCTGGGCTGCCGCGCCGGGTGGTGGTGTTCGGCATCTCCTCGCTGCCCCGCCAGACGCTCGAGGCCCTGGCCGCGGTGTCGAAGGTCACCCAGGTGCTGCTCTGCGTGCACAATCCCTGCCGCCACTTCTGGGCCGACATCATCGAGCACAAGGACCTGCTGCGGGCCGCCCGCCGGCGCCAGCGCCAGCGCCCCGGCATGCCTCTGGAGCTCGACGACACCCAGCTGCACCTCCACGCCCAGCCACTGCTGGCCGCCTGGGGCAAGCAGGGTCGTGACTACCTGCGCCTGCTCGACGAGTTCGACGACCAGGACGCCTACCGCGCGCTGTTCGACGCCGAGGCGATGCGCATCGACCTGTTCGACTCGCCCGCCGACGGCGAGGCGCCGGGTCTGCTGCAGCAGCTGCAGGACGACGTGCTCGAGCTGCGCCCGCCCCAGGAGACCCGCGAGGCCTGGCCGGCGGTGGACCCGGCCCATGATCGCAGCCTGCGCTTCCACGTCGCCCACAGCGCCCTGCGCGAGGTCGAGATCCTCCACGACCAGCTGCTGGCCGCCTTCGACGCCGACCCCACGCTGCGCCCCCGCGACGTGCTGGTGATGGTGCCGGACATCGACACCTACGCCGCCGCCGTGCAGGCGGTGTTCGGCCGCCTGCCGCCGGAGGACCCGCGCCACATTCCGTTCACGCTCTCCGACCAGACCAGCCGCCATCGCCAGCCGCTGCTGGTGGCGCTGGAGGCGCTGCTGCACCTGCCGGAGGCGCGGCTGACGGTCAGCGACCTGCTGGACCTTTTGGAAGTGCCCGCCCTGCGCGCCCGCTTCGGCCTGGACGCCGAGGCGCTGCCGGTGCTGCGGCGCTGGATCGAGGGCGCCGGCATCCGCTGGGGGCTCGACGCCGAGCAGCGCGCCCGGCTCGACCTGCCCGGCGGGCTCACCGCCAACACCTGGGCCTTCGGCCTGCGCCGGCTGCTGCTGGGCTACGCCGTCGGCGACACCGCGGACGGCCCCTGGCACGACATCGAGCCCTACGGCGACATCGGCGGCCTGGAGGCGGCGCTGGCCGGACCGCTGATGGACCTGCTCGACGCCCTCGAGGCCCAGTGGCGCGCGCTCACAGAGCCCGCCGACGTGCCCACCTGGTGCCGCCGCCTGCGCGGGCTGCTCGCCGCCTGCTTCGCCGCCGAGGACGAGGCCGACCTCGCCACCCTGAGCCGCCTGGAGGAGGGCCTGGAGACCTGGCAGGAAACCAGCGAAGACGCCGGCCTCACCGAGGCGCTGCCGCTCTCGGTGGTGCGCGAGCACTGGCTCGGCCAGCTCGACGAGGCCAACCTCTCCCAGCGCTTCCTGGCCGGCGCTGTGAACGTCGCCACCCTGATGCCGATGCGCGCCATCCCGTTCCGCCACGTGTGCCTGCTGGGCATGAATGACGGCGAGTACCCGCGGGTACAGCGCCCGCTGGACATCGACCTGATGGGCCACGACTACCGCCCCGGCGACCGCTCGCGCCGCGAGGACGACCGCTACCTGTTCCTCGAGGCGCTGCTCTCGGCCCGCGACAGCCTGATGGTCAGCTGGGTCGGCCGCAGCATCCACGACAACGAGCCGCGCCCGCCCTCGGTGCTGCTCGGCCAGCTGCGCGATCATCTGGCCGCCGGCTGGACGCTCGCCGGCCACGAAAACGAGGACGACGCCGGCCAGGCCCTGGTCGACGCCCTGACAACCGAACACCCGCTGCAGCCGTTCAGCAGAAAATACTTCCGTGCGGGGTCGGGCACGGTAGGAAGCCGCGCGGGGTCGGGCGCGGTAGAAGGCCTTTCAGATAACCCGGGCCTGTTTACCTACGCCCGGGAGTGGCGGGCGGTGCACACCGGCCGGCCGACGCCGGAGGCCGACGCCGACGGCGAGCTGCCACCGATCGAGCTCGACACGGCGCTGACGCTGTCGCGCCTCAGTGGCTTCCTCAAGGACCCGGTGAAGGCCTTCTTCACCACTCGCCTCGGCGTGTATCTCGAGCGCGAGGCGCTGGAGAGCCCCGACCACGAGCCCTTCGCCCTGGACGGCCTGGACCACTGGCAGCTCCAGCAGGCGCTGATCGAGGCCGGGCGCCGCGCCGTCGATGCCGCCGAGCCGCCGATGCCCGCCGTGCACGACACCCTGGAACGCCTGGAACGCGAGGGTCGCCTGGCCATGGGCGGCTTCGCCGAGCTGATGCGCGAGCACCTGGTCGAGCCGCTGGACGGCCTGCTCGGCGACTACGCCGACCAGCTCGAGGCCTGGCCCCACGCCTGGGAGACACCGGCCGCCGTGTCGCTGGAGCTCGCCACCGATAGCGATCCCCTTCGCATCGAGGACTGGCTGGACGGCCTGCGCGAGAACGCCGCCGGCGAGCGCTGCCGGCTGGTGCTGATGACCAGCAGCCTGGTCAACAAGGGCAAGTACCACTGGAAGCACTGGCTGGCCCCCTGGGTCGCGCACCTGGCCGGCCAGCTCGCCCTCGGCCCCATGACCACGGTGCTGCTCTCCCGCGCCGGCGGCGGCACCCTGGCGCCGCTGGACGCCGGCACCGCTCGCGCGCACCTGGAGGCCATCGCCCGGGCCTGGCGCGCCGGCATGGCCACCCCCCTGCCGCTGGCCCGCGACACCGCCTTCGCCTGGCACGAGAAGGGCGGCGACCCCGACGCCCTGGCCCGCGTCTTCGGCAGCGAGGAGAAGGCGGAAGAAGCCGATCACAAGGCCTGGAAGGCCGCCGTCACCGCCTTCCATGGCACCGGCTACAACGGCGACCATGGCGAGCTGGGCCGCGACCCGTATCTCGCCCGCCAGTGGCGCGACCTCGAAGGTCTGGTGCGCCATGAGGCCGCCGGGCGGCGCTTCACCGAACTGACCGCGGCGCTCTACGCGCCCCTCCACGACGCGGTGAAGGCCAAGAAGAACGGGAGTAAGGGCCAGGGAGGCAAGAACTCATGAACTCGCCCGATACCGCTCGAAATAACGTAGAAACCCTGCACGCGGCCGAGACGCCTCGGCTCGATCCCGTGGCGCTGCCGCTCACCGGCAGCCGGCTGATCGAGGCCAGCGCCGGCACCGGCAAGACCTTCACCATCGCCCTGCTCTACCTGCGGCTGGTGCTCGGCCCGCGCGATGAAGCGGACGCGGCCAGCTTCCCGCGGCCGCTGACGCCGCCGGAGATCCTGGTGGTCACCTTCACCAACGCCGCCACCCAGGAGCTCCGCGACCGCATCCGCGCCCGGCTGGTGGAGGCGGCGGACGCCTTCCAGCCGGAGGGTATGCCGGTTCAGGCGCCCGACGCCGCGCCCGAGTTGTTTCCCAACGAGACCGGCGACCTGTTCGCCGAACCGGGTGTGGATAATCCAGAGCCCGATGGTGAAACGCCGCCCAGCGGCGACCCGCCGGGCGGCGATCCGCTGCTCGCCCTGCGCGACAGCTACCCCCGCGAGAGCTGGCCGACCTGCGCCCGCCGGCTGCGGCTGGCCGCCGAGTGGATGGACGAGGCCGCGGTCTCCACCATCCACGCCTGGTGCCACCGCATGCTGCGCGAGCACGCCTTCGACAGCGGCAGCCTGTTCGCCCTGGAAATGTCGCTGGACCAGTCGGAGATGGACCTGGAGATCGCCCGGGACTACTGGCGCAGCTTCTACTACGACCTCGACCCCGAGGCGCTGGCCATCGTCGCCCGCTACTGGACCACGCCGGACGCCCTCAACGACACCGCCGCCCGGCTGCGCACCCACGCCGCCGCCCTGCCCGCGGCCCCGCCGCCGTTCGAGGCGCTCTCGAACTACCGCGAGCAGCGCGCCGCGGCGCTGGCCGAGCTGAAGGCGCCCTGGCCGGCCTGGCTCGACGAGCTGGAGGCGCTGCTCGAGGCCGCCGCCAAGCGCAAGGCCTTTAACGGCCAGAAGCTCAACGCCAGGAGCCGCGCCAACTGGCTCGCCGCCCTGCGCGACTGGGCCCATGACGCCGAGCTCGCGAGCCCCGATCTCACCCCCGCCGCCTGGAAGCGCCTGACGCCCGACGGCATCGCCGAGATCTGGAAGGAAGATCCCGTGCCCAACCTGCCGGCGCTGGAGGCGCTGGCCGAGCTCCCGGAGCGCCTCGCCGCGCTGCCCGACCCGTTCGCCGACCTGCTCGCCCACGCCGTGCACTGGATGGCCGCGCGCCGCGAGACCGTGCAGCGCCGCCGCGCCGAGCTCGGCCCCGACGACCTGCTGCACCGGCTGGACGCCGCCTTCGCGGGCGAGGCCGGCGAGACGCTGGCCGCGCGCATCCGCGAGCAGTTCCCGGTGGCGCTGGTCGACGAGTTCCAGGACACCGACCCGGTGCAGTACCGGCTGTTCGACCGGGTCTATGAGCTGGAAGAAAACAGAGAGGACAGCGCCGTCCTACTGATCGGCGACCCCAAGCAGGCGATCTACGCCTTCCGCGGCGCCGATATCCACACCTATCTCCAGGCCCGGCGCGACACCGCCGGCCGCCACGTCACGCTGGGCACCAACTTCCGCTCCGCCACGCCCATGGTCGAGGCGGTGAACCGGGTGTTCGCCCACGCCGAGCAGAGCGAATCCGGCGCCTTCCTGTTCCGCCGCGGGGACGATAACCCGGTCCCCTTCGCCCCCGTCGACGCCAACGGTCGCAAGGACTCACTCACCCGGCACGGCGCCGCACAGCCGGCGATGACGCTCTGGCACCTGGCCACCGACGACACCCTGCCCAAGGGGGCCTACCTGACCGAGCTGGCCGCGCGCTGCGCCACCGAGATGGCGAGCCTGCTGCGCGAGGGCCAGGCCGGGCAGACGGGCTTTACCCAAGATGGCGAGCTGCGCCCGCTGGCGCCGTCGGACCTCGCCGTGCTGGTCAACAACGCCGGCGAGGCCCGCGCCATCCGCACCGCCCTGCTTGCCCGCGGCATCCGCAGCGTCTATCTCTCCGACAAGGAGGGCGTGTTCGAGACCGAGGCCGCCGCCGAGCTGGAGGGGTGGCTGGCCGCCTGCGCCGCGCCGGACGACGAGCGCTGCCTGCGCGCGGCACTCGCCACGCCGAGCCTGGGGCTCTCGCTTTCCGAGCTCGACGCCCTGAACGGCGGCCCCCAGCAGGACGAGCTCGCCTGGGAGGCGCGGGTGATGCAGTTCCGCGACTATCATCGCCAGTGGCAGCGCCGCGGCGTGCTGCCCATGCTGCACCGGCTGCTGGCCGACTTCGCCGTGCCCGGCCGCCTGCTGGCGGTGCCCGAGGGCGAGCGACGGCTCACCGACCTGCTGCACCTCGGCGAGCTGCTGCAGGAGGCCAGCACCGAGATCGACGGCGAGCACGCCCTGCTGCGCTTTCTGGCAGAGTCCCGCGCGCATCCGCACGCACAGTCCGACACCCACCGCCTGCGCCTGGAGAGCGACGCCGACCTGGTGCAGGTGGTCACCATCCACAAGTCCAAGGGCCTGGAGTACCCGCTGGTGTTCCTGCCCTTCATCGCCGCCTTCCGCCCGGTGAAGCAGGGCGACCTGCCGCTGCGCTGGCATGACGACGACGGCCACCTGCGCCTGACGCTCTCCGCCGACGAGGCGATACTCGCCCGCGCCGACCACGAGCGCCTGGGCGAGGACCTGCGCAAGCTCTACGTCGCCCTGACCCGCGCCCGCCACGCCACCTGGCTCGGCCTGGCGCCGCTGGACGCCATGGAGCGCAGCGCCGTCGGCCATCTGCTCTCCGGGGGCGAGGCGCTCTCGCCCGACAACCTGCGCCCGGCCCTCGAGGCACTGGCCGATGGCGAGGGGCGGGTCGCGGTGCAGGACGCCCCCGAGGCCGATGCCACGCCGGTCGAGCTCGCCGGCGACGACGCGCCGCTGGGTGAGGCCCGCGCGCCCACCCGGGCGATCCGCGAGCACTGGTGGATCGCCAGCTACTCGGCGCTGCGCACCGGCGCCACGCCGGATGACGAGGGAACGGACGACGCCGCCGCCGAGGCCGAGCCGTCGCCCGAGCCCACCACCGCCGACGAGGCCACGGCGATGGAGGTGATCCACGAACCCTTCGATGCCAGTGCCGCCACGGTGAGCGAGGGTTCGCTTCACCGCTTCCCCCGCGGGCCCTCTGCAGGCACCTTCCTGCACGGCCTGCTGGAGTGGGCCGGCGAGGAAGGCTTCGCCCGGGTGGCCGAAGACGCCGAGCTGCGCGCCGACACCCTGGCCCGGCGCGCCAACCGCCGCGGCTGGGAGGGCCAGATCGCCGCCCTCGAACAGTGGCTGCCGGAGCTACTGACCACGCCGCTGCCGGTGCCGAAGCCGGGCGATGGCGAGGCCGCACCGTTGAGCCTCGATGCGCTTGCCGGCTACCGGGTCGAGCTGGAGTTCTGGTTCGCCGCGCACAGGGTCAACACCCGCAGGATGGACGCCCTCGTAAGCGCTCACACACTCGGCGGGCGTCCGCGGCCGGCGCTGGAGCCCGATACCTTGAACGGCATGCTCAAGGGCTTCATCGACCTGGTGGTGGAGCACGAGGGGCGCTTCTACGTGCTCGACTGGAAGTCCAACCACCTGGGCGCGGACGATGCCGCCTACACCGAGGCGGCGATGGCGGAGGCCGTGCTCGAGAAGCGCTACGACGTGCAGTACTGCCTCTACCTGCTGGCCCTGCACCGGCTGCTCGAGGCCCGGCTGCCGGACTACGACATCGAGCGCCACCTGGGTGGGGCGCTCTACGTCTTCCTGCGCGGCACCCGCGCGCCCTCCCGCGGCGTGCACGCCGAACGCCCGCCGAGCGAGCTGATCCTCGCGCTCGATGCCCTGTTCCGCGCCGCCGAGGAGGCCGTCGCATGACCCCGGATATCCCCAACCACGACGCCGCGTCCGAACAAGCACCCGAAACCGCGCTGGCCGATCACGCGGCGCTGTTCGCCCTGCTCGACCGCTGGGTGGCACGCGGCTGGCTGCGCTCGCTGGACCGCGCCTTCGCCGCCTTCCTGCATCGCGAGGCGACGGCGGCCAACGGGATGAGTGAGGCCTCACCCCTGCTGTTGCTGGCGGCGGCGCTGGCCAGCCACCAGCTCGGCCGCGGCCACGTGTGCCTGGACCTGGCCCAGACGCTGGCCACCCCGGACCTGGCGCTCTCGCTGCCGCCGGAGGGCGACAGCCTGGACGACCCGCCGCCGCTGCCCAGCCGGGTGATGGCCGCGCTGGAGCTGGACGCCTGGCGCGCCGCCCTCGCCCAGCCCGAGCTCGTCGCCGACGGCCCCGGCAGCACCCCGCTGGTGCTCGCCGGTACCGATGCGCGCCCGCGGCTCTACCTGCGCCGCTACTGGCAGCACGAGCAGGATATCCACAGCCGGATCTTCGCCCGGCTCGGTAGCGGGGAGAATGACGAGGCGCCGGACGCCGCCCGCCTGCGCCCGATCCTCGATGCGCTTTTTCCCGAGCGGGGCGATGCGCCGCCAGCCATCGACTGGCAGAAGGCCGCCTGCGCCCTGGCCGGCCGCTCGCGCTTCGCGGTGATCACCGGCGGCCCCGGCACCGGCAAGACCACCACCGTGGTGCGCCTGCTCGCCCTGCTCCAGGCGCTGGCCATGGGGAATAACGAAGACGAGGAAAGCGAAGCGGACGGCGCACCGCCCCTGCGCATCCGCCTGGCCGCGCCCACCGGCAAGGCCGCGGCCCGGCTCAACGAGTCCATCGCCGGCCAGGTGGCACGGCTGGACCTCGACGGCCTGGCCGAGGATCCCGAGCGGCTGCGCGAGGTGATTCCGAAGGACGTCAGCACGCTGCACAGGTTATTGGGCTCGCGCCCGGACACCCGCCGCTTCCGCCACGACCGCCACAACCCGCTGCCGCTGGACGTGCTGGTGGTGGACGAGGCCTCGATGGTGGACGTGGGCATGATGGCCGCGATGCTCGAGGCGCTGCCGCCCCGGGCGCGGCTGGTGCTGCTGGGCGACAAGGACCAGCTCGCCTCGGTGGAGGCCGGATCGGTGCTGGGCGACCTGTGCGCCCGGGCCGAAGGCGGCCACTACACCCCGGCCACCGCCGAGTGGCTGGGTGAGGCCACCGGCCAACCACTGCCCGCGGAGACGCGGGACGCCAACGGCCAGCCGTTGGACCAAGCCATCGCCATGCTGCGCGTCAGCCACCGCTTCACCGCCGACAGCGGCATCGGCCAACTGGCCGCGGCGATCAACCTGGAAGCCGAGCCCTCCGCCAAGCGCAAAGCGATTGGCGACGCCCTGAGCGCCGGCTTCGCCGACCTCTCGCATCAGAAGCTCTCCGCCGACGACGAGCGCGGCCTGGCCCGCCTGGCCGTGACCGGCTGCCCGGAGCGCTTTTCTCGCCATCAGCCCGGCGCCCGCGCCGCCATCGCGCCGCCGGTGGGCTACCGCCACTTCCTGAGCGTGATGGCCGAGCGGCGCCCGGCGATTGAGGCGGATCAGGACGCCTTCGATGATTGGGCAAGAGAGGTGCTAGCCGCCCACGGCGACTTCCAGCTGCTGTGCGCGTTGCGCCGCGGCCCCTGGGGCGTGGAAGGCCTGAACGAGCGGGTGCGCCAGGCGCTGGAGCGGGAAAAGCTGATCGACAGCCAGGACGGCCGCCAGCGCTGGTACCCCGGCCGCCCGGTGCTGGTGACCAAGAACGACTACGGCCTGGGGCTGATGAACGGCGATATCGGCATCACCCTGGATATGCCGCGCCCGGATGCAATGCACTCTTCACAGCGCCCGAACAATGCGCTTGGCGACGGCAGCCGCCTGCTGCGGGTGGCCTTCCCCGCCGGTGACGGCACCGACCGCATCAAGTGGGTGCTGCCCTCGCGCCTGCAGGCGGTGGAGACGGTGTTCGCGATGACGGTGCACAAGTCCCAGGGCTCGGAGTTCACCCACGCTGCCCTGGTGCTGCCCGACGCGCCGAACCCCATCCTCACCCGGGAGCTGGTCTACACCGGCATCACCCGCGCGCGCCACTGGCTGACGCTGGTGGAAACCGGCCGCGGCCAGCTGATGGACGCGGCGCAGAGAAGAGTGATGCGGGTGAGTGGGTTGGGGAGTTGATGGTCTTCATCTCCCTTCTTATTTCGGCAAAATTGCAGGTCAGCTTTCGGCCAGGAGCAGACATTCAGGCGATTATAATGTGACCATCAAGTCAGTCTACCGAAAAAACGCGTAGTGGTTTAAAGATCGGCTGGATTTACTTGTTTAAGCTAACTACCGTTACTGTACACACCGTCAGTCCCCCATCAGCCGTTCCAAATCCTTCATGTCCTCTTCATAATCCTTATCAGCTATGGCCATCTCGCACTCCATACGAATTTCCATATACATCATTTCGGGGTCGTAAGCGTATTTGGTGCTTCTGTACCAAGCATAAGCATCGTAAATCATCATTCTTCTAATCTCGTTATAAAATTCCTCGCCTTGCTCTGCATCACGTTTCTCCATCAGTTCATCAAGGTCTTCTCTAGATAAATCCCTTGGCGCCTCTAATGATATGAAGTCTTTAACACCATCTGTAACATAGGTTGCGTATTGTACGCAGTCTGTCGTGCTGGATGGTGAGCCAGGATGGCTGTAATCCATCGCAATAGCTGTAGAGGACACCATTAAGAGCCCACCCAACAGTAACCCACTTCGCATACCGTCACCCCTTTTATTGCCCGAAGACAACATTCCTCAATGGATAAACCCTGAGAACTTCAGTTTTCATCCCCGTCCCTGTCAATATTTTATACATCTCCCATAATCCAATGTTGAGCCAGCTATCACTCTCACACC
>NZ_AJKS02000010.1 GCF_000265245.1 Halomonas smyrnensis AAD6
CCAGAAAAGGCTGAGCGGGGTAGCATCCATGGCAACGGCGGTGTCCGTAGGCTGACGTTTTGGCGAATATCAGCTTACTCGGATTCACCGCCGTTTCTCTATCCAGCCCTCGCCTCAAGCCCTGCCTGTTTCACGCCGATCTGCGAAGAACCATTTTTTTGCCTTTATAAATTATTGGAAAAATTTTCCATAAGTCGTTGACGGGGTGCCGGCGGCGAGCCTAGTCTCTGTATACAGAAATATTTTCCAGAAAACATAACAACGCCACTGGAGGATCACGTCATGGCTCGCATGACCGCCGCGGAAGCCGCCGTTCACGTGCTCAGGAAGGAAGGCATCGATGTTGCCTTCGGCCTGCCTGGCGCCGCCATCAACCCCTTCTATGCCGCCATGCGCACGGTCGGCGGCGTGGACCACGTGCTGGCCCGCCACGTCGAGGGCGCCTCGCACATGGCCGAGGGCTACACTCGTGCCCGGCCCGGCAACATCGGCGTGTGCATCGGCACCTCCGGCCCGGCCGGCACCGACATGATCACCGGCCTCTACTCGGCCTCCGCCGATTCCATCCCGATCCTGTGCATCACCGGCCAGGCGCCGGTGAGCAAGCTGCACAAGGAAGACTTCCAGGCCGTCGACATTCAGGCCATCGCCGGTCCGGTGACCAAGTGGGCCACCACCGTGCGCGAGGCGGCCCAGGTGCCGCGCGCCTTCCAGCAGGCCTTCCAGCTGATGCGCAGCGGGCGTCCCGGCCCGGTGCTGCTCGACCTGCCGATCGACGTGCAGATGACCGAGATCGAGTTCGACCCGGACACCTACGAGCCGCTGCCGGCCTACAAGCCATCCGCCAGCCGCGCCCAGATCGAGAAGGCGCTGGCCATGCTCAACGAGGCCGAGCGGCCGCTGCTGGTCGCCGGGGGCGGGATCATCAACGCCGACGCCAGCGAGCTGCTGACCGAATTCGCCGAGCTGACCGGGGTGCCGGTCATCCCGACCCTGATGGGCTGGGGCACCATCCCCGACGACCATCCGCTGATGGCGGGCATGGCCGGCCTGCAGACCTCGCACCGCTACGGCAACGCGACTCTGCTCGCGTCCGACTTCGTGATGGGTATCGGCAACCGCTGGGCCAACCGCCACACCGGCAATCTCGAGACCTACACCGAGGGCCGCACCTTCGTTCACGTGGACATCGAGCCGACCCAGATCGGGCGCATCTTCGGCCCCGACTACGGCATCGTCTCCGACGCCGGGGCGGCGCTCGCGCAGTTCGTCGAGGTGGCCCGCGAGTGGCAGGCCGAGGGCCGGCTCAAGGATCGCAGCGCCTGGGCCGAGGCCTGCCAGGAGCGCAAGCGCACCCTGCTGCGCAAGACCCACTTCGACAACGTGCCGGTCAAGCCGCAGCGGGTCTTCGAAGAGATGAACCAGGCCTTCGGCAAGAACACGCGCTACATCAGCACCATCGGCCTCTCGCAGATCGCCGGCGCCCAGTTCCTGCACGTCTACAAGCCGCGCCACTGGATCAACTGCGGCCAGGCGGGCCCGCTGGGCTGGACCATCCCGGCCGCGCTCGGGGTGCGTCGGGCCGATCCCGAGGCCGAGATCGTCGCGCTCTCCGGCGACTATGATTTCCAGTTCATGGTCGAGGAGCTGGCGGTGGGCGCGCAGTTCCACCTGCCCTACCTCCACGTGCTGGTGAACAACTCCTACCTGGGGCTGATCCGCCAGGCCCAGCGCGGCTTCGACATGGACTACCAGGTGCAGCTGTCGTTCGAGAACATCAACTGCCCCGAGATCAACGGCTATGGGGTGGACCATGTCTCCGTGGTCGAGGGCCTGGGCTGCAAGGCGATCCGCGTCACCGAGCCCGGCCGGATCGGCGAGGCCTTCGCCGAGGCCCGCGATCTGATGAGGCAGTACCGGGTGCCGGTGGTGATCGAGGTGATCCTCGAGCGGGTGACCAACATCGCCATGGGCACCGACCTGACAGGCATCAACGAGTTCGAGGCGCTGGCCGAGAGCGTCGCCGATGCGCCGAGCTCCATCGCCGCCCTGCGGTAGGAAGCGTTAGGCTGGTCGCCGCTGGTGGCCGGCGGCGGGCGCATCGGCAAGATCGATGACACACACGACAGGACACAGGGAGAAGCACATGGCCAAGTTTGCCGCCAATCTCAGCATGCTGTTCACCGAGGTGGATTTCCTCGACCGCTTCCAGGCCGCCGCGCAGGCCGGCTTCAAGGGCGTCGAGTACCTCTTTCCCTACGACGTCGAGGCCGCCGAGATCAAGAAGCGCCTCGACGACCACGGCCTGACCCAGGTGCTGTTCAACCTGCCGGCCGGCGACTGGGGCGCCGGCGAGCGCGGCATCGCCTGCCACCCGGACCGGGTCGAGGAGTTCCGCGCCGGCGTCGACCGCGCCATCGAGTACGCCCGCGTTCTCGGCAATACCCAGGTCAACTGCCTGGCCGGCATCCAGCCCGCCGGCGTCAGCATGGAGCAGGCCCGCCGGACGCTGGTCGAGAACCTGCGCTTCGCCGCCGACAGGCTCGAGGCCGCCGGCATCCTGCTGGTCGCCGAGCCGATCAACACCCGCGACATTCCGGGCTTCTTCCTCAACCGCACCGCCCAGGCCCTGGCGATCTTCGACGAGGTAGGCTCAGGCAACCTGAAGCTTCAGTACGACATCTATCACATGCAGATCATGGAAGGGGACCTGGCGCCGACCATCGAGACACACCTCGACCGCATCGCCCACGTGCAGCTGGCCGACAACCCGGGCCGTCACGAGCCGGGCACCGGCGAGATCCACTACCCCTTCCTCTTCGACCACCTCGATCGACTGGGCTATGCGGGCTGGATCGGCGCCGAGTACAAGCCGGCCGGAAGCACTCAGGAGGGGCTTGGCTGGCTGGACGGCGTTCGCTGAAATGCGACTGCGCTCGGCATCTCGATCGCCGGCGGTGCCCGGAATCCTCATGTACTGAAGTACATTCCGGCTCCTCCGCGCCGGCGGCGACCGACCTGCCATCGCTCGTAACGCCTTTCATCTGACTCGCCGCGAGGACGGGCGCCGGGGACAAGTCGTAGCGAGGGTTCTTTGCCATGGATGGCAAAGGTAGCGCCCAGGGAAGGGTTTACAGCGCCTCGCGAAGGCTTGTCGCCGGGAAGCCCGAGCGATAACGGCAGTAGACATACGCTCGAGATCACGACGACAACAGAGACAAACGGGAGACGCATCATGAGCAAGATCGGTTTTATCGGACTGGGCATCATGGGCCGTCCCATGGCGGGCCACCTGCTGGACGCCGGCCACACACTGACCACCGTCAAGCGCGGCCCCCTGGACGAGACCCTGGCCGGCAAGGGCATGCAGGAGCTGGCCGATCCCAAGGCGGTCGCCGAGGCCTCCGAGGTGATCATCACCATCGTCCCCGACACCCCGGACGTCGAGGAAGTGCTGTTCGGTGAGGGCGGCGTCATCGAGGGGCTGAAGCCCGGCACCCTGGTGATCGACATGAGCTCGATCGCCCCGCTGGCCACCCAGGACTTCGCCAGGCGCATCCATGAGGCCGGCGGCGAGTACGTCGACGCCCCGGTGTCCGGCGGCGAAGGCGGCGCCATCAACGCCGCCCTGACCATCATGGTCGGCGCCACCGGGGAAGGCTTCACCCGCGCCGAGCCGCTGCTCGAGGTGATGGGCAAGACCATCACCCATATCGGCGGCCACGGCGCCGGACAGACATGCAAGGTGGCCAACCAGATCGTCGTCGCGCTGACCATCGAAGCCGTCTCCGAGGGCCTGCTGTTCGCCTCCAGGGCCGGCGCCGACGTGGCCAAGGTCCGCGAATCGCTGCTCGGCGGCCTGGCCCAGTCGAAGATCCTCGACGTCCACGGTCAGCGCATGATCGACCGCACCTTCGATCCCGGCTTCAAGATCAAGCTGCACCAGAAGGACCTCAACCTGGCGCTGGAAGGCGCGCGCAGCCTTGACCTGGCGCTGCCCGGCACCGCCAACGCCCAGCAGCTGTTCCAGGCCTGCGTCGCCCACGGCGGCGCCGACTGGGACCACGCCGGCATCGCCCGCGCCCTGGAAACGCTGGCCGACCACGAGATCGGCAGTGAGTGATGCCATGCCACCGCCCGGCGGCGTCGAGCGGCGCCGCCGGGCGATGGAGGATGGGGAGGTGACTGCTCCCTGAAGGCAGGCGTCGGGTCGTCGTCTGCCGGAGTCGTCGCTTGACGGCTCCTTGCCCGGTGGCGAGTCTTCCCCTATGCCCCCCTGGCTCGTCACCGGGCCCTTTTGCCAAGGAGACCCCTGAATGAATGCCCCTTCCCCGCGGACCGTTTCCCCGCAGGCCTTCGCCGAGCGCCCCGAGGCGGCGCGCGCCTGGCTCGAGCGGCTCGGCGAGATCGCCGTCTCGGCCGTGCACCCCGATACCCTGCTGCCCGACCGGCTGCCCGAGCCCCCGGCCGGCCGCACCCTGGTGGTCGGCGCCGGCAAGGCGGCGGCGGCCATGGCCGTCGCCCTGGAACGCGCCTGGGACGCCCATCAGCCCGAGGCGCCGCTGTCCGGCCTGGTGGTGACCCGCTACGGGCATGGCCCCCAGGCGCCGGATTCAGGCCCGTCGGGGGAGGGCGCCGCCGGGCGCCGCATCGAGATCCTCGAGGCCTCGCATCCGATGCCCGATGACCTGAGCGAGAAGGCCGCCCGGCGCATGCTCGAGGCCGTGGACGGCCTCGGCGAGGACGACCTGGTCATCACCCTGATCTCCGGCGGCGGCTCGGCGCTGATGACCCTGCCGGCGCCCGGCGTGAGCCTGGCCGAGAAGCAGGCCATCAACAAGGCGCTGCTGAGAAGCGGCGCCCCGATCGGCGAGATCAACACCGTGCGCCGCCATTTGTCGGCGATCAAGGGCGGGCGCCTGGCCGCCGCCGCCCATCCGGCCCGGGTGCTGACCTGGCTGATCTCCGACGTGCCCGGCGACGAGGCCTCGCTGATCGCCTCCGGGCCGACGCTGCCCGATGCCTCCACCCCCGACGAGGCGCTGGCGATCCTGGAACGGCGCGGCATCGAGGTCTCCGCCGCGGTGCGCCGGCAACTTGAGGCCAACCACGAGGCGCCGCGGCCGGACGATCCGGGCTTCGCCCGCGACGAGAGCGAGATCCTGGCCCGCGCCCGGGACGCCCTGGCGGCCGGCCGGGCCGCCGCCGAGGCCGACGCGGTCGAGGTGCGCCTGCTCGGCGACGACCTCGAGGGCGAGGCCCGAGAGCTCGGCCGCGAGCACGCCCGCCTGGCCCTCGAGGCCCAGGCCGGGCGCGAGCGGCCGCTGCTGATCCTGTCCGGCGGCGAGACCAGCGTGACCGTGGCCGGCGACGGCCGCGGCGGGCGCAACGTCGAGTACCTGCTGGGGCTGTTCACGGCCCTCCAGGGCGCCGCCGGCATTCATGCCCTGGCCATCGACACCGATGGCATCGACGGCTCCGAGGACAACGCCGGGGCGATTTTCGGGCCCGGCTGCTGGACGCGCATGAACGAGCGCGACCTCGACGCCGACGCCTATCTGTCGCGCAACGATACCGACTCGTTCTTCGAGGCGCTGGACGATCTGATCGTGACTGGGCCCACGCGCACCAACGTCTCGACTTTCGTGCCATCCTGGTACTGCCGCGGAATTCATGCCCACACTGCCGCGCCATGCCCCGATCCACGAGCCGATCCGCCGCACCAAGATCGTCGCCACTCTCGGCCCCGCCAGCGACCGGGAGGGCGTGCTGGAGCAGATGATCGCCGCCGGCGTCGACGTGGTGCGCCTCAACTTCTCCCACGGCTCGGCGGACGACCATCGCCGCCGGCTAAGCGCGGTGCGCGAGATCGCCGCCCGACAGGGTCGCAGCGTCGCCGCCCTGGGCGACCTGCAGGGGCCGAAGATCCGCATCGCCCGCTTCACCGAGGGCAAGGTCGTGCTCGAGGAAGGCGCGCCCTTCGTCATCGACGTGGCCCTCGACGGCCAGGCCGGCGACGCCAGCCGCGTCGGCTGCGACTATCGCGAGCTGGCCGACGACGTGAGCGCCGGCGACCGCCTGCTGCTCGACGACGGCCGGGTGGTGCTCGACGTCTCCCGCGTCGACGGCAGCGCCATCCACACCACCGTGGTGGTGGGCGGCGAGCTGTCCAACAACAAGGGCATCAACAAGCAGGGCGGCGGGCTCTCCGCCCCGGCGCTGACCGACAAGGACAAGGCCGACCTCGAGACCGCCATGGCCATCGGCGTCGACTACCTGGCCGTGTCCTTCCCGCGCAGCGCCGCCGACATGCAGGAGGCCCGCGCGCTGCTGGGCGAGGCCGGTCGGGAGATCGGCCTGGTGGCCAAGCTCGAGCGCGCCGAGGCGGTGGCCGACGACGAAACCCTCGACGGCATCATCGAGGCCAGCGAGGCGGTGATGGTGGCCCGCGGCGATCTCGGCGTGGAGATCGGCGACGAGGCGCTGATCGGCACCCAGAAGCGCATCATCAAGCACGCCCGCAGCCACAACCGCGCGGTGATCACCGCCACCCAGATGATGGAGTCGATGATCGACTCGCCCTTGCCGACCCGCGCCGAGGTGTTCGACGTGGCCAACGCGGTGCTCGACGCCACCGACGCGGTGATGCTCTCCGCCGAGACCGCCGCCGGCGACTTCCCGGTCGAGACCGTGGAGGCCATGGCCCGGGTGTGCCTGGGCGCCGAGCGCGAGCGCATCGCCCAGTCCTCCGGCCACCGCATCCACGAGGGCTTCTCGAAGATCGACGAGACCATCGCGCTGTCGGCGATGTACGCCGCCAACCACCTGTCGGGCGTGGCCGCCATCGCCTGCATGACCGCCACCGGCTACACCCCGCTGATCGCCTCGCGCATCCGTTCCGGGCTGCCGATCGTCGGCCTGGCACACAATCCGGTCGCCCAGCGGCGCATGGCGCTGTATCGCGGGGTGATCTCGCTGCCCTTCGACACCAGCGAGATGTCGGCCGCCGAGCTCAACGACCGTGCCATGGCGCTGCTGGTGGGGCAGGGCGTGGCCGAGCCGGGCGATCACGTCATCCTCACCCGCGGCGATCACATGAACGCCCACGGCGGCACCAATACCCTGAAGATCCTCGACGTCAACGAGCGGCATCGCGACGGCTAGTGCGAAAACGTCCCCGATGATCGTGGCGTCACCTGATATCGCCCCGACCGTGCCGACGGTCGGGGCATTTTCTGTATACAATGCCGGTATGCGATACAGTCAGCCATCCGCCCACATGCGACAGTCCGCGCGGACGATCAGGAGACCCACGTCATGAGCCAAGCCTGGCACGAGGAGTTGCAGGCCGACGTCAGGAGCGGTGCCCGCGTCGGCGACCGCGATATCGCCGACAAGGTGCGCCGAGCGGTGCTGATGCAGCGGCTGCCGCCGGGCACCAAGCTGCCCGAGGTGACGCTGGGCGAGGTGTTCGGCGTCAGCCGCTCGGTGGTGCGCAAGGCGCTGACCCGGCTGGCCTCGGAGCACGTCGTCGACCAGCGTCCCAACCAGGTGGCGCGGGTGCGGGCGCCGAGCATCGAGGAGACCCGCGAGACCTTCGCCGCCCGCCGCCTGGTGGAGGGCGAGGTGGTCGCGCTGCTGGCCGGCCGGCTGTCCGCCGAGACGCTGGACGCGCTCAGGCTCCAGGCGAACGAGGAGACCGAGGCCCATCGCCGCGGCGACGAGCCGGCGCGCATCGAGCACTCGCTGAACCTGCACCACCTGCTGGCCGAGCACTCGCCCAACCGGGTGCTGGGCGGCATGCTCACCGACCTGGTGCTGCGCACCTCCATCGTGGTGGCGCTCTACAAGCGCTCGGGGCTCTCGTCGTGCTATCAGGAGGCCCAACACGAGCGGCTGGTCGAGCTGCTGGCCGCGGGCGAGGCGGACGCCGCCCGCGGCGCGATCCACGATCACCTGCTCGGGCTGGAGGCGCTGCTGGACCTGAGCCCGCGGGAGTCGCGCATCGATCTGAAGTCGATCCTGGGGCAATCGCCCGCGACCTGAGACGGTCGAGATACCCCTCCGACATTCCAAACGACACCGCCGCGCCTCTCGACCAAGAGGCGCGGCGGTGTCGTTTGGCGTCGAAGACGCCGGTGGCGGGGCGGGTGGCGTCAGGCGCGGGAGGCCGCCTCGGCGCCGGCCTGGGCGCGACGCTCGCGGAAGGCGATCAGGAACAGCACCAGCACCGCCAGGGCGAAGGCCGCCGGGAACAGCCAGATGCCCTGCCAGTCGTGGCCGCCGTCGGCCAGCGTGTAGTGGTCGGTGACCTGGCCGGCGATCCAGAAGCCGATCAGCATGCCGACGCCGTAGGTGGCCAGGGTGATCATGCCCTGGGCGGCGCTCTTGAACCGCTCGCCGGCCTTGGAATCGGTGTAGATCTGCCCGGTGACGAAGAAGAAGTCGTAGCAGATGCCGTGCAGCGCGATGCCCAGCAGCAGCAGGTAGAGCTCTCCCTCGGCGTCGCCGAAGGCGAACATCGCGTAGCGCAGCGCCCAGGCCAGCATGCCGATCAGCAGCGTCTTCTTGATGCCGAAGCGGCCGATAAACAGCGGCAGCAGCAGCATGAACAGCACCTCGGAGGCCTGTCCCAGGGTCATCTTGCCGGTGGGATTGGCCACACCGACCTCGGCCAGGAAGGGGTTGGCGTTCTGATAGTAGAAGGCCAGCGGAATGCAGATCAGCACCGAGGCGGCGAAGAAGATCGCATAGTTGCGGTCCTTCAGCAGCGACAGGGCGTCGAGTCCCAGCACCTCGCGCAGGCCGGTCCTGCCCTGGCCTTTGGCCTTGGGCGGGGTGGCGGGCAGGGTGAAGCTGTACACGCCCAGCGCGAGAGAGGCGATCGCGCCCATCAGGAAGGTGTTGCGCAGCAGGCCCTCGCCGATACCGGCGGCGGAGTCCCAGGCGAACACGTAGCTGATGCCGAGGCCGGCGACGATCCAGCCGAGGGTGCCCCACACGCGGATGCGGGCGAACTCGATGGCCGGGTCGCTCAGCTGGCGGAACGAGACCGAGTTCACCAGCGCCAGGGTCGGCATGTAGAGGATCATGTAGGCCAGCACCAGCGGATAGAAGGCCGCGAAGTCCTCGGCCAGATAGAGCCCGACCATCAGCGCCGCGCCCAGCAGGTGCAGCACCCCGAGCAGGCGCTCGGCGTGGAAGTAGCGGTCGGCGATCAGGCCGATGATGAAGGGCGCGATGATCGCCCCCCAGGACTGGGTGGCGAAGGCCATCCCGATCTGGCCGCCGCTGGCCTCCAGGTTGCTGGCCAGGAAGGTGCCCAGGGTGACGAACCAGCCGCCCCAGATGAAGAACTGCAGGAACATCATCAGGCTCAGGCGCGAGCGTAGCAGTGACATGGCGTTTTCCTTCTCGTGAGGCTTGTTGTTGTGAGGCGCGTTCTCGTGAGGCCCGTTCTTGTGAGGCCTGTGGCGTGCTCCTGTCGGGGCGGCGCTAGCGCGCCAGCCCCAGGATGCGGCGATTGCGGGCCGGGCTGGTGTCCTGGCCGGCGAAGTCGTCGAAGGCGCGGCCGGCGCGGGTGATCAGGTGTTCGGCGATGAAGGGCGCGCCCTCGGCGGCGCCCTGGGCGGCGTCCTTCAGGCAGCACTCCCATTCGAGCACCGCCCAGCCGTCGAAGCCGTACCGGGTCAGGCGGCTGAAGATGCCCTTGAAGTCGACCTGGCCGTCGCCCAGCGAGCGGAAGCGCCCGGGGCGATCGACCCAGCCCTGATAGCCGCCGTAGACGCCGCTGCGCGCGTCGGGGGTGAACTCGGCGTCCTTGACGTGGAACATGCCGATGCGCTCGTGGTAGCGATCGATGAAGCCCAGATAGTCGAGCCGCTGCAGCAGCAGGTGGCTCGGGTCGTAGAGGATCCTGGCCCGCGGATGATGATCCACCGCCTCGAGGAAGCGCTCGAAGGAGGCGCCGTCGTGCAGGTCCTCGCCGGGATGGATCTCGTAGCACAGGTCGACCCCGGCCTCCTCGAAGGCGTCGAGGATCGGCCGCCAGCGCCGGCCGAGCTCGGCGAAGCCCTCCTCGACCAGTCCGGCGGGGCGCTGCGGCCAGGGATAGAAGAAGGGCCACAGCAGGGCGCCGGAGAAGGTGGCGTGGGCCTCGAGCCCGAGCCGCCGGCTGGCCTTGGCCGCCAGCTTGAGCTGGGCGATGGCCCACTCGGTGCGGGCCTCGGGATCGCCATGCAGCTCGGCCGGGGCGAAGCCGTCGAACAGCTCGTCGAAGGCCGGGTGGACCGCCACCAGCTGGCCCTGCAGGTGGGTGGAGAGCTCGCTGATCTCGACCCCGGCCGCGGCGCAGCGGGCCTTGAGGTCGTCGCAGTAGGCCTGGCTATCGGCGGCGCGCTCGAGGTCGATGAAGCGCGGATCGTGGGTCGGCAGCTGGATGCCGCGATAGCCCTGCTCGGCGGCCCAGCGGGCGATGGCGTCGAGGCCGTCGAAGGGCGCCTCGTCGCCGATGAACTGGGCCAGGAAGATCGCCGGGCCGCGAATGCCGGAAGAGGTGTCGCTCATGGAAGGCTCCGTTCAGTCGATGGAGGGCAGGTCGGTCCAGCGGCTGCCGCCGGCCTGGCTCTGGGTGACCGCCTCGATGAAGGCCATGCCGCGCAGCCCCGAGGCCATGCCGGGCACGCCGGCGATGTCGCCGCGGTCGCCGCGCCGGATCGCCGCGGCGGCGTCGCCGTAGAGGTTGGCCAGCGCCTCGAGATAGCCCTCGGGGTGGCCGCCGGGCAGGCGCAGCCGCGACAGGGCCGCGTCGACCAGCTCGGGCTGGTCGATGCCGGCGCGCAGCACGCGCATCGGCGCGCCGCGCGAGCGGTGGACCAGGCTGTTGGGCTCCATCTGGCGCCATTCCAGGGCGCCGTCCTCGCCGTAGAGGCGCAGCTTCAGCGCGTTCTCCTCGCCGGTGCTGACCTGGCTGGCCATCAGGGTTCCGGAGGCCCCCTCGGCGGTGCGCAGCAGCACGTCGCCGTCGTCGTCCAGCCGCCGGCCGTCGACGTGGCTGCCGAGCGAGGCGCACAGCGCCTCGACGCGCTGCCCGGAGACGAACTCGGCCAGGCCGAAGGCGTGAGTGCCGATGTCGGCCATGCAGCCGCTGGGGCCGGCCAGGGCCGGGTCGGTGCGCCATCCGGCCTGCTTGTTGCCCTGGGCCTCGAGGGTCTCGCCGAGCCAGCCCTGGGGATACTCGACGTGGATCTTGCGCAGCCGGCCGAGCGCGCCGGCGTCGACCATGGCGCGGGCCTGCCACACCATCGGGTAGCCCAGATAGGTGTGGGCCAGGCCGTACAGGCCGCCGTGCTCGCGCCAGGTGGTCTCGAGGCCGCGGGCCTCGTCCAGCGACAGGGCGGCGGGCTTCTCGCAGAAGACGTGGAAGCCGGCGGCGAGGGCGGCCTCTGCGATCGGCACGTGCAGGTGATTGGGGGTGACGATCACCAGCAGCTGCATGCGCTGCTCGGCGGGCAGGGCGCGCTCGCCGTCCAGCAGGCGCTGCCAGTCCGCGTACAGGCGCGATGCCGCCACGTCGCAGGCGGCGCCGGTGCGGGCGTTGTTGTCGGCTTCGCGGCTGAAGGCGCCGCAGACCAGCTCGAAGTGGCCGTCGAGGTTGGCGGCCAGGCGATGGACCTGGCCGATGAAGGCGCCTTCGCCGCCGCCGACCATGCCCAGGCGGACTCTCGGGGTGGGGGACATCGATCGCTCCCGGATCGTGGGTGAATAACGGTGATGTAACCGGTTACATGCTGTGTTTCGCAACCTAGGGGACGCGGCGTGGGTGTCGCAATGCGACCAAAGGCTATGCGGCCAATGTCTAGTGCATGCCGGACGCCGCGCGCAAACGCCGCCATGCCGGGTCCCGGCACTCGTGCATCGGGTCCTGGAGGCGGCCGGAGAACCGGTCGATACGTTGCGGAAGCGAGAACGATGGCATATACCATGTAACCGGTTACATGGTCGTCGGAAGCGGCCATGGCTCCCCGCTGAGCCCACTCGACACGGAGGCACGCCCGCCATGAACAACAACACCGCACGCCCGCTCGCCGCCTTTCGCCGCCGCACGCTGCTGGCCTGTCTGGGGGCCGCCCTGGCGCTGCCGGGGCTGGCTTACGCCCAGTCTCCGGCCCCGGCGGCCTCGCCGGTGGCCGCCCAGATGTACACCCTGCGCGATTTCGGCTCGCTGGAGGAGCAGTTCGCGGCCGTCGAGCGCGCCGGCATCGCCTCGGTGGAGCTGGTCGGCGACCAGGGCATCGAGGCCGAGGAGATGAACGCGCTGCTGGCCGAGCACGAGCTGTCGGTCAGTTCCAGCCACGTGCCCCTCGACGACCTGCGCCACGATCTCGACGACGTGGTCGACTTCCACCGCGCGGTCGGCAACGACACCCTGGTGATCCCCTACCTGGCCGAGGAGGCGCGCCCCGACAGCGCCGAGGGCTGGCGGGTGCTCGGCGAGGAGATCGGCGGCCTGGCCAGCCGACTCGCCGAGGACGGCATGCGCCTGGCCTATCACAACCATGACTTCGAGATGCGGACCTTCGACGACCGCACGGCGCTGGAGATCCTGATGCAGGCCGCCGGGCCCGAAGTGCTGGCGGAGATCGACCTGGCCTGGGTGGCCCGCGGCGGCCTGGACCCCGCCGACTACCTGGCGAACTTCGAGGGCCGACTGTTCGCCGTGCACGCCAAGGACAATGCCCCGGCCGGCACCGCGGAGGATGAGCGCGGCTTCGCCATTCCGGGGCAGGGCGTCCTCGACTGGGGCGAGATCCTGCCCGCCGCCCGCGAGGCCGGCGTTGAGGTCTACATCCTCGAGCACGATCAGCCGCGGGATGCCCAGGCGGTGATGACCGAGGGGCATCGCTTCCTCGACGAGGCGCTCGCCGCCCTGCACCGCGAGTGAGTGTCGCCGGTATTCCGCCGGTGTGAGACGGACGACGCGAGAGGGGCATCGCCATGATGAGGCATTCCATCGACAGGCGCGGCTTGCTGCGCCAGACCCTGACCGGTGCCGCGGGGCTCAGCCTGCTCGGCGGCCTCGGCGGGCCGGCCTTCGCCGCCGAGGCGGGCGCGTCCCGCCGGCTCGAGGGCAATATTCGCCACGCCGTGGCGCGCTGGACCTTCGATTTCCTGCCCCTGGAGTCGCTCTGCCGGGTGGCCGGGCGGCTGGGCATGTCGGCCATCGATCTGGTGGGGCCGGAGGAGTGGCCGGTGCTGAAGCGCCATGGCCTGGACTGCTCCATGTGCAATGGGGCGGAACTGAGCCTCGAGGAGGGCTGGGGAGACGACCGCTACCACGCGGCGCTGGTCGAGCGCTATCTCCAGCATATCGATCGGGTCAGCGCGGCCGGCTATACCAACCTGATCTGTTTCAGTGGCAATGCCCGCGGCATGTCGCCTGAGCAGGGGCTGGACAACGCCGAGGCCGGCCTGAAGCGCATCCTCGAGCGAGCCGAGCAAAAGGGCGTCGTGCTGCAGATGGAGCTGTTCAACAGCAAGGTCGATCACCCCGACTACCTCTGCGACAACTCCGCCTGGGGCATCGAGCTGTGTCGGCGCCTCGATTCCCCCAGTTTCAAGCTGCTCTATGACATCTATCACATGCAGATCAGCGAGGGAGATGTCATCAGGACGATTCGTGAGAATCACCAATATTTCGGCCACTACCACACCGCCGGGGTGCCCGGAAGGCATGAGATCGATGACAGCCAGGAGCTGAACTATCCGGCCATCTGCCGCGCGATACGCGATACCGGGTTCCAGGGCTATGTGGCCCAGGAGTTCCTGCCGGATCGAGAGAATGATCAAGCCAAGATCGAGTCACTCGAAGCGGCGGTTCGTCTCTGTGACGTGTGACGCACTTCAACAATAAAGGACGCTATTCATGGCAAACCATCACTACGATGCCATCGTGGTGGGTTCGGGCATCAGCGGTGGCTGGGCCGCCAAGGAACTCACCGAGAAGGGACTCAAGGTGCTGCTGCTGGAGCGCGGCCGCAACATCGAGCACATCAAGGACTACCACAACGCCCACAAGGAGGCCTGGGACTATCCCCACCGGGGCGAGCCGACCCGGCAGATGAAGGCGGACTATCCCGTCCTCAGCCGGGACTATACCTTGAACGAGCAGACCCTCGGCATGTGGGCCGACGAGCAGGCCAACCCCTATGTCGAGGAGAAGCGCTTCGACTGGTTTCGCGGCTATCACGTCGGCGGGCGCTCGCTGCTGTGGGGGCGCCACAGCTATCGCTGGTCGCCGATGGACTTCGAGGCCAATCAGCGCGAGGGCGTGGCCGTCGACTGGCCGATCCGCTACGACGACCTGGCCCCCTGGTACGATTACGTGGAGCGTTTTGCCGGGATTTCCGGCAACCGTGACGGCCTGGAGGAGCTGCCGGACGGGCAGTTCATGCCGCCGGTTCCCCTCAACCAGGTGGAGAAGGACGTCGCCGCGCGCATCCAGCGCGCCTTCGGCGGTTCTCGCCACCTGATCAACAGCCGAGTGGCCAACATTACCCAGGCCAAGCCGGAGCAGAACCGGGGCAATTGCCAGTATCGCAACAAGTGCTGGCTGGGCTGCCCGTTCGGTGCCTATTTCAGTACCCAGTCGGCGACGCTGCCCGCGGCGATGGCCACCGGCAACCTGACCCTGAGGCCCTTCTCCATCGCCACCCAGGTGCTCTATGACCGCGATCGGCGGCGCGCCCGGGGCGTCGAGGTGCTGGACGCCGAGAACGGCCAGACCTATGAATACACCGCCGATGTCGTCTTCCTCAACGCCTCCACCTTCAACTCCACCTGGGTGCTGATGAACTCGGCCACCGACGTCTGGCCGGGTGGCCTCGGCAGCAGCAGCGGCGAGCTCGGTCACAACGTCATGGACCACCATTTCCGTGCCGGGGCCGGCGGCGAGATCGAGGGCTATCGGGACACCTACTACTTCGGGCGACGCCCCGCGGGCTTCTACATTCCCCGCTTTCGCAACCTCGGGACGGAGGCGCGGGACTACCTGCGCGGCTTCGGCTACCAGGGCTCGGCCAGCCGCGAGCGCTGGGATCGCGCGGTGGCCGAGGTCAGCCATGGCACCGACCTCAAGCAGGCGCTGAGCCAGCCGGGTGGCTGGACCATCGGCATGACCGGCTTCGGCGAGATGCTCCCTCGCCACGACAATCGCATCGCCCTGGATCACGGGGTCACCGATGCCTGGGGGCTGCCGGTGCTGTCCATGAACGTGGAGCTCGGCGACAACGAGCGGGCGATGCGCCGGGACATGGTCCAGGACGCCATCGATCTCCTCGAGGCCGGCGGCGCGACCAACGTCAAGGGCGAGGAGGGCGACTACGGCCCGGGCATGGGCATCCACGAGATGGGCACCGCCCGCATGGGCCGCGATCCCGCCACCTCGGTGCTCAACGCCCACAACCAGGTCTGGGACGCCCCCAATGTCTACGTCACCGACGGCGCCTGCATGACCTCGTCGTCCTGCGTCAATCCATCGCTGACCTACATGGCGCTGACCGCCCGGGCGGTCGACCACGCCGTGGCCGAGCTGAAGAGGGGGAACCTGGGATGAATCGTCGCGAACTGCTCAAGATGATCGCCGTCGTCACCGGCACCGCGCTGGTCGGCGGCCAAGCCCTGACGGCCTTCGCCGTTGGCGGGGGCGAGGAGGCACTGACGGACGCGGACGTGCGCCTGCTCGACGAGGTGGCCGAGACCCTGCTGCCGCGCACCGAGACCCCGGGCGCGAAGGACGCCGAGGTCGGTGACTTCATGCGGGTGTTCGTGCGCGACTGCTACACCGCCGAACAGCAGGCGCGGTTCCGCGACGGCATCGCCCGGATCGAGGCGCACAGCCGCGCGGCCCATGGCGACGGCTTCCTGGCCCTGGACGCGCCGCGCCGCGGCGAGGTCGTGGCCGCCCTCGACCGCGAGGCTCGGGCGCGAATGGACGGCGAGGCCCGGGAATGGTCCCCCGCCGAGGGCGGGCCCCACGGCTTCACTCTGATCAAGCAGCTGACCCTGTTCGGCTTCTTCACCTCGAAGGCCGGCGGCACCGAGGTGCTGCGCTATGTGGCCATCCCCGGCCGCTACGACGGCGATCTGGCCTACCGGTCCGGCGAGCCGGCCTGGGCAACCACCTGAGCGCCTCCGGGCGCATCCGGGCGCGGGCGTCACCGCCCGCGCGGCTCACGCCATGCGAGAGGAGACATCTTATGCACAAGGGAATTTCTGCGGGCGCGCTGATCACCGGGCTGGCCGCCCTGGCGTCGACCGCTATCCAGGCCGACGCGCCCAGCGACGCCGAGCGGGCGGCCAGGACGGAGGTCTGGGAGCCGGCGCCGCCGGTGGTGGCGGCACCGGCTGACGGCGTGCCGTCGGACGCCGTGGTGCTGTTCGACGGCACGGACCTGTCCGCCTGGGAAGGCGAGGAGGGCGGGACGGCCGGGTGGCGAGTCGAGGACGGCACCATGACGGTGGTGCCCGGCGCCGGCGGCATCCGTACCCGGGAATCGTTCTGCGACGCCCAGCTGCACCTGGAGTGGCGCGCCCCGGCCGACATCGGCGGCTTCGACGGCCAGGATCGCGGCAACAGCGGCGTCTTCCTGCAGCAGCGCTACGAGGTCCAGGTGCTGGATTCCCACGACAACCCCACCTACGCCAACGGCCAGGCGGCCTCGATCTACAAGCAGCACATGCCGCTGGTCAACGCCTCCCGGGACCCGGGCGAGTGGCAGGCCTACGATATCCTCTACACCGCGCCACGCTTCGACGAGGACGGCGAGCTTGACGCACCGGCCCACGTCACGGTGCTGCACAACGGCGTGCTGGTGCAGCATCACGCCACGATCCAGGGCACCACCGAGTGGATCGGCGAGCCCTCCTACGACGAGGCTCACGGCTGCGCGCCGCTCGCCCTGCAGGATCACGACGCGGCAGTGAGCTTTCGCAACGTTTGGATCAGAAGGCTCTAAGGATATCGCCGGCCGCATGCGATAAGCTGGGGCGTCCGCCGTGGCCGGTTCGTCGGGCGAGCCGGGGCGGCGGATCGTGTCGCATCGAGAAGAGGGCGCATGTCCAATATACGCAAGGTCGCCGAACTGGCGGGCGTCTCCGTGGCCACGGTGTCGCGGACCCTCAAGTCGCCGGATATCGTGTCGCCTGCCACCCGCGACAAGGTGCGCCGAGCCATCGAGGCCTCGGGCTACCGCCCCAACCAGATGGCCGTGCAGTTCCGCTCCCGGCGCAGCCACAACCTGGCGGTGCTGGTGCCGACCATCGCCAACACCTTCTTCGCCCGGGTGATCGCCGGGGTCCAGCAGGCGGCCCGTGAGCAGGGCTACGGCGTGCTGCTGTGCAACACCCTGGGGCAGGAGGAGGACGAGATCCAGTACGCCGGCATGGTGGCCGCCCGCCAGGCCGATGGCGTCATCCAGCTGCGCGCCTTCAATCCCTTTCCGGACGATGCCGTCGAGCCGGGTCGGCCGCTGCCCATGGTCAACGCCTGTGAGGTGCTCGACGATGCCCCTTGCCCGACGCTACGCATCGACAATCGGGCGGCGGCGCGCACCCTCACCGAGCACCTGATCGCGTTGGGCCACCGGCGCATCGCCATGATCCAGGGGCCGCGGCGCAGCCCACTGACTCGCGATCGCGTGGCGGGCTATCGCGATGCGCTGGTGGCCGCGGGCATCGAGCCCGACGAGACCCTGCTGTGCCCCGGCGACTTCACCCCGGCCTCCGGGCATGCGGCGGCGGGCAGCCTGCTGGCCGTCGGGGTGCCGCCGACCGCGATCTTCTGCGAGAGTGACGAGATGGCCATCGGCGCCATCAGCCGCCTGCGGCAGGCGGGGCTGTCCGTGCCCGCCGATGTCTCGGTGGCCGGCTTCGACGATATCGCCTTCGCCTCCTACAGCGACCCGGCGCTGACCACCATCGCCCAGCCCGCCGAGGCCTGCGGACGTCGCGCTGTGGAGATGCTGATCGCTATCCTGGAGGGGCGCGGCGAGGTCGCGCCCAGGGTCGTGCTGCCCCACGAGCTGGTGATTCGCGACAGCACCGCGCCGCCCCGCGACGGCATCCGGGACCGCGCATAGCGCCATCGGCTACCCTGTTCGGCAACCGCGCCGCATCCCCCTGAGAGGAGTGTCATGAATCCGACCCGTCGCCGCCTGCTCCAGGCGCTTTCCATGTTGCCCGTGCTGCCTCTGGCTGCCTCCTGGCCCGGCCTCGCCATGGCCCAGGAGACGCGCCTGCCGCGGGTGCCGCTGACGGTGCACGGCGAGGCGGGCCCCCGTCGGCTGACTGTCGAGCTGGCGCGGAGTGCAGGCGAGCGCGCCCAGGGGCTGATGGGGCGCGAGCGCCTGCCCCTGGACGCCGGCATGCTGTTCCTCTACGACCGTACCCAGCCCTCGCGCAACGGCTTCTGGATGTACCGCACCCTGATCCCGCTGGACATCGCCTTCATCGACGAGGCCGGGCGCATCGTCGATATCCGCCGCATGGCGCCCTGCGCCTCGTCGTCGGCCAGGGACTGCCCGGTGACGCGCCCGGATGCGCCCTATCGAGCGGCGCTGGAGGTCAATGCCGGCGTCTTCGAGGCGCACGGCATCGCGGTCGGCGACTGCGTCAGCTGGCCCGGCGACGGCGGCGAATGCGCCATCGCCGCCGATATGAGCGGCTGATCGTCATCGCTCAGGTCGAGCCGTCGTGCCGTGCACGGCCACCGAAGCGAATCACGATCAGCGCGACGCCGGCCACCACCAGGCCACCACCACCGAGCTTGAAGGGGTCGACACTGTCGTCCAGCAGCACGATGCCGAGGATCACGGCCAGCACCGGCACGAGCAGCGTCAGTGGTACCACTCGATTGACGTCATGGCGCCGTATCAGGCCGAACCACATGCCGTAGGCCAGGATGGATGACATCACCGCCGTGTAGAACACGGCTCCCCAGCCCTTGAGCCCGGCCTCCAGCATGAATTGCCAGTGCTGGTCCTCGAACCACCAGGAGGCCAAGGCCAGCTGTGGGGTGGCGAACAGCGCAATCCAGCCAGCCATGGCCATGGGGGAGACCTTGGGGCCGCGCTTGATCAATAGCTGTGACACGGCCCAGCCCAGGGCGCTGGTGAGCAGCAGGGTCGTGGGCAGCGGGGCGGGCAGGGATGGCCCGCCGGCCAGCACCAATACCCCGGCAAACGACAGCAGCAGGCCGGCCAGCCGCCGCGGGCCCAGCTTCTCCTTGAGAAAGATCACCGCCAGCAGGGTGGCGAAGGGCGTGCCCATCTGTACCAGCAGCGCCCCGGTGCCGGCCTCGGCCTGTTCCAGGCCGATGATCAACAGGGCGAAGTTCATCACGCCGAATGTCACCGACAACAGCGCCAGGAACGGTAGCTGGTGACGCGATATCGGATGAAAGGGCACCAGCAGGACGGCCACTAACGCCAGGCGCAGTGTGGTCAGCAGCAGTGGCGGAAGCTCGGTCACGCCGAGCTTGATGACGATGATGTTGAGCGCCCAGATAACGATGACGCTCAGTCCCAGAACCAGGTCCTTGAGGGGCACGGCTCTTCCTTGATCGGTCGTGGAATGAAGCCACAGCCTAACAGGAATCGCCGTGCCGGTGCCGCACGGCACGGCATCGGCAGGTCCCGCGCATCATGGCCCGGGACAGCGACGGGTCGCTGTCCTCGGGGCCGCACGTGTTCTCCCGGCACCGATGCTCCAGCCCCATGCCCAGGGGCTCGGTGGCAGGCCTCGCCACGTGGGGGCCTTTCGTGGGGGCCGTCGTGCGTCGACCAACGTCGACCCTTGTCGTGACGGGGGCTTGCAGGCATATTCTTTTGTTGCGAAATACCGACAACGCCGATAACCGCTGCCAAAGCGGACACAAGGACACGCTATGCCCACCTCCCGCTCCCTCGGGCGTCTCGCCGCCACCCTGGCCGGCGCCGCCCTGCTGACCTCGACCCTGACCGCCCAGGCCCGCGAGCTTTCCGTCTCCACCGTGCTGTCCGACGCCTTCCCCTGGGGGCAGGCCGCCGAGAAATGGGCGGAACTGGTGGAGGAACGCTCCGACGGCGAGCTGACCCTGCGCGTCTATCCCAACGCCCAGCTGGTCAGCGGCGACCAGACCCGAGAATTCTCCGCCATGCGCTCCGGGCTGATCGACCTGGCGGTCGGTTCGACCATCAACTGGTCGCCCCAGGTGCCGGCGCTCAACCTGTTCTCGCTGCCGTTCCTGCTGCCCGACGAGGACGCCGTGGACGCGGTGACCGGCGGCGAGGCCGGCGAGATGATCTTCTCCGCCATCGAGGACAAGGGCGTGGTGCCGCTGGGCTGGGGCGAGAACGGCTTCCGCCAGCTGTCGAACTCCCGCGGCGACATCGACGCGCCGGCCGACCTCGAGGGCCTGAAGATTCGCGTCGTGGGCTCGCCGCTGTTCCAGGACACCTTCTCCGCGCTGGGCGCCAACCCGACCCAGATGAGCTGGGCCGACGCCAAGCCGGCGCTGACCACCGGTGCCGTGGACGGCCAGGAGAACCCGCTGTCGGTGTTCGACGTGGCGCGGATCGATCAGGTCGGCCAGGCCCACCTGACGCTGTGGAACTACATGAACGACCCGCTGGTGTTCGCCGCCAACCGCCAGGTATGGGGCTCACTGTCCGAGGAGCAGCAGCAGATGCTGCGCGAGACCGCGGTCGAGGCCGGCGCCTGGGAGATCGCCAAGAGCCGCGGCGAGCAGGCCGACCGGCTGGCGGCGATCCGCGAGCGCGGCGTGAGCGTCACCGAACTCGACGACGGCCAGTACCGGGCCTTCGTCGAGGCGACCGAGAGCGTCCACGACAAATGGGTGCCGCGCATCGGCGAGGAGATCGTCGAGGCCGCCCGCCGCGACATCGACGCGCCCTGACGCTCGCCTCCCCCCATGAGACGTCGCCCGGCCTCGGCCGGGCGACGTCGTCGTTCCTCACCCTTCAAGATCCCCCGTCATGAAACGTCCCGACGCAAGACTCGAGCGCGTGCTCGCGACCCTGGCCATCCTGATCATCGGCCTGATCAGCCTGGCCAACGTGGTGGTGCGCTACATCACCGACGCCTCCTTCGCCTTCACCGAGGAGTTCTCAGTGTTCCTGCTGGTGCTGCTGACCTTCGCCGGCGCCTCGGTGGCGCTGCGCCGCCATCGCCATATCCGCATCGCGCTGCTGGAGCGGGCCCTGCCGCCGGGGCCGCGGCGCGCGCTGATCCTGTTCCAGGGCCTGTGCGGCCTCACCGTGCTGGGGCTGGTGGCCTGGTACGGCGGCAAGCTGGCGTGGCAGGAATACCAGTGGGAGACCCTGTCGCCGGGCCTGGGGCTGCCCCAGTGGTGGTACCTGGCGTGGCTGCCGCTGCTGGCCGGCCTGATGCTGTGGCGCCAGTGCCAGCAGACCCTCGACCGCCTGCGCGGAGGGCTCGACGATGAGTCCTGACCTGTGGATGCTGCTGGCCTTCGCCGGCCTGCTGATCGCCGGCGTGCCGGTGGCCTTCTCGCTGGGGCTGTCCGGGGCGGTGGGCATCGTCGCCGGCCTGTCGCCGGCGATGCTGGCCACGCTCGGCACCAACACCTACAACAGCGTCGCCAAGTACCCGCTGATCGCCATTCCGCTGTTCATCCTCACCGGGCTGATCTTCGAACGCGCCGGGGTGGCGGCGCGCCTGGTGCGCTTCGCCCAGGCGCTGATCGGCCCGCGCCACGGCGGCCTGGCGCTGGTGGCGGTGCTGGTGTGCATGATCATGGGCGGCATGAGCGGCTCCGGCCCCGCCGACGCGGCCGCGGTGGCCATGGTGATGCTGCCCAGCATGACCAAGGCGGGTTATCCCAAGCCCTTCTCGGCGACGCTGATCGCGGCCTCGGCCTCCACGGCGATCCTGATTCCGCCCTCGGTGGCGCTGATCCTGTATTCCATCGTGGTGCCGGGCGTGGACCTGCGCGCGCTGTTTGCCGCCGGCCTGTTCCCGGGCATGCTGGCCGGGGCCGCGCTGCTGGTGCCGGCCTGGTGGCTGTCGAAACGCAACGGCTGGGAGGCGCCCGGCGAGACGGAGCGTCCGCCGATCGGCGAGAGCTTCCGTCAGGCGATCCCGGCGCTGTTCGCCCCGGTGCTGATCCTCGGTGGGCTGCGCTCGGGGCTGTTCACGCCCACCGAGGCGGCGGTGGTGGCGGTGGCCTATGGCGTGGTGGTGGGCCTGTGGCTGACCCGCGAGCTCGGCTGGCGCGACCTCTGGGCGCTGCTCGGCGAGGCCGCGGTGATCTCCGGGGTGGTGATGCTGATCATCGCCCTGGCCGGCATCTTCGCCTGGGCCGGCACCATGCTGGGCACCTTCCGCCACCTGGCGGAGTGGGTGATCGGGCTGTCGGACAACGGCACGCTGCTGCTGGTGCTGATCATGCTGGCGGTACTGCTGGCCGGCATGCTGCTGGATGCGATCTCGATCTACCTGATCATGATGCCGATCCTGGTGCCGGTGATGCAGCACTTCGGCTGGAACCCGGTGTGGTTCGGCATCCTGCTGGCGATGAACATCGCCATCGGCCAGTTCACGCCGCCGGTGGCGGTCAACCTGATGGTCACCACCGAGGTGGCGCGGGTGCGCCTGGAGCAGACCGTGGGCTGGGCGCTGGTGTTCGTGGCGGCCATGGCCAGCGCGCTGGCGCTGGTGGTGATCTTCCCGCAGCTCGCTCTGTGGCTGCCAGAGCTTTTGGGCTACAACGTCTAGGCGCGCCGCGGCTCAGGCCTCGGTCAGGGCCTCCAGGGTGTGCTGATGCAGCTCGGCGCCGGCGGCGTCGAACAGCACGAAGCGCACCCGCCTGATCGCCGGGCAGTGGGGCAGGGTGGTCAGCACGGTGGACAGGGCGATGCGCGCCGCCTCGGCGACCGGGTAGCCGAAGGCGCCGGTGGACAGCGCCGGGAAGGCGAGGCGTTCGATGCCATGCCGCTGTGCCAGTGCCAGCGCGTTGCGGTAGCAGTCGGCGAGCAGCGTGTCGGAGGGCTCGTCGACGCCGTAGACCGGCCCCAGGCAGTGGATGACGTGGCGATTGGGCAGGCCGTAGGCGTCGGTGATCACCGCCTCGCCGGGATGAATCGGCGCCAGGGGCGCGCAGGCCACGGCGAGCTCGGGGCCGGCGGCACGGTGCAGGGCGCCGGCCACGCCGCCGCCGGTGCGCAGCCGGGCGTTGGCGGCGTTGACCACCGCCTCGACGTCGTGCTGCCGGGCGATGTCGCCCTGGCAACATTCGATGCGGGGTGCGCTGGCGTGCATGTGGGTGTCCTCGTGGACGCTCATGGTCCTGTCAGTCTGGCGGCCGCGCCGGCGATCTGACAAGCCGGGCGCTCGGCGCGGCTGCCGCGTTGACCAGGACGGCGGTGACGAGCGTTGACGGCAACTACACTGGGGGGGAAGCAATAAACTCCATCGGACAGACGTTTTTTCGCTAAAGTAGGTATTGTCGAATAGATCGAACTGGCTCAGGATGCGCCGTCGATCGAATGGCTTTGCCAAATGTTTTGTCAACAACGTCAACGAGGTGCGTCAATGAAACGCCATGCTTTCTCCACCGCCGCCTTCTCCGGTGCGCTGCTGGGTGCTGCCATGTTCGCGTCGCCGGCCATGGCGCAGGACGAAGAGCAGTTCATCACCATCGGCACCGGTGGCCAGACCGGCGTGTACTATGTGGTCGGCCAGTCCGTCTGCCGCCTGGTCAATCGTATCGACGACGCCAACATCAAGTGCAACGCGCCTTCCACCGGCGGGTCGGTGGCCAACGTCAACGGCATCAAGTCCGGCGAGCTGGACATGGGCGTGGTGCAGTCCGACGTCCAGTACCAGGCCTACAACGGCACCGGCAACTTCGAGGACGAGGCCTACGACAAGCTGCGGGCCGTGTTCCGCGTTCACGGCGAGCCGCTGACCATCCTGGCCCGCGCCGACGCCGGCATCGAGACTCTCGACGATCTGGAAGGCAAGCGCGTCAACATCGGCAACCCGGGCTCCGGTCAGCGCAACACCATGGAAGTGGTGATGGACGCCAAGGGCTGGACCCAGGATTCCTTCTCGCTGGCCTCCCAGCTCGACGCCGCCGAGATGGCCTCCGCCCTGGCCGACAACAACATCGACGCCATGGCTTACGTGGTCGGCCACCCCAACGGCGCGATCCAGGAAGCCACCACCACCGTCGATTCGCGCCTGGTGGCGCTCAACGACGAGGACGTCCAGGGCATCGTCGATGAGTACCCCTACTACTCCATGTCGGTGATTCCGGGCGGGCTCTACAAGGGTAACCCGGACGACGTCGAGACGTTCGGCGTGGCGGCCACCTTCGTGACCGATTCCGACACCAGCGACGAGGTGGTCTACCAGACCGTCAAGGCGATCTTCGACAACTTCGATCGCTTCAAGCAGCTGCACCCGGCCTTCGCCAACCTGGACCCGCAGGAAATGGTCACCCAGGGGCTCTCGGCACCGCTGCACGAGGGGGCCGCGCGCTACTACCGCGAACAGGGCTGGATCGAGTGATCGTCAGCCGCTGAACCTGCATCATTCGCCATGGCATGCGCGGCCCTCGCCGAGGGCCGCGCATTGCGTTTGTGATTCCGAAAGAAGAGTGAAAGAGAGCGTCGTGCACTCCATGCGTCATCCACATCAACCAGGGCACGCTTATGACTGACGACAAGACAAGGGCGCCGGGCGCCGAGGTCGATCTGGAGGACATGGTCGCCTCCAGCGACTCGGGGGCGCGCAAGCCGGCCGGAACGCCGGGCAAGCTGCTGGTCAGCATTGCCGCGGTCTGGTCGCTGTTCCAGCTGTGGATCGCCTCGCCGATTCCCTTCGTGCTGGGCTTCGGGGTCTTCAACGCCACCGAGGCGCGCTCCATCCACCTGGCCTTCGCACTGTTTCTGGCCTACATGGCCTATCCCGCCCTCAAGCGCTCGCCGCGGGACCGCATCCCGCTGCTGGACTGGGGGCTCGCCTTCGCCGCGGCCTTCTGCGGCGCCTACATGTTCATGTTCTACGAGCAGCTGTCCCAGCGCCCCGGCGCGCCGATCACCCAGGACGTGATCGTCGGCGTGATCGGCATCGTGCTGCTGCTCGAGGCGACGCGCCGCGCCCTGGGGCCGCCGCTGATGATCGTGGCCCTGGTGTTTCTCGTCTACAGCCTGGCCGGCCCCTGGATGCCGGGCATCCTCGCCCACGGCGGGGTCAGCCTCAACGGGCTGGTCAATCACCAGTGGCTGACCACCCAGGGGGTGTTCGGCATCGCGCTGGGCGTGTCGACCAGCTTCGTGTTCCTGTTCGTGCTGTTCGGTGCCCTGCTAGACAAGGCCGGGGCCGGCAACTACTTCATCAAGGTCGCCTTCTCGCTGCTCGGCCACTATCGCGGCGGGCCGGCCAAGGCCGCCGTGGTGGCGTCCGGCATGACCGGCCTGATCTCCGGCTCCTCGATCGCCAACGTGGTGACCACCGGCACCTTCACCGTGCCGATGATGAAGCGCGTCGGCTTCCCCGCCGAGAAGGCCGGGGCGGTGGAGGTGGCGTCCTCGGTCAACGGCCAGATCATGCCGCCGGTGATGGGCGCCGCGGCCTTCCTGATGGTCGAGTACGTCGGCATCTCCTACGTGGACGTGATCAAGCACGCCTTCCTGCCGGCGCTGATCTCCTATATCGCGCTGGTCTACATCGTCCACCTGGAGGCCCTCAAGGCCAACATGCAGGGCCTTCAGAGCAGCAATCCGCCGAAGCCGCTGGTGCGCAAGGCGGTGGGCTTCCTGGCCGGTCTGCTGCTGATGATGATCACCGCACTGGTGGTGTACTACGGCCTGGGCTGGCTAAAGCCGGTGCTCGGCGATGCCACTCCCTGGGTGGTGGCCGTGGCCCTGGCGGCGGTCTACGTGAGCCTGCTCAAGGTGGCCTCGCGCTATCCGGAACTGGAGCTCGACGACCCCGACGAGCCGGTCTACAAGCTGCCCCAGACCCGGCCCACGGTGATGGTCGGCCTGCAGTACATCCTGCCGGTGATCGTGCTGATCTGGTGTTTGATGGTGGAACGCCTGTCACCGGGACTGTCGGCCTTCTGGGCCACGGTGTTCATGGTTTTCATCATGATCACCCAGCGCCCGATCACGGCCATGTTCCGCCACCGCAGCAATCTGGCGGCGGACGTTCGCGAGGGCTTCCATGACCTCTGGGAAGGCCTGGTCGGCGGCGCCCGCAACATGATCGGCATCGGCATCGCCACCGCCACGGCGGGCATCATCGTCGGCGCGGTGTCCCAGACCGGCGTGGGCCTGGTGCTGGCCGACGTGGTGGAGATCCTCTCCATGGGCAATCTGCTGCTGATCCTGCTGCTCACCGCGGTGCTCAGCCTGATCCTCGGCATGGGCCTGCCCACCACCGCCAACTACATCGTGGTGTCGGCGCTGCTGGCGCCGGTGATCGTGCAGCTCGGCGAGCAGAACGGCCTGCTGGTGCCGCTGATCGCGGTGCACCTGTTCGTGTTCTACTTCGGCATCATGGCCGACGTGACGCCGCCGGTGGGGCTGGCCTCGTTCGCCGCGGCCGCGGTGTCCGGGGGCGACCCGATCCGCACCGGTTTCCAGGCGTTCTACTACAGCCTGCGTACCGCGGCGCTGCCGTTCCTGTTCATCTTCAACACCGACCTGCTGCTGATCGATGTCTCGCTGCTCCAGGGCATCCTGATCTTCGTGGTGGCGACGGTGGCGATGCTGATCTTCGCCGCGGCGACCCAGGGCTTCATGATCGCCCGCAATCGCTGGTACGAGTCGCTGCTGCTGCTGCTGGTGGCCTTCACGCTGTTCCGCCCGGGCTTCTGGATGGACATGATCCATGATCCCTACCAGGACGTGCCGCCGGCGCAGTTCGTCGAGGCGCTGGGCAACGCGGACCCCGATTCCTCGCTGCGGATCCAGATCAGCGGCCTGGACGCCTACGGCGATCCGATGACCACCTACATGACCCTGCCGGTGCCGGACGGCGAGACCGGCGAGGATCGGCTGTCGAACCTGGGGCTGATGCTCAACGTCGAGGACGATCGTGCCGTGGTCGACATGGTGACCTACGGCAGCGAGGCGGCGAAGCTCGGCTTCGACTTCGACCAGGAGATCATCCAGGTGCAGGCGCCGGTGGATCGCTGGACCAAGGAGTGGATGTGGATTCCCGCCTTCCTGGTGCTGGCCCTGGTGGTGATGCTGCAGCGACGGCGCCGCGATCACGGCGGCAAGCCGGTCTCTGCCTGATGGAGGTGACCCATGTATAGCAAGATCCTGTTGCCGGTGGACCTCAACGAGGAGTCCTCCTGGACCAAGGCGCTGCCGACGGCGCTGGCGCTGTGCAAGAGCTTCGGTGCCTCGCTGCACGTGGTGACGGTGTTGCCGGACTATCGCATGCCGCTGGTGGGGGCCTATTTCCCCGAGAACTTCGCCGCCAAGGCCCATGAGGAGGTGACCAAGGCCCAGCACGAGTTCATCCAGCAGCACGTGCCGGATGACGTCCAGGTGCAGAGCGTGATCGTCGACGGCTCGCCCTGGGAGGCGATCATCAAGGCGGCCAGGAAGCTCGAGGTCGACCTGATCGTGATGGCGTCCCACAACAAGCGCAAGTTCGCCGATTACGTGCTGGGCCCCAACGCCGAGCACGTGGTGCACCACAGCAAGATGTCGGTGATGATCGTGCGCTGACGCCCGCGCCCGGCGCCCGCGACGCCCACGTCCCCGCCCGGGGGCGTGGGCGTCGTCGTTTCACCGCTCGGGTTTTGCCACCCCGCGGCATGATCCGAATCACGGCGGGGGCGCGGGGGAACGGCTAGAGTAACCAGTGACGGGGCGTGATGCCGGGCCTGGAATCCGCCCGTTCTGCCCGGCGAGTCCGGGACTTCAGCGTCGGCAAACGGGGGTGTCACCATGTGTGCAGCAGCCACGAAGAGCGGCGGTAAGGAGGGTTCTCGGGTGCGAATCCGCATCCGGTCGGTCGGCATGGACAAGCCGCGAATCTGGCTGGCCGAAGGCGTCGCGGACTTTCGACGCGCCACGGCGGTCAGCCTGGCCTACGGGCTGTTCTGGGTGGGGCTGAGCATCGCCATCACCGCCGGGGCCTTCGTGCTGGGGCTATGGCACTGGCTGCTGCCGCTGATCGCCGGCTTCATGTTCCTTGGCCCGCTGGTGGCGGTGGGCTCCTACGGCATCAGCCGGTCGCTGGAGGCCGGGCGCGAGCCGACCCTCGGCGACGCCTTCGGGGCCTGGACCGGCCATGTCGGATCGCTGGCGATGATGGGCGTGATGATGATGATCTTCTTCCTCGCCTGGATTCGTCTCGCCACCCTGCTGTTCGCGCTGTTCTTCGGCCTCGGCGCGCCCGACCCGGCGACCCTCTATGCGACGCTGCTGACCACCCCGGAGGGGCTCGGCATGCTGGCCGTGGGCACGACGGTCGGGGCGCTGCTGGCCTTCGGCGCCTTCGCCATCAGCGTGGTGGCGATTCCGACCCTGATGGATCAGGACCTGACCTTCATGGAGGGCATCGAGGCCAGCATCCGTGCGGTGGCCTCCAACCTGCGCCCGATGATGCTGTGGGCCGCCATCATCACCGGCTGCGTGATGGTCGGCGTGGCCACCTTCTACATCGGCCTGGCGCTGATCCTGCCGGTGCTCGGCCATGCCAGCTGGCATGCCTACGAGGACCTGGTACGGATCGAGCTCGTGGAGGGGGACGAGGCGGCCTGACGCCGCCCGTGCCCGGGTCAGGGCGTGCCGGGGCGGGGTGGGTGCCGGCGCCTGACGGCGTGGCGGGATTCGCGTAATCTTGGCGCCGAGACCGTAAAACCGGAGCCCCGACATGCGCCTTCGACGCCTGCTGCCATTGATCCTGGCCCTATCCTGGAGCCTGGTGGCGTCCGCCGCCGAATCCCTGCCCGAGCCCGAGGGGTGCGTGATGCTGACCGTCAGCGGTGACATCTCGCGCACCAACGGCGACGGCGAGGCGCGCTTCGACCGGGCCATGCTCGAGGCGCTGCCGTCGCGCACCATCGAGACCCATACTCCCTGGCACGAGGACTCGGCCCGCTACGCGGGGCCGCTCGGCGAGGCGCTTCTCGAGGCGGTGGGGGGCCGGGGCGACGAGGCCCGGGTGATGGCGCTCAACGGCTTCGAGGCCGAGGTGCCGGTCAGCGACTTCAGCCGCTACGGCGTCATCCTGGCGATGACGCGTGACGGCGAACCCATGCCGATCCGCCGCCTGGGCCCGCTGTTCGTGCTCTATCCCTTCGATGAACGCCCCGAACTGCGCAACGAGGAAATCCGCTTTCGCTCGGTCTGGCAGGTGGCGCGCATCGAGATCCACTGACCGACGAGGAGCCGCCCGGTGCGCCATTCTCCGCTGCGCCTGAAGCTCGGCGTCGTCGCTGCCCTGCTGTTGTTCGTCGCCGCCATCCTGATGGTCGGGCTGGTCGCCTGGCGCCAGGACAGCCTGGTGTGGCGGGTCGGCGGCGACACCGTCTGGCACGCCTACAAGCTGGATCGTGACGCCGTCGAGCTGCGCAGCTATCTGGCCCTGAGCGACGCCGATCCCGAGGCGCTCGATGAAGCGCGACTGCGCTTCGAGCTGCTCTACAGCCGGCTGATGCTGCTGCGCGGCGGCAAGATCGCCGCGCTGATCGAGCGCATTCCCGCCTCCGACCGCCTGGTCGACGAGATCGAGCAGCAGCTGCAGGCACTGGATACGCGGCTGCAGGCCCTCGACGCCTTGGGGCCCGTCGCGCGTCAGGACCTGATCGAACACCTGGGCCGTATCAGTCAGCCCGCCGAACGCCTGATCATCACCCTCAACAGCCACCTGGCGAGCGTGTCGACCCACGAGCGCGATCGCCTGCAGTGGCTCTATGGCCTGCTGCTGGCGCTGATCCTGGGCATGAGCGTGGCGGCGATGCTGGTGGTCGCCTTCCTGATCCGCGAGGCCCGCGACAACGCCGCCGCACGTAGCGCGCTGGAATCGCTCAGCCGCGAGCTGGAGGCCACGGCCCGGCGCGCCGAGTCGGCCAGCCAGGCCAAGTCGGAGTTCCTGGCCACCGTCAGCCACGAGATCCGCACCCCGCTCAACGGCGTGATCGGCATGAGCGACCTGCTGGTGGAGCAGCCGCTGCCCGAGCGTGCCCGCCACTACGCCGATACCATCCACGAGAGCGCCGGTCGCCTGATGGAGCTGATCAACGACATCCTGGACTTCTCCAAGATCGAGGCCGGCCGCCTGGAGCTCGAGCATCGCGCCCTGGCGCTGTCCGAGCTCGTCGAGGGCGCGGTCTCGCTGTTCCGCCCCCACGCCGAGGCTCGGGGCCTGCGGCTCGAGTGTGGCCTCGATACGACGCTGCCGGCCCACGTCATCAGCGATGCCGGGCGGCTGCGCCAGGTGCTGCTGAACCTGCTGTCCAACGCCGTGAAGTTCACCGATAGCGGCGCGGTGCGCGTGGAGGCGACACGCGACGACGAGGGGCGGCTGTGTTTCGCGGTGAGCGATACCGGCTGCGGCATCACGGCCGAACAGCAGGCGCGCCTGTTCGAGCCCTTTCGCCAGGGCGATCCCGGCACGGCGCGCCGCTTCGGCGGCAGCGGCCTGGGGCTGGCGATCAGCAAGCGGCTGGTCGAGGCGCTCGGCGGCGAGATCGGCATCGACAGCCGGCCGGGCGAGGGCAGCCGCTGCTGGTTCCGGGTCCCGCTGATCGAGGCGGCGGCCCCCTCGGTCGAGCCGGCGGCCGCGTGGCCCATGGACACCGCCTCGCTGTGCGAGGCCCGGCTGCTGGTGGTCGAGGACAATCCGGTCAATCAGCAGGTGGCAATGGCCATGCTCACCAAGCTCGGCTGTCGCGCCAGCCTGGCGAGCTCCGGCGCCGAGGCCCTGGCCAGCATCGACCGGGAGCGCTTCGATCTGGTGTTCATGGACGTGCAGATGCCGGACATGGACGGCCTGGAGGTCACCCGGCGCATCCGCTCCCGCGGCGGCTGGCTGGCCGACATGCCGATCGTGGCGATGACCGCGGGCGGCCCGCTGGGCGACCAGGCGCGCTGCCTGGCGGCGGGCATGAACGGCTATCTGGCCAAGCCGCTGCTGCAGGCCTCGCTGCTCAAGGTGCTGCATCGTCACCTGGCCGGCCGCGATGCCTGGCCGTGGCCGGCCATGCCGGCGCCCGACGCCGCACCCGCCACGGCGGATCCGATCCTGGACGAGGAGGTGATGGCGGCGCTGCGCGACAGCCTGGACGCCGAGGCCCTGGCGACGCTGGTGGCGCGCTATCGTCAGGACGCCGCGGACCGCCTCGCGGCGCTGGACGTGGCGTTCGAGGCCGGCGAAGCGGAGCGGGTGCAGCATCTGGCCCATCAGCTCAAGGGCGAGTCGGCCACCCTCGGCGCCGTGCGGGTCGCGGCGCTGGCCGCGCGGCTCGAGCATGCCGCCCGCGACGCCGCCCTGGACGGCGAGGACGCCACCCTGGCCGCGCTGCGCCAGCGGCTGGACGAGGCCCTGGTGGCACTCGACGGCGAGGTCGCGGCGACCTGAGGCCGGCCTCATCGCCATGAACCGGGCCGGGCCTCATGCCAACCGCGCATTGTGGGCCGGGGCGGCGCCCGCCTACACTGCGCCCATCCCGTCCTCGCGAGGCTGCCATGTTCGACGCCCCCGGTTCTTCTTCTACGACGGCCTCGCCGCGCACGGCCGCCAGCGACAGCCTCGACCCCGAGCGGGCCGCCGCCGAGCTGGCCGAGGCGCTGGCCGGCCCCGGGCTCGGCTTCGTGCTGTTCTTCTGCAGCGCCGACTACCCCCTGGCGGCGCTCGGCGAGGCGCTGGAGCGAGCCTTCGCCCCCGTGCCCCTGGCCGGCTGCACCACCGCCGGCGAGATCACCCCGGCGGGCTACGGTCGGGGCTGCATCGTGGCCATCGGCTTCGATCGCGACGACTTCGCCATCGGCTGTGCGCGGGTCGCCGATCTCGAGGCCTTCGCGCTGCCCCAGGCGCAGCGGCTGGTCGACGGCCTGCTCGCCGACTGCCGGCGCCGGGCGCCCGACGCCGAGGCGCGCCCCTTCGTGCTGACCCTGCTCGACGGCCTCTCCAGCAGCGAGGAGCAGGTGCTCTCGACCCTCGAGGCCGCGCTCGGCGGCATTCCCAGCTTCGGCGGCTCGGCCGGCGACGACAACCGCCTGAGCCACACCCACGTCTACGCCGAGGGCGGCTTCCACGACGCCTCGGCGGTGGTGGTCATGATCGCCAGCCGCCGGCCCTTCGAGGTCTTCACCACCCATCATCTGCGCCCGCGCCGGGAGAAGCTGGTGGTCACCGCGGTGGACCGCGAGCGGCGGCGGGTGCTGGAGCTCAACGCCGCGCCCGCCGCCGAGGAATACGCGCGCCTGGTGGGGCGGCCGGTGGCGGCGCTGGACGACGGCGTGTTCGCCCGCCACCCGCTGGCGGTGCGCATCGGCGAGGACCACTACGTGCGCTCGATCCAGCGGGTCGACGATGACGGCGGGCTGCGCTTCTACTGCGCGGTGGAGAACGGCATCGTGCTCACCGCCATGCAGCCGGCGCCGATGCTCGAGGAGCTGGCCGGGGTGCTGGACGGCCTGGGGCGTCGCCTCGGCCCGCCGGCGCTGATCCTCGGCTGCGACTGCTTCCTGCGGCGCCTGGAGCTGGAGGCCCTGGGCCGGGTCGAGGACGCCTCGCGGCTGCTGGCCGAGGCCCGGGTGGTGGGCTTCAACACCTACGGCGAGCAGCACCAGGGGCGGCACATCAACCAGACCTTCACGGGGGTGGCGATTGGATCTCGGGGCTGAGCGGCCGGACATCGAGCCCGTCACCGAGCGCGAGCGGGCGCTGGCGGAGGAGAACGCGCGGCTGCGGCGCATCTGCGGTGCGCTGATCGAGCGGGTGGAATCCGCCGGCATGGCCGACGGCGCGCCCTACGGCGCCTTCGAGCACGCCGTGCTGCTCGCCGAGCAGGTGCGCGAGCGCACCGACAGCCTGCATCGCACCCTCGAGGCGCTGGAGGAGGCCCGGGCCGAGGCCGAGGCGGCCAACCGCTCCAAGACCCGCTTCCTGGCCGCCGTGAGCCACGACCTGCTGCAGCCGCTCAACGCCGCACGGCTGTTCGCCAGCGCCCTGGAGGACCAGGCGCTGCCCGAGGCGGCGGCGCGTCAGGTCGGCCATATCGGCCGCTCGCTCAGGGACGTGGAGTCGCTGCTCGGCACCCTGGTGGACATCTCTCGGCTGGACGCGGGCGTGCTGACCCCGGACATCGCGGCCTTCCCGGTGGCCGAGCTGCTCGACGTGATCGCCGAGGAATTCCGCCAGCTGGCCGGCGCCCGCGGGCTCGAGTTCCGCTACGTGCCGAGCGAGGCGGTGGTCCGCTCCGACCTGGCGCTGCTGGCCCGGGTGGTGCGCAACTTCCTGACCAACGCGGTGCGCTACACCGAGCGCGGCCGGCTGCTGCTGGGCTGCCGGCGCCGTCCCGACGGCCTCGAGATCCTGGTCGGCGATACCGGACCCGGGATCGACGAGGCCCAGCAGCAGGCGATCTTCCTCGAGTTCCGCCGCGCCGTGACCGAGCCGGCCGAGGCCGATCGCGGCCTGGGGCTGGGGCTCGCCATCGTCGATCGCATCGCCACCATGCTCGACCATCCGCTGCACCTGGCCTCGCGGCCGGGGCGCGGGGCGCTGTTCTCGATCCGGGTGCCCTACGGCCGGCGCATCGAGACGCCGCCGGCGGAGGCGCCGCCGGGCATGCATGATCTGTCCGGGGCGCGAATCTGGGTGCTCGACGACGACCCGGCGATCCTCGAGGGCATGGCGGCGCTGCTGGAGGGCTGGGGCTGCCGGGTGCGCTGCGCGGCCACGCCGGCGTCGCTGGAGGCGGTGAGCCGCCGCGAGCGCGCCGACCTGCTGCTGGTCGACTATCACCTGGCGCCGGGCGGCCCCGACGGGCTCAGCGTGGCGGACCGGCTGCGTCGGTGGCATCCCGGGCTCGGTGTGGTGGTGATCACCGCCAGCCATGACGGCGAGCTCAAGCAGCGGGCGAGGGAGCGCGGCTACGACTGCCTGCTCAAGCCGGTGAAGCCGCTGCGGCTGAGGCTGTTGATCGCCAACCGGCTGGAGGCGGGCAGCGCCTAGGCGTTCCAGGCATCGCCTAGTCGTGGTGCCGGGCCGCGGGCGACAGGCGCGCCAGCCGGGCGGCCAGCTCGCCCTGGTCGGCGGCCAGGATGGCCTGCACCCGGCTGCCGACGTTGAGCTTGCGCAGGATCGCCGAGACGTGGGTCTTGACCGTGGTCTCGGCGATGTCGAGGTCACGGGCGATCACCTTGTTGGCGTCGCCCCGGGCGAGGCGGGCGAGCACCTCGAGCTGCTTGTCGGTGAGGCTGTCCAGCGGCGAGGGCGCATTCGGGGCGGCGGGCGCGGCGAAGGCGTCGTGATCGTCCGCGGTCGGGGCCGGCGGTCTGCGCATGATGTCCGGCGGCAGGTAGATCTGGCCGCTCAGCACCTGACGCAGCGCCTCGAGCATCGCGCGCCGCGGCGTCGACTTGGGAATGTAGCCCACCGCGCCCAGGGCGATGGACTCGAGGATCAGGTTGCGTTCGCGCTCGGCGGAGACCACGACCACCGGCAGCGCCGGGCAGGCCTCGCGCAGCCGTTCCAGCCCGGCCAGCCCCGCGGCGTCGGGCAGGCTCAGGTCGAGCAGCAGCAGGTCGATGTCCTCCTCTTCCTCGGCGATGCCCTTGAGGGCGTCGTCGAGGCTGCCGGCCTCGAGCAGCCGGCAGCTGGGCAGGCCGGCGCGGATCGCCGCGCCGATCGCCTCGCGAAACAGCGGGTGGTCGTCGGCCACCATCAGGGTATTCATGCGGGACTCCTTGGATCGCTCGGCCGCCTGCCTGTCATGCCTCCGGGTCTCCTACCGAAGGAGGAGGCGCTCTCCTGCCATCGCAGTATGTCTCAGACGCCGGGGCTGGCCAAGACTGGGGGGGCACTCACATAACCACAACCGCTGGAGACACGCCATGATCTTCGCCAACCCCGGCAGCCCCGAGTCCGTAGTCAGCTTCGATGCGCGCTACGGCAACTATATCGGCGGCGAGTTCGTCCCGCCGGTCAAGGGCCAGTACTTCGACAACGTCAGCCCGGTCAACGGCAAGCCGTTCTGCGAGATTCCCCGCTCCACCGCCGAGGACATCGACAAGGCGCTGGACGCCGCCCACGCCGCCGCCCCGGCCTGGGGCAGGACCTCGGCCGCCGAGCGCGGCAATATCCTGCTCAAGATCGCCGATCGCATCGAGCAGAACCTGGAAGCGCTGGCCGTGGCCGAGACCTGGGACAACGGCAAGGCGGTGCGCGAGACGCTCAATGCTGACCTGCCGCTGGCGGTGGACCACTTCCGCTACTTCGCCGGCTGCATCCGCGCCCAGGAAGGCACCGCGGCGGACATCGACGCCAACACGGTGGCCTATCACTTCCACGAGCCGCTCGGTGTGGTGGGCCAGATCATCCCCTGGAACTTCCCCATCCTGATGGCGGTGTGGAAGCTGGCGCCGGCGCTGGCCGCGGGCAACTGCGTGGTGCTCAAGCCCGCCGAGCAGACCCCGGCCTCGATCCTCAAGCTGATGGAGCTGGTCGGCGACCTGCTGCCGCCGGGCGTGGTCAACGTGGTCAACGGCTACGGCGCCGAGGCCGGCCAGGCGCTGGCCACCAGCACCCGGATCGCCAAGATCGCCTTCACCGGCTCGACCCCGGTGGGCTCGCACATCCTCAAGTGCGCCGCCGAGAACATCATCCCCTCCACCGTGGAGCTGGGCGGCAAGTCGCCGAACATCTACTTCGCCGACATCATGAACGCCGAGCCCGAGTTCATCGACAAGGCCGCCGAGGGCCTGGTGCTGGCGTTCTTCAACCAGGGCGAGGTGTGCACCTGCCCGTCGCGGGCGCTGATCCAGGAGTCGATGTACGACGCCTTCATGGCCAAGGTGATGGAGAAGGTCGCGACCATCACCCGCGGCAATCCGCTGGATACCGACGTCAAGGTCGGCGCCCAGGCCTCCCAGGAGCAGTTCGACAAGATCATGTCCTACATGGACGTCGCCCGCGAGGAGGGCGCCGAGTTCCTGACCGGCGGCGACAAGGAGCGCTTCGATCCGGCCTATGACAGCGGCTATTACATCCAGCCGACCCTGCTCAAGGGCCACAACAAGATGCGCGTCTTCCAGGAGGAGATCTTCGGCCCGGTGGTGGCGGTGACCACCTTCAAGGACGAGGAGGAGGCGCTGGCCATCGCCAACGACACCGAGTTCGGCCTCGGCGCCGGGGTCTGGAGTCGCGACATGAACGTGGCCTTCCGCATGGGCCGCGGCATCCAGGCCGGCCGGGTGTGGACCAACTGCTACCACCAGTATCCGGCCCATGCCGCCTTCGGCGGCTACAAGAAGTCCGGCGTCGGCCGCGAGACCCACAAGGTCGCCCTCGAGCACTATCAGCAGACCAAGAACCTGCTGGTCAGCTACGACATCAACCCGCTGGGTTTCTTCTAGGCCCCCGGCGGCCGATTGCCGCGCCCCGCGACATGGCGCCGTGATGGCGGCGGGTCCCGCCCCGGGCGCAGCCCGGGGCATTCCCCCCTGACGCAGCCCGCCGCCCGATGGCGGCGGGCATCCCCCGTCCCGCAGGACAACGATAGACTATGAACGCCGCCGTGGGGCGGGTCGTCAGCGGGCCCCGAACGAGGCGGGGCGCGACGCGGGTCGCGCCCCGCTTTTTTTGGCCCCGTGCTGGCTCGGGCGAGGGCTTTTTCGGCCGCGCGGCACCGGCGTCAGGGAGACGCGGCCGCCTGCCAGGCCTGGGTGCCCCACAGCGGCACGCTGCTCAGGGCGTGCTTGAAGCTGCCGCTGCTCTCCTTGGTGGTGTAGGCCAGGTACAGCAGCGACTGGCTCTCGGCATCATAGATGCGGCGCAGCTTCAGGCTCTTGAACAGCACGCTCTGGGAGCGGCGGTAGAGCAGCTCGCCGGACGGCGAGGTATCGATGTCGGTGAGCATGTCCGCGGTGATCGGTCCGGTCTGGCGGCAGGCCAGGCTGGAGTCGGACGGATCGGCCAGGTCCAGGTCGGCGTCGATGTTGCTGAGATGGCAGGTCACGCCGGGAATCTTGGGATCGACGAGGCTCTCGATCTTGATGTCCTTGGTGGTGAACAGGCCCAGCGAGACGTCGCCGACCTCGTTGTCGTTGCCGCAGCCGGCGAGCCCCGCCAGGAGCAGGCCGATCAGGGGGGTACGCAGTGTCAACACGTCGGTATCCCCTCAGGCCCGGTCGCCGAACTGGCTCAGGTCCAGGGGGTGGCTGTGGCCGAGCCACATGGCGCCCTGGGTGTGATCGAAGAGATCGTCGTCGGTGCCGAGGTGGACCAGCACGTCCAGCGAGCCGCGGTTCAGCGCCAGCCAGGGGATGAAGGCGCCGAAGGTCTCGGGGGCGAAGGAGAGCTGGCAGCTCCACAGCGGATGGGGCCCCACCGGCCGCTCGTGGAAGCGCCCGACGCGGATCTCGAAGCGCGCGGCGGCGGCCTCGGCGATGCGGCGCGCCTCGGCCAGGCCGGCGGCGTCGCGGTAGTAGAGGTGGGCGTGGTAGTAGCGGATGCGGGTCGGATCGGTGAGGGGCGGGGTGTCGCTCATGACGGTCTCCTGGCTGGGCACCGTCAGGGTAACCGTTGCGGGATGGCAACGCGAGGCGGCTCTACCCGGGACCCGGGCCGGGCGCGGGCGTCATCGACCTCGCTCCTGTGGGCGGGCCACACACGACGACGGCGACCCGAGGGTCGCCGTCGTCAGGGCACGGAGCGTCAGGCTCAGGCCGGATTGAGGTCCTGGGGCGGCTCGCCCACGGAGCCCGGCATCGCCTGGACGTTGGCGTTTTCCTGACCGGCGCGGGCCAGGAAGTAGATGTGGCTCTCGTACTCGGTGACCACGTTGTGGATCACCTGGGCGCGGCTGTAGCCGTTGAGATCCTGCTCCAGGCCGCCCTCGTTGAGGTAGACGTCGAAGCGCACGTAGTAGTCGTCGTCCACCGGCAGGAAGCTCGGGGTGCGCAGGCGGTGCGCCCGCACCTGGTAGACGAAGCTGGCGGCGTCGTCGAAGTCCACCTGCAGGGTCAGCTGACGCAGCGGTTCGCCCTCGACCTCTTCCTCGGTCACCGTGGCCGGCTGGCCGCGACGCTCGAGCTCCTCGGCGAACTGGTTCAGCGCCGGCCGGATGGCGTGCTCGAGGGTGGCGGCGGCACCGGCGCGGTTGGAGGTGTCCAGCGCCCGGTCGAGGCGCTCGCGCCAGTCGCCCTGGATGCCGGTGCCGCCGATCTGGCGACGGGTGTCGGCCTTGGTGCACTCCAGCTTCAGGGCGCGGCTCATGCCGGCCATGATGGCGAAGATCACCAGCGAGAAGGGCAGGGCGGTGATCACCACCGCACTCTGCAGCGCCGAGAGGCCGCCGGCCATCAGCAGGGCCACGGTCACCAGGCCGATGGTGGCCGACCAGAACACGCGCAGACGGATCGGGGCGTCGTGGTTCACGTCCGACAGGATGGAGGTGAAGTTCGCCAGCACCAGCGCGCCGGAGTCGGCGGAGGTGACGAAGAACACGATGCCGAGGATGGTCACCACCGAGGCGGTGATGCCGATGTAGGGATACTGCTCGAGGAAGGTGTAGATGGTGGTCTGAGGCGCGTTCAGCGCCTGCTCGCCGAGTTCGACGAGGCCCTGGTTGGCGACCATCTCGATGCCGCTGTTACCGAAGATCGACATCCAGGCCATCATGAAGCCGAGCGGCAGCAGCAGGGCGCCAAGCACGAACTCGCGGATGGTGCGGCCGCGCGAGATGCGGGCCAGGAACAGGCCGACGAAGGGCGTCCAGGCGATCCACCAGCCCCAGAAGAAGATGGTCCACCAGCCCTTCCACTGTTGGGCATCCTCGCCGGCGAAGGCGTAGGTGTCGAAGCTCTTGCCGATGAAGCCGCTCAGGTAGTCGCCGGCGTTGAGCACCATGGCGTCGAGCAGGTGCAGGGTGTTGCCGGCGAACAGCACGAACAGCAGCAGCGCCACGGCCAGCGCCATGTTGAACTCGGACAGCCGGCGGATGCCCTTCTCGACCCCGGTGATCACCGAGATGGTGGCCAGGATCATCACCAGTACGATCAGCACCACCTGAGTCGTCAGGCTCTCGGGCACGCCGAACATGAAGGTCAGGCCGTAGTTCAGCTGCATCACGCCGATGCCGAGGCTGGTGGCGATGCCGAACACGGTAGAGATCACCGCGGTGATGTCGACGGCGTTGCCGATCGGGCCGTTGATGCGCTTGCCGAGCAGCGGGTAGAGGGCGCTGCGGATGGCCAGCGGCAGGCGATGACGATAGCTGAAGTAGGCCAGCGCCATGCCCATCAGCACGTACATGCCCCAGCCGGACAGGCCCCAGTGGAGGAAGGTCTGAGGCACGGCGGCGCGCATGGCCGCGGCGCTCTCCGGCGCCATGTCCGGCGGCGCCAGGTAGTGCGACAGCGGCTCGGCCACGCAGAAGAACAGCAGGTCGATGCCGATGCCCGCGGCGAACAGCATCGAGGCCCAGGACAGCAGCGAGAACTCGGGCCGGGCGTGGTCCGGGCCGAGTCGGATGTTGCCGACGCGGGAGCAGCCGATGGCGATCACGAAGACCAGGTAGACCACGGCGGCCAGCAGGTAGTACCAGCCGAAGGTGTCGCTCACCCAGGCCAGGGCGGCGTCGAAAAAGGCGCCGGCCTCCTCGGTGAACGTCATGGTCAGCACCAGGAAGATCAGGATGCCTGCCACGCTGCCGTGAAAGACGGTGCGATTGATGCGATCTCGTCGCTCGGGATGGGCGGTGTTATCCGACATTCGCAAATGACTCCTGTCGCGGGGGCGACTTCTTTTTTTGAATGAACGTTCAAATAAAATACGCACATCCCCCGACACCTGCAACAGCAAGGCGCCCAAGGCGAAGTATTCTTTACCTTCCGGGCACGAAAACGCCCGACCAGTGGCCGGGCGTGGGTGGAGTATAACGTTTTGAAATTTAGGCGTTATTCGGCAGCGTGCTCGGCCTGGTCGGGACCGCCGTGCGGGCCCGGCTCGCCGTGATGGCCGCGCTCGCCACGATGGCCGTGACCGTCATGGGGCGGGCGCATGGCCTGCTCCAGCTCGCCGATCTGTTCCTCGCTCAGCAGCTCGGCCAAGGCATCGTGGTGCTGGTCGCGCATCGCCTTCCAGGCCTGGCGGCGTTCGTCGCGGGAGTCGAACGACTGGGCCTTCAGCGCCTGGGCATCCTCCATGAAGGCGTGGCGCAGCTCGTCCAGCGACTGGCGGGTCTCGTCGTCGAGGTCCCAGCCGTCGACCACCGCGTCGATGCGTGCCTCGATGGCGTCTCGCCGCTCGGCGCGATGCTCCTGGTGAATCTCCTGGCGGGCCTCGTCCAGCGCGGCGCGCTGCTCATCGTCGAGGATCTCGTCGATCTGCTCGCGGTAGTCGTGGCGCAGTTCGCGCATGGCCTCGCGATGTTCCTGCTCGGCCTCGGCGAGCTCGTCACGGGTCTCGGCGTCGATGCCGGCGCGGTCGAACAGTGCCTCGCGCTGCTCGGCGTGGAAGCCGTCCGGCTGGGGCTGGCCATGGGGGCCGCCCTGGCCGGCGTTGGCAGTGAACGCCAGCGGCGCGATGGCGGCGGCGAGCAGGGCGGGGGCGAACAGCGTGCGGGTCAGGTTGGTCTTTTTCATCTCGGGCAATCCTCTTTGGCCGCGAATGGACGCCTTCACTGTCGCCCCTGGGCGTGCAAGCGATTTGCAGTCAGCGTGCAAACATCGAGGACGCTGCCCGGGAATCATTCCTCCGGCTGGTACTTGTAGCCCACGCCGTAGACCGAGCGGATGATCTCGCGCTCGGGCCAGACCTCGGCGATCTTCTTGCGCAGCTTCTTGATGTGGCTGTCCACGGTGCGCTCGGAGACGATGCGATGGTCGCGGTACATGTGATCCATCAGCTGCTCGCGGGAGAAGATGCGCCCCGGGGAGTGCATCATCACCCGCAGCAGCTGGAACTCCACCGCGGTCAGCGCCAGGTCGTGGCCGTCGGCCAGCGCTCGCCAGCCCTCGTCGTCGAGGCTCAGCTGGGCCTCCTCCGGTGCCTCCTCCGGCGCCGCGGTGGCGGCGCGGCTGCGACGCAGCACGGCCCGGGCCCGGGCCACCACCTCGCGGGGGCTGAACGGCTTGCAGATGTAGTCGTCGGCGCCGAGCTCCAGGCCCAGCAGGCGGTCGACCTCCTCGACCCGGGCGGTGAGCATGATGATCGCTACCCCGGGCCAGCGCTGGCGGATCTCGCGGCACAGGGTCAGGCCGTCGGTGCCGGGCAGCATGAGGTCCAGCAGCACCAGCTCGGGCAGCGCCTCGCGCTCCTCCAGCCAGGGCATCACGGCATCGCCGTGCTCCAGGTGATGCGGCGCGAAGCCGCTGCCCGTCAGGTAGTCGGCCACCAGGCGGGCGATCTTGGGTTCGTCCTCGACGATCAGGACGGTATCGGTCGCGAGTTCCGTTGTGCTCATGCGTCTTCCTCCCTGAGCTGATGATCGGCGATGGCGGGGAAGGTCAGGGTCCAGCATAGCCCGTCGAGCGACGAGGCACTGGGGGTCATCTCGGCGCCGTGGGCGCGCGCCAGGGCCATGGCGATGGAGAGGCCCAGGCCGCTGCCGCCGCTGGCGCGATTGCGCGAGCCCTCGACCCGGTAGAGGCGCTCGGTGAGCCGCGGCATCTCCGCCTCGGGCACGCCGGGCGCGCTGTCTTCCCAGCACAGCCGGTAATGGTCGCCTGTTTGCGTGAGTGTGACCCGCAGCCGTCCTGGCGTGTGGGTATAGGCGCAGGTGTTGTCGAGCAGGTTCGTCCACAGCTGGCGCAGGCGCTGGGTGTCGCCGCGGATCCAGGCCGGGCCTTCGATGTCGGTCTCGAGCGTGATGTCGGCATCATGCAGCCAGGTGCCGGCCTCGTCGAGGCGATCGCCCAGGCTGGCGGCCAGGTCCAGCGGTGCCAGTTGCACCTCCAGGGCACCGGCATCGCTCTGGGACAGCAGCCGCAGGTCGGCCACCAGGCGCTCCAGCTGGTCGACCTCCTGGCCCAGCGAGCCGAGGCTGTCCAGGTCCAGCGGGCGGATGCCGTCCTGCATCGCCTCGATCTCGCCGCGCAGCACGGCGAGCGGGGTGCGCAGCTCGTGGGCGATGTCCGAGACCCAGCGGCTGCGCGCCTCGCGGCTGGCCTCGAGGGTGGCCGCCAGCACGTTGAAGTCCCGCGCCAGGCTCGATAGCTCGTCGCGGCCGCGCTCGGGCAGGCGGATGCTGTAGTCCCCCTCGGTGAGACGGCGGGTGGCCAGCGTCATGCCGCGGGCGCGGCGCCCCAGCCACCAGGACAGCCCCCCGGCGAGCAGCAGCGAGGCAAGCCCCAGGGCGGCGACGATGATCGCCAGGTTGCGCTGCTGCTGGGTGAGGAAGAGGCGGTCCATGCGCGCCATCAGCTGCTGCGGCGGGCGGTAGCCGAGGGTGCCGACGCGCTCGCCGTCGCTGACGATGGTCAGCCAGCGCAGCTCCGCGGCCTCCAGGTCGTTGTCCGGCGGCAGGCCGATCACCGGCAGGCCGTTGGCGTCGTGGAGCACGAAGTCCTTGGGATCACCGAGGCGTCGCTCGAGTCCCTCCGGCGGTGCCTCGCCGGGCCACAGCTGGCGCCGTACCAGGTGATGCCAGGCGCGCGGCGACTGGCGCAGCCACTGCCAGTCGCCGCGCCGGGCCCATTCGTCGGCGAGCCCGGTGGCCAGGGTCTCGGCGCGATGGGTCTGGGTGCGGTCCAGGTACTCGATGAAGCCTTGGTCGAGGCTTCTCGACACGGCGATGAAGACCAGCCCCGAGATGGCGACGTTGACGATCAGGATGATCGCGAACAGCTTGATGCCGAGTCGGGACACGGCCGGGTTCAGGGCGTGGCGAAGGGACATGGCACGGGCTCTCGATTGAACGGGCAAAGTGCCCTAGCGTAGCGCACCGGGTCGCCGGGAGGATGCAATTCCGGTGCAAGTCCGCTCTGGCTCAGGGACAGGTTTCGCCGATCAGCAGCTCGGTGGTGAGCAGGCGGGGCGTGGCCGGCTCAAGCCCCAGCACCATGCGGGCCGCGATGCGCCCTTTCTCGACGCTGTCCTGGCGCACCGTGGTCAGTCGCGGCGAGCGGTACTGGCCCTCGGCGATGCCGTCGAAGCCGGTGATGCGCAGGTCCTCGGGAATGCGCAGGCCACGCCGCTCGGCCAGGGTCAGTACCGTCAGGGCGATGCGGTCGGACATGCACAGCAGCAGGTCGGGACGCTCCTCGTCGGGAAGATCGAGGATTCCCTCGATCACCGGCGTGCAGACCTCGTGGGTGTTCTCCTCCACGTTCCACATCGGCACCGCCGCGGCGTCGAGGCCGTGCTCGTCGAAGGCCCGATAGAAGCCGTCCAGGCGAGCGCGGGTGATGGTCCGACTGGCCGACAGCAGGGTCTGTCCGGGGCCGATGCGGCCGTTGCAGGCCTGTTCGGTGAGGCGCAGGTTGATGATGCCGGCGCGATGCGGCGGAGTCCTCAGCGCATGGCAGGCGATGGCGTGGGCCGCGGGTTCGTTATCCACGTGGACGCTGGCCTGGCCCGAGATGTCGAAGTCCACCGCCACCTGAGGGTGCTGCGAGGGCAGGTCGTCGAGCAGCGAGGGGCTGGGCATCAGGCCGTAGACGATGAAACCGTCGGCGATGCTGGCCGAGCCCGGCATTCTATCGTTTGCCTGGCGCCCGGATAGCAGCAGAAGAGTGTGGCCGTGGGCGTCCAGCACCTCGGCGATGCCCGACAGCAGTTCGCTGGCCACCGCATCGTTCAGGCTGTAGGTCAGGCTCTCTGCGAGCAGTACCGCGACGATCTGCGAGCGGCCGGTACGCAGGCTGCGTGCCTTGGCGTCGGGGCCGCGGTAGCCCAGCCGGCGGGCCTCGGCGAGGATCCGTTCGCGCAGGTCGTGAGACAGCTGGTCCGGGCGGTTGAAGGCGTTGGACACGCTGGCCGTGGACACGCCGAGGTGTTGGGCCAGCTCCTTCAGGGTGATGCGGCGTGACGAAGACACGGAATGGCTCGCTTCTCTGGCGGCGATACGGGGTCGCCTCTGAATCGATTTAGTTAGGGGCCTATCCTAGCCGCACCTGCCGGCGATGAACAGTGACCGAGGGCCGCTTCATCGGCGGTATGCCCGTCCGTGTCGTGGCGCGGGCGGGCATGGTGAGCGGCGTCGGACGGCGTCAGGGGCAGGCCAGCCAGGCGGCGGTACCCGGCCACAGGCGCAGGGCGTTGCCCCGACGATGGGGAGACGGCATTCCCGGCAGGTCTAGGACGCTTACAGCGCCGAAGCCGGTGGCCAGCTCGTCGAGGGAAATATCGGACGGTGTATCCCCATGGCCGAGATGCGCCAGGCACAGCAGGCGGCGGTCACCGAGCGTGCGAATCATGCCGAAGACCTCTTCGGGCAGGGCCTCGGGGGCGATCAGCTGCTGGTCGCCCTGACGCAGGAGGTCGCTGTCGGCGCGCCGCCGGAGCAGTTGGCGGACCCGGTTCAGCAGGCTGTCGGGCGCCTGTTCCTGGTGCTCCACGGCCAGTGGCCGGTGGCGCGCGTCGACCGGCAGCCAGGGGGAGGCGCCTTCGTCACAGAAGCCGCCGTTGGCGGACTCTTCCCAGACCATCGGTGTGCGGCAGCCGTCGCGGCCCTTGACCTCCGGCCACAGGTTGATGCCGAAGGGGGCCTGCAGGTCCTCATAGGCCAGCTCGGCCTCGGGCAGGCCCAGCTCCTCGCCCTGATAGAGGCAGAGGCTGCCGCGCAGCGAACAGAGCACCGTCAGTGCCAGCAGGGCGCGCTCCTGGCCCCAGCTGCTGGCGCTGCGCTGGACGTCGTGGTTGGAAAGTGCCCAGCAGGGCCAGGTGTCGTCGCCGAGTTCGGCGAAGCGCGCCAGGACGCCGTGGAGCTCGCGCGCCTCACCGGTGCTGTCCAGCAGGTCGAAGGTATAGGCCATGTGCAGGCGCGACTCGCCGGCGGTATAGGCGGCCATGGTCGGCAGCGGATCGTTGCCGCCGATCTCGCCCACGGTGGTCGAGCCCGGGTATTCGTCGAGCAGGGCGCGGACACGCTCGAGGAACGCCAGGTTCTCGGGCTGCTCGATGTTGTGTCGCTGGCACTGGTAGCTCTGCGGATTGCCGGGCCGGCGTTGATCGAGAGGCATCGGCGGATTGTCGGTGAGGGCGCGGTCGTGGAAGTAGTAATTGACCACATCGAAGCGGAAGCCATCGACGCCGAGTTCCAGCCAGAAGCGCAGGTTGTCGAGCTGCGACTGCTGTACCTCGGGATGATGGAAATTGAGGTCCGGCTGGCTGGGCAGGAAGTTGTGCAGGTAGTACTGCCGGCGACGGGCATCGAAGGTCCAGGCGCGACCGCTGAAGGCCGCCATCCAGTTGTTGGGTGGATTGCCATCGGGCTCGGAGTCGGCCCAGACATACCAGTCGGCCTTGGGATTGGTGCGGTCCCGGCGGCTCTCCTGGAACCAGACATGCCGGTCCGAGCTGTGCGACAGCACCTGGTCGATGATCACCCGCAGCCCGAGCTCGTGGGCGCGGTCGACCAGGGCGCGGAAGTCGTCGAGCGTGCCGAACATCGGGTCGACGTCGCGATAGTCGGCGACGTCATAGCCGAAGTCGTCCATCGGCGAGGTGAAGAAGGGCGACAGCCAGATGGCATCGACACCGAGGCTCGCCACATGCTCGAGCCGCGACGTGATGCCGGGCAGATCACCGATGCCGTCGCCGTTGGCGTCCATGAAGCTGCGCGGGTAGATCTGGTAGATCGTGGCGCCGCGCCACCAGTCGTGCCGCGAATCGTCCTGAGCGTGAAATAACGGCATGCGGGTCTCCAGAGACAGGAGCCGAGGCTCCCGTCACAGGGGGAAGAGAAAGGAAAATACGGGTGTCGATTCAGGCGGCGCGACGCTGGCCGGCAAGCGCCAGTGCCCGGTCCTGGCCGTCAAACAGATGGACGTGCTCTAGCTCGGGCACCAGCGCCACGCGCTGGCCGATCGCCCAGCGGCTCGGCGCCTCGCTGCGATGGATCAGCAGGGTGTCGCTGGCCTTGGGCTCCAGATAGACGTAGACCTCGTTGCCCAGATACTCGACGTTGACGATCTCGAAGGCGTTGTCGCCCTCCGCCTCGGCCAGGCGCAGGTGCTCGGGACGCACGCCGAGGGTCAGGCCGGCACCGCTGGGTTCGCCGCCGGGGTCCTGCGGCAGGACCAGCTCGCCGAGCCCGGGCGCTTGGATCTTGCATCCCTGGCCATCGCCACCCAGGAGTTCGGCCGGCATGAAGTTCATGGTCGGCGAGCCGATGAAACCTGCCACGAACTTGGTGGCCGGCTGCTGATAGAGCGTCTGCGGGCTGCCGACCTGCTCGATGCGGCCGTCGCGCAGCACCACGATCTTGTCGGCCAGCGTCATCGCCTCGACCTGGTCGTGGGTGACGTAGACCATGGTCGAGCCGAGCCGATGGTGGAGGCGGGCGATCTCGTTGCGCATCTGTACGCGCAGTGAGGCGTCGAGGTTGGAGAGGGGTTCATCGAACAGCAGGATACGTGGTTCGCGGGCCATGGCGCGCCCCATGGCGACCCGCTGGCGCTGGCCACCGGACAGCGCCTTGGGCTTGCGGTGCAGAAGTTCCTCGAGCTGCAGGATGCGGGCGGTGTCCATCACCCGTTGCTCGATGCTCTGCTTGTCGGTCTTGGCCAGCTTCAGGCCGAAGGCCATGTTTTCGTAGACCGTCATGTGCGGGTAGAGCGCATAGGACTGGAACACCATGCCCACACCGCGCTCGCGAGGCGGCAGGTCGTTGACCAGGTCGCCGGCGATGCGCAGGTCGCCCTCGGTGATCGATTCCAGCCCGGCGATCAGCCGCAGCAGGGTGGACTTGCCGCAGCCCGAGGGGCCGACGAAGACCACGAACTCGCCGTTGCCGACCTCGAGGTCGAGATCCTTGATGATGTGGGTGCTGCCGAAGACCTTGTTGATCTTGTTAAGGGTTACGCTTGCCATCTTGCGACTCCCGGCCGGCGCCTTGGCGCCGGCCTCTGGAAAGAGGTTAATCGAGCGAGATAAAGGCGGCCTGGTAGGCCGGCAGAATTAACTGCGAGGCCTCAAGGCTGGTCCGGAAACCGGGGCCCTCGAGCAGCGTGGCGTGCTCGCCAACAGATGCCGGCAGCGGAGTCTCCCGTGGCTCGCCGGTCAGGTTGAAGACGCACAGCAGCCGCTCGCCGTCCGCCTCGCGGAGGAAGCCGAGCAGGTCCTCGCCGACTTCGACCAGGCGGATCTCACCCTCGATCAGGGCCGCATGCTGCCGGCGGAAGGCCAGCATGGCGCGGGTGGCATTGAGCACCGAATCGGCGTCGTCCTGCTGATTGGCGACGGCCAGCGGCAGGTGGCGCTCCTCGACCGGCAGCCAGGGCTCGACGGAGGAGAAGCCGCCCTGTTCGCCATGGGTCCAGGGCATCGGCGTGCGGCAGCCGTCGCGACCCTTGAATTCCGGCCACAGCACCTTGCCGTAGGGATCCTGAATACGCTCGAAGGGCACCTCGGCCTCCGGCAGGCCTAGCTCCTCGCCCTGGTAGAGGCAGACGCTGCCGCGCAGCGACAGCACCATGGCCAGCGCCACCTTGGGGTAGGCGACGGGGTCCTCGTCGGCGCCCCAGCGGGTCGCGCTTCTCATCACATCGTGGTTGGACAGCGCCCAGCAGGGCCAGGCGTCGCCGGCCAGGCGCTGGAAGCGTTCGATCACCTCGCGGATGTAGCCGGCGGAGTGCGGGGCATTGAGCAGGTCGAAGCCGTAGGCCATATGCAGCTTGTCGCCGCCGGCGGTGTATTCGGCCATGCGCTCGAGCGGATTGTCGTCGCCGATCTCGCCGACCGTGGTGGTGCCCGGGAACTCGTCCATCAGGGCGCGCAGCTCCTTGAGGAAGTCGAGGTTCTCCGGGCGGCTCAGGTCATAGACGTGGCGCTGCCAGGTGTAGGGGTTGGTGTCCGGCGCGCCCAGGGTCTTGGCCTCGCCCGCCGGCACCGGCGGGTTGTCGCGAAGCTCCTGGTCGTGGAAGTAGAAGTTGACGGTGTCGAGGCGGAAGCCGTCGACGCCGAGCTCGAGCCAGAAACGCAGGTTGTCGAGCTGGGCCTGCCTGGCCTCGGGATGGTGGAAGTTCACGTCCGGCTGGCTTTTCAGGAAGTTGTGCAGATAGTACTGCTGGCGGCGCGAATCGAAGGTCCAGGCCGAGCCGCCGAAGATCGACAGCCAGTTGTTGGGCGGTGTGCCGTCGGGCTTGGGGTCCGCCCACACGAACCAGTCGGCCTTGTCGTTGGTGCGGTCCTGGCGGCTCTCCTGGAACCAGGGGTGCTGATCCGAGGTATGGCTGATCACCTGATCGATCATCACCTTCAGGCCCAGGGCATGGGCGCGTGCCAGCAGCGCCTTGAAGTCGTCGAGGGTGCCGAACATCGGGTCGACGTCGCGGTAGTCGCTGATGTCGTAGCCGAAGTCGAGCATCGGCGAGGTGAAGAAGGGCGACAGCCAGATGCCGTCGACGCCCAGCGAGGCCACATAGTCGAGCTTCTCGGTGATGCCGGCCAGGTCGCCGATGCCATCGCCGTTGCTGTCCATGAAGCTGCGCGGATAGATCTGATAGATGACGCCACCGCGCCACCAGATGGTTGAGTCTTGCATCTTGGATTCCATTGATGACATGAAGCTTATCCCTTGACGGCGCCGGCGGTGAGGCCGGAGACGATGCGGCGCTGGAAGATCATCACCAGGATGACCAGCGGTACGGTGACGGTGACCGAGGCGGCCATGATCGGGCCCCAGGGCAGTTCGTGCTGGCTGCCGCCGGAGATCAGGGCGATGGCCACCGGCACGGTGCGCTGGTCGTCGGTGAGGGTGAAGGTCAGGGCGAATAGGAACTCGTTCCAGGCGGCGATGAAGGCCAACAGGCCGGTGGTGGCCATGGCCGGCCACATCAGCGGCAGAAAGACCTTTGTGATGGTCACCCAGGGCGTGGCGCCGTCCATGATGGCGGCCTCTTCGAGCTCCATCGGCAGCTGACGCATGAAGGTGGTCAGCACCCAGACGGTGAACGGCAGGGTGAAGATGGTGTAGCTGAGGATCAGCCCGCCCGGGTTGTTGTAGAGGTTCAGGCTGCGAATGACCTCGAACAGCCCGGACAGCACCGCGACCTGGGGGAACATGGAGACGCCAAGGATGGTGAGCATCACCGTGGTGCGGCCGCGAAAGCGTACCCGGCCCAGCGCATAGGAGGCGGTGATGCCGAGCAGCAGGGCGATGGCCACCACGCTGATGGCGATCAGGATCGAGTTGCCGATGGCCTGCACGAAGCTCTTCTGGGCGAAGATCTGCGCGTAGTTGCTGAAGTCGACCGAGGACAGCCAGTAGTCGACCTGGAACAGCTCGCTGGACGGCTTCAGCGAGGTGATCACGGCGTAGTAGAAGGGGAAGGTGGCGTAGACCATGATCACCGCGATCAGGGCCCACTTGCCGATCTGCTTGGCGAGCTTGATCTGCTGATAGCGGTTCATTCGTCGACTCCCAGTTGGCGGCGGCCGAGGTAGAGATAGATCACCACGGCCAGGGCGATGATCAGGAACAGCATCGTCGAGGCGGCGCTGCCGTAGCCCACGTCCTGAAACTCCACCAGCTGCTGACGGGCGTAGATCGACATGGTCATGGTGTTGGTGGAGTTGGAGGTCAGCACGTAGATCACATCGAACACGCGCAGGGCGTCGAGCAGGCGGAAGATCACGGCGACCAGCAGCGCCGGGGTGATCAGCGGCAGGGTCACGCGGAAGAACACCTTGACCGGGTGGATGCCATCGACCTCGGCGGCCTCATAGCAGTCCTTGGGCAGCATCTGCAGGGCGGCCAGCACCAGCAGCGCGACGAAGGGGATGGTCTTCCAGACGTCGACCATGATCACCGCCCACATCGACAGGTCGGCGTCGGCGGTCCAGGCCAGGGGGGCGTCGATCAGGCCCAGGGTCATCAGCAGGTGATTGATGATCCCGAACTGGTCATTGAGCATCCAGGCCCACATCTTGGCCGAGACGATGGTGGGGATCGCCCAGGGGATCAGCACCGCGGCGCGCACCAGCATGCGGCCCTTGAACTCGGCGTTGAGCAGCAGGGCGACGATGATGCCGAACACCACCTCCAGCGACACCGACACCACGCTGAAATAGACGGTGTTCCACACCGATTGCCACCAGACGGGGTCGGTGAGCAGGCCGTACCAGGCGCCGTCATCAAAGACCAGGTAGTTCTCGATGCCGATGAAGGCGGCCCCGGCGGTATCCGACAGCGAGGCATCGGTGAAGCTCAGGTAGAAGGTGCGCAGCAGTGGCCAGCCGGCCACCAGGGCCAGGGCGACCAGCATCGGCGCCAGAAACAGCCAGGCGGCGCGGACGCGCTGGCGGCGCACCTTGGTGCCCCGGTAGGCCGCCTTGGCAGTGCGCCCCACCCGGGGGGCGCTGTCGGTTGCAGAAGTGGACATCTCGACCTCCGGTTACCAGCGACGACGCTTGATGCGCGACAGTTCGCTATCCAGCTGCGAGACCGCCTCGGCGCCGGTCATGTTGCCGGAGAGCACGCTGTGGATGGCGTTGAAGAAACTGTTGCTGACGCGGCCGTAGTTGTCGCCGGTGGGGGCGGAGGGCCGTGCCACGGCATTGGTGAAGGTTTCGAAGAGGGTGCCGAAGAAGGGGACGGCGGTCAGCACTTCCTCGTCTTCATAGAGGCTGGCGATGGTCGGGTTGTAGGCGCCCTCGATGGCGCGGCGCTTCTGTTCGGCTTCACCGGTCAGGAAGGCCACCAGCTCGGCGGCGAGCTCGGGATTCTCGCTGTACTTGGAGACCGCCAGGTTCCAGCCTCCGAGCGTCGCCGCGGTATCTCCATTCGGTCCATGGGGCAGCTTGACCACGCCGACCTCGCCGGCCACCTCGCTGTCCTCGCTCTGGGCCAGCGACCAGGCATAGGGCCAGTTGCGCATGAACACCGCATTGCCGGACTGGAAGACGCCGCGGGCCTCTTCCTCGGTGTAGTTGAGTGCGCCGGCCGGCGAGATGTCGCCGATCCAGCCGGCGGCCAGATCGAGGGCCGCGGCGGCGTTCTCGTTGTCAATGGTGATCTCTCCGCCGTCGTCGACCAGGGTGCCGCCGCCTTGGCTCGCCACCCATTCCAGGGCATTGCAGGTCAGGCCCTCGTAGGCGCGACCCTGGAAGACATAGCCCCACATCTGGTCGTTGCCGTCGGCGCGCTCGGCGGCCTGGATCTCCTCGGCGATGGCGGTCATCTCCTCCCAGGTCTCGGGCGCCTCGAAGCCGTGCTGCTCGAGCAGATCCGTGCGGTAGTAGAGCACCCCGGCGTCGGTGAACCAGGGCATCGCCACCAGACGCTCGTCGACGGTGTTGTTGGCGACGATGGTCTCGAAGTGGCCGTCGGCGGCCTCTTCGCCGATGGCCTCGTTGAGGTCGAGCAGGTGATTGGCCAGCAGGCCCGGCCAGACCACGTCGATCTGCATCACGTCGATGTCGCTGGATTGTGCGGAGAGGATCTGCTGATAGAGCGACAGTCGCTCGGTGGAGGAGTTGGGCGTGGAGACGATCTCCACGTCGTGGCCGGTCTCGTCTTCCCAGGCCGCGACGCCCTCCTCGCACAGGGCCAGCTCGGCACCGACGGCGCCGCAGGAGATGGTCAGTTCAGCGGACAGGGCCGCGGGAGCGCCTGTCGCGCCCAGCAGGGCGAGTCCAGAGACGATCAGGGACTTGCGTTGCATGGCGTATCCTCGTCACTTGTTGTTGTAGGGCCGGCATGGCAAAGACACGCGTCTCATGTCGCGATGCCGGTGTCGTCTTAATCGATTAAGATATGGTGCTCAGTTAAGCGACGCGCCGTCGGTGGTGCAACCTAGACTTTGGTCGCGCAAGGTGCCGGCTATCGGCGTTGAATGTTGTTTACTTACTATTTATTAACGCGTTTGAACGGGTTTTAGACATAAGTCGTGTGTTTTTCGCGTTCTATTCCAACTACCTTCTTAAACGATTAAGTCCGGGTGCCCGGTGTCGCCCAGTGGTCGGGTAAAACGGGAGTTCTCCGGACGCGATCGAGATCTTCAGCGACAACAACAAAGGCATTGATCACGATGACAATTCCGACCCAACGCCCGCGCAAGTCACCACTCGTCATGGCCATCGCCGCCGCGGCCCTGGGGGCCAGCGGCCTGGCCAGTGCCCAAGGATCGAGCGACCTCGAGGCCAGGCTGGCTGAGCTCGAGCAGAGGATCGTCGCCGCCGAACAGCGTGCCGCGGCGGCCGAGCGCCGCGCCGACGAGGCTGAGCAGCAGATGGCAGAGCAGCTGTCCGACGAGGAGCTGGAGTCCCGGCTGGCGGCCGTGGAACGCCAGGCCAGCGGAGAGGAGGGCTTCTCCTTCAACGCCTATGCTCGTTCGGGACTGCTGATCGGTGACGGCGGTAAGAGTGCCGAGGGCGGACCCTACCTGACGCCGGCGGGTGCCCAGGGCGGCGCCGTGGGTCGTCTCGGCAACGAGCCGGATACCTACGCCGAGGCGATCCTCAATTACAAGATGCGCTTCGACAACGGCGCCAAGGCCCACTATCGGACCATGATCGCCGACGGGGTGGAGACCAGTAACGACTGGACGTCCGATGAATCGAGCCTCAACGTGCGCCAGGTCTACGTCGAGTTCAGTGATCTGCCGAGCTTCACCGGGGCCTTCGAGAACGCATCCATCTGGGCCGGCAAGCGTTTCGATCGCGACAACTTCGATATCCACTGGCTGGACAGCGACTTCATCTTCCTGGCCGGTACCGGCGGCGGCATCTACGACATGCGGCTGGCCGACAACTGGACCTCCAACCTGTCCATCTACGGCCGCAGCTTCACCGACTTTCCTGTCGACAGCATGAACCCCGCCGCCGACACCGGCAGCACCGATAACCTGATTCTCACGTCCAACAACTACTTCGGAAACTGGCAGTGGATGGTCAGCGGCATGAATGCCACTGACAACGACGAGCGTCTGACCGAGGGCAATATCGACGCCGCGGATGACGGCATCCACACCATGGTGGCCTATCATGGCGATGACTTCTTCGGCCTGAGTGACGGCAGCTTCAAGGCGGCACTGATGCATGGCCAAGGGCTGGGGGCCGAGACCAAGAGCCTCGGTTCCAACGGCAACCTCAGCGATGACGCCACCGCGACCCGCCTCGGGCTTTATGGCACCACCTATCTGGCGCCCGACTGGCGTGTGGCACCGGCCATCCTGGCCGAGACCAGCGAGGATCGCTATGTCGCGGGAGACCAGTATGACTGGGCGACCTTCAATGTGCGCCTGGCCAACGAGCTGACCGAGAACTTCGAGATGCAGTACGAGGGCAGCTATCAGTGGATGGATATCTCGCCCGAGGGCTATGGCGGCAACAATGCCGCCGAAGGTAGCTACACCAAGTTCACCATCGCGCCAACCTTCAAGCCGCAAGTGGGTGGCTTCTGGCAGCGGCCGGAGATTCGCCTGTTCGCTTCCTGGAGCGACTGGGACGAGGAACTCAACGACTATTCCCAAGACGATGCCTTCGGCAGCGACGGCTTCACCGGCGATGAGTGGGCCTTCGGGGTGCAGAGCGAGATCTGGTTCTGACAAGAATCTCTGGTCGAGTGCTGTTTCGATGCTTGCCCGCGACCGAGGTCGCGGGCGTTTTCGTTGGCGGGTCTACGCCGTCAGTAGCAACAGGGGAGCGCGTCGCGATAGGAGGGCGTCCGAGGCCAGCGTTACAGCGTCAGCAGGAACAGGATCAGCGGCGGCGAGAGCAGCGAGAGGATAAAGCCCGAGACCACCGCCACCGGCACGCAGTTGACGCCGCCGTGCTGCTGGATCACCGGCAGGGTGAAGTCCATGGAGGTGGCGCCGCCGTAGCCGATGGCCAGCGCCGGGTGACGGCCGATCACCAGCGGGATCAGCACGAAGGCCAGCAGCTCGCGGCCCAGGTCGTTGAAGAAGGCCACGCCGCCCAGCAGCGGTCCCAGCGCGTCGCCGATCAGGATGCCCGACAGCGAGTACCAGCCGAAGCCGGCGGCCATGGCCAGGCCCTCGTTCCAGGAAAGGTCGAGCAGCGGGGCGGCGACCAGCCCGCCGATCAGCGAGCTGGCGCCCAGGGTCACGGCGATGGCCAGCCCGTGGCGGTTGAGCAGGATCTGCCTGAGCGGCATGCCGGAGTTCCTGAGCTGGCAGCCGATCAGCACCAGCAGGGCGTAGAGCACCCATTCCGACAGGCGCTCTGCCCAGGCGAAGGGCGCCTCGGCGCCGCCGAACAGAACATGGATCAGAAGGCCGAGCACGATGCCGGCGAACACCACCCCGACCAGCGCCAGCGAGCCGGCCATGGCGGCCAGCTTGCTGGTGGGCGCGCCGTCCACCGCCTGGCTCGAGTCCACGGCCAGGCGCAGCCTCCGCGACAGCCAGCCCAGGGCGACGAGGTTGAAGGCCGAGGTCACGCCGAGCAGCGCAAGCGCTTGGCCGCCCATGCGCGAGAACTGGCCGCCGAGGTCGTCGAGCCCGGCCAGGCTCACGCCCATCAGCAGCAGGATGGCGTAGATCGCGGCGCTGACGCCGCGGTTGATCGCCGCCATGACGGCATCGTGACGCACCCGGACCAGATAGCCGAGGATCAGCGGCAGCAGGACGATCAGCAGTCCGGTGAGCATGCGAGAGTTCCTTCCCTGATTCTTTCCCGTTCGGGCCGTCGGCGACGGCCAAAACCGGTCACTCTAGCAGCTTGTTGGCGCCGGGGCAGCGGCCTCAGTCGCCGCCGAGCCGGGTCAGCGACAGGCGGCTCTTGCGCTCGCCGTCGCGGTAGTAGGCCATGCCCAGCAGCAGGCCCGGGCGCCGGGCATCGAAGGTGATCTCCATGCGGCGGTCGTCCTCGTCGGGTTCGGCCAGCGTCACCCGCACCGCCTCGAAGCGCCCCGTCGGCAGGGTCACGGGCGCGCGATCCAGCACCCGATAGTCGAGCCGTTCCTCGCGGCCGCGGTGGTCGCGATAGCGCAGCCGGCCCCGGTCGTCGGCGTCGTCGATGACGCGGCGGGCCAGCGCCACCAGGGCGCTCTGGCGATCGGGCAGCGGGGCCAGATCGTCCCGTTCCAGCGAGTAGGCGCGGCTGATGCCCAGCAGCGAGTAGCCGGCGGCGTAGTGCAGCGAGCTGACCCGCTCGTCGTCGAGCCGGAAGCGGCCCCATTCGTGGCCCCTGGCGCCGGGCAGGCTAGCGCGCATCTCGCTCTGCCAGTGGCCGGCTTCCTGCGACAGTCGGTGGTCGATATCGATGTCCGGCCAGCCCGAGACCTCCAGGTGGTAGCGGGCGTCGAAGGGCTGGGGTGCGGTGGCGGCCAGGCTCGGCAGGGCCGTGATCAACAGCGCCAGGCCCAGCAGCCGGGCGCGGCGCGGCAGGCGAAACGTCATCGGGAATTCCTCGCGGGAAAGAGCATCGGGGTGACTCGATTGAGAGGGCGCGGCGGCCGCCGGGTTCCCCGCCGGGCATGCTCGACGGTGATCTCGTTGACGCCTCGCTGGCATGGCCGCGTCATCGATGAGCGGTTAGGCTGGCGGGGCAGGCTCCCATTTTCGTCTTTCACAGGAGGTGTTGTCATGGCCAGACTGCTGCTTATCGCCGGCGACTTCGTCGAGGACTACGAGATCATGGTGCCGTTCCAGGCCCTGCAGGCCATGGGCCACCGGGTGGACGCGGTGTGCCCCGAGAAGCGCGAGGGCGACAGCATCCGCACCGCCATCCACGACTTCGAGGGCGACCAGACCTACACCGAGAAGCCGGGGCACAACTTCACCCTCAACGCCACCTTCGCCGAGGTCGCCGCCGGCGACTACGACGCGCTGGTGATTCCCGGCGGCCGGGCGCCGGAGTACCTGCGCCTGGACGAGCGGGTGCTGGAGCTGGTGCGCCACTTCTTCGACGCCGACAAGCCGGTGGCCGCCATCTGCCACGGTGCCCAGCTGCTGGCCGCCGCGGTGTCGCTGGCCGACTACCGGGTCTCGGCCTATCCCGCCTGCGCCCCGGAGGTGCACCTGGCCGGCGGCGACTACGCCGAGATCGGCATGGACGAGGCCATCGTCAGCGGCAAGCTGGTGACCGCCCCGGCCTGGCCGGCGCATCCGGCCTGGCTGGCGCGCTTCAACGAGCTGCTGTAAGTCGGCGCTGCCCCGGCAAAGGCGTCAGGGCGTCTCGTCGGTCCGGCGGGCGAGGCGCTCGGATAGTGTGACCGGATCGTCGCCCTCGAGTCGCGCCAGTCGGCGCAGGGTGGTCGGCAGGCGTTCGAGGTCCCGCGCAACCCGCTCCCGGGCGGCGGAAGACCGGCTGGCACCCGGGCCGATGGATCCTGCCGGGGGAGTGCTTGAGCTTCGGGGCCCGGCACATGCCACCCGCCGGCAGGACAGCTCCTCGACGCTCGGCGGGCCGATACGGCATGGCGTGTCCCTCACGGCATGATCGTGGCGCCGGCCCCGGCGAAGGCGGCCCGGCAGTCGGCCACGGCCTGCGGGTCCACCGCCGCGCTGAGCGATTCGAGCAGCAGGGTCTCGAAGCCGTGCCGGCAGGCGTCGAGCACCGTGGCACGCACGCAGACGTCCAGCGCCAGGCCGCAGACGATCACCCGGGTGACGCCGCGCTCGCGCAGGTAGCCGGCCAGGCCGGTGCCGTCGAAGGCCGAGTAGGCGTCGGCGTCGAAGGCGGTGGCCTTGCTGACGCGGAGCGTATCGGCGTCGAGGTCGAGCTCTGGGTGGAAGTCGGCGCCGGGGGTGTCCTGCACGCAGTGCACCGGCCAGGGGCCGCCGCGGTGGACGAAGCTGACATGATCGATGGGGTGCCAGTCCCGGGAGGCGACGATCGGCGCACCGCCGGCCCGGGCGGCGGCGATCTCGGCGTTGACGCCCGGCACCAGGGCGTTGCTGCCGGCGACGGCCAGGGCGCCGCCCTCGCAGAAGTCGTTCTGCATGTCCACCACCAGCAGCGCGTCCGCGGGGCCGTAGTCCAGCTGGGCTTGCGGCATCGTTTCCTCCTTCGGGGTCGCTGACGTCCCCTTCAGCGTATGCCCTGAGCCGGCGTCTGTGTCGGGCATCAGTAACCCGCCTCGGGGTCGATGGTCTCGACGTCCTCGCCGGCATCCATGGCGCGCAGCGCCTCGGCCACTTGGTCGAGCGCCTCGCCGAGCGGCGTGGGGCCGGCCATGTGCGGGGTGACCAGCACCCGCGGATGTGACCACAGCGGGCTCGATGCCGGCAGCGGCTCCTCGGGGAAGGCGTCGAGCAGCGCGCCGCGCAGCCGGCCTTCTGCCTCGCCGTCGCCCAGGGCGTCGAGCAGCGCCGCCTCGTCGATCAGGCTGCCACGCCCCGGGTTGATCAGGCTGGCGCCCTCGGGCAGCGCGGCCAGGGCCTCGGCGTCGATGATCTCGCGGGTCGCCGGCGTGCCGGGCAGCAGCAGCACCAGGCTCTTCACCTCGGGCAGCAGCTCACGCAGGCCGTCGCCGCCGTGATGGCAGCGCACGCCGGGCAGCGTCCTGGGCGAGCGGCTCCAGCCGTGCACCGGGAAGCCGTCGTCGGCCAGCGCCTGCGCCACCCTGGCGCCGATGGCGCCGAGTCCCAGCACCCCCACCGACCAGTCGGCCTTGTCGACCGGCGGACACTCGCGCCACTCGGTGCGTGCCTGCTGGCGGCGATAGCGGTCGAAGTCGCGCTGGAAGTGCAGCACGCCGTAGCGCGCGTAGTCGGCGATGGGCCCGGCCATGCCGGCGTCGCGCAGCTTGACGATGGGCACGCCCCGGGGCAGGGCGGGATTGTCGAGCATGGCGTCGACCCCGGCGCCGAGATTGACGATGCCCTTGAGCGCGGTGAGCTCGCCGAGCAGTGCGGCGGAGGGCTTCCAGGCCGCCAGGTAGTCGGCGCGGCGGCGCTCGTCGGCGGGGGCGGCGCTGGTGAGGATCTCGGCGTCGGGCAGGCGTTCGGCCAGGGCCTCGCGCCAGGCCTCGGCGGCGTCGGTGTGAACCAGGACTCGCATGACGTTCTCCTTCGTGTCAGTAGATGATCTGCATCGGCGGCGGTGCCTCGTCGAGCAGCGCGGCGAGGCGCGACAGGGCGCCTTCCAGGCGTTCGAGGTCCGGTTCGGCGCCGAGGCTCAGGCGGATGCGTCGCGGCGCCGGAGTTTGCTCGACCATGAAGGGCGTGGCGGTCGTGACGGTCATGCCTTCCTGCTCGGCCTGCTGCTGCAGCTCCTCGGGCCGCCAGGCCACGGGCAACGACAGCCACAGGTGCAGGCTGGAGGGGCGGGCGCTGAACTCGTGGCCGCCGAGCAGGCGGCCGGCCAGGCGCTGGCGCTCGCTCAGCCGCTGGCGCTGTTCGTCGGCCAGCTGCGCCAGGGTGTCGTCGGCGAGCCAGGTGTCGGCCAGCTCGAAGATCAGCGGAGTGGCCATCCAGGTGGTGGCGCGCATGCGCGGCAGGGTGTGGTGCAGCTGGCCGCGGGGCACGCTCAGATAGCCGGCGCGCAGCCCCGGCAGGGCGACCTTGGTCAGGCTGGTGACGTGGAAGCACAGCTGCGGCAGCCGGGCGGCCAGCGGCGTGAGCCCCGGCGGCTCGAGCAGCGCGTGGACGTCGTCCTCGATCAGCCATACGCCGTGGTGGTCGAGCACCCGCGCCACGGCGTCGCGTCGGGCCTCGTCCATGGTCGCCCCGGTGGGGTTGAGCTGGGTCGGGGTCAGGCACACGGCGCGCGGCCGCAGGCGCCGGCAGGCCAGGTCGAGGGCTTCGGGAATCACCCCGCGCTCGTCGATGGCCACGCCGCGCAGCTGGAAGCCCAGGGTGCGCGAGAGGGCGATCAGGCCGTGGTCGGTGAGCGCCTCGGTGAGCACCAGGTCGCCGTGCTGGACCACGGTGGAGATGGCCAGCATCAGGCCGTGGGCGGCGCCGTTGCACAGCACCCGGTCCTCGGGGCCGCCGGGCACGCCGAGGGTGTCGGCCAACCAGTCGCTGGCGCGCTCGCGCTGGTGGAGCAGGCCGGCGATGGGGCGGTTGGCGGCGATCACCTCGGGGCGCAGCTGCTCGGCCAGCGAGGCCAGGGTCTCGCGAAAGCGCAGCTGGTGGCTCGGAGTACACACCGGATGAGCGATGGAGAGGTCGACCAGCGTGCTCTCCTGGCGCGGCTCCTGGCCGCGCAGGTAGGCCGACTCCCGGGCGTCGTCCAGGGCGTTGATCCAGGTGCCGCTGCCCACGCGCGACTGCACCAGGCCCATCTTCTCGGCCTGGGCGTAGGCCCGCGAGACGGTCTGCACGCTCACGCCCAGCGTCTCGGCCAGCCGGCGGTGGGGCGGCAGCCGAGTGCCGGGCGTGAGCTCGCCCTGGCGGATCGCCTCGGACAGCGCGCGGGCGATGGCCAGGTACTTGGGGCCGCTGTCCTGAAGGAAGGGGGTCAGGTCGATTGTCATGATCCAATAAAGCCTTTGACCGTCGGCCAAGTGGGGGTGCTAGTATCGGCAGAAAGACATTGACTGAAATTGTCATGCATTGTGATGTCATCAATCATGACAATTCAAGCGGCCCCTCGCATGGCCGTCAACCGCCTTGGCGCCCCGGCATCTCCCGGCATGGAGATGGCCGGTATCGGTGACGTGATCGTTGGACGAGCGATTTCATGATTCAGGTTTCCCTTCCTTTCACTCGCGAGGAGTACGCCGGCCGACTGTGGAAGGTCCGCGCCGAGATGGCGAGCCGCGGCATCGACGTGCTGATCATCAGCGACCCCTCGAACATGGCCTGGCTGACCGGCTACGACGGCTGGTCCTTCTACGTGCACCAGTGCGTGCTGCTCGGGCTCGAAGGCGAGCCGGTGTGGTACGGCCGGCGCATGGACGCCAACGGGGCGCTGCGCACCTGCTGGATGGACCCCGAGAACCTCACCTACTACCCGGATCACTACGTGCAGAATCCGGACATGCACCCCATGGAGTACCTGGCCCAGTCGATCATGCCCGATCGCGGCTGGCACCAGGGCGTGGTGGGCATGGAGATGGACAACTACTACTTCTCGGCCAAGGCCTATCAGTCGCTGCTGCGCGAGCTGCCCCACGCCCGCTTCATGGACGCCAACGGCCTGGTCAACTGGTGCCGGGCGATCAAGTCGGCCCAGGAGATCGAATACATGCGCATCGCGGCCCGCATCGTCGAGGGCATGCATTCGCGCATCCTCGAGGTGATCGAGCCGGGCCTGCCCAAGAGCAAGCTGGTGTCGGAGATCTACCGGGTCGGCATCGAGGGCTGGAAGGACGAGCATGGCAAGGTCTACGGCGGCGACTATCCGGCCATCGTGCCGATGCTGCCCACCGGCAAGGACGCCGCCGCGCCGCACCTGACCTGGGACGACACGCCGTTCCGCGAGGGCGAGGGCACCTTCTTCGAGATCGCCGGGGTGTTCAAGCGCTACCACGCGCCGATGTCGCGCACCGTGTTCCTCGGCCGGCCGCCGGCGGAGTTCGTGCGCGCCGAGTCGGCGCTGCTCGAGGGCATCGAGCACGGCCTCGAGGTGGCCAAGCCCGGCAATCGCACCGCGGACATCGCCATGGCGCTGGGCGCGGCCATGGACAAGTACGGCTTCGACCGCGGCGGCGCGCGCTGTGGCTATCCCATCGGCATCAGCTATCCGCCGGACTGGGGCGAGCGCACCATGAGCCTGCGCCCCTCCGACGAGACGGTCCTCGAGCCCGGCATGACCTTCCACTTCATGCCCGGGCTGTGGGTCGACGACTGGGGCCTGGAAATCACCGAGAGCATCCTGATCACCGAAAACGGCTGCGAGACGCTGGCCGACTTTCCCCGCCAGCTGTTCGTCAAGTAAGGAGCACCCCATGAGCAAGCGACCGAGCCCCATCGCCGCCACCGTCGACTTCGAGGCCGACGGCGTCCAGCACGGCTTCCTCAAGCTGCCGATCTCCAACGACGAGTCGGCCTGGGGGGCGGTGATGATCCCGATCACCGTGGTCAAGAACGGCGAGGGCCCGACCGCGCTGCTGACCGGCGGCAACCACGGCGACGAGTACGAGGGCATCACCGCGCTGCAGAAGCTGTCGAGCTCGCTCGCCGCCGAGGACGTCAGCGGCCGGTTGATCATCGTGCCGATGATGAACACCCCGGCGGCCCAGGCCGGCAAGCGCACCTCGCCGATGGACGGCGGCAACCTCAACCGCAGCTTTCCCGGCGACCCCGACGGCAGCGTCACCGAGAAGATCGCCGACTACTTCACCCGCATCCTGGTGCCGATGAGCGACGCGGTGCTCGACCTGCACTCCGGCGGCCGCACCCTGGACATCGTGCCCTTCGCCGCCTCCCACGTGCTCGACGATGCCGACCAGCAGCGCCGCGCCCTGGACGGCGCCAAGGCGTTCGGCGCGCCCTACGCCATGATCATGTTCGAGCTCGACGCCGAGGCGCTGTTCGACACCGCCGTGGAGCGCCAGGGCAAGGTGTTCGTGGCCACCGAGCTCGGCGGCGGCGGCACCTCCACGCCGCAGAGCCTGGCCATCACCGAGCGTGGCATCCACAACTTCCTGGTCCACTTCGGGCTGGTCGAGGGCGAGATCGAGGCGCCCGCCGAGCCCCAGGTCTATCTCGACATGCCGGACGCCAGCTGCTACGTGCAGAGTGAGCACACCGGACTGCTCGAGCTGACGGTGGCGCTGGGCGAGACGGTGGAGCACGGCCAGGTGATCGCCCGGGTCTACGACATGACCCGCAGCGGCGCCGCGCCCATCGAGTACCGCGCCGAGCGCGACGGCCTGCTGATGGCGCGCCGCTTCCCGGCCAACGTCAACATGGGCGACACCATCGCGGTGATCGCCGAGGTGGTCGATTCGCTCGACGCCGGTCAGACCCAGCCCCAGCGCCAATGAGCGACGGCCAGGCAAGGCGAACAGCGCCGAAAGCGCGGAGTTTACGAGGGGTAAATGAGCATCTTGAGACGCTGTTCAACGCGGCATGGCCGAGCGCAATCAGCTGGGATGGTGGTCTGACATGAAGCTCGATCGCTACGATCTCAAGATCCTCGAGATCCTGTCCCGCGAGGGGCGCATCACCAAGTCGAAGCTGGCCGAGGCGATCAACCTCTCGGTCAGCCCCTGCTGGGAGCGGGTGCGGCGGCTGGAGAGGGCCGGCATCATCGAGGGCTACGGGGCGCGGATCGACCCTAACGTGCTGCGGCCGCGCACCCCGGTGTGGGTGCAGATCGAACTCAAGAGCCACAACGCCGAGAGCTTCGCCCGCTTCGAGGCCCTGGTGCGCGACACCCCCGAGGCCGTCGAGTGCGTGGCCGTGGGCGGCGGCGTGGATTACCTGGTCAAGTTCGAGGCCGCCTCCATCGACGCCTATCAGCGCCTGATCGACGCCTGGCTGATGTCCGACGTCGGCATCGAGCGCTATTTCACCTACATCGTCACCAAGCGCGTCAAGCGCCCCGATAGCGGATTCGCCGCCGGTGACTTCGTCCCCGACTGAGGACGACGGCCCGCGGCGCCCCTGCTGCGTTGATTCGCCCCGCCGCGCGTGGCATAAGCTAGAAGGGTGATGGGGTTTCCCCCCACGCCTGGCGATCCCTCCGGCGTAGCACGATGCGTGGCGCCGGCCGCCTGCAGTGATTCGAGATCGCCTGACGCAGAGGGTATGACATGTCCTATTTCACGATTGCCGGTGTCCAGATGCTTGCCCTGCATCACGGTGACAACACCGACGCCATGCGCCATCGCATCGATGTGCTGATGAGCCGCTTTCCCCAGGTGCAGATGGTGCTGTTCAGCGAGCTGATGCCGTTGGGCGCCTCGCCGCATCACGCCGAGCCGATGCCCAGTCACGCCGAGGCGGTGTTCTGCCACCTGGCCGAGAAGCACCGCATCTGGCTGATTCCGGGCTCGATGTTCGAGCAGGCCGGTGATGCTATCTATAACACCCTGTCGGTGATCAATCCCCGCGGTGAAGTCGTGACGCGCTACCGCAAGATGTTCCCGTTCCGCCCCTACGAGGCCGGCGTGGAGAGCGGCGAGGAGTTCGTCGTCTTCGACGTGCCGCAGGTGGGGCGCTTCGGCGTGTCGATCTGCTACGACATGTGGTTCCCCGAGACCACCCGCACCCTGGCGTCGATGGGCGCCGAGGTGATCCTGCATCCGACCATGACCGACACCATCGACCGAGACATCGAGCTGTCGATCGCGCGCACCAATGCCGCGGTCAACCAGTGCTATTTCTTTGACATCAACGGTGCGGGGGCCATCGGCAACGGGCGCTCCATCGTGGTCGGGCCGTCCGGCGACGTCATCCACCAGGCCGGCACCGGCGAGGAGATCATGCCCGTGGAGGTCGATCTGGGCCGCGTGCGCCGCGAGCGCGAAACCGGCCTGCGCGGCCTCGGCCAGCCGCTCAAGAGCTTCCGGGATCGGCGCGTCGACTTCACTCTGTATCGTCACGAGGGTGGCTCCTCACCCTTCCTCGATACCCTGGGGCCACTCGAAAAGCCACAACGAACTAATATTGAGGATTACTGACCGTCTCGCAGGAACAATTCCGGAACTGAGGAGCCCCCATGTTCGCCCGAATCCTCGATGGCCTGCGTCGCCTGTTCCATTCGTCCGCGGCCGCCGGTGATGCCGGCGCCGACCAGCCCGAGCGCTCCGCCCCTGCCGCGGCGGGGCGCGCGGCTTCCGAAGACCCTCAGGGAGCGATCACGATGAGCAGCAAAATAACTAGTATTGCCGATGTCCGTCGCCATTTTCTCAACAACAAGCGACCGATCTATTTCATCTCGGCGACCAACTTCAACCTGCTGGGGATCGGCGACTGGGTCGGCGGCTTTCGCCACATCAACTACATCGACTGCTTCGACCGGCGTCAGCGCAACGTCTTCGTGCCCCGGGAGAAGTTTCCCCGCGACTTCGAGGGCATCGAGGACATCAACAACTACCTCCTCGAGCACAAGGAGGTGATCGACTTCATCCACTCCCGTGCCCAGGGGGATGACGGCGGTATCGCCACCTTCCTGATGTTCGACGAGCACACCGAGGAGATCTGCGACCAGCTGGGGCTCAAGGTCGCCTTCCCGCCGGCGGCGCTGCGCTCGCGCATGGACAACAAGATCGAGACCGTGCGTATCGGCAACAAGGCCGGGGTGCCCAGCGTGCCGAACGTGCTGGCCAAGGTGGGCAGCTACCAGGAGCTGCTGGAGGCCAGCCGCGAGCTCGGCACCGACCTGGTGGTGCAGACCGCCTACGGCGACTCGGGGCATACCACCTTCTTCATCGCCAGCGAGGAGGACTACTACAAGGTCGCCGAGGAGATCGAGGCCGAGCCCGAGGTCAAGATCATGAAGCGCATCAACTGCCGCGGCTCGGCCATCGAGGCCTGTGCCACTCGCAGCGGCACCGTGGTCGGCCCGCTGATGACCGAGCTGGTGGGCTTCAAGTCGCTGACGCCCTACAAGGGCGGCTGGTGCGGCAACGAGATGTTCGCCGGGGCCTTCAGCCAGACGGTGCGTGACAAGGCCCGGGAGTACACCTTCAAGTTCGGCGAGGCGCTGCGCGAGGAGGGGTACCGGGGCTACTTCGAGCTCGACTTCCTGATCGACATGGACGGCGGCGATGTCTATCTCGGCGAGCTCAACCCGCGGGTCACCGGGGCCAGCTCGCTGACCAACGTGGCGGCCTTCGCCCACTCCGACATCCCGCTGTTCCTGTTCCACCTGCTGGAGTTCTCGGACCTGGACTTCGATCTCGATATCGCCGAGATCAATGATCGCTGGTCGCATCCCGAGAGCATCGACAGCTGGAGCCAGCTGGTCATCAAGCACACCGAGGAGAGCGTCGACCTGCTGACCGCCGCGCCGGCCTCGGGCGTGTGGAGAATGGGGGAGGACGGCCGCATCGCCTACGACCACTACGATTCGCATCCTCATGCCGCCGAGAACGAGTGCGAGGCCTTCTTCCTGCGCATCAGCGGCGAGGGCGATTTCCGCTACGAGGGGGCCGACCTGGGGATTCTGATCACCCGCGGTCGACTGATGGACGACGATTTCCAGCTCACCGAGCGGGCCAAGGCGTGGATCGAGGGCATTCGCGGTGAGTTCTCCGGCCAGCCCCTTCAGGATCCGGTGGTGGAGGAGGTCGCCGTCAGCCATGCCATCGGCGGCGGCAACTTCAAGATCCTATGAGCGGGAGACACCACGCTGGCCCGCCGCCGGGCGGGTCGGGGGGCGGGTCGGACAAGATGCTGGACTTTCGCACCGTGCGGGAGGCGTCCCCGGGGGCCAAGTGGCGGTCGCTGTTCGACTACCACTGGCCGGCCTACGAGCAGTGGTACCTGAGCGAGGGCGAGCGTGAGCGGCCGGCCTATCTGGCCTGCTACAACGCCTTGCGTCGCCATATGCCCGAGCTGGTGGACACCTATCGGACCCTGTGCGAGCTGGCCGGCGGGGGCGACCTCAGCGCTCGCTTGCTGAGCCTGTACCGGCCGCCGGCCTATATCACTGGCTGCTCCCAGGCGGTGCTGGCCCGGCCGTCGGCGACGGTGCTGGCCCGCAACTACGATTACCCGCCGGAGCTGTGTGAGGGCACCATCCTCTACAGCCGCTGGAACCAGCGTCGGGTGATCGCCATGTCGGATTGCCTGTGGGGTGTGCTCGACGGCATGAACGATGCCGGGCTGACGGTCTCCCTGGCCTTCGGCGGCCGCAAGGCGGTGGGCGATGGCTTCGGCGCGCCGATCATCCTGCGTTACGTGCTCGAGACCTGTGACGACGTGCCCCAGGCCGCCGAGGTGCTGAAGCGGGTGCCGACGCACATGGCCTACAATATCACCGTCGCCGACCGCAGCGGTCGCTATGTGACGGCGATGATCGCTCCCGACCGCCGCGCCAGCATCCGTCGCGTGCCGGTGGCCACCAACCACCAGAAGAAGATCGAGTGGTACGCCCATGCCCTGGCGTCGGAGACGCTGATCCGCGAGCGCCAGCTGTCGATCCTGGTGGACGACGAGGACACCAGCGAGGCGCGCCTCATCTCCGCCTTCGCCTCGCCGCCGCTGTTTCGTCATGACTACGGCCGCGGCCTGGGTACCATCTACACCGCCGTCTATCGCCCGACCGAGGGGCGAGTCGGCTTCCGCTGGCCGGGACTCGCCCTGGAGCTGGGCTTCGACGACTTTCCTGAGGAACGCATCACCGTGCGCTACGGGGCGCGGGGGCTCTATACGGGCTGAGAGGGTGCAGAACAAGAGCCACTAAGGGGACCGCCATGCACGAGAGCAGCCACACCGAAACGTCCTACACCGCGCTGGGGTTCTATCACAAGATTTCCCAACTGCGCGCCGATACCTGGAACGCGCTCAAGCGCGACCTCGGCCAGCTGGTGCGACTCAAGGGAGAGGGAGGCGAGCGCCAGCTGGTCAAGGCGATCGACGTCAAGCTGACTCGCCTGGAGATCATCGAGGACTACCACGCCTTCCCCTCCAAGGAGGATTTCCGGCACATCTGGGCGCTGTTCGACCGCGAGGAGTACGAGCTGCTCGAAAAGGTGGTCAAGCGCCTGGTGCGGGCGCTGATCAGCGAGTCCTACCGGCGTCGCCACGTCGACCTCAGCGAGACCGACGCCGATGCCGAGGATCTGGAAACCCTGGACGCCCTGAACCAGCTGCGTCGCGGCCACCCGGCCTCCAACAGCTCGGCTCAGCCCTACTTCGAGTTGCTGATCGTCGACAACTGCTCGCCCCAGGAAGAGGAGGTGGTGCGCGAGGCCTTCCACAACCTGCGCCGGCCCGAGGACCGCTTCGTCTATGACGTGGTCACCGCCCGCAGCTTCGAGGATGCCCTGATCGCGGTGCTGGTCAATCCCAACATCCAGGCCTGCCTGATCCGCTTCGACTTTCCCTTCAAGTCGAAGTACAACCTCAGCGCCCTGCGCGGCTATCTCGAGGGGTTGTCCGAGCAGTCGATAGAGACGCATTCCGAGGCGGAGCGCAGCATCCTGCTCAGCTCGATGATCCAGGAGCTGCGTCCGGAGGTGGACCAGTTCCTGGTCAGCAGCGGCGACGTGGAGAGTACCGCCAGCAGCGACATTCGCTACTTCAAGCGGATCTTCTACCGCGAGACCGACTACATCGAGCAGCATCACACCATCCTGCGGGCGATCGACGAGCGCTATCGCACGCCCTTCTTCGATGCGCTGCGCGAGTACAGCAAGAAGCCTACCGGCGTGTTCCATGCCATGCCCATCTCGCGCGGCAAGTCGGTGACCCGCTCGCACTGGGCGGGGCACATGATCGACTTCTACGGCATCAACATCTTCCTCGCCGAGACCTCGGCGACCTCGGGTGGCCTGGACTCGCTGCTGCAGCCCTTCGGGCCGATCAAGAAGGCCCAGGAATACGCCGCCCGAGCCTTTGGCGCCCGCCAGAGCTTCTTCGTGACCAACGGTACCTCGACCGCCAACAAGATCGTGGTCCAGGCGCTGATCAAGCCTCGAGACATCGTGCTGGTCGACCGCGACTGTCACAAGTCGCACCACTACGGCATGGTGCTGGCCGGGGCCCACGTCAGCTATCTGGATTCCTATCCCCTCAACGACTACTCGATGTACGGTGCGGTGCCGCTGCACGAGATCAAGAAGACCCTGCTTGCCTATCGTCGCGCCGGCGAACTCGATCGGGTGAAGATGCTGCTGCTGACCAACTGCACCTTCGACGGCGTGGTCTACAACGTGCGCCGGGTGATGGAGGAGTGCCTGGCGATCAAGCCGGATCTGGTGTTCCTGTGGGACGAGGCCTGGTTCGCCTTCGCTTCCTTCAACCCGACCTACCGGCCGCGCACCGCCATGCACGCGGCGCGCACGCTGCGCGACCGTTACCGCAGCGAGGCCTATCGCGAGGAGTACGCGGCCTGGAAGGCCGAGTTCGACGCCCTCGACCCCGACGACGACGCCACCTGGCTCGAGCGTCCGCTGCTGCCGGACCCCGATCTCGTGCGCATTCGCACCTACGCCACCCACTCCACCCACAAGACCCTGACCTCACTGCGTCAGGGCTCGATGATTCACGTCTACGATCAGGACTATCGTCAGCGCGTCGAGGCGCCTTTCCACGAGGCCTACATGACCCACACCTCGACGTCGCCCAACTACCAGATCCTGGCCTCGCTGGACGTGGGCCGCATGCAGGCCGAGATGGAAGGCTTCGAGCTGGTGCACGCCCAGGTCGAGGCGGCACTGTCACTGCGCGAGCAGCTGTATAATCATCCGCTGCTGCAGAAGTATTTCCGGGTGCTCAAGAACGCCGATATGGTGCCCGCGGAGTATCGGGAGTCCGGCGTCGAGTCCTACTACGATCCGGTGACCGGCTGGAATCAGATGGAAGAGGCCTGGGCGCGAGACGAGTTCGTGGTCGACCCCTCCCGGGTGACCATCGGCATCGGCGCGACCGGGGTCGACGGCGACGCCTTCAAGAACGAATACCTGATGAACAAGTACGGCATCCAGATCAACAAGACGTCGCGCAACACCGTGCTGTTCATGACCAACATCGGCACCACCCGGGGCTCCATCGCCTACCTGCTCGACGTGCTGATCAAGCTGGCCAAGGAGTTCGAGAACCGCTGGGAGGACAGCAGCCGTCCCGAACGCAAGATCATCGAGCACCGCGTCCACTCGCTGACCCGGGAGCTGCCGCCGCTGCCCGACTTCAGCCGCTTCCACGACGCCTTCCGTCGCGGCCCCGAGACCCCCGAGGGAGACATCCGCAGCGCCTACTTCCTGAGCTACGACGAGGAGAACACCGAGTACCTGCGCTTCGACAACGGCGAGCTGCAGGCCCAGGCGCGCCAGGGACGCGACGTGGTCTCGGCGAGCTTCGTGATTCCCTACCCGCCGGGCTTTCCGGTGCTGGTGCCGGGGCAGGTGGTCAGCGAGGAGATCCTGCACTTCCTGCAGGCCCTGGACGTCAAGGAGATCCACGGCTATCGCCCCGAGCTCGGCCTGCTGGTGTTCACCGAGGCCGCCCTGGCTGCGCCGCCGGCCTACTGAGGGCGGGACGAAAAAAATCGCAACTCTTTGGCGCCGGAACGAAAAAACGTCACGTCTCCGGCGCCCGACTTCAAAAACTCCTGCCCGCCTTCCTGCCTTACCCTGACTCCATCGCGCGGCAACCGCCGCGGAGCCATGTCATCGCCGATACGATCCTGCATCGGCGTTTCAGGGGAGGTGCTTATGACGCTGTCCAACATGCTCGACGACCCGCGCCTGTTCCGGCAGTACGCCTATGTCGACGGCAAGTGGACCCACGGCGACGAGGGCCGCGAGGACGCGGTCGTCGACCCGGCCACCGGCGAGGTGCTGGGCCATATTCCGCTGCTCGAGGCGGCGCAGATCGGCGCCGCCGTGGACGCCGCCGAGGCGGCCTTCGTGCACTGGCGGGCGCTGCGCGCCGACGAGCGCTGCGAGCGTCTGCTGGCCTGGTACGACCTGCTGCAGGCCCATCGCGAGGACCTGGCGCTGATCATGACCCGCGAGCAGGGCAAGCCGCTGCCGGACGCCCGCGGCGAGGTCGAGTACGGCGCCAGCTTCGTGCGCTGGTTCGCCGAGGAGGGCAAGCGCACCTTCGGCGAGACCATCCCCAGCCACATCCCCAACGCCGCGCTCGGCACGCTCAAGGAGCCGGTGGGCATCGCCGCGCTGATCACGCCCTGGAACTTCCCGCTGGCGATGATCACCCGCAAGGCCGCCGCCGCCATGGCCGCCGGCTGCCCGGTGATCGTCAAGCCGGCCCACGAGACGCCGTTCTCGGCGCTGGCGCTGGCCGAGCTGGCCGAGCGCGCCGGCATTCCGGCCGGCATCTTCAACGTGGTGCTGGGCGATGCCGCCCAGGTCTCGAAGCTGCTGTGCGATGAGGATCGCATCAAGGCGCTGTCCTTCACCGGCTCCACCCGGGTCGGCCGGCTGCTGATCGAGCAGTGCGCCCATACCGTCAAGCGGGTGTCGCTGGAGCTCGGCGGCAATGCGCCCTTCATCGTCGGCCCGGACATGGACCCCAAGGAAGCGGCCTTCGCCGCCGTGGCGGCCAAGTTCCAGACCGCCGGCCAGGACTGCCTGGCGGCCAACCGCATCCTGGTGCACGAGTCGATCCACGACGCCTTCGTCGAGCAGTTCGCCGAGCGCATGGCGGCGCTGACCGTGGGCAATGGCCTCGACGGCGAGGTCGACCTGGGGCCGCTGATCCACCGCCAGGCGGTGGAGAAGGCCGCGGCCATCGTCGACGACGCCGTCTCCCGCGGCGCCACCCTGGTGGCCGGCGACCAGAACCGGGCGCCGGGCGAGAACTTCTTCATGCCGACCCTGCTGACCGGGGTGACGCCGCAGATGAAGGTCTGGCGCGAGGAGAACTTCGCCCCGGTGGCGGGCATCACCGCCTACCGCGACGACGACGAGGTCATCGAGATGGCCAACGACACCGAGTACGGCCTGGCCGCCTACGTCTACACCCACGACATCCGGCGCATCTGGAAGCTGCTTCGGGCGCTGGAGTACGGCATGGTCTCGGTCAACTCGGTGAAGATGACCGGCCCGCCGGTGCCCTTCGGCGGCGTCAAGCAGTCCGGCCTGGGCCGCGAGGGCGGCGTGACCGGCATCGACGAGTATCTGGAGACGAAGTACTACTGTCTCGGCGCCCTGGGCTCGGTATCAGGGAGCTAGCTGCGCTCGGCCATACGGCGTTGGATCCTGTCTCGGGCGCGAGTCCGATCGAACATGCTCATTTACGGAACGTAAACTCCGCTGTTCTCTCCAGGATCCGCCTTGTCTGGCCGTCGCTCGCAGAGCTCTCTTGTTTTGAGGCAGAAGTTTTTTCAGCAAGCTGTGCCCGAGCGGCGCGGGTTTAGGAAGAGGATCGGCGGTGGCCGGTCCGCGCATGACGAACGACGAACCTCCTCCCCGACGGCGTCGGGGAGTCCTACTGGAGACACGCATGACCACCCATCAGGATCTGATCGACCGCGACCGCAAGGTGACCTTCCACGCCTCCACCCACCTGCGCGACTTCGCCCACGGCGACGCGCCGGGCCGCGTGATCACCGGTGGCAAGGGCATCAACATCGTCGACAAGGACGGCCGCGAGTTCATCGACGGCTTCGCCGGCCTGTACTGCGTCAACATCGGCTATGGCCGCACCGAGGTGGCCGAGGCCATCTACCAGCAGGCCCTCGAGATGTCCTACTACCACACCTATGTGGGGCACTCGAACGAGCCGCAGATCGCCCTGTCCGAGAAGATCCTCGAGCTGGCCGGCCCCGGCATGTCCAAGGTCTACTACGGCATGTCCGGCAGTGACGCCAACGAGACCCAGCTCAAGATCGTGCGCTACTACAACAACGTGCTCGGTCGTCCGCAGAAGAAGAAGGTCATCTCGCGCATGCGCGGCTACCACGGCTCCGGCATCGCCACCGGCTCGCTGACCGGCCTCAAGGCCTTCCACGACCAGTTCGACCTGCCGATGGACGGCATCCTGCACACCGAGGCGCCGTACTACTACCACCGCGCCGCCGAGCAGGAGGGCATGACCGAGCGCGAGTTCTCCAGGCATTGCGCCGCCAGGCTCGAGGAGATGATCCTGGCCGAGGGCCCGGACACCGTGGCCGCCTTCATCGGCGAGCCGGTGCTCGGCACTGGCGGCATCGTGCCGCCGCCGGAAGGCTACTGGGACGAGATCCAGGCCGTGCTCGACAAGTACGATGTGCTGCTGATCGCCGACGAGGTGGTGTGCGGCTTCGGGCGCATCGGCGCCGACTTCGGCAGCCACCACTACGGCATCAAGCCGGACCTGATGACCACCGCCAAGGGCCTGACCAGCGCCTACCAGCCGCTCTCCGCCGTGATCGTCGGCGACCGCGTGTGGCGTGTGCTCGAGCAGGGCACCGGCGAATACGGCCCGATCGGCCACGGCTGGACCTACTCCGGCCACGCCCTGGGCTGTGCCGCCGGCCTGGCCAACCTGGCGATCATCGAGCGCGAAGGCCTGACCGCCAACGCCGCCGAGACCGGCGCCTACCTGCAGGAGCGCATGGCCGCGACCTTCGGCGACCACCCGATCGTCGGCCAGGCGCGTGGCGTCGGCATGCTGGCCTCGCTGGAGTTCTCCGCCGACCCGGAGAAGCGCGCCCACTTCGATCCGTCGCTCAAGGTCGCGCCGCGCATCGCCGCCGCCGCCCTCGAGGAGAACCTGATCGCCCGCGCCATGCCGCAGGGTGACATCCTCGGCTTCGCCCCGCCGCTGGTCGCCACCCGCGACGAGGTCGACGAGATCATCGCCCGCACCGAGCGCGCGGTGAACAAGGTCACCGACGAGCTGACCCGCGAAGGCGTGCTGCAGACCGCCTGATCGTCCCCCGCCTCCAGGAACGCCGCGGCCCCGCCCGCGGCGTTTCTGGTTCCGGGTGCCGCACCGGCCCCTCTTCCCCTTGTGTCGGGCGCGATGCTGCCCCAGTCTTGGGGAGGTTTTTCTGATGGAGGAAGACGCCCATGGCGACGCTACTGGCCTTCGATGTCTATGGCACCCTGATCGATACCCACGGCATAGTGACCGAGCTGGAGCAGCAGCTGGCCGCCCCCGAGCAGGCGACGGAGTTCTCGCGCCGCTGGCGCGACAAGCAGCTCGAGTACAGCTTCCGGCGTGGCCTGATGGGGACCTACGTGGACTTCGCCCGCTGCACCCGGGAGGCCCTCGAGTACACCGACCGGGCGCTGCAGACCCGGCTGTCCGAGGCCGACAAGGACCACCTGATGAGCCGCTACGCTCAGCTGCCGGCCTTCCCCGATGCCGCGCCGGCATTGGCGCGGCTGGCCGAGGCCGGGATCAGCTGCGTGGCCTTCTCCAACGGCAGCCAGGAGGCCGTGACCCGGCTGCTCTCCGCGGCGGGGCTGCGCGATCGTTTCGAGGAGATCGTCAGCGTCGACGAGGTGAAACGCTTCAAGCCCGACCCGTCGGTCTACTTCCACCTTCGCCAGAGCCTCGAGGCCGAGCCGGACGATACCTGGCTGGTCTCCAGCAACGCCTTCGACGTGATCGGCGCGCGTCATGCGGGCCTGCACGCGGCCTGGGTGAGGCGCAGCCCGGAGGCCCCCTTCGACCCCTGGGGCATCGAGCCCGACTTCACCGTGGCCGGCCTCGATGCGCTGGCCGATCGGCTGACCTGAGCCGGCCTCATCCCGGGCAGTCGGGCGGCGTGGGCGAGGCGGAGAGGCCGAGGTGGGTGAACCAGGCCGTGGCATCGACGCCGGCGTTGTCACCGTCGCTCATCAGGGCGAGGCCGTCGATGCTGGCCGGGCGGCTGCCGAACAGGCGCCGGTAGTCCGCGCCGACGTCGCGCACCTCCGCCACCCACTCGCCGACTCGCGCGTCGCCGCTGCGCAGCGCCAGCAGCTGGGCGCGATCGGTGAAGGCGTTGGGCCAGGCGCTGTCGGCCGGCTGGGTCGAGGCCCAGACGTAGTTCACCGACTCCACCTGCCAAGGCAGCAGCCCTGTCTTGCGGGCCACGTAGACCCGGGCCGGGTAGTCGTCGCCGTCCTTGCGCGTCTCGTCGAGCCCCGGGTGGGTCTCCGAGACGCGCCAGCACCAGTGCAGATAGGGCGTCGCCTCGAGGTCGATCTCGCGCTCCAGGTACTTGGCCGAGGCCTGCCCCCGGGCGCGGGCCCGAAGCGCCCGGGTGCCCGCCAGGTCGACGACCCGGTACTCGGTCTCGCCGGCGAAGGCCCGGGTCGGCCAGTCGTGAATCGCCTCCGGCGGGAAGTGCAGGTCGTCGGCCGCTCCGGCGAGGCCTGCCCCGGCCAGCAGCGGTCCGGCCAGCAGCGGTCCGGCGAGCAGCGCGGCGAGCCGCCGACGGCCCGTCGGGCGACCCGGGTATGTCTGGGGGGAAACGCGTGGCGATCGAATCGTCATGGGGGCACTCCAGGGATCGGGGAACCGGGCTCGGTCGAGGACGCCCGGCCATCCTTACAGCGTCGTCGGCCGACGGCCGCGTCGGGGCCCCGCCTATCCGTCGTCGTCGGCCCCGATCGGTCGCCCCGGCGGGCGGACTTGCCAGGGCCGCCGGGGTTGGCCACGCTGTGCGGGCCATCCACGAGAAGGAACAGACATCATGAGCAGAGCAGTGATCGGGGCGGCCCTGGGCCTGCTGCTGGCCGCGGCGCCGGTCGTGCAGGCGGAGACCCACGGCATCATGCATCTCGAATCGGACGATGCGTTCGAGCGCGTCGACCAGCGGCTGCGCGCGGCGATCGAGGAGAAGGGGCTGACCCTGATGACCGTGGTCGACCATGCGGCCAATGCGCAGCGCGTGGATCTCGCGCTGCCGCCGACCCGCACCTTCGTGTTCGGCAACCCGGCGGCGGGCACGCCCATGATGCAGTGCCAGGGCAGCATGGCCCTGGACCTGCCGCAGAAGATGGTGGTGAGGGAGACCGACGAGGGCGTGCGCCTGGAGTGGAACTCGCCCCACTACCTGGCCGAGCGTCACGGCCTGGAGGGCTGTGAGCTGCCCCTGGAGAAGATCGACGGCGTGCTCGAGGGCCTGGCCGGGGCCGCCGCGGGCCGCTGACTCAAGCCGGCGGTTCGTCGCTGTCCTCGGGGCCGAAGCGCCGGCCGGCCTCGTGCAGCAGCGTGAACTGCCGGTTGCACTCCCGGCAGGCGCCGCACATGGCGAGGTGCAGCCGCAGCGAGAGCCGCTCCTGGAAGCTGAGGGGGCGGTCCTGGCGCAGCGACATCAGGCGGGTCGCTTCTTTGCACATCATCATGAGGCATCTCCCTCGAGCCAGCCCTGCTCGATGCAGGCGCGCAGTTTCAGCCGGGCGCGATGCAGCATGACCCAGCAGTTGTTCTCCTTGATCTCGAGCTCCCGGCAGATCTCCTCGGTGGAGAGGCCCATCAGCTCGCGCAGGGAGAAGATCCGTGCGGCGCTGTCGGGCAGGGCGATCATGCAGGCGTCGAAGACGCGCCAGAAGTGCTCGCTCTCGAAGGCGGCCTCGGGCTCGCCCCAGCTCTGGGGCCTGGCATCCGGCCGCCAGTGGCCGCTCTGCTGGAACTGGCGGTCGATCGCCTCCTCGTCGTTCTCGTCCGCCAGCGGCTGCCACTGCCCATGGCGCTTCTGGGCGCGCATGGCGTCGAGGATCTTGTACTTGAGGATGCCGAAGACCCAGGTCTCGTAGCCCGAGCGCCCGGCGAAGCTGTCGTTCTTCTCGATGGCGGACATCATGGCCTCCTGTACGGCATCCTCCGCCCGGCTTCGATCCCGCAGATGCATGAGGGCGAAGGAGACCAGTCGCGGCCTCACTGCCGTGAGCCGCTCCATTCGGTGTGCCTTGTCGTCCATTACTCGGTCGCCATCCCCATCGCTTGTCGTCGTGATGGGGAACGAGTCTATCAGCAGGGTTTTGCCGTCGTGTAGTGAGACTCCGTTTAAACCATCGTGGATGGTCTTGGGTCGTGTCGTGCCGATCTTCCTTACAGGGCGGGACGCGAGTCGCGGCGCCCCCGATGGCGAGGCGCGAGGAAGTCGACGCCGAGCGCCTCGCCCAGCCGGGCCAGCCGGGGGAGATCCTCGGGGCGATCGACGTCCCAGAGCCGGGCCGGACAGGCGAGGCGCCAGCCCATCGCCATGGCGCGTTCGCGGGTCTGGGCCATGACCCGGTCCGTGCCCCAGTCGACGCCCTGGAACAGGCCGGGGTCGGCGCGTCGGGCGCCGACCAGCGCGTAGCCGCCGTCCTCGACCGGCACGCAGACGCCGTCGGCCTCGGTCAACGCCGCCGTGCAGCGTCGCAGCAGCGCCGGGGTCAGCGCCGCGGCGATCGCGGCCTCGGCCCCCGGTGGCAGGTCGGTGTCGGCATGCAGGAACAGCAGCGTTCGGCCCCGGGCCTCGGCGGCGCCGGCATTCATCTGCCGGGCGCGGCCGGGCGCGCTCGCGATCACCCGCGTGGCCAGCGGTCGCGCCCGGGCCGGCGTCTCGTCGCGGCTGCCGCCGTCGACCACCAGGAGCTCCACACCGCCCGCCTTCATCGCCTGCAGGCGGGTCAGGGTCGCCTCGATGATGGCGGCCTCGTTCAGCGTCGGAAGGACAATGCTCAGCCGGGGCGGGGTCGACATCGCGGTTCTCCAGAGGGATCGGCTGGGCATCGCGTCACCGGCCCGCGGGCGAGAGCTCGATCACCGGCCCGCCGGCGGCCTCGGCGTCCTCGCGGTCGTGGGTGACCAGCAGGCTCGGCAGGCCGGCCTCGCGCAGGTGCTCGAAGACCAGTCGACGCATCGCCTGGCGCAGGTGGGTGTCGAGCTTCGAGAAGGGCTCGTCGAGCAGCACCGCGCTGGGCGCCGAGAGCAGCAGGCGCATCAGCGCCACCCGCGCCTTCTGGCCGCCGGAGAGCGTGGCCGGGTCGCGCTCGCCGAACCCGGCCAGCCCGACATGCGCGAGCGCCTGCTCGACCCGGGCGGCCTTGTCGGCGCCGGTGCCGGCGAGGCCGAAGCGCAGGTTGCCGGCCACCGAGAGGTGGGGGAAGAGCAGCGGGTCCTGGAACAGCAGGCCGATGCCGCGGCGTTCGGCGGGCAGGGGCGTGAGGTCGCGGCCGTCCAGCAGGATGCGGCCCGAGGCCGCGAACTCGGGCGCCAGGAAGCCGGCCAGGAAGGCCAGCAGGGTCGACTTGCCCGAGCCGGAGGGGCCCATGACGGTGAGCACCTCGCCCGGGCCGATCTCGGCGTCGAGGGCGACCAGGGGCGTGTCGCCCAGGCGGATGTGGAGGTCGCGAAGTGCGAGTCGATGGGGCGTGGTCATGGGGCTCCCTGCATGCCGCGGCGGTGGGACCATAGCAGTTTCGGCAGGCCGATGGCGATCGCGAAGCCCGCCAGCGGCAGGCCCGCCTGGACCAGCGCCCAGACCCCGATCACCCGGCGGTTGCCGCCGGCGGCCAGCGACACCGCCTCGGTGGTGACGGTGCTCACCCGGCCCGCGCCGAGCAGCTGGGTGGGGAGGTACTGGCCGATGCTCACGGCCAGGCCCACCGCGCAGGCGGTGAGCAGCGGGGCCAGCAGCATCGGCAGCCGGACCCGCCAGAAGACCGCGTTGGGCGAGGCGCCGAGGGTCAGGGCGAGCCGGGTCCAGCGCGGGTCGATCCGTCGGTAGGCCTCCGAGAGCGACAGGAAGACGTAGGGCAGCACGAACAGCAGGTGGCCGAAGACGATCAGGCCGTGGGACGGCCGGGTACCGAGCTGTTCCATCACCACCACCAGCCCGAACAGGAAGGCGATCTGCGGCACGATCAGCGGCAGGTAGAGCAGCCACAGCGCCTTCGAGGCGGTGCGCCCGGTGCGCTGCTCGTTCTCGAGTGCCGCCAGCACCAGCGCTGCGGCGAGCAGGGTGGCGCCCAGCGCGATCAGCACCGTCGAGGCGAGGGGCTCGCCGAGGGCGGGCAGCGCCTGGGCCCAGTGATCCAGCGTCATGGTGCGGGGCAGGGCGTCGGGGAAGCGCCAGAATCCGGCCACCGAGGTGATCGCCAGGCCGCCGACGCCGGCGAAGGCGATCCCGGTGGCGAGCAGGATCGGCAGCTTGCCGGCGAGGCGCAGGCCGGCCTCGCCCCGGTCGCGCCCGCCGCGGGCGATCCAGGCCGTCATCAGCCTCGCCATGAGCCGCTCCAGCCCCCACCAGGCGAGCAGTGCGGCGGCGGTGACGCCGAGCTGCAGGATCGCGCCGGCCGAGGCCAGGAAGCGCTGGTCGAGGTCGGGGTCGCTGAACCAGGTGAGGATCGACACGGCGAGCGTCGGCGGCAGGGTCGGGCCGAGGATCATCGCCACGTCCACCACCGAGGAGGCGTAGGCGATCACCGCGAACACCGGCAGGCGGATCAGCGGATAGAGCGCCGGCGCCACCACCTTGAGCCAGGCGATGGCGGGGCGGTAGCCCAGCGAGCGGGCCATGGCCACCCGGCGCTCGGCGTCGAGCTGGGGCAGCGCGGCCAGGCTCATCAGCAGCAGGAAGGGCACCTCCTTGATGACGAGTCCCGCGATCAGCGAGAGCCCCCAGGGATCCTGCACGATCAGCAGGTCCGGCGGCTGCTCCCAGCCGGTCAGCGCCGGCGAGGCCAGCCGCGCGAGCAGCCCCGTGGGGGCGATCAGGAAGGCCAGCCCGAAGGCCGCGGCGGCGTGGGGAATCGAGAGCAGCGGCGAGACCAGCCGTCGGATCCAGCGATCGAGCCGGCTGCCGCTCGCCGCGGCCAGGTAGAGCAGCACCACGGCCAGCGACAGGGCGGTGGCGACGAGGCCGCCGGCGAAGCTGATGGCGACCGAGCGGCCGATGCCCGGCTGGGCGGCCAGCGCCCGCCAGGGCGCCAGCGAGAGGCTCTCGCCGCCGAGCGCCGGCAGGTAGCCGAAGGCCGGCAGCAGGGCCATGGCGAGGCCCGCCAGGATCGGCGCGACCAGCAGGGTGACGATCAGTGCGGGGGCGAGGCGCAGCATCATGGGGTCGGCCCCGCGTCGCCCGCACCGCAGGGGGTAGCGCTCGTCCTCATCGGCCGACGTAGCGCGCCTGCCAGGCGTCCTGCAGTGACGTCATCCAGCTGGGGTGCGGCTCGGGCAGGGTGCGCGCGAGGGCGCCCGCCGGCAGCATCGCCGGGTTCTCCGCGTCCAGCGCGAACCGCGCCTGGTCCTCCGCCGGCAGCCGGGCGACGTCGAGCACGGTGCGATCGCCCCAGACGTCGAGGTCCTGCTTGGTCGCCTGGGCCTCCGGGGACAGCAGGTAGTCGGCGATGACCATGGCGCCGGCCTGGTGGGGCGAGTTGTAGGGGATGGCGACGAAGTGCACGTTGCCGAGGGTGCCGCTGTCGGGCACGTAGCTGCGCGTGCTCGGGGGCAGCTCGTAGTCGGCCACCGCCGCGGCCGGCTCCGAGGGGGTGAAGGTGAAGGCCAGCGAGAGCGCGCCGTCGCCCATCAGGCGGCGCATCTCGGGGCTACTGGCGGGGAACTGGCGGCCGCCGCGCCACAGGTGCGGGTGCAGGGCATCAAGGTAGTCCCACAGCGGGGCGGTGACGGCGGCGAAGTCGCTCTCCTCGACCGGCGCGTAGAGCGCCTCGTCCCGGTCGGTGAGCTCGATCAGCGCCTGCTTGAGGAAGGTGCTGCCGGTGAAGTCGGGAATCCGCGGGTAGGTGAAGCGCCCCGGATTGGCCTTGGCCCAGGCGAGCAGCCCTTCGATGTCCTGGGGGAGCGCGTCATGCGCGTCGCCATTCCCGCGCAAGGCGTCGCTGTCATAGTAGTAGGTGATCTGCGACCGGCCCCAGGGAGACTCGTAGCCCTCGGTGGGCAGGGTGAAGTCGGTCACCACCTCGGGGTTGTCCGCCGGGCGGGTCAGGGCGAAGTTCGGCAGCGCGCGGGCGAAGGGGCCGAACAGCAGGTCGCTCTCCTTCATGGCGGCGAAGTTCTCGCCGTTGAGCCAGATCAGGTCGACGTTGCCGGCGGTGTCGTTGCCGGCCTGCTTCTCCGCCAGCACCCGGGAGACCGCCTCGGCGGTGTTGCCGACCTTGACGTGCTCGAGGTCGATGTCGAAGCGCTCATCGACGCGCTCGGCCACCCAGTCGATGTAGTCGTTGGTGCGCTGGTCGCCGGCCCAGGCGTACCAGTAGACCGTCTGGCCGCGGGCCTCCTCGAGCACGGCCGGCCAGTCGGCCGGGTCGGGGGCGGCCATGAGCCCCGTGCTGGTCAGCAGGGCCGGCAGCAGGGCGGCTAGCCGGAGAGAGGGTGCGCGCATCGTGGATCCTCTTGGTGAAGGTGAAGGTGAAGGTGAACAGGGGCAAGGGGGCATGCGTCAGGACGCAAGGCGGCGTTGCAGGTCGCGATGCTCGCCGCGCACGTGCTCGATGGCGGCCACCGACAGGTAGTGGTCCACGCGCTCGCGCACGTGGGCGATCAGGGCGTCATCGCTCAGCGCCGCGGACCAGTCCTCGCCGCGCCGCCGCGCATCCTGCGCCCGCCGATGGCTGGCGCGCCACTTGGCGCACCAGGTCAGTGACCAGAGCCACATGGCGCGCCGGCACGCCAGCAGGGTCTCGACCTCCCCCGCGAGCCCGGTGGCCGCGAGCCAGTCGCGGTAGAAGGCGGCCACCTCCCCGGGCGTCAGCTCGGCACGGCTATGGAGATCCCAGGTGGTGGAGGTGTAGAGGCTGGCGTGAGCCAGGTCGAAGCCGACCAGGCCGTAGCGGCACTTCTCCAGGTCCACCAGCACCGCGCGGCCGTCCTCGGTGATCAGGAAGTTGCCGGGATGGGCATCGAAGCTGATCAGGCGGGGCCCGGCCCCGGGGCCGGGCGGCAGGCGGCGGGGCAGGGCGGCCAGCTCGGCCTCGATCGGGGCGCGGGCCGCGTCCGGGAGACCTGCCTGCTCGAGGAAGCGCGCCTGCTCGTCCAGCTCCTCGCGCATGGCGGCCCAGGGATCCGCGGGCGAGAGCAGCGGTGCCCGGGCCTCGGCCGCCGGCACCGCCAGGGTGTGGAGGCTGGCCAGCGCCTCGGCGAGGCGGGGCAGGTCCTCGGGCAGGCGCGCCGGGCGGCCGCGGACGGCATCGACCAGCAGCCCGCCCCGGGGCAGCGTCGGGTCCGGCGGCAGCAGGCCGTGCAGCGCGGGGGCGTGGCCGCCGCGGCTGGCGCGGGAGAAGCAGGCCGCCTGGTAGGCGAGGTTCGCCGCGGGGTCGAGGCGCATCTGGCTCTGCTTGGGCAGTCGCGCCACCCAGTCGCCCCCGCTCCGCTCGAGCCACAGATGGTGGTGGGCGAGACCCGTGTCGGCCATCGGGCGCAGCGCCGCGATGCCCGCGTCGAGGCCCGTGCGGGCCAGGGCCGCGGCCAGCGGGTCGCGGAGGGTCGACGGGACCCGCGGCGTGTCGCGGCGAGAGTCGGTGTCCGGCATGACGCTCCTTGTTCGGGGACGATGGTCATGGATGGTCGCATGAGGGCGCCTCACCTTACACGCACCTCGACGATGCGGCTGCACGCCCGCCTGGCCCGCAGGAGATCACGCCAGTGGGCCGGCGCCGGGTCTCCGTCGCGCCATGGGCCGAGCGGCGACGACAGACGGCGCTGCGATCGGCCGCAGGGCGCGAGTCGCAGCGGGCAACGAGGGGGAAGGGCATCGGCGCGTCTCGGCGAGGCTCGTGGCGTCATCGACGGGGCGTATTCCTTGCGCGGCCGGCCGCGTGTCGCGGCGATGCCGCTCTCTGGCGGGGGGAAGGCCCGCGCCGAGCCTTCTTCGGGGGCGACGACTACACTGATCGGCAGGTGCCAATGATAGGGATCTTGCTCGGTGTGGCCAGCCCTCACCCGTATGCCGAGATCCCGGGCGAGGTGCCCATGATGTTTCGATCGTCCCTGCCGCATCGCGTGCTGCTCTGGTTCAGCCTGGCCTGCCTGCTGCTGGGCGGGCTCGCCGCCTGGCAGGCGAGCGCCCAGCAGGAGCGGGGCACGGCCCTGGTGATGACGCTCGACGGCGCCATCGGCCCGGCCACCGGCGACTACTTCCTGCGCGGCCTGGAGATCGCCGCCGAGCGCGAGGCGAGGCTGGTGGTGGTACGGCTGGACACGCCCGGGGGCCTCGACGCCTCCATGCGCGACATGATCTCGGCGATGCTGTCCTCGGAGATTCCGGTAGCGTTCTATGTCTCGCCCGGCGGCGCCCGGGCGGCCAGCGCCGGCACCTACCTGCTCTATGCCAGCCACGTGGCGGCCATGGCGCCGGCCACCCATCTCGGCTCGGCCACGCCGGTGCAGATCGGCGGCGGGGGCGGGCTGCCCGGCATCGGCGAGCCGGAGGCGCCGGACGACGCCGATGCGCAGGATGCGGCGCCCGCGTCCGACGGCAAGGGGAAGCCGGCCGCCGCGACGGAGGGGAGCGACGTGGCGCGCGACGAGGCTGGCGAGGCCTCGGCCGGGGAGGGCGACGACACCGCGGGGGGGGATCAGCAGGCCGCCCCCAAGCGCCGCGGCGAGACCGCCATGGAGCGCAAGGTGCTGGAGGACGCCGTGGCCTATATCCGCTCGCTGGCCGATCGCCACGGCCGCAACGCCGACTGGGCCGAGGACGCGGTGCGCGAGGCGGTCAATCTCACCGCCCGGGAGGCGCTGGAGCGGAACGTCATCGACGTGCTGGCGAGCGACCTCGACGATCTGTTCGCCCAGCTCGACGGCCGCGAGGTGGTGATGGAGGACGGCACCGTCACGCTCCAGACCGCGGACCTGGTCGTCGAACGCTTCGATCCCGACTGGCGCACCCGGCTGCTGGAGGTGATCACCAACCCCAACGTGGCCTACTTCCTGATGATCATCGGCTTCTACGGCCTGATCTTCGAGCTCTCCAATCCCGGCAGCCTGGTGCCGGGCACCATCGGCATCATCTGCCTGCTGCTGGCGCTGTTCGCCTTCCAGGTGCTGCCCGTCAACTATGCCGGCCTGGCGCTGATCCTGGTGGGGCTGGGGCTGATCGTCGGCGAGGCGCTGATGCCCAGCTTCGGCATCCTGGGCATCGGCGGCATCGTGGCCTTCGTGATCGGATCGGTGATGCTCATGGACGCGGATACCCTGAATATTTCCCTGCCGCTGATCGGCGGCGTGGCCCTGGTGGCGGCGGGCCTGATGCTGTGGGTGATGACCCGCTTCCTGGGCCTGCGCCGGCGCACGCCGCGCACCGGCCAGGAGGAGCTGATCGGCACCGAGGCGTTGGCGCTGGAGGACTTCCAGGGCGACGGACATGTGCGGCTGCACGGCGAGCGCTGGAAGGCTCGCAGCGAGCAGCCGCTGCGCCGCGGACAGACGGTGCGGGTGGTCGCCATCGACGGGCTCACCGTCGACGTCGAGCCGCTTCGGGCCGCGGCCGCCGAGCGCCGATAGCGCGAGGTGTCTCGACCCTGGGGCCGATACGTCCCTGAAACCGATACGCCCTTGAAACCGAAAGGAGACACGACATGCTGATTTCCTATCTCGTGCCGCTGGTATTGGTGCTGATGCTGATCGCGGCCTCGATCCGCATCCTGCCGGAGTACAAGCGCGGCGTGGTGTTCTTCCTCGGGCGCTTCCAGGCGGTGAAGGGGCCGGGGCTGTTCATCATCATCCCGGGCATCCAGAAGATGCAGGTGGTCGATCTGCGGGTGATCACCATGGACGTGCCCGAGCAGGACGTGATCTCCCAGGACAACGTCACGGTGAAGGTCAACGCGGTGCTCTACTTCCGGGTGGTGGACCCGGAGCGGGCGATCATCCAGGTCGAGCACTACGTCAACGCCACCAGCCAGCTGGCCCAGACCACGTTGCGTTCGGTGCTCGGCAAGCACGACCTGGACGAGATGCTCTCCGAGCGCGACCGGCTCAACGACGACATCCAGGAGATCATCGACGCCTCGGCGGAGAGCTGGGGCATCAAGGTGGCCAACGTGGAGATCAAGCACGTCGACCTGGACGACAGCATGATCCGCGCCATCGCCCGCCAGGCCGAGGCGGAGCGCGAGCGCCGCGCCAAGGTGATCCACGCCGAGGGCGAGCTGCAGGCCTCGCAGAAGCTGCTCGAGGCCGCCAACGTCATGTCCGCCAATCCGATGGCGCTGCAGCTGCGCTACCTGCAGACCATGAGCGACATGAGCAACAAGAACGCCTCGACCATCGTGGTGCCGCTGCCCATCGACCTGGTGGACGCCTTCAAGTCGATGGCCGGCGCCGTCGGTGACCAGGGGAATCAGTGATGGCAGGCGGCAGCATGAACAGTCATCGTGTCCTCGGGGCTGATCCGTCGACAGGTCCCGGAGCGCCGGACCGGCGAGTGGCGCTGTGAATCCATCCGTGGGCGCTACTTTTGCCATCCATGGCAAAAACCCCCTCTACGACCTGTCCCCGGCGCCCCTCGTCGATCTTCGGGTCTCGCCGGATGCAGCGATCCGGCGGGTCTGGTAGACTCCCGCGCTCCTGACGGGATAGCCGGATCAGCCCGGTGTCTCGTCGATCCAACGCAAGGGAACCGACATACCGTGATGCCCTCTCGTTCCGGGCTGGCCACGCCGCCCTAGCCTTTCCCTCCCGAATTCGGGCCGCGATGACGTCTTCACGATGTCATCGCGGCCGGGCATCGTCTCGATGTCCTGGGCGCCCCGCGCCCGCCTTGCACCGTCAGTCTCTTTCCAGCAGCGCCACCGCGCGCTCGACAGGCCTCGGCGCTCGACCCGCGCCACGGCATCGGCCTCCTCGCGAGGCCGGGAAGAGCTGCGCATGACACGACCCTGACGCCTTCATGGCATCCACCTCCACCCTCGACTGGACCGCAGCATGACTCGATCCCTCAAGCAAGACTGGTTCTCCAACATCAAGGGCGATCTCCTGTCGGGCATCGTCGTCGCCCTGGCGCTGATTCCCGAGGCCATCGCCTTCTCGATCATCGCCGGCGTCGATCCCAAGATCGGCCTCTACGCTTCCTTCTCCATGGCGGTGATCATCGCCTTCGCCGGCGGCCGGCCGGGCATGATCTCGGCGGCCACCGGCGCCATGGCGCTGCTGATGGTCACGCTGGTCAAGGAGCACGGGCTCGAGTACCTGCTGGCCGCGACCCTGCTCACCGGCGCGCTGCAGATCGTCGCCGGCTACCTGCGCCTGGCCGACCTGATGCGCTTCGTCTCGCGCTCGGTGGTGACGGGCTTCGTCAACGCCCTGGCGATCCTGATCTTCATGGCGCAGCTGCCGGAGCTGACCAACGTCACCTGGCATGTGTATGCCATGACCGCGGCGGGCCTCGGCATCATCTACCTGTTCCCCTACCTGCCGGTGATCGGCAAGGCGCTGCCGTCGCCGCTGGTGTGCATCCTGGTGCTGACCGCCGTGGCCATGATCACCGGCCTCGACATCAACACCGTGGGCGACATGGGCGAGCTGCCCGACACCCTGCCGGTGTTCCTGTGGCCGGACGTGCCGCTCAACCTCGAGACCCTGTCGATCATCTTCCCCTACGCCATCATGCTCACCGTGGTGGGCCTGCTGGAGTCGATGATGACCGCCACCATCGTCGACGACCTGACCGACACCGAGAGCGACAAGAACCGCGAGTGCAAGGGCCAGGGCATCGCCAACATCGGCACCGGCCTGCTCGGCGGCATGGCGGGCTGCGCGATGATCGGGCAGTCGGTGATCAACATCAAATCCGGCGGCCGCGGTCGCCTCTCGACCCTGTTCGCCGGCGTGATGCTGCTGATCATGGTGGTGTTCCTCTCCGACTGGGTGTCGCAGATTCCCATGGCGGCGCTGGTGGCGGTGATGATCATGGTCTCCATCGGCACCTTCAGCTGGGCCTCGATCCGCGACCTGAAGAAGCACCCGCTGTCCTCCAACCTGGTGATGCTGGCCACCGTGGCGGTCACGGTGGGCACCCACAACCTGGCCATGGGCGTGTTCGTCGGCGTGCTGCTGGCGGCGCTGTTCTTCGCCAACAAGGTCGGCAACATCCTCTACATCGGCGTCGAGCAGGCCGAGGCGGGCAGCCGCCGCGTCTATCGCGTGGTGGGGCAGGTGTTCTTCGCCTCCTCCGAGCGCTTCGGCCGCGCCTTCGACTTCAAGGAGAGCGTGGAGAAGGTCACCATCGACCTGTCACGGGCGCACTTCTGGGACATCACCGCCGTGCAGGCGCTGGACCGGGTGGTGATCAAGTTCCGCCGCGAGGGCACCGAGGTCGAGCTGGTCGGCCTCAACGAGGCCAGCGCCACCATCGTCGACCGCTATGCCATCCACGACGACCCGGAAGCCGTCGAGAAGCTGATGGGCGGCCACTGAGCCGCCCGTCGGCGGCCGCCCCTGTGACGGGGCGGCCGGATGGTGTAGAACGAAAGCCAGACAATCCACGCCAGCTTCAGGACAGACAGATGACAGAACAGGTGATGGCCGCCATCGACGGCTCGCAGTTTTCCGAGGGCGTCTGCGACTACGCCGCCTGGGCCAGCCTGGCGCTCGAGGCGCCGCTGACCTTCCTGCACGTGGTCGACAATCATCCGCAGACCGCCGAGGCCGATCTCTCCGGCAACATCGGGCTCGGCTCCCGCGAGCATCTGCTCGAGGAGCTGTCGCAGCTCGACGAGCAGCGCGCCAAGGTGGCCCAGGAGCAGGGCCGACTGATGCTCAAGGCGGCCCAGGAGCGCGCCGTCGCGGACGGCGTGGCGGAGCCCGGCAGCCGCCAGCGCAACGGCACCCTGGTCGAGACCCTCGCCGAGCTGGAGGACGAAATCCGCCTGCTGGTGGTGGGCAAGCGCGGCGGCAGCGCCCATCAGGACAGCGAGCACCTGGGCTCCAACCTCGAGCGGGTGGTGCGCGGCCAGCATCGACCGATCCTGGTGGTGCCCCAGGCCTTCAAGCGCCCCGAGCAGGTGATGATCGCCTTCGACGGCAGCAACACCACGCGCAAGGGCGTCGAGCTGCTGGCGAAGAGCCCGCTGTTCTCCGGCATCGCCTGCCACGTGGTGATCGTCGGCGCCGAGACCGGCGACAACCGCTCCCAGCTCGACTGGGCGCTCTCAACCCTGCGCGAGGCCGGCCATGAGGCCGAGGGCGCGATCCGCGCCGGCGAGGTGGAGGAGACCCTGCGTGCCTACAAGCAGGAGCACGACATCGATCTGGTGGTGATGGGCGCCTACGGCCATTCCCGCATCCGCCACCTGCTGGTGGGCAGCACCACCACCGAGATGCTGCGCCACGCCAGCGAGCCGGTGCTGCTGCTGCGCTGAGCCGCGCCATCGCTCTTCAGGGCCCCGCCACGGCGGGGCCTTTTCGTGTCATCGTGCCCTGCAAGCGTTGTGCGTCGGCACCGGGCGCACACCATGAGCCATCGCCCCGCGGGGGCCCCTGGCGCTGCCCGGCGTGGCCCGGGGCGTGCCGCGTCAGGCCGCCGACACCCAACGGCCCAGCAGCCGGTCCAGCGACAGCGCGCCGGGGCCGCGCAGCAGCAGGGTCAGCAGCCCCGTGGCCCAGAGGCCGTGGGTGACCCAGGCATCGGGATAGACGAAGGTCTGGATCACCAGCGTCATGATCAGCAGCCCCAGGGCGGCCAGGCGGGTCGCCAGGCCCGCCCACAGCAGCAGCGACAGCCCGAACTCGGCCAGCGTCGCCAGCCAGGCGGCGAGCACCGGCGAGATCAGCGGCAGGGCGTACTCGTGCTCGAACAGGAAGAAGGTGCTCTGGCTGATGGTGACGCCGTCGACCTTGGTCAGCGCCGAGCGGAAGAAGACGCTGCCGAGCACGAGGCGTGCCAGCAGGGCCACGAGATCGACGGGCAGCCGATCGAGGGCCGGCTCCAGGCGTCGATAGTAGAACCTGAGCGGTGATATCGGCATGTTCATGGGGCGGCCTCCTCGTTCGGCTCGTCATCATCGGGCGCAGCATGGCGCTCGCACAGCGCGCCGAGGCCGAGCAGGGTGCCCAGCGCCTCGCCGGCCGCCGTCTCGCCGTGGGCCTCGGCGACCGCCGCCAGCGCGTCGCCCAGCGCCGTGTCTCGAGGCGCCCGAAGCCTGCCATACAGCGCGGCGGTGACGGCGTCGACGGGCGTCAGCAGCACCTGCTCGCCGCGGCGCACCGCCAGCCAGTCCTCCTCGCCGGCGGCGACGGATTCGCCCGGCGCCTCGCCGCGCTCCAGCCGCTGCCACAGCGCACCCACCGCGAAGCGACAGCGCACCCGCCGGGTGGCCGGCCGCGGCGTCACGCAAAGGCGTGCCGGGTCGGGATGCTCGGCCAGCCGGGTGGCGTCCAGGACCGGCGCCTCGGCGGCAGGGCCGACGTCGAGCCGGGCGCGCTCCAGCCGGCAGACGTCGCTCGCGTAGCGATAACCGGCCAGCGGCGGCAGGTCGTCGAGGAAGTCGGCGAAGCCGGCGCCGTAGTGAGACAGCCGCGGCTCCCGGGGCAGGTGATCGCGGGCGTAGTCGCCGGCCGCGGCGGCGAAATAGCGCGGGCCGAGCAGCGTGCGGGTATGGGGAAAGGCGGTGGCCAGCGCCTCGATCAGGCTCTGGCGCACGTTGTTGCGATAGACGTCGAGCCCGGCGGGCCGGCCCAGCTCGGCGGCCCCGTCGTCCATGGGAGCGGCATCGGGGGCGGCATCGGGAGTGCGCAGGGCGGCGGCGAAGCGTCGCTGCCACTCGGCCAGGGCGCTCATGCCGGCATCCTCGTCAGCGTGGCCGTCGATGCCGCCGGCAGGTCGGCGGCCCGATGAGCGCGGGCCCGCTCGGCCTCCTCGAGCCAGCGCTCCAGCGTCGGCACCTCGGCGTCCCACTCGATCAGGGTCGGCGCTTCGGGGGCGGAGGGCACCCAGCGGCGATACAGCGACCAGACGGCCTCGGTGACCGGGCCGGCGTGATCGTCGATGCGCAGCGGCGGGTCGACGGCGGTGTCCAGGCTGTGGCCGGCCAGGTGCAGCTCGCCCACGGCATGCCAGGGCAGGGCGCCCAGGTAGGCGTCGAGGTCGCGGTTCAGGTTGAACGCGCTGATATAGGCATTGTTGAGATCCAGCAGCAGCCCGCAGCCGGTGCGGGCCACCAGCTCGGTGAGGAAGTCGGCCTCGTCGAGGGTGTTGATCGGGATCGTCACGTAGAGGCTGGGATTCTCGATCAGCAGCCGGCGTCCCAGGGCCTGCTGGACGATGTCGATGTTGCGGGCGAGCAGCGCCAGGCTCTCCTCGGTGAGCGGCACCGGCAGCAGGTCGTTGTAGCAGTCGCCGTCGAGCCGGCTCCAGGCCAGGTGTTCCGACACCAGCGCCGGCTGGAGCCTGTCCACCAGCCGGGCGAGCCGCGCCAGATGAGCCGCATCGGGGCGCTCGGCGCCGCCCAGCGACAGCCCCACGCCGTGCACCGAGAGCGGGTAGCGCTCGGCCAGGGCCTGGAGCCGCTCGCGGTCGGGGCCGCCGGCGCTCATGTGGTTCTCGGCGTGCAGTTCCAGGAAGTCCGCACGCCGGGGCGCGGCGAGCAGCGCCGGTGCATGCTGCGGCTTGAGGCCGATGCCCACGGCACCGGGGGGCAATGAGAGGGAAGGGGGCAGCGACATGGCGATCTCCTCGGGGGCCGGCCCGCCGCGCGGCGGGCCGGGAGGGCTTCCGATTGGGGCTGGGCTCAGGGACGCTCGATCTCGCTCAGGCTGCCCATGCCGTGGGGCGTCTCGATGCTGGTGCAGGTGCCTTCCGGCACCAGCGTCCAGGCGTTGCCCTGGTAGTCCACGGTGGAGGTGCCGGCGCAGGTGGTGCCCGGGCCCGCCTTGCAGTCGTTCTGGCCGGCCAGGGCCACGCCGTAGCACTTCTCCATGGCTTCGCCTTCCTGGGCCTGGGCGGCGCTCATGGCGCCCGCCTGGGCGATGGCGGTGGTGAACACGGCAGCCAGCATGGTGGAACGCTTCATGGGATTTCTCCTCTGGGTCGTCGGGTGCGCTCTTGGCGATGTCGCGTTGCGCCCCTCTCTGTCGGGTCGCCGGGGAATGGCTTACAGCGCGACGAGCGCTCGGCGGCCGCGATGCCGACGAAGACAGGGGATGCATGAAGGTTGCGCCGTCCATGCGAGTGATATTTCTGATCAGGTTTTAAAAGTTGGCGAATATCACTGTCATGGGGAGGAATTTTGGTGAGCATGACGGATCGTCCGCCCTCGTGCTGCGGTAAGATCATGGGCCCTTCATTCCTCGACTTCAGGAGCGATGCCATGACCATCCAGCGCCATGACACCAAGGCCCGCATGAGCCGTGCCGTGATCCACAACGGCGTGGCCTACCTGTGCGGCCAGGTGGCCGGCCCCGAGGCCCGCGAGGGCGACATCACCGCGCAGACCGAGAGCATGCTGGCGCGGGTCGATGCGCTGCTCGCCGAGATCGGCTCCGACCGCGAGCATCTGCTCTCGGCGACGATCTATCTCAAGGACGGTGGCGACTTCGCGGCCATGAACGCCGTGTGGGACGCCTGGGTGCCCGAGGGCCATGCCCCGGCCCGCACCTGCGTCTGTGCCCCGATGCCGGCCGATGAGCTGCGCGTGGAGATCACGGTCACCGCGCTGGTGAAGGACGCCTGAGCCGGCGTTCGAGCCGCCGCTCCCGGGGAGCGGCCATGAAACGGAAAAAGGCCGACGCGAACGCGTCGGCCTTTTTCGTTGGCGGGACGGCGGGGGGATCGGTTCAGCGCAGGCAGGGGTCTTCCTGCGGCACCTCCCGCGGCCTGAGCCGGCGCGAGAGCGCATCCACGGCGATGTTGAGGCCGGCGGTGACCAGCAGCAGGAAGGCCGCCGTGTCGAACATCAGGTACTGGAAGTTCTCGTCGATGTAGTAGCCCAGCGTCGCCACCCCCAGCATGCCGAGGATCGCCGTCTCGCGCAGGATCACCTCGGCGCGGTAGTAGAGCAGGGCCAGCAGGCTCGGATAGACCCGCGGCAGCAGCTCGTAGGCCAGCCGGCCCGAGGCGGGCAGCCCCGGCATGCCGGGCTCCAGACCGTCGGCGTGGCGGGCGACGAGGAAGGCGATCAGGGCGCCGTTGTGCAGCGCCAGGGCCAGCCAGGCGGGCAGCAGCGAGGGGCCGAGCAGCAGCAGGAAGACGAAGGCCAGCATCAGCTCCGGCGTCGATCGCAGCAGCACCAGCAGCCCGCGGCCGGCCAGCCGGCTCGCGGGATGGCCGAAGTGGCGGCTGGCCAGCGGCCACAGCGCCATCGCCACCAGCAGCGCGCCGACGGTGCCGAGCAGCGCCAGCAGCAGGGTGTTGCCGATGGCCGGAGCGAGCTCGGGGATGCTGGCGAACCAGTCGACCAGCCCCGCCCCGTCGCCGGCCAGCAGCGGCGCGGGCCACAGGTCCTGGCTGACGAAGCGCCACAAGAGCCCGCCGTCCACCGCCGGCCAGGGGCCGAGCAGGAAGACGCCGCCGACCAGCAGCAGCGGCACCAGCCGCCGGTGGCTCCACCAGGGCAGGGTGGCGATCAGCAGGTAGAAGCACCACAGCAGGGCGCCGGCCTCCGGGTAGCGGCCCTCGCGGAAGGCCGTCTCGAGCTGGAAGCCGAGCGTCGGCAGGCCGACGAAGCCCAGCAGCACGCTGGCGCGCAGGCCGCATTCGAAGCGGTAGCGGATGTAGGCGGCGAGCTGGGTCCAGGCCAGCGGGAGCTCGGCGTAGAGGAAGCGCGACAGCCGGCCGACGCCGGGCGGCAGGGCATCGGCCGGTGCGCGCGGGGTCTGCTCGAGGATCTCGGCGAACACCTTGGCGAAGATGCCGGCGTAGGGAATCGCCAGCGCCGCCAGGGCGGTCAGCGCCGAGAGCCCGAACACCTGCAGGAACAGCAGCGCCCAGAACAGCTCGTGGATGGCGCGCACGAAGGCGCAGCCGGCGCGCACCAGCCGTGAACGGGCGAACAGCAGCGCCAGCGGGAAGCCCAGCACCACGCCCGCGAGCGTGCCCCACAGCGCCACCGAGACGGTCAGCCCCAGGGCGTGGAAGGGCGACTCGACGGAAGCGAAGTCGGGCCAGGCCAGGCCCTGGAGCATCCGTCCGAGTTCCGTCCAGGGGTCGCGGGTGACCACCGACAGATCGGCCAGCGGCGCAAGCAGCAGCGCCAGGGCGATCAGCGTCAGGGTATGGCGGGCCAGGCGCGGGCCCGTGGCGCGGCCGGCCAGCCAGGCCGGCCGGCGCGGCAGGGCGGCATCGCTCATGCGCGCCCCCGGGAGCAGGGCAGAGACGCCGGCGAGGGCGCCGCGGGCTCGGGCGCCTCGGCTGACGCGGCGGTATCGTCGGCGTCCGGATAGAGGGCGTCGAGGTCGTCAAGGCTCAGCGTGGAGGCCGGGGCGTCGATCACCAGCCGGCCGTCGCGCAGGCCCCAGACGCGGTCGAAGCGGGTCAGCGCCAGCTCGCGCTGGTGCAGGGCGATCACGCTGGTGGTGTGGCGCTGCTCGATCAGTCCCAGCAGGCGGTGGGCCTGGTGGGGATCGACGCTGGCCACCGGCTCGTCGCCGAGGAACACCTCCCGCTGCTGGTAGAGCGCTCGGGCGATGGCGGTGCGCTGGCGCTGGCCGCCGGACAGCTGGCCCACGGGGCGGCGCATCAGCCCGTCCAGGCCGACCAGTTCGCACAGCGCGGCCACCTCGCCCCAGGGGCCGCGCAGCGGCCGCACCAGGTTCCACAGGTTGGCCAGCGCCGAATGCTCGGCGAGCCGGCCCATGTAGACGTTGTGATAGACCGCCAGCCCCGGCACCAGGCCGTGATGCTGCGGGCACCAGGCGACCGCCCCGCCAAGCCGCTCCCGCAGCGCCGCCAGCAGCGTGGACTTGCCGGCGCCGCTGGGGCCGAGCAGGGCGACGCGCTCGCCGCGTGCCAGGTGCAGATGCACCCGGGGCAGCACCACCCGCTCGCCGTGGCCGAGATCGACCCCGTCGAGCGTCAGCAATGGCTCGTTCGTGTGTTCCGTCGGCGCCATCAGCGCAGCAGGCCGAGCTCTTCCGCCACGTCCTCGATCGGCGCGTACATGGCGTTGTCGGCGGGGATGAAGGCCGAGCGCGGGAAGCTGTCGAGCAGCGCGGGGTCGTCCATCTCCAGCAGCGCCGCGCGGACCCGGTCGGAGAAGCCCTCGCCGTAGCGCTCGTCGGCGTCGCCGCGCAGGGTCCACTGGTAGTCCGGGTAGCTCGGCGTGGTCCAGATCACCTGCACCTGGTCGGTGTCGACGCGGCCGTCCTCCACGGCGGCGTCCCACACCGCGTAGTTGACCGCGCCCAGCTCGTAGGTGCCGGCCTCGACCAGGGCGATGGTGCGCGAGTGGTCACCGGAGAAGCCGACCCGGGAGAAGATCTCGTCCGGGGCCTCGCCGAAGCGCTGGCGCAGGTAGTGCTCGGGCATCAGGCGCCCGGAGGTGGAGGTCTTGGAGCCGAAGGTGAAGCTCATGCCCTCGACCGCGTCGGGCAACTGGTCCCCGTCTTCCAGCCTCGTCGACCGGTGGGCGATGAAGTAGGTCTCGAAGGCCGCGTCCTCGGCGCCCTGGGCGATGGCCCGGGAGTCCGGCACCAGGCGGCGCGCCTGGACGCCGGAGAGACCGCCGAACCAGGCCAGCTGGACCTGGTCGTTGCGGAAGGCGGTGACCGCCGCGCCGTAGGACTTCACCGGCACGTACTCCACCTCGACGTCGAGCCGCTCCTCGAGGTAGTCGGCGACCTTGGAGAAGCGCTCGACCAGACGCGACTGGTCCTCGTCGGGAATGGCGGTGAAGCGGAAGGTGTCGGCGGCCGCACCCTGGGCGAGCAGGGCGAGGGCGGCGGCGGAAGCGGCGATCCAGCGCATGGGCGGTCTCCTGGAAGGAATCGGGAGGGGTATTGTTGTGGCTGGTGGCGGGCATGGCAAGTCCGTCGACCGGGAGCCATTGGACCAAAGGCGCATGACGCGGGGGTGTGGTTGGGCTTACACTCTCGCGATAAATGTCAGACATTTTGCGCTGACGCCACTCGGCCATGGGGAGCGATCGATGAGTCTCGAGGCACTGGGCCCGCATCAGGGCGATGCCGATGCGCTGGCGCGGCGACTGGCCCGGGCGCTGCTGGGCGGCGACTGGCAGCCCGGCGACGCCTTCCCCAAAGAGCTGGACATCGCCGCCCACTGCGCCGTCAGCCGCAACCTGGTGCGCAACGCCCTGGCCAGTTTGACCGCCGCCGGCCTGCTCGAGCGCACCGCCGGGCGCGGCACCCGGGTGCGCGAGGTCGGCGACTGGCACCTGCTCGACCCGCAGATGAGCGACTGGCTGGTTGGCCTGGCGCATCCCCAGCCGCAGCTGGTGCGCGAGCTGCTGGCCTTTCGCTACTCCGCCGAGCCGGTGGTGGCGGAGCTGGCCGCCCGCGCCGCCGGCCCCGACGATCTGGCCCGCCTCGAGGCGGCCTTTCGCGGCATGGCGGCGACCGCCGACGCCTCGCAGCAGGCCGCCCAGCACGTGGAGTACGACGTGGCCTTCCACGAGGCCATCTACGAGGCCAGCCACAACCTGATCTGGCGCCAGATGGGCCACCTGCTGCGGCCGTCGATCCTGGCCCTGGTGCAGCACTCCCAGCGTCCCGCCCGCGGCGACGACGGCCTCGGCGACAGCCTGGAACGCCACGGCGCGGTGCTCGAGGCGATCAGGGACGGCGACGGGCCGCGCGCCGCCCGGGCCGCCCGCGAGGTGCTGGGCCGCACCGCCCGCGACCTGGGCGTCGACACCGAGACCGGCGCCCGCGCCGACTGATACCGGCGGTCGCCCCGCGGCGGCCGTTCACGCTTGACCGTTCATGCTTTCAGAAAGGAGCCATCCATGAAGATCACCCGACTCAAGACCTGGCAGGTGCCGCCGCGCTGGCTGTTTCTCAAGATCGAGACCGACGAGGGCGTCTACGGCTGGGGCGAGCCGGTCATCGAGGGGCGCGCCGCCACCGTCGAGGCCGCGGTCCACGAGCTGTCCGACTACCTGATCGGCCAGGACCCGCACCGCATCGAGCACCTGTGGAACACCCTGTACCGCGCCGGCTTCTACCGCGGCGGGCCGATCCTGATGAGCGCCATCGCCGGCATCGACCAGGCGCTGTGGGACCTCAAGGGCCGCGACCTGGGCGTGCCCGTGCACCAGCTGCTGGGCGGCGCCGTGAGGGACAAGATGCGCATGTACGCCTGGACCGGCGGCGACCGGCCGAGCGACGTGGGCGAGGGCGCCAGGGCGCTGGTCGACCAGGGCTTCACCGCCTTCAAGATGAACGGCACCCCGGAGCTGCAGATCGTCGATTCCCACAAGAAGATCGACGAGGCCGTGGCGCGGGTCGCCGAGGCCCGCGAGGCGGTGGGCCCCGACGTCGGCATCGGCATCGACTTCCACGGCCGCGTGCACCGGCCCATGGCCAAGGCGCTGCTGCGCGAGCTGGAGCCCTTCCATCCGATGTTCGTCGAGGAGCCGGTGGCCCCCGAGCACCTGCCCTGCCTCAAGCACATCGCCGGCGGGCTCGGCTATCCGCTGGCCACCGGCGAGCGCCTGCACACCCGCTTCGAGTTCCGCGACCTGCTGGCCGACGGCATGATCGACATCGTCCAGCCCGACCTCTCGCACTGCGGCGGCATCAGCGAGGGCCTGAAGATCGCCGCCCTGGCCTCCGCCCACGACGTGGCCATGGCCCCGCACTGCCCGCTCGGCCCGCTGACGCTCGCCACCTCGCTGCACGTGGATGCGGTCAGCCACAACGCCTTCATCCAGGAACAGAGCATGGGCATCCACTACAACAAGGACAACGACGTGCTCGACTACCTGGTCGACAAGTCGGCGCTCGGCATCGAGGACGGCTTCTGCGCCATTCCCCAGGGGCCGGGGCTGGGCGTGGAGATCGACGAGGCCTTCGTCGAGGAGCGCGCCAAGGTGGGCCACCGCTGGCGCAACCCGGTGTGGACCCATGACGACGGCTCCATCGCCGAATGGTAAGCGAGGCCGAGATGACGCAAGCGATTTCCATGCGGCTGGCCTGGGTCGCCGTCGATTGGGGCTCCAGCAACCTGCGCGCCTGGGCCCTGGGCGCGGGCGGCGAGGTGCTGGCCGAGGCCGAGGCCGCCCGCGGCATGCTGGGTCTGGCCCCGGCCGACTATGAGCCGGCGCTGCTGGCCGTCATCGGCGACTGGCTGCCCGCCGAGGGCCGCGTCACGGTGCTGGTCTGCGGCATGGCCGGCGCCCGCCAGGGCTGGCGCGAGGCGCCGTACCGGCCGGTGCCCACCGCGCTCGACGCCCTGGCCGAGGGCGCGGTGCGCCCGGCCGTCGAGGATGCGCGCCTCGACGTGCGCCTGCTGCCTGGCCTGTGCCAGGGCGCGGACGCCGGCGGCTTCGACGTGATGCGCGGCGAGGAGACCCAGCTCGCGGGGCTCGCGGCCCTCGCGCCCGGCGTCTCCGGCCTCGTGTGTCTGCCCGGCACCCACGCCAAGTGGGCGACGCTCGAGGACGGCCGCGTGCAGGGCTTCCACACCTACCTGACCGGCGAGCTCTATCGCCTGCTGGCCAGTCAGTCGGTGCTGACCCACTCGCTCTCCGAGGACGATCTCGAGGACGCGGCCTGCCGCGAGGCCTTCACCGCCGCCGTGGCCGAGGCCGCCGCCGCGCCGGAGGCCTTCACCCGGACGCTGTTCGGGCTGCGCGCCATGGACCTGCTCGACGACGCCCTGCCGGGCGGCGAGGCCCGCGGCGCCGTGCTGGCGGCCAGGCTCTCCGGGCTCGCCATCGGCCTGGAGCTGGCCGGTGCCTGCCGTCATCTCACCGCGGGCCAGGGCGTGCGGCTGATCGGCGGCGAGGCGCTGTGCCGTCGCTACGCCCTGGCGCTCTCGGCGCTGGGCCACGACAGCGAGATCATCGCCAACCAGCGCGCGGTGCTGGCCGGCCTCGGCCTGGCCCAGGCCGCCCTCGCACACGCTTCCCCTGACCATGACTGAACAGGAGTCTCGTTCCATGTCCCTTCCGCTGATCGGTATCCTGCGCGGCATCACCCCCGACGAGGCCGTCGACGTCGGCGAGGCGCTGCTCGCCGCCGGCCTCGACCGCCTCGAGGTGCCGCTGAACTCCCCCGAGCCGCTGGAGAGCATCCGCCGCCTGGCCGAGGCGCTGGGCGATCGTGCCGCGGTCGGCGCCGGCACCGTGCTGACGCCCGAGCAGGTGCGCGACGTGCACGCGGCCGGCGGCCGGTTGATCGTGTCGCCCAACTGCCGCCCGGCGGTGATCGAGGAGACCCGCCGGCTGGGCATGGCGTCCTATCCCGGCATCGTCACGCCCTCCGAGGCCTTCGATGCCCTGGACGCCGGCGCCACGGCGCTCAAGCTGTTCCCGGCGGTGCAGGTCGGACTCGAGGGCATGAAGGCGGTGCGCGCCGTGCTGCCGGCGGGCACCGCGCTCTATGCCGTGGGCGGCATCGGCGTCGACAACTTCGCCCAGTGGCGGGCCGCCGGCGTCGACGGCGCCGGGCTCGGCAGCGCCCTCTACAAGCCCGGCCTCGGCGCCGAGGAGGTCGGCGAGCGGGCGCGCCAGCTGGTCGAGGCCTGGCGGGCCGCGGATCCGGCGTCATGAGCGAAGCGGCGCGTATGGCGGCGGCCGGCGGCTGCGAGCTGGGCGAGGGGCCCCAGTGGCACGCCGCGTCCGGCCGCCTGGTGTGGTGCGACATCCTCGGCCGGCGGCTGCACTGGCTGGAGGCGGAGAGCGGCGAGACCGGCGTGATCGACCTCGACCACATGGCCTCGCTGGCCGCGCCGCTGGACGACGGCGGGATGCTGGTGGTGGGCGAGGATCGCCTGAGCCGTCTGGACCCCGCCTCCGGCGCGATCGAACGGCTGATGGGCTTCGAGGCCGACAACGCCGCCACCCGCAGCAACGACGCGCGGGTGGATCGTCATGGCAGCCTGTGGCTGTCGAGCATGGGCCGGGGCGCCGAGGACGGCGCGGGCAGCCTCTACCGGCTGCATCGCGGCGAGCTTTCGCGGCTCAGGACCGGGCTGACGATTCCCAACGCGATCTGCTTCTCGCCTCAGGGCGAGCACGCCCACTTCGCCGACACGGCGCGCGGCATCGTCTATCGCTGGGCGCTGGACGCCGAGGGCTGGCCGGTCGGCGAGCCCGAGCCGTGGGGGGACGTCACTCGGCGCGAGGGCAATCCCGACGGGGCGGTGATCGACGCCGAGGGCGCCATGTGGCTGGCGCTGTGGGGCGCCGGCCGGGTGGTGCGCCTGGACCGCGAGGGCCGCGAGATCGGCGCCATCTCCGTTCCCGTCTCCCAGCCCTCCTGCCCGGCCTTCGGCGGCCCGGGGCTGGCCTCGCTCTACATCACCACCGCCCGCGAGGGCATGAGCGCCGAGCAGCGGGCCCGCGAGCCCGGCGCCGGCGATCTGTTCGTCGCCGATCTCGCGGTGCCGGGGCTCGCCGAGCCGACGCTGCGTCTGGGGTGAGGCGCCAGCGCCGGGAAACGACGAATGGGAGGAGCTCTCCGGCGACAAGCTTATGCGAGGGCGCTGTGAACCCTTCCCTGGGCGCTACTTTTGACATCCTTGTCAAAAACCCCTCGCGCCAGCTTGTCCCCGGGTGGGCTGTGTCGTGGTAGGGATAGCCCTCAGCCGGCGTCGCCCATCGGGTAGCGGGTCTCGCGCAGGCTGTCCTTGATCTTCTTCAGGTGGGGCAGGAAGTCCTCGCCGCGGCGCAGGGTCACGCCGGTGGCCAGCACGTCGATCAGCGCCAGCTGGATCATGCGCGAGGTCATCGGCATGTAGTGGTCGGTGTCCTCCGGCGCCGAGACCGCCAGGGTCTCGGTGCATTCGTCGGCCAGCGGCGAGTCCGGCGCGGTGATGCCCAGCACCACGGCGCCGTTGTTGCGCGCCACCTGGGCGATGTCCACCAGCTCGCGGGTGCGGCCGGTATAGGACATGATCACCACCACGTCGCCGGTGTGACAGGCGGCGGCGATCATGCGCTGCATCAGCACGTCGATATAGGCCGACACCGGGATGTTGAAGCGGAAGAACTTGTGCTGCGCGTCCTGGGCCACGGCGCCCGAGGCGCCCAGGCCGAAGAAGTGCAGCTGCTTGGCCTGGGTCAGGTAGTCGACCACCCGCTCGACCCGCGCCGGGTCGACCTCGCGCCGGGCGATGTCCAGCGCCGCGATGGTGGCACCGAAGATCTTGCCGGTGTATTCGGCCGCGGCATCGCCGGGTTCCACCGCCTGGCTGACGTAGGGCGTGCCGCCGGCCAGGCTCTGTGCCAGCTTGATCTTGAAGTCCGGATAGCCCTTGGCGTCGAAGCTGCGGCAGAAGCGGTTGACCGTGGGCTCGCTGACCGAGGCCGCATGGGCCAGGCTGGCGATGCTCATGCTGGTGGCGGCGGTGGGGTCGGCGAGGATGACGTCGGCGACCTTGCGTTCGGATCGGTTGAGCTCATCGAGGCGACGGCGAATGCGGTCCAGCAGATCGTGACTGACCATGCGCGAGGGAGTCTCCGTGAAGCGGTAGCGGCGTCGGTCGCCGCCGGTGTGTCGATATGATGTGGTGATTTAACTACATTATGTCCACTATCCTAGCGCGCGCGGGCGGGTAACGGCCAGCCGTGACCGCTCGGGCCTCTCCGCATTTAGTAGTAATTTTACAGAAGTTTTTGGAGATGGTCGGCGCGATAGGCTATTATTTTGTTAATTTAACCAGATGAGGGTGGTCATGAGCCAACACAAGCGGCCCCAGGAAGGAGGCTCCTTCGGCGATTTCGGCACGGCAATCGATCTGGCCCTGTTCGGAGCGCTCGGCGATCTGGCCCAGCGCAAGCTCTTTCCGGCGCTCTTCCACCTGGAGCGCGAGGGGCTGCTCGATCCCGCCACGCGGCTGCTGGGGCTGGCCCGTCAGGAGCTGGACGTGGACGCCTTCAAGGCGCGCGTCGAGAAGTCCTTGAAGACCTACGTCAAGGCCGAGGAGCTCGACCGCGAGGCGCTGGCCCGCTTCATGGCGCGGCTCGACTTCCTGCAGCTCGACTTCACCAGGCCCGAGGGCTACGCCGGCATCCGCGAATGGCGCCAGGGCGCCGAGCATCCGATGGTGGTCTACCTGTCGGTGGGAGCCAAGATCTACGGCGACATCTGCCGTCACCTGGACGCCAGCGGCAGCCTCGACGCCACGAGCCGCGTGGTGGTGGAGAAGCCGATCGGCCATGACCTCGCGTCCTCGGCCGAGGTCAACGACGCCATCGGCGCGGTGTTCCCCGAGTCGAGCATCTACCGCATCGACCACTACCTGGGCAAGGAAACGGTTCAGAACCTGATCGCGCTGCGCTTCGCCAACCCGCTGTTCGGCACCCAGTGGAACCAGAACCATATCTCCCACGTGGAGATCACGGTGGCCGAGAAGGTCGGCATCGAGGGGCGCTGGGGCTACTTCGACGAGGCCGGTCAGCTGCGCGACATGGTGCAGAACCACCTGCTGCAGCTGGTGTGCCTGATCGCCATGGACCCGCCGGCCAACCTCGACGCCGACGCCATCCGCGACGAGAAGGTCAAGGTGCTCAAGGCGCTCAAGCCGTTCACCGACGAGATGCTGGGGCGCGACGTGGTCCGCGGCCAGTACATCGGCGGCACCATCGACGGCCAGTCCGTGCCGGGCTACCTCGACGAGGAAGGCGCCAACATCTCGAGCCACACCGAGACCTTCGTGGCGATGAAGACCGAGGTGGCCAACTGGCGCTGGGCGGGCGTGCCCTTCTACCTGCGCACCGGCAAGCGCATGCCGGGCAAGATGTCGCAGATCGTCATCCACTTCCGCCAGCAGCCGCACTACATCTTCGATCCGGACCAGCGCGACCTGGCCGCCAACAAGCTGGTGATTCGCCTGCAGCCGGAGGAGGGCATCGCGCTGGAGGTGCTGACCAAGGACAGCGGCCTGGACAAGGGCATGCGCCTGCGCCGCGGCCCGCTGCACCTGGACTTCAACAGCGCCTTCCCCAAGGCGCGGATCCCGGACGCCTACGAGCGCCTGCTGCTCGAGGTGATGAAGGGCCAGCAGTACCTGTTCGTGCGCCGCGACGAGGTCGAGCACGCCTGGCAGTGGTGCGACAGCCTGATCGAGGCCTGGAACAACCGCGCCGAGCCGCCGCGCCGCTACCCGGCGGGCTCCTGGGGCCCGGTGGCCTCCATCGCCATGATCACCCAGGACGGTCGCAGCTGGTACGAGGACTATTGAGATGAGCCAATCCCGTGAGCAACTGGCCCGGCAGCTCGCCGAGGCCGTGGCCGAGGCCCTTCGGGCCGACCTGGCCGAGCGCGAGCGCGCCCTGCTGGTGGTGTCCGGCGGTTCCACCCCGGTGCCGTTCTTCGAGGCCCTGGCCGCCATGGACCTGCCTTGGTCCCGGGTCGACGTGACCCTGGCCGACGAGCGCTGGGTCGCGGAAGACGCCGACGACAGCAACGCCCGCCTGGTGCGGGCCCACCTGATGCAGGGGCCGGCCGCCGCGGCCACCTTCGTGCCGCTGACCAGCGCCGCCGCCACCCCCGAGGAGGGCGTGGCCGAGGTCGGCGAGCGCCTCGCGGCGCTGTCCTGGCCGGCCAGCGTGGTGATCCTGGGCATGGGCGGCGATGGCCACACCGCCTCGCTGTTCCCGGACAGCCAGGAGCTTGGCCTGGCGCTGTCCACCGCCGACTCGGTGGTGGCGGTGCGCACGCCGAGCCAGCCCCAGCCGCGCATCACCCTGAGCGCCGACCGGCTGCACCGCTGCCCGCGTCACTTCCTGCACATCACCGGCGAGGAGAAGCGCACGGTGCTGGGCCGTGCGCTGGCCGGCGACGACACCCGGGCGCTGCCGATCCGCGCCTTCCTGGCCGGCCCGCTCGGCATCTACTGGGCGCCCTGAGCCCCGGACCCCTTTCTGGAGCCATGACCATGACCATCGACAAGCAGCTGCCTTCCACCCGCACCACCGAGATCGACAGCATCTGCCTCAAGGCCGAGGTGATCCCGGTGCTCGCCATCCAGCGCGTGGAAGATGCCGTGCCGCTGGCCACCGCCCTGGTCGAAGGCGGCCTCAGCGTGCTCGAGGTGACCCTGCGCACCGACTGCGCGCTGGAGGCCACCCGCCGCATCAAGGAGGCGCTGCCCCAGGCCAGCGTCGGCATCGGCACCGTGCTGACCCCGGCGCAGTATCGCCAGGCCGAGCAGGTCGGCGCCGACTTCGTGGTGACCCCGGGCACCACCGAGGCGCTCTATCGCTACGGCGTGGAAAGCCCGGTGCCGATGCTGCCCGGCGTGGCCACCGTCTCCGAGCTGATGATCGGCTGGCAGTACGGCTATCGCCGCTTCAAGTTCTTCCCCGCCGAGGCCAGCGGCGGCGTCAAGGCGCTCAAGGCCTTCGCCGGCCCGATCCCCGAGGCGCGCTTCTGCCCGACCGGTGGCATCAGCCTGGACAACGCCGGCGACTACCTGTCCCAGCCCAACGTGATGTGCGTGGGCGGCTCCTGGCTGACGCCGAAGTCGCTGGTCGAGGCCGAGGACTGGAACGCCATCCGCCGGCTGGCCCAGGAGGCCGCGGAGCGTTTCCACCACTGAGTCTTTCGGTCGACCCTATCGGGTTCTCTCTCGACAGCCACTGGCTGTCCTTGCGCCCCGGCCATCATGGCCGGGGCTTTTTTCGTGCACCACGGGCGATCAGGGCGGGGCGTGTCGCGTCCACGGCGGTGCGCGGCCCGCGCGCTCGAGGCATAGACGTTAGTCTAATGCGTGTGAAATCAGCGTGATGGAGAAGTTGGCCCGCCCCTTGCTTTGTCAGGGTGACGTCGCCCGCGTCGCGGCGCCCGTCCCTTCGACAACACGAGGAAGCGACCCATGAACGATATCGCCCCGCTTACCCTGCTCGCCCAGGATCGGCTGACGCTGGCCAGTGGCCTCGAGAGTCGGGACCTGCAGCGCTACCGCCGGCTCGCCCAGGCGCTGGCCAAGCGCCACGCCGACATCAGCCGCGTGGTGGCCGATCTCGGCGCCGAGTGCGAGCAGCAGCTCGAGGCCCTGACCGAGGCCGCCGAGCGCATGGAGCTGACCGCCTGCGTCAGCCGCGACGAGGCGTCCGCGATTCCCACGGTCGAGGCCATGGGCGTCGACCAGGCGCTGAAGGAGGCGCTGGACGCCGCCGACGAGGCCAGCCGCCTGTCGCGCCTGCTGCTGGACACCAACGCCACGCCGGAGCTCGAGACGGCCCTGCTGGCCTTCGCCCGCCACAAGCAGCAGGAATGCAGCCAGCTGCGCGAGTGCCTGGCGGTGCACGTGAAATAGCCCCCACGCGACGCTCGCCCGAAGACGACAACGCCCCGGCAGGCCGTCATGGCCTGCCGGGGCGTTGTCGTGTCGGCCGTCGTCAGGCGAGGCGTCAGGCGCCGGCCTCGACCGCCACCGCCTGGCCGCCGCGCTTGAGCGCCGCGTAGCCGAGGCCGGTGATCAGCGAACCGATGACGATCGCCGCCAGGTACAGCAGCACCGGGGTGATGGCGTTGGGGATCAGCAGCACGAAGATGCCGCCGTGGGGGGCCATCAGCTTGGCGCCGAACAGCATCGACAGCGCCCCGGTCACCGCGCCGCCGACCATGCTGACCGGGATCACCCGCAGCGGGTCCTTGGCGGCGAAGGGAATGGCGCCCTCGCTGATGAAGCACAAGCCCAGCACGAACGACGCCTTGCCGGCCTCGCGCTCGGGCTCGGAGAACTTCGCCTTGGCGACGAAGCTCGAGAGGCCCATGCCGATCGCCGGCACCATGCCCGCGGCCATGATCGCCGCCATGGGCGCGTAGGTCTCGGAGGCCAGCAGGCCGACGCCGAAGGTGTAGGCGGCCTTGTTCACCGGTCCGCCCATGTCGAAGCACATCATGGCGCCCAAAAGCCCGCCCAGCAGCAGGGCATTGGTGGAGCCCATGTTCTCGAGGAAGGCGGTCAGCCCGGAGAGGATCGCCGCCACCGGCTCGCCGACGATGTAGATCATGGTCAGGCCGGTCACCAGGCTCGCCACCAGCGGGATGATCAGGATCGGCTTGAGCGACTCGACGCTGGCCGGCAGCCTGACGTAGCGGGTCACCGCCTTGGCCACGTAGCCGGCGAGGAAGCCGGCCAGGATGCCGCCGATGAAGCCGGCGCCGATCTCGGAGGCCAGCATGCCGCCGATCATGCCCGGGGCGATGCCGGGGCGGTCGGCGATGGAATAGGCGATATAGCCGGCCAGCACCGGCACCATCAGCGCGAAGGCCGTGCCGCCGCCGATCTGCATCAGCGCCGCGGGCAGGGTGCCTTCCTCCTGGAAGGCCTCGATGCCGAACACGAACGACAGCGCGATCAAGAGGCCGCCGGCCACCACCATCGGCAGCATGAAGGACACCCCGGTCAGCAGGTGCTTGTAGACGCCGCGCTCCTTGAGGCTCTTCCTGGCCTCGCCGCCTGCCGCCGGGGCGCTGCCGTCTTCCACCGCGGCCTCGGCCAGCGCCGCCTCGAGGGTCGGCTTCGGCTGCTTCAGCGCGCTGCCGGTGGAGGTGCGATAGATCCGCTTGCCGGCGAAGCGGGTCGGGTCGACCTCGATGTCGCAGGCCAGGATCACCACCTCGGCGTCACGGATCTCCGCCTCGGTCAGCTGGTCCTGGGCGCCCACCGAGCCCTGGGTCTCGACGCGGATGGGATGGCCCAGCGCCCTGCCGGCCTCGGCCAGGGCCTCCGCCGCCATGAAGGTATGCGCGACCCCGGTGGGGCAGGCGGTGACGGCGACGATGGACCGACCGCCGGGCGCGCCGGCCTCGGGCGCCGGCGTGGCATGGGTCTCGCCGCCGGGCACGAAGGCCTCGGCCTCGCGCCGGGCGCGCTCGAGGAAGCCGCCCGGGTCGGGCAGCGCCTGGTCGATGGTGGCGCGGAACAGCGACTTGCCCTTGAAGCGCTGCGGGTCCGGCACGTGGTCGGCGGCGACGACGACCAGGTCGGCGGCCGCGATGGCCTCGGCTGAGACCGGCTGCACCGGCGCAAGCTCGCCGTGCATCTCCACGGTAGCCTGCCAGCCCAGCCGCTCGGCGGCCTGCTCGAGGCGCCGGGCGGCGAGGAAGGTGGTGGCCATGCCGCTGGGGCAGGCGGTGATGAGGATAACGTTCATGCGAGGGCTCCCCCGGCGTCGTCGCCGCCAAGGCGGTGGACGCGCGTCTGTTGTTGGAGTGACGGGAAATCGGTGGCGCGGGCGTCGCCCACGCCGACATGGCGGACCGCCTCGGCGGACAGCGCGGTGGCCAGGCGCAGCGCCTCGTCGGGCGCGTGGCCCTCGAGCACGCCGTGCAGCAGCGCGGCCAGCAGGGTGTCGCCGGCGCACACGGTGCTGGCCACGGTCATGGCCGGTGGCAGCGCCTGCCAGGCGCCGCGGTGGCTGACCCACAGCACGCCCTCGGCGCCGGCGGAGAGCACCGCCTCCTCGATGCCGGCCTCGTGCAGGCGGCGGGCGGCCGTCAGGCGGGCGGCCTCGCTATCGAGGGGCATGCCGGCCCAGGCGGCGAGCTCCTGCTCGTTGGGCTTGACCGCGGTGGGGCCGGCGGCGATGGCGGCTTCCAGTGCCGGGCCGCTGGTATCGACCCACACCGGCAGGCCGGCGCCGCGCAGCCGCGCGATCAGCTCGGCCAGCGCCTCGGGCGTGACGCCGGGCGGCAGGCTGCCGGCGATCACCACCGCCTCGGGGCGGCGGGCGTCATCGGCGGCCAGCGCCTCGAGCCGGTCGAGCAGCGCCTGCCAGGCCTCGGCGTCGATGGCCGGGCCCGGGCCGTTGACGTCGGTGACCCGGCCGTCGGCCTCGGCCAGCTTGGCGTTGATGCGGGTCTCGCCGGGCACGCGCAGGAAGGCGTCCTCGAGCCCCGCGGCCTCAAAGGCGCGCAGGAAGGGGCCGTCGTTGTCGGCGCCGAGGAAGCCCGAGACGCAGACGTCATGGCCGAGGGCCGCCAGCACCCGGGCCACGTTGACGCCCTTGCCGGCGGCCGCGAGGTGGGTGGCGCTGGTGCGGTTGACCTCGCCGGGCGCCAGGCGCGCAAGCGATATCGACAGGTCCAGGGCCGGATTCAGGGTCAGGGTCAGCAGGCGAGCCATCAGCGGGCCTCCAGGGCGTCGCGGACCGCCTCGCCGGTGGCCTGAGCGAGCGCCAGCGCGGCCTGGGCGCGGGCCTCCTCGAGGTCGAACTCGCGCAGCCGCGCCTTGACCAGCGGCACCTGGCGGGCGCTGACCGAGAGCTCGTCGACGCCCAGGCCGACCAGCACCGGCACCGCGGTGGCGTCACTGGCCAGCTCGCCGCACACCCCGACCCACTTGCCCTCGGCGTGGGCCGCGGCCACGGTCATCTCGATCAGCCTGAGCACCGACGGGTGCAGGCCGTCGGCCTGGGCCGAGAGCTCGGGATGGTCGCGGTCGATGGCCAGGGTGTACTGGGTCAGGTCGTTGGTGCCGACCGAGAAGAAGTCGACCTCGGCGGCGAGCGTCGGCGCCAGCAGGGCGCTGGAGGGCACCTCGATCATCACCCCGAGCTGGACGTCGTCGCTGCGCTCGCCGGCCGGCAGCTCCTCGAGCAGCCGGTCGAGGATGGCGCGGGCGGCGCGAAACTCGGCCACGTCCTTGACCATCGGCAGCATGATGCGCAGCGGCCGGGCGTCGCGCTTCGGCTCGGCCGAGGGTGCGGCGGCCATCAGCAGCGCGCGGAGCTGGGTCTCGAGCACCTCGGGCCGGGTCAGCGCCAGGCGGATGCCGCGCAGGCCGAGGAAGGGGTTGCTCTCCTGGGGCACCGGCCAGTAGGGCAGCGGCTTGTCGCCGCCCACGTCCAGGGTGCGTGCCACCAGCGGGCGGCCGTCGAGGGCGTCGAGGGCCTCGCGGTATTCGCCGATCTGGGTCGCGAGGTCCGGCAGCGAGGCGTGGGCCATGAACACGAACTCGGTGCGCAGCAGGCCGACGCCCTCGGCGCCGCGCTCCACGGCATCGGCGGCGTGGGCGGTGTTGCCGAGGTTGGAGGCCACCTCGACGCGATGGCCGTCGCGGGTGCGGGCCGGCTCGAAGCGGGCCTCCCAGGCCTCGGCCTCGCGGCGGCGGCGCTCGGCCAGGCTGCTGCCAGCCAGCACGCACCCGGACGAGCGCACCGCGGACAACCCCCCGCGCTCGCCGTCGAGGATCAGCTCGGTGCCGTTGGAAAGCGACAGGATGCGCTCGCCGGCGCCGACCACGGCGGGGATGCCCAGCGCCCGGGCCAGGATGGCGCTGTGGGCGGTGGCGCCGCCGCGGGCGGTCAGCAGGCCGCGCACGCGGCTGGTGTCGAGGCGCGCCACGTCGGACGGGCCGATGTCGTCGGTGACCAGGATGTAGGGATGATCCGGCGGCTCGGGCAGCTCGACCCGGCACAGGATGCCCAGCACCCGGCGGCCGACGTCGCGCAGGTCGGCGGCGCGTTCGGCGAGCAGCTTGTCGGCCAGGCGCTCCTGGGCCTGGGCGGCGGTGTCGATCGCCTCCCACCAGGCGGCCTCGGCGGAGGCGCCCTCGTCGATGCCCTCGCGGGCGGCCTGATGGAGTTCCGGGTCGCCGAGCATCTCCTCGTGCATCGACAGGATCTGCGAGACCTCGCCGCCGCGGGCGTGCTGGATCAGCGCCTCGAGCTGCTCGCCGCCCTCGCGGAGGGCCTCATTCAGCCGGCGGCGCTCGGCGGCCGGGTCGGCGGCGCGGGCCGGGTAGTCGAAGCTCGGCGTGGTCAGCACGAAGGCCGGGGCGATGGCGAGCCCCGGCGAGGCGGCCACCGCCGGGTGGGCGATGTCGTCGGCCAGCGGCGCCAGCGCCGGGGCGTTCTCCGGCGCCGTGGTCACCGGCTCGCGGTAGGCATCGAAGGGTTCGACGTGCTCGCCGAGGCCGTCCTCCACGGCCCGGCAGACCGCGTCCAGCGCGGCCTCGGCGGTGTCGCCCTCGGCGGTGAAGATCAGCTGCTGGCCGCGGCGGGCGCCGAGGTTGATGACCTTGGTCAGGCTGGCGGCCGAGACGGCCTCGCTGCCGCCCTCGGCCAGGCGCACGCGCACCGTGGTGCCCTGGGCGCGGGCGACCTGGACCAGCTGCTTGGCCGGGCGGGCGTGCAGGCCGTGGGCGTTGAGCACCGTGGCCAGGCGCTGGCGGGCGGCGGCGGACTCGCCGGCCAGCCGCGCCAGCAGGGCGTCGGCGTCGAGCCGGTGCAGGGTCTCGGGGGCGTCGCTCTCGAGCAGCGCCAGGATGCGCTCGAGCAGGCCGCGGTGGGCCTGGCCCTGGGCCGCCA
>NZ_AJKS02000009.1 GCF_000265245.1 Halomonas smyrnensis AAD6
ACTGCCGATGTCGCCCAGCGCCACGCCGACCACGCCACCGCCGGCATCCGCCCCGTCGGCGCCGAACACGTCGGCGGTGCCGTCGGTCAGCACGTTGCCGCTGACGTCCTGCTCACCCTCGTCGGCGCTGTTGGTGTCGGCGTTGGCCGTCGGCACATCGTCCACGATGTCGATGGTGATGGTGCCGGTCTCGATGTTGCCGTTGGCGTCTTCCACCTGGTAGGTGAAGCTCTCCTTGCCGACTTCCGTGCTCGGCGCCTCGCCATCCGCACTGGTGTACGGCGTGGTCAACGTATAGGTGTAGGTGCCGTCGTCATTGAGCTGGATCTGGCCGTAGCTGCCGACAGCATCGCTCACCAGGCTGTAGGTCAGCGTGCCCACCCCGCCGGTGGCGGTGACGCTGTCGCTGCCGGTCTCGGCCGTGCTGCCCGGCAGACTCCCGGTCACCTGGCTCGGTGCCAGGTCATTGTCGTCCTGGGTAGTATCCAGCGCGGCCTCGTCCACCGTGACGTCGCTATCGTTCGGCGCACTCAGGCCGCTGTCGGCCACGTCGATGGTCAGCGTGCTGTAGGCCAGGTCACCGTCACCGTCCTTGATGGTGTAGGTGAACACGTCCTGCGCCCCAACGGGGATGGTGATGTTGGCCTTGGCGTCGTAGTCGTAGCTGCCATCGGCGTTCAGCGTCAGGTAGCCGTAGGTGCCTTCCAGGGAGTAGCCCTGAMTCCCCACGTCACCCAGCGTCGCGGGATCGTCGAGTGCACTGCCGATGTCGCCCAGCGCCACGCCGACCACGCCACCGCCGGCATCCGCCCCGTCGGCGCCGAACACGTCGGCGGTGCCGTCGGTCAGCACGTTGCCGCTGACGTCCTGCTCACCCTCGTCGGCGCTGTTGGTGTCGGCGTTGGCCACCGGCCCATCGTCATTGACGTCAATGGTCAGCGTCGCGGGATCGGAGACGTCACCATCGTCGTCGGTGAAGCGTACATCGAACTGTTCCTGCACCTGATCGTTGGTGCCGACGGCATTGCTGACATCATGGTCCAGGGTGTTATCGCTCAGCACATACTGCCAGCTGCCGTCGGTGTCGACGGTCACGATGCCGTAGGTGCCCTGCACCTCGGTGCCATCCTCCTCGATCGCGATCCATTCGCCATTGACGTCCTTGACCTCGATCAGCGCCAGCTGGTCGTTACCGGTATCGATCTCCGGCGTACCGCTGATCGTCGTGGTGCCGCCACCACTGCCATCGGGCAGCGCTGATTCCCAAACCATGTTGCCTTCGGCACGAATGCCGAGCGTCACGACCTGGGGGGTGGAATCCTCGGCGATGGTCAGGTTCACCGTCGCCGTGTCGGTATCGCCATCGGCGTCGGTGATGGTGTAGGTGAAGCTGTCGGCGCCTTCGGCGCCGGGATTGGCCTGATAGGTGAAGGTGCCATCGCCGTTGTACGTTACCGTGCCCTTGCCGGGTTGCGAGGCTACGCCGACGCCGCTCTGCAGATCCACACCGTCGGCCCCGGCGGTGTCATTGGCGAAGACATCGATGTCGACGCTGCCATCCTCGGGCACCTCGTCGGTCACGGTATCGTCGACGGCCACCGGGCCGTCGTCATTGACGTCGATGGTCAGGGTCGCTTCCGGCGAGACGTCACCGTCGTCGTCAGTGACTCGTACCGCGAAGGCATCCTGCACCTGGTCGGCCGCGCCGGTCTGATCGACGCCGTCATGGTCCAGGGTGTTGTCGTCCAGCGTGTACGTCCAACTGCCGTCGGTATTCACCGTCAGCGTGCCGTAGGCACCCTGCACGTTCGTGCCATTGGCAGAGATCGGGATCCAGACGCCACTGGCATCCTGCACTTCGATCAGGTCGAGTGCATCCACGCCGGTATCGATCTGGAAGGCGCCGCTGGCCGTCAGGCTGCCGCCACCGCTGCCATCAGACAGTGCAGACTCCCAGACCACATCGCCATCGCCGTTGAGATCCTGGGTATCGACCGTCGGCGAGTCGTCCTCCTCGGCGACGAGGGCCGGGTCGAACTCGACCTGGTTCGGCCCCTCGAGTGAATTGGCGCCGTAGTTGAAGGCCAGCGGGCTGACGTTTTCGCTGATGCGCAGCAGACGCACGAAGCCGTGACCGCTGTCGCCGCCGCCCGCACCACCGGCACCGCCGGCCGCAGTGGCATCGAGCCCTTCGAGCAGATCACCCTCGCCCTCGTCGATGGCCGCCAGCAACGCGGCGATATCCCCATCCTGGGCGCTGGCCTCCTCGCTGGCCGTCGCCTGATCCGGCGCAAGGTCCGGCGTCATCACGACCTCTTCACTACCGGCGATGACGGCCGGCTCGAGACCATCGCCGAAATCCAGCACGGCTCGCCCACCATCGGACGTGACCAGGGTCTCTCCTTCCTGAAGCGCGTCGCCGACGCTGAGCTCACGGAGGTTGCCGTCGGCGTCGCGCGCCCAGGCCTGGCCGGTAATGGATACCACGGTGGCGATGGTCATCATTCATTTCCCCTGAGGAGTCACATCAACCGGCATTTGCCGCGAATACGCCGGTGGCTAATGACATCACACTAGGTCAGGGGGCAGGCCCCCGGTATTGGACCGAAGGACAGGTAACAGAAAGTAACGAGGCAGGACTGAACACCCGCCAGGGCAGGGCTCAAGTCACGCTCTGTTCCTGATGGGACAGCTTGAGCACGAGCTGCATGCGGTCGCGCACCTCGAGCTTGCGGAACACGGCACCGAGATGCGCCTTGACGGTGCGCTCGGTGATCCCCAGCAGACGGGCCACCGCCTTGTTGCTGTTGCCCTCCGCCACGGCCACCGCCACGGCACGCTCACGCTGGGTCAGGCGGTCGAGCATCTCTTCGCGTAGCCTCTCTTCCCCGCCGAGCGCGCGATAGGCTCCTCCCACCACCTGGGCCATGAGCTCGGGCCCCACCCAGATGCCCTGATGGGCCGTGACCAGGGCCATCTGGCTCAGCAGCTCGGGAGGGGACAGCGCATGAGCATAGCCCCGCGCACCGGCCTCGAGGGCCTGGGTCGCCTCGCGCGAGTCCGGCGCATAGCTCAACACACTGACGATCGCCCCCTGCTGCGCCCCCTGCTGCGCCAGCTGCCGCACCAGCACCGGCCAGGTGTCTCCCTGTATGACCACCCAGGCCTGGACCTCGGCCGATGCCATCTCCAGGGCGAAGGACTCGTCGACACAGCGCGCATCAGGAAAGGCCTCGCGCCAGCGCGGCATCAGGGCGCTCTCACGACATACGAAGATCTGCTTCATCAACGTTCTCCCAGCGCGTTCTGCCAGCCTCTCAACACCGGCTTGAGCAGATACTGCATCACCGTGCGCTTGCCGGTCAGGATGTCCACCTGCGCGGTCATCCCCGGTATCACGTCCAGTTCCTGGTGCTCGCTGCCGCCTTCCAGGGTACGGACCCGCACCAGATAGAAGGTATCACCCTCGTCATCGGTGATGGTATCGGGGCTGATGTGGACCAGCTCGGCCTCGAGCCCCCCATAGATGGCGAAGTCGTAGGCCGTCAGCTTGATGGTGGCCGGCTGCCCGGGCCTCAGGAAGGCGATATCCTGCGGCGCGATACGCGCCTCGACCAGCAGGGCATCCGCGGTGGGCACGATCTCGACCACTTCCTGTCCCGGCTGCACCACGCCACCGAGGGTATTGAGGGTCAGGCGCTGGACGATGCCATCCACCGGCGAGCGAATCTCCGCCAGCCTCACGCGATCCTGCAGGCCGGCACTGGATTCATCCAACGCCGCCAGCTCCGCCATGGTCCGGGACAACTCCCCGCGCCACTCGTTGCGCTTCTCGAGCGTGACCTCGCGCAGCTTCGACTGAGCTTCCTCGATGGAGGACTCCAGGCGCTCGACCTGAGCCGCGGCCTGGTCGCGTTGCCCCCGGGCGCGCGTGACCTCACGCTGAAGCCGGAGCACCTCGACCTCGGAGACCGCTCCGGACTCCAGCAGCGGTCGGGTCAGGTTCAGTTCGCGCCCGGCCATGCCCAGCTCCCGTGCGGCCGTGTCGCGCCGAGACCGGGCTTCATCCAGCTCCGCACGCCGCTGGGACAGTTGCTCCTCGAGGATGCTCTTCTGTTCTTCCAGCGCCTCGAGGTTGTTGCGGTACTGCTCACGCTCCTGGGCGACGATGTCAGGCGCCTCCTCGAGCAGTTCCCGCGATGGCGTGAAGGGCTCATCGGTGACCAAGGCGCGCAGGCGTTCCACTCGCGCCTCGAGCGATTCGGCCTTGGCGCGGTTCTCGCGGAAGTTGGCCACGAAACGCGTCGGATCGATGCGCATCAGCAGCTGCCCCTGGGATACCGATTCGCCCTCTTCGACCAGGATCTCCTGGACGACGCCGCCATCGAAGGACTGGACCTTCTGCAGCTGGCTGGAGGGAATCACCCGCCCGGCGCCTCGGGTCACCTCATCCAGCGGCGCGAAGGCCGCCCACACGATCAGGGCCACCACGGCCAGCACCACGGTATAAAGCATCAGGCGAGCGCGCAGCGGCTCCTGCTGGAGCCTGGCCCAGTCGGCATCGCTGGCCCAGTCGCGATCCAGGTGCGCGGACGTGACCCGCCGCGAGAACAGCCGGTCGACGAAGGGACGAAACGGCTTGCCGCCGGTCTCGGAAAAGCGGCCGACGGCCTCGAAGCCACGCTGCTCGGAGGTACGGGCGTCTTCCGTCATGCGCCGGCCCTCCCGATCTGACCCTTGCGCAGGGCCTCGATCACCTTGTCCCTGGGACCGTCGGCCACCACCTTGCCGGCATCGATGACCACGATGCGGTCCACCAGTGACAACAAGGACGTGCGGTGAGTCACGATCAGCATCGTCTTGCCCGCTCCCACTTCCTTCAATCTTGCCTTGAGCGCCTCTTCGGAGGAGTGATCCATGGCGCTGGTGGGCTCGTCGAGCAGCAGGACGCGAGGGTCGTGCACCAGCGCCCGGGCGATGGCCACCTGCTGACGTTGCCCGCCGGACAGGCGCTGGCCGCGCTCGCCCACGTCGAGATCGATGCCATCAGGGTGGCCGTCGACCAGCCCGGAGAGGCCACTGAGATGAATCACCCGCAGCAGCGACTCGTCGTCGACACCATCGCTGCCGGCGCCGGCCAGGATGTTTTCGCGCAGCGAGCCATGAAAGAGCGTGACGTCCTGGGGCACATAGCCGAAATGACGACGCAGCTGGACGGGGTCGTACTGACGCACGTCAACGCCATCCAGCCGTACCGCGCCGGCATCTGGTTCGTAGAGCCCCAGCAGCAGCTTGTGCAGCGTGGTCTTGCCGCAACCCACTCGCCCGAGCACGCCGACCTTCTCGCCGGCCTCGAGGTTCAGCGAGACCTCCCGCAGCGCATCTCGCTGCTCGTCGGGGTAGCGGAAGCCGACCTTGTCGAAGCGCAGCTCGCCTTTCACCACGGGGCGATCGATGTACGGTCGATCCTCGTGGCGCTCCACCGGCAGCGCCATCACCCCATCCAGCGAGCGCAGGGCCGTGGAGGCCTGATGATACTGGGCCAGCAGCGCGGCGGCCTGGCTGATCGGCGCCATGGCCCGCGATGACAGCAGGTAGGCAGCGATCAACCCGCCCTGGGTCAGCTCGCCAGCGATGATCAGATAGACCCCCGTGATGACGACCGCCACCGCCACGCTGTGCTGCGTCCACAGCGCCACGCTGCTCACCGAGGAGCTGATCAGGCGCAGCTGGGCGGTAGTCCGCGAGAGAAAGGCGGAGGCCCGCTCCCAGATGCCCTGCGCCCGGCTCTCCCCGCGCAGCGCCTTCAGGGTCTCGAGCTGCGAGATCGACTCGACCAGCGTGGCATTGCGCTGCGCGCTGGCCCGCCAGGTGGTCTCGGACAGCTCGTGCAGCTTGCCCTGCGCCGCCAGCGCATAAAGCAGCACGAAGACGATGCCCACCAGCACCGGAATCACCAGGGGCGGACCGATCAGGGCGATGATGGCGGCGAACAGCAGCACGAACGGTAGATCGACCAGCCCGACCACCGTGGCCGAACCGATGAAGGCGCGCACCGATTCGAAGGACTGCAGCATGGCCGCGAAGGAACCGGTGGAAGACGGCCGCGCGGCCATCTTGAGACCGAGCACCTGCGACATCAGCGACGACGAGAGCTTGACGTCGGCCCGGCTCGCGGCCAGGTCCACGAAGGCGCCGCGCATCAGCCGAAGCGCCAGATCGAAGCACAGCACCACGAAGACGCCGATCGCCAGCACCCACAGCGACTCGGTGGCGTGATTGGGCACCACGCGATCATAGATGTTAAGCACGAACAGCGGCATGGCCAGGGCGAAGAGGTTGATCACCACCGACCCGGCGATCACATCGCGATAGAGCCGGCGGTTATCGCGGATGACGCCCCAGAACCAGTGTCGGTCGCGCTTGCGCTCGACCTCGGGGCCGCGTGCATCGAAGCGAAAGCGGGGCCTGACATAGATGGCCTGGCCACTGTAGCTGGCCTGCAGGCCGTCCAGGTCAACCTCGGTTGCCGCCTCGCCGAGCTCAGGGAAGATCACCCGGGCACGGCGCGCCTTGAGATCCAGCGCCAGCAGCACGCAGGCGCGTCCCGGCTCGAGCAGCAGCACGGCGGGAAACAGCGCGGGATTGAGTTGCACCAGACGCGAACGGACGATCCGCGCCGACAGCCCGGCACGAGCGGCGGCACGCGGAAAGACGCCCGGCGTCAGGCGCCCTTCATGCAGCGGCAGGCCCGCCGTCAAGGCATCGGCACTGACGTCGTGTTCGTGGGCCAGCGCAATGTTCTGCAGGCATTCGAGCAGCTCGTCCCGAACGGCAGACCTGGCCCCGCTGCCATCATCGAGCGCTTCACGTTGTGTCAATTCTCACCCCTGCGTCGAAACGATAGAGCGACGTCGGTCGAGCCGGGCCCGACCGACACCCACCTCATGCTCTAAGGCCGATAGGCGGCCATGTCGAGATTCTCGCCGGCACGCTCCAGGGTGACCTCCACGCGGCGGTTCTGCCGACGGCCATCCACGGTGTCGTTGGACGCCACCGGCCGGCGTGAGCCGAAGCCCTCGGTCTGGATCAGCGAGGCATCCACGCCCTGCGTGACCAGATAATCACCGACGCTCCGGGCACGACGCCGAGACAGCGGGTCGTTGATGGCGTCATTGCCAGTGGCATCGGCATGACCGGCGATGTAGACACGCACCAGGTCGTTGCGGCCGCGGATCTGCTCGGCGAGCCGACGCAGCTCATCGCGCGATGCCATGCTCAGTTCGGCGCTGTTGATCTCGAACAGGGCGTCCGCCGAGAGCGTGACGTCCGGCGCGCGGGTCGGCGGCGCCGTGATGCCGCCGGTGAAGTCGGCCAGGGTGAAGCCGGTGGGCCCCGACGTCGGACAGATGGTCTCGGGATCGAGGGAGACCCCATCGCTGCCGAGCTCGGCCAGGGTCGGCATGTCGTCGCGACGCACCTCCAGGGTCTGCATCAGCTGCCCCATGGCAGCCAGGGTGCGGGCATCGGCCAGGTCGACGTCATAGCGGGCATTGGTATAGGCGCGGCTGGCCTCGAAGTATTCGTTCTCGGTATCCAGCACGTCCAGCAGGCTGCGCTGGCCGATGTCGAACTGCTGCTGGTAGGCGCCACGCACGCGGTCGGTAGAGAGCCGATGCTGATTGAGATACTCGAGCTGCTCGCGCAGCCGCTGGGTGTCGTTGTAGGCGATCTGGGTGGTCTGGCGCACGTCGACGCAGGCCTTCTCGCGCAGGTTGATGGCCTGCTCGACCCGCTCGCTGGCGGCACGGAAACTGGCCAGGTCGCTGCCACCGCGGTACAGGTTCATGCTCGCCACCAGTTCGATGCTGCTGCGGTCCTGTCGCTCGTCGACGTCGTCGAGGGAGCCGCTGTCACTGTCCTTGTAGGTGCCGCTGCGGGCGACCAGGTCGAGCGTCGGATGGAAGGCGGCGCGCTCGCCGCTCCTTGCCGCCCGAGAGGCCGCGATGTTCTCGATCGCGGCATGAAACTCCGGATTGCCCTGGAAGGCCAGATCCAGCGCCGATGCCACGTCTGCGGGCAGTCGACCGGCGAAGTCCGGCGCCGGCGCCAGCGAGGCCGCCGGCAGGCCGCCGACGATACGCTGGAAGCGAGCCGTCACGTCATGCAGGTTGGAGGCCTCGGTCATCAGGTTGGATTCGGCCAGCGCCAGGCGTCCGCTGATCTGCTCGAGATCGACCCCACGCCCCGCCCCGGAGAGCGTGCGCTCCTCGATCTGATTGAAGACCTCCAGGTGCTTGGCGTAATTTTCCTGAGCCAGGCGGACCAGTGCCCGGTAGCGCTGCACGTCCAGATAGGCCCGCACCGCCTCGAGGGAGACTTCCTCGCTGGCCCCCAGCAGCTCGTAGTAGCGCACCAGCTCGGCGCGATCGAGACGCTCCACCTCGCTGCTGGTGGCGAAGCCGTCATAGATCATCTGGGTCAGGGCCACCTCGGCGTAGTCGGTATCGTAGCTGCCACGACCATCGTGCTCGCGATCCTCCTGCCCCACTCCGGCATTGATATCCACGCTGGGCAGGTAATTCCCCCAGGCGGCACGACGATCCTGGCCCGACGCCTGCAACTCACGCCAGGCCGCCCGCACCTCGGGATTGGTGCTGATCGCCTGCTGCACGACGCGCTGCAGATCACTGGAACCCGGCGACATTAGCCCTGCCGGCAAGGACTGGGCGACGGCCGAGGCGATGGGCAGCAGGGCGAGGCCTGCCCCCACGGCAAGGCCGCGGACGATGCGGGCTCGCGCGACGCGCGAAGACAATCCGACACTAGTGCGTTTCATGACAGTTCCCACCCCTTGCTGAGCCGGCATCGATAACGCGCGGCTACTGTTCGTTATTGTGCCGACTGATGTCCTACCTGATCAGGCGGTCGCCGGCCATGGCGATCTTGATCCTTTCTTCGGCTGCAGGGCAATCAGGCGAAAAGATCAGCCACTGCGATGAACGTATTACCACAATCTCTGTAACATATAGTAACCAAAAAACCGTGATGCGCTAGTAGGTCGCCATGGTGTTTCTGTATGAATTTTGCCAACCGCCATGTAATCCATGACTTACAAGGAGTCGGTGTACCGGCCGCTCTCGCTGGCAAGCCCAAACGTGCTATCGTCAGCGCCATCAGTCACACGGCCCGCCCAAGGAGAATCGGCATGTCGTCATCGGAGATCCAGAAGACTCGTGTCATCAATGAGCTACGCAGCTTCATCAAGAAGCTGCTGCAGGACCCCAAGATCCTGGAGCAGTCGCTGACGATCGCCCGGGAACGTCTCGGCGAGGGCGACCAGACCCAGGTCATGGCCCAGATCGCCAACGAGATTTCCGACACCACCAGCGTGCACATCCCGGAAGATCCCAAGGAACACTCCGAGGCCGACCGCCTGTTCCTGGAACTGCTCAAGGAAGTGGTGCGGGAGGAACAGGCCCTCTACTGAGCCTCTACCCGCCCCCGGTCGGGGGCGGCCATTCGCTGCACCGCCTCCCTCGACCTGCGCGCGCTCCCGCTCGCTGGTACAATGCGCGCCCTTTTGCCACGCCCCGCTTCAACGCCGCCTCGCATGCTCTATCTCCTCAAGCTTCACCCCGAGATCACCATCAAGTCCCGTTCGGTCCGTCAGCAGATGACGCGCTGCCTGACGGCCAATATCCGCAATACCCTGCGCCGCCTGGATGAGCGCGTGCGGGTCAAGGACCAGTGGGACGCCATCCGCGTGCGCCTGCCGGAGGGTCTCGACGCAGACACCACGTCCGCCCTCGAGGACAGCCTGACCCGCATCCCCGGCATCCAGCAGGTGCTGGCCACCGAAGAACGCCGGTTCGACTCGCTGGAGCAGGCCGCCGACCATATCGTGCCACTGTGGGGCCCGCTGATCGCCGGTCGCAGCTTCCGGGTCCAGGCCAAGCGGCGCGGGGAACACGATTTCACCTCGGCGGACATGGAGCGTTATCTCGGCGGTCGCCTGCTGGAAGCCACCCCCAATGCCCGCGTCGACCTCAAGCATCCCGAGGTGGTCGTGCCGGTGGAGCTCGCCGACCAGCGCCTGCAGGTGATCCGCGCCCGCTGGAAGGGGCTCGGCGGCTATCCCCTGGGCGTACAGGGCCAGGCCCTGGCGCTGATGTCCGGCGGCTTCGATTCGCCGGTGGCGGCCTGGAAGATGATCCGCCGCGGCGTGAAGACCCACTTCCTGTTCTTCAATCTGGGCGGTCCGGCCCACGAGGCCGGCGTGCGCGAGGTCAGCCACCACCTGTGGGAGCGCTATGGCGTCTCCCACAAGGTGAAGTTCATCTCGGTGCCCTTCGACGGCGTGGTGGGCGAGATCCTGCGCACCATCCCGGATGGCCTGATGGGGGTGGTACTCAAGCGCCTGATGATCCGCGCCGCCAATCGCATGGCCCAGCGGCTGCGCATCCCGGCGCTGGTCACCGGCGAGGCCATCGCCCAGGTCTCCAGCCAGACCCTGGCCAACCTGGCGGTGATCGACGACGTCAGCGAACGCCCGATCCTGCGCCCGGTACTCACCGACGACAAGCAGGACATCATCGACCGGGCCCGGCAGATAGACACCGCCCGCATCGCCGAATCGATGCCCGAATACTGCGGCGTGATCTCGCGGCGCCCGCATAACAAAGCACCGCTGGACGACGTGCTGGCCGCCGAGCGCGCATTCGATGACCGGGTACTGGACGACGCCATCGAGGCCGCCATCATCAAGCGCATCGATGAGGTGCTGGAACGCGAAACGGCGCCGGCCGAGGTCGCGATGGTGCAGACGCCCGAGGAGCTCGCCTCGCTCGACACGCCCTGCATCATCGACATTCGCCGCGCCGACGAGCGCGAGGCCGCGCCCCTGGCGCTGCCCGAGGCCGTCGCTCGGGTGCCGCTGATCGAGATTCCCTTCTACGAGCTGCAGGACCGGGCCCCCGAGCTCGATGCGGGCCGGCACTATCTGCTGTACTGCGACCAGGGCGTGATGAGCCGCATGCAGGCGCTTCACCTCGCCGACCGCGGCCTGCATCACTTCGGCGTCTATCAGGACCGTCCCGACGCCTGAGGCCCCGGTTTCCGCGGGCGTTAGCCCTATTTTCCTAGTCGTCGATGGAGCAATCTCCTACCCGAGACTCAGGCAGCCCCCGCGGTGTCCCACTATAGTGAGGACACTTCACTCCGTGGGTTGCCTGATATGGATATGGGTTCCAATCCGCCGTCCAGACGTCACCCGCTCGCTCGCCTTGCCGATAGCCTCGAAGCGCTCGAGGCATCCGCGGGGCCGGACGAATGGCGAGACGACATACTGGCACTGGTCGAGCGACTGTTCGGTCATGCCCCGATCATGATCGACGGGTTCGATGAACAGGGGCACTGTATCCTCTGGAACCATCAGTGCGAACGGGTCTTCGGCTGGACGGCCGATGAGGTAATGAAACACCCCGACCCCCTGGCACTGTTCTATCCCGATCCGGCGGAATACCAGGCGGTCGTGGCCGGCCTGTCGTCCAGTGACGGCTCGCAGTTTCAGGAGTGGACACCGACGACCCGTGAAGGACAACGGCTCACCACCCTGTGGGCCAACGTCGCCCTGCCATGCGGCGGCATGATCTGCATCGGCCACGACATCACCGAACAGCGCCAGGCGGAGAACCAGCGGCGTCTCGCCGCCAGCGTCTTCGCCTCAAGCTCCGACGCCATCATGATCACCGATGCCGAACGGCGCATCTGCGACACCAACGCCGCCTTCACGCGCATCACCGGCTATGCCAGGCAAGACGTGCTGGGCCTGACCCCCGCCATGCTGGGCACCGCTCAGCACAACCCGGAAACCTACGAGGCGATCTGCCGCCACCTGGACACGGAAGGCTGCTGGAAGGGCGAGATCCTCGGCTACCGGCGCAACGGCGAGGCCTACCCGCTGATGCTCTCTGCCTCGGTGGTACGCGACGACCAGGGCCGGGCACTCCACTACGTCGCCACCTTCTCCGACATCACCCACCTCAAGCGCCACCAGGACGAACTGCATCACCTGGCACGACACGACGTGCTGACCGAGCTGCCCAATCGCCGCCACTTCGCCGAGCACCTCACGGACGCGCTGCCACGGGCCCGTCGTGACGACACGCTGCTGGCGGTGTGCTTCCTCGATCTGGACGGTTTCAAGCCGATCAATGACCGGCTGGGCCATGCGGCTGGCGATCAGGTGCTGATCACGATCAGCCAGCGGCTTCGCGAGGCCATTCGCGCCGGCGATGTGCTCGCCCGGCTGGGCGGCGACGAGTTCGCCCTGCTGCTGACCGACCTGGAAGACCGCGAGGAGTGCCTGCGGATCGTCGAGCGAGTCCGCTACCTCATCGCCAGGCCCATCCCCCTGGACGACGCACTGGTACGCATCTCCACCAGCATCGGCATCACCCTGTTCCCACAGGACAATGCGGAGGCGGGCATCCTGCTGCGTCACGCCGATCAGGCCATGTATTGCGCCAAGCGCGGTGGCAAGAACCGCTATGCCCTGTTCGACCCCGAAGAGCGCGAGGATTCGTTACCCGGCCGTCGACGCCTGGATCGCCTCGAGCAGGCCTTACGCGACGACGAGTTTCGGCTTCACTATCAGCCCAGGGTCGATCTGCACAGCGGTGAGGTCTGTGGCCTCGAGGCCCTGATTCGCTGGGAGCATCCCGAGCATGGCCTCCTGGCCCCCGATGAGTTCCTGCCCCAACTGCTCGGCAGTCGTCTCGAGGCGCCCCTCGGCGAATGGGTGATCGAACGGGTCCTGCATCAGCTCGCGGACTGGCAGCACCAGGGGCTCGCCCTGCGCATCAGCTTCAATGCCAGCGCCAACGACCTGGCCCTGCCCGAGTTCTGCGATCGGCTGACGGCGGCCCTGGCGCGCTACCCCGGGCTGGACCGGCGCCTGCTGGAGGTCGAGTTCCAGGAAAGCGCCGCGGTGGCGGATATCGATGCCATCACCCATACGCTCCAGCATTGCCGCCACTCGGGCCTGCGCATCGCCCTGGACGACTTCGGCACCGGCTACTCGTCGCTCGCTCATCTGCGCGAGCTGCCCATCGACACCCTCAAGATCGACAAGCGCTTCGTCGGTGCCATCCTGGAGGACGAGCGCGACGCCGCCCTGGTCCAGGGCATCATCCAGATCGGCGCACGGCTCGGGCTCGACGTGATCGCCGAAGGCGCCGAGTCGCCCGCACACTGCCAGCGGCTGCTCGCACTGGGCGCCTCACAGGCCCAGGGCTACGCCATCGCCCACCCCATGCCCGCCGAACGCATCCCGCCTTGGCTCGCGAGCCGGGCCAAGGGGCCTCACTGACCGCCCCGCTCGCGTTCGTCGCGCACGCCGCGCGGGGCGGCGACGCCCCATTCGCCGACCGCCCGAGGCACGGCCCGGGCCCGAGCCGGGAAGGGCCCGGGCGGATGCAGCCAGCGAGGAAAATGCTACAATCCGGAGCCTGATTTCACGGATATCCGCATGACGGCCTCGACTTCGCCCAGGCGTCGAGTCGGCCGCCGTGCTCCACGTCTACGGGAACCTCTGAGCCACCATGTCGAACACCGCCCCGCGCAAGATCCTGGTCACCAGCGCCCTGCCCTACGCCAACGGCGCCATCCACCTGGGCCACCTGCTGGAATACATCCAGACCGACATCTGGGTGCGCTTCCAGAAGAGTCGCGGCCATGACTGCCACTACGTCTGCGCCGACGATGCCCACGGTACCGCCATCATGCTGCGCGCCGAGCAGGAGGGCATCACCTCCCAGGCGCTGATCGATCGCGTCAGCCAGGAGCATCAGACCGACTTCTCGCGCTTCGGGGTCGCGTTCGACAACTATCACTCGACCCACTCCGAGGAAAATCGCCACTTCAGCGAGCTGATCTACACTCGCCTGCGCGACCAGGGCCACATCGCCACCCGCGACATCGAGCAGATGTACGATCCGGAAAAGGGCCTGTTCCTGGCCGACCGCTTCATCAAGGGCACCTGCCCGAAGTGCAAGGCCGAGGATCAGTACGGCGACAACTGCGAGGCCTGCGGTGCCACCTACACCCCGGCCGAGCTGATCGACCCGGTCTCGGCGATCTCCGGCGCCACCCCGGAAGTCCGCAGCTCCACGCACTACTTCTTCAAGCTGCCCGACTTCGCGGCCTTCCTGCAGGGCTGGATCAACGACGACCACGTCCAACCGCAGATCCGCAACAAGCTGATGGAGTGGTTCGAGTCAGGCTTCAACGAGTGGGACATCTCCCGCGATGCCCCCTACTTCGGCTTCGAGATCCCCGATGCCCCGGGCAAGTACTTCTATGTCTGGCTGGATGCCCCGATCGGCTACCTGGCCAGCTTCAAGAACCTCTGCGAGCGCGAGGGCCTCGACTTCGATGCCTACTGGCGCGAGGACTCCGACGCCGAGGTCTATCACTTCATCGGCAAGGACATCGTCTACTTCCACGCCCTGTTCTGGCCGGCCATGCTGCACGGCGCCGGCATGCGCACGCCGACCGCGGTGAACTGCCACGGCTTCGTCACCGTCAATGGCGCCAAGATGTCCAAGTCGCGCGGCACCTTCATCAAGGCCGCGACCTATGCCGAGCACCTGAACCCCGAGTACCTGCGCTACTACTTCGCCGCCAAGCTGACCGCCGGCGTCGATGACCTGGACCTCAACCTCGAGGACTTCGCCCAGCGCGTGAACTCGGACCTGGTCGGCAAGGTCGTCAACATCGCCAGCCGCTGCGCCGGTTTCGTCAAGAAGCTCGGCGGCGGCAAGCTCTCGGCCCACTGCGCCGAGCCCCAGCGCGTCGCCCGCTTCGTCGCCGCCGGCGACGAGATCGCCGAGTCCTTCGAGGCCCGCGAGTTCGGCCGCGCCATGCGCAAGGTGATGGAACTCGCCGACGAGGCCAATACCTACATCGCCGAGGCCGAGCCCTGGGTGCTGGCCAAGCAGGAAGGCCGCGAGCAGGAAGTGCTCGATATCTGCTCGGTGGGCATCAACCTGTTCCGCCAGCTGATGGTCTACCTGGCCCCGGTGCTGCCCGAGATGGCCGAAGGCGCCCGCGCCTTCCTGAAGCTCGATGCCCTGGACTGGGACAGCCGACAGGAACTGCTGGTCGATCATGAGATCGCCAAGTTCAAGCCGCTGATGACCCGGGTCGAACGTGACCGCATCGACGCCATGATCGAAGCGTCCAAGGAGGATCTGGTGGAAGAACAGAAGCTCAAGGAAACCCCCAAGGGTCCGCTGGCCGACAACCCCATCGCCGAGACGATCGACTTCGGCGACTTCGCCAAGGTCGACCTGCGCATCGCGCGCATCGCCAAGGCGGAATACGTCGAAGGCGCCGACAAGCTGCTGCAGCTGACCCTGGACCTGGGCGGCGAGACCCGCAACGTCTTCGCCGGCATCCGCAAGGCCTACGCCCCGGAGGCCCTGGAGGGCCACCTGACGGTGATGGTCGCCAACCTCGCGCCGCGCAAGATGCGCTTCGGCGTCTCCGAAGGCATGGTACTGGCCGCCGGCGACGACGACGGCATCTACCTGCTGGAGCCTCACTCCGGCGCCCAGCCCGGCCAGCGCGTGAGCTGATCCGGGCATGACGCAGCCCGCCCTGATCGAGGCCGTCGACGCCGCCTTGCCGCAGACCCAGTGCGGCAAGTGCGGCCACGACGGCTGCCGTCCCTACGCCGAGGCCATCGCGGAAGGCGAGGCGATCAACCGCTGTCCGCCCGGCGGCCAGGCCACCGTGGTGCGGCTGGCCGAACTGACCGGCCGCGCCGAGGTGCCGCTGGAGCAGCCCGCCCAGTCGCCGCTGGTGGCGCGGATTCGCGAGGCCGAGTGCATCGGCTGCACCAAGTGCATCCAGGCCTGCCCGGTGGACGCCATCCTCGGCGCCGCCAAGCACATGCACACGGTGATCGAGGCCGAGTGCACCGGCTGCGAACTCTGCGTGGCCCCCTGCCCGGTCGACTGCATCGACCTGCTGCCGCATCCGGACTGGCAGGCAGCCGACAGCGAGGCCGAGCAGGACGCCTACCTGGCCCGACGCGCCGAGCGCGGCCGTCGCCGCTTCGAGGCGCGCAACGCGCGTCTCGTCCGCGAGGAAGACGCCCGGCGTGAGCGTCGTCGCCAGCGCAGCGCCAGGCAGGCCGCGCCGTCCCGGTCGCCCCATCAGGCCCAGCCACAGGCGCCCACGGCGACGTCGCCCCAGGCGCCGGCGGCGTCGTCCAGTGCCCTGCGCGCCAGTCGGGTCAGCCTGGTCGCCAGCCTCAAGCGACTGGATCGCCAGCGCCAGGCGAGCGATCTCGCGCCCGACAAGCGCGACGAGCTCGAGCGTCGCGATGCGGAGCTTCGCGAGCGCCTGGCCGACATCGATCGCCAGCTCGCGGGGGCCGACGGCCCCCAGGCATCGAACGACGATGCGGACAAGCGCGCCCGGCAGGCCGAGCGTCAGCGTCGCTTCGCCGTCAATGCCGCCGAACAGGCCAGGCGTCGCGCCCGCCAGCAGCTGGCTCATGCCGAACGCCAGCGCGACGACGAGGCCATCGCCGCCGCCCACGAGCAGATCGAGCGCGCCGAGCACATGCTCGCTGAGGCGCGAGCCGCCCTCGCGCCCGCCTCCCACTGATCCCAAGCGGCCATCCCATGAACGCCCAGAAACGCCACCAGATCTTCACTCGCCTGCGCGAGCACAATCCCGAACCCACCACCGAGCTGAACTGGTCGACGCCCTTCGAGCTGCTCGCCGCGGTGCTGATGTCGGCCCAGGCCACCGACGTGGGCGTCAACAAGGCCACCGACCGACTGTTTCCGGTGGCCAACACCCCGGCCGCCATCCTCGAGCTGGGGCTGGACGGCCTGAAGGAACACATCAAGACCATCGGCCTGTACAACACCAAGGCCGAGAACCTGATGAAGACCTGCCGCATCCTGATGGATCGGCACGGTGGCGAGGTCCCGCGCACCCGCAAGGCGCTCGAGGCGCTGCCCGGCGTCGGCCGCAAGACCGCCAACGTCATCCTCAACACCGCCTTCGGTGAGCCGACCATCGCCGTGGACACCCATATCTTCCGGGTCTCCAACCGCACCGGCATCGCCAAGGGCAAGGACGTGGTCGAGGTGGAGCAGAAGCTGCTTCGCCACGTGCCCAGGGAATTCCGCCAGGACGCCCACCACTGGCTGATCCTGCACGGTCGCTACACCTGCGTGGCGCGCAAACCGCGCTGCGGCAGCTGCGTGATCGAGGATCTGTGCGAATTCCCGGACAAGGTGGACCTGTAGGCGCTCTTCACCCACCGCCCAACGCGCCGGACATGACCGGCCAGGGAGACGCTGGATGGCCCTGCTCCAATCGCTGCTGTTGCCCCCGCTGCTCAACGCCTGGCTGATCCTGATCGGGGGCCTGCTATGGATGCGCCTGCAGGTGATCGGCGGGGCGATGGTCGCGCTGGGCCTGGGCAGCCTGGTCGTGCTCGCCACCCCGACGGCCAGTCATGCCCTGCGCCAGGGGCTGGAACCCCCGCCGCTCGCCGCCGGCGCCCTCATGGATGGCGCCCAGGGGGAACGAGCAAGCGCCATCGTGATTCTCGGCGGCGGCCGTGACCATGACGCCCCCGAATTCGGCTGGGGCGATGCCCCCGCCAACGCCAGCTGGCGACGCCTGGCCTACGGCGCCTGGCTGCATCGTCAGAGCGACCTGCCGATCCTGGTCAGCGGCGGCCGGGTCCATGACGAACACAGCGCCGAGGCCAGCCTAATGGCCGCCGCCCTGCGTGAGGTGTTCGACGTCCCGGTCCGCTGGCGGGAAGGCGGCAGCGCCAATACGGCGGACAACGCGCGGCGAAGCGCCGAGATGCTCACCGCCGAAGGCATCGACCATGTAGCGCTGGTGTCTCAGGCCTGGCACCTCCCGCGCGCCACGGCCGAGTTCGAGCGCGCGGGCCTTGCCGTCACGCCGGCCCCCACCGAGTTCGCCAGCCCTCCTCCCGATGGCCCCCTGGCCTGGCGCCCCAGCGCCTATCACCTGCATCAGAGCACCCGCGCCCTGCATGAATGGCTGGGGCGCGGTGCGCAATGGCTGAAAGCCACCCTGTTACCGCCCTGACACGACAACGCCGCGGCTCGGCCGCGGCGTTGTTCCTCCTGGGAGCCGGGGCTCGTCGACGGTCTTGCCTAATCTCGCGTCGACGGACACGGCGCCCCGCACGGCGCACAGGCACTGGCGTCACGCTGCACCAGCGCAGACTGAGCCCGCCCATCCCCCATGTTGAAGGCGAAGGTGGGGCTATTCAGGTGATCGACCAGGATCAGCACCAGGATGGCCAGCAGGATGCCGACGATGCGGTGACGTTGGTAAGCAGCGGTCATGGCGTCTTCCTTCGATCAGTTGGGCAGGCGGAACCAGGGCCGCAGGCGAACGCCGATCAGCGAGCCGGCGAAGGCGCAGGCGAACCAGACCCAGGCGTGCACGCTGGCCGAGGCCAGGCCGGAGAACAGCGCGCCGATGTTGCAGCCGAACCCCAGCCGCGCGCCATAGCCCAGCAGCAGGCCACCCACCACCGCCGCCAGGAAGGGCCGCCCCCGAGGCGTCTGCCGGCTGGCCTCGTTGAAGCGGCGGGCCATGCCCGCGGCCAGCATCGCGCCCAGCAGCAGCCCGAAGTTCATCACCGAGGGGATGTTGACCAGCACCGAGTCGGCCAGCGCCTGGGCGGGATAGGCCCAGTTCCAGAACTCGAACTGCCCCATGTCCACCCCGAGCCCCTGCAACGCCTTGGCGCCCCACAGGTTGAAGGCGAAGGTGATGCCCCAGGGCGAGCCGCCGATCACCAGCGTCAGCGCGTTGCCGACGGCCAGCACGATGATCGCCCACAGGAACGGCCAGCGGCCGGTGAAAAGGGCCTTCGCCATGCTGCCCTCGATCGGCCGCAGGCGCAGCTCGGTGCGCTCCAGGTCGCCATGCGCCCGCCGCTCGATGCGGTTGACCCACAGCGTCACGGCGCCGAGGCCCAGCCACTGGACGGCAATCGCTCCCGGCACGCCGACCCAGTCGATCAGGCTGATCGGATCCACCGCCGGCAGATCGAGCCACCAGGGCAGATGGATGGAGCCGAGTACCGCACCGACGATGAAGAACAGCAGCGTCACCATCATCCGCAGGTTGCCGGCACCGACAGTAAACAGAGTGCCGGAGCCACAGCCCCCGCCCAGCTGCATGCCGATGCCGAAGAGGAAGGAGCCCACCACCAGTGAGGTCCCCACCGGCGCCACCGCGCCGATCACGTCGTCGCGGCCGCTGCCCAGGATCGGGATCATGATCAGCGCGGCCAGGGCGAACAGCAACAGCTGGGCACGCATCCCGGCGCCGCGCTTCTTGGTCACCAGATTGCGCCAGCCGGCGGTGAAGCCGAAGGCACCGTGATACAGGGCCACGCCCAGCACGGCGCCGATGGCGAACAGCGCCAGCAGAAACGGTGCCGTCTCGAGCCACACCAGCCCGCCCAGCACCACCAGGCCGGCCAGCGCCAGCCCCACCACAAAACGATCGGGCCCCGGTCGGATCGCCGCCGGGGCCATGGTATTCGCTTGAGTCATCGTGTCTTCGCTCTACTCAATAAAAGCCTCCCGGACACACGGCCTCGGGAGGCACGATCGCGCCTCAGTCCTCGACGCCGAAGAACTCGAGCACCTTGCCGAGGCCGCGCTTGGCCACCGTGACCGGGCGACCGTCATCCTGCGACCACTCGGCCATCGAGCCGTCGTAGAGGGCCACGTCGTCTAGCCCCATCACCTCGCTGAGCACGAACCAGTCGGTCGCCGCCCAGTGCCCGGTGTTGCAGAACGATACCGTCGGCTTGCCGGCCTCGATGCCCGCCGCCTCGGCGCGCGACTGCAGCACCTCCTGGTCGAGATACCAGGCCTGCTGACGCTCGACCAGCAGCGTCTGCTGAGGCAGGTTGAGCGCGCCGGGAATGGTGCCCGGGACCTTGGCCGCAGGCGACTGGTTCTCGCCGCGGAAATAGTCCTCGGGGCGGGCGTCGACCAGCTGGGCCTGCCCCGCCTCGCGGGCGGCCTGCACGTCCTCGGTCGTCGCGATCAGCTCAGGCTGCAGCTCGCCCTCGAAGTCGGCGAATTCGCCGCGCTCGGGCGCGCCGCTGGCCACGTCCATGCCCTGGGCCTGCCAGCCGGCGAAGCCACCGTCGAGGATCGCGACCTCCTCGTGCCCCAGCACCTTGAAGGTCCAGTAGACCCGGGCCGCGCTGCCGAAGTCCGTGGCACCGGTACCGGCAGGCACGACGACCACGGTGTCGTCATTGTCGATGCCGAGGCCGCCGATCAGGCGCTCGAGGCTGGAAACGGGCGGCAACAGGCCGGTCACGCCGTCGCGAGACTCGCGCCAGCCGTCATCGGTGTAGCTGCTGTATACGCTGCCAGGAATATGCGCCGCCTCGAAGGTGCCACGATCGCCGCCGCCGTCGATGCCGGAGCGCACGTCGAGCACCACCAGATCGTCATCGTCGAGGCGATCGCTTAGCCAGTCGGCCTCCACCAGCGGCGAGACGTCGGCGGCCAGCGCCGAGGAAGCCGCCATCATCAATCCAGCGCCTGTCAGAAGGGGTTTCCACATATACCTGACCTCTCTCATCGGGATTAAGGAGCCCCATTATCCGGGTCGGCGTCACCACTGCAATATACGCCAAACGCATCAATCAGAATTATTTAAGCGTATAAAGTTATTACGCCCCTCACCCGGTGGGGTATCAGCCCAGCGAAAACTCCCCGCCGCGCTCGATCGCCTTTCGATACCCCGGCCGCTCGCGGCAGCGGGCCAGGAAGTCCTGCAGCCGGGGCGCCGACTCGAGCCCGCCGCGCCCCTCGAGCGCCAGCACCGGGAAGCTCATCTGGATGTCCGCCGCCGAGAAGGCCTCTCCGGCGAACCAGGTCGCGCCCTCGAGCTCGGCCTCCCAGAAGTCGCGCAGCTCGGTGATGCGCGGCCCCAGGAAGTTCTGCTCCACGCCCTTGGCGAACTGCCGCCCCAGCGGCCGCGCCAGGGCCGGCACCGGCGGCTTGCCGAGGCGCGAGAACACTAGCCGCATCACCAGCGGCGGCATCGCCGACCCCTCGGCGTGGTGCAGCCAGAAGCGATAACGCTCGCGCTCATCGCTGCCGACGGGCGGCGCCAACCGGCCGTCGGCATCGAGATGCTCGAGCAGGTATTCGATGATCGCCCCGGACTCGGCGATGGCCCGCCCACCCCGCGCTTCGTCGGTGATCACCGGCGACTTGCCCAGCGGATGCACCTCTTTCAACGAGGCCGGGGCCAGCATGGTCTCGGGATCACGCCGATAAACGACCAGCTCATACTCGACACCCAGCTCCTCCAGCAGCCACAGCACGCGCTGGGAACGCGAGTTCTCCAGATGATGTACGCGAATCATGAGACGCTCTCCCTGTCCTTTCGTGAGTCGCCAGTGTAACGGCTTGGCCCAAGGTCGTCTTTGCCACCTCACAAGCCCTCTCTAGACTTGGAGAAACAGGGATTTAATGCGTCGTGCAACGGGCGTCACGGGGAGGACGGCATGCGCAAGGTGCTGATAGTGGACGACGAGCCCAATATCGTCCTGTCGCTGGAGTTTCTGATGCAGCAGGCCGGCTTCGAGGTGGTGACCGCGGAGGACGGCGAGACGGCGCTGGCCCGTGTGTCCGAGACGCGACCGGATCTGATGCTGCTCGACATCAGCCTGCCGGGCATCGGCGGCTTCGATGTGCTGGAACGGCTGCGCGCCGATCCCGACGTCGCCCGCCTCCCGATCATCATGCTCACCGCCCACGGGCGTGAGGTGGAACGCGAGAAGGGCCTGGCCCTGGGCGCCGACGACTACATCACCAAGCCCTTCTCGACCCGCGAGCTGGTCGAGCGCGTCAAAAGGCTGCTCGGCGACGCCGGACGGGAGGGCGAACCATGACCCGCCGCCGTCCCGGTCCGCCTCGCCGCCAGACCCTGATCGGGCTGTGGCTGCTGCTCAGCGGCGTGAGCCTGCTGGGCGGCGCACTCTTCGCCCTGTGGCTCGACGGCCTGCTGGCCCCCGAGGGCCTGGCCCGCGGGGCCCTGTGGGCCGGCAGCTTCTCCGGCGGCGGCACCATCTTCCTGGTCGGCCTGATCCTCGAACGGCGGCTGTTCATGCCGCTGCGGCATCTGCAGGTGCAGCTGGCACGCCTGGTGGCCAACCCCGATGCCGTAGACGACTATCCCCCGGAGGGCTGGCTGCGCGGCCTGGGGCCCGACCTGGTGCGCATCCGCGAGGCCTGGCGCGACGATCGTGCCCGGCTGGGCAACGCCCGCGCCGAAGGGGCGCGCAGCGCCGCCCGCATTCGCCAGGAGCTCGAGGCCCTGCTGCAGGTGCTGGACACGCCGCTGCTGCTCTGCGATCGCCATCGCCGGCTCCTGCTGTTCAACCCCGCCGCCGAGGCCCTGTTCGCCGATGCCCCCGGGCTGGGGCTCGGCAAGCGACTCGACACCCTGCTGCCCGCCGCCAGCCTGCAGGAGGCCCTGCGCCAGCTGCCCGAGGACGCGACGCCCAGGGACGTGCTGGTCCCCTGCGGCGAGCGCTGGCTGCGCGCGACCCTCAGACGGATCCCCGAGAGCCAGGGCGAGACCCTGCTGACGCTGGTGGATGCCACGGCCAGCTGGCACAACGAGCTGGGCGCCGGTGTGGCCCTGGCCGAGCTGCTGCCCGCCCTGCGCCGCCATGGCGCCGGTCTGACCAGCGCCGCCGATGCCCTGGGGCACCTGTCGGGCACCGATAACGACGCCCTGCGCCGGCGCCTGTCGGGGGTGGTCGAGGAGGAAGGGCGCGGGCTGGCCGATGGCCTGGAGCGGCTGGGCGAGACGCTCGATGCCCAGCAGTGCCAGGCCGAGCGCCTGTCCCCGCTGTGGTCCAACGATCTCTGGGCCGGCCTCGTCGAACGCCTGCCTGCCGGCGGCCCGACCCTCACGCCCATCGGCATGCCGGCCTGGCTCAAGGGCGATGCCCCGGTGCTGCTCGAGGCCCTGCACAGGCTGCTGACCCGGCTGGCCGAGCGCACCGGCGAGCCCCGCTTCGACGGCGAGGTCTGCCTGGGCAACCAGCGCGCCTACCTCGACCTGTGCTGGCAGGGGGCAGCGCTCAGCGAACGCGAGCTGTCGGCCTGGCGAGGCGAACGCCTCGAGGCCCTGCCGCTGGCCCCGACCCTCGGCGAGGTGCTCCGCCAGCATGCCAGCGACGCCTGGAGCCTGGCCGATGAAGACGGCGCTCACGCCCGCCTGCGGCTGCCCCTGCCGGCGCTGAAGCGAGTGGGCGCCCCTCGTCCGGCTCCACCGCCACGCCCCGAGTTTCATGACTTCGGCATCGCCGAGCTGCCACCGCCGGACGCCGAGCTCGCCGCCCGGCCGCTGCGGGCGCTGGAAATCGTGGCCTGCGATACCGAGACCACCGGCCTGGAGCTGCGCCGCGGCGACCGGGTGATCAGCATCGGGGCCTGCCGCATCGTCAACGCCCGGCTGCTGGCCAGCGAGACCTTCGACCTGCTCATCGATCCCGGCCGGCCGATTCCGCCGGCCAGCACCGCCATCCATGGGCTCACCGACGCCGACGTCGCCGGTGCCCCGCCCGCCGCCGTCGCCCTGCCGCGCTTTCGCGACTACGTCGGCGACGCCGTGCTGCTGGCCCACAACGCCGCCTTCGACCTGCTGGCCCTGCAGCCATCGGACGGCGGCGTCTCCCTCGACATGCCGGTGCTGGACAGCCTGCTGATCTCCCGCGGCCTGGACCCCAGCCTCGACGGCCATGACCTGGATTCCCTGGCCGAACGCTACGGACTCGCCTTCCCGCCGGGCAGCCGCCACACCGCCCTGGGGGATGCCCGGGTCACCGCCGAGCTGTGGCTGGCCCTGCTGCCGCGCCTCGAGGCCCGGGGCATCGACACCCTGGCGGCGGTACTGGCCCTGCAGGCGAGCGCCTTCGACCGGGAGGACGCCAGCGCCTCATGATGACGTCACGCCGCAAGGAGCGCCTGGTCGCCCTGATCGTTCTGGCGACGCTGCTGTTCACGCCGCCGCTGCTGCTGGTCACCGAGCGCCTGGGGCCCGGCGCCCTGACGCTGTATGTCTTCCTGGTCTGGGCCGCGGTGATCGGGCTGGCCGCCTGGCTGCTGGAAGGCGGGCGCCGGGAATGAGCCTGCGCGGCGAGTGGACCGTGCTGGCCGTGGCCTTCGGCTACCTGGCCCTGCTGTTCCTGATCGCCGCCTGGGGCGACCGGCGCGCCACACGAGGCCGATCGATCATCGGCTCCCCCACCATCTACGCGCTGTCGATCGCCGTCTACTGCACCGCCTGGACCTTCTACGGCAGCGTCGGGCGCGCCGCCGAGACCGGCCCCAGCTTCCTGCTGATCTATCTCGGCCCGACGCTGGCCATGCTGCTGGCCCCCTTCGTGACGCGCAAGATGGTGCGCATCGCCCGCGCCCAGCGCCTCACGTCGATCGCCGATTTCATCAGCGCCCGCTACGGCAAGAGTACCGGGCTGGGCGCCCTGGTGGCGCTGATCGCCCTGATCGGCATCACGCCCTACATCGCCCTGCAGCTCAAGGCCATCACGCTGAGTCACGCGGTACTGGTCGACTACCCCGTAACGGCCGGCCAGGCCCTGGAGACCACCGCCTTCTGGGCCGATAAGTCGTTCTGGGTGGCGCTGGTGCTGGCGGTGTTCATCATCCTGTTCGGCACCCGCCACCTGGACGCCAGCGAACGCCACGAGGGCATGGTCGCCGCCATTGCCTTCGAGTCGCTGGTCAAGCTGGCGGCCTTCCTGGCGGTCGGCGCGTTCACGGTCTTCGTGCTCTACCGCGGCCCCGGCGAGCTGTTCACCCGGGTCGCCGAGACCCCGAACCTGCTCGGGGTGCTGGGCCTGGCCGCGGTACCGGGCGGCGCCCTGGGCTGGGTGGGCACCCTCGCCCTGGCCTTTTTGGCCTTCCTCGGCCTGCCACGCCAGTTCCAGGTGATGGTGGTCGAGAACGTCGACGAGCGACACATCATCCGGGCGGCCTGGCTGTTTCCGCTGTATCTGCTGGCGATCAACCTGTTCGTGCTGCCCATCGCCCTGGCCGGCCTGCTGGGCGATGCCGGGGGCGATCCGGACAGCTTCGTGCTGACGCTGCCGCTGGCCACCGGCGCCGAGGGGCTGCCGCTGCTGGTCTTCATCGGCGGCCTGTCGGCGGCCACGGGCATGATGATCGTCGAGACCATCGCGCTGTCCACCATGGTCAGCAACCAGCTGGTGATGCCGCTGCTGCTGCGCGCCCGGCTGCTGCCCCGCGGCGGCCAGGGCGCGCTGGCCGGCTGGATGCTCGGCGTGCGGCGTCTGGCGATACTGGCCATCCTGCTGCTGGGCTACGGCTACCATGCGCTGGTGGGTGACGCCTACAGCCTGGTCACCATCGGCCTGGTGTCCTTCGCCGCGGCGGCCCAGTTCACCCCCGCACTGCTGATCGGCCTCTACTGGCGCGGCGCCAATCGGCTCGGCGCCGGACTCGGCCTCACGGCCGGCTTCATCGTCTGGGCCTGGACGCTGCTGATCCCGGGCTTCGCCCAGTCCGGCTGGCTCGACGCCGGCTTCCTGACCCAGGGCCCGTTCGGCATCGCCTGGCTCCGGCCCTATGCGCTGTTCGGCCTGGAAGGCTGGGATATCTACACCCATGCGCTGCTGTGGAGCCTGGTGGCCAATGTCGGCCTGCTGGTCGGCGTCTCGCTGTTTACGCGGCCGTCGGCGCTGGAACAGACCCAGGCCGCGCTGTTCACCGAGGCGCTGCATCCGCGCCTCGACCAGGCCTCGCTGGGGCATGCCGGCCACACGCCGCGCGGCGAGCTACGCGCCCTGCTCGACCGCTATCTGGGCGCGGCCACCACCGCCAGAGTCTTCGCCGAGGAACCCGATCAGGACGACCGGCACCCCGCGTCGCCGGCGCTGGTGGCGCGGGGCGAACGGGCGCTGGCCGGGGCGCTGGGCAGCGCCTCGGCCCGGGTGCTGATCGACTCGGTGGTGCGCGGAGAAGCCCTCGACCTGCCGGCGCTGCTGAGCGTGCTCGATACCACCTCCGAGACGCTGGAGATGAACCGCCGCCTCGAGCAGAAGTCCCGCGAGCTCGAGCGCACCGGCGAGGCGCTGCGCGAGGCCAATGAACGGCTGCGCGAACTCGACCGCCTCAAGGACGAGTTCGTGGCCATGGTCAGCCACGAGCTGAGGACGCCCTTGACCTCGATCCGCGCCTTCGCCGAGATCCTGCGCGATCATCGCGACCTGCCCGACGACAAGCGCGAGCACTTCCTCGAGGTGGTGGTACGCGAGAGCCAGCGGCTGTCTCGACTGATCGAGGAGATTCTCGACCTGGCCCGCCTCGAGAGCGGCCGCCTGACGCTGCATCCCGAGCGGCTCGATCTCGCCGAGCTGGCCCGACACGGCGTCGAGGCGGTGCAGCGCCCCCTGGAGGAGCGCGGCATCACGCTGGAGGTGGCCCTCGAGGTGGACGCCGCGCCGGTGATCGGCGACCCCGACCGGCTGGAACAGGTGATCATCAACCTGCTCGACAACGCCGGCAAGTTCGCCGACGGCGCGGCCCCGCGCGTGCGCCTGGCGCTGACCCGCCACAAGCGCGGTTTTCGGCTGGCCGTGGAGGACAACGGCCCCGGCATCGCCGAGGCCGAGCGCGAGCGGGTGTTCGAGAAGTTCCACCAGATCCAGCACCAGGACGACGGCGCGCCCCGCGCCCGCCCCCGGGGCACCGGGCTGGGCCTGCCGATCTCGCGCGGTATCGTCGCCCATCTCGGCGGCCGGCTGTGGGTGGAAGACGCCCCGACGCTGGGCGGCGCCTGTCTGGTGATGGAGCTGCCGGCGGCCCCCGACGATTCGGCTAGCTCGACGCCTGTGCCCGCTTCACCAGCCGCCTAATAAGAGCCAGGTCATGGCGCAGCAGCAGGCGCTGATCCTCGCCGAGCGCGTCGAGGTCGATCCAGCCATCGGCGGCGCGGCCCTGACGCAGGGCATCCCGCTGAGCCGTCAGCATCAGCGCCTGCAACCGCTCCAGCGCCCGTCGCAGTTCGGCCGCATGCGACGCGTCCAGCGCCCCCGCCAGCACCAGCGCGGCCAGGCGTTCGCGGGTGGCCATCGCCCGCACGCGATGTCGCACGCTCAGCAGGCGCACGGCGCCGACCAGCGGCAACAGTCCACAATGCTTGAGATCCAGCGCCGACTCGGCCGGTGCCCCCTCGCCCCCGCCGGCCAGTCGCCCGAAGCGATCGAGCGCCACCGGACACTCGTTCAACAGCGCCGCCATCTCGTCGAGAAACAGTCCGGCCACGGGCACGTGACGCATCACCCCATCGATCAGCCCGCTCGCCAGCGTGGCATCGCCGTACACCGGTGAAGCATCGAGCAGGATATTGGCCTGCTGCACGCGCTTGACCCGCCGCTCGGCGGTCCAGATGGCCAGCTGGGCCCGCCACTCCGAAAGGCGCTTGCGCCACATCGGCCAGCGCGCCATGACGTGCCCCGGACAGAGCGGGATGCCGGCGGCGTCGAGACGCGCGGTGAAGCGCTCGCCCAGCGCCTGAAAGTACCCATCGATCTGGGTATGACGGGCGTCCGGATAGTCGGCGATGACCATGGCATTGTCCTGGTCCGGCACCAGCAGGCTCTCATGGCGAGCCGCCGACCCCAGCGTCATCACGCAGAACGCCAGCGGCGGCGCGCCCCAGCCCTGCTCCTGCATGGCGTCGAGTGACGCCTCGATGGCCCGACGATAGAGCGCATCATTGTGGTCGCTGATCAGCTGGCTGATGCGCCAGGCGGGCAGATCGAGGCGCACCAGCGCCTCCACCAGATGCCGCTGCCAGGCATGCGCCTCGGCCAGGCCCGGCGTCGGCCCCAGACGCTCGATGGCCTCGGCCAGCGGCGCGAGCAGCGCCGGCAGCCGTCCGACATCGGGCACGATGTCGTCGGCAAACAGCGAGCGCCAGGCAGAAGGACGGTGAAGCAGATGCATGACAGCTCTCGATGGGGGGATCGCCTCCAGCGTAGCAAGCGCCTCGTGCTTTCCGATTGACCGGGAACAGTCATCCGGTGCCCTGTCCGGATGCCCGACCAAAAAAAGACGGCGCCCCTGGGGGGCGCCGTCGCTCGGAAGCCTGTGGCCGGACCGGAGATCGGCTCAGCGATCGTCGAACAGGGCGTCGCCCACCTCGTCGATCATCCGCTCGGCCTTGCTGACCATCAGCGCATCGCAGGCCTCGCGCCCGGGCACCACGTCGGAGCGCTCGAAGCGATGCTCGAGCATCTCCTCCCCTTCGCCGCGGGGCTTGCGGATCCAGCCGCTGACGCGATACTGGCCGCCCACCTCCTCGGACTGAGGCACGATCAGGTAGCCCTGATAGGACACCGGCTCGCCCTCTGGCGCGGCGGCAGGCGACGTGTCTCCCTGGCCGAACAGACCGGATAGCAGTTTCTTCAGCATCGAAGCCTCCTGGATCAAAAACGCCGACCCGATCGTCGGCGCTTTCTGGATCAGTCCTGCTGACGACCCTTACCCGCCGCAATGCGCAGACGCAGCGCGTTGAGCTTGATGAAGCCTTCGGCATCCTTCTGGTCGTAGGCGCCGGCGTCGTCCTCGAAGGTGGCGATGGACTCATCGAACAGCGAGGCGTCGGACTTGCGGCCGGCCACGGTGGCGTTGCCCTTGTAGAGCTTCATGCGCACCACGCCGGAGACGTTCTTCTGGGTCTCGTCGATGGCGGCCTGCAGGGCACGACGCTCCGGGCTCCACCAGTAGCCGTTGTAGATCACCTCGGCGTACTTCGGCATCAGCTGGTCCTTGAGGTGGGCTTCCTCGCGGTCCAGGGTCAGCGACTCGATGGCGCGGTGGGCGCGCAGCATGATGGTGCCCCCCGGGGTCTCGTAGCAGCCGCGGGACTTCATGCCCACGTAGCGGTTCTCGACGATGTCGAGACGGCCGATGCCGTTGTCGCCGCCCAGCTGGTTGAGCTTGGAGATGACCTCGTGGGGACGCATCGGTTCGCCGTCGATGGCCACGATGTCGCCGTTCTCGTAGGTCAGCTCGACGTAGGTCGGGGTGTCCGGGGCGGCCTCGGGGGAGACGCTCCAGCGCCACATGTCTTCCTCGGCCTCGGTCCAGGGGTCCTCGAGGTTGCCGCCCTCATAGGAGATGTGCAGCAGGTTGGCATCCATGGAGTACGGCGACTTCTTCTTCTGGCTGGTGAAGTCGACCGGGATGTCGTGCTGCTGGCAGTAGGCCATCAGCTTCTCGCGGGAGTTGAGATCCCACTCGCGCCACGGGGCGATCACCTTGACGCCCGGCTTCAGCGCGTAGGCGCCGAGCTCGAAGCGCACCTGATCGTTGCCCTTGCCGGTGGCGCCGTGGGAGATGGCGTCGGCGCCGGTCTGGTTGGCGATCTCGATCAGGCGCTTGGCGATCAGCGGGCGCGCGATGGAGGTGCCGAGCAGGTACTCGCCTTCGTAGATGGTGTTGGCGCGGAACATCGGATAGACGTAGTCGCGGGCGAATTCCTCGCGCAGGTCCTCGATGTAGATTTCCTTGACGCCCAGTGCCTCCGCCTTGGCACGAGCCGGCTCGACTTCCTCGCCCTGACCGATGTCGGCGGTGAAGGTCACCACTTCGCAGTCGTAGGTTTCCTGCAACCACTTGACGATGACGGACGTGTCCAGGCCGCCGGAATAGGCAAGCACGACCTTCTTGACATCGGACATGCTGAGGCTCCTTTTAGCTATTCGGTGTAGAGGGGCGATTATAGCGCGACGAGCCTGGCGCGAATACCGGCGCGGCGGGACGCATCGCGGTGAAACTGCTAGACTGCCGCGTTTCGAGACAACCCGACCCCAAGTCAAGGAGAGGTGCATGAGCGAGGTGGCCGCCCGCGAACTCATGGCACAACGCTTCCGCAGTTTCCTGCCCGTGGTGGTGGACCTGGAAACCGGCGGCTTCAATGCCCAAGGCGACGCAATCCTGGAGATCGCCGCCGTAACCCTGACCATGGACCCCGAGGGCAACCTGATGCCCGACGCCACCTATGCCTATCACGTCAATCCCTTCGAGGGGGCCAACGTCGAGCAGTCCGCCCTGGACTTCACCGGCATCCGCCTCGACGACCCGCTGCGCCAGCAGGTGGCGGTCAGCGAGTCCGAGGCGCTGGGCGAGATCTTCCGGCCGGTGCGCAAGGCGATCAAGGCCAGCGGCTGCACCCGCGCCGTGCTGGTGGGCCACAACGCCGCCTTCGACCACGGCTTCCTGAACGCCGCGGTGGAGCGCTGCGGGGTCAAGCGCAATCCCTTCCACCCCTTCTCGAGCTTCGACACCGCCTCGCTGGCCGGCCTGGTCTACGGCCAGACCGTGCTGGCCCGCGCCTGCCGCGCCGCCGGCATCGAGTTCGACAACAGCGAAGCCCACTCGGCGCGCTACGACACCGAACGCACCGCCGAGCTGTTCTGCGCCATGGTCAACCGCTACAAGGACCTGGGCGGCTGGCAGCTGGCCCAGCGCGAACAGGGCATCGAAGAGCCGTAAGCGGCAAGCGGCAAATTGCCCATAGAAAAAAAGAAACCCCCGAAGGCTGAACACCTTCGGGGGTTTCTTGTGGCTCGGCGCTTGTCGCTCGGCGCTTACTGCTCGGCGTCGTCCTGATGCTTGGCGGCGGTTTCCTTGATCAGCGGCTCGAGCTCGCCGTTCTGGTACATCTCGACGACGATGTCGCAGCCGCCGACCAGCTCGCCCTCGACCCACAGCTGCGGGAAGGTCGGCCAGTTGGCGACCTTGGGCAGCTCGGCGCGGATGTCCGGGTTGTCCAGCACGTTGACGAAGGCGAAGCGCTCGCCGCAGGCCATCAGGGCCTGGACGGTCTGGGCCGAGAAGCCGCACTGCGGCAGCTGGGGGGTGCCCTTCATGTAGATCAGGATCGGATTTTCGCTGATCTGGCGCTGGATGTTCTCGACGGTGGTACTCATCTGCATTCCCTCTGGATCGGTGGTGGCCGCCGCGCCAAGGATAATACCCGAGTGCGCAGGTGGGCCTTCGATGCCGACATTGTACGGATGCCAGCCGCGTTGCGCATCCCCCGCCGGCTGGCTAGGATGGTCGTTTTTTCCCGTGGAGTGACGCCATGGCCACCCGCCATTTCCTGACCCTGCTCGACCTGAGTCCGGAAGAGCTGCGCTACCTGATTCAGCGCGGCATCACGATCAAGAACGGCCTGAAGACCCACGGCCCAACCTACACCCCGTTCGCCAACCGCACCCTGGCGATGATCTTCGAGAAGTCGTCGACGCGCACGCGAGTGTCGTTCGAGACCGCCATGGCCCAGTTCGGCGGCCACGCCCTGTTCCTGTCGCCGCGCGACACCCAGCTGGGCCGCGGCGAGCCGATCGGCGACACCGCCCGCGTGCTCTCGGAGATGGTCGATGCGGTGATGATCCGCACCTTCTCCCACGAGGGCCTCGAGGAGTTCGCCGGCGCCAGCGACGTACCGGTGATCAACGCGCTGACCGATGATTACCACCCGTGCCAGCTGCTGGCCGACGTCATGACCTGGACCGAGCTGCGCGGCAGCGTGCGCGGCCGCACGGCGGTATGGATCGGCGACGGCAACAACATGTGTCACTCCTGGATCAACGCCGCTCGCCAGTTCGAGTTCGACCTTCGCGTGGTCTGCCCCGAAGGCTACGAGCCGCGTCAGGACATCCTCGACGCCGCCGGCGACCGGGTGAGCATCCACCGCGACCCCATGGCCGCCGTGGAAGGCGCCGATCTGGTCACCACCGACGTCTGGGCCTCCATGGGCCAGGAAGAAGAGCAGGCCAAGCGCGAGGCCGACTTCGCCGGCTTCCAGGTCAGCGAGGCCATGCTCGACCGCGCCGCCGACGACGTGCTGTTCCTGCACTGCCTGCCGGCCCACCGCGGCGAGGAGATCAGCGAGACCCTGCTCGAGGACCCGCGTGCCGTGGTCTGGCAGGAAGCCGGCAACCGCCTGCATGCCCAGAAGGCGCTGATCGAGTTCCTGCTGCTGGGCCGCGTCGAGAACTGATCGACACCGCTCTCCCCGCGCTCACGACGCCCCGGCCATGCCGGGGCGTCGTCCTTCCAGGGCTATCGCGACAGCCGTCCAATACTCTCGCCTAAAGCCGCAGACTCACTGGCAGCCTCGGACGCGAGCACACCGCCTGTCCCAGTAATTGGACATGTTGAGCAGAAAGGAAAACACCCTGCAAACGAGACAGCTTCCCATCATCATCAACAAATGATAAATTTTCTCACCCATACGTAAAGTCTTCTTCTTGGAGAGAAAAGCTGCCAATACAAGGGGCCTTGTCTCTCCACTCTTCATGGAATCGCGACCTATGCATCACGCCCCCCTTGTCTTGGCCATCAGCGTGACCCTGCTATCGACATCTGCCATGGGTGATGATGCCACCTATCATGCCGAACGAGGGCTGGCGGCTGCCACACAATGGCCCGGCTACGCATCTCTCTGCGATCTCGATAGCCACATGCGTAACGTCAATGTGCCTCGCACGTCTTCCCAGCGGCAGCGCTCTGCCGGGGATGAGCATCATCACCATGGCTCGCGCCAGACAAGCGATGTCGACCCGCTGCCTCCCATGCAGGTCTTCGACAATCTCTTCTTCCTGGGAAACCATTCGGTATCGGCCTGGCTCTACGGCGACGAAGACGGCTACCTGCTCATCGATGGCCTCAACACCGATGAGGAAGCACGAGAAGACATCCTCGGCGGCATGGACACGCTGGGCCTGGATCCCTCCGCCATAGAAGCGGTCCTGGTCACTCACGGCCATGGTGATCACTACGGCGGAGCCGATTACATTGCCGAGAAACTCGATGTCGAGGTCTTGATGACCCAGGCCGACTGGGATCTGGTCGAGACACTGGGCGAACACCCCCGCTTCGGCCCTCCCCCGTCACCCGGCCGGGTCGTCTCGGATGGAGAGACGCTCCAGGTCGGCGACTACCACCTGGACGTGCATGTCACTCCGGGACATACGCCAGGCACCATCTCACCGATTTTCACCGTCTATGACCATGGCGAACCTCACGTCGCCATGTTGTGGGGTGGCACTGGTTTCAACTTCGGCCCTGACGTTGACACCTTTGAAGCCTATGCCGCCTCTGCCGCGAAGATGCGACGCCTGTCCACCGCGGCGGATGTCGACGTCTTTATTTCCAACCATGCCAAGCGCGACGGCTCGATCGAAATGATGGAGGCCCTCGCGCAACGTCAACCCGAAGCGCCCCATCCGTTTGTCCGAGAAAACGACGGCGAGGCCCTGTTCACCGTACTGGAACAGTGCGCCCTGGCACAGGCCGCGCGCTTCCGCACAGACCTCTCACGGTAGGCTGGACACGCGCCTTGCCGACACGGTGAGGCGCGCCATTCGCCATAACAAAATAATGGCCTGACGACATCGGCCACGACGATACCTCCCTACCACCTTCACTTTACCTCGGGACTCGTTCGAAGATGTTCAAACCGTCTTGCTCTCCCCCCTTCAAACGCCTTCCCTTGCTGCTCTCCGCCGCCGCGTTAAGCGGAGGAGTACAAGCTGACGAAGATGTCACCAGCAGGCAGCTCGATCCCATGATCGTGACCGCCGCCGGGGTGGAAACCGATCCGCTGACGGCGCCGGCTAGCGTCACGGTCATCTCCGGCGAAGAACTCGAAAAAGGTAACTTCGTTGACCTCACCGATGCACTCCGCAACGTGCCAGGGGTCGCCGTGTCAGGCGGCGCGGATGCCGAGAACATCTACCTGCGTGGCCTACCGGCGGAATACACCCTCATCCTGATCGATGGCAAGCGCCTCAACTCCCGTGCTGCGCGCACCAACGGGTCTGGCGGCGTCGACCAATATTTCATGCCACCCGCCTCGGCCATCGAACGCATCGAGATCGTTCGCGGTCCGATGTCGTCTCTCTATGGCTCGGATGCAATGGGAGGCGTGATCAACATCATCACCAAGCCCTCTTCCGGCCAGTGGACGGGATCACTGACCGTCGAGGCCACCGTGCCAGAACACGACGAAGACAGTTCCCAGCGGCAGCAATCGTTCTACCTGAACGGCGCGCTGATCGACAACACACTGGGGCTACAAGTGTGGGGCCGCCACTTGGACCGCAGCCCCTCTGAGCGTGAAGAAGATGGCCGCAGCGTCGGGCAGGACGAGCGGAATATCGAAGACCTCAACGCTCGACTGACCTGGACCCCCTCCCTCAACCACGAGCTCACGCTCGAAGTCGCCAAGAACGACATGGAGACCGATTCGGGCAATGACACGATCACCGAAAACCCGCGGCGCTCGGCTTCATTGGGTTACGACGGTCAGCTGGGGCGTTGGCACGTGGTCGGCTCGGCCTATCAAGAACAAGCACGACAACGCATCAGCAGCTCGCGCACCAATCGCGAGCCGGAAATTACCACTTCAATTCTGGATGCCAAGGCATCGACCGATTATGCCTGGCTTGGAGCGCATGAGCTGACACTGGGCAGCCAATGGAAGGAAGACGAACTCAAGGACCAGAACCTAGGGCTTGGGTCTACACGTCAGGACGCTTTCAGCAACGTTCAATGGGCGCTGTTTGCCGAGGATATCTGGACACTGGCTCCCTCTTTCGACCTCACCACCGGGGCCCGTTATACCCATGACGAAAGGTTTGGTGGCGAGGTGACACCGCGGCTCTACGGCCTCTGGGCGTTGTCCGACCGCCTGTATCTAAACGGCGGCGTCTCTGCCGGTTATCGAACTCCAGAACTGCGGGAATCGAGCGCCGGCTACTTCTCCTGTACCGGTGGGAGCTGCCGTAATGCCGTCGCTCCGGGCAACCCCGATCTCCAGCCAGAGAAAAGCACCAGCTATGAACTGGGCGTACGCTACGAGACGCTGAACGGCACCCTGACCGCCACGGCCTTCCATACGGACTATCGCGATCGCATCACGACGCGCGACACAGGCTTGCAGCTGGATGGTGATCCGAGCGGGCCCGACCTCTATGAGTGGTACAACGTCGATGAGGCTCGTGTGCAGGGTATCGAACTCAGCACGGAACATACCATCAATGCGACGCTGTCCATGACCGCCAGCTATACGTGGACGGATGCTGAATTCCAATCGGGAGAATTCGCGGGCCAGCCGCTCTCACGCACGCCGGAGCATGTCGCCGGCCTGCGTGCCGATTGGCAGACGCCCTGGAATCGACTGGATCTCTGGGCCTCGACGCAATACAACGGTGAAAGCGCGATCGTAAGGCGTGACGAGCTGGTGGAGTACGACCCTTACACGACTCTGAATCTCGGGGCGACGTACGCCCTCAATCGGCATATCACCCTGAAAAGCGCTATCTACAATGCGGGCGATGCCAGCATCGATGACAATGACAATGGGCGGCTGGAAAACGGCCGGACCTGGTGGATGGGCATGACAACGCGTTTCTGACCCCCCCCTCTTTCCGGCAGCAACGACGCATGGATCGCGCGCTGAGAAGGGGGCCTGGCGGCCGGCATCGATGAGCCGACTGCGGGATGTTCTCACCGATATTCCTCCACTGCCGGTCCCGATGATCGCCCCACCCCGTTCAGGGGTAGGGGCTGTTATTCATCACCCCTCTAGCTCGCCTCGCCCCGGAAGAGCAGTGTCAAAGGCCGCCTGACAGGACATCGCTCACGCTTCAATTTGATGGTCACTCAGCGCCTCCAGGGCGCGGGCGATGCCGGCGTGGTCCCAGTCGGCGCCGCCGTGGGCGACGCAGGCCTGGAACAGCTGCTGGGCGTTGGCGGTGCCGGGCAGCGCGAGATCGAGGCTGCGCGCGCCTTCCAGCGCCAGGTTGAGGTCCTTCTGGTGCAGCTTGATCTTGAAGCCGGGATCGAAGCTGCGGTCGATCATGCGCTGGCCGTGCACGTCGAGGATCTTCGACTGGGCCAGGCCGCCGAGCAGCGACTCGCGGACCTTCGACACGTCGGCGCCGGCCCTGGAGGCGAACAGCAGGCCCTCGGAGACGGCCTCGATGGTCAGCGCGACGACGATCTGGTTGGCCACCTTGCAGGTCTGGCCGGCGCCGTGGCCGCCGATATGGGTGATGGTCTTGCCCATCACCTCGAGCAGCGGCTCGGCGCGGGTGAAGCCTTCCTCGGTGGCGCCGACCATGATGGTCAGGGCGGCGTTGATGGCGCCGCCCTCGCCGCCGGAGACCGGGGCGTCGACGTATTCGCCGCCGGCCTCATGGATGCGCCTGGCGAACTCCTGGGTGCCCAGCGGGGCGATCGAGCTCATGTCGATCACCAGGGTGCCGGGCTTCAGCCCCTCGATGACGCCGCCCTCACCGAACAGCACCTCCTCGACGTCGGGGGTGTCCGGGACGATGGTGATGATCACCTCGGAGGCCTCGGCGACCGCCCTGGGATTCTCGAGCGCCTGCATGCCCTTGCCGGCCAGGGTCTCGTCCAGGGGGCCGCGCTTGACGGTGGTCAGTGTGTGGCCGGCGTCCAGCAGGTGGCCCGCCATGGGACGGCCCATGATGCCCAGCCCGATAAAACCGATCTTGCTCATGATGCGTTCCCGTTGGGTGAATCATTGACGGTCAGGAGTTTCAGGGTGTTAGTACCGCCGTGGGCGTTCATGTGATCGCCGCGGGTGAGGATGACGTGATCACCCGGCTCGGCCACGCCCTGCCCCACCAGCAGCGCCATGGCGCGGTCGTTGAGCTCGGCGGCCGACATCTCGCTGGTGTCGAAGGGCAGCGAGATCACCCCGCGATACAGCGCCATGCGCCGCTGGGCGACCGGATTGTGTGCCAGCCCGACGATCGGCAGCCCGGAACGAATGCGCGAGGCGATCAGCGGGGTGTAGCCGGTGGCGGTCATGCAGGCGATGGCGGCCACGCCCGACAGGTGGTTGGCGGCGTACATCGCCGACAGCGCGATGGTCTCGTCGATCTTCGAGAAGCCCTCGTGGATGCGGTGGCCGGAGGACTGGGCGATGCGCTCGCGCTCGGCGCCCAGGCACACCCGGGCCATGGCCTCCACGGTCTCGACCGGGAAGTCGCCGGCGGCGGTCTCGGCCGAGAGCATCACCGCGTCGGTGGCGTCGAGCACCGCGTTGGCCACGTCGAACACCTCGGCGCGGGTCGGCAAGGGCGACTCGATCATCGACTCCATCATCTGGGTGGCGGTGATCACCGCGCGGTTGTGGCTGCGGGCGTGCTTGATGATGCGCTTCTGGGTGCCGATCAGCGCCTCGTCGCCGATCTCCACGCCGAGATCGCCGCGGGCCACCATCACCGCCTCGCTGGCCTCGATGATGCCGTCGAGCGTGGCGTCGTCGGCCACCGCCTCGGCGCGCTCGAGCTTGGCCACCAGGCCGATCTCCCGACCTGCGTCTCCCAGAAGGGTTCTGGCTTCCTGCATGTCGGCGGCGCTGCGCGGGAAGGACACGGCCAGATAGTCGACGCCGATGGCGATGGCGGTCTCGAGGTCGGCCTTGTCCTTGTCGGTCAGCGCCGGGGCGGAGAGGCCACCGCCCTGCTTGTTGATGCCCTTGTTGTTGGACAGCTCGCCGCCCACCACCACCGTGGTGTGGATGGCGCTGCCGTCGACGCGGTCGACGTCGAGCACCACCCGGCCGTCGTCGAGCAGCAGGCGGTCGCCGGCGCTCACGTCGTCGGCCAGCTCGCGATAGTCGCAGCCGACGCGGCTGGCGTCGCCGGCCTGGCCGTCGAGGGCCACGTCGATGACGAAGGGCGCGCCTTCCTCGAGCACGACCTTGCCCTCGGTGAAGCGGGCGATGCGGATCTTCGGCCCCTGCAGGTCGCCCAGGGCGGCGACGCTGCGACCCTGTCGGGCGGCGATCTCGCGCACCGCGCTTAGCCGGCGGCGATGGTCGTCCGCCGAGCCGTGGGAGAAGTTGAGGCGCACCACGTCGACGCCGGCGGCGATCATCTGCTCCAGCACGCCCTCCCGGTCGCTGGCGGGGCCGAGAGTGGCGACGATCTTGGTGCGGCGAAACCGGGAGCGCAATAATCGTGTCATAGCATGCCCATTAGAGGGGAGTGAAAAAGGGCGGGAGTCCTGTCGCTCCACCGAGACGCTGTTCCCGACTGTGCCAACTCGCTTTCGATTATTAGAAGGCGGTTGTACTTGGCGACGCGATCGGAGCGGCACAGCGAGCCGGTCTTGATCTGGCCGGCGGCGGTGCCCACGGCCAGGTCGGCGATGGTGGTGTCCTCGGTCTCGCCGCTGCGGTGGGAGATCACCGCGGTGAAGCCGGCGTCCTGGGCCATCCTGATCGCGTCCAGGGTCTCGGACAGCGAACCGATCTGGTTGAACTTGATCAGGATCGAGTTGCCGATCTGCTCGTCGATGCCGCGCTTGAGGATGCGGGTGTTGGTAACGAAGAGATCGTCGCCGACCAGCTGGACCTTGTCGCCGATCTTGTCGGTCAGCGCCTTCCAGCCCGCCCAGTCGGACTCGTCCATGCCGTCCTCGATGGAGACGATCGGGTACTGCTCGCTGAGGTCGGCCAGGTAGTCGGCGAAGCCGGCGGCGTCGTACTGCTTGCCCTCGCCGGAGAGGTCGTAGACGCCGTCCTTGTAGAACTCGGAGGAGGCGCAGTCCAGCGCCAGAGTGATGTCACGACCCAGCTCGTAGCCGGCGTCGGACACCGCCTGCTTGATCACCGCCAGGGCCTCGGCGTTGGACGCCAGGTTCGGCGCGAAGCCGCCCTCGTCGCCCACGGAGGTGGACAGGCCGCGGCCGGCGAGGACCTTCTTCAGGGCGTGGAAGATCTCGGCGCCCATGCGCAGGCCTTCACGGAAGCTCGGCGCGCCCACCGGCTGGATCATGAACTCCTGGATGTCGACGTTGTTGTCGGCATGCTCGCCGCCGTTGAGGATGTTCATCATCGGCACCGGCATGCGAAACCGGCTCGGCTGACCGTAGAGCTCGGCGATGTGGGCGTAGAGCGGCGTGCCCTTGGCGTTGGCCGCGGCCTTGGCGGCGGCCAGCGACACCGCGAGGATGGCGTTGGCGCCCAGGGTGGCCTTGTTGTCGGTGCCGTCGAGCTCGAGCATGGCCTCGTCCAGGGCACGCTGGTCACGCGCGTCCATGCCGACCAGACGCTCGCGGATGACGCCGTTGGCGGCCTCCACGGCCTTCAACACGCCCTTGCCCAGATAGCGGGACTTGTCGCCATCACGCAGCTCGAGGGCCTCGCGGGAACCGGTGGAGGCTCCGCTGGGGGCACAGGCCGTGCCCACGGCACCGCTCTCCAGCCGCACCTCGGCCTGAACGGTGGGATTGCCGCGGGAATCGAGCACCTCGAGGGCGCGAATATCAGCAATGGCTGTCATGCAAAGTTCCTCCATCAGGTCGATGGAGAAGGACAGGCAGAAAAATGATCGATCCGCGCCCTTCTCCTCCAGGTTCATGCCGGAACCTTGTCCTTGCCTTTCAACAACATGGCTTGCCAGGCAAACACCAGCCCACCGAGGGCCATGCCCAGAAGGTCGGTTATCCACCCGCCCGCGATCATGGACAGCGCTGCCGCCAGCAATATGGCGCGCTGTGCCCAGGTCACCCGACCATTGAGGAACCAGGCCTGAACGGCGGCAGCCAGGAGATAGATACCGATAGCGGCCGTCAGGGCAACACGTAAGATCTCGAGGCCGCTGCCATCCATCAACAATGCCGGACTGTAGAAGAACATGAACGGCACAATGAAGGCAGCCAAACCAAACTTGAAGGAGGTCGCCGCCGTTTTCAGCGGATTGGTGCCGGAGATGGCGGCCGCCGCATAGCCGGCCAGCGCCACCGGGGGAGTGATCGCCGACAAGACGGCGTAATAAAACACGAAGAAATGCGACACCAGCGGCGAGATGCCGATGTCCTGCAGGCCCGGCGCGACCACCGAGGCTGCCACGGCATAGGCCGCGGTGGTCGGCATGCCCATGCCGAGCAGGATCGAGATGCACATGGCAAAGAACAGCGCCAGCAGGTGGCTGGCATCGGCGATACCCAGCAGCATGGAGGCGAAACGGGCCCCGATACCGGTCAGCGAGATGACCCCGACGATGATGCCCGCACAGGCACACACGGCAATCAGCGGGATGGCCATGCGCGCCCCGAGTGAGAGTGCATGGAGCAAGGCCCGAGGCCCCATCCAGTGCGGTGTGAACCAGGAGACCACGGCGGCGCTGAGCATGGCCAGGGTGCCGGCGCGAATGACCGAATAGCCCTGAAAGAGCGTCACGATCAGGATGATGATTGGCAGGAACAGATAGACCTGCTTGAGCAGCTGGCCGAAGACCGGCAGCTGTGCCTTGGGCAGCCCTTGCATGCCGTCACGACGCGCCTCCAGATCGACCATCAGGAAGATCGAGAGGAAGTACAAGGCCGCCGGAATCAGCGCGGCAATGGCGATATCGGTGTAGGGAATGCCGGTCACCTCGGCCATGATGAAGGCGCCCGCCCCCATGATCGGCGGCACGATCTGTCCGCCGGTGGATGCCGCAGCCTCGATGCCGCCCGCACTCCTCGGGTGATAGCCGACCTTCTTCATCAGCGGGATGGTCAGCGACCCCGTGGCCACTACGTTGCCGGCCGAGGTACCGTTGATCATGCCCATCAGCCCGGAGGCAAAGACCGCGACCTTCGCCGGCCCACCCCGGGCGCGACCGGCAGCCGCGAAGGCGAAGTTGACGAAGTAGTCTCCTACCCGCGAGGCCTGCAGGAAGGCGGCGAAGGTGATGAACAGAATGATGTAGGTGGAGGATACCGCAGTGGTCGGCCCCAGCACGCCATTGTCGGTATAGAGATAGGTAAAGAAGCGCGCGGCCGAATAGCCACGATGCTCCAGGAGGCCCGGCAGATAAGGGCCGGCAAAAGCGTAGGCGAGAAACACGCCGGTGATGATGATCAGGGCCAGCCCTGCCACGCGGCGCGTGAGCTCCATGATCAGCACCACTCCGGTGGCGGCCACCAGCATGTCGACCGGGTTCGCCATCGGCATGCCGGCCGTCATGCGCCATCGTCCAAGCACCATCACCAGATAGGCGGCGACCAGTGTCGAGACAACGATCAGCACCAGATCGGCCCAGTTGATCGAACGACTCGGGCTGCGCCAGAACCAGCCAGCGATGAGGGCGAGCGTCGCGGCCACTCCCAGCGAGGTGCTGAAATGGGTAAGCACCCAGCCCGCGGGAGGGGTGCCCTCCACGCTAGCAAGAAACCAGGCGTACAGCATGCAGAAGGTAGCATAACCGGCGGCCAGCACGGCAGGCACCAACGCCAGCCACTCGGCACCGGCCACCTTTCGTGTGGTGTCGTGTCGATCGAGGCTCATGGCCGCCGTGATCGCGAACCCAATGACCAGGCCCCCTGCCACGTGAATGATCCGGAAGGTCCAGGTCTCGATCGGCTCAATGTTGAGCGCATAGAGGTGCAGGGCGGTGAAGAACACACAGGCGAGAAACACCGTCTTGCCAAGCGTGCCGGTAAGCACGCGTTCGTTATGAGCCAACGGCGCGTCGGCGACACCTTCGTTGCCGATCTTCGCCGCGGCTGCTTCGCTTCGAGTATCTTGAGTCATGCCAGGTCACCATGAGGGTTACGAATGCCCGGTGGCTTCACAACGCGCAGGACGCCGGCCAGTCGGCCGGCGCTCCCATCACGTGAGGTTCATCAGCCGCGGAGATCTTCCGGGACGTCGTAGCCATTTTCCTCGAACCAGCGCACTGCCCCCGGGTGCCAGGGAATGAGCGCGTTATGCTCAAGGTTCTGCGGCAGGGTCTCCTTGGCAGAGCCATGCACCTGCTGCATCCGTTCCTGGTTTTCCATGACGGTCTTGGTCACCTCATAGACCAGCGACTCTGGCATGTCCTTGTGAGTGATCGCGAAGTTCCACAGGGAAATGGCCGGCACGGCCTCGTCCAGGGAGCTGTAGGCCGAGGCCGGGATGGCCGACTGGCTGAGCTCGGGATAATCGCCGAGCACCCGGGACATCTCCTCTTCGGAGAAGGAGAAAATGTTCACATCGGCCTGGGCTTCCAGCTGGCTGAAGGCCGAAACGGGAATCCCCGAGGCAAAGGCGAAGGCGTCGATCAAGCCATCCTGAACCTGACCGGCCTGATCGGCGGCACCACCATTCTGGGCTTCGACGGAGATGTCCAGCTGATCGAACAGCTGCGGGAAGTACAGGTCACCGGTACCGCCGGCAGGCCCGATGCCGACCGTCTTGCCGTCCAGGTCCTCAATCGAATCGATGCCGGAGCCTTCCAGGGCAATCACCTGCAGAGCAGTCTGATACATCGGAAAGACCGCACGCACATCGGTGTGCTCGACACCCGGTGCGAGTTGACTGTTGCCATTCCAGGCCTGATAGGCAGGCCCCGTGGTCACCATGCCGAAGTCACTCTCCCCCATCTGCACCAGGGTGACGTTCTGCACCGGTCCCCCGGTGACCTCAGCACCAAAGGAGGCACCGGTCTTTTCGCCGACCAGATTGCCCCACCCAGAGCCATAGATGTAATAGGTGGCGCCCTGACTGCCCGTGGCGATAGACAGACTCTGCGGCCAGTCTTGCTGATTGACATTGTCTTGCGCGAAGCTGGTGCTGGCGAACGTGGCACACAGGGCGGCGGTAGCAACTTTATAGAAATTCATGGCGCGTACTCCAGTTATCGAAAATCTTGTGGTTGTTGGAGATGTCTTGGATATCGCTTTTTCCTTCAGGACATGTTTCCCCTCGATCCTGTCGATGTATTTGCGTTCAGACTGCTAATAGCCTGACGACCGCTTCACACCGATCGCTCAACAGCGAAGGTGTCTGCCGAATGGCCGTGGCCAGTGGCATCGGGCCATCCGTCAATGAAAATGCCGCAGTGACCCCTTGCTCATAAGCCTCTCGCCACCCACCAGCCAATTGACCGGCCAGTACGATGGCCGGCACGCCCTGACTCTTTGCCAAGCGAGCAACACCGATAGGCGTCTTGCCTGACAGGCTCTGACCATCGAGACGCCCCTCCCCGGTGATCACCAGATCCGCCCCTTCCAGCTTGTCCGCCAAGGCGGCCTGTTCGATGACCACCTGGATACCCGGCTTGAGCGTGGCACCCAGAAACGCCATGGCGGCATAGCCCATGCCACCCGCGGCACCGGCGCCGGGGGCCTCACGAACATCTTGTCCGGTGGCTTGCGATACCCGCTCGGCGAAAACCTGGAGGGCCGCTTCCAGCGCCTCGACATCCTCGGTCGATGCACCTTTCTGGGGGCCATAGACCACGGTGGCCCCGTAGTCGCCGAGCAAGGGATTGTCGACGTCGACAGCCGCCATCACGGACAGGTCTTTCAACCGGGGGTCCAGCCCCGAGAGGTCGACGCGATCGAGGTGTGCGAGCCTTCCAGCTCCCAGCGGCAACGCCTCCCCCTCCACATTCAGCAGCCGCCCCCCCAAAGCCATCAGCAGGCCGGCACCGGCATCGTTGGTAGCACTGCCTCCGAGGGTCAGCACCAGGGAACGGGCGCCGGCATCCAGCGCCTCGACGACCAGCTGCCCGACGCCATAGGTGGTGCTGTCACGAAGCGCGTGTCGGCTGAGGTCCACGGATGGCAGCCCACAGGCTTCAGCGAGCTCGACGAAGGCCGTGCCCGACGCCGCATGCCAACCCCAGGCGGCCCGCACCGGCCGTGCATAGGCATCGAGCACCTCGGCGTGGCGAAGCTCGGCATCCGTGGCCGCCAGCAATGCCGACAGGGTACCCTCCCCGCCATCGCCCATCGGGCAGGTCAGGATGTCCGCCTCGGGCATCGCACGCTGAACGCCCACCGCCATCGCGTCGGCGGCCTCACGGGCGGACAGCGCCCCCTTGTAACTGTCCGGTGCAATGACAATCTTCATTGACGAGGCTCCCATCGAAGTGGTGACACACCGCTCGCCGGATGACGCCAACCGCCGGCCAGAGATGCCGCAAGCAACACTGGCCGACCGGCGCCCGCCGGCATCGAGCTCAAGTGTTATTGCTGTTCGATGTCGTCACAGATCGCCTGGGTCACGTCCCGTGTGGTCGCCGTACCGCCCAGATCCTTGGTCTGCAAGCCGGAGGCGGTGAGTCGCTCGATGGCGGCCATCAGCCGCTCGCAGGCGGTGGTTTCGCCGAGATTCTCGAGCATCATGGCCGCGGTCCAGAACGACCCGACCGGGTTGGCGATGCCCTTGCCGGCGATGTCGAACGCCGAGCCGTGAATCGGCTCGAACATGGAGGGAAAGGTCTTCTCCGGGTTGAGGTTGGCCGTCGGCGCGATGCCGAGACTGCCGGAGAGCGCGGCTGCCAGATCGGAGATGATGTCGGCATGCAGGTTGGTGGCCACGATCGTGTCCATGGTCTCGGGCTTGAGCACCATGCGCGTCGTCACCGCGTCGACCAGCTCGCGATCATGCTCGACGTCCGGAAAGTCCTTGGCGACCTCGAAGAAGACCTCGTCCCAGAGCACCATGCCGTGACGCTGGGCATTTGACTTGGTCACCAGAGTCAGTTTCTTGCGCGGACGGCTTTGCGCCATCTCGAAGGCGAAGCGGTGGATACGCTCGATACCCTTGCGCGTGAAGAGGGAGACCTCGGTACCGACCTCTTCGGGGTGCCCCTGGTGGACACGACCGCCATTGCCGGAGTACTCGCCTTCGCTGTTCTCGCGGACGATGACCCAGTCGATGGCATCGGCGCCCTTCAGGCGGCTGTCGACGCCGGGCAGAACGCGGGCCGGGCGCACGTTCGCGTACTGGTCGAAGCCCTGACAGATGGCCAGGCGCAGATCCCATAGCGAGACGTGATCGGGGACGTCCTCGCTGCCCACGGCCCCGAAGTAGATGGCATCGAACGTCGCTAGCCGAGCCAGGCCGCCTTCGGGGATGTACTCGCCTTGCTCGAGGTAGCGGCGCGAACTCCAGTCGAAGTCTTCGAAATCAAAGGTAAAATCACCACTTTTCTTCGCCAGTGTCTCCAGCACTTGTTTTCCGGCCTCGATGACCTCCAGACCGATACCGTCGCCCGGAATGACAGCAACACGATGACTACGCATACGAAAGGCTCCAAACTGAAACGTTGTGGAATGTGATGACACCTGACCGAAAAGTCACATCACATCTGCCTTCCAGACACTAGATGACCCTCTAATCCGCATGCAATATACTGAAAGTTAATTCACAGACAACCTAAAGGTTAATAGCCGTGTCGAATACAGATTTCGAATTCTTCATTTTGCTGTGCCAAACAGGAAGTCTTGCGAAAGCCGCCCGTGACATGGACGTGACACCCGCAGCGGCAAGCAAAAGGCTGGCGAATATCGAAAAGCATGCAGGTTGCCAGCTGGTCACACGCTCCACACGCGCCATGAGCCTCACTTCCAGTGGCAGGCTTTACCTGGAGTATGCAGAGAAAGTAAGCTCGACCATCCAGGAAATGAATGATGCCCTGCGCAAGAAAAACGATGAGGCAGAGGGGCTCATACGCATCAATGCTCCCTTCGGTTTTGGACGCAAATATGTGTCCCGCTTCGTCTCTGAATTCATCCAGGAAAACCCCAGAACGGAATGCCAACTTCAGCTTTCCGACCACCCACTCAACCTGGTTGCCAATTCCTTTGATGTCGGCATTCGTTTTGGCTCACTCCCTGATTCCGGGCTTCATGCGAGAAAGATCGCGTCACATCAACGCATCTTGTGCGCCTCTCCTACCTATCTGGAAAACCATGGAGAGCCAGTAACCCCGAATGATTTAACACGTCACAACTGCCTTGTATTGCGGCAAAACGAAGATACCTACGGAAACTGGAGGTTTTCCAAAGAAGAGAAGATGCACCATGTTCAGGTCCGCGGAAACATGAGTGCCAATGATGGAGAAAGTGTACTCGCCTGGGTTCTGGGCGGTCATGGCATTGCCATTCGCGCGGAATGGGACGTATATCATCACTTGAAGAGCGGAGCACTAAAGAGACTACTTCCAACATTTTCGCTACCAAATGCAGATATATATGCCGTTCATCCCTACCATTTGAATGTACCAAAGCGCATACGTCATTTCGTTGATTTTCTTTCAAACAAGATGAACACTCCCCCCTTCATTCAAGCCAATGCCGCCGCCCGGCATGACAACCGCTAGGCATGCCGACGATTGATACATTTCAAGGTGAGTGAGTGGAGATCACATCATCGGTGATGCTGGCATCATACAATGGGCGGTCGGCGCACCTTGCCGATATCAGCGTGCTGCGGACAAGAAACTGAGACACCATATTAGACCTTGGTCTAAAAAACCTCCCTCGGTATAATGTGCATCAACCTGAGATACCGAAGGCCCTCGACTCGATGACCATGCCTGATGCTATCCCCCAGCGCAGCCTCCGCCAGTGCCTCTGCAACATGGCGGTCCTGCTCTATCGCCAGGGCCACGTCCTGGAAATCGTCTCCAGCCCGCATCGTGGCCTCGATCGCCGCAGCCTGAACGCGCTGGCCGAAGCCGAGCCCGACTGGCCGAGCCATCAGCGCACCCTGGAGCGCAGCGAGGCCGCCACCCTCAATGCCCAGCGTCGCTTCGTGCTCACCGACCTGGGCCGCGAGCTGCTGTTCGAGATGTTTGGCGAAGGCGCCGCCGATATCGCCTGATCTCGGTGCCCTTCCCTTCCACCACTCGGGCGACTTTTGTTAACTCAATGTCGCCTAGCGTCAACTTACTCCCGGCGCCATGACGGACACTCCCTGCAGTTCACGCAAGGAGGTCCCCATGAACCGCAATGTCATCATGACCTGCGCCATCACCGGCGCCGGCGACACCGCCGACAAGAACCCCAACGTTCCGGTCACGCCCAAGCAGATCGCCGACGACTGCATCGCCGCCGCCAAGGCCGGCGCCAGCGTCGCTCATATCCACGTGCGCGACCCCGAGACCGGAGGCATCAGCCACTCCACCGAGCACTTCCGCGAAGTGATGGATCGGGTACGCGAGGCGGATACCGACATCGTCATGAACATCACCGCCGGCGGCGGCGGCGACTGGATCCCGGATGCCACGGACCCGACCCGCGGCGGCCCGGGCACCGACATCCAGACCCCGGCCGAGCGTCACGCCCCGGTGGGCGAGCTGCTGCCGGAGCTGTGCACCCTGGATTGCGGCAGCCTCAACTTCGGCGACATGGTCTACGTCAACACCGCCGACTGGCTGCGCGAGCATGCCCGCCTGGTGCAGGCCGCCGGCGTCAAGCCCGAGCTCGAGTGCTTCGACCTGGGCCACGTCTGGTTCGCCCGCCAGCTGCAGCAGGAAGGCCTGCTCGACGGCGACCCGCTGTTCCAGCTGTGCCTGGGCATCCCCTGGGGCGCCGAGGCGGACACCGAGACCATGCTGGCGATGCGCAACAAGCTGCCGGAGAACGCCAACTGGGCCGCCTTCGGCATCGGCCGCCATCAGATGCCGATGGTCGCCCAGGCGATGCTGCTCGGCGGCCACGCGCGCGTCGGTCTGGAGGACAACCTCTACCTGAGCAAGGGCGTGCCGGCCACCAATGCCAGCCTGGTCGAGAAGGCCACCGGCATCATCGACAATCTCGGCGGTCGCGTCATGACCCCGGCCGAGACCCGCGCCCACCTCAAGCTGCGCGACCCCAAGACCGGTCAGATCGCCGGAGGTGACGCATGAGCCAGCTCTCTATCATCGGTACCGGCGTCATCGGCAACGGCTGGATCGCCCGCGCGCTCGCCAACGGCTGGGACGTGGTCGCCTTCGACCCGGCCGAGGGCGCCGAGACCCGCACCCGCGCCTTCGTCGACAACGCCTGGGCATCGCTCGAGAAGGACGGCCTGGCCGAGGGCGCCTCACAAGAGCGCCTGCGCTTCGCGCCGAGCCTCGAGGAAGCCGTCGCGGGCGCCGACCTGATCCAGGAAAACGTGCCGGAGCGTCTGCCGCTCAAGCAGGAGATCCTGGCCGCCATCGATGCCGCCGCCGAGGCGCACGTGGTGATCGGCTCCTCGACTTCCGGCTTCAAGCCGACCGACCTGCAACAGGACTGCCGGAAGGCCCCGGGCCGCGTGATCGTCGCCCACCCCTTCAATCCGGTCTATCTGCTGCCGCTGGTCGAGCTGGTGGGGGGCGAGCACACCTCGCCGGCGCTGCTGGAAGGCGCCCGTGACGACTATCAGCGCCTGGCCATGCGCCCGCTGATCGTGCGTCGCGAAATCGAGGGACACATCGCCGACCGCCTGATGGAGGCGCTGTGGCGCGAGGCCCTGCACCTGGTCAACGACGGCGTCGCCACCACCGAGGAGATCGACGCCGCCGTGGTCTATGGCTGTGGTCTGCGCTGGTCGCTGATGGGCACCTTCCTGACCTTCCACCTGGCCGGCGGCGAGCAGGGCATGCGCCACATGCTCGAGCAGTTCGGCCCGGCGCTGAAGCTGCCGTGGACCAAGCTCGAGGCCCCGGAGCTCACCGACGAGCTGATCGACAAGGTCGTCGAGGGCTGCGAATTCCAGGCTGCCGGTCGCCCGGTCGCCGAGCTGGACCGCCGCCGCGACGACTTCCTGGTCGAGCTGCTGGCCCTGACCCGCAAGTACTGGCCGGAAGCCGAGGGCCTGGAGGGCCGCATCTGATGCAGCTGCTCGAGCTCACGGTGCCTAACGAGTGGGTCGACTACAACGGCCACATGAACGACGCCGAGTACGCCCGCGCCTTCTCGATGGGGGTCGAAGCGCTGATGGCTCACATCGGGCTGGACGGCGCGGGTCGCGAGGCTCACGACCTGACCATCTACACCCTGGAGACGCACCTCTGCTATCGGGCCGAGGCACACGAGGGCCAGGCACTGACGGTCGAGGTGCTGCTGCTGGACCACGACGCCAAGCGCCAGCACGTGCTGTTCACGCTGAGCGACGCCGAGGGCAACACCGTCGCCACCAGCGAGCAGATGCTGATGGCGATGAGCATCAGCGGCGGTCGCCCGACGCCCTGCCCGGCGGCCGTCGCCGAGCGCATCGCCGCGCTGCCGCAGCCGGCCAGTCGCGAGGACTGGCCCAAGGCCGCCGGCCGCCGCATCGGGCTGCCACCGCGACGTTGATTGCCCCAACCCCGGTGCCAAGGTGCCGGGGTCAGGCCAGGGAGGCACAGGCATGACCATCGACGACTTCGCCAGACGCTTTCAGGCCGGCCTCGAGGCCATGGCGCATCTCCCGCTGCCAAGGGCACGTCCCCATTACGATGCGCTCTGCGCGAGCTTCGCCCCGCCGCATCCCGCGGACATGACGATCCGCCAGGCGCGCCTGGCCGGCGTGCCGATCCGTCGCTATCGCCCGCGCGATCATCGCGCCGGCGTGGTCGTCTACGTCCACGGCGGCGGCTTCACCCTGGGCTCCCTGGACAGCCATGACGGGGTCGCCGCGGGGCTCGCCGAGGCCCTGGGCCGGGAAGTGGTCAGCGTCGGCTACCGGCGTCTGCCCGAGGCCCGCTACGGCGAGGCCCTCGACGACTGCCATGCCGTGGCGGAGGCACTCGATCCCGTGGCCCTGACCGGCGACAGCGCCGGCGGGCGACTGGTGCTGGACCTGGCCGTGCGCACCTCCGCCCGATGTCCGCTGGGGGTGATCTACCCCGTGATCGGCCGCCCTACTCGGGAGGCCCTGGGGCCGGACGCTCCGCTGCTCAGTCGCCGAGATGTCATGGACGCCTGGGAGCTGATCGCGGCAGAGGCATCGCACGATCGGGATCTCGCGCCGCCCACGGCGTGCGTCGAAGCGCTGGCGGTATCGCGAGATCCACTCACTCGGCCGCTGGAAATGGCGCTCGCCCGCTGGCGCGGCGCGGGTGCGCAGGTGGGCTACCACCAGGCAGAAAACATGCTGCACGGCTGCCTGCATGGGCGCGAGGCGCTGCCGGAGATGCAGCGTGCCTGGCAGGGATTCTGCGCGGGGCTGCGACGGCGTCTGCCCTGACGCCGCCACGCCCCCTCGTGTGGGCGAGACACCGCCACAGGCGGTGTTTCTCGACGAGGAGGCAAGCCCCTGTCGGCAGACCCGCCGCCCTCCCTTCCACCATAAATATAAAGAGCTTCTTATGAATAAGAACCTTACGACCTCCGTGGCGACCGTCGTCACGGTGATTGCCCTGATCACCTTTGCCGCCCTGGCACCCGGCCCCTTCCAGGCCCTGTTGACCACCATCAAGGTCAAGGTGATCGGCCATTTTGGCTTCCTCTTCACCTATCCGGCGTTCCTCGCCTCGCTCATCTTCATTGGCCTCGCCCTGTCGCCACTGGGCCGGCTGCGCTTCGGCAGCGAGCCGCCCGAGTTCTCCACCCTTGCCTGGCTCGGCATGCTGTTCGCCACCGGCATGGGCATCGGTCTGGTCACCTGGGGCGTCCTGGAGCCCCGCTACCACGTCGAGGCCGGCCTCGACAGGGACCAGGCGCTGCTGCATGCCTTCAACCACTGGGGCCTGCTGGCCTGGGCCGGCTATCTGGCCATTGGCGTGATCTTCGCCCACGCCCTGTACAACATGCGGCTCGACAAGCCGGCCGAATCCCTGCTGGGCGGGGGGGTTATGAGCAAGCTCAACCTGGTCAGCCTGGTCGTCTCCACGGTGATCGGCCTCTCGCTGACCTTCTCCTACGCCGCCGAACCACTGCAGAAGAGCGCCGCCCAATACCTGGGCCTCGACGTCAGCACCACCTGGGTGATCGTCGTGCTCTCGCTGTTCGCCATCGTCTCCAGCGCCTCCGGGCTCAAGCGCGGCATCAAGTGGCTGAGCAACTACAATGCGCTGATCGCGCTGATCCTGATGGCGGCCACCTTCCTGCTGACCGCGCCGCTCGATATCCTCGGCACCTTCGCTCGGCTCTTGCCTGACTACGTGCTGCAGTACCCGGCGCTGGCCCTGGACATCGGCTTCAACGACCCCGAGCGCAAGGCCTGGCTGGCCGATTGGCTGTATGCCTTCGAGGCTGCCTGGTACGGCTGGTTTATCTTCACCGGGGTGTTTATCGCCCGCATCTCCAAGGGCCGCACCCTCCGCCAGCTGGTGCTCGGCGTGATGCTGGTACCGAGCCTGGTCTCCTGCCTGTGGTTCACCACCTTCGGCATTGGCGGATTGAGCACCGGCGCCGAGGACGTCTTCGCCTTGATGGCTACCCTGGATGAGCACGGCATCCTGTCGGCGATCCTGGCGCTGAATATCCTGCTGTTCTTCGTCACCAGCGCCGACTCCGCGGGGCTAGTCTGCGAGATGCTCACCGTCCAGCGCTCGCGCGCCTTCTGGATCGTCGCCATGGCGGCCCTGGCCGTGGTCATCAACTGGCTCGACGGCGACATCTTCAAGGTCATCCTGACGCTGATCTCGGTGGCGGCCATCCCGGTCGCCTTCGGCATCTTTGCCCTGGTGACCGCCTTCTTGCTGCGTCTGAGGCAGCAGCGAGCCACACCTGCTACCATCGCGCCCGCCGATCCCTAGCACCCCTGAACGGCGCCCCCGGGCGCCTCGACACTAGCGGCGGCCTGCGGGCCGCCTCGGGAACGCCGGCCCGACGCCCGGCTCAAGAGGATGACGCTATCGCTACCCCAACTCCCCCCACTCCACCAACACGCCGTGCCAGCCACGAGGTCGAGACCTCGACCGACTACATGGTCACCGAGCTGTCCCAGGACGGTTTCTTCAGTGGCATGCACAAGGGCATGACCATCACCGCCGCACTGCTGGTGCTCGGCTTCGTGCTGTTCACCGGTGTGATGCCGGAGCTGGCCGGCAACCTGTTCGGCGCCACCCGCACCTGGATCGAGACCACCTTCAGCCGCTACTACCTGATCACCGTGGTGATACTGCTGGCGGTCTGCGCCTACATCGTCGTCAGCCGCCATGGCAGCGTCCGCCTGGGCCCCGACGACAGCCGCCCCGACTTCAGCAACTTCGCCTGGTTCTCGATGCTGTTCTCGGCCGGCATCGGCATCGGCATCCTGTTCTTCGGCGTCGCCGAACCGATCTTCTACTTCGACAACACCGGCGCCTTCGGCTACCCGAACAACCCCCATGCCGACATGGCCGGCGCCACCGCCATGAACCATGAGCGGGCCATCGACGCGCTGCGCGTCTCGGTCTTCCATTGGGGCCTGCACGGCTGGGCGATCTACGTGATCGTCGGCATGTCACTGGCCTACTTCGCCTACCGCAAGGGCCTGCCGCTGGCGCTGCGCTCGGCGCTCTATCCCTTCATCGGCGAGCGCATCTTCGGCCCCATCGGCCATATCGTGGACATTCTCGGCGTGCTCGGTTGCGTGTTCGGTGTCGCCACCTCGCTGGGCCTCGGCGTCAGCCAGATGGCCGTGGGCCTGGACCGCCTGGTCGGCCTCGACCCGGGGCTCAACACTCAGCTGGTGCTGATCGGCGTGATCTCCCTGGTGTCGGTGCTCTCGGCGGTCTCGGGGGTCCAACGAGGCATCAAGATCATCTCCGAGATGAACATCTGGATCTCGGTGGCCGTGGTCGGCACCTTCCTGATCGGTGGCCCCACCCTGTGGCTGGTGATGACCTTCGGCGAGACCGTGCTGGACTACGCCCTCAACTTCATCCCCATGGGCCTGTGGTTCGCCGACGATGACGGCACGGCCCAGTGGCAGCAGGGCTGGACCATCTTCTACTGGGGCTGGTGGCTGGCCTGGGCGCCGTTCGTCGGCATCTTCATCGCCCGCATCTCCCGCGGTCGCACTCTGCGCGAGTTCGTGCTCGGCGTGCTGCTGGTGCCGACCCTGATCATCTTCGTATGGCTGGTGATCTTCGGCGGCAACGCCCTGCACCAGGAACTGACCGCCGCGGGCGGGCCGGGCAGCGCCGGCATCACCGAGCTGGTCAATGCCTGGAACCTGCCGGCCGCACTGTTCGCCACCGCCGACGGCATCGCCGGCACCGGTACCTTCGGCTGGGTGCTGTCGGCACTGATGGTGTTCCTGCTGATGAGCTGGTTCGTGACCTCATCGGACTCCGGCACCCTGGTGCTGACCACCATCCTGTCGCTGGGCAACGAGGACCCGCCGAAGCGTTTCCGGGTCTTCTGGGGAACGTCGATCGGCCTGGTGGCCGCCGTGCTGCTGGTGGCCGGGGGCCTCAAGGCACTGCAGACCGCGCTGATCGCCGCGGCCCTGCCGCTGAGCGTGGTGATCCTGTTGATGACCTCCGGCGTGCTGGTCTCGCTGGTACGGGAAACGCGCAAGAGCCCTGCCGTGGCTCGACGCCAGTAACGCGACACGGTTGAACGCCACAACGTCAAGAGGCCCGATCCGGCGATGCCGGATCGGGCCTCTTGTCTCAGGGCATGTGCCCGCTCGGGCTCGGCTCAGTACTCGCCGAGCGTGGCCTCCAGCTTGAAGAGGCTTGCCGACAGCTCGCCCGGCGTCATCACCGGCGTCTCAGGCGCCACGGCAGACGGCCAGGCCGTCAGCGTCTGATCGTAGGCGTCCAGCAGCGTCTCGCGGGTCTCATCGTCATACAGGTCAGCATGCTGCTCGAGCAGTTCCTTGGCGGTCTGTACGAAGCCGAAGCTGTCCTGGTATTCCAGCACGTTGACGAACTTGCCGTCCTCGCCGATGGCTTCATCGTACTCGGCCATCGCCTGACGCAGCAGCGCCAGCTGAACGCGGCTCTGGAAGCGAACGTCGCCGAGCAGGTCGGCGTCCACCGTCTGCAGGGCGCCGTCGATGGCATCGAATGCCGCTTCATAGGCCCCGGTGTGGCTGCCCCACTCACCACCCTCTCGGGTCTCGGCGATCAGTGCTTCGAGAGCAGGCTCGACATCATCGACGCCGCGCGCCTCGAAGGCCGGCTCCATGGGCTCATAGATCTCATGGATGGGATGGCCGAAGTGCGGCTGGGCAGCCGTCTGCTCACCTTCCTCATAGAGCTCACGGGCCACGGTGAGGTGGCCTTTCATCATGGCCAGATTGGTGGCATAGACGCCAGGGTTGGTGACGTCGATGGCATGGCCGGCTTCGCCGCCTTCACCACCTTCGCCGCCTTCACCGCCTTCACCGCCTTCGCCACCTTCGCCACCGGCAGAAGCGTTCAGATAAGAGAAGACCGCATAAGGATCGGCGCCGCCTTCGCCGCCTTCGCCGCCTTCGCCGCCGTCATGGTGACCATGTTCACCGCCTTCACCACCTTCGCCGCCGTCATGGTGACCCATGTTCGCCGCCTTCACCACCTTCGCCGCCGTCATGGTGACCATGTTCGCCGCCTTCACCACCTTCGCCGCCGTCATGGTGACCATGTTCGCCGCCTTCACCACCTTCGCCGCCGTCATGGTGACCATGTTCGCCGCCTTCACCACCTTCGCCGCCGTCATGGTGACCATGTTCGCCGCCTTCACCACCTTCGCCGCCGTCATGGTGACCATATTCGCCACCTTCACCACCTTCGCCGCCCTCGCCACCGTGATCGGCGTGGGCCAGCATCGGCTCGTCGGGTCCTTGGGTGAACTCGGCGGAGGCATCGACCGCGGCCCAGCTGGCGGTACTGGCGCCCAGCAGAACGGTGGTACCGACGCCAACCCAAAGCTTGGTACGGGAGTTGTGAGACATGCGGGATTCCTTTGAATGTTGTGATTGCCGGGACACACGGCCCTGGGACCGACTCGAACCGCCATAGAGTGCCGCCGCAGCAAGAGCAATGCAAACGATTCACAGTCGTTTATAATCGTCGCACACACTCGACCCGCCGGAGCTCCGACCGTGATTCTCTGCATCGACCAGGCCATCCCTTCCGAGCTGCTGACCCGCGTGCGCGCCACCCTGGCCGACAGCGAATTCCGCGACGGGCGCGAGACGGCCGGCTGGCACGCGCGCACGGTCAAGCAGAACGAACAGGCCGACGGGCGTCGCCCCGATATCGCCGAGCTGCGCCAGGAGATCGCCAGGGTGCTCCAGGCCCATTCGCTGTTCCAGATGGCCGCACGCCCGAAGCGCATCAAGCCGCTGATGTTCAGCCGCTATCAGCCGGGCATGTCCTACGGCAACCACGTCGACGACGCGGTGATGGCCACGCCCCAGGGCGCCATGCGCACCGATCTGTCGTTCACGCTGTTCCTCAATGACCCGGACAGCTACGACGGCGGCGAGCTGCTGATGGACACCACGGCGGGCGAGCAGACCTACAAGCTGCCGGCCGGCGGACTGATCCTCTACCCCTCCTCGACCCTGCATCGCGTCGAGCCGGTCACCCGCGGCGAGCGTCTCGCCGCCGTCGGCTGGGCCCAGAGCCAGGTCCGCGATCCACAGCAGCGCGAGATTCTCTTCGACCTGGATACCACCCGCCGCCAGGAGTTCGATGCCAACGGCAAGACCCGCACCTTCGACATGCTGTCGAAGAGCCTGGCCAACCTGCTGCGGATGTGGGCGGAGGTGTGATGCATGGCCTCAGCCTCGCCGCACCTCCCGCGGCGAGGCACCGAAGTGCTGTCGAAAGGCCCGGGCGAAGCTGGAGGCCGAGGTGAAGCCACAGGCCAGGCCTACGCTCAGTACTTCGAGGTCGGTCTCCTCCAGCAGCTGGCGGGCTCGCGTCAGGCGCAGCGCCAGGTACCAGTCGCGGGGCGAGCGTCCCAGCTCGCGCTCGAACAACCGCTGCAGCTGACGCAGCGAGACGCCGCTGCGTCTCGCCACCTCGTCCAGGGTCAGCGGCGTCTCCAGGTGTCGCTCCATCACATCGACGGCCTCCGCCAGCCGCGGGCTATGGGTCTCCAGGCGCCGCGCCTGGGTCATCCGCTGGGCGTCGTGGCGGGTACGCATGCGCTCGTGAATCAGCTGCTCGGACACGTCGATGGCCAGCCGCTGGCCATGGCGCCGGGCGATCACGTCCAGCGCCATGTCCATGGCGGCCGCACCACCGGCGCAGGAGAAGCGCCGCTTGCCCACCTCGAACAGCTCGTCGGAGGTTTCGATGGCCGGAAAGCGCTCGCGGAAGGCCGGCAGGCTCTCCCAGTGAAGGGTCACGCGCTCGCCCTCCAGCAGCCCCGCCGCGGCCAGCAGGAAACCGCCGGTATCGAGGCCGCCCAATGCGCAGCCGGCCCCGTCCAGCCGATGCAGCCAGCGCATCAGCCCACGGCTCAGGTAACGCTCGGGGTCGAAACCGCTGCAGACCGCCACCGACGCGGGATGATAACGCGCCTCGATATCCTGATCGGCCAGCAGCGTCATCCCGTTGGAGGCCGTGACCGGACCACCGTCCTCGCTGATCAGCCGCCATTCGAACAGCGGCCGACCGCTGATGCGGTTGGCGATGCGCAGCGGCTCCACGGCCGAGAAGAAGGCCATCATCGAGAAACGGGGCAGCAGCAAGAACCCGATCGGCTCGGGCAAGGGGCCGGCATAGTCGAGACGCATGGACATCTAGGGGGTAACGAAAGGTTGGCTCATCATGACCGGCCGGGCTCCGAGTCACAAGCCGCCACGACCGCGGTGGCCACGCCACGACCGCGATTGCATCGACCCGCACGCGCTCTACAATCGGGGATCCCATTCTGCCGCCGCGACGAGGCCCATGAGACTGACGCCCGACGTCCCCGCCCCGGAGCGGATCGACTTCCTGCTGTTGCCGCGCTTCGCCATGGTGGCGTTCTTCTCGGCCGTGGAGCCGCTGCGCATCGCCAATCGTATCCAGGGCGAGACGCTGTTCGAATGGCGGCTGATCGGCCGCGACGGCGAACCGGTGGTCGCCTCCAACGGCATGACCCTGGCGGTCGATCACGCCCTGTCCGATGCACCGCTCGCCCCCAGCCTGGCGGTATGCGCCAGCTTCGAGCCGGAGGCCACCATCGACCAGACGCTGGTCGACTGGCTGCGCGAGCGTGCCGCGGCGGGCTGCCGGCTGGGCGGCATGGACACGGGCTGCTTCGTGCTGGCTACCGCCGGGCTGCTCGACGATCAGACGGTGACGCTGCATTGGGAATCACTGCCCGAGTTCCGTGCCCGCTTTCCAGGCATCGACGCGGTGGAGTCGCTCTACGAGGTGACACCGGAGGGGTTTTCCTGCGCCGGCGGCAGCTCGGCCATCGACATGAGCCTCGACCTGATCCAACGCCGCCACGGGCTGCCGCTGGCGGAGCAGGTCCGCGACCAGCTGCTGCACGACCAGGGGCGTCGCCCGGCCAGTCGACAGCGTGACCCCATGCCCGAGGATCCGACGCTCCACCGAGCCCTGGCCCTGATGGATGCCAACCTGGAAGCGCCACTGGAAATTCGCCGACTGGCCGACGAGCTCGACCTCTCCTGGCGGCGGCTGGATCGGCTGTTCGCGCGTCATCTGGGCACGTCGCCGCAACGGGCCTACCTGGCGCGCCGGCTGGACCACGCCCGGCGGCTGCTGCAGGAGACCCGGCACAGCGTGATGGACGTCGCCGTGGCCTGCGGCTTCGCCTCCGCCTCCAGCTTCACCCGCGCCTTCCGCCAGCGGCATGGCATGACGCCCAGCGAACTTCGACAGCGGCGCTGAGCGCCGATAGCCGAACGCCGACACCTCGGAACGTTCGCCCGTTGACACACGGACGCCCACACGGTTTCACTTGAAACCAAATGAGCCGTGACAAGAGAAGCCCCATCATGACAGCCGCCTGGCAGCAATACCGCAGCGCCCCACCCCCGGGCACCCGCGTGGCGCACGCCGACGACCTGCCCGAGCACGGGCACCTGAGCCTGTCCGTGGCAAGCGAACGAGGCCGCTTCCCGCTGCTGGTGGTGCGCCTCGCCGACGCCACCCTGGTCGCCTATGTCAACGCCTGCCCGCACCAGTACCTGCCCCTCGACCAGCGCGGCGACCGACTGCTCTGCGACGATGGCGAGACGCTGCGCTGCACCAACCACGACGCCGTCTTCGCCACGCGCAGCGGCGAAGGCGTGGGCGGCCTGGGGACGGGCTGCGCCCTGGACCCGGTGCCGGTGCATCTGGAGAACGACTGGCTGATCATCGGCAATGTGTCGGAAAACGCCTAGCCCGGCGCCTGCCTGTCGAATTGTGCACAGCCGGTGTCGAATCTTGCCGCGAGTCAGCGGGGCTGTGCTGGCATCCTGAGCCGCAACATTCATCGCTCGAGAGACGCCCCATGACCGACGACACACTGCCCCTCACCCCCGACTACGACGCCTGGCCGATCGACGCCGACCTCGACGCCGTCTCCTTCACGCCGCGCCTGGTCACGGTGCGCTGGAGCGACGGTCGCGTCAGCCGCTATCACAGCATCTGGCTGCGCGAGAACGCGGGCGACGAGACCACCGTCAACCCGGCGACCCGGGAGCGTATCCTGGACCTCTCTGCGCTGCCGGCCTGGCCGGAGGTCGTCGAGGCCGAGATCGACGCCGCCGGCGCCCTGTGCGTGACCTTCGCCCCCGAGGACCGCCGTCTGCGCTTCCATCCGGGCTGGTTGCGCGCCAACGACTACGACAACGCCACCGATCCCGAGGCGCCACTGGTGACGGTCACCACCTGGCAGGGGGGACCCGGCGAAGGCCCCGACACCCTCGATGCCAGCGGCCTGCTCGATACTGACCCCGCCAGCGCGGCCGAAGAAGCGATCCTCGCCCCGGCGCTCGAGAGCGTGCTCGGCAAGGGCCTGGTACGACTGCGCGGCCTGCCCACCACCCCCGGCTCGCTCGCGGCCATCGCCCAGCGTATCGGCCCGATCCGCGACACCAATTTCGGCGGCCTGTTCAATGTCAAGGCCAAGCCGGACCCGGACTCCAACGCCTACACCGCCATCGCCCTGCCGCCCCACACCGACCTGCCGACCCGCGAGTACCATCCCGGACTGCAGATGCTGCACTGCCTGGAGAACAGCGTGGAGGGCGGCCAGGCGGTGATGCTCGACGGCTTCGCCGTGGCCGAGGCGTTGCGCGAGCGCGATCCCGAGGCCTTTGCCACCCTGACTCGAGTGCGCTGGTGCTATGCTAACACCGCCAGGACCACCGACTACGTGTGGTTCGAACCGATGATTCGCCTCGACGCCCGCGGCGAGCTGCTCGAGGTGCGCATCGCCGACTTCCTGCGCGGCCCGCTGCAGACCGCCTTCGAGGACGTGGAACCGGCCTATGAGGCGCTGATGACCCTGCAGCGGCTGCTGCGCGACCCGGCCTTCGCCATCCGCTTCACCTACGCGCCCGGCGATCTGGTGATCTTCGACAACCGCCGCCTGCTGCACGCCCGGGACGCCTTCGAGGGCGACAGCGGCCACCGCTGGCTGCAGGGCTGCTACATGGAACGCGACGAGATCCGCTCCCGCTACCGCATGGTCCAGCGAGCTCGCCGGCAGCGGCGGGTCAGCGCAACCGTCTAACCCACACAATCCGGGAGCAAGCCTCTTGAGCGCCCACGACTCGTCGCCCACAACCACCCTCTCGGCCGCATGGAGCCTGTGGGCGCTATTGCTCGGCGTCGGCCTGCTGATGCTGGGCAACGGCTTGCAAGGCAGCCTGCTCGGCATCCGCGCCGCCGAGGAGGCGTTCGGCAATACCGTGACCGGTCTGGTGATGTCGTCCTACTTTGTCGGCTTCCTGGCCGGCTCGACCCTGACCCCGCGCAAGCTGCGTCAGGTCGGCCATATCCGGGTGTTTGCGGCCCTGGCCTCGATCACCTCGGTGGCCATCCTGGTGCACGTGCTGTTCATCGATCCCTGGGTCTGGGCCGCCATGCGCCTGATCACCGGTTTCGCCTACGCCGGCCTCTATGTGGTCACCGAGAGCTGGTTGAACGGTCACGCCAGCAATCGCCTGCGCGGACGACTGCTGGCCTTCTACATGGTGATCAGCTATCTGGGCATGGGCGGCGGCCAGCTGCTGCTCAACGTCGCCGACCCCGGCGGCATGGTGCTGTTTTTGATCGTGTCGATACTGATGTCGCTGGCCCTGGTGCCGATCCTGCTCAGCTACACCCCCCAGCCGGACACCGGCACCCCCGAGGCCATGAGCCTGCGACGCTTGTACCGGCTGGCGCCGCTGGGGACCCTGGGCTGTCTGCTGACCGGCATCACCAACGGCAGTGTCTTCGGCATGGGGGCGGTATTCGCCACCGGCAGCGGCCTGGCGGTGGATCAGGTCGCCGCCTTCATGGGGGCCTTCATCCTCGGCGGCGCCCTGCTGCAATGGCCACTGGGCAAGCTCTCGGACAAGACCGACCGCCGGGTGGTCATCGTGGTCGTTGCCGCCATTGCCACCGGGCTGTCGCTGGCCGGCCTGCTGCTGGAGCCCGGGCATGCCTTGCCGCTGACGCTGCTCGGCGTGCTGCTCGGCGGCACCACCTTGACCCTCTACTCACTGCTGCTGGCCTGTGCCAACGATGCCCTCACACCGACTCAGACGGTGGCGGCAAGCAGCAGCCTGGTGCTGGCACTGGGCATCGGCGCCATCCTCGGCCCGCTGAGTACCGGGCTGCTGATGGATGCCATCGGCCCCGATGGCTTCCTGTGGGATCTGGCGCTGATACATGCCGTCATCGTCGTCTTCGGCGGTTATTGCCTGGTGCGCCAACCGGCCACCGGCGTCGAGGAACACGGTCACTACGTGGCGGTGCCCGCCGGCACCGCACCGCTGGGCGCCACCTGGGTCGAGGAGGCGGCCAGCGAGCCCAGCCAGCTGGAGCTGGGCCTGGTGGAGGCCGCACCCGAGGCGACACCGGACGACGCGGCCGACTGAGAGGCACGACATAGACGAAAAAAGCCCCGCTAGCGCGGGGCGAAGAGACGTCAGGACGTCTTGGCTAAGAGAGATGCGCGGTCATTGCTTGACGATCCACTCGTGGGCGGGGTCGTTCTGGAACTTCCACTCACGCTTGGGACCGGCCATCACGTTGAGATAATAGAGTTCATAGCCGTGAGGCGCGCCGACCGGATGATAGCCCCGCGGCACCATCACGCAGCAGCCATTCTCCACCGCCATGGTCTCGTCCAGGCTGCGATCGTCGGTATAGACGCGCTGGAAGGCGAAGCCCTGAGACGGGTTCAGTCGGTGATAGTAGGTCTCCTCGAGGATCGACTCCTCGGGCAGGTTATCCACGTCGTGCTTGTGCGGCGGATAGCTGGACCAGTTGCCGGCCGGCGTATAGACCTCGACCACCAGCAGGCCATCGGCCGGCTCGGAATCCGGCAGCACATCCTGGATATGACGGGTATTGGTACCGTCACCGCGGGTGCTCTGCTTGATCTGGTCGGGACCGATCAGCCGCGGCGCGTGGTTACCATGTCCCGGGGCGCTGCACACCGCAAGCTCCATATCGGTGGTGGCCTCTACCTCGAAGCTGACGCCGTCGGGCAGATAGACGGCGTAAGGCGGCACCTTCTCGAAGATGTCCATGCGCTCGCCGATGTCCTCCCAGCGGTGCTCGCCGCAGGTCACGGTGGCGCGACCGGTCAGCAGCACCAGACAGTGTTCCCGACCGCCGGTGTTGGCCTCGAAGCGCTGGCCTCGGGCCAGCCGTTGCACCCGGAAGCCGACGTGGTTCCAGCCAGCAGATTCCGGCGTGATATCGAGTACCGTGCCTTGATCGTCGGGCGCATGCGGGCGTACCAGTAGTGAGGTCATGGGTCGTCGCTCCTGTCGGGTCAGTGAATGTCAGCCAGTGCGATGCGCCGGCCTTCCTCGAGGGAACGCACCGCGGCCTCGGCCAGACGCAGCGCCTCGAGCCCGTCCGTGGCATCGGTCAACGGCGAGCGCTGTTCCTTCCAGGCGGTGACGAAATCGTCGATCTCGCGGGCGTAGGCGGCCGCGTAGCGCTCGAGGAAAAACCAGTGCGGTTTCTCCTCCACCTGACCGCCCTCGCCGGTGAAGCGCAGCCGGGTCGCGGTCTCGTTCTGCGCCTCGAGCATGCCCGCGCTGCCGAAGGCCTCGATGCGCTGATCGTAGCCGTAGCAGGCCCGGCGCGAGTTGTTGATGTGACACAGCCGGCCGCTCGCGGTGGTCAGGGTCACCATGGCGGTATCGACATCGCCGGCCTCGCCGATGGCCGGGTCAATCAGGCAGCTGCCGGTGGCCTGCACGTGGGTGATCGGCTCGTCCAGCAGCCAGCGGGCCATGTCGAAATCGTGAATCATCATGTCGCGGAAGAGTCCGCCCGAGGCCGCCACATATTCGGCGGGAGGCGGCGCCGGATCGCGGCTGATGATGGTCAGCGTTTCCAGCTCGCCGATCCGCCCTTCCACTACGGCACGCTTTAGGGACGCAAATTGCGGATCATGGCGACGGTTGAAGCCCAGCGCACAGGTCACCGGATGTGCCTCGAGGACTTGCAGCGCCTCGCCGGTGCGAGCCAGGTCGAGGGCGATCGGCTTCTCACAGAGCACGGCCTTGCCGCTGCGGGCGGCGCGTTCGAGGTAGTCGGCATGGGTCGGCGTGCTGGAGGCGATCAAGATGGCATCCACTTCGGCATCCTCGAACGCCGCCTCGGCGTCGATAACGCGCGCACCGAACTGCTGGGCGAGCGCCTCGGCGGCCGCGATGTGATAATCGGCCACCGCGACCAGCCGGGCATCCGGATGCGCGTCAATGGCCTGTGCATGCACCTTGCCGATACGGCCGGCGCCGATCAGGGCGAGTCTCATGGGCGTGTCCTATGGTTTGTTAGTGGCAGGTATCGCGCATTGATTTCCCCGATGGGTCAGGCGCGTTCCTCGTCATCCGGCTGACCGCTGCGCTCGCGGGCCTTGTCCTGGCGAACCCCCAGCGAGATCGCCAGGGTTTGCGTCAAGCACAGCGAAGCGGTCAAGCCGCGAAAGCTCTTCACTTCAGCCTCGTGCACCACCAGCGAAACATCGGCGATGCGGGCCAGTGGGCTGAGGTTGGAGTCGGTGATCACTATCAGCGGAATCTCACGCTTGCGCGCCTCGTCGGCCGCTTCTCGAGACTCTTCGGCATAGGGCGAGAAACTGACCACCAACAGCGCATCCTGAGGCTCGATGTTGCGCACCTGCTCGCCATACATGCCACCCAGCCCATTGACCAGGAAAGTGCGCTTGTCGATATGATGCAGCGCATACGTCATGTAGCTGGCGACGACGAAGCTGCGCCGCGCGCCCATCACGTGGATGGCGCGCGAGCGCTCCAGAATATCGAGCGCCCGCTCCAGCTGACGGGGATCGATACGCCCCGGAAGCTGGTCGAGCACCTCACGATTGGCCTCGGCGAACTCCCACAGCAGCTCGGTACTGTCGGGGGTCTCACCGGTGGCGGTACGCACGGCACGAATGCGCTCGTTGTAATTGGGCAGCTCGTCCACCAGGCGGGTGCGAAACAGCTGCTGCATCTCGGAAAACCCTGAGAAGCCGAAATGATTGGCAAAGCGGATCAGAGTCGATGGAGTGACATCAGCACGCTCGGCCAGCTTGGCCACGGTCGCGAAGGCCACTTCCTGCGGATGATCGAGCAAAAAACGCGCCGTTTGCTGTAGGCGCCGACTCAGCGACGGATAATCCGCCGTGATACGCTCCTCCAGCGTGGAGAAGTCTTGAAGTGTCTGGCTCATGATGTCTGCCTCGCTGATGGGGCCTGGTGCGATGCCGTGCATCCTGTCGACACAGGATAGGCAAAAGGAACAAAAATTCCATTTACACGTTAGTCTAGAATAGCGCGATGCCGATTGCACGAATCCCGTTCATGCCAAAGAGATGCAGCATGTCTCAAGCGACGCTGAAATTTGCCTTGAATCACATGGCCTGACCCCGGGGACGCGTCGGCAGCGGATCGAGACGGCGTGTGCCAGAACAGCCTCGTCGATCTCGACCAGTCACGCGCCGCCGGGAACGCGCCCGGGCGCTGGGCGTCGAGATCCTGAGCATCATCAATGCCCTCTCCCCGTTCAACATGTGGACGTGCCGCCCAGGCCGACCGCTAGCCCGGTTGGTCCATGCCTGCGGCGGGCGCGGCCTGGAGCTGTGCCCGCTGGTCAATGCCGACGCTCAGGGCGACAAGAGCGCCGCACTCGAGCCGGCGCTCTTGTCGCTGAAGAGCATCCCGGGCCAGCACGATCTCAAAGGGCTTCGTCGAGCCGCTCGACTTCCCCGCCTAGAGAACCTCGACCAGCCGAGCCGATTGCTGCACGAAAGCCATGACGGCGACGTGTCTCTCGCCCCCTGTGCCAAAACCGTGCATGAACAGGACGCCCCCGCAGGTGTGCTGCGTAGGATCATGGCCCTCCTCCTCCAGGTGCACTACAGCATTAATCCACCGCCCCCAACGCACGCGCGCACCGGCATCGGAACATCGGCGAGGCCGAGATCGACTGAAACGCCTTCTTCAGGATCCTGGCGATATCGGCTTCGACGGCGCGCTGTCGAGCTGAGTGTTCGGCAGAATGAACGCGGAGGAGTCCTCGCGCTTCATGCGTGATGAGGATGGCCCCTGGATGTCGCTCTAGCAGTTGGGATTCAGGGCCTTTTTCGCAGGCTGTGCCCACGGCTGGAAGCGGAGTACCAAGACGCGCCAACGAAACGCTTATTCCATTGCGTGACACATTTCATCACCCAGTGGCGCCACGCCGTCGCGGCGGGCAACCCTGTCTGGTGAGCATTGTGAGGGATGGTGTGACGATACTTCGAACCATCGTTCCAACTATTGTATTACTGGAATTATTGTTCCATTTTATCTAGCATCGAAATGAAAGCCGACGTATCACGCAACCACGGCCGCTAGAGCCCACCGATCGAGCCTCCGCCGTCGGGCGCCGGCCTCAAGCAGGAATCGACTCTATGAATCATGCCAATCCTCTGGATCTGATCTGTCTCGGCCGTGTCGCCGTCGACCTCTACTCGGAGCAGCTCGGCAGCCGCCTAGAAGACGTCTCGAGCTTCGCCAAGTACCTGGGAGGCAGCTCCGGCAACGTGGCCTACGGTACCGCCCGCCTCGGCCTGAAGTCCGCCATGCTGTCCCGGGTCGGCGACGAGCAGATGGGCAACTTCGTGCGCGAGGAACTGGCTCGCACCGGCGTGGACGTAAGCGCCCTGCAGACCGACCCCGAGCGCCATACCGGCCTGGTGCTGCTGGCGCTCAAGGATCGCGACAGCTTCCCGCTGCTGTTCTATCGTCGCGACTGCGCCGACATGGCCATCGAGGCTGACGCCATCGACCCGGCCTTCATCGCCCGCGCCAAGGCGCTGGCCATCACCGGCACCCACCTGTCCACCGACACCACCGCTCGCGCCTGTCGCAAGGCGCTGGATGCCGCCGCCGCCCATGGCGTCAAGCGGGTGCTGGACATCGACTACCGGCCGGTGCTCTGGGGCCTGACCTCCCCTGGCGACGGCGAGACCCGCTTCATCGCCGACGAGTCCGTGACTCGGGACCTCAAGGCCTGGCTTGACGACTTCGACCTGATCGTCGGCACCGAGGAGGAATTCCACATCGCCGGCGGCAGCACCGATACCCTCACCGCCCTGCGCGCGGTGCGCGAGGTCAGTGACGCCACTCTGGTGTGCAAGCTCGGTGCCCTGGGCTGCGTGGTCTTCGAGGACGAGATTCCCGCACGCATCGAGGACGGCATCCTCGTCGAAGGCGTCAAGGTCGAGGTGCTCAACGTGCTCGGCGCCGGCGACGCCTTCATGAGCGGCCTGCTGCGGGGCTGGCTGCGCGGCGAGGACTGGCAGACCAGCGCAGGCTATGCCAACGCCTGTGGCGCCCTGGTGGTCTCGCGCCACGGCTGCGCGCCGGCCATGCCCACCGAGGCCGAGCTGTTCGACTATGTGGCCCGCCGGAACTCGGTCAAGCGCCCCGATCAGGATGCCGGTCTCAATCACCTTCACCGCGCCACCACCCGCGTGCCCAAGGAGTGGCCGCGGGTCTGCGGCCTGGCCTTCGATCACCGCCGCCAGCTCACCGACATGGCCCGCGAGGTCCACGGCGACCCCGACCGGATCCCGGCCCTGAAGCAGCTGCTGGTCAAGGCCGCCGAGGAAGGCGCGCGCCGGGCCGGCCTCGAGACGCCGGCCATCCTGGTCGACGATCTCTTCGGCCAGGATGCCCTGAACGATGCCACCGGCAAGGGCTGGTGGATCGGCCGCCCGGTGGAGCTGCCGAGCTCCCGGCCGCTGCGTTTCCAGCACGGCGACGACCTGGGCAGCCGCCTGAAGCACTGGCCGCGGGAGCACATCATCAAGTGCCTGGTGTTCTATCACCCGGACGATCCGGTCGAGCTGCGCCTGGATCAGGAGGCCCGCCTGCGCCAGCTCTACCAGGCCGCCTGCGACAACGGCCTGGAGCTGCTGATCGAGGTGATTCCGCCCAACCAGGCGGACATCGACGACCAGACCCTGGCCCGCGCCGTGCAGCGGCTCTACCACCTGAACATTCGCCCCGACTGGTGGAAGCTGCCGACCATGACCGATGCCGCCTGGGAGGCGGTCAGCCAGGCCATCGAGGCCCAGGACCCTCACTGCCGTGGCGTCGTGCTGCTGGGCCTGGATGCCCCGATGGAGGACATGAAGCGCGGCTTCAGTGCGGCCGCCCGCCATGCCCAGTGCAAGGGCTTCACCGTCGGCCGCACCCTGTTCTCCGCTCCCAGCCGCGACTGGCTGGCCGGCCGCATCGATGACGGCCAGCTGATCGACCGCGTGGCCGGCAACTACGCCGAACTGATCGAGGCCTGGCATCAGCTGCGCGGCGCCCAGCCCATTGCAGAGGACACCCTGTCATGAGCACCATTCGACTCACCATGGCCCAGGCACTGGTCAAGTACCTGGCCGCCCAGTACATCGAGCTCGACGGTGAGGAAGTGCCGCTGTTCGCCGGCACCTTCGCCATCTTCGGCCACGGCAACGTGGCCGGCCTCGGCGAGGCGCTGTATCACGCCCAGGAGCAGCTGCCGACCTACCGCGCCCACAACGAGCAGACCATGGCGCATGCCGCCATCGCCTACGCCAAGGCCAAGGGGCGCCGGCAGATGATGGCGGTCACCAGCTCGATCGGCCCCGGCGCCGCCAACATGGTCACCGCCGCGGCGCTTGCCCACACCAACCGGCTGCCGCTGCTGCTGCTGCCCGGCGACACCTTCGCTACCCGCGATCCAGACCCGGTGCTGCAGCAACTCGAGCATTTCAATGACCCGACCATCACCGTCAACGACTGCTTCCGCCCGGTATCGCGCTATTTCGACCGCATCATGCGTCCGGAGCAGCTGCTGACCAGCCTGCCCCAGGCCATCGCCACCCTGCTCGACCCGGAGCATTGCGGCCCGGCCACCCTGTCGCTGCCCCAGGACGTGCAGACCTTTTCCTATGACTACCCGGCACGCTTCTTCGCCCGGCGCGTGCACCGCATCCGCCGCCCGGTGCCCGAGGCCGTCGAGCTCGACGAGGCCCTCGCGGCCCTGCGCGGCGCTCGCCAGCCGCTGATCATCGCCGGGGGCGGCGTGCACTATGCCGACGCCTGCCAGACGCTGGACCGCTTCGCCCGCGACCACGGCATTCCCGTGGCGGAGACCCAGGCCGGCAAGGGCGCCCTGCCCGATGCCCACCCCCTGAGCGTGGGCGCCATCGGCGTCACCGGCAGCGCGGCCGCCAACCGCCTGGCCGAACAGGCCGATGTGATCCTCGCCGTGGGTACGCGCCTGCAGGACTTCACCACCGGTTCACGGGCGCTGTTCGAGCGCGACGACCTGACCCTGGTGGCCTTGAACGTCGGCCGCTTCGACAGCGCCAAGCACCATGCCCTGCCGTTGACCTGCGATGCGCGGGAGGGGCTCGAGGGGCTGACCGCCGCCCTCGGGGACTGGCATGCGAACGACGCATGGCGCGAGCAGGCCGGTAGTCTCAAGCGGGAATGGGACGAGGTAGTGACCCGCGTCACCGCCGATCATGGCCTGCCCCTGCCCACCGATGCTCAGGTGATCGGTGCGGTGAATCGCCAGGCCGGCGAGGACGGCACCGTGGTCTGCGCCGCCGGCGGCCTGCCCGGCGAGCTGCACAAGCTCTGGCAGCCGGCCGGACCGGGCAGCTATCACGTGGAATATGGTTTCTCCTGCATGGGCTACGAGATCGCCGGCGGCCTGGGCGTCAAGATGGCCCGGCCCGAGCGCGAGGTCTTCGTGATGGTCGGTGACGGCAGCTACCTGATGCACAACTCGGAGCTCGCCACCTCGGTAATGCTCGGCCACAAGCTGATCGTGGTGGTGCTCGACAACCGCGGTTTCGGCTGCATCAACCGGCTGCAGCACGCCACCGGCGGCGCCGGCTTCAACAACCTGCTCGAGGACTGCCGCACGGTCCCGGAAGGCGCGCCCAAGACCGACTTCGCCGCCCACGCCCGCGCCCTGGGCTGCCAGGCCGAGTCGGTCAGCGGCATCGCGGCCCTGAAGGCGGCGCTCGTGCGTGCCCGCCAGGCCTCGTCGACCTATGTGATCGCCCTGGACACGGATCCCCTGCCGAGCACCGCCGAGGGGGGCGCCTGGTGGGACGTCGCGGTACCGGAGGTCTCCGAACGCGAGGAGGTCAACACGGCCTATCGCGGCTACGTCGAGGCCAAGGCTCGCCAGCACCGCTGAACCGCCACCAGAGAGCCACCGCGCACTCACCGGCAATCACTGACTGACACGCACCATGAGCGGTCGCCTGACGCCACCCCGGCGGCCGCATCGCCTTCAAGGAGCACGCCATGAGCATTCGCCTCGGCATCAACCCGCTGACCTGGACCAACGACGACCTGCCGAGCCTCGGCGGCGACACCCCCCTGGAGACCTGCCTGACCGAGGGTCGCGAGGCCGGCTTCTCGGGCTTCGAGCTCGGCCAGAAGTTTCCCCGTACCCCCGATGCCCTGTCGAAGGTGCTGGGTGACCATGACCTGTCGCTGGTCTCCGGCTGGTATTCCAGCCGCCTGCTGGAGCGCAGCCCCGAGGAGGAGATCGAGGCGATCAAGGATCACCTCCAGCTGCTCAAGCAGTGCGGCGCCAAGGCCATGGTGTTCTGCGAGGTCAGCCGCTGCATCCACGGCGACCAGTCCCGCCCGGTCTCCCAGCGCCCGACTCTCAGCGACGCCGACTGGGTGCGCCTCACCGAGGGCCTCAACGTGGTCGGCGACTACCTGAAGGCACAGGGCGTGCACATGGCCTATCACCACCACCTGGGCACCGTGGTGGAAAGCCAGGCGGATGTCGAACGCCTGATGGATAACACCCGCGATTCGGTGGGCCTGCTGCTCGATTTCGGGCATCTGGTCGGTGCCGGCGGCGATCCGCTCGCCATCGCCACCCGCTACGCCTCCCGCATCCAGCATGTGCACTGCAAGGACATGCGCTTCCCGGTACTCGATGAATGGCGCAACCGCGACAAGAGCTTCCTCGACGGAGTGCTCGATGGCCTCTTCACCGTGCCGGGCGACGGCAACATCGACTTCCTGCCCACGCTGCAGCACCTGCGCGACAACGGCTACCAGGGCTGGCTGGTAGTGGAGGCCGAGCAGGACCCGAAGGTGGCCGACCCGCTGACCTATGCCCGGCGGGGCTATCGCAACCTGCATGCCCTCGCCGAACAGGCCGGCTTCACGATCGGCAAGTAGGCCGCCCGCGACGCCACGACCCGACACGCAGCAGGCGTCATCGCGATGCGATGACGCGAGCTTCGAAGACATCAATATTCGACGACATCTTTGACGACACAGGTATCCGACATGAACCAGATTCACCACTTTCTCAACGGCAGCATCGTCGAGGGCCGCAGCGAGCGCTACGCCCCGGTCTTCAACCCGGCCACCGGCGAGCAGAGCGCCCAGGTGGCGCTGGCTACCGCGGACGAAACCCTTGAAGCCGTGCGGCTTGCCCATGATGCCTTCCCCGCCTGGTCACGAATCTCTCCGCTGAAGCGCTCGCGCATCCTGTTCAAGTTCAAGGCACTGGTCGAGGCCCATACCGATGAGCTGGCGGCGATGATCTCCCGCGAGCACGGCAAGGTGTTCTCGGACGCCAAGGGCGAGGTGACCCGCGGGCTCGAGGTGGTGGAGTTCGCCTGCGGCATCCCGCACCTGCAGAAGGGCGAGCATTCGATGAACGTCGGCACCGGCGTCGACAGCTACTCGATGATGCAGCCGCTGGGCGTCTGCGCCGGCATCTCGCCGTTCAACTTCCCGGCCATGGTGCCGATGTGGATGTTCCCCATCGCCCTGGCCTGCGGCAACACCTTCGTCATGAAGCCCTCCGAGAAGGACCCGTCCACGCCCATGCGCCTGGCCGAGCTGCTCAAGGAGGCCGGGCTGCCCGACGGCGTCTTCAACGTGGTCAACGGCGACAAGGAATCGGTCGACGTGCTGCTCACCGACGAGCGCGTCCAGGCGGTCAGCTTCGTCGGCTCCACCCCGATCGCCGAGTACATCTACGCCACCGCCTCCGCCCACGGCAAGCGGGTCCAGGCGCTGGGCGGCGCCAAGAACCACATGGTGATCATGCCCGATGCCGACCTGGATCAGGCGGTGGATGCCCTGATGGGGGCGGCCTACGGCAGCGCCGGGGAGCGCTGCATGGCGATCTCGGTAGCGGTGCCGGTGGGTGAGCAGACCGCCCAGCGCCTGCGCGAGAAGCTCATCGCCCGGCTCGAGACGCTGCGCGTCGGCCCGGGCCTGGTGGATGGCCCCGACAACGACATGGGGCCGCTGGTCACCAAGGAGCACCTGGAGAAGGTCAAGGGCTACATCGCCACCGGCGTCGAGGAAGGCGCCGAGCTGGTGGTGGATGGTCGCGAGGCCGTCATCGAGGGCAGCGGCGACGGCTACTTTGTCGGCGGCACCCTGTTCGACCGCGTCACACCGGGCATGCGCATCCACGCGGAAGAGATCTTCGGCCCGGTGCTGGCCATCGCCCGGGCGGCGAGCTTCGACGACGCAGTGGCGATGATCAACGCCCACGAGTACGGCAACGGCACCGCCATCTTCACCCGCGACGGCGACGCCGCGCGCCAGTACTGCGAGCAGATCCAGGTCGGCATGGTCGGCGTCAACGTGCCGATCCCGGTGCCCATGGCCTTCCACAGCTTCGGCGGCTGGAAGCGCTCGCTGTTCGGCCCGCTGCACATGCACGGCCCGGACGGGGTGCGCTTCAATACCCGCATGAAGACCATCACCCAGCGCTGGCCGAGCGGCATTCGTGAAGAGACCAACCACTTCACCATGCCGACCCTGTGACCAACGCCCGATCTCGCGTTCCATCTTCACGCCGGGCCTCGTGCCCGGCGTTTTTTCAGGAGTCTACGCCATGCCCCTCGTGACCATCAGTGTACCCGCCCATCGTCCCGCCGCTTGGCGCAAGCAGGTTGCCAACCTGGTCAATGCCGCGGTGATCGAAACGCTCGACTTCCCGGCAGACGATCGCTACCAGCTCCTCCAGTGCTTGCCGGCCGAAGACATGGAGCTACAGCAGCGCAGCGGCGACGCCGTGGTCCTGCAGTTGACCATGCGCGCCGGCCGCCCGATTGAGGCCAAGCAGGCCTTCTATCGGCGCATCGCGGAGGATCTTCGCCTACATGCCGACATCGACCCCGCCAACGTAATGATCGTGATCACCGAGAACCGCGACGCCGACTGGTCGTTCAGCGACGGCGTGGCACAGTTCCTGGAAGAGTCCGATGTCCCGGCAGGCTGCTTCTTCAGGCCGGAACGCGAGACTAGTCCTGTGTCGTGAACGCTGGGAAACACCGGCTCAGGAGTCGGAATATCGCGTCATGGCGCGTCAAGGCAACCGGTGGTGCCTCCATGGCGCGTTTTTCATGCGCTCGACCGCTGCCCCCCCCCTTTGCCGGCCAGACGAACCGCTTCTCAGGGGGTAGACCAAAGTATGGAACGCTTATATTGAATGAAAACTTTATGGAATCTATATTCTAAAACAAGCATTCCATTTGTTTCACCGGTAGCGCCCCCGGTGGATTACTTACAAAAGAAAGGAGCGAGGCACATGAGCACGCCAGCCCAGTCCTACGCCGCCAGCGAAATACCTGTAGATGGCACCGGCGGAGCCGGAGAATTCGAGCGCCAGAGGATCCCCCCCAGCCAGCAGCTCAGCGGCAAGTATTTTCTCGGCGCCTACGCTGGCGAACACGTCGCCGGCACCGAGTTCGTCATCGGGGCTTCCCTGGTCTCGCTGGGGGTCAGCACCGTCGACCTGCTGTGGGGCCTGCTGATCGGCAACCTGATGGCAGTGCTCTCCTGGGCCTGGATCTGCAGCCCATTAGCCACACGTTCTCGCATGACCATCTATTGGTACCTGGAGCGCCTCGCCGGTAAACGCCTTGCTGCCGTCTACAGCCTCTTGAATGGTCTGATCTTCGCCGTCACCGCCGGCGCCATGATCACCGTATCGGCCTCGGCCTTTCGCGTGGTCACCAGCATCCCCCCGCAAACGGCTTGGTACCCTCAAAGCTTGAGCTTCGTCGCGCTGGTGCTGTTCGTCGGCGCCATCACCGTGTGGATGACGATCAAGGGCTTCAAGCTGATCGCCAATTTCTCTACCGTCTGTTCGCCATGGATGGCGGCCATGTTCCTGGCCAGTGGCGTCATATCCGTTCCGGTACTGCTGCACATGGGCGAGCTCGAGGGATTCGCGACGTTATCCGGCGTGGTCGATACCTTCGTGTGGTCCGGTACGACGCCAGAGGGCGATCCCGGCATTTCCATGTGGGTGATCGCGGCCTGGGCCTGGGGCTGTAACCTGCCCATGCACCTTGGCATGAGCGACATGAGCATCCTGCGCTTCGCCCGCAAGTCTTCCTATGGCTACTTCTCCGCGGCCGGCATGTACATCGGCCACTACATGGCCTGGGTCTGCGCCGGCCTGATGGGTGCCACCGCCGCACTGCTGGCTCAGTCCGAGTTACTCGGCATGGATCCCGGTGGCATCGCTTTCCGTATCCTCGGCGCCATGGGCCTGGTCGCTGTGGTGGTCGCCGGCTGGACCACGTCAATCCCGAGCCTGTACCGCGCTGGATTGGCGTTCCAGTCCGTCTTCACGCAGTACTCCCGCGTTAGTGTCACCGTCGCGGCGGGCGTCGTGACCACACTCATCGCCTGTTTTCCGTTCGTGTTCACCCAGTGGCTGAACGTGTTGTCCTATTTCTTCATCCTGATCGCACCGATCGGCGCCATCATCGTGGCCGAACACTTCCTCCTGCCGCGACTTGGCATGCGCCCCTTCTGGCGCGAAGCCCAAGGGCTTCGCCACAACAAGCCGGCCGTCCTGGCGTGGATCATCGGTATTGGTGTAGGGGTTGCCCTGCTGCTCGAGGGTTCCGTGCATCTCTTCGCGCTGTTCATTCCTGGATGGCTGGCAAGCTTGGTCGCCTATCCCCTGCTGTGTCGGGCCACTGGCGTAGAGAAGCATCATGACGATGACGTTTACCTTGATGCCTATGGGCCAGTACAACCGGAGGAGACCGTTGGCATGAGTGCTCAACAGGCGCCGGTCAACGTCCGTGATCCTTGGTACTTCATTGCCATCGGATGCCTGTTGATCATCTTGGGGGCTGCTGGCTGGGCCTGGCTCGAGGAAGGCGGTGTTATCGCTCACCTGGAGGCCTTCCAGAACCTGATCGTGGTACCAACTGCACTCTATTTCCTCGCCGCGACTCTGTGGATGCGCAATCGTCGCAAGCCTCGGCACCAGCCGTCCTAACCGGATTAGCTAACACATTGCCATGCGTGTTCCAGCCCCATTCAGAAGCATGCCGCCGGCATGACCCGACTTTACACAACCCATAGGACGCAACTCATGACTCTCAAGATCGGTGTGATCGGCACTGGCGCTATCGGCCGCGAACACATTCATCGCATCACTCACACGCTCAAGGGCGCTCGGGTGGTAGCGGTCAATGACTTCAACCCCGAACAGGCCCATGCCGTGGTCGATGATCTTGGCCTCGACGCCCAGGTCTACGCCAGCGGCGTGGAGGTCATCCAGGCCCCCAACGTCGATGCTCTGATCGTCACCTCGTCAGGGCAGACCCACGAGGAGTTCGTACTAGCGGCCATCGATGCCGGTAAGCCGGTATTCTGCGAGAAGCCGCTGGCGGTCACAGCCGAAGGCTGTCGCCGCATCGTTGACGCCGAGATGCAAGCCGGACGCAAGCTGGTCCAGGTGGGTTTCATGCGCCGCTTCGACCACTCCTACCGTCAGCTCAAGCAAACGCTGGGCGCCGACACCATCGGCGCTCCGCTGATCCTGAACTGCGTCCACCGAAACCCTCAGTCGCCGAGCGCGGACTTCAGCGGCGACATGGCGCTGACCGATTCCTGCGTTCACGAATTCGACGTGCTGCGTTGGCTGCTCGAGGACGACTATGTCAGCGCCCAGGTGATCCAACCGCGCAAGACGCGATTGTGCAACGAGTCACTGCAGGATCCCCACGTCATCCTGCTGAGTACCCGTGCAGGCATCCACATCTCCATCGAGAGCTTCGTCAACTGCCAGTACGGCTATGACATTCAGTGCCAGGTGGTAGGCGAGAGAGGTACCGCCAGCTTACCCGAGCCGGCCAGCGTGTCTGTACGCCATGCGGCCAAGCTGTCCTCAGACATCCTGGTCAGCTGGAAAGATCGCTTCATGGACGCCTTCGACGTCGAGTTCCAGGAATGGGTTGATGCAACCACCCAGGGACAAATGACCGGCCCCAGCGCCTGGGATGGCTACGTGGTCGCGGTGACCAGCGATGCCTGCGTCAAGGCCAAGCATTCCGGCCAGATCGAGCCCATCGAGCTGCCCGAGCGTCCGGCCTTCTACGACCGCTAGGCGCTTAAAGGCCCGCGTATCGGACGGACGACGCCGGCCGCCCCCATTACGCCGCCCTGCCCAGGGGCGGCGTCTGACTGCCGCATGGCCCGCGCCATGCCACTCCATTTTCAAGACTCATCAAGGAGAATCCCCATGTCTCAGCCCTCTTCTCTGGCCGGGCAGGTCGCCGTGGTCACCGGTTCCACCCAGGGCCTCGGCGAGGCCGTGGCCCGGCGCCTTGCGGAACTCGGCCTCGCCGGCCTGGTGCTCTGCGGTCGTAATCGGGACAAGGGACAGGCTCTCGCCGATGCGCTCTCGACCGAGACCTGCCAAGCGGTATTCGTGACCGCCGATCTGGGGCAAGTGGCAGATTGCCGGCACATCATCGCTGTTGCCGACGATCACTTCGGACGTATCGATGTATTGGTCAACTGCGCCGGCAATACCGAGCGTGGCACCCTGCTCGATACCGATGAGGCGGCCTTCGACCGGTTGTTCGACGTCAATGCCAAGGCGCCTTTTTTCCTCATGCAAGATGCCGCCAAGCTGATGATCCGCGAGGGCATCGAAGGGCGCATGGTCAATATCCTCAGCATGTCGGGACACGGCGGCCAGCCCTTCATCAGCGCTTACTGTGGCAGCAAGGGGGCGCTGACGACCCTGACCCGCAATGCCGCCTTCTCGCTGATGCGCAACCGCATCCGGGTCAACGGCCTCAACATCGGCTGGATGAACACGCCCGGTGAGGATCGGATCCAGAAGACCTTCCACGGTGCCGCGGACGACTGGCGGGCGAAAGCCGAAGCCGAGCAGCCGGCGGGACGGTTGCTGGAACCGATGGAGGTCGCCGGCGGCGTCGAGTTCCTGGTCACAGGGGCTTCCGGCATGATGAGCGGTGCCATCATCGACTTTGATCAGCAGGTGCTGGGCTGCTACGAGGATACCCCCCAGCCACAGGCCGCCATGACCTTGAGCTAAGTTCAGAGCTGCCCGCCCGGCGGTGGATCGGCCCACCGCCGGGGGGTCGAGGCCTTAGCCTCGCTGCAGGAAATCCACCGGCAGCGGAGCGGGGCGCTCGAAGTCCGTGGCCAGTTCCAGGAAGCAGTGCTCCCTGGCCGAGGTCAGCAGGCCTTCCATGAGCTCCATGGCGTGCAGGGCCATGCGCCCGCTGGCCCGCTCTTCGCGTCCCTCGCCAATGGCCAGAGCCATGTCGACCAGGCCGATACCGCGGCTGTTGTCGGCATGGCTGGTCGAGGTGAAGGGATGCTCGCAGGGGACCTCTTCCCAGTCGCTGAGCGGCTGCTGGCGCGGCATACCCTTCCAGCGATAGTTGTCTCGTGTCCTCAACAGCACCTTACCACCGAAGAGATTGGGGCCGTCGGTGGGATCGATGTCCGGCAGGCAGAGGGTGCCCTTGGTGCCATAGATCTCCAGCCGTGGAAGCTCGGAATCCCAGACGTCGAAACTGGTGAGAAGCGTGCCGATGGCGCCGCTGGCAAACTCCAGATTGCCGGTGATGTGGGTGTCCACCTCGACGTCGATGGACTCACCGCGCCGCGGCTCGCTCTCGATGATGCGCGTGTCGAAGGCGCGGCTGGCCATGGCGCTGCAGCGCCGGACGGGTCCCAGCAGGGACAAGAGTGCAGTGACGTAGTAAGGCCCGATATCGAGCAACGGACCGCCACCCGCCTGGTAGAAGAAATCGGGGTTGGGGTGAAACCACTCGTGGCCGTGGCTGACGACGAAGGCGCTGGCGCCGACGATGTCGCCGAGAGTGCCGTCATCGATCAGCTTGCGACAGGTCTGCAGGCGTCCGCCCAGGAAGGTGTCCGGCGCACTGCCGACGTACAGGCCCTTCTGGCGGGCCAGCTCGATGATGCGCCGACTCTCTTCGTAGCTGGCCGCAAGGGGTTTCTCGGTATAGACGTGCTTGCCCGCTTCCAGGGCCGCCAGGTTGATCTCGGCGTGCGCCGCCGGCACCGCTAGATTGAGCACGATATCGATCTCGGGGTCGTCGAGCAGCGCCTGTGCGTCCGGGTAGGCCCGTGGCACACCGTGGCGGGCGGCGACGGCCTCCGCCTTGTCCAGGCGACGCCCGGCGCAGGCCACCACCTCGACGATATCTCGGTAGCGGGCAAGGTTGGCGAAATAGACATCGCTGATGTCGCCGATGCCCACGATTCCGATCTTGAACGTGCTTTCCATGTGACGCCTCCTGGCTATCCAATTGCTTGTGCCCACGCCGTACATGCCATGCGGAAGGGAGCCATGGCGCATGGCCGATCTTCGCGGATAGGCGATTGTGGGATGTGTGGGTACCGGGTAGAGCCTAAGATCTATGAAATAAAAATTCTATTTATACCAAAGTATAGAACGATCGGTTTGCAATGGATTTAAATTGGAACCTATATTTCATTACGCACGGTCGACATGCTTATTCCCACCACACAAACACAAGAGGTCCGTCGCCATGCCCGCCCTGCTTCGTTCGCTGACGATGTTTCATGCCATCCCCGTTCCCTTGAGCTGGCTCCAGCCCAGTGTCACAAGGCCGGATGATCCTTTGAACGCGGACAACCATTGAACAACAACGAACCGGCGCTCTGATCGCGCCATCAGGAGGTTTCCCATGAGTGACACAGCCCCTAGCCCACAGCCGCCCACCGACGAGCGCGTTCAGCACGTCAGCGTGTTCAAGCGGCTGCTCAGCCGTCCCGAATGTGGCGCCGTCGCCGGTGCCTTTCTGGTGATGGTGTTCTTCGTCATTGCCGCCGGCGACACCGGCATGTTCACCGGCACCGGCATCATCAACTTTCTCGAAGTGGCGGCCATGCTGGGTATCATCGCCGTGGCGGCCGCCCTGCTGATGATCGGCGGCGAGTTCGACCTGTCGATCGGCTCGATGATCGGCTTCGTCGGCATGCTGATCGCGATCCCGGCGATCGAATACGGCTGGCCGCTGTGGTCGGCGCTGCTGTTCGGTTTCGTCTGCGCACTGCTGGTCGGCCTGCTGAACGGTTGGCTGGTGGTACGCACCGGCCTGCCATCGTTCATCGTCACGCTGGGCTTTCTGTTTATCCTGCGCGGACTGGCTATCGGCCTGCCACGGTTGTTCACCGATCGTACCCAGGTCGGTGGCGTTCACGAGGCCATGCAGAACGACTGGCTGGCGCCACTGTTCTCGGGGGAGGTAGGCACGGGGCTGTTCCAATGGCTGGCCGATATCGGGGTCATCGCCACCAACTTCGCCGGCAATCCCACGGTCAGCGGCATTCCGGTGTCCATCGTGTGGTGGTTCGGACTGACCGCGGTCGCCACCTGGGTGCTGCTGGGCACGCGCTTTGGCAACTGGATCTTCGCCTGCGGCGGAGACCCCAATGCCGCACGCAACGTCGGTGTGCCGGTCAAGCGAGTCAAGATCGCGCTGTTCGCATTTACCGCCCTGTGCGCTGCCATCTACGCCGCCCTCCAGGTCATGGACACCGGTTCCGCCGACAGCATGCGCGGCATGCTCAAGGAGCTGCAGGCGATCATCGCGGTGGTGATCGGCGGTGCCCTGCTGACCGGGGGCTACGGCTCGGCCATCGGCGCGACCTTCGGCGCCCTGATCTTCGGCACCGTACAGATGGGGATCTTCTATACCGGCGTGAACACCGACTGGTTCCAGGTCTTCCTCGGCGCGATGCTGCTGGTCGCGGTGCTGTTCAACAACTATGTGCGCAAGAAAGCGCTGGAGGCCAAGTGATGTCTACGCAAACTCCGATGATCGAAATGCGCAGCGTCGGCAAGCGCTTCGGCAGCGTTATCGCCCTCAACGACATCTCGATGAAGGTCTGCAGCGGCGAGGTGATGTGCCTGCTTGGCGACAACGGTGCCGGCAAGTCGACCCTGATCAAGACCCTGTCGGGGGTGCACAAGCCTACCGAGGGCGAGATGCTGGTGGCGGGCAAGCCAACTCGCTTCCGCAATCCCGCCAAGGCGCTGGACGCCGGTATCGCCACGGTATTCCAGGATCTGGCGATGATTCCCATGATGTCGATCACCCGCAACTTCTTCATGGGCCGCGAGCCGACCATCGGCTGGGGACCGCTCAAGCGCATCGACTGGCAGTTCGCCGAGCGGGTGGCGCGGGAGGAGATGGCCAAGATCGGCATCGACATCCGTGACCCCAGCCAGCCGGTGGGCACCCTCTCCGGAGGCGAGCGCCAGTGCGTGGCCATCGCTCGGGCGGTGTACTTCGGGGCCAAGGTGCTGATCCTCGACGAACCGACCTCGGCACTCGGGGTCAAGCAGGCCTCGGTGGTACTGCGCTACATCGCCAAGGCGCGCTCCGATGGCCTGGCGGTGATCTTCATTACCCACAACGTTCATCACGCCTATCCCGTCGCCGATGCCTTCACTCTGCTCAAGCGGGGCACCAGCCTCGGCACCTTCCGCAAGTCGGAGGTGAGTCGCGAGGAGGTACTCAACATGATGGCCGGCGGTGCCGAGCTCGAAAGCCTCGATGCCGAGCTGGCCGAGTTCCAGCGCAACGACCGAGAGCGAACCGAGTCGGCAGCACCGGCAGTGCGCCTGGCCAACGGCCATTGAGGCCCTCCCGGTCCATGGACCGGGCCGCATGACCCCGCCGGGCGTCACGGCGCCCTTTTCCTTCTTGCCAAGGAGACCGCCATGACTCCGCCACTGCGTCACTTCGGTGCCTCGGAACGGCTGGATCTCGTTCGCTTCGCTGCCCTGTGCGAACGTCACACCGAGCCCGCCGACTATTCTCTGGCAGAGCGCCTCTCCGCCGGTGTTCCCGTCTACGATGGTCGGCGTGCCCTCGAGCTCGGCGCGCGGGTGGATACGCGAGCGTCACTGCTCGACGAATGGCATCAGGGGCTGCTCGAGGGTCCCGGGGTGCTGGTTATCGAGGGGATGTTCGCCGATACCCGGGTCATCGATGACGCCAGCGAGGCCTTCTTCGCCATCATCGAGTCGGAGCGGGCGGCCGGCGCCAAGGGCGATCATTTTGCCCCCGCCGGCAGCAACGATCGCATCTGGAACGCTTTCCAGAAGCATGGCCTGACGGCCCCCGAGAATTTCCTCGCCTACTATGCCAATCCCCTGCTGGCACTGGTCAGCGAGGCCTGGCTGGGGCCTCATTATCAGGTCACATCGCAGGTCAACGTCGTCAATCCGGGCGGCCAGGCACAGCGACCCCATCGCGATTACCACCTTGGTTTCCAGGACGATGCCAGCGTGGCGCGCTATCCACTGTCCATGCAGGTGGCCTCGCAGCTGCTGACCCTGCAGGGGGCCATCGCCCACAGCGACATGCCGCTGGATACAGGCCCGACCCAATTGCTTCCCTATTCCCAACGCTATCCGGAGGGCTACCTGGCCTATCGCGATCCGGCATTCCGCGACTACTTTGCCGAACACGCCCTTCAGCTGCCGTTGGCAAAGGGAGATGGCCTCTTCTTCAATCCGGCGCTGTTCCATGCCGCCGGCGAAAATCGCAGTCGCGATCGACGGCGCATGGCCAACCTGCTGCAGGTGTCGTCGGCGTTTGGTCGGCCCATGGAGGCGGTCGATTCCCGCCGGCTGATCGAGGCCTGCTATCCGGCGCTGCTCGACGCCTACCGTCGCGAGAGCCTGTCACCTGGCATTCAAGCCTTTCTTACCGCGGTCGCCGAGGGCTATGCCTTCCCGGCAAACCTCGACCTGACGCCGCCCGAGTCCGGCATGGCGCCGGAGACTCAGCGCCGGCTCGTGGAACGCGCCCTGGAGCAGGCATGGTCGCCGACAACCATCGGGAAAGCCCTTGAGCGACTGGAAGAATTGCGCCGGCCCTGACGGAGTCGAATTTACGCCGACTCACTCGATGTTGATGCCGTCCTGGGCAAGTCGTCGTGACGCCAGCCCAGGTGGAGCGTTTGATGACCCGATGAGAATATTTTTTCCATTAATACCAAAGTATAGAACATAAAATTTGAACGTATTTAAAATAGAATATATGTTCAAAGAGACCGGATGGGTCGTCACCGAATCGATGCAGTCGGCCTCGCGACAAGGAACAACACTTGCTGCGATGGTTGACAGACAGGCCCGAGAATAGAGGGCAAGCGCCGCAAGCATCGAGTACGAATGCACGATAGCGCCAGTCGACGATTCAGCGAAAAACCGTCGTCACTATCAAGAACAATCACGGAGAACCGTCATGCAAAAGCGACTCAAGAACCTCTCTCTCGGGCTCATGGCCGGGGCCTGCCTCGTAGGTGGTAGCAGTGCAGTCAATGCCCAGGACGCCGGTGGTTCGGAGCCCCTGGATATCATCGCCATCACCCATATCGTGGCCGCCGACCCCTTCGGCGCGGTGCTCAAGAACGGCTTCGAAGACGCCGCCGAGGCCATGAACGTCAACATGAGGTACCAGTCGCCCGCCCAATACGACACGGCACAGATGCAGCGCATGATCGAGCAGGCTGTGGCCGCGAGCCCCGACGGCATAGCCCTGACGATTCCCGATCCCAGTGCCTTCGCGGGGCCGATACAGGAAGCGATCGATTCCGGGATTCCGGTCGTTGCCCTGAACTCCGGCGAGACAGTCGCCCATGATCTGGGGGCATTGGCCTACGTGGGACAGAGCGAGTATCGCTCCGGCAAGCTGGCCGGCGAGCACATGAAAGAGGCAGGTGTTGAGCATCCGGTCTGCGTCAATTTCGCCCCCGGGCAGGCACAGTTGGACGCCCGTTGCAGCGGCTTCGAGGAAGGCTTTGGCGGCGGAAGCACCCAGCTGTCCACGACCCAGGACCCCACCGAGATCACCAATGCCGTCTTCGCTTATCTCAACAGTAATCCCGATACCGACGGCATCATGAGCCTGGGCTCGCTGTCGACTGACCCGCTGCTCGCCATGCTGCGTGACCAGAACGCCCTGGAGCAGATCTCCCTGGCGACCTTCGATCTGTCGCCGCAGACGCTCGAGGCGGTGCGTGACGGCGACATGCTGTTCGCCATCGACCAGCAGCAGTATCTGCAGGGCTACCTGCCGGTGGTGATGCTGTCGCTCTACAATCGCTATGGGCTGATGCCCACCACCGATGTCCAGACCGGCCCCAACTTCATCACCCAGGATGATGCCTCCCAGGTCATCGAGTTGACGGATCAAGGCTTCCGCTGATTTTCGCTCCACGCCCTCGGTCGGCCGTGCATAGCGCATGGTCGGCCGTATTGACTTCCCACATGATTTCTTGGAGACCGCATGAAGATCGGAATCGTCACCGACAGCTTGGCGAACCTCGGCCTTGATGAACTGCTGGCTTTCTGCGCCGAACAAGGCATCGATAGCGTTGAGTTCGCCATCGGTAACTGGTCCAACTCGCCGCACCTCGACGCCGCCGGACTGCTGGAAAGCCAAAGCAAGCGTCAAGAGCTCAAGTCCAAGCTTCATCACCATGGCCTCACCATCTCGGCCTTCAATGCCAACGGCAACTCAATGCACCCTACTGATGGCGAGCGACAGGACGCTATCGTACGCCAGGCCATCCGACTCTCTGAGCACTTCGATGTGCCTAGGGTCAACCTGATGTCCGGGCTCCCGGCCGGGGCTGCTGGTGACAGCATGCCCAACTGGGTGACCGCCGCTTGGCCGCCGGAAACACATCGCATGCTCGACTACCAGTGGAATGAGGTCGCGATCCCCTACTGGCGAGAGCTGGTCTCCTACGCCAACGACCACGGCATCCACCAGCTCTGCCTGGAGATGCACGGTAACCAGCTGGTCTACAATATGCCGTCCTTCCTGCGCCTGCATGAGGCAGTAGGCGATACCGTGGGCCTCAACTTCGATCCCAGCCACCTGTTCTGGATGGGCGGCGACCCGATCGAGATCGTCAAGCGCTACGCACGGCACATCTACCATGTGCATGCCAAGGATACTTACCTGCATCCCGGCAACCTGGCCCACAACACACGGCTCGACCATCTGCCCATGGACCGTTTCCAGGAGCGCAGCTGGTCCTACGTGACGCTGGGGTATGGCCACGGCGAGTCCTGGTGGCGCGATTTCTGCTATTGGCTGCAGGCCGGGGGCTATCAGGATGGCGTGCTGAGCATCGAACATGAGGACATCAACCTGTCGCGCCGCGAGGGGGTGATCCGCTCCGTCGCGCTGCTGCGAAATTGCATGCCCACCGAGACCCCCGATTTCGAACTGCCCAGTTGATTCCCCCTTCACTCGTCGAACGTCGAGGAGCTCAGCCATGCCAGAGCGTCTCAACATCGGCCTGATCGGCAGCGGCTTCATGGGCCAGACCCACGCCGACGCCTATCGTCGGGCCCGTCTGCTCTACCGCGATCTGCCGCTCGAGCCCCATCTGTATGCCGTGGCCGATCAGGGCACAGACGCGGCCGAGAGCGCATGCAAGCGCTTCGACGCCGAATTCGCCTACGGCGACTGGCGCGAGCTGGTCGCCGACCCCAGGGTCGATGTGGTCGACATCACCTCGCCCAACCAGCTGCACTACGAGATGGCGATGGCCGCCATCGAGCACGGCAAGCATGTCTACTGCGAGAAGCCGCTGGCGATGAACGACGACCAGGCCGCCGCCATGCACGAGGCCGCCGAGCGCGCGGGTGTCAAGACCATGGTCGCGTTCAACAACGTCAAGACGCCGGCGGCCATGCTCGCCAAACAGCTGATCGAGGCCGGCGAGATCGGCCGGCCGACGCGCTTTCGCGGCACCTTCGATCAGGGCTTCTTCAACGACCCCGAGCTGCCCTGGTCGTGGCGCTGTTCGCGGGAAGCCGCGGGCACCGGCGCGCTGGGCGACCTGGGTGCCCACACCATCAGCGTCGCCCAGTACCTGATGGGCGACGTCAGGGCGGTTTGTGCCCAGGCCCAGACCTTCTTCACCGAGCGCCCGGTCGCCTCGGGCTACGCCGGCTACTCGAGCAAGGTCGAGGCAGGGGCGGAGCGGCGTCCGGTCGACAACGACGATCAGTCTCAGGCGCTGGTCAAGTTCGCCTCCGGTGCTGCCGGAGTGATCGAGAGCTCGCGAATTGCTGCCGGCAAGGTGTTTGGCATCACCTGGGAGGTCTGCGGCACGGAAGGCACGCTGATCATGGACGGCGAGCGCTTCAACGAGCTGAAGGTCTACCGCTTCTCGGACGACAAGCGTGATCGCGGCTTCAAGACCCTGCTGGTCGGCTCGCAGGTGCCTCAGTTCGGCGCCTTCTTCCCGTTCGACTTCGGCGGCGGGGCGCTAGGCTACTTCGATGTCAAGGTGATAGAGGTCCATGACCTGATCCAGGGCATCGCCGGCGACCACGGCTGCTATCCCGACTTCGCCTTCGGCCGCCACAACCAGCGCATCATCACCGCCATCGACAACTCCGCGCAGCAGCAGCACTGGGTCGATATCTGACCGGCCATCAGAGAGAGCACTCCATGAGCAACACCCAAACCAGGACGATCAAACCGCTACGCTGGGGCATCCTCGGCACCGCCAACATGAGCATGCTCGACGCACTGTTCGCCTCCGGCGAGTCGGGTACCTGGCAGCCGCTAACCCAGTTAGCCGGGTACATCCTCCCCAGAAACGGCCGGCCGCCAGATGCTGAGCGCCCCCCTCGGCTCGAAGATAACCGGCGGCCTGCTGACCGAGCCAGGTCTTCATCGCCGTCTTGAGCGGCCTATCCCGGCCCCCGGGCCGCCGTGTCCCTGGGCGCTTCCCCGAAGCGTGCCCGATAGGCCCGGGAAAAATGCGCGGGATGCGTAAAACCGGTGGCCAGGGCGGCCTCGGATACGGTGCAGTGGCTGCCGGCCAGCAGCCGCTGGGCCCAATCCAGACGCATGCCGGAATAGCACTGCTTGGGGGTCTCGCCGAAATGGGCCAGAAACAGCCGCGATAGCTGCCGCTGGGACTGGCCCGCCAGGCGGCAGATCTCGGGGATCGGCAGCGCCTGGGCCAGGTTGGCCTCCATCACCGCCAGGCTCTTCACCACGCTGCGCGGCAGATTCGCATAGCGCGCCGTCGTGAAGGCGTCGGACGCCCCTCCCTCATCATCGGCCGGTACATCCTGGCGATCATGAACCAGCTGGCGGCTCACCGCATCGGCCAGCGCCGGTCCGTAATCCCGGGCGATGCGATCCAGCATCATGTCGATACCGGTGGTCCCCCCGGCGCCGGTCTGACGCGTCGCATCAGACTCGAAGCGCTTGCGGCTGATCGAAAGCCCCGGAAAGTCGCGGCGAAAGGCCGGCACGCTCTCCCAGTGCAGTGCCACCCGGTGCCCCTCCAGCACCCCGGCCCGCGCCAGGATGAAGGGCGCGGTATCCAGCCCACCCAGCCAGCCACCGTGAGCCGCCACTCGGCGCAGTACCGCGCGATCCTGGGCCATCACCGTGGCCTCCGCCTCGTAGGACGACACCACCATCAGGTGGGCATCGTCGGGCACCTCGGCCAGCCGGCCGTCCACCTCGATGCGCACGCCGTTGCTGGCCACCACCCCAGCGCCATCCACTGAGCGCAGCCGCCAGGCGAACAGGTCGCGCCCGAAGCGGTTGGCCACCCGCAACGGCTCGAGCATGCAGAACAGCGTCAGCATCGAGAACTTGGGCAGCAGCCAGACCTCCAGGGTCTGCTCGGCCTGTTCCGGTGACAGCAGCGGCGGTGAATCCGGCCGCGGATAGGGCCAGGCCGCGGACATTTCATCGCCCATGTCCAAAAAAATTAATCTTATGGCGAATTTCATCAAATTATATCGCCAATCCGACGTTAGGGTACAGAGGTGTCACGTCATCGGCGCCGCTGACCACGACCGCTCACGCCCTGACCATCCGGAGATTTCTCGCCATGACTGCAAGCGCCAAGGTAACGCTGTCCGCCGACGGCAAGCGCCTGACCCTCGACCTCGATGGCCGTTCTCACGAGCTCGCGGCCCTGTGGCTGCGCGAGCGCGCCCCCGACGCCGAGACCCTGGACCCGGGCACCGGCCAGCGCCTGATCGAGGCCGCCGAGCTGCCCCTGGATCTCGCCGTGGAACACGCCGAGATCGACGGCGATGCCCTGGCCCTGCGCTTCAGTGACGGGCACGCCACGCGCTTTCCGCTGGCCACGCTGGAAGCAGGTGGCGCCCATCATGGCGACATCGTGCCGGGCCGTACCCTGTGGGAGGCCGACGTCACCGCATTGCCCCATGCCGACTTCGCCGCCGCCGTGGCCGACGATACCGCCCTGCTCGGGATGCTCGAGGGGCTGCATCGCCATGGCGTCGTCATGGTCTCCGGCGTGCCCACCGACGAACACGGCATGCAGGCCCTCATCGATCGCGTCGGCCCGCTGCGCCGCACCAACTGGGGCGGCATCGCCGACGTCAGGTCGGTGGCCAACGCCTACGACCTGACCATGACCCAGCGTGGCCTGGAGCCGCATACCGACAACCCCTACCGCGACCCGATCCCGGGCTATATCTGGCTGCATTGCCTGACCAATGCCGCCGACGGCGGCGACAGCACCCTGGTCGATGGCTATCGCGCCGCCCAGGTGCTGCGCGAGCGCGATCCGGCGGCCTTCGACTGCCTGACCCGCGTCTCGCCGCGCTTCCACTATCGCGACGAAGACACCTGGCTGGAGAGCGAAGGCCCGCTGATCGAGCTGGACAGCCAGGGCCGGATAAGCCGCGTGCGCTTCAACAACCGCACCGAACGGGTCGACGCCCTGCCGGCGGACGAGCTCGAGCGCTACTATGCCGCGCGCCACGCCTTCTATGCGCTGATCACCTCGGATGAGCTCACGGTGAACCTCAAGCTGGCCCCGGGGCAGATGCTGATCATGGACAACTACCGCCTGTTCCACGGCCGCCGTGCCTTTGAGCTGGCCGGCGGCGTGCGCCACCTGCGCCAGGGCTACGTCGATCGCGACAGCACCGCCAGCCGCCGCCTGACCCTCCGCCACCGGCTGAGCGACGTCGCCATCCCCGAGGAGGTCGCATGAACCAGGCCCGTTTCCGCCACTTCGGCGAGGCCAGCCGCGACGAGTGGGCGCTGATCGACGATCGCTTCCGCGACTACGTCGCCGACGCCCCGCGCCGGGTGCTCGAGCACCTGCACCGCCTGGCCGGCGATACCCACGGCTACCCGGTGGATCGCTACGAGCACTGCCTGCAGACCGCCACGCGCGCGCTGCGTGATGGTGCCGATGAGGAGATGGTGGTCTGCGCCCTGCTCCACGACATCGGCGACGACCTGGCACCGGCCAACCACGCCGAGATCGCCGCGGGCATCCTCGAGCCGTTCATCGATCCGCTCAACGCCTGGATGATCCGGCATCACGAGCTGTTTCAGGGCTATCACTACCGCCACTACTTCGGCCTCGATCGCCACGCCCGCGAACAGTTCCGTGACCATCCGGCCTATGAGCGCACGGTGCGCTTCTGCGACGACTGGGATCAGGCCAGCTTCGACCCGGACTACGACACCCTGCCGCTCGAGCACTTCGTGCCGATGGTGAAGCGGGTGCTGACACGGGCGCCCTTCGGCGGCCTGCCACCCATCGTCGAGGAGGAGACTCGTTCATGAACTGCGCCCGACACCTCATCGCCCTGCTCGAGGCCCACGGCGTCGACACCGCCTTCGGCATCCCCGGCGTGCATACCATCGAGCTGTATCGCGCCCTGGGCGACAGCGGCCTGAGCCACGTCACTCCGCGCCACGAGCAAGGCGCCGGCTTCATGGCCGACGGCTACGCCCGGGCCAGCGGCAGGCCCGCGGCCTGCTTCATCATCTCCGGCCCCGGCATGACCAATATCGCCACCGCCATGGGCCAGGCCCTGGCCGACTCGGTGCCGATGCTGGTGATCTCCAGCGTCAACCAGCGCGCCACCCTGGGCCGCGGTCAGGGGCGGCTGCACGAGATGCCGCACCAGGGCGAAACGCTCTCGGGCGTCAGCGTGTTCAGCCACACCCTGCATGACCCGGCGGCGCTGCCCGAGGTACTGGCCCGGGCCTTCGCGGTATTCGCCAGCGCCCGCCCGGGCCCGGTGCATCTCGAGATCCCGCTCGACGTGATGATCGCCCCCGCCCCGGAGGCCGTGCCGACACCGGCAGCGGTGTTTCCGCCCGCCCCCGCCCCCGAGGCGCTGGCCCGGGCCGGCGAGTGGCTGGCAGGCGCCGAGCGCCCGCTGGTGCTGCTCGGCGGCGGCACCGCCGCCGCGCCGGAGACCGCCCGGGCCCTGGTCGAGCGTCTCGACGCCCCGGCCTTCACCACCATCAACGCCAAGGGCGTGCTGGGCCTCGACCATCCGCTCGATCTCGGCGCCACCCAGAGCCTGCCCGCGGGACGCCGGCTGGCCGCCGAGGCCGACGTGGTGCTGGCGATCGGCACCGAACTCGGCGAGACCGACTACGACCTGGTGTTCGACGAGGGCTTTCGGCTCGACGGCCGTCTGATCCGCATCGACATCGACCCGCAGCAGCTGGGCCGCAACCAGGCCGCGGATCTCGCCCTGCTCGCCGAAGCCGGCCAGGCCATGCGCGGCCTGCTCGATGTGCTGCCGGATGCCGCGGACCGCGACGGGGCCGCTCGCGCCGACGCCGTGCGCGAGGCACTGGCGCTGGCCGCGGATCCGGAGCTCGCGCCCTATGTGCCGCTCTTCGCCGCCCTGCGTGAGGCGTTGCCCGAGGCGATCGTGGTCGGCGACTCCACCGGCCCGGTCTACGCCGGCAACTTCCTGGCCGCGATACCGGCGCCGAGGCGCTGGTTCAACGCCGCCACCGGTTTCGGCACCCTCGGCTATGGCCTGCCCGCCGCCCTGGGCGCTGCCGTGGCAACCCCGGACCAGCCGGTAGTCGCCCTGGTCGGCGACGGCGGCCTGCAGTTCGTGCTCGGCGAGCTCGGCACCGCCCGCGACCTGGGCCGGCCGGTGGCCCTGGTGATCTGGAACAACGACGGCTACGACGAGATCCGCCGCTACATGTCGATGAGCGAGGTGCCGCATCTCGGCGTCGACCTGGCCGCCCCGGACTTCCGCGCCCTGGCCGAGGCCTACGGCGGCCGCCATCTCGGCGTCACCGACCCGGCGAGCCTGCACGACGCCCTGGGCCGGCTCTGCGAGGCGGAAAGCCCGCTGATCATCGAGGTCGATGCCGCCGCCTGGACCGCATCACTCTGAACGTTCGTCCTCCCCTTTCCATGGCCGGCCCGAGCCGGCCCACTCCACAAGGAGACGTCGAAACATGAAGACGCAGACCACGACCCTGAGCCTGATCGCCGGCCTGACCCTGGCCGGCCCGGCACTGTCGAACGACCGCGACGACCGCCTTCGCCTGGTCGTGCCGCCCTGGCCCGGCGTGACCGTGAAGAGCGAGATCTTCTCCCAGCTGATCGAGCCGCTGGGCTATACCACCGAGACCCTGGAAATCAGCTCGACGGTGGGCTATAGCACCCTGCAGAGCGGCGACAGCGATGCCTTCCTGGCCGGCTGGATGCCCGCCCAGCAGGAGAGCTACGACGCCGCCATGGAGGCCGATGCCATCGTCGACCTGGGCAACAACGTCAACGGCGCCCGCATGGGCTTCGCGGTGCCCGACTACGTCTACGAGGCCGGCATCACCCGCGCCGAACAGCTCGCCGACCCGGCCATCGCCGAGCGCTTCGAGCGGACCGTCTACAGCATCGAGAGCGGCTCGACGATCACCGACATGATCGACGGCGCCATCGACAGCAACACCCACGGGCTCGAGGGCTGGGAACTCATGGCCTCCTCGACGCCGGGCATGCTCAGCGAGGTCAATGGCGCCGTGGAGCAGCAGCGCTGGATCCTCTTCTACGGCTGGACACCGCACTGGATGGTGCCCGAATACGACGTGCACATCCTCGACGACTCGGCCGATATCTTCGGCGCCGACGGCGGCCGCAGCGACGTCAAGACCATCGTCGCCAGGGACTATGCCGAGGCCAATCCCAACCTGGCCCGTCTGCTCGACCAGTTCGAGCTCTCCGCGGAGGAGCAGAGCGAGTTCATCCTCGAATACAGCCTCAAGGAACGCGATCTCGAGGATGTCGCCCACGACTGGCTGGTCGACAACCCCGAGCGCGTGGCCAGCTTCCTCGAAGGCGTCACTACCCGCGACGGCGAGGACGCCCTGAGCGCCGTGGAGGCCGGCCTGTGAACGCCGCCCAGCCCGAGCGCGAGATCCGCCGCGACCTGGCCGCCGCCTATCGACTGATCGCCCTGGACGGCATGGACGACGGCATCTCCACCCATATCTCCGCGCGCCTGCCGGGCGAGCGCTTCCTGCTCAACGCCTTCGGGCTGCGCTTCGAGGAGGTCCGCGAGGACAACCTGGTGATCGTCGATGCCTCCGGCGAGGTGCTCGACGACCCCACCGGCCTCGGCATCAATCCCGCCGGCTTCACCATTCACAGCGCCCTGCACGCGGCCCGCCCCGAGGTGGCCTGCGTGCTGCACACCCACACCGTGGCCGGGGTCGCGGTATCGAGCCTCGCCGAGGGGCTGTTGCCGCTTAATCAGTGGGCGCTGCAGTTCCACGAGCGGCTCGCCTATCACGACTACGAGGGCATCGCCCTGGATCTCGACGAGAGAGCGCGCCTGGCCGCCGACCTCGGCCCTCACTCGGCGATGATCCTGCGCCAGCACGGCCTGCTGGCCTGCGGCACAAGCGTCGGCGACGCCTTCCTGCGCATGCGCGATCTCGAGCGCAGCTGTCGGGCCCAGCTGGCCGCCCAGGCCACCGGCCAGCCACTGCTCGAGGCGTCGCCGGACATGGCCGAGCACGTCGCCCGCCAGTACGAGGCCTGGGCCGAGAGCCCCGGCGGCACCGACCGCGCCTGGCAAGCCGAACTCCGCCGCCTGCCCGATGACGCCACCCAGGCTCACGCCTCCCGCTGACCCGACAGAGCGAGACATCGATGCGTTATTCCCGACTGACCGAGCGGATCGCCGGCGAGGGCGCCGCCGCCTGGGACATCCATAACCGCGCTTTGGCCCGCCGGGCCGCCGGCGAGGACATCACCGTGCTGTCGGTGGGTGACCCGGACTTCGACACCCCGGCGCCGATCGTCGAGGGCGCGGTGAAAAGCCTGCGCGCCGGCGCCACCCACTACCCCGACGTGCAGGGTAAACTCGCCCTGCGCGAGGCCATCGCCGAGCGCTACCGCGCCCGCGGCCTGGAGGTCACGCCGGAACGGCTGATCGTGATGTCCGGCGCCCAGTGCGGGCTCTACGCCGCCGCCCAGTGCCTGCTCGATCCGGGCGATGAGGTGATCGTCCCCGAGCCGAGCTACGTCACCTACGAGGCGGTGCTGCAGTCCACCGGCGCGCGCATGGTGCACATCCCCCTGCGCGGCGACGCCGGCTTCCGCCTGGACGTGGCCGATCTCGAGGCGGCCATCACCCCGCGCACCCGGGCGATCCTGCTCAACAGCCCCCACAACCCCACCGGACAGCTGATCGACGCCGCGGCCTGGGCGGACATCGCCGCGCTGTGCCGGCGTCACGACCTGTGGCTGATCTCCGACGAGGTCTATGCCGAGCTGATCTTCGAGGGCAAACACGTCTGCGCCGCGAGCCTCCCCGACATGGCCAGCCGCACCGTGGTGATCGACAGCCTCTCCAAGTCGCATGCCATGACCGGCTGGCGACTGGGCTGGGTGCTGGGCCCGGCCCCCCTGATCGAGCATCTGAGCCACCTGGCGCTGTGCATGCTCTACGGCTGCCCGGATTTCATCCAGGACGCCGCCCGCCACGCCCTGCGCGAGCCCCTGCCCGAACTCGACGCCATGCGCGAGACCTATCGTGGCCGCCGCGACGCCGTGGTCGCCGCCCTCGCCGGCTGCCCGGCGCTGGAGGTCATCACGCCCGCGGCCGGCATGTTCCTGATGATCGATATCCGCGCCACCGGGCTGTCGTCCAAGGCCTTCGCCGACCGCCTGCTCGACGAGCAGGGCGTCTCGGTGCTGTCCGGCGAGGCCTTCGGCCCCTCCGCCGCCGGCTTCGTGCGCCTGAGCCTGACCGTCGACGTCGCCCGTCTGAACGACGCCTGCCAGCGCCTGGCTCGCGTCGCCGAGCGGGCCCGCGCCGGCTCCCTTTCCACCACCGAGTGAGTTGCCTATGACATCATCGAGCCAAGCTCTCTCCCCCGATGCCTCCCACCGCCTGGCGGTGGAGGTCCATCACCTCGTCAAGCGCTACGGCGACCTCGAGGTGCTGCGCGACGTGTCCCTGGAAGTGCCCGAGGGCAGCGTCACTTCGATCATCGGCGCCAGCGGCTCGGGCAAGAGCACCCTGCTGCGCTGCCTCAACCTGCTGGAGCGGCCCGACCAGGGCGATCTGGCGATTGCGGATGAGACGATCCGCTTCGACCGCAATCCCCAGGGCGACATCGTCGGCCTCGACCGGCGCCAGCTGCAGCGGCTGCGCGCCAAGGTCAGCATGGTCTTCCAGCAGTTCAACCTCTGGCCCCACCTCACGGTGCTGGGCAACGTCACCGAGGCGCCGATGCGCGTCCAGGGCCTCTCCAAGCGTCGCGCCATCGAACGTGCCGAGCACTACCTGGAGCGGGTCGGCATGGCCGACAAGCGCGACGGCTACCCGGCCTTCCTGTCCGGCGGCCAGCAGCAGCGCGTGGCCATCGCCCGGGCGCTGGCGATGGAGCCGCGCCTGTTGCTGTTCGACGAGCCCACCTCGGCGCTCGACCCCGAACGGGTCAGCGAGGTGCTCGGCGTGATCCGCGACCTGGCCGCCGAGGGCCGCACCATGGTGATGGTGACCCATGAGATGGCCTTCGCCCGCGAGGTCTCCGACCAGGTGGTGTTCCTCGACCGCGGCTTCGTCGGCGAGGCCGGCTCACCGCGCCAGGTCTTCGAGGAGAGCCGGGACCCGCGCTGTCGACGCTTCGTCGCCCCGGCCGCCTGACCGACCGGCCCTTCCCTCCCGACACGACAATACCAAGGAGAACTGCATGAACCGTCCCCTGATCGCCCTGACCGCCGCGGCCGCCCTCGGCCTCTCCGCCACCGCCCAGGCCGGCGAACCGCTGAAGATCGGCATCTCCGCCGAACCCTATCCGCCCTTCACCTACACGTCCTCCGACGGCGAGTGGACCGGCTTCGAGGTCGAGCTGGGCATGGCCCTCTGCGACGCCATTTCGCGCTCCTGTGAGATCACCCCCACCGGCTGGAGCGGCATCATTCCCTCGCTCAAGGCCGGGCGCATCGACATGATCATGAACTCCATGTCGATCACCGAGGCACGCCAGCGGGTCATCGACTTCAGTGATCCCTATTACTTCTCGGGCAGCGCCTACGTGGCCGCCGAGGATCTCGACCTCGAGATTCCCGACGGGCTCGGCGACTACGTGCTCGGCGTACAGGCCGCGACCACCCAGGCCACCTACGCACGCCGCGCCCTGCGCGACAGCGTCGACGACATCCGCCTCTACGACCAGGCCGAACAGGTCAACCGCGACCTGCTGTCCGGCCGCCTGGACGTGATCCTGGCCGACGAGATCGCCATGGTCGAATTCCTCGAGCGTGACGCGGCCGAGGGCTACGAAGTCAAGGGCATCGCCCCCCGCCACGACGCTTTCGGTGATGGTATCGGCCTCGGCCTGCGCCAGGGCGACGACGCCCTGAGGGACGAACTCAACGCGGCCATTGCCGAGGTCCGGGAGAACGGCACCTGCGGCACGCTTTCCGAGAAGTACTTCGGCACCGATATCTGCACCTGATCCCGGTCCTCGACGACGCTCGTCCGGCAGGCAATGCCCTTCGCCTGCCGGCCTCGCCCTGTCTCATCAAGGACGCGACTCTCGCATGAACAACGTATCCCAAGAGGGACTGCTCGACTGGGCCGGCCCGATTCTCCAGGGGGCGCTCACGACCCTCGAGATCGCCGTGCTGGCCTATGCCATCGGCCTGGTGCTGGGGCTGCTCGGCGCCAGTGCCAGGCTCAGCCCCTGGGCCCCGCTGCGCGGCCTGGCCACCGTCTATTCCACCGCGGTGCGGGCGGTCCCCGAGCTTTTGCTGATCATCCTGCTCTACTACGCCGGCTCTCAGGCGCTCACCGCCCTGACCAACGCCATGGGACTGCCCGGTCAGGTGGCCATCAACGGCTTCGTCACCGCCGTGGGCGTGCTGGCCTTCGTCCAGGGCGCCTACATGACCGAGGTACTGCGCGGCGCCATCCTGGCGATCCCCCGCGGTCAGCTCGAGGCCGCCGATGCCTTCGGCTTCTCCGCCTGGGACCGCTTCCACCGCATCGTGGTCCCGGCCATGCTGCCCATTGCCCTGCCCGGAATGTCCAACCTGTGGCTGATCCTGATCAAGGACACCGCGCTGATCAGCGTGATCGGCTTCAGCGAGCTGTTCTTCACCATCCAGCAGGCCGCGGCCAGCACCCGCGCCCACTTCCTGTTCTACGCCGCCGCCGGGGTCATCTACCTGGCCATGACGCTGACCTCCACGGCGCTGTTCACGCGCCTCGAGCGGCGCGTGCGCCGCGGACAGCCGACCGGCGAGGAGGCCTGACATGGATTTTTCCTGGCTGCAGGACCCGTTCTATCAGGAATATCTGATCGAAGGGTTCGTCAATACCCTGTGGCTGCTGGCGGTCTCCGCCGTGGCCGGCATGACACTGGCCGTGGCGGTGGCCATGGCACGCCTCAAGGGTCCGCGACCACTGGCCATGCTGGCCAAGGGCTTCACCATCGTGATGCGCGGCACCCCGCTGCTGGTGCAGCTGTTCTTCTTCTACTACGGCGTCGGACGGCTGCTGGAGGGCATTCCGGGCGTGCAGGACAGTGCGATCTGGCCACTGCTGCGCGATCCGTTCTTCTACGGCGCCCTGACCTTCACCCTCAGCGTCGGCGCCTACTCCGGCGAGGTGCTGCGCGGCGCCCTGGCCAGCGTGCCCCCGGGCGAGCGCGAGGCCGGCCGTGCCTTCGGCATGTCGCCCTTCCAGGTATTCGCCCGGCTGTGGCTGCCGCGCGCCGTCCAGCGCTGTCTGCCGACCCTGACCGGCGAGATGATCCTGCTGCTCAAGTCGGTGCCGCTGGTCTCCACCATCGCCCTGATGGACCTGCTGCAGGCCGCCAACATCATTCGCGACGAGACCTTCCTGGTCTACGAGCCGCTGATGCTGATCGCCGGCATCTACCTGGCCATGACCGTGGTGCTGACCCTGGTGCTGCGCCAGGTGGAGCGTCACTTCCCCGGCATGCAGCCGACGCGCCGCCGCCGCCTCCCCCTTCGCCGAGCCGAGAGCGCCCCATGCAAGCACTGACCCATCACTTCATCGACGGCCGCTGGAGGGAGAGCCACGGCCACCGTCGCCTGCCGGTCGGCGATCCCTATCACGAGACGGTAATCGCCGAGGTCACCGCCGGCTCGCCGCAGGACGTCGACGCCGCCGTCAGCGCCGCCCGGCGCGCCCTGCCCGGCTGGCATGCCCTCGGCGGCGCCGCACGCGGCGATACCCTGGACGCCCTCGCCGACGCCCTAGCACGGCGCCGCGCCGCACTCGCGGCGCTGTCCAGCCGCAACAACGGCAAGCCGCTGGCCGAGGCCGAGCAGGACCTGTCCGACGCCATCGCCTGCTACCGCTTCTACGCCGGCGAGGCTCGAGCGCTGGACGAGCGCCAGGGCGAGACCGTGGCCACCGATGCGGCGGGCCTGGTGTCGCGCCGCTACCGGGACCCGGCCGGTGTGGCCGGGTTGATCACGCCCTGGAACTTCCCGCTGGTCAGCAGCGCCTGGAAGCTGGCCCCGGCGCTGGCCGCCGGCTGCACGGTGGTGTTCAAGCCCTCCGAGGTCACCCCGCTGCCCGAACAGGCGCTGGCCGAGATCGCCGAGGAGATCGCGCTGCCGCCCGGCGTCTTCAACCTGGTCCACGGCGACGGCGGCAACGTCGGGGCGCCGCTCGCCGCCCATCCGGGCATCGACAAGCTGTCCTTCACCGGCAGCAACCGGGTCGGCGAGGCGGTGATGGCCGCGGCGACCCGGGGCACCCGCAACGTCTCGCTGGAGCTCGGCGGCAAGTCGCCGATCCTCGTCACCGAGGACACCGACCTGGACCTCGCCGCCTCGCTGGTGCTGGGTGGCTTCTGCTACAACGCCGGCCAGATGTGCTCGGCCACCTCGCGGCTGCTGGTCCACGAGACCGTAGCCGATGCCCTGCACGCACATCTGGATGCCGCCGTGGCCGAACTCGTCGCCGGCGATCCGCACGACCCGGCCACCACCCTGGGCCCGCTGGTCAGCGCCGGCCAGCGCCGCCGGGTGAACGCCTACCTGGCGGAGGCCGAGGAAGAAGGCCTCGTGCCTACCGCCCCGCCGCTCGCCCTGCCCACCCACGGCCACTTCGTCGCCCCGCGGGTGTTCCGCGATGTGCCGACCTCGAGCCGGCTGTGGCGCGAGGAGGTGTTCGGCCCGGTGCTGTGCGCGCGGACCTTCCGCGACGACGATGAAGCGGTGGCACTGGCCAACGACAGCGCCTTCGGCCTGGCCGCCAGCGTGGTTGCCGGCACCGCCGAGCGTGCCGAGGCGCTGGCCGTGCGAATCGTCGCCGGCAACGTCTGGTGCAACACCGACCAGATCGCCCCACCGGGGCTCGGCTGGGGCGGCATGAAGGGTAGCGGCATCGGCCGCGAGCTCGGCCGCGAGGGGCTCGAGGCCTATCTGGAAACGCGCTACGTCACACGGCCCGCCTGAGGCCGACCGACGCACGCCCCAAGCCGGCATGGTCGGTTCCGGGGCGTGAGCCGCCAGGCCCCGGCGGACCGATAAGGCCCGCCACCCGGGCGGGTGGACAGCCAACGCCACCACTTACCTCTGCAGGAGACACGCCCCCATGAAGGAGCACGAGCTCGCCACGCTAACGGCCCTGCGACGGGAGCTACACCGCCATCCCGAGGTCTCGGGGCAGGAGCGCGAGACCGCCCGGCGAATGGCCGCCGCATTAAGGGAAGCCGGCGTCGATGAACTTCACGAAGGCATCGGTGGGCATGGGCTGGTCGCCGTCATTCACGGCGAAGCGCCCGGGATAGGCGTCGCGCTGCGCGCCGATATGGATGCCCTGCCGATGACCGAGGATCAGGTCAAGCCCTACCGTTCGGCGAACGACGGCGCCATGCATGCCTGTGGCCATGATGGCCATGCCACGATGCTCGTGGGGGCGGCCATGAACCTCATTCGGCATCGCCCCGAGCGGGGCCAGGTGGTGTTGATCGTTCAGCCGGCCGAAGAGCTCGGCACCGGCGCGCCGGACATGCTCGCCGATGGACTCTTCGACAGGTTCCCCGTCGAGGCCATCTTCGGCTTGCATAACTGGCCCGGCGTCAGTGCGGGCCATTTCGTGGTGCATGACCTGCCGCACATGGCTTCCAGCGACGAGTTCGAGGTCGAGTTTCACGCCAAGGGCGGACACGGTGCCATGCCGCATCTGAGCGCCGACCCCGTCGTGGCCGCCGGGCTCTTCATCACCGCCGTCCACCAGATCGTCAGCCGCAACGTGAATCCCAGGGACGTCGCAGTGATCAGCGCCGGCAGCATCCACAGCGGGCATGCGAGCAACATCATTCCGGCATCGGCCACCGTCAAGGGGGACACGCGCAGCTTCACTCCCGAGGTCAGGCAGACACTGGAGACCCGAATCCGCCAGGTCGCCGAGGGCATCGCACTCGCCACGGGGTGTGACGCCAGGCTGCACTACTCGCCTTCAACGCCCGCGGTGGCCAATGACCCCGACTGTGCCGCACTGTGTCGCTCGGTCGTCGAGGCCCAGTGGGGGCCGGAGCGCCTCGTCGACCATCCCATCAGCCTGGCCGCCGAGGACATGGGCGTCTTCCTTGAAGCCAAGCCCGGCGCCTATTGCTGGATCGGCAACGGTGACCGGCCCGATAGCCCTGACCTGCATCAGCCCCATTACGACTTTAACGACGACCTGCTTTCACCAGGCAGCACCTTCCTGGCTGGCGTGGCACGCGAGTACTTGCGCACCCGCCAGTAAGCAGCCGACCTGACGATTCACCACTCACGGGTCGAATCGGCAGTATGCGGGACGCAAGCGCAGGCGGCCGTGGCTCCCTCATGGCCGTCGTGTCTAGCGAACCAGAGGCAGGAAGTGCAGATGCTTCTCGTACTGATCGACGATATCGCCGATCACCTGGGACTCGAGGTAACCGACAGTGCTGTACTTCTGCCTTACCCCCGGTCATGGCGCAACGAGCCCCGACAATCCGGTATGCCCGGCCCGGCTCGGACACTTCCCGGCATGCGTCGGCCTGTCCAGTTCAGATTCCGCCTCGGGTAGGGGATGATGATCAAGGACTCGGTATCGACGCCCTCGAGACAACGCAAATTTAAAATGTAACGTTCCGGGGCCAGGCGAGCACGACGCAGCGGTGCAATACCGCAGAAGCGGCAGACATAGTGCCGTACCTCACCATCTCCCCATCGATAAGTTGCGTGACTATCCGGCCGGGCGAGAATGGCGACTTTCCTCTCGTCCACGATCCAAAGTGGCACGCACCTTTGAAAGGCATTCAGGCGATCCTTGTCGAGGGACCTTATCCCAGGTATCGCCATCGGTGGCGGGTTTACTCCATCCCGTGCAGTGCCTTCCAGTTGCCCGGATAGAGGGCATAGCCGAACAGCGCCTGGCCACCATAGACCAGCTCGGTGCCCTCGGGAATCCAAAGCATCTGCCCGGGCGCAATGCGATGAGTCTCGCCGGCGGCGGTGACCTCGAGCTCGCCCTCGATGACGAAGATCACCTCGTCGTAAAGCACCGTCCAGGTCACTTCGGCACCCTCCCAGCGGGCAAAGCCGGCGCCCATGGTCTCGCTCAGGGCGGTGTCCACGGTACGGCCGATCTCGGCGTGCCCCGGCGGACCTCCACGGTGGCGGAAGGAGGTATCGCGATGATCGAACTTGATGGCGCGGATGGGGATATCACTCATGGTGGTCCTTGTTTGGATCTGATCAAAATGAGCGCAGGTCGGATAGGCGTCAGCGTTTCCGCCACTCTGCTGGTGCGGTCTCTGATACGTTGTCGAGCGAAGGCAAAAATCGAAAAGAGCGCTGCGCTTACTAGCCGTAAATGAGCAGCTTGAGTCGATTTTTCACGCCGTATTGCCGAGCGCAGACCGTTTCAGCCTAGAGTTCGCTGCGGCTGGCCCAGGCAGCCTGCTTCATCCGGGTCTTCACGCCGAGGCTCAAAAAGGGCTCCGGGGGGTTGAGCGCCGGCTTGCCGGACACCGCCAACATGTCGGCGAGCTGACTAGAGTCCTGGCCGGTGGCCAGTTCCGCCAGCAACTTGCCGGAGATGGTGCCTCGTGCCGCGCCGACGCTCTGGTGGACACCGGACATCCAGGCGTTGTCACCGACCTTGCCGAAGAAGGCCGTGTAGTTGCGCGACAGACCGCAAGCCCCACCCCAGGTGGCAGCGAAGGGCACGTGGGCCAGCGTTGGGTAGCGCGCCTCGAAGGACTCGCGATGTCCCCGACGGATGCGAGTCCGCTCGGCCAGATCATCGTGATAGCGCGGCACGAAGCGGTACTGGTTGCGGATGATCAGCCGCCGATCCGGAGTCAGTCGCAGCGTGGTGCCGGCATGGTCGGCGGGCGTCAGCCCGAAATGGTGAGGCGCGGTGGAGAACAGCGCCATCTCGTCGTCTGTCAGCGCCCGGGTCATGCTGGCGAACGTCATCACCGGCAGCATGCGGTGCCTGAGGAAACCGAACTCCTGAGAGTAGATGTTAGAGCCCAAAAGCAGGTTGGTGGCACGTACCTCGCCCTCCGGCGTAGTGGCGCACCATTGCCTACCCGAGTGGGTCAGACTCACTACCGGCGTGTGCTCGTAGAGCTCGGCGTTGCCCGGCAGACTCTCGCCAAGCCCACGCACCAGGGCGGCGGGCTGCATCAGGGCAGTGTTGGCGGTATAGATGGCCGAAGCGTAGTGCTGGGTGCCGAGGATCGGCGCCAGCTCGTCGCGCTCCAGGCGCCGGTAGGGGTAGTCGAATTCCTTGAGCAAGCGCTCGTAGTGGTCGAGGTACTTGAGGCCGCGCTCGCCCACCGCGCCCTGGTACTTGCCCGCCCGGGACCAGCCGCATTCGATGCCGTGGCGCCGAACCAGGGTCTCCAGATCGTCTACCGCACCGCGGTTGAGCGACAGCAGCTTCTGCTTGCGGGCCAGGTCGTCGCCCTCGAGGTCGCGCTTGTGGGGCAGGTCGATGACGAAACCGGTATTGCGACCTGAGGCCCCTTGCCCCACCCGTAAGGCCTCCAGCACCACCACTCGATCGCCGGGCCGCAGCTCGGCGACGCGGCGGGCCGCGGCCAAGCCGGTGAAGCCGGCACCGATCACCAGCCAGTCGACGCTCTCGCAAGTAGTCAGTCGAGGAGCCGGCCTTGGGTCATCGAGCACCTGATACCAACCATTGCACTTGTCGTCACGAGGAAGGATTGCTTGTGACATTCTTCACCCCCGCCGCGCCAAAACGCGACGTCATCACCGGCCAGGCCGGTGGCTCTAAAGAAGGCGGCGCCCGATGGGCGCCGCGTGTACGGCCGCCTCAGGCGGCCTGATCTTGGCCGCAGGCCTTCACCCAATCGCTGCGCCCTGCCATGGCCGCCTCCCCCACCAGGGCGAAGCCCAGCAGCCGGCCACCAGCATCATAGGCACCCGCCTCGATGCCATCGGAAGTGGCCGTACAATGCCAGTTCGCATCGACCTCGGCCGAGGGCACCACCACGCAGATTGGCGCCGCTGGCGTCTTCACCATCACCGGCATCACCGGATAGCTGACCGCCGTCGGGGTGCCCGTGAGCGTCGCCGCCAGGGCGCGCAAGCCGGCGTTGATCGGTGCCAGGTAAGGCAGCAGCTGGCCGCCGATCTCCACAGCGTCGCCCAGGGCATAGACGCCTGGGAGCGACGTCATGAGATGATCATCGACGCGAATGCCCCGACCGCAGTCGATACCGGCCGCGCTGGCAAGCGCGGTGTTGGGCGCGAGCCCCACGGCGCTGACGACCAGGTCCGCCGCGAGCTCGCTGCGGTCGGTCAGGGTCAGTCGATAGCCAACCTCCTCGGCGGCGACGCTGGCCACCGAGCGCGACAGGTGCCAGCCTACGCCCTGCGCCGCGAGAGCCTCGCGCAGCACCGCGCTGCCCGCCTCCGGCAGCAGCCGCGACAGCGGGCGCTCGGCCAGCCCCACTACCTCGATCTTGTGGCCCGCCTGGGCCAGATCATTGGCGAACTCGCAACCGATCAGGCCGTCGCCGATGATCACCACCCGAGCCGCACGGCCGAGGGTGTCGAGGCGCTCGCGCATGGCGGCATAGTCGCCGCGATCGTTGACCGAGAGCAGCGCGCCTGCCTCGCCCTCCACCGGGATGCGAATCGGGCTCGCCCCAGTGGCGAGCACGAGCTGGCCGTAGTCCAGTTCGCCGAGTCGGGTGACGAGGCGCTTGGCCTCGGCGTCGATGCGCTGCACCGGGCAGAAGGCATGCACCCGAATGTTCAGGCGGCGCTCGATCGACAGCGCCGATTCGTCGAGCAACGCCTCGGCATCCTTGCCCAGGGCAAAGGCGTTGGACAGCGCCGGCTTGGAATACAAGCCGCCATCGTCGGCAGTCACCACGTGGATCTCGCGCTCGGCGTCACGGCCGCGTACCGCCTCGGCCAGACCATAGCCGGCATGGCCACTGCCGATGATGACCAGCGGCCCGACCGGCGTTGCGGCGGTCGGCGCTACGGTGGCCGATGCGTTAGCGGCCACCGCATCGGCCAGCGGGGCGGGACCCGCTGCCGGAGTCTGAGCGGGCGCGTCATCGGTGATCTCGAGCATCTCGAAATCTTCCTTGCCCACGCCGCAGTCCGGGCAGATCCAGTCGTCCGGGACATCCTCCCAGCGGGTGCCGGGAGGAATGCCATCACTCGGCCAGCCTTCGGCCTCGTCGTAAACGAGACCGCAGATGATGCACAGCCACTTCTTCATCTGAACCTCCTTCACGCGCCCTTGATGCGTACGGCGATGTTGCGAGTCTGGACGTAGCTGTAGAGCGCCTCCTGCCCTTTCTCGCGGCCGAAGCCGGAGAGTCCCACCCCGCCGAAGGGCGTTTCGACGCCGCCGGCGAACCACTCGTTGATGAACACCTGGCCACCACGCAGCCGCCGGGCAGTACGCAGGGCACGATTCAGGTTTTCATCGAAGACGCCGGCCACCAGACCGAATTCGGTGCCGTTGGCGAGCGCGACGGCCTCGTCCTCGGTATCGAAGGGATGGATCACCAGCACCGGACCGAAGACCTCTTCCTGGAAGATCTCGCTGTCCGCGGCGACGTCGGTGAACAGGGTCGGCTGCATGAAGTAGCCGTTGGTGCCCGAGACACGTTCGCCGCCGGTCACGCAGGTCGCCCCGGCCTCGATAGCGCGGCGACACATGGCCTCGACCTGCTCGAGCTGATCCTTCGATACCAGCGGGGTGAGGTCGGGCTCGTCGATGCCGGCGCCGATGGTCAGGCCTTCCGCCAGGGCCCGGGCCCGGTCGACGACCTCGTCATAGCGCGAGCGATGCACCAGCAGTCGCGACATGGCCGAACAGACCTGACCGGCGTTGAAGAAGATCCCCGCCTGGATGCTCTCGAGCACCTGATCGATGTCGGCATCGGCATGGACGATGGCCGCAGACTTGCCACCCAACTCCATAACGCTCGGCGTGGCGCGCTCGGCGGCGTCGCGCAGAATACGCTGACCGGTAGGCACCGAACCGGTGAAGACGATCTGGTTGGCATCACGGTGCTTGATCAGGTGGGCGCCGACCACCGATCCCTTGCCGCACAGCAGATTGACGGCGCCCTTCGGCAGGCCGGCGCGTTCGCAGGCGGTCATCAGGAAGGTCATCGCCAGCGGCGAGATCTCCGGCGACTTGATCACCACGGCATTGCCGGCGGCCAGGGCCGGGGCCAGCGAACGGGCACAGATCGACGGCGGAAAGTTCCAGGGTACGATCTGCACCGAGACGCCCATGGGTTCATAGCTGGTGAAGTCGACGTAGTCGTCGCCCAGCGGGATCGAGGTACCCTCGATCTTGTCGGCCATGCCGGCGTAGTACTCGAAGTAGCGGGCGGACTCCTCGAACTCGCCGCGGGCAACGTCCAGGGACTTGCCGTTCTCTCGGCACAGCACCAGAGCAGCCTCTTCGGTCAACGCCTTGATTTCCTCGGCGATGGCCAGCAGCCAGGTCACGCGTTGGGCCGGGCGCACCGAGCTCAGCGCGCCGGAGGTCACGCAGCGCCGGGCCGCGGACATGGCCGCATCGGCATCGGCCAGGCTGGCCTCGGCGATCTCGGCATAGACTTCACCGGTGGCCGGGTCATCGACGGCTAGGTAGCCATCGGCGCCGACCCAGGCGCCGTCGATATAGTTGTAGTAGCGATCGAGCGTGCTCATCGGGGCTCTCCAGTTAGCAACGTTTCTGACCAGACATTCTCGCAACAGGCTTGAGGTTCAAGCGGCCTCGACATCGCCGCGCACGCGACGCGCCACCCACTGGTGGAAGAAGTGAGTCGGGTGATCCAGCACCGGCGAGAAGACGCCGCCCTGGAAGCCCGGCGACTTACGACCGCGCTGCATGCCTTCCACGGCGCCGATGTCCTCGCCGAACACCACCCGCCAGGACTCCAGGGTCGAGGTGCGGCAGGCGGCATAGGCGTCCTGGGTCGCCTCGTCGCCCACGTAGTAGACCCGCAGGTGTTCGACAGTCTGGTTGGCGGAGACCGGCTCCAGCATCATGGCGAAGGCGTGGTCGGCCTGGATCCCCAGCAGCACGTTGGGGAAGAAGGAGATGTACTCGGCGTGCTCGAGCTTGTCCTGGGGCCAGGACGGGAACTTCGGCAACCGGGTCCCGGCCACGTTGGACAGCCGGTAGGCCAGGCTGCCCTGGCCGGAGAAATGCTCGCCGAACTGGATGTTGTAGTGATCCTCGAGGCGCGAGTAGCTGTTCAGGCTGGGGTGTACCCAAGGCAGGTGATAGCTCTCGCAGTAGTTTTCCACCGCCAGCTTCCAGTTGCAGTTGACGGTGATCTCCAGGTTGCCGCCCATGTTGACGCGACGCAGCAGGCCGAAGCCCTCGGCACCGATGAAGTCGCGCCAGCGGTTCTCCAGGGGCGCCACGTGGTCGGCGAAGTCGGGAGCCTGGCCGTCCAGATTGATGAACACCATGTCCATCCACACCGCGCTGCGTACCGGCTTGAGGCCGTGCTTCTCGCACTTGAAGCCCTCGACCTTGTGCTGGCCGACGCCACCGATGTGCGGAGTGCCCTTGAGGTTGCCGTCGAGATCATAGGTCCAGGAGTGGTAGGGGCAGCGGATCACCCCCTGTACCTCGCCTTCCTCGGCGATCAGTTGCATGCCGCGGTGGCTGCAGACGTTATGGAAGACCTGCGTCTCGCCGTCCTTGTTGCGCATCATCACCAGCGGCAGGCCCATGAAGTCAACCGGCTTGACGTAGCCGTTCTTGACCAGATCACTGGCGAAGCCCACGCAGGCCCAGGTACTGGCCATCAGGCGGTCGCGCTCGGCGGCGAAGAAGGCATCGCTAACATAGGCGGCGTTGGGCATGCCGGTGGCCTCGGCGATAGGAGCGAGCACGTCGTCGAGCTGCTGGGCGGGAATCAGGGATTGGGTCAGGTCGGTCATCTTGGCCTCCTCACGGGACAGGGGCGAGTCTTGGTCTGTTATGGCCCTACCGGGGGTTCCGGCTGGTGGAGGCAGTCTGGGAGCGCCGCGACACGGCGACAATCGATGATTCAGCATCAATTCATGATAAAAAATCATCTATTAGACGAATGGATAACTGCAAAATGTCGCCTTATCCTTTGATTCAGCGTGATTGCTTCTGGCTTTTTCGCCCCTCCTTGGAATGACAAAAACTCATTCGTTGATGACAAAAAATGGTTTGCTCGCCCCTCGCGCACCGCCCAGTCTGCGCAGCGGGCCACCCGGCCCATCCCCGACGTCCGACTGTCCAATAACAACGCGAGAGAGACGCCATGCGCTCATCCAATGGCCTGTTCAAGGGCCTCAACCCAACGGTGACCATCGCCTCGAAGGTGCTGGTCATCGGCTTCGTGATCTTCTGCGCCGTGCTCGCCGAACGGGCCGGCATCATCTTCCAGGAGGTGTCGACGGTCGTCCTCGACAATGCCAAGTGGTTCTATCTCGGACTGGTCAGCAGCGTGCTGGCCTTCCTGCTCTACCTGATGATCAGCCGCTTCGGCCATATCCGCCTGGGCAAGGACGACGAGCGTCCCGAGTTCAGCTTCGTCTCCTGGGTCAGCATGCTGTTCTCTGGCGGCATGGGCATCGGCCTGATCTTCTGGTCGGTGGCCGAGCCGATGTGGCACTACGCCGACAACCCCTTCACCGACGGTATGAGCGATGCGGCCGCCAGCGTGGCGATGCGCCTGACCTTCTTCCACTGGGGCCTGCATCCCTGGGCGATGTTCATCATCGTGGCCCTCGCGCTGGCCTACTTCTCCTACCGCAAGGGACTGCCGCTGACCCTGCGCTCGATTCTCTACCCCTTCATCGGCGAGCGCATCTACGGCCCCATCGGCCATACCGTGGACATCCTCACCGTGGCGATCACCGCCTTCGGCGTCTCCCAGTCGCTGGGCCTGGGGGTGATCCAGATGAATAGCGGCCTCCACAACGTCTTCGGCGTGGAGAACGGCATCGGCGTCCAGCTGACCATGATCGCCGTGATCACGCTCTTCGCCATCGCCTCGGTGATGTCCGGAGTGGGCCGCGGCATCCGCCGCCTCTCCGAGTGGAACATGCTTCTGTCGCTGGTCATCGTCGCTATCGTGCTGGCCATCGGCCCCACCCGCTACATCCTCAACACTCTGCTGCAGAGCACCGGCGACTACGCCGACCACCTGATCGGCATGAGCCTGTGGAGCGACGCCAACGCCGACAGCGGCTGGCAGAACTGGTGGACCGCCTTCTACTGGCCCTGGTGGATGACCTGGGCACCGTTCGTCGGCATGTTCATCGCCCGCATCTCCCGGGGACGTACCATCCGCGAGCTGATCGGCGGCGCCCTGCTGGTGCCGACCCTGGTGACCTTCGTCTGGATGTCGGTGTTCGGCGGCAGCGCGCTGTTCCAGGAGCAACAGGCGCGGCAGGCCCATGAGCAGGCCGTGGCCGAGGGGGCGATAGCGAGCGATGTCGACTTCGCCGGCGGGGAGGTGCTGAAGGCCACCCAGGAGGACACCACCCTGGCGCTGTTCACCCTCTTCGATGCCCTGGACCCGGGACTGCTGGGCAGCGTGCTGTCGATCCTGGCGGTGCTGCTGCTGGCCACCTACTTCATCACCTCGGCGGACTCCGGCACCTTGGTGCTGTGCACCCTGGACAGCGTCGGCAGTCCCGAGCCGCCTCAGCCGATCCGCGTGATCTGGGGCCTGGTGATCGGCTGCATTGCCGGCTCCCTGCTCTATGCCGGCGGCCTCAAGACGATCCAAACCGCCTCGATCATCGCCGGACTACCGATCGCCGTCTTCATCCTGGTGATGACCCTGAGCCTCTACCGCACCATGCGCCGGGAACCCATGGCCGCCGCCATGCTGCCGCCCCAGGCGCGTCCCGCTGACGCCGACCTGGATCATCACAGCGGGCGGACCGATCTCTCGCCGGCACGGGCCGGCAGTGAGCGAGCCGAGCCGATCCTCGAAACCTGAGGCCCTAGTCACCCAACCCAACGGCGGAGCCCGGCGACGGCCGGTGCTCTGCCATGCCGAGGTATAGACATGCGCCCCACCGAAGCGCCCCCACCCTCCTCGCGGGAGGCCCCCCCTCAAGGATCCGATCTCTGAGCCCACCCTGGAGGCGGCACGTCACTACCGACTAACTCGCGTCCGGGACCAGCTAAGGCGGCACGGCATATCCGCCATGCTGCTCTACGATCCGGTCAACATCCGCTACGCCACCGACGCCTCCAACATGCAGGTCTGGACCGCCCACAACCCCTCGCGCTACGCGCTGATCTTCGCCGAGGGTCCGGTGATTCTCTGGGAGTTCCATAACTGCGAACACCTTTGCGCGCACCTAGAGACCATCGATGAGGTCCGCGGAGCCATCAACTGGGGCTACTTCGGGGCAGGCCCAAGAGTCGAAGAGAAGGCGCGTCAATGGGCGGCCGAGATCGCCGACCTGCTGCGCCATCACGGCAGCGACCGCCCACGCCTGGCCGTGGACCGACTCGATCCGCAAGGTGCAGCGGCACTTAGCGCCGAAAGTATCGACCTGATCCAGGGCCAGCCTCTGATGGAACAGGCCCGCGCCATCAAATCGGCCGAGGAGCTCGAGCTGATCCGCTGGACGATCCGCGTGGCCGAGCGAGGTATCCAGCGCATGCACGATGAACTTAGACCGGGCATGGCGGAAAACGAGCTCTGGGCCTGGCTACACTTCGAGAACGTTCGCCATGGCGGTGAATGGCTGGAGACGCGGCTTCTCGCCTCCGGGCCGCGTACGAACCCCTGGATGCAGGAGTGCAGCGACCGGGTGATGCAGGAGGGCGAGCTGATCGCCTTCGATGCCGATCTGATCGGTCCCTACGGCTACTGTGCAGATATCTCGCGGACCTGGACCGTCGGCCATGTCCCGCCGAGCGACGCGCAGCGCCGTCTGTATCTCCTTGCTTATGAGCAGCTCCAGCACAACATGGCGCTGCTGCGGCCCGGGCTCGGCTTCCGGGAATTTTCGGAGAAGAGCTGGCCAATTCCCACCGAGTACCACCCCAACCGCTATTGCTGCGTGGCCCACGGCGTGGGACTGGCCGATGAGTATCCGGCCATCGCCCACCCAGGGCCGGACTGGTCGAGTAGCGGCTACGATGGCGTGTTCGAGGAGCACATGACCGTCTGTGTCGAGAGCTATATCGGCGCGCCAAACGGCCAGGAAGGCGTCAAGCTGGAGGAGCAGGTGCTGATCACCCGGCACGGCTGCGAGCCTTTATCCCGCTATCCCTTGGAGACGGACTGGCTGAACTGACAGCATGTATTCGAGGACCCGGCAGCCACCGGGTCCTTGTCGTCAAGCGGGTCGGGAAGAGCTCCCCTCATGTGTCGCCGACCACTCTCACCCACTCAAATCAATCCCAACTCGCCCACTTCCCTAGGGATGGTCTCGAGCAACCACTCCCGGAAGGCCTTGACCCCCCGGCGGTGCGACGGCGCCTCGCCGCGCTCGAGCAGGTAGAAGCGCGCCGGGGTACGCAACACCGTCTCTACTGGCCGCACCAGCTGGCCTCGTTCCAAATAGTCGTCCACCAGCTGGCTCCAGCCCAGCGCCACCCCCTGGTCCATCATCGCCGCCTGCACCAGCATCGAGTAGCTGTTGATGTTCAGCCGGCGTCGCGGAGGGCGTGCGATCACGTCGACCTCGGTGAACCACTGCTTCCAGCTCATCCAGTCCTGATCGGCATCCTCCAACGACAGCAGGGTGCAGTCGAGCAGCGCCTCGGGCCCCGAGAAGGGCCCGAACTTCTCCAGGTAGCTGGGGCTGCACACCGGGAAGGCCTCCTCGTGGAAGAGCGTGGTGGCCTGCATCGCGGGAGGGGGCGTGCGGCAGTAGAAAAGCGCGACGTCGCACTCCACGCGCGCCAGGTCGCGCAGCTGCTCAATGGTGACGATACGCAGTTCGATGTCATCGTGCTCACGCTGGAACTCGGCGATCTTGGGCAGCAACCACAGCGACGCCATGGCACTGGTGGTGGCCACAGTGAGCTGATGCATGCCCTGCCAGCTACGCACCTCGTCGGTGATACCGGCAATATCCACTAACGATTGGCGAATCGCCTGGGAGTAGCGATATCCCATGGCCGTTAGTTTGACGCTGCGATTAGCGCGCTCGAAAAGCGGCTTGCCAAGGTAGTTCTCAAGGCTTCGCACCTGTCGGCTGATCGCACCCTGCGTCACGTGCAGCTCGTCGGCAGCCAGCGTGAAGCTGAGGTGCCGGGCCGCCGACTCGAAGGCTACCAAGCTGTTCAGGGGAGGCAGGGGGCTAATTTTCATATCGTTGTAACGTCGACAATGTTCGAAGAAGGCGAACGAGTTTACGCCCGGCGCCCGAGTGACGCTATGAAGACACGCGGGCTTCTCTTGCTTCCGTTACCCCCACTCCTTCCTAACGCCAACCGCATCCTATTCGGTAGAGGCCATATCCGGAGTAGTCGGCACCGTTCTCGAGTCAGCTCCAGACGATCGCCATGGCCGGAACCCATGGCAACAACTGAGTGATCCGCCCCACTCCAAGTGAAAGCCGCCAGCATCACCATCAGATGACCCTGAGAAGATGCTAAGACGGCCGCCCACGTAAGCGCAGGCGGCCGCCGAGATCATCACAGCCGTCTTACCTAGCGAACCAGATGCAGGAAGTGCAGGTGCTTCTCATACTGATCGAGGATATCGCCGATCACCTGGGACTCGAGGTAGCCGACGATGCTGTACTTCTGTCCCCCTTCGCGCAGGAAGACCTCGGCGCGGTAGTGGCCACCATCTTCAGCGTTCGAGCGAGCCCCCAGGCCGCTGTAGGTGAACGACGGCGCCGCATAGGCGCGAGCCCGCACGCCATAGAAGAAGTCGGCCTCGTCGCCGTGACCCACACGCATGGTGCAGCGATCTTCCTCGCGAGTGATACGCACGTCCAGCGCCTGCTTCTCGAACTCCTTGGCCACCTCGCGCATGGCCGGCTCGACGGTGGCATCGAGGAAGTCGACCACCTGCTGGCGACCGGGCGAGGACACCAGCACACCGAGACGCTCCTGCCAGGAATAGTCCTGCTCCGATCCGATGCGTGACACGTGTCCGGGGGTGTTAGCCACGTGCTGAAGGCTGTCGCGTTTACAGGCCTCGATGCGCAGCGACTTGAAGAGTCCAAAGCCGACCAGCATCAGAATCGGCGCAAACGGCAGCGCCGAGGCCAGTGAGGCGGCCTGCAGTGCGGACAGCACATTGCTGCCCCCGGCCAGGATCAGCGCCGAAGCCACCAGCCCTTCTGCGACCGCCCAGAAGACGCGCTGCCAGACCGCCGGTTCACCATCGTCCTTGGCCGTGAGGGTGTCGATGACCAGCGAGCCCGAGTCGGACGACGTCACGAAGAAGGTGATGACCAACAGCGTCGCGACGACCGAGGAAATACTGGCCAGTGGCAGTGCATCCAGGAAATGGAAAAGTGAGGTGGCACTGTCGGCGAATACCTGATCGACCAGATTCGGCATGGCACCACTCATGAGCCCATGCAGGGCCGTATCACCGAACACGGTCAGCCACACGCAGGTCACGCCGACCGGCACGAAGATGACACCGAGCACGAACTCGCGGATCGAGCGGCCGCGGGATACGCGAGCCACGAACATGCCGACGAACGGTGACCAGGCGATAAACCACGCCCAGTAGAACAGCGTCCAGCCACCCATGAAGGATGCCGTCTCCTCGTCACCGACATAGGCGTAGATGTTGAACGTCATGTCGAGCGCAGAAGAGAGATAGGTACCGACGTTCTGGGCCAGCGACTGAAAGATGAACAGCGTCGGGCCAGTGACCGCGACGAACACCAGCAGGATCACCGCCAGGCGCAGATTCCACTCGGAGATTCGGCGAATACCGCCGTCGAGACCCGCCACGACAGAAAGGGTCGCGATCCCGGTCACCAGAGCAATCAGTCCCAGCTGCACCATGGGCCCGGTCGGGATATCGAACAGGTAGTTCAAGCCGGCATTGATCTGCATCACGCCAAGCCCCAGCGAGGTGGCGATGCCGAACATGGTGCCGAAAACGGCGAAGACGTCGACGGCATGTCCGATCGGACCTTGGATCCGCTTGCCGATCAGCGGATACAGGGCCGAGCTGATGCGCAGCGGCAGACCGTGACGAAAGCTGAAGTAGGCCAGCGCCAGCGCCACGATGGCATAGACGCCCCAGGCATGCATGCCCCAGTGGAAGAAGGCCAGGCGCATGGCATCGCGCGCCGCGGTCGGCGTCTCGGCCTCGCCCATCGGCGGGCCGGCGAAGTGGAAGACCGGCTCGGCCACACCATAGAAGATCAGACCGATCCCCATGCCAGCGGAAAACAGCATGGCGAACCAGGACACATAGCTGAAGTCTGGCTCGCTGTGATCAGGGCCGAGCTTGATCCGTCCATAGCGGCTGAAGGCCAGGATCAGTGCCAGCACCAGATAGATGCCCATGGCCAGCATGTAGAACCAACCGAAGGTTTCGATGATCCAGGCCTGCAGGGCGCCGAACCAGGCACCGGCGATGTCCGGCATCGCGACGGTGAAGATCACGAAGGCCAGGATGATGCCCGCTGAGGGATAAAAGACCGGTGGATTGATGCCGGCCACCGGGCCGGCCTCTTGTTTAGCCATAAAGCTCAATGAGTGGGTGAATGGAAGGCAAGCCGTCGCCACCGGGGGGATGACGCGCCGCTGCTCATGGCAAGACGCCCTGAGCGTCCTGTCAGACTTGGCGTCCGGGCTTCGAGCGCTTTTCGGGCCGTAGTTTTCTCGCCCAGATCAAAACGCCGAGGGGCGGCATCGCTGGCATCGGCAGGGACGGGAAATCGTCACGCTGGTGATGCTGCCGGGAATCGTGTTGACGTGACATGAGCACTTCTCCTCTTTCGATGGGCTCGGTATCACGATGGAGCGCTTCTCATCGCGATCACGAGGTACTGGCTCGACACCTTTTCGCGGCGGGCCCGCGTAGCGATCCAGAACACGCAGGCGGTGGCAGCGCGCATTCTCGACGACGCCTGCGTATCATAGAAACGAAGTTTCTTGATAACGCCATCGGAGTTCGTGATGACCGTTCCCAATACCCAACGACCGCTGGATCTCGTCCTGCTAAGGACCTTCATCAGCGTGGTGGATCAGGGGGGCTTCACCGCCGCCGCGGAGCAGCAGCACATGGCGCAGTCCACGGTCAGCGCCCATATGAAGCGTCTGGAAGAGCTTTTCGATTGCCGTCTTCTACAGCGGGGCCAACGGGCCGCGACGCCGACACCTGCGGGGGAACGACTGCTGGCCCATGCCCGACAGATGCTGCGGCAGAATGCGCTGGCCTGGCAGGACGTTCGAGAACAGCGGCTGGATGGCGTGGTGCGACTCGGCATTCCCGACGATTACCTCGTGTATCTCCCGGAGGCACTGTCGGCGTTCGAGGACCGTTTCCCCGGGGTCGAACTGGAAGTGCACTGTGGTCTGAGCGTCGACCTGGTACAGGACGTCCGCTCCGGCGCCCTGGACCTGGCGATCGCTACCCGGCAACCCAACAGCCCCGGCGGTGAGATACTGCGACGTGAACCCATGATCTGGGCGGGGGCATCAGGCCATGAGACCCATGCCAGGAAGCCCCTGCCCCTGGCGGTGTCACGCGAAGGCGTCTGTATCTTTCGTGAGCGCGCCATCGCCGCCCTCGAAGCCGCCGGCATAGCCTGGCGCATCGCCTATGCCAGCACCAGCCTGGCGGGGCTGTCCGCTGCGGTACGGGCTGGGCTAGCGGTGACGGTGCTGACACCCTCGATGATCGGACCCGGTCTGCGCGCCCTCGAACACAACGGGGAGCTGCCCGAGCTGCCGACCACAGACATCACCCTGCATCGACGCCCGGGTCAGCCCAGCGAGGCAGCACGACAGCTGGCGGCCCAGCTGCATGCCCACATTCAGGAACGCCCGGTCCGAGACGATAGGCAATAGCGGTCGATATCGGCGTCGATATCAGCCGCCATGGCCTCCACCAGGCGCCCTGCCCGTGACAGCTCACCGCCTTCGTCACTCGTGTAGCGAGCCCTCCACTCGAAGGTGATGGGCGTCACATCCAGCTCGACGGCGCGCAATCTCTCCGCCCAGGCCGACATCGTCACGCAGAAGGACGGCAAGATGGACACCCCATCCCCCCTCGCCACCAGCTGGCAGATCAGCTCCGTGGATTCGACCCGCGATACACCGGTCGGAAACCGCCGTCCCCTCTCGAAAAAGAGGTCATACTCCCATCCCGCCTCAGGCCTCAGGCCATAGGTCAGGAATCGCTCACCATGAAAGTCCTCCGGGCTCATCCGCTCCCGCGCCGCTAAATGAGACCCCGCCCCGACAACCGCCACAAGACGATCGCGCAGCAAGCCCCGACTGTCGAGATTCGGTACTGCCATGGCACCCGGCAGCAACACAAGGTCCGCGACGTCACTGCCGAGCGGTGATGCGGGGCGCTCGCTGGGCACACGCACGAATTCCAGATCCAGACTCGGCTCCATCCGACTTCCCAGCCGCAGCAGCATCGAGGCCAACCCCGACGGGTCGAAGTGCGTCCAGGCCACCCGTACACGATTGGCACTGCGCTTGTCTTGCCAGATGGCATCAGACTCCGCCGACTGCAGCAGTGGCGTCGCCACGCGTGCCGCCGCGGCAATCGTCTCCCCGGCTTCGGTCAGTACCAGCCCCCGCCCCTGCTTGACCGCCAGACGCACGCCGAGGCGGCGCTCGGCCTCGCTCAAACGCTGGCTGGCCGCCGACTGAGTGATATTCAGCGACGCCGCCGCCAGGGTGATCGAGCCGGAATCCTTGAGAGCCGCCAGCAGCAGCCAGTGAGTACGCTCCAGCATATTCATTAGAAAACCTTATGCTTTTTACTGTATTTCCCATTTTATATCGCCACTGTAGCGAAATTACTATAAGCATCACTGAATCATCTCCCACAAGGAGCTCACCATGTCGTCTGCTCAGCAACAAGCCAAGAACGCCCTCATTCCCGGTATTGACTGCATCGATCTCGAGGCCTGGCCCATCGATCGCCCCGACAGCGAGGCCTACCAGGCACGCATCGCCGAGATTCGTGAGGCACTGAACGACAAGGGCTGCGCGCGCATCGATGGATTCATTCGTCCGGAGTATCACGACCGACTGGAAGCGGAAGTCGCCGGCATCGCCGACAAGGCTCACTTCTCCCACGGACAAATCACCCCTTACTTCAACAGCGACGAGCCGTCGCTGCCGGAAGATCATCCGCGTCGGCGCTTCTCGGCCTTTTCGAACGCCTTCGTGGCCATGGACTGGTTTCCCGAAGAGGGCCTATGCCTCGGCCTCTATCGTCACCCGGCTTTCCAGCGCTTCGTCACCGACTGCCTCGAGGAAACTCAGCTCTATACCTTCGATGATCCTCTGGCCGGTGTGGTCGCGAACATCATGCCGGAAGGTTCCTCGCTGCCATGGCACTACGACACCAACGAATTCATCGTCAGCCTGCTGACGAAGAGACCACTCAGCGGTGGAGAGTTCGAGTACTGCCCCGACCTGCGCGAGCCAGGGGACGAGCACTACGACGATGTCAAGGACGTACTCGACGGTCAGCGTGACAAGGTCAAGACCCTGTTGCTCGAGCTTGGTGACCTGCAGATCTTCAAGGGGCGCTTCTCCATGCACCGCGTCGTCGAAGGCAAGGGCGAGCGTCACACGGCCATCTTCGGCTACGCCAAGGAGCCGGGCTTTATCGGCCGAGTCGAGCGTACCCAACAGGTCCATGGTCGCGTCCTGCAGGCCCACATCGATGCGGAGAAGAACGCACGCAGTGACGGTCTGGACGACTGATCATGGAACTGGACTGGCACATGCAACGTAGTGATCTGGCCGGCGCCGGCCAGATCGAACTCGATGCAGAGAAAATCGACGTGGATGAGAGTGCCCTCACGCTGGGCCGCCTGCGGCGAGTGCGGGAACAGATGCGGCGCTTCGATATCGAGGCGCAGATGCTCAACGAGCCCGTCAATGTCCGCTACGCATGCGGCGCTCGCAACATGCAGGTCTTTTCCGCCCGCAACGGCATGGCCCGCTATCAGCTGGTGATGTGCCAGAGGAAGTTGCCGCCCTCGTCGCTTTCCTAGCCGCCGAGCTGGTTAACCACGCTCGGCGCCTCCACCGCCAGGGAGAAGGAGGTCAAGGCGAATCCCGGCATCAGCAAGAACCCGATTCGGCGAGGGCTGCCCGAAGACGCCTGTCTGATACTCATGATGTATTCTCCGTGAACCGCAGTGTGACTGAGGGGATCGCATCCGCGACCGAATGTACATTAACTCGACACCGCTGTACTCTTCGGATTCATTCGCCTAGAACCGGAGCCCGATTCCGCGATGCCCCCCGACGACCGCCATGAAACCCGATGGAAGGGCTCTCGCGAGGCCTGGCTCGATGCCGCCTTCGAGCTGCTGCTCGAATCTGGCGTGGGCAGCGTGCGCATCCTGCCTCTGGCCAAGCGGCTCAATGTGTCCCGCACCAGCTTCTACTGGTTCTTCAAGGATCGCGAGGCGCTGCTCGATGCCCTGATCGAGCGCTGGCGAGAGAAGAACACCCGGGGTCTGGTGACCCAGACCGAGGCCTATGCCGACAACATCGTCGAGGCGATCCTCAATGTCTTCGACTGCTGGCTGGATCCGACCCTGTTCGACGCCCAGCTGGAATTCGCGATCCGCAGCTGGGCCCTGCAATCCAACGCCGTCGCCCGGGAGATCGATGCGGCCGATGAGATTCGCATCGAAGCGCTGACGCGCATGTTCGAGGCGCACGGCTACGCGCCGCTGGCCGCCAACGTGCGCGGCCGCACCATCTATCTCACCCAGATCGGCTACATCTCGATGAAGACCCAGGAAACGCTGGAGACTCGCATGCAGCGCATGCCCGACTACGTCGAGATTTTCACCGGACGGACCCCGCCGCCGGGCGAACTGCGCCGTTTCCATGCCCGGCATGGCTATGAACCCTCTGCGCGGGACCGTTGAGCCCATTGCCGCTATTCCTCCCCACGCGCGGCTCGGTAGGCCTCGTCGAGGCCTCGATGTACCACCCGCTCGAGGCCGCCATCGATCATGCTGCGCAGGCCCTTGGCCGTGGTGCCTTCATAGGCGATCAGCCGTTCGACCATCTCCCCGGGATCGACGCCCTCACGCTCCAGCAGCAGCGATCCCCCCACCAGGGTCTCGATGACGGCTTCACGTGCGATCTCGTCGTGGATCCCCGCCTGCCTCGCATGCGTCAGCAGCGCCTGGGCGAGTAACGCCGGATAGGCCGGCCCCGCGCCACTCAGGGCGGTGAGGTAGTCCAGATCGCGCTCCGAGGGCACCTCCCTCGCCGTACCGCAGCTCGCGAGCAGGGTCTGCGCGAGTCGTCGGTCGTCACCATCGACCTCCGAGTCGGCATACCAGGGGAAATAGGCCCGACGCAGCTCCGCCGCCGCGTTCGGCATCGCCCTGACCACACGTCGGCTGCCCACCCGCTCGACGATCGCCTCCAGCGAGGTCATCGCCAGCAGCGAGATCACCAGCTTGCCGTGCGCGTCGACCTCGATGGCGTCCAGATCCTGCGGCCGCACGGAGAGCACGACGACATCCACCCGGTCGACCAGCGCCTGATTGTCGTCGAGGCAGCGCACCCCGGGCCAGTCGCGAAATGCCTCGCCTTGCACCGTGCGGGACGAGATCAACAGATGCTCCGCGGGCCAATCGCCACTCTCCAGCAGTGCCATGCCGAGGGATCGTCCCATCCAGCCCTGCCCTCCGATGATGCCGATCACAGTGTCCTGCGCCATGGCCCAGTCTCCTTCCGATGATGTATGACGGCGCCGTCGCGGTGCTTCGCCAGGGTCGTTACCGACACGAATGTACATTCATGTACATTTGATTGACAACAATGTACAGGCGCACCTACCTTGATCGAGCCGACACACAACAAGACAGAGGCCCGGCCATGGCGAACGACCCGCTGCTGCAGCCCTACCGGCTCAAGCACCTGACCCTCAAGAACCGCCTGATGATGACGTCCCACGAGCCCGCCTACCCCGAAGACGGCATGCCCAAGGCGCTTTACCGGGAGTATCACGCCGAGCGTGCACGGGCCGGCATCGGCCTGACCATGACGGCCGGCTCCGCGGCGGTGGCCAAGGACAGCCCGCCGGTGTTCAACAACATCCTGGCCTACAAGGACGAGGTGGTGCCCTGGATGCGTGAACTAACCGATGCCTGCCACGAGCACGGCACCGCGGTAATGATCCAGCTGACACATCTGGGCCGCCGCACACGCTGGGACAAGGGCGACTGGCTGCCGGCGGTGTCGGCCTCCCATCGTCGCGAGGCTTCGCACCGCGCCTTTCCCAAACAGGTCGAGAACTGGGACATCGAGCGACTGATCCGCGACTACGCCGATGCCGCAGAGCGCATGCACGCCGCCGGCCTCGACGGCATCGAGCTGCAGGCCTACGGCCACCTCATGGACCAGTTCTGGTCTCCGCTGACCAACACTCTCGAAGGGCCCTATGGCGGCGAACTGGATAACCGGCTGCGCTTCACCTTCGAGGTGCTGAGCGCCATCCGCCAGCGCGTCGGCGAGGACTTCATCGTCGGGGTACGCTACACCGGCGACGAGATGCTGGACGGAGGCCTCAGCGCCGACGACGGCTTCGAGATTTCCCGGCGCCTGAAGGATAGCGGCCTGATCGACTTCCTCAACGTGGTGCGTGGGCATATCGACACTGACCCCGGGCTCACCGACGTCATCCCCGTGCAGGGCATGCCCAGCGCCCCGCATCTGGACTTCGCCGGCGAGATCCGCCGCCGGGTCGACTTCCCGACCTTCCACGGCGCCAAGATCCAGGACGTGGCCACGGCCCGCCACGCCATCGCCGCCGGCAAGGCCGACATGATCGGCATGACCCGCGCCCACATGGCCGACCCGCATCTGGTGCGCAAGCTGATGGAGGGCCGCGAGGAGGAGATCCGCCCCTGCGTCGGCGCCAACTACTGCCTCGACCGCATCTACCAGGGCGGCGCCGCCTACTGCATCCACAACGCCGCCACCGGCCGCGAGACCACCATGCCGCACACCATCCCCAGGGCCGAGGCCTCGCGGCGTATCGTGATCATCGGGGCGGGCCCAGCGGGACTCGAGGCGGCGCGGGTAGCGGGTGAACGCGGCCACCGCGTGACGGTGCTGGAGGCCGCCAGCGACGCCGGCGGCCAGGTGCGCCTCACCGCCCAGAGCGAGCGCCGCCGCGAAATGATGGGCATCATCGACTGGCGCCTGGCGCAATGCGACAAGCTGGGCGTGGAAATTCGCTACAACGTCTGGGCCGAAGTCGAGGACGTGCTCGCCGAGTCGCCGGATGCGGTGATCGTGGCCACCGGCGGCTACCCACAAGACGAGCTCCCGAAGATCGGCCACGAACTGGTGATCAACACCTGGGACGTCATCTCCGGGCACGTGGCCCCGGGCAAGCGGGTGCTGCTGTTCGACGAGACCGGCGACAACGCCGCCATGCAAGCCGCGGAAATCATCGCCACAACCGGTGCCGAACTCGAGATCATGACCCCGGACCGCACCTTCGCGGCCGACATCATGGCCATGAACCTGGTGCCCTACATGCGCGCCCTGCAGCGCCCCAACGTCACCTTCACATCCACCTACCGGCTGAAATCCGTGGAGCGCGACGGCGACGCGCTGCTGGCCCGCATCACCAGCGACTACGCCCTTCCGGATGGGCAGGAGCTGGCCCAGGAGCGGCGCATCGATCAGGTGGTAGTCAACTATGGCATCACGCCGCTGTCCGACATCTACTTCGAACTCAAGCCGCACTCCTGCAACGGCGGCGCGGTGGACTATGACGACCTGATCCTCGGTCGTCCGCAGACGATGGTCCGCAACGGCGGCGACGGCTTCCAGCTGTTCCGCATCGGCGATGCCGTGGCCTCGCGCAACACCCATGCCGCCATCTACGACGCCCTGCGGCTGGTCAAGGACCTGTGACGACCATGTATCGATCGACACTCACCCTGGCCGAGGCGGAAACCCTCGCCGAACGTGCCTGCCTCGGCGCCGGTGCCAGCGCCGCCAGCGCACGCTCGCTGGCCAGGGCCACGGTAGCGGCCGAGGCGTACGGGCGGCCCGTCGTGGGCCTCGCCCACCTGCTGGACTATCTGCCGAGCTTCCAGTCAGGACTCATCAACGGCCAGGCCTCGCCCACGCTCAACTCGCCCCTGCCCGCCATCCTCCACTCCGATGCGGATGGCGGCATCGCCCAACTCGGCTTCGACCAAGCCTTACCGACGCTGGTCGAGCGCACGCGCCGACTCGGGGTGACGCTCTTCACCCAGGGCAACGGCTTCACCACCGGCGAGCTGGGCGACTACGCCCGCCGCCTGGCCCTGGAAGGGCTGATCGCCCTGGCCGTGTCCAACAGTCCGGCCGTGCTTGCCGGCAGCGCCGACAGCCGGGCCGTGTTCGGCACCAATCCGATGGCCTTCGCCGCGCCGCTGGCCGATCCAAGCGCCCCGCTGCTCATCGACCAGGCCTCCAGCGCCACGGCCTTCGTCAACCTGGTCCGTTCCGCCGACGAGGGGCGGCCCATCCCCGAAGGCTGGGCCGTCGACGACCGAGGGCGCCCCACCACCGATGCCCGAGCCGCCCTGAAGGGCACGCTGCTGGCCTTCGGCGGGGCCAAGGGTGCCAACGTCGCGCTGATGGTCGAGTGTCTGGCGGCCGGTGTGTCCGGTGCGGCCTGGTCGATGGACATGACCGACTTCCGAGACGAACAGCGGCGCGTAGACGCAGGCATGACGATCATCAGCATCCTGCCCACGGCCATCGATGATGACTTCTCCGCGCGCCTGACCCGCCAGCTCGATCGGATCGCCGAAAGCGGCACCCATGTGCCCGGTCGGCGGAGCGCGGCGGACGCTATCGGTATCGACGTCGACACAGCCGTGCTCGAGGCGCTCCAACGCTACGCGTGAGCGGCGCGGTGCTGTGTGAACTTCATTCAGGATACCCCTCAACACAGGGGAAACTCCGTCCAGCAGTCACTCCTCCGGGCTGGCTCCCGACTTGCACTGCATGTTGACTGTACAAGCACCATATCCCGCAGAAGACGCTGCACCATCAAACACCAGTGGAAACGATGAAAGAATGGCCGGCCAAACGTCCGATGCTGTTTCACCAAGCGGATAACCGATCACCGAGGACTCCCCCCGCAAACTGTCTCGTCGATCAGAGGCTCTTGGGTTCGCTCCTCAGCCCCTTGATGACCGCGAAGCAGGCCGCCAGCAGCACCAACGTGAACGGCAGCCC